>NZ_JAMZDZ010000001.1:3799032-5065377 GCF_024172085.1 Hamadaea flava | reverse complement strand
CCAACTCCGGATACCTGCGGCGGATGCCGGTCAAGCTGCTCGCGGCAGCGCTGCCGCAGGCGGCGTCCACCGTCGGCGATCATCGCGGCGACCTCATCGGGCGTACGGCGGGCACCTCGCGCCGGCCGGTCTTCCTCGACCTGCACTTCCCCATGGAGGTACGCGAACGCTCCGGCCTCGGCGTGTTCGTCGCGGAACCCGGCGGTGGCAAGTCCACCCTGCTCGGCGCGCTCGGCTACCTGGCCGCCCGCCGCGGCGTACGCGTGACGCTGCTCGACCCGAGCGGTCCGCTCGCCCGCCTCACCGCGATGCCGGAACTGCGCCCATACTCCCGCGTCATCAACCTGACCGGATCGGAACAAGGCACCCTCGCCCCGTACGCGCTGATCCCGACACCCTCCCGGGACGAGTTCCCGGCCGGATCCGACGGCGACCGCGAATTCGACATCGCCGTTTCGAACGCCCGAGCCGAGCGCCGCATGCTCGTCCAGGACATCGCCTCGATGCTCGTCCCGCCGCAGGTCGCCCGGGAAGCCTCGACCGCCACGCTGCTGCGGCACGCCGTGCGGACGATCCCCGCCGAGGAGACCTCCACCCTCGACGACGTCGTCGAATGCCTCCGCGGGCTCGACGGAGGCGAAGGCCGGGAACTGGCGAACCTGCTCCTCGACACCGCGGAGATGCCGCTCGCGCTGCTGTTCTTCGGCGCACCCCCAGCCGGCCTACTCGGCTCCGACGCGGCCCTCACCGTCATCACGATGGCCGGCCTCCGCCTGCCCGACCTCAAGATCGAACGCGAATACTGGTCAGCCGAAGAAGCGCTGGCACTCCCGATGCTCCACACCGCACACCGACTAGCCGTACGCCGCTGCTACTCCGGCGACATGCACCAGCGCAAACTCGTCGGCCTGGACGAGGCGCACTTCATGGAAGGCTGGCGGTCCGGCCGCTCCTTCCTGGTACGCCTCGCCCGCGACTCCCGCAAATGGAACCTCGCCGCCCTGGTCGCCTCCCAGAACCCCAAAGACATCCTCGGGCTGGACGTCCAGAACCTCGTCTCCACCGTCTTCGTCGGCCGCATCGCCGAGGACACCGAGATCGCCTCCGAGGCGCTGCGGCTGCTGCGCGTACCCACCGACGTCGGCTACGAGGCAGTCCTCGCCGGACTCTCCGCAGCCGACGGGGCATCCTCGGCGCGCCTCGGCTACCGCGAATTCGTTGTCCGAGACGTGGATGGACGAGTGCAGAAGATACGTGTGGACGTCTCCTATGTGGAGGGGCTGCTCAGTGCACTCGACACCACACCGCTCGGCGACCCAGCTGCCGCACCTGCCCAGGCGGGGTGACCCGATGCGGCGACTCGTCTACGGGGTGCTCGCCACCCTGGTTCTCGGGATCGGCACGCTCTTCGGTACGCCCGCGGTCGGCGCGGAACCCCTAGTGATCGCAGCCCCAGGGGAGCCCGCATGCTCCCTGGAGGAGTGGCAGAAGTACCCGCTGCAGACTTGCGTCGACCGGCTCCAAGATGTCGCGGCGTCAAGGGCGCAGTGTCTCCAGGCACCGACGCCGGAGGCGCCGGACAACGGAATGGCCGGCTGGTTCCTCAGCAAACCCACCTGGAACGACGATGCGAGCATCGGCCTAGGCTTATACAGCTCGTATGGCTACGCGGGATACGACTACACGACCTACGACATCGGATGCGCTCAGACATTGATGCATCCGGACTACAAGTTCGAGAATACCGTCGCCAACGGCGAGTTCATGTTGGCCAGTGGCATCGTCGGTGCATCGAACGCACTCCGCGAGCGTGCTTGGGATCCCGGCCAGATGTGGGGCTGGGCCGACCCACTGGTCAAGAACGCTACACAGGCCATCTACTCGAAGGTCTTCTCCGTCTTCGGCATCATCACCCTGGGCGTGGTGGGTCTGTACCTGATCTGGCGCTCGAGAAACGCCAACATGTCGGGGGCGATGACCACTGCGGGCTGGGCCATCTTCGTCATGGTGGCCGTCACGGCGATCGCGGCGTGGCCAGTGCATTCGGCCAACCTTGCTGATTCAGCGCTTACGAGCACTCTCGGCGTGGTTCATGACGCTGTCGGGCCTTCGTCCACCACCCATGTGCCTGAACGTTGCAAGGGAAAGGTCAACGAGACTCCAGATTGCACAGACAATCGGCCGCCAGCTGTCAGGTCCAGCGATACGGCGACGGAGACGTTGCTCTATCGGAACTGGGTGCGCGGAGCGCTCGGGTCCGCAGACAGTGAAACCGCGCTGAAGTATGGACCCGCGCTCTACGACTCGAAGTCGCTGACTTGGGGAGACGTAGCCGCGCTTCAAACAGAGTCCGACCCTGTGAAACGCGCCCAGGACCGTGACGAACTCATTCGTTCAAAGCAACAGAACTGGATGAAGGTTGCGGAACAGATCCGCACCGAGGACCCCGACGCCTACGAGTATCTCCGCGGCACCAAGGGCATGGAGCGCATCGGAGCCGGCTTCGTAGCGATCCTCTCCGCGATCTCCTTCGCGATCTTCGACATCGTGGCCTCCATCCTGGTGCTCCTGGGCTTCCTGATCTTCCGCTGGGCCGTCATCGCCGCCCCAGCACTGGGCACGGTCGGCCTTCTGCGACCGGCCAGCGCCGGTCTCCGCCGCCTCGCCGGTTCCGTCCTGGCCGCGGTCTTCAACATCGCGATCTTCGGCACGGGTGCCGCCGTTTATCTGTCCGCAGTGGATCTGATCATGAGCACGCCCAGCCTTCCCGGCTGGCTGCAAGTGGTACTGATGCTGCTCTGCGGCATCGTGGCGTGGATCCTGCTGCGCCCCTATCGGCGCGTGACGCAGCTCGGCGGCAGCACGCCGTCGAACGGCTGGGCCCGTGCGCTCGTCCGGCCGGCTGCCGCGACGGCAGCGGCCACGGCCGCAGGTGGTGCCGCGGCGGGCGCGGCCGTCGCAATCGCGGGACGACCCGAGACGCGACCGGACTCGCCCAGCGAGACACGTCCGGCGGTCACCGAGACCATTCAGCGCGAGCTCGTCCGCAGCGAGGCGTTGCCCGAGCAGCGCCGCTGGTCGGACCCGAATCTTCCCGAGGCCGCTCCGGCACAGGCGCTCTACCGACCTGATGCCGCCCGCGACTCCGTGTCGGAGCCGAGCTCCGCCAGACCGGTGGTGAGAGCAGAGGCGAGGTAGTCATGCGCGCGGTGCTCACCGGTATCCTCCGTTCTCGGGTAGGCGTCGCCCTGGCTCTCGCCGTGATCGTGGTCATCCTGGTCGGTGCTGCCCGTCTGTTCGGCGACTCGTCGTCTAACACCGGCTGGTCGCCCGATTCCTCCGGCCAAAGCGGAGCCGAGATAGCCACGACAAAGAGCTACGGACCAGACGACGGCGTGGTCTCCGCGATGCCGACCGTGAGCCCGAGCGTCGCCAAGGGAGCCGCCCCGCCGAATCAGGTGGCGTTGACATTCGCGGCGAGTTGGCTTGAGCGGACAAGGTCGGCCGACAAGTGGCTGGATGCGCTTCGCCCGCACTGCACCCAACAGCTGATCGACCAGCTCAAGGACGTTGAGCCCAGTAGCGTTCCGGCCAGCAAGGTAACTGGCGAGGTGACGCTGGTGATCTACTCGGAGTCGGCCGCCCAGGCCAGCATTCCGCTCGACAGCGGACGATTGGTGCTCCGTCTGGTCGGACCGTCCGGGCATTGGTTCGTCGACGGCGTGGACTGGGAGCGCACGTGAGCGCCGACGGACCGGACGCTGCAGTCCTCGACGACCCGGAGCACGAGGAGCTTCGCGGACGTCGCCGCCGTCCACGCCCAGCTCTCTGGATCGCCCTGGTCGCCACCCTGGTCCTACTCTGCTGCGGCGGGGGGCTCGGCGCGTTCACCTTGGACCAGCTCGGTGGCACGAGTGTCGGCGACAATGCCTTCACCTGCGGGCAGAAGGGGGTCATCGACCCCAACAAGGAGATGCCGCGGATCGGCCCATACGGCCAGGACCAGGTCCGTAACGCGGCGATCATCATCAGCGTCGGCCACGAGATGAAGATCCCGCCGCGCGGCTGGATCATCGCAGTCGCGACGGCAATGCAGGAAAGCAGTCTGACCAACCACGGTTACCTGGGCGAACGCAACGACCATGATTCGCTCGGCCTCTTCCAGCAGCGTCCGAGCCAGGGCTGGGGCACCCCCGAGCAGATCATGGATCCCCGGTACGCGTCGCGGAAGTTCTACCAGAAACTCGTGAAGGTGGCGGACTGGGCGACGATCCCGCTGACGGTCGCAGCTCAAGCCGTTCAGCGGTCGGCGTACCCGGATGCCTATGCGAAGCACGAGCCGCTCGCGACGACGATCGTCAACACGCTGGCCGACGGTGCGGGCCTCGCAGCCGCTGCCGCTGCGGACCTGAAGTGCGCCGGACCTGGGGAGATCGCAGCCTCGGGCTGGACGGTACCGGTGAAGGCAGGCATCGTCTCGGGGTTCCGCACCGCTGACCGCCCCACCCACAATGGTGTCGACCTCGGCGCCTCGCGCTACACGCGTATTAGGGCGGCGTCCGCCGGCGTCGTCATCGTGAGCAAATGCGATGTCGGCAACTGCGACCGCGACGGTTCGCCGAGCACACCTGGATGTGGCTGGTTCGTCGACATCCTGCACGCGGACCAGGTCATCACGCGGTACTGCCACATGGTTCAGCGACCGTTCGTCTCAGTCGGCGACCGCGTCTCGGCTGGCCAGGTCATCGGCCTTGTCGGTACGTCCGGGCACTCGTCAGGCCCGCATCTGCATTTCGAAACGCACCTGAACGGCGACCGGTCATTCGCAGGCGGGGTCAGTCCGGTGCCGTTCATGGCCGCCCGTGGCGCGCCCCTCGGAGAAGCACCCTAACCTGCGGAGTTACACCCATGACCGAAGCGGACTTCGCCAGCTGGGCCAACGAGCTCTACCGTTGGCCCTCACCCATCGTGCCGGTTCCGGCCATGAAATACGTCGGCGAGCTACGTGGGAAGCGCGTCATCGTGGGCCTGCCAGGCCACGGCTGGCGCGCTGATCTCCGCGCAGATTCACTGGTACGCCAAGAGTCGCGCAGCCTCGTGCCCGTGATGCCGGAGGCCGACTGGTATCGCGCCGAGCAGGACCGCATCGAAGTATTCGCCCCACTGATCCCGGCCGAACGAGTGTGGGTGGAAACCATCGGCGACGACGGACCAGATAGCAACAAGCAAGGCCCGGTGAGTCTCGACGAACCACCAGTACGCCGCGCCATCCGCGCCGAGGAAGTCCCATACCTCACCGGCCGACGCCTCGTCGCGATGCCCGAACGATCCGACGACTTCACCGCGGAGCGGGGGCTTCGCGCGGTGACAGAGCCCTACGCTGGCAAGACCCAGGCCCAGGTACGGGTCGCAGCCGAGGGTGACTGGTACCGGTGGGCGGCTACGGGACTAGTTCCGCCCACTCGTGCGGTCTATCTCAACCTGCTGTGGGTGGAGTAGCCGACGGCGAGGCGCTCGGGCTTGGGCTGGGATCCGGGAGCTGCTCAGCGCCACAGACGCGCCACCCATCCTCGTCCACCATTCGGAACAGCCAATGTTGAGTTCGTCGGTCGGTTTGAAGACCAGAACCTTGGTTCAGCTGGAGCTCGACATCAACACGGCGGCCCCCGTCCAGTTCGGTGGACCGCGTCAGAACAACTCTGGTGGTGACGTCTCCCGCTGTCTCCTCACGCACCAGCTGCTCCCTAAGCGAAATGATGGATTCGAGCGCAGACCCATCACTGCAGGTAAACAACGCGACACGTTGATCATCGCGACGCACTAGAAATGCATCGATATAGTTCCGAACTACGATCTTCGGCACCGATCGGTCGATCTTTGTCGCCTCGTGATACGCACGAAGGGTCAGCACGCCGAGGATCAATGCGCCCACCACCAACACCCCACCCGCCACCAAAATCCCGCGCTTCAGACGTCCCGTCGCCATGGCCGAAGAATATCGAATGTCCTCGCCGACAACGCGTGGTGTTCAGCCGACAGCGAACGACAGCGCGGGCGCTATCCCATGCGCCCGTTAACACCTGCCCGAAGCAGTCCAAACAAATATATAGATTCGAAGCAATTAATTCTTGCTTGAGCGCGTCGCGGCGACTGCCAGGGCGCTACCAACCGCCAGAAGCACTAGGCACAAGATGCTCCCGAGGACGATCAGCCACGGTTTCGTGTCCTGGCTTGATTCGTACACTCGAGCATCTGGCGAGCTTGTCGGCAGGAATGACGGGCTCGACGCTGGAGCAGAGGGCGGCAGATCGGCCGTAAGCGCGCGAACAACGTCAATTACTCCATAACCGTACACATCATCTTTGCCTGCCGCGCCCCTGTCTATCGCGGTGGCGTACAGGCGCTCCATCACCTGAGTTGCCGTCAACGTTGGGAACTTAGATCGGATTAGCGCGGCCGCACCAGCAATTAGTGCCGTGGCTTCTGATGTCCCCGAGCCTACGACGTATCGGCCCCCGGGATACGCACTAGATATGCCATTGCTCGGAGCGCACAGTGTCAGCTCTGGGCCAATAATCGATATTGTCGAATGGGCACCCATGCGATCCACGCCGCATGCGCTGATCACACCACGATATGCTGCAGGATAGGTAACGGCAGCATCTTCACCAGCATTACCAGCTGCGGCTACGATAACTATGTCGTTGGCGATTGCGAGCTCTACCGCCTGTCTCAGCCGCAGATCATCATCTCCGCCCGAGGATATCGAGATCACTTTTACATGCTGACCAACGGCCCACCGAATGCCCTCAGCGAGACGTGCGGTTCCAAGCGCGGACGAAGTTACGCTGGCATTGACTGGAATAACCGTTGCTGCAGGTGCAACGCCTTGTACCCTGCCGAACCCCACGACAAGCCCAGCCATCTGTGTGCCGTGCCCGTTCCGGTCAATCCACCCATTCCCCGTACTCGACTGTCCACCCGCGCTGAAGTCCGCACCTTTCGCAACCCGCCCCTTTACCGCGGGATGCGTAGCATCGACTCCGGTATCAATGATGGCAACCGACACGCCTTCACCCTTCGACACCCTGTGCGCAGCATCAAGATCCAAAAAAGCACGATACCATTGGCCATCCTGAATGTTATCGGCCTTCGCAGATGCGCCCTTCGATAGCACCGGTAGGGACGCTGCAATCACGACCAAGGTTAGCGACGTGGCTCGACATAGCCTACTACCGATCCTCACAGGTTCAGCCCTTCGGTCCACGGCAGCATGGTTCGGTTGTACCAGTCCTCGAACTCCTGCCGCATCCTTTGTTCGTCATCAGGTTCTTTCTCTTCCTCAAAGAACGGGCCGGCTTCGCCAATAACCGGGGGAACGCCCTCCGCGACTTCCCACTGCTCGGTCGCCATCTTCTGCCGGCCAGATCCTTCGGAAGCTGCTGCGCCTCCGCCATATCCGCCAACCGGAACGCTCATCATGCCGGATGATCCAGCCGTCCCGGCAACAGATGCTCGGTTGCGGAACCCTACGGCAGGTGATGCCGCAACTACCCCACCCACTGGCAAGTTCTGTCGAAATGTGCTGGTGGCCGGGCCCGGCAGGACCCAGGCACCACCGTATGGAGCCTCGGACATTACTCCCGGTGGAACAGGAAGCGTTGATGGCGGCGTCGATGGCGAAATGCCAACAGGTGGCACACCTCCCGACAACACAGGCCCATCACCCGGCGGCACACCAGGAATCGGGGGCACCGGTCGTTGAAGTGATTGGCGGCTGCCCCCTACATCTTCAGAATCAGGCGATGGTTCGGGTCCAGACCTTCTAGGATCGAAAGTCTCCTCGGGTGGCTCATCAAGCTCGCCCTTAACCTGCCTTGTAGTCTCGGGGAAGTAGATCTGCGTACGGAGATCACCAACCGTCGCATCCAACTCCTTCATGACCTCCCGGCCGCGTACGTTCAGCTCCTGGGCGGCGTGGTCGAAGGCCTCGGGCATGAAGTCCGTCGTGACTGTCTGCCATCGCTCGTGCAACGGAAGCATCTTCTCTCGCGCCTTGGCGATCGCGGCAACGATTCCGTCCAGTGCTTTCGCCGTGGTCTGAGCGCAGATGGCGTCCTGCCAGACGGCTCGTGCGTGCTCGTCGATGCGGGCCTGTGCTTCTGCCGCAGTGGGAGATCCGTCGACCGGCCAGACTTCGGCAAGTTTGGGACGCAACTCGAGGAAGCGACGGTAGTGGTTCTCCAGGGCCTGGCCAAGGAGGCGCAACGCCCCTACTTGGTTCCAGGATTCCTTGATGTCATCTCGGAACAGAATGTCCTTCATACGCTGGACGTCGTACGCCGTGCCCCAAGCGACGTCGACCGAGGCGAACTCTGGAGCCCGTGGGAGCGGTGGCTGTGGAAGCGTCGTCGCCACTCCCGTTCCTACGATGCCCGTGTTGGATGACGTCGACTCGTCGGAGAACTCGGCCGATCGCGTCATCGCCGAGGTGGCGAGGACCGCGGCTACCTTGTCGACAGAGCGGTAGTTCGTCAGCACCTTCTCAACCGACGCCATCAGACCCCGGGCGTTGGCGAGATGGGATTTCAAGTTGTCGACGTACCTGGTGCTCGCCAGGGTGAACGCGACGTTGCTGGCTTTCACGTGTCCTTGGACGTCGAGCGCCGCGAATCCGGTTCCGAACCGAGCGCCGCAGCCGACGCCGAGCGCCGCGCGTTCTCCGTCGGGCACCAGACCGACGTCCACATCGGAGCTTAGTTTGGTGAACAGGTCCGTCACCGCTTGCAGGTCGATCGCTATTCCGCGCACTGTCATCGATATCCCCCATCACCGCAAGGGGGCAGCGTAAACCGCGCAAGACATCGATGAAAGGGCCTGTGGATAACTCCGAGTACTCAGCTGGTCACACAGGCCGCCCTGGACAGATCGGGCACCCGCCAGGATAGTGGCGCGCATGACGGAGCCCATGGCGCAGCAGCCGGTCACGCAGCCCGCCGACGTACGCATTCCGATCTCGGACGCGCTGGTCATGCTGGGTGGCGTACTGATTCTGGGTTTCTCGTTCGCTCCGTTCGTGAGCTATGAGCCGGCGACTCGCAACAGCACGGGTGTGGATTACTTGGCTTGGGAGTGGACGGGCTTTCTCGCCCCGCTGACCTGGTTCGTCGTCGTCGGCGGACTGCTGCTGCTCGCGCTAGGGCTGAGTCGGGCGCTCAATGGTGATCGGAGTCTGGTCACCTTCCGGACGAGTCAGCTGCAGCTGGTGGTGGCGGCGTACGCGGCAAGTGTCCTGATCGGATACGCGCTGACCGAGAAGGGTTCGGAGACGACGACGTCGGCTGAATTCCTGGGTGCCCGGATTCAGGTCGGCGCCACGACCGCGGGCGAGTTCGGGTGGGGCGGCGTACTGATGTTGATCGGGGCATTGATCGCGGTGATCGGCGCGGTGATGAACCTCCTGGCGAGAAGCCAGAGGTAGCGCCGGCGACACGCCGTCGGCCAGCCGCCTGGTGGCGTATCGGGGGGCGAGGATGATCGGCGTGGATCGTATCGAGCTGCTCATCCTCGCGGTCGGCGCGCTGGTCGTGGCGTTGCCGCTCGCGTCGCGGCTCGGCCTGCCTTATCCCGTGCTGCTGACCATGGTCGGGATAGCGGCGGCGCTCATTCCGAACGTGCCGGAGATCGAGCTCAATCCCGACTTCGTGCTCCCCTTCCTGTTGCCCCCGTTGTTGTGGGCCGCCTCTACGCGTACAAGCTGGGCACATATTCGCGCGAACCTGCGGCCGATCTTGATGCTGGCGGTGGCGCTGGTCGCGGTGAGCGCGTTCGCGGTGGCCGCGGTGCTGTCGAGCCTGTTGCCGCAGGTCCCGTGGGCGATCGCGTTCGCGTTGGGCGCGGCTTGCGCGCCGCCGGACCCGGTGGCCGCGACCAGTGTGGCCGGGAAGCTCGGCCTGCCGCACCGGATGGTGGCGGTGATCGAGGGCGAGGGCCTGGGCAACGACGCGACCGCACTGACGCTGTTCAATACGGCGCTGGCCGCGGCGGCGGTGGGCGGGAGTATCTCGTTCGGCAGCGCGGGGCGCGAGTTTCTCGCGGCCTCGGTGCTCGGCATCGGAGTCGGGCTGCTGTTGGCGCTGGTCGCGGGCAAGATCTTGGACTGGCTGACCGATCCGGTGCTCGCCGGCGCATTCACCGTTGTGCTGCCGTTCGCCGCGTACGCCGCAGGCGAGGAGATCGGCGGTTCCGGAGTTCTCGCGGTGCTCGCCATCGGCCTGGTTCTGGGCGGAGCGTTCTACCACATTCAGGACGCGGAGTCCCGACTGGTGGGATCGGCGTTCTGGGCCACCCTTGATCTATTGCTCACGTCGATCGCGTTCATCCTGATCGGACTGGAGATGCGGCCGATCATCGAGGACGCGGGGTCCGACATCTGGCGGCAGATCATGATCGGGCTCGCGGTCGCCGCCGTGCTGATCGGCGTACGCATGGTGTGGCTGGTCGCATCAGGCCTGTTCGCGCACCGTTTCCTGCGCAGCACTGTGCCCGGCAACTGGCGCGAGGCGATCGTCCTCGGCTGGGCCGGCATGCGCGGCGTGGTCACGATCGCCGCCGCGCTGTCGCTGCCAGCGGCGACACCCGAGCGGGGCACGCTGATCCTGATCGCGTTCGTCGTCGTCATGGTCACCTTGATCTTGCCCGGCATCACGCTCCCATGGCTGGTCAGGCACATCGGCGTCGCGACGGCCGACCCGGAGCGGGCGACGCGGGAGATCGCCGTCCGGGTCGTCGGCGCCATGAACGAGCGGATCACCGAACTACACGCCGATGGCGACCTCGACGACGAACATGCTGAACAGTGGCGGCAACGCGTACGGCGAATCGTGGCCCAGGTCAGTCCAAACCCTGAGACGGAAAGTCTCATCGAGGAACGTGCGCGCTTCCGTCACATGCGCGCCGTGAACCTCGAACTCCACGCCGCCGCCCAGGCCGAGGCCCTGCGCCTGCGGGGCGACGAGGGCATCGACCCGGCCGCGGTCGACCGCATTCTGCGCATCATCGACCGGCAGATCGCCAACGCCTGACATGCAACCCCGCGTCCGGTAGGCGCGTATGTGATGCATGACCTGGAAGGCCGATTACTCCGAATACTTCGCGGCGCGGGCCGCCCCGCTGCGCCGGCTCGGCTATGGCCTCAGCGGCGACTGGCATCTCGCGGAGGACCTCGTCCAGCACACCTTTCTACAGCTCTATCGGCATTGGCGACGACTCGATCCGACCACACTCGACGCCTACTCGCGACGGACGCTGGTCAATGCGTACCTGTCGCATAGGCGCAAGAAGCACGAAACCGCGGTGGCCGACGTGCCGGAACGCGCCGCAGAGCCCGCGCCTGACCTGGGCCTGGACATCCGCGCCGCGCTCGACGCGCTGCCGCCCCGGCAGCGCGCGCTCGTGGTGCTGCGGCACCTTGAGGACATTTCGGTCGCTGAGGCCGCGGACCTGCTCGGCATCGCGGAAGGCACGGTCAAGAGCCAGACCGCACATGGCCTGGCCAAACTTCGGTCACACTTCGGAGACTCTCATGGATGATCTTCTGGTACGCGAAAAGCTGCGCACGTATGTCGTCGAGGACGAACCACCGATGACGTTGACCTCGGCCGACCTGCTGAAGCAGGGCTCGCGGCGACGCATGTTCCGCTTCGGTGCATTCTCCGCAGTCGCCCTCGTCGCAGCGACCTTCGTCTGGTTCTCGCTGCCCTCGAACGAGCCTCAGACTGTGCTCTCCGGCGAAGCTCCATGCCTAGCCCGAGTACCGCTCGTGACCGGGGCGACACCCGACATCACTGTCGACCCGCTCGCGGCCAGCTCGCCCTTGTCGGCAGTGGACTCGACCACCGCGACCCGAGTGTCCTGTTACCTGGTGGACGCGGTCGCAGCGCTCACCCCGGACGCGCGATACCTACCCGCGACCTGGCGCGCAGTCGCGCCCTTCCAGACCGTCTCCGCGTCAGATCATCTGCTGGCGAGCGCGCGTACGCCCGGCGGCAGCTTCAGCGTCATGATCACCCGGTCGACCGTCGCTCCCCCATCCGGTGACGCCACCGTCACGTTGCCCGACGGTCGGCAGGTGGCCGTCGACTCCTACCCCGACCTGCTCGGACCGGGTTCCCGCTGGCTGGAGGTGACTCTGTGGACGGGGCACACCCTGATCACCGCCGGCGCCGACAACTACCGAACCGTGCGGCCGCCGACGTTCGGCGATGAGCCGATCCTGACGCAGGCGCAGCTCATCCAGCTCGTCACCGCGCCTGCGCTCGCCCTCTACGGCTGACAACTCACCGCCGTCGCCGTCGCCGTCGCCGTGACCGTCGCCCCCGCCGTCGCCTCGCCTCGCCTCGCCTCGCCTCGTTGATCATGGAGTTAACTGTTGCCTCGGCGGTGTGTCGAGGGTGCGAACCCCATGATCAACGGGGCTACGGACGATCAAGGCCGTCGCGGACAGCGGCTAGGACGACCGGGTCTGCGCAGCCCTTCTTGAACCCCGCGATCCGCCGGTCGATATCCCGTTGGAGCAGCCGCCGCCCGATCCACTCGGCGATCGGGCGTACCAGGCGCGGTCGGCAGCGGAAGTTGTACCGCCAGGTCGCGATGCTGTGCCCAGGTACCTCAGCTGGACTGAATCGCCAGCCGCCGCCCATCATCTCGAAGAACCACGGCCCCTCGACCATCTTCATGCCGACGTTGCTGGGCGGGTTGTACGAGACATACTCGCTGATCATCGTGAAGCCGTGCCGCGACCGAGTGAACGTTCGGACCCCCTTGGCCGGCTTCGTCGCGCCGTGGAGGAAGTGCTGTTCGCGTACGAACGGATCCCAGCGGTAGCGGATCTCGCCCGTGGTCTGCGAGACCGCGTACGCGACCTCGGGCGGGACGGGGACGATGAGGGAGGCTTCGACGACCGGCACGCCCTATCTTTACCCGAGGGCCGGTGCCTCGGTGACGGCCGTCGTCCTCTTCACGGCGCAATGCCGGATCCGTCGGCGTGGCTCCTGGAGTGAGATCGTGCTGAGGCGCGCGGCGTGACACGCCGATGTCCGCCTCGTGCGCTACCGTCTTGGCCGGAAGCAGATGGGAGGCGGTCCGGCGTGGCGGAGACGAGCGCACCTCTCGATCAGGCGGCCGGTTTGCACCGGCACGCGGCGGCGGTGGTGACCGCGGCCGCTGCGACGCTGGATACCTATCTGCCGTTGCCGCGTACGGATATCGCTGAGCAGCACGAGTTGGCTGAGCGTTTGCGCGCCGCCGCTCAGGCGCTCGCCCCGGCCTGGTTGGGGCAGCCGTTGGACGCGGTTCCGGCCAGTACGCCGTTGGGCGGTCAGCGTCGCCCGGAGTATGTGCGGGTGGGCACGGCGCAGCCGTTGGACGATGCCCGGTTCCCGTTGGTCGTGCCGTTGTTGGGCGTGGGGCACCTGGCCTTCTCGGCCGACGCCCGCGACGCTCGGGTGACGGGCGCGCTCCGGAGCATCGTGGTGCGGTTGCTGGCCACCGCGCCGTCCGGGACGTTGATCGTGCGGGCGGTGGACGGGCACGGGCATGTGTTCGCGCCGTTCGCGGCGCTGTCCGAGACCGGGTTGCTGCCTGAGCCGGCGACGGATCGGGAGGGTCTGCGGGCGGTGCTCGCGGAGGCGGAGCATTGGGTACGCCCCAGCCGGCCGGATCAGGAACGGAAGGCGAAGCCGAGGCGCCGCGACCGGAGCATGCTGCTGGTGATCGCCGGGTTGCCGTCGTTGGCGGACGCGTCGGATCTGGCTCGGATCGTCGACCTCGCCAAGCGGGGTCCGGCCCATGGGCTGCACATGGTGGTGGCCGGGTGGCCGCCGGCGCCGTTGACGCCGGAGACGACGCAGGATCGGCTGCCGCTGGCGACCGAGATCTCGGTACGCAATCCGCACGTGCTGGTCGGAAATCCGCCGGGGGCGTCGTGGAGCCGAGGCCGCGACCCGTTCAACGTGCCGGTGTACTTGGATCCGGATCCGCCGTTGGAGCTGATCGACCGGGTGTGCCATGAGTTGGGCTCACAGTTCGCCCAGCAGGGTTCGGTGCACCTGCTGGATCTGCTGCCCGACCCGGATCACGGCTGGTGGGCGGATTCGTCGGCGGCCGGGTTGAGCGTGACCGTCGGCATCTCCGGGGACACGCCGATCAGTCTGCATTTCGCCGATCTGACGCCGCACTGGCTGGTGGGCGGCCGGTCGGGTGGCGGGAAGACCGCCTTCCTCATCGACGTCCTCTATGGATTGTGTACGCGGTACGACCCGGAGGAGCTGGCGCTCTACCTGCTGGACTTCAAGGAGGGCGTGTCGTTCTCCGAGTTCATCCCGACGCCTCGGGACGCGAGTTGGCTGCCGCACGCGCGGGCGGTCGGGGTGGAGAGCGATCGCACCTACGGGTTGGCGGTCCTGCGCGAGCTGGACGCGGAGATGACGCGGCGGGCCGAGATGTTCAAGGCCAACGGCGTCTCGCGGTACGTCGATCTGCGGAACCTGGGCGAGACGTTGCCTCGGATCGTGTGCGTGATCGACGAGTTCCAGGTGTTGCTCGCCGGGACGGACCGGATCGCCACCGAGGCGGTGGCGTTGCTGGAGTCGGTCGCCCGGAAGGGGCGGTCGTTCGGCATACATCTGATTCTGGCGAGCCAGACCGTGCGGGGCATCGAGGCGCTCTACGCCAAGCGTGACTCCATCTTCGGCCAGTTCCCCGTACGCGTGGCGCTGCCGGGCGGCGCGGACGTCCTGGAGCCGACGAACGAGTCGGCCGCGACGTTGCAGCTGGGCGCGGCGATCGTGAACACCGCGGGCGGCTTGGGCGGGCCACGGGGTTCCCGGCGGGCGCACGAGAAACTGGTGCGGTTCCCTGATCCGCATGCCGATCAGCAGATCCTGACCGCGTTGCGGCAGCGGCTGTGGCAGGCCCGCGACGAGCACGACGAGCCGCCGGTGGTGTTCTCGGGGTACGCCGCGCAGCACCTCGACAACGATCCGTTGTATCAGGCGCTGAAGGAGACCCAGACGGAGACGGCCAAGGCGGCCCTGTTGGGGCGGCAGGTCGACGTGAACATGACGACGGTCGCGTTCCCCTTCGACGCGACGCCGGGGCGGCATCTGGCCGTCCTCGGTCCGTCCGCCGAGGGCGCGGACGTCCTGGTCGCGGCGGTCCGTTCACTGGCCGCGCAGCACCGGCCGGGCTCGGTCCGGTTCGTCCTGGCGCCGATGGTCCCGCAGACCGTGGCCGCCGTCGAGGCGCTGCACACTGAGCTGCGGAGCCAAGGGCACGAGGTCATCACCACCGAGAAGGCCGACATCCCGGAATCCGTGGCACGCGTCAACGCGTACCTGGTGGTCTGGGGAATGGAGACGGCCGGGAGCGAGGCGCGGACGCTGATCCGCGAGGACCCGAGCCGCGGCCTGCACCTGCTGGGCTGGTGGCGGCAGCTGCGCCGGTTCTCGGAGGACGTCGGGTTCTCCGCGGGCCGCGAGGATGTGGCCGGGCTGGTGTTTCTGAACGTGCCGGGGCCTGAGGTGGCGCTGATGCTGGGCGAGTCGCTCCAGTGGGAGCCGCGGCCGGGCCGCGCGTTGTTCCACGACCGGCACACCGGCCTGACGGCCGTGATGGTGCCCTTCACGACGCCCGAGGCCAGAGCAGCGGTCGAGACGCGCACCCCGCCGGGCCAGCGCACGACGGCGAGCGACCAAGGCGTGGACCCGCGGACGACGGCGGCCGGCCAATGAGCGACCACGACGCAGCCATGAGCGGTGCGGCCATGAGTGACGCGACCATGGACGAGGACGACGCGACCATGGAGGACGGCGGCTCGGCGATGAGCGACAGCAGCCGGCAGATGACCGGTGCCTGGCAGGAGTACCTGGCGGCGGCGGAACGCTTGGACGCCGTACGCCGTGAGGCGTCCACGTCGGTGGCGACGGAGCAGGCGGCGTTGCGCGCGGCTCGGGAGGAGCTGCCGCCGATTCGCGCGCGGCTGGCGTTGCAGCAGCAGCGGATGGCCGAAATGGCGACGGCGAGCGGCCGCCCGATGCCGCCGTTGGCGCCGACGCCGGCGGAGACGACGAGCGCGGAGCGGGCCGTCTCGGGCGGCCCGGCGGTGGTGCTGGCGGCGCTGCGGCAGGCGATGTCGACGGTGGACGTGGCCGACGGCGCGCTGGCGCAGGCCCCGACCCGGCCACCGTCGGCCACGACACGCAATCTCGCCGTCTACGGCGGTCTCGCGGCGGCGGCGTTGCTGGCTCAGATCGTGTTCGTGCTGCTCGTGGACGAGCGGACTCGTCCGTTCTACGCGGGCTGCACCGGGTTCCTCCTGGCGTTCGGGGCGTTCGGCATCGGCTGGATCGCCACCGGCGTGATCAGCCGGACGCGTACGGCCGCGATGGGGCTCGCCGTCGTCGCGCTGCCGCAGGTCCTCTCGACCGCGGTGTTCGCCCTTCTCTGGTTGACGAGGTGAGTCGGTGAGCAGCGTCGAGGACGTCAAACTGCGGGTGGCGGCGACGGTGTCGCAGACCGGTGACGCGCTGATCCGCCTGCGAGCGGTCGGGCAGACCTTCGACGAAGCGCTCACGATGCTGCGGCTCACCGCCGCCGGGACAGTGTCCCCCACGCTCATCGACGCGATCAGCAAGCTCGAACAGGCTCGGGAGCGGCTCAACGAAGCACACACGCTGGCCACGGGGGCCATCGGCGACGCTGACGCGTGGCGCGCTACCGCATAGCAGATCCACAAAGGTGCCGCAACGTCGTCCACACCCCTGCGCCGGGCAGGCGCGGCCCGTTGTCCACAGGCATTGAGGCGGCGGTAGGCCGGACGCGAATGTTCTCTGTCATGGAGGAACTGCTTGACCGCCCGACCGAACTCAGCTTCACGGTGTTCCGGGGCAGCGCCGCCGTCGCCGAGGGGCTGCTGACCACCGACCAACTGCGTACCAACGATTGGCGGCGGGTCCGCCGCGACATCTACGTCGACTCGCGCGTACTGCTCGACCATGGGGTCGACTGCCACGCCGCCGCGCTCGTGCTGCCGGGCCGGGCCTGCTTCTCGCACACGTCGGCGGCCTGGCTGCACGGCGTCGACCTCGCCGCCGACTATGGGGACCCGGTGCACGTCACCGTCCCGCCGCCGGCCAAACCGGGCGGCTGGTCCGCGATCAAGGTCCATCAGACCACCATCGACCCCGGCGACGTCGACGTGCTCGACGGGCTCATGCTCACGTCGCCACGGCGTACCGCGTGGGACCTGGCCGCGTCACTCCCGCTGGAACAGGCCATCCCCACCCTCGACGGACTGCTCGCGCGGGCGCTGGTCACTCCCGACGAGCTGCACGCGTACGCCGAGAGCCGTGCCGGAGTCCGCGGCTACCGGAAGGCAGAGCACGCCTTCGAACTGGCGGACGGGCGTTCCCGTGACGCCGACGCGTCCCGGCTCCGGCTGGCGATCCTGCAACAGGGCCTGCCCCGGCCGATCCCGCACTACACAGTGGAAGGTCCCCGGGGCGTGCTGCTTCAGCCTGAACTGGGCTGGCCGCGTTTCCGGGTGGCGCTGGTGTTCTCGCGTCCCGGGGACGGCGGCGAAGGCTACGAGGAGGCGGACTGGCGGGTCCTGCGCGTCCACCGATACCGCGTCGACCGCGAACAGGCGGCCGTCCTCCGGGAGCTGCGAGCGGTGCTGCTGGCTCGCGGCTGGTGCCCCTGACGGCTACCGGCTGTTGATGAGGGTCAGCGCCTCGGTGCGGGTCTTGGAGTCCGAGCGGAGGATGCCCCGCACCGCGCTCGTCACCGTACGCGCGCCGGCCTTCCGGATGCCGCGCATCTCCATGCACATGTGCTCGCAGTCGAGCACCACGATCACGCCACGCGCGCCCAGCTGGCTCTCCAGCAGGTCGGCGATCTGCGAGGTGAGGCGCTCCTGAACCTGCGGGCGGCGGGCGTACACCTCGACCAGCCGGGCCAGTTTGGACAGACCGGTGATCCGGCCGTCCTCGTTCGGGATGTAGCCGATGTGGGCCACGCCCCGGAAAGGCAGCAGATGATGTTCGCAGAGGCTGAAGACTTCGATGTCGCGGACGAGCACCATCTCCTCGTGATCGGCCTCGAACGTGGTCCGCAGCACCCGCCGCGGGTCCACCCGGAGGCCGGCGAAGAGTTCGGCGTAGGCCCGGGCCACCCGCTCGGGCGTCTTGACCAGACCGTCCCGGTCCGGGTCCTCGCCGACGGCGATCAGGATCTCGCGTACGGCGCGTTCGATGCGTTCGAGGTCGACCGCCTTCTCGACGGGGCCGCCGTTGATCGACCCGTCGACGAGACGGGCGGCGAGCAGGTCGAGTTCGGAAGCGGCGGTGACCCCGGAGCCCGCGTCAGCGGGGTCCGGGGTCACCGAGGTGCTGCTGTTCAGTTCGACCCCTCGATCAGGGTCGCGCCGTCGGCCACCGACTGCGGAGCGCCGGTCGCGGGCGCCGAGCCGGCCGAGGCCGAACCGGCGGCCGCACGCTCCGCCGCGGTCTGCACCGGCGGCAGGTCGGACGGCGTACGCTTCCCGAACCCGTTGAACGGAGCCATCGGCGGACGCTTGGTGACCCGCGCGCAGATCCGGTTCATGTCGGCCGTCGAGAGGGTCTCCTTCTCGATCAGCTCCAGCACGATGTTGTCGAGCACGTCCCGGTACTCGACGAGAACCGCGTAGGCCTCGTCGTGAGCCAGCTCGATCAGCGCCCGCACTTCGGAGTCGATCTCGGCCGCGACCGAGTCGGAGTAGTCCTTCTCGTGGCCGTAGCTACGACCCAGGAAGGGCTCGTCACCGCTGGTCCCGTACTTGACCGCGCCGAGCTTGGAACTCATGCCGTACTGAGTGACCATGGCTCGGGCGATCGCCGACGCCTTCTCGATGTCGTTGCCGGCGCCGGTGGTGGGCTCGTGGAAGACGAGTTCCTCGGCGGCCCGGCCGCCCAGCGCGTACGCCAGGGTGTCGATCATCTCGGCCCGCGTCTGCGTGTACTTGTCCTCGGTCGGCAGGACCAGCGTGTGCCCGAGCGACCGCCCGCGCGACAGGATGGTGACCTTGTGGACCGGGGCCGAGTGCGGCATCGCGTGCGCCACCAGGGCGTGCCCGCCCTCGTGGTAGGCCGTGATCTTCTTCTCGTGGTCCGACATGACCCGAGTACGCCGCTGCGGACCGGCGACGACGCGGTCGATCGACTCCTCGAGGAAGTCGTTGGTGATCGCACGCTTGTCGTTGCGGGCGGTCAGCAGCGCCGACTCGTTGATCACGTTCGCGAGGTCGGCGCCCGTGAAGCCCGGCGTACGCCGAGCCACCGCGTCGAGGTCGACGTCCGGCGTGAACGGCTTGCCCTTGGCGTGCACGCGGAGGATCGCCTTGCGGCCCTCCATGTCCGGCGTGTCGACGGCGATCTGCCGGTCGAACCGACCCGGGCGCAGCAGCGCCGGGTCGAGGATGTCCGGCCGGTTGGTGGCGGCGATCAGGATGACGCCGCCCTTCGCGTCGAAGCCGTCCATCTCGACGAGCAGCTGGTTCAGCGTCTGTTCGCGCTCGTCGTGGCCACCGCCGAGGCCGGCGCCACGGTGCCGGCCGACGGCGTCGATCTCGTCGACGAAGACGATCGCCGGAGCGTTCGACTTCGCCTGCTCGAAGAGATCGCGTACGCGGGACGCACCGACACCGACGAACATCTCGACGAAGTCCGAGCCGGAGATCGAGTAGAACGGGACGCCCGCTTCCCCGGCGACTGCCCGGGCGAGCAGCGTCTTACCGGTTCCGGGCGGACCGAAGAGCAGTACGCCCTTCGGGATCTTCGCGCCCAGCGCCTGGTATTTCGACGGGTTCTGCAGGAAGTCCTTGATCTCGTGCAGTTCCTCGACCGCTTCCTCGGCCCCGGCCACGTCGGCGAAGGTGGTCTTCGGCATGTCCTTGCTGACCAGTTTGGCCTTGGACTTGCCGAAGTTGAGCACCCGGGAGCCGCCGCCCTGCATCTGCGACATCATGATGAAGAAGAACAGGACGATGAGCAGCAGCGGCGCGAAGGAGAAGATCAGCGAGGTGATCCAGGAGTCCTGGGTGACCTCGGTGTTGTAGCTACCGCCGTCGGCGAGGTTCGCGTTGCGCACCTGGTCGAAGATGTAGTCGGCGCTCTGCGCGGGATACTCGGCCTGGATCTTGTCGGTCTCGACGCTGCCGAACTTGGCCTTGTTGGCCAGTTCGAGCTGGATCGTCTGCTCCTTGTCCTGAATCAGGACCTTCTTGACATTGTCCGGCTTGTTGAGCTCTGCGAGCGCGACCGAGGTATCGACGTCGCGGTAGGTCCCCGAGCTGCTGTAGGTCGCGAAGAACACCGCGATCGCGGCCGCGACTAGCACGAACCAGAACCACGGGCGCTTATAAAAGGGGAGTCGCTCCATACCGTTGTTGTCGGGTGCGGCGCACCCGAAACCTCCCGATCGATACGTAGGCCGTCAGGTCACTTGACGGTACACCGTAGATGTCACACTTGCCGCAACAGCGCGCCCCTGTGAACACCCTGAGAGACGGCGGGCCTACGCCTCGTAGACCCGTAACCGCTATCTCTGGTATACCTCTGGCTTTAGAACTCCGACATATGGCATGTCACGGTACCGCTCCGCATAGTCCAGGCCGTATCCGACCACGAACTCGCTCGGAATGTCGAACCCGACATACTTCACCGGGACCGGCACCTTGATCGCGTCGGGCTTGCGGAGCAGAGCCACGACGTCCACGCTCGCGGCGGACCGCGATTCGAGGTACTTGAGCAGCCAACTCAGGGTCAGCCCGGAGTCGACGATGTCCTCGACCACGATCACGCGCTTGCCGGCGATGTCTCGGTCGAGGTCCTTGAGAATGCGGACCACCCCGCTGGAGGTCATCCCCTGGCCGTACGAGGAGACCGCCATGAACTCGAGTTCGGCTGGCGGGCCGTAGCGGCTCAGCGCGCGGGCGAAGTCGGCCATGAACATGACCGCGCCCTTGAGCACACAGACCAGCAGTACGCTGTCCGCCTGCGCGTAGTCCGCAGCGACCTGTTTGGCCAGCTCATCGGTCTTGGCGCGGATGTCGTCCTCGGAGACGATCACGCGGTCGATGTCGTTGTCATACCACCCGGGCAGATCAGCCATGCCTTACAGACTATCGAGCCCGGATGGCCGCCAAGCAGTGACGCTGGACCCTTTCCCGGCTGGACCCCGCCCCCTTTCCTGGCCGGACTCTGGCGGCGTTGATCATGCCTGCGCCGGATCGATCATGAACCTGAGTACGCGACACGCCGCACGATCACGACCGTCAGTTCATGATCGCACGGTCAGGCCGCGGGGGTGGGGCCGTCAGGGGGCGGCAAGGGGGGTGTGGAGGACGGTCGTTCCGGGGACGGTGGACGACGTCATCGAGGTCGTGACCGACCCGGCGGTGCCCCCGGTGAGCGTGACCGAGTAGGTCAGCGACCCGCCCGGCTTACCGGCGGTGGTCGGCACCGACAAGTCGCCCTTCGGCAGGCCGGACAACGCGTCCCCGGCGGACCCCGCCACGTTCTCCGCGCCGACGAGGTACTTCAGCCCACCGGGCGGGGCCTTCGGCAGCGCCGACGGGTCGTAGGCGTACCGGATGTTCGCTGAAGGCGAAACTCCGGTCAGCGGCAGCCACACCTGGAAGCGCCGCGCCGAGGATGTTCCGAACACGGTGACGTCCCAGTCCACGACGATCCACCGGGCGCCCTCACGGTCGAGCACGTCGACCCGGATGCCCCCGGCGGACGTGCCGTCGAGGTCGGTCCAGAACGGAGCGAGGATGTTGTTGGGGCGCTTCGGGTCCGGCAGCCCGTTCGGCTCCGGCGTGACGTCCTGGCCGGTCCCGCCGCCGACCACCAGATAGCCGTCGGAGGTCACCCCGATCCGCGTGTACGCCTGGCCGGCGTACTGGAACTCGGGGGTGTCGTAGTTGATGATCTCCTCGTCGCCGATCGGGTCGGCGGTCGCGTCCGGCCGCTGGTAGAAGGATCCGGTCGCGGTGGACAGCGACGGCTTGCCCGGCGTGATCCCGGCGAGGGTCACCTTCGACCGTCCGATCGTGTCCAGCGACGTACGCGACGCCCCGGTCACGTGGCCGACGGCGGCCCCGGACGGAAAGCGTGACGCCATCGAGACACGGGCTTCGGCGTACCCCTTGTTGGTCGCGGTGAAGGAGCACGACGAGCCGGAACACTTCGCGGCGAGCGCAACCGCGCCCTGTTGCGGGACGAACGCGACCGGCAGGTGCAGCGTGGGGACCGAGCCGCCGACGGGCACGAGCCGGACCTCGCCGAAGAGCTGGCGCTTCGGCGCCCACGAGGCGATGCCCACCGCGAACCGGCCGGTGGCCCGGGTGCGAGCGTGAGCGTCGGCGGATCGACGGTGATCGCGGACTTGGTCGGTGAAGTGCTGGTCAGCCGGTAGGTCTGGAGGTGACCCGAGACGTTCTCGACGGTCCGGACGGCGGTGAGCCGGCCCGGCATGACCGGCGCGTTGATCGACGGCGTGTTGAGCCGCACCGCGTCGACCGGGTCCGCGGCCAGTGCGGCCATCCGGTCGGCGGTCTCGTCGAAGGTCAGGCCCGGGTTGACGGCGACGTCGACCGCGATCCGGCCCGCGCCGTAGTCGAACGGGTCGGCCGGCGTCTTCAGGTCCTCCTTGACGACCTTGGTCACGGCCGTCGTCATCAGCGCGGACTTGATCTGACCGGGCGTCCAGTTCGGATGCGACGCGCGCAGCAGGATGCCCGCGCCCGCGACATGCGGTCCCGACATCGAGGTGCCCGCGATGGCCTGGAAGTACTGCCCGGCCGGGCCGCCGGTCGGGTCCTCGGGCGTCGGCGTGGTCCCGGCCAGGATCTGCACGCCGGGCGCGGTCACGTCCGGCTTCAACGCGAGCCCGCCGGGCCCGCGCGAGGAGAACGCCGCCATCACGTCGCCCCGCCCGGCTGACTGCACTCCTGGCGGCTCATGCGAGCCATTCCCCGGCGTGGCGCGCCCCGCGGTGAAGCTGGCCGTCACGCCCTTGTTCTTCAGGTACGCCGAAAGCTGAGCACCGGTTGCGAGATGGACGGTCGGCAGCCAGTGGTTGTCCGTCTCGGTGTCCTGGAGCGTGGGGTTGTAGAGCAGCATCCCGAGTCCGCCGCCCTGCTTGACGAAGTAGCCCTTCTCGACCCGCGCGTTCTCACCGCGTTGACAGACGACGATCTTGCCCTGGAAGAGGTTCTTCTTCGGCTTCGTCAGGCAGAGCGCGCCGCCGTCGTACCCCTTGACGTCTTTGGCCTGCACGACCGGGGTCGCCGCGTCGATTCCGGCGGTGATGCTCGATCCGGTCAGCGTCAGGTCCTTCGCGCCGGGGGCCTTCAGGGTGATCGTCGAGTCGAACTCGCGCCGCTGCGTACTCGCCGCGACTGTGGTGACCCAGGGCGACAGGTGGTTCACCGTCTCGGCCTCCGGACCCTCGTTGCCCGCCGACGCGGCGACGAACACCCCCGCGGCGTACGCGTCCAGGAAGGCCAGCTCGACCGGATCGGTCTCGGGGTCGGTGCCACCCGAGATGGAGAAGTTGATGACGCGTACACCGTCCTTGACGGCCTGCGCGACGGCGGCTGCGGAGTCGGACGAGAAGCAGCCCTCGGCGCCGCAGACCTTGTAGACGCTGACCCAGGCACCGGGCGCGACTCCCCGCAGCGGGCCGCGTTCGACCCCGAACACCTTGGCACTGCTCAGAACGTCGCCGGCGGAGGTCGAGGCGGTGTGCGTACCGTGGCCGTCGCTGTCGCGGGCGCTGCGATACTTCTCGCCCTCGTGCGCCGTCAAGTACGCGTCCAGGAACGGCTGCCCGCCGATGAGCTTGTGGTTGCACCGGAACTTCACGCCGGTCACCGGGTTCGTGCCGAAGTCGCAGGCCCGAGCCTTGCCGTCGGCCTTCGCCGGCGGGGCGGACAGGTTGCCCTGGTCGGCGAAGGACGGGTGTTCCGGCCACGCGCCGGTATCGAGCACCCCGAAGATCACACCCTTGCCCGCGTCGGCCGGACCGCCGAGGGACTGCTGCACGGTGTCCGCCCCGATGAACTTGGTGCTCGCGTCGGTCAGCGGCTGGCGTACCTGGTCACGCTGGACGGCGACGACGCCGTGGATCTTGAGGAGGTCGCCGACCCGGTTCGCCGGGACGGTCAGCGCCAGTCCGCCGTAGACGGTGCGCAGCCGCTGCCCCAGGCGTACGCCGGGCACGTGGGCGACCGCCGTGCCGAAGGCGTCCTCCTGCTGGGCCAGGAACCGCTCGTACGCCTGCTCGGCCGGGCCGCCCCACAACGGCCGCCCGGTGATCGCCGGACTGGTCGCCGGGAACCCCGCAACGCCGCCCCGATAGGTCGCCACGGGATCGTTGGCCAGCTTCACCAGCACGCTCACCTGAGCGCTGTCCGTACGCCCCAGCAGCGAACGATCCGTACGCGCGAGCGCGCTCGTCTTCGCGGCGGTGTAGCGCGACACCAGGCTGACTCGTTCTTCCTGTGTCGCCCCTGTCGCGTGGGTCGCCGCGCTCGCGGGGGCAGGGATAGATACGACAACTAGTGCAAGTGGCAACAAAAGCCGCGAAAACATACGGCAGATCTTGCCCCAGTTCGGCCGCCTGACCCCGCCGACACTTCGACCTGTCGCCTACCCGTCAACCCCGCGTCTCGGTCACCCCGTTCCGGCTTCTCGCCCGCCGCGTTCCCTGCAGATCACGGATCAGCATGTGATCTTGGGCCGGTTTGGGCTGCGTAACCGTGATCTGCAGGGAACGCGCCAGCGCGTGTCAGGGGCGCGAGGGGGGTCAGGGGCGCGGGGTGTCAGAGGGCGGCGAGGGCGTTCGTCATCGCGTCGAGGCGTTCCCGGGCGGTGTCCGTCCCGGAGGGCACGGCGTCGGCGAGGAATGAGAAGGCGAGCAGCCGGCCGTCCTTCGTGACGACGATCCCGGCGATCGCGGCCACGCCGGTGAGCGTTCCGGTCTTCGCCCGAACCACGCCCGCCCCGGACTCCGGAGTGCCCGCGGTGGTCGTGTTCCGATCGGACAACGTCCCGGACCAGCCGCC
This sequence comes from Hamadaea flava, assembly GCF_024172085.1. Taxonomy (NCBI): domain Bacteria; kingdom Bacillati; phylum Actinomycetota; class Actinomycetes; order Micromonosporales; family Micromonosporaceae; genus Hamadaea; species Hamadaea flava. The sequence continues at coordinate 5,040,206 of NZ_JAMZDZ010000001.1, read as the reverse complement.
GACAGGCAGTCCCGCGAACAGCGAGCGCAGTTGCGGATGCTTGTCTCCGGCGGCCTGGGCGAGCAGCGCCGTCTGCATGGCGGGCGGCTGCCGGTCCAGCCGGGACAGTCCCGAGCCGTCCTTGATCACCACGCCCGTCGTGGGTACGCCCAACTCACCGAGCACCTGCTTGATGGCGGTCCCAGCGCCGGCGTAGCTGCCCGGCTGTCCCTTGGCGAGCGCGACCTGGCGGGCCAGCGCCTCGGCCACCACGTTGTCGCTCTCCTCGAGCATGATCTCGACCAGGCTCTCGATCCGGGGCGACTGCACCGCGCCGAGCTGCTGGGCACCGGACGGGGCCGTTCCGGCCGTCACCGAGGACGCCGGAACCCCGAGCAGCTTGGCGAAGGCGAGCGCGGCGGCCTTGTCCGGCTGCGCCGACCGGGCCTGCCCGGCGTGCAGGTCGTCGATGTTCTTGGGCCGCTTGGGGCTCGTCCGCGCGCCGTCGATCGCAAGCGCGGTCGTCCGGGCGCCGTACGGGCCGACGGCGGCGTCGTCGTCCCAGCCCTCGGCGATCGACGATCCCGTGTAGATCGACGTGTCGTAGATCAGCTTCGTCGGCGACTTCCCGCCGAGCGCCGTCTTCACCTGCGCGGCGAGCTGGTCGAGGCGCCCTGCGCCCGGGTAGTACCCGGTCGCGCCGGCGGTCAGCGTCGGGTCGCCCGCGCCGACCAGCACGACCTCACCTTCGTTCGGCCCGGCCACCGCTTTCGTGGTCATGCGGTAGTCCGGTCCTCGCGTGGCGAGGACGGAGGCGGCGGTCGCCATCTTCGTGGTCGACGCCGGGACGGCCGGATGCGAGGAACCGGCGTCGTAGAGGCTCTCCCCGGTCGCCACGTCCACCACCGAGACGCTGACCGACGGACCCAGGTCGGTGTGCGTACGCAGCTCTTCGAGAGCCGCCTTGACCTGCTCGGCGGTCGGCGCGGTGCCGGTCGCCGCGGACAGGACTCCGGCCGCGCTCGCCACCGCGTCCGGCGACCAGGAGTTGACCGGGGTCGTCTGCCCCAGCAGTTCGCGTACGCGATCCGGCGCGAACGCGACTGCGCCGCCGGCCGCGGCCAGCACGAGGACGAGTACCGTCGCCAGCGAGATCCACAGGCCGCGGCGGCCCTTGCGCGGCGGCTCAGGCGGCTCGGCCGAAGCGGCGCCCGGCCGAACCGGCGGTGGAGTGGCCGATCGCGGGTCGCCCCACTGCTGCTCGCGCTGCGATTGGTAGCCCGGCTGCTGCTCTCCCCACGGCTGTTCGCGCTGCGACTGGTAGCCCGGCTGCTGCTCGCCCTGCTGGTGGAAGTCCGGCGATGGGAAGCCCTGCTGCTGGAAGTCCGGCGGCTGGGAGCCCGCTCGCGGGAAGCCCGGCGGCGGCGAGGCCGGCGGCTGGCCCCACTGGGGGGATCCCGGTGGCGGGGACTGCGGCGCGCCGGGCGGCATCGCCGCGCTGCCGTAGACCCGCCCGGCACCGGGCTGCTGACCTGTGGATATCGGGGTGGACGACGGCGGTGGTGGGGGCGGCGCCCAAGGCGAGGACGGGCCGGGCATCGGGCCGGACGGCGGGACCGAGGCCGATCCCGAGGCGCGCGGTGAACGGCCTGCGGTGGGCGTACCACTCGGGGGAACGGAGCCGTAGACCGTGCCGGACGGTCGAGACTGAGGGTGCGCGGTGGCCTGTGGAGGGTTTTGCGCAGCCTGTGGATAACGTCCGGTTTGTGGCGTGGCAGCCTGTGGATAAGCTTGTGGATAGTCGGCTGGAGCCTGTGGATAATCCGGTGGATAACCAGATTCGGGCTGGTCAGATGCCGGTTCTGGTCCGTTTCCGGACCATCCGGCCGCCCACGGCGATTCGTCGCCGTAGTGTGAACCTTGCCTCCCCACAGACCCTCCCGGTGAGCTTTCCGATCGACCTACGCGACACTATCGAGCAGAAGCCAGAGTCGGCGAGAAAACGTGTCAGGAGCGTGAGATGGATTTCGACGTCACGGTTGAGATCCCTAAGGGGCAGCGCAACAAGTACGAGGTCGACCACGAGACGGGCCGTATCCGGCTTGACCGCACACTGTTCACATCCACGCAGTACCCAGCCGATTACGGCTTCATCGAGAACACCCTCGGCGAGGACGGCGACCCGCTCGACGCGCTCGTGCTGGTGCAGGAGCCGACCTTCCCCGGCTGCCTGATCCGCTGCCGCGCGATCGGCATGTTCCGGATGCGCGACGAGAAGGGCGGCGACGACAAGGTCCTGTGCGTCCCGGCCGAGGACCCGCGCCTGGAGCACCTGCGCGACATCCACCACGTCGCCGAGTTCGACCGGCTGGAGATCCAGCACTTCTTCGAGGTCTACAAGGACCTGGAGCCCGGCAAGAGCGTCGAGGGCGCCACCTGGGTCGGCCGGACCGAGGCCGAGGCCGAGATCGTCGCGTCGTTCAAGCGGGCGAAGGACACCTCGCACTGACCTTCCGCCGTTGATCTTGAACAGAAAACGTCGCCCTGGCCGCGTTTTTCTGTTCAAGATCAACGGCGGTTGCGGGCTGGAACCGGGTAGCGTCGAGCGCATGGCGGATTTCGTCGACTGGGACCTGGCCGCATCCACCGCCGCCACCCTGGGCCCGACCGGCCCGAAGGTGACCAAGGCGGAGGCGGTCGAAGTCGTCCGGCAACTGCGGACGCTGACCGATGAGGCGGCCGAGCACGTGGCCGAGTTCACCGGGCTCACCTCGCAGGTCGACGTGCCACCGGTGCGGGTGGTCGATCGCCGGGACTGGGCGGCGCTCAACGTCGCCGGGATGCGGCAGGTCATCGGTCCGCTGACCGCTCAGCTCGCCAGACGATCGCAGACGGCCGGCACCGGCCCGCTGGAGATGGTCGGGGCGAAGGTCACCGCGGTGCAGGCGGGGACGATCTTGGCCTATCTGTCCGGGCGGGTGCTCGGGCAATACGAGGTGTTCTCCGGCGAACCCGGCCACCTGCTGCTCGTGGCCCCGAACATCGTCGCGGTCGAACGCAAGCTCGGCGCCGAACCCCGCGACTTCCGGCTCTGGGTCTGCCTCCACGAGGTCACCCATCGGACGCAGTTCACCGCCGTCCCGTGGCTGCGCGGGCACTTCCTCAGCGAGGTCAAGGCGTTCATCGACGCGTCCGACACCGATGCCTCCGCCTTGCTCGGCCGGGTGGGCCGGGCCGTGTCGGCCGCTGCGGACGCCGTCCGGAACAAGGGCAGCCAGGCCAGCGTCCTGGACCTCGTGCAGTCGCCCGCCCAGCGGGTGGTGATGGATCGGCTCACGGCGCTGATGACTCTCGTCGAGGGGCACGCCGAGGTCGTCATGGACGGGGTCGGTCCGCGCGTCATCCCGTCGGTCGAGGCGATCCGGGCCCGGTTCGACCGCCGCCGTGCCACCGCGAACCCCGTGGAGTCCGTGATCCGCCGGCTGCTCGGCGTCGACGCGAAGCTCCGGCAATACGCCGAGGGCCGCAAGTTCGTCCAGAGCGCCATCGACCGGGTCGGTATGGCCGGCTTCAACCGGGTCTGGGCCGCTCCGGCGAACCTACCGACGCTGGCCGAGCTGACCGATCCGGACGCGTGGGTCGCCCGGGTCGCGCCTTGACCGGTCCCCACCCCTCCGTCGCGCAGACGCGTACCGCGGTGCGGCGTGCGCTCGGCCATGGTGACGATCGGCTCGTCCTTGTCGCCTGCTCCGGTGGCGCCGACTCGCTCGCCCTGGCGGCGGCCGCGGCGTTCGCCGGTCCGCGTACCGGCTGGCGGGTCGGCCTGATCACCGTCGACCACAACCTCCAGACCGGATCCGCCGACCGCGCCGCCACCGTCGCGGCCTGGGCCACGTCGGCGGGGCTCGCTCCGGTCCTGATCGCCCCGGTCACGATCGACCCGGCTGATCCGATGGGTCCCGAAGGCGCCGCACGCCACGCCCGCTACGAGGCACTCCTTCACCATGCCAACGAGTACGCCGCCGCAGCGCTCCTCCTAGGTCACACACTCGACGACCAAGCCGAGACGGTACTGCTGGCCCTGGCTCGGGGCGCCGGTCCCCGTGGCCTGGCCGGGATGCCCGCACGCCGGGAGGTCGGCCAGGTGGCGCTGCTCCGGCCGATGCTGGGCGTCCGGCGTACGACGCTTCGGGAAGCGTGTGCGGCGCAAGGGCTCACGCCTTGGGAGGATCCGCACAACGCCGACACCCGGTACGCACGAGCGCGCGTACGGTCCGATGCCTTGCCCGCCTTGGTGACGGCGTTGGGGCCGGGCGTCGTCGGCAACCTCGCTCAGACAGCCGCTCAGCTCGCCGTGGACGCGTCCTACTTGGACGGTTTGGCGGCGGAGGCGTACGAGGGGTGCCGGTGCGACGGCGGACTCGAGGTCGACGCCCTCCGGGCGCTGCCGGACGCCCTGCGCGGTCGCGTACTGCACACCTGGGCGCTCGAACTCGGCGCACCCGCGGCCGCCCTCGGCCACCGGCACGTCGCCGCGTTGGACGCGCTCGTCACCGACTGGCACGGACAAGGAGCGACCGCCCTGCCCGGTGGCATCGAAGCGCACCGGGAGGGCGGTCGGCTACTGGTCCGGTAAGGACCGCCGAGCTGACAGGCGGGCCGCCCCGTCCGCCCAGCCGTCGCTGGATCGAGCGGGGCTGCCCGACCTACGCGCCGGGCAGGTTCGCCACCTGAATGAGGCGTACCCCTTGCTTGCGCGACAGGAGCCGGCCACGGCCCGGAACCATCCGCTCGAAGCGGATGTCCGCCAGGGGCGAGGTTTCGCCCTTGTCCCCGGACATGAGCAGGCCGGGGCTGCCGACCCGCCGCATGATCTGGAACAGCGGCTGGTAGGACAGACCGCTCGCGCCCGTCGAGTTCCGCGCGATGATCAGGTGCAGACCGACGTCGCGGGCGATCTCGAGGTAGGGCACCAGCGGATCGAGCGGGTTGCCCGCGCCGGACGCGACCATCTCGTAGTCGTCGATGAGGACGAAGCACTCCGGGCGGCCTTCCAGCCACGGCCGGTCGCGCAGCTGCTGCGGCGTGACGTCGGCCGGGGGCTTGCGCTGGTCCATGTAACCGGCGACCGCCTGAAGGTACTGCGTACTCTGCTCGAAGTTGGTCGTGTAGCCGAGCAGATGGTCGCCCTGGATCGCACCGAGCAGGCTGCGCCGGTGGTCGACGATCAGCAGCTTCGCCTCGTCCGGGGTGAACCGCTTGGTGATCGTGGTCGCCAGTGCCCGCATGAACGTCGACTTGCCGCACTCGCTCTCGCCGAAGACCAGGAAGTGCTGGTCGTCGCGGAAGTTGAGCGAGATCGGGGCGAGGTCCTCGGACAGGCCGATCGGGATGTGCAGCGGATCGCCGCCGGTGAGCGGCAGGCGGTCGTAGCCGTAGACCGGGGGCAGCATCCGCACTCGCGGTGCCGGCTGGCCCTTCCAATGCTGCGCGACGTGTTTGCTCAGCGAGGTCTGGTCGGTGCCGAGCGAGGTCAGCTCCGGGCGCAGGGTCAGGTAGTACAGACCGTCGTTGGTCGCGCCGTGGCCCGGCGCGTTCTTGACGTTCTGCGCCGCCTTGCGGACCTTGCCGATCGAGTCCGACGGGTCACCCAGCCGCATCTCGATCTTGGTGCCGAACTGGTCCTGAATGGCCGCCCGGAAGTCCCGCCAGCGCAGCGAGCTGGCGATGATGTGGACGCCGTAGGACAGACCCCGGGTGGCCAGGTCGGTGATGACCGGCTCCAGGTCGTCGTAGCTCTCCCGCAGGGTCGCCCAGCCGTCGATGACGAGGAAGACGTCTCCGAACGGGTCGTTGACCTCGCCGGAGGCCCGGCGCTTGCGGTAGTTGTTCATCGAGTCCACGCCCAGCTCGGCGAACCGCGCCTCGCGCTCGGCGAGGAGCATCGCGACCTCGCTGACCGTCCGGCGTACCTGGGCGGTGTCGAGGCGGCCCGCCACGCCGCCGACGTGCGGCATCTCCCGCAGCGCGGCCAGCGTGCCGCCGCCGAAGTCGAGGCAGTAGAACTGCGCCTCGGCCGGGGTGTGGGTCAGCGCCAGGCCGCTGATGATCGTCCGCAGAAGGCTGGACTTGCCGCTCTGGGTCGCCCCGGCGATCGCCACGTGCCCGTTCGCGCCGGACAGATTGATCCACTGCGTGTCCCGGCGCTGTTGCGCGGGCCGGTCGACCCACGCGGTGGGGACCGTCAGCGCGCCGTGCAGTTCGGCGTTGGCCGTCGTCAGACCGCGCTCCGGGTGGATCGCGATCTTGCCGAAGCCCTCCTCCAGGGTGTCGGAGGCGTCCAGCGGCTCCAGCCAGACCTGGTGCGCCGGCGGGCCCTTGCCGGCCAGCCGCCCGATCAGGACGTCCATCAGGCTCTCGCCCGGCTTGACCTCCCAGTTGACCTCGGGCTCCGCGTTGGCGGGCTTCTTCGGCAGCGGCACGAAGTGCGTCCCGAAGTTGTGAATGTCGATGTCGGTACGCCGGCCGCCGGCCCGGGTCGGCGACGCGCCCGCCTTCTTGTAGGAGCCGGAGACGTACGCGGCCTTGAACCGGACCAGGGGCTCGGTGCCGAACTTCATATAGCCGTGGCCGGGCGCCCGGGGCAGGTCGTACGCGTCGGGTACGCCCAGGACCGTGCGCGACTCCATGGCGGAGAAGGTCCGCAGACCGAGCCGGTAGGACAAGTGCGTGTCCAGACCGCGCAGGCGGCCCTCCTCCAACCGCTGGCTCGCCAGCAGCAGGTGGATGCCGATCGACCGGCCGACCCGGCCGATCTGCACGAAGATGTCGATGAAGTCCGGCTTGGCCGTCAACAGCTCGGAGAACTCGTCGGCCACGATGAGCAGTGACGGCAGCGGCGCGAGCGCCTTACCCTGCAGCCGGGCCTTGTTGTAGTCCTTCAGGTTCGCGAAGTTGCCCGCCGCCCGCAGCAGCTCCTGGCGGCGGATGACCTCACCGTTGATGGCGTCGGCCATACGGTCGACGAGCAGCGACTCGCCCTCGAGGTTGGTGATGACCGCGCTGGTGTGCGGCAGCACGTCCATCGAGGCGAACGTCGCACCACCCTTGTAGTCGACGAGGACGAAGTTCAGCTCCTCCGAGGAGTGCGTCAGCGCCAGTGCGAGCACCAGCGTTCGCAGCACCTCGGACTTACCGGAACCGGTCGCGCCGATCAGCAGACCGTGCGGGCCCATGCCGTCCTGAGCCGACTCCTTGATGTCCAGCTCGACCGGCTGGCCGTCGACCCCGACGCCGATCGGCACCCGCAACTTGTCGCGGTCGGCCCGTGGCCGCCAGCCCTGCGCCACCTCGAAGGTGTCCGGGTCGGGGATGCCGAGCAGGTCGCCGAGTCCCTGGTCGCCCGAGAGCGGGGCGTCGGCCGACTTGGTCGCGGCGGACAGCCGCAGCGGAGAGAGCCGCCGGGCGACCGACTCGGCCTCGGCGTACGTGAGCCCGTCGGCGAAGCCGACGTCAGCCGACCCGTCGGCGGTGTAGATCTCCAGCTGCCGGGTGTCCTGCTGCATCTCCAGCGTCAGCGTGGTCCGGTCGAGCAGACGCGGCGGCTGGCCGTCGAGGTCCAGCACGGTCATGCCCGCGATGCCGCCGTCGGCCGCGAGGTGCTGCGAACCGGTGAGGTCCGCGCCGTCGAGGACGACCACGACATACGGGCCGGACGCGCCGCCGCCGAACCGGGGACGGTTGCCGATGATGTCGGAGAGCATCTCCTCCAGCGCGACGGCGGTCGGCGCGACCATGCGCACCGGGCCGAGAGCGTCCACCTTGGAGGGATGGGCGTTGTGCGGCAGCCACTTGACCCAGTCCCAGCGATCCCGGCGATGCGCCGGAGCGCAGACCGCGATCAGGAGGTCGTCGGGCGCGTGGAAGGTGGCGAGCTGGCTGACGACGGCGCGGACCAGACTGTGCGTCTCGCTACCGTCGCGGTGGTCGGCCTCGGGCTGCGCGAGCCGCCCGGAGCTGTAGCCGTAGGTGTTGTTCGGCGGCGCCTCCGACCGGACGAAGACCCGGGCGAAGGCGGGCAGCGACACGGCGACCGGCAGGTCCGGCACGACCGAGTACGCGTCCAGGAACCGGCGCAGGGCGCCGGCCGTCATCGGCTCCAGCTCCTCCAGCGGCCGGGTGACCGGCGGAACCAGCGGAGTCGCGAGCGACTGCGGTCCCATGCCGATGCGGGTGACCCCGTAGTCGGGATCGGTCGGGCGGCGCTCCCAGAGCCGATGAGAGTCGACTGTGGACCATAGCCGCTGCGGATCGGGGTGCCGATAGAACAAACCCGTCCGCTGCTTGGCCACGGTCTCGCGAACCTTGGTCCGCATCGTCGCCAGGTGGCGCAGGTATTCGCGCCGGGCGGCCATCATCTCGGCCTTCTTCGGGCCTCCGCCGCCCTGGCTGAGGTTCATGGCCATCATGCCGATCATGGACAGGCCCATCATGCCGCCCATGACGTAACCCATCTTGCCGTTCTGCCCGTTGCCCATCATGTAGGCGGACGGCAGCATCGCTCCAAGCATCGGCAGCGCCATCATGGCTTGCTGCCAGCGGGCCCCACTGGCCTGCGGAATCTCCGGTGGAGCCTCGATGACCAGCTCTCCGCTGGGAATCTCCGGAGCGGGCCGACGCGGGCCCCGCTTCACGACGATCGTTCCCATACCGGCGGCCCTCCTCCCCATGACGCGCGCTCAGCGCCGCCCATGCTAGGCGATGCCACCGACTGGACGCACCCCGCCTGACAGAGCCGGGTCTCACTGCGGTCTATGCGGGGTGACGGTGAGGGGCGATTCGTGATAGACGTACTCCGGTGAGCATGACCTCCGCCGCGCTCGGGCTCGCGCGCGTCACCATCAACACCCCGCATCGCCGGGTGGATGTGGCGCTGCCGGAACAGATCGCGATCGCCGAAATCCTCCCCGAACTCCTCCAGCACGCCGGCGAAGGCTTCGCCGACGAAGGCGAGCGGCACGGCGGCTGGGTTCTGCGCCGCGCCGACGGCACGTCGCTGGCCGGCGACCGCAGCCTCCACCAGCAGAACGTGCGTGACGGCCAGGTCCTGCACCTGGTTCCGGCGCGCGCCGACTGGCCCGAACTGGAATACGACGACGTCGTCGAAGCCATCGCCGAGGGCGCCCGTCGCCGCGGCGCGGGCTGGTCACCCGTCAGCACTCGAACCGCCACCGTGGTGGGTGCGGGCGTGCTGCTCGCGGGCGGCGTACTCGCCATCCTGCAGGGCGGACCGGGCTGGCAGCCCGGTGGCTGGCTCGGCCTCGCCGCAGCGGTGCTGCTGCTGTTCGCGGGCGTGGTCGCCTCGCGGGCGTACGGCGACGCCCGGGTCGGCGCGGTGCTCGGCGGGTTCAGCCTGCCCTACGCCTTCGCCGGTGGCGCGCTCATCCTCGGCGGCGACACGCTGCCCGGCGCGATGGGCCTGGTCCCCTGGCTCGGGCAGGCGCAGCTGCTGCTCGGCGCGATGTGCGTACTGCTCTTCTCGGCCCTCGGCGGAGCCGGTGTCGGCGGCCGGGTCCGGGTGTTCACCGCCGGCGTCACCTTCGGCCTGCTCACCGGGCTCGCCAGTCTGCTCAGCTTCCTCGACCCGGCCGGCGCGGCCGCCGTGCTGCTCGCGCTGCTGGTCTGCGGCATCGGTCTGGTCCCGGTGCTCGCGATCCGCTTCGGCAAGGTGCCGGTCCCGTCGGTCACGCTGCCGACCGGTCAGGGCGCCAAGGAGATCTACGCGGCGGGCTCCTCGCCCTCGCTGGAGGCCGCGCGCCGGCTGCCCGATCGGCAGCGCGTGTTCTCGGCGGTCTCCCGGTCCGAAGAGCTGCTCTCCGGAATGCTCATCGGATACGCCGTCCTCACCGTCGGCGCGACTGCGGTCCTCGTGACCGGCGGCGGCGTGGCGGGCAAGGTGCTGACCGCGGTCGCGGCCGTCGCGCTGCTCCTGCGCTCGCGGCTGTTCGTCAGCCCGCGTCAGCGGGTTCCGCTGCTGGTCGCCGGCCTGACCGGGATCACCGTGCTGCTCGTCGGCATGGTGCTGAGCGCCGACAGCAGCATGCGGGCGCTGATCGCGGTGGGCTCGGTCGCGATCGCACTGATCGTCGTGGTCGCCGGGCAGGCCTGGTCCACGAAGCCGCCGTCGCCGTACATCGGACGGATCGCCGACCTCTTCGAGATGCTGATCGTCGTGTCGGTCATCCCGGCCGCGCTCTGGGTCCTCAACGTCTTCGATCAGATTCAAGCCATCGCCGGGTGATTGTCACGCCGCAAGGCGTGCGCTCATCGATCAAAGCCGGTAGGTTTCACCCATTGTGAGACGCCCGTCGGCTGAACGCAGCGCCGGATCGCAGAAGACCGCGACGGCGCTGCTTCGTGTGGGCGCGGGGCTCCTGCTGGGCGTGGCCGCGGGTTTTCCGGCGTCACCGGTGTCCGGGTCGAGTGCCGCCGGCGGTCAGGGCGCCGGGCTCGCCGCCGACAAGGTACGCGGAGACCAGTGGCAGCTGGGCCAACTGCACGCGCAGCAGGCTTGGCGCTGGTCGGACGGCAGCGGCGTGACCGTCGCGGTCATCGACTCCGGTGTGGACGGTCGCCATCCCGATCTGTCCGGTCAGGTGCTGCCCGGGACGGATTTCGTCCGCCCCGGCGGCAATGGCCAGACCGACGCGGTCGGCCATGGCACCACGGTCGCGGGGCTGATCGCCGGGCGGGCCGACGACTTGTCGGGCGTCCTCGGGTTGGCGCCCGGCGCGAAGATCCTCCCGGTTCGGGTGCTCGACGCGAAGAACGAATACGACGACGCCCGGGTCGTCGCCAACGCCGTACGCTGGTCGGTCGACCATGGTGCCACCGTGATCAATCTCTCTCTGGGCGGTTCGGTGAGCAGTCCCGAACTGGCCGACGCCCTCGACTACGCCTTCGAGAAGGACGTCGTCGTGGTGGCCTGCACCGGCAACGAGTCGCCGCCCAATCCGGACGACGTCTGGTATCCGGCGCGAGAGCCCGGCGTACTGGCGGTGACCGGGCTCGGCCACGGCAACGGCCGGACGTTGTGGTCCGGCGCGCTGACCGGACCCGAGACCATTCTCGCCGCGCCCGGAGCCGACCTCGTCGGCGCTCGGCCGGGCGGTTATTGGACGGTCGAGGGCACCAGCTTCGCCGCGCCGCTGGTGAGCGCTACGGCGGCGCTCGTCCGATCGAAGTGGCCGGAGATGTCGGCCGCCAACGTCGTGAACCGCCTCATCGCCACCGCCGGCGATCTGGGCCCGCTGGGCCGGGACACGACCTACGGCTACGGCATGGTGGATCCCGTGGCCGCGTTGACGCTGACGGTTCCCGCGGTGGCGGCGAACCCGCTCGACACCGTCCCGCCACCGGGCAAAGCGCGCTTCGGAAAGGCCGGAGCATCGGCGACCGCGTCACCGGCCGCGAGCGTGGCCCGGGCGCAACCCGAGCGGGCGGCCGGTCATCGGCCGCTCCTCGCCGCACTGCCGGCCGGGATCGCGGTCGTCCTCGTGCTTGTCGGCGGGGCCGCGGCCACCCTGCGCCGCTTCACCTGAGCCCCTTGCCACCCGTCGGTGCCTGTTGGGTTAGGCGCTGGATCACGGATGTGCGTGCTTCCCGGGCGCGAGCAGCATGCGTAACCATGATCTGGCGATGACGCGTCAGGCGCAGGTCTGGGTGCCGACCCCGGTCGTCTTCGTCGCGCCGGCCGCCGCCACAGGTGTCGCCTCGTCGGCCGTCACCGCGAAACCGGTGTTCTTGTCGTCGGCCGCGGCAGCGAAGATGACCCCGAGTACGCGGCCGTTCGGGCTGATCAGCGGCCCCCCGGAGTTACCGCTGCGGACCAGCGCCCGGATCGTGTAGACCTCGCGGGTCACCTTCTGGTCGTCGTAGATGTCCGGCCCGGTGATGTCGCCGACGTCGCGTACGCGGGCCGGCTGGGCGTTGTAGGGCCCGTCCAGCGGATAGCCCAGCACGATCGCGTCCGCGCCGGTGTCCACCTCGTTGTCGGCCAGCCGCAGCGCCGGAGCGGAAAACCCTGGGACGTAGAGCACCGCCAGGTCGCGTTCCGGGTCGTAGACCACCACCCGCGCGGAATGCCGGTCGCCGTCCTCGTCCTTGATGGCCACCGCCGTCGTCCCCGCGACCACGTGGGCGTTGGTCAGGACGTGCTCGGGGGCGTACACGAAACCGGAGCCCTCGATGCGGCGGGAGCAGCTCGGTGCACTGCCCAGCACCTTGACCACCGACTTGTGGGAGTTGACCACCACCTGCGACTTCGCCAGCGCGCTGTCCGGCTCGGGCACCGGGCGTACGCGGGTGGGCACGAGGTCGCCGAAGACGTCCGGGAAGCCGTTGGTGTCGATGGTCTCCTGCAGGGCCTGGGTCAGCTTCGACGCGTCGTTCGGCATGATCTTGTCGATACCGCTGAGAACCACGCTGTTGCGTACGGAACTCGACAACCAGTCCGAGTCGGACTTGCCCAGCGGTATGGCCACCAACCACGCGACGATCGCGACCGCGACCACCGAGACGACGGCGCCACCGAGGTCGTCCACCGTCTGAAAGCTGCTGTTGGTGATCCCGCCGCGAAGTTTCGAGCCGAGCCAGCCGGTCGCCGCCTGCCCGAGGATGGCCAGGCCGAACACGGCGATCAGGGCGATGACGATGCGAATCGTGGGCGAGGCGAAGTGCTCGGCGAGCAGCGGACCGATCTGCAATCCGATCAGGGCGCCGACGAAGAACCCGGCGAAGGAGAGAACCCCGATGAGAAAGCCCTGCCGGTATCCGGAGATCGCAAAAATGATCATCAGGATGATCAGCACGGCATCGACCACGGACATCCGCCTAGCCTACGGGGAGATTCTCGACGCGAGATGTGTCCCAAGGCCGGCTCCACCCACCGAGGTCCAGCAGAACGGTGAGGATTCCGGCAGTGAAACCCCAGACGAGCAGGCCACCGACGGAGAACGCCGGTCCGATGTATCCGCTCGAATGCCGGATGCGCAACCGATTCGCCGGATCGGTCAGCTCCGTCAGCGGCAGCCGCGCCACTCGCTCGACCTCGGCCGGTTGGACGGCGTACACCGGGTGCGGGCTGTGCCACCAGGCGAGGACCGGCGTGACGACGAAGTCGCTGACGGATATCCAGATCGGCGGAAGTTCGCTCAGCACCGTCACGCTGGCCGGGTCGAGACCGACCTCCTCGTTCGCCTCGCGCAGGGCGGTCTGCTGCGGTCCACCGTCGCCCGGATCGGCTGCGCCACCGGGAAACGCGGGCTGCCCGGCGTGATTGCGCATCGTGGCCGCGCGCTGGAGCAGCAACACATCGGGGCCGTGCTCCTCGGATTCGCCGAACAGCACGAGCACGGCTGCTTCGCGCCCGCCGTGCTCCGGCAGCGGCCAGCGGCTGAAATCGGCCGAGCGGGACTCCGCGACCCGCTCCTGCAAACCCTTGAGCCACTCCGGGATCGGCGCCGTCACACCTTCACCCCGAGATACCGGTCCACCAACTCGGTCAGCTTCGCCTCATCGAGGGCCGAACCCTGATAGACGTACGCGATCCGGCCGTCCTTGACGAAGACGGTCGCCGGCAGCGCGCTGGACTTGATGCGTTCCGCCTCGACGAGTGCGGTCGCGAGGCGGCCCCGGTCGTCGAAGAGGGTCGGGAAGGTCACGTGCAGTTCCTCGGCGAGCGCGGCCGAACTGTTCCTTTTATCCGTCGTGACCACGCCGATCACCCTCGGCGCGTCCTTCTTCCCGGCGAGCTGGGTGAACGCGGGCAGTTCGCGGATGCAGGGCTGGCACCACGACGCCCAGAGGTTCACCACGACAGCCCCCTTGAGCTGGGAGAACCGCACCGACTGGCCACCGTGGAAGCAGGGCAGCGTCACGTCGGGCAGCTCCGGCGAGGCGTTGTCGGACGAGAGCGCGGCGCACTCCGCGAACGGCCCGTCTATCGGTGGCTCGGCATTCTTCGGCTCGTCACTGCCGCAGCCGGCGAGCAGGAGCGCGCCGGCCAGCACCGTGACCGCCCACCGCCTCACGCGGCACCCTGGCCGGCGCCGGTCCGCCGCGAATCGGGCTTCGCCGCATCGGGATTGTCGGCCGGCGTGACCCGGGCCACCTTCATGGCGGAGCCCGCCTTGGACACCCCGCCCGAGTCGACCGGCAACTCCTCGTCGACGAGTGCGGCCAGCTCTTCGACCCGCGGACCCTTGAGCAGCTTGACCGCCTCGGCGCGATTGGTCGGGCCGAGGCCGTAGGACGGGCAGGAAAGGGCGAGCGTGCACGCCCCACAGGCCGGCTTGCGCGCGTGGCACACCCGACGCCCGTGGAAGATCACCCGGTGCGACAGCATCGTCCAGTCCCGACGCTCGATCAGTGCGCCGACGGCGTGCTCGATCTTCACCGGATCGGTCTCGTCGGTCCACTTCCACCGCCCGACCAGCCGGCCGAAGTGCGTGTCGACGGTGATCCCCGGTACGCCGAACGCGTTGCCGAGGATGACGTTGGCCGTCTTGCGCCCGATGCCGGGCAGCTCGACGAGCTGAGTCAGCTTCGCCGGGACCTCACCGTCGTACTTCTCCACCAGCGCGGCGCCCAGCTTGATCAGCGAGTCCGTCTTGTTGCGGAAGAAGCCGGTCGGCTTGATCATCGTCTCCAGCTCGGTCCGGTCGGCGGCCGCGTAATCGGCTGCCGTCGGATAGCGCGCGAACAACTTCGGCGTGACCTGGTTGACCCGTTCGTCGGTGCACTGCGCCGAGAGGATCGTCGCCACCGCCAGCTCCAGCGGGGTCGTGAAGTCGAGTTCACAGTGCGCGTCGGGATGGATCACCGCCAGCTCGCGGGCCATCTTCCGGGCCCGGCGTTTGCGGCCCAAGTCGGTCTCGGTCACGGCGTCGAGCGTACGTCGCCGCCCTGACATCCGCCGCGACCGGCCGGGTCAGGCAGCCGGCGGCGTGATCTTGCCGGAGGACTCGATCTTCGGCCCGGTGGTCGGGAAGTCCGACTTCGTGAGGTTCCGGATGGCGGTCGCGCCGCGCTTCTGCGCGTCCGGCCCGGGTACGCCCTGGCTGTTCATGATCGCCGAGTCGAACTGGCCGCCGACCCAGGTGCCGTCCTTGGTCAGCTGCACCTTGAGGACGCCGGTGTAGCCCAGGACGCCGTCCGGCTTCAGCGTGCGGCCGCCGCCGAGGAAGTTGCCCAGGCTGTACGCGATCAGCCGGCCCTTGTAGAACTCCATCGCGCGGAGCACGTGCGGGCCGTGCCCGACGATCAGGTCGGCGCCGGCGTCGATCATGGCGTGCGCGAACCCGATCGGATTGCCCCGGTTCTCCCCCAGGAAGATCTCGGTGCCCGGCTTCACATGGGTGTACGCCGTACCCTCGGAGCCCATGTGCACCTGCACGACGACCAGATCTGCCTGCTTGTCGGCCTGCTGGATCAGCTGCTTGGCCTTCGGGATGTCGATCAGGCTGTTGTTCCACGCGTACGAGGAGAAGCCGACGACGGCGACCTTGATGCCCTTGACGTCCACGACGGTGATCTCGCCGGGCGCGCCGGTGTGCTTGAGCCCGACCGCGTCCAGGGACTTCTGGGTGTTCGTGTACCCCTTCGAGCCCATGTCGTTGCCGTGGTTGTTCGCCATGTTCATCAGCTGGTAGCCGGCGTTCTTCAGGTGCTTGGCCCAGCTCGGCGGCACGTAGAACTGATGGCAGCTGGTCGAGCCGGCGCCGCACTTGCGGTAGCCGGTGTCCTCGGTGACCGGCTCCTCCAGGTTGCCCATCACCAGGTCGCCCTTGAGCAGCGGCTTGACCTTGGTGTAGAGGTCGTTCCCGCCGTTGGGCGGCATGTTGCCCGGCCCGCCCATGACGTTGTCGCCGGTCGCCGTCAGCGTGATCGCCTCGGCCACGGCCGCAGCGGTCTGGCTCGGCGAGGGATCGGCGGCGTTGCTCGACGCGGCGGCGGCGGGCGAACCACCGTTCCACTGCGGCTTGCGCGTGGCGTTGAACGCGCCGTACGCAGCACTGGCCGCGCCCACCAGGACTACCGCGACCGCGAGGCCGAGGATCAAGCGGGGGCGCGACGAACGGGGGGTCTGTCGAGGGGCGGACATCGCGCACAGACTACCCGGCGGACAAGCCCTCCGCCGACCCCGGAGAACGGGCCGAACAGGGCCCCGAAAGGTTGATCAGGTCCGATCCGACCAGCCGACCGGGTCGGCTCGGAAGTCCCGGCCGCCGCGGAGAATCGCCTGGTGAACGGCGCGTGCGAGGGGTGCGCCCCAGCGCGACCGGGGACCCCCGTACGCCTCGGCCGGCCCGGAATCGGACACCACGACACACACCGCGTCGGTCGAGGTCCCCGTGGCGGCGTACCCGAGCTCGAAAAGGGCCTGTGTCTTCGCCTCCGTGACGGTGGCGACGGCATTGACCAGCGCGGCATCGCTGAGCCGCGCGGGCAGGAAGGCGATGATGTTGACCGTGCCGACGAGTTCGCCGAAGTCCTCGGCGGGTGCTGCGGCGAGGATCGGGCGGCCGAGGCCGACCGTGGCGAAGACCTCGACCCCGTCGTCCTCGGTGGTGACCACCCGCGCGACGTCGACCCCGGTCATAAGCCCGGCACCGGGTCCGGAAAGGCCGAGATCTCCCGCGATGTCGGACAGGTGAACGCCAGGATCATCGCGGTCGTACGACATCGGAACAGTGGCGTTCATCACCCAACGGCGCTCGCCGATGCCCCCGCCGAGGGGACCTGAGGAGATTGTCGGGATTGCGCCCGGCAACCGCCAGACCAGCAGCGGTGCCAAAAGCCCGCCCTCTTCGCGAAAGACCAGCTCAGGACGCACCGCACGACCCTACTCTGGGGCTAACAGCGATCTTTTGGGTACCCGTCCGGTTCTCGTCGCGTTGCGCCTAGACTGACGTTGCGCGTTTGTTGCGTGGCTGCCGCAGGCAGCGCAGAAGCAGGCAAGCGCAGAAGCGCACAGGTGGAGGTGTGGCGCATGGATGAGGTGCTGGCCCGCAGCGGGATCTTCCAGGGTGTCGATCCCGAGGCCGCGGAGGCTCTCGCCCGTGAGATCGAGACCATCGAGGTTCGCAAGGGCGAGGTCGTCTTCAACGAGGGCGAGCCGGGCGACAGCCTCTACATCGTGCTGTCCGGGAAGATCAAGCTGGGCCGCCGCGCCGCGGACGGCCGGCAGAACCTGATCGCCGTGATGGGTCCGTCCGACATGATGGGCGAGCTGTCGCTGTTCGACCCCGGGCCGCGGACCGCCACGGCCACCGCCGTCACCGACTCCCGGCTGGCCCGCCTGCGCAAGGCCGCCCTGCGCCCGTGGCTGACCAATCGGCCGGAGATCGCCGAGCAGCTGCTCCGCGTCCTCGCCCGGCGGCTGCGCCGGACCAACGACGCGCTCGCCGACCTGATCTTCACCGACGTCCCGGGCCGGGTCGCCAAGAACCTGCTGCAGATGGCGGGCCGCTTCGGCACCCGCGACGGCGGCGTCCTGCGGGTCACGCACGACCTCACCCAGGAGGAGCTGGCCCAACTGGTCGGGGCTTCCCGGGAGACCGTCAATAAGGCGCTCGCCGACTTCGCCTCGCGCGGGTGGCTGCGACTCGACGGCAAGAGCGTGATCATCCTCGACCCCGAGCGGCTCGCTCGCCGGGCTCGCGTCTGAGGTTTTTTCAGGTACGCACTCTGCATACCGTATAAATCGGACATTGCCGGGAATTCTGACGGAATTACCCGGCATTTCCTATGTCGCTCATCCGACACAGCAGCGTCAGTTGCCCGAATCGCCTCGTTTCTCGAATCGTCCAACCGGTACACCCGACGATTCGAGAGAAGGTCCCTCGCGATGAAGACGTGGGTTCGACGCTCACTCAACGCCGGCGCCCTGACCGCCGGCGCGCTGCTGGCGACCGGCACCGCCGCTCACGCCGACGCCACGTTGGTCAGCAGCGACAACGTTGGCATCCTCAACGGCACTCAGGTCCTGCTGCCCGTCCAGGCCCCGATCGACGTCTGCGGCAACGCTGTCGCCGTCGGCGGCGCAGCCGGTGCGGGCTGCGTCGGCGGCTCGGCCGCCATGCTCTCCCCCGAGTGGGGCTGGGCGCACTACCAGGCCAAGACCGGCCCGAACATCGGGATCGGCAACGGCACCCAGATCATCGCCCCGATTCAGGTCCCGGTCGACGTCTGCGGCAACGCCGTCGCGGTCCTCGGCCAGGCGTACGCCGGATGTGAGGGCGGCGCCTCGGCGACCATCACCGGCAAGACCAAGCCGGGCGGGCACTACACGAAGGAGTCCACCGAGGCGGGCGTCCTGCCGAGGGTCTGGTCGACGGACTGCCGGTCGTAGGCAGCCTGCTCGGCGGCCTCACCGACGGCTCCGGCCTGCCCGTGGTCGGCGACCTGCTCGGAGGCTCCGGCCCGGCGGCCGGTCTGCTCGGCGGCCGGCCCGCCACCGAGATGCTGGAGAGCACCGGCGCCCCGACCGAGGGCAAGGGCAAGCCGCGTCCGTGCGGCTGCCCCAGCGGCCACGACGACCACGGTCACGGCAGCCCGACGCTCGTCAGCACGGGCAACATCGGGGTCCTGAACGGCACCCAGGTGTACGCCCCGATCCAGATCCCGGTGAACATCAGCGGGAACGCGATCGGCGTACTCGGCTCCGCGACGGCGTCGAGCGTCGGCGGGTCCTCCGGCCAGCAGTAATCCCGAACGGCCGGTCTGCCGGAGGTTTCAAGCGGCAGACACTGCAACGTCACTCCGGTGGACAGCCCGGCAGACCGGCAGCACCGCCCTTTCGCACGAGCCGCCGATCGGCGGGGACCACCATCCAGTCCCCGCGGGTCGGCGGCTCCTTCGCATTCGGGCTTGTTGATCAGGCCGCTAGGGAGTCGATCAGGATGCCGCGGACTTGAAACCACCCGGTCGATCACGACCATAGGTTCATGATCACGCGGAAAGTCGGGGGAGCCACGCGGAAAGTCGGGGGAGCCACGCGCAAAGTCGGGGGAGTTAGGGGGTGAGGATGGCCAGGACGGTGCCGGTGTCCACCTGGGAGCCTGCGGTCACGGGGAGAGCGGTGACGATGCCGGCGGCGGGTGCGTGCACCGGGTGCTCCAGCTTCATCGCCTCGACGGTCATCAGCAGTTCGCCGATGTCCACCCGCTGGCCGGGCACGACCAGTACGCGGCCGACCGCGCCGGGCAGTGGAGCGGTCAACGCCCCTTCGGCGAGTTCCGATCCCGGTAGGGGGAAGCGGGGCAGTTCGGTCAGCGCGAGCGAGCCTTCGACACTGTCCACGTAGGTCACCGCGCCCACCCGATGCAGGTGGACGGCGAGCAGGATGCCGATGACGTCGAGGACGACCAGCGTCGGGGTCGCCGACACCACCGCCACCGGCGGATGGTCTTCGGAGAGCCCGGGTTGGCCCAGCGGGGCCAGTTCGAGATCTTCCGGGTCGACGGCGCGTACCCACCATTGGGCCAGCGCTCCGGTACGCGAGAAGCGGTACCCGACCTCGACCGGCCCCGCCGGTCCCTCGTAGACGGCGGTCTGGGCGGCGGTGGGGACGTTTCGCCAGCCCGACGGAATGCTGGCCTGCCAGGCCGCGCCGTTTCGCCGTTCAGCGGCCGCCCCCAACGCGGCGGCGAGGCAGGACAGGCGTACGGCGTCCACGCTGGACAGGAGTGGGGCGAGCACCTCGGGATGCCGGTCGAGCATCGAGGTGTCGGTCTGCCCGGCCAGGAAGGTCGGGTGGCGCAGCGTACGCACCAGCAGGTCCCGGTTGGTGACGACGCCGTGGATCCGCGCTCGGGCCAGGGTGGCGGCGAGCAGCCGGGCGGCCTCGGGCCGGGTCGGCGCCCACGCCACGATCTTGGCGAGCAGCGAGTCGTAGTGGACGCCGATCACGGAACCCGGTTCGACCCCGCTGTCCAGGCGGATGCCGGGTGCGGTCAGAATGCTGAACCGTCCCGCGACGCCGGGGATCTCCAGCCGGTGGATCTCGCCGGTGGCCGGGAGATGGTTGGCGGCCGGGTCCTCGGCGCACAGTCGGGCCTCGATCGCGTGCCCGCGAAGCGGCGGCGGGGTGAGTACCGGCAGCGGCCCGCCTTCGGCCACGACGATCTGCATCCGGACCAGGTCGACGCCGGTCACGCATTCGGTGACGGCGTGCTCGACCTGGAGCCGGGTGCTCATCTCCAGGAAGTAGAAGTCGCCGTTCGGGGTCAGCAGGAACTCCACCGTGCCGACGCCGACGTAGCCGACCGCCTGCGCGGCCGCGATGGCCGCCCGGCACAGGTGCTCACGCAGCTCCGGCGTCACCACCGGCGACGGCGTCTCCTCGATGACCTTCTGGTGCCGGCGCTGGATCGAGCACTCCCGTTCGCCCAGGGTGACGATCCCGCCCTGCTGGTCGGCCAGGACCTGCACCTCGATGTGGCGCGCGCCCTCGATGTACTTCTCGCAGAACACGTCCCCGTCGCCGAACGCGCCGAACGCCTCCCGGCGGGCCGACGAGACGGCCTCGGCCAGGACGGCGCGCTCGCGGACGATCCGCATCCCCCGCCCACCGCCGCCGGTGGACGCCTTCACCAGCACCGGGAACTCGTCGACCTGGTCGGGATCCGTCCAGCTGGGCAGGGTCGGCACGTCGGCCTCGGCGAGCAGCGCCTTGGCGTCGACCTTGTCCCCCATCACCTCGATGACCTTGGCGGGCGGGCCGATCCAGAGCAGGCCGGCCTCGGCGACCGCCTCGGCGAAGTCCGGGTTCTCGGCGAGGAAGCCGTATCCGGGGTGGATCGCATCGGCCAGCGTCTTGCGGGCGGCCGCGATGATCAGGTCGCCGCGCAAGTAGGTGGCGCTGGGCGCGGCCCCCGGCAGATGGACGGCGTAGTCGGCCTCGGCGACGTACGGGGCGTTCGCGTCCGGATCGGAGTAGACGGCGACCGTCTCGATTCCGATGGTCCGGCAGGTGGCGAAGATGCGCCGCGCGACCTCGCCGCGGTTGGCGACGAGCAACCGCCTGATCATGCTCCCCCCAAAGTGGACGTCGCCCCGATCGAGGGCAGGACCGACAGGCAGATGCCGAGCACCGTACGGGTGTCGCGGGGGTCGATGACGCCGTCGTCGTGCAGCAGGCCGGACTCGTGCAGCGCGCTGGCCGGCGGGATGTCGGGGGTGCCGGCTCCGGTCTCGTCGACCGCCGTCCGGTGCACGGCGACCGCCTCCAACTGGTCCGGCGGCAACACCGCGGCGCGCGCGTTCGGCCAGCTGAACAGGAAACGGGGCCGCATCGAGCGTCCGCCGAGCACCTGACCGGCCGAACCGTGCGCGCCGCCGACGGCGATCGTGATCATCGGGACGGGGCAGGTCGCGATGGTCTGCACGAGCGCGGCGGCGTGTACCGAGATGCCGCCGCCCTCCTGCGCCACGCCCAGCCCGAATCCCCTGGTGTTGGGCAGGAACACCAGCGGCACCCGGGCCGCCGCGGCGAGCTGCACGAACCGGGCCGCCTTGGTGGCCTCGTCCACGCCCAGCAGCGGGCCCGCACTGGCGATGACGCCGATCCGATGGCCGTGCACCGAGCCGAAGCCGGTCCGCAGCCGTTCCCCGAACAATGGGGCGACCTCGTCGAACTGGCTCGCGTCGAGCACGCGGGCCAGGATCTCCCGGGGATCGAACGCGTCGTCGCCCCGGGCAACGGCCAGCAGATCCTCGGGCTCGTGCCGGGGTGCGACCACCTGTCGCGGCGACTCGGTCACCTCCGGGCACAGCCGGTCGACGGCTAGGCGTACCAGGCGCAACGCGTCCCGTTCGTCCTCGGCCAGCTGGTGCGCCATCCCCGTCCGGGTCGCGTGCAGCGTCGAACCGCCGAGCGCCTCGTCGTCGACGGACTCCCCGGTCGCCGCGCGTACCAGGTGAGGACCGGCCAGATGCACGCGCGCCTGTCCGCGTACCAAAATGGTCTGATCGGCGATCGCGGGCAGCGTGACGCCACTGACCACGCCGAACACCGCGCAGATCGCGGGCACTCCGGCCGCGCGGAGCAGGGCCTGGTCGCGCAGCGAGGCACCGCCGGCGAGCAGCAGCTCGCCGCCACCCGCCGGGTCCGGACCGTCGCTTTCCACGAGACTCACCAGCGGCAGGCGGTTGGCCAGGGCGATCTCCGCGGCCCGCGCGAGCTTCCGCAACGTGTACGCGTTGAGCGAGCCCCCGTGGACGGTGGGATCGCTGGCCGTCAGTACGCACGGCCGCCCGGCGACGACCGCGAGCCCGGTGACCACGCCCGCGCCCACCGGCCGACCGGTGCCGTAGCCCGCCAGGGTGGACAGTTCGAGGAAGGCGCTGTCCCGGTCGACCAGCAGTTCGATGCGTTCCCGCGGAAGCAGTTTGCCGCGCGCGTGATGCCGGGTGACGTGCTTCTCCCCGCCGCCCTCGACGGCCCGCGCGAAGGCCGTCTCGACCTCGCCGAGGGCAGCCGTCATGAGACCACGGTTGTCCAGATAAGACGGTGTCCGGGGATCCAGGCTGGTCTCGAGAATCGCCATGTCCGCCCTAAGTCCATCTTCTCCACCGCAGTCGACAACACGACAACGAGTGGTTCTTGAAGACCGGTACGCACGATTGGCGTGTTGTGCCCGACTGGCGCGTTAAGCGGTATCCAGCCCGAACAGCCGGGCGAGCGACCAGCGACGGGGCGTGGCCTCGGTCGGCTCGTCCCCCGGCGACCGGCGCGGCTTGGGCACCACGCCCTCGGTGTGATCAAGTTCCTTGAGCCGGGCGATCAGCTCGCGGGCGGTCGGCCGATGCTCGGGATCGTTCGCCATCCCCGTCCGCAGCACCTCGACCAGCTCGTTCGGCGCGCCGGGGACGTCCGGGATGGGTTCGCCGAACAGTTCGAGCAGGGCGGCGATGCCGCCCATCGCCTCGTCCCGCCAGCGGGGCGGAGCCCCGGTCAGCAGGGCGTACAGGGTCGCGCAGAGTGCGTAGACGTCGGCCGAGGGCGCCGGGCGGGCGCGGTCGAACATCTCCGGCGGCGCGTACGCCGGAGTGAGGATCTCCAGGTTCACCGTCGGGTCCCGCAGCTCGACCAGGATGGCCAGGCCGAAGTCGGCCAGGGCCGGCTCACCGAAGGAGCTGACCAGGATGTTCGCCGGTTTCACGTCCCGATGCAGGACGCCGAGGTCGTGCGCGTCGGCGAGCACTCCGGCCAGCTTGACGCCCAGCTCGCGGACCTCGCTGGCGATGAGCACGCCGCGCTTCATGCGGTCGGCGTACGACTCGGCGCACAGCTCCATCACCAGGAAGGGCCGGCCGTCGTCGAGGACACCGGCGTCGAAGAGGTCGACGACGAACGGGTGCGACGACATCCGCCCGGCGGCGTGCGCCTCACGAAGGAACCGGCGACGATCGTGCTCGTCGTCGAGGGTGCGATTCTCGACCTTGACGGCGACCTCCCGGCCGACCGAACCCTGGGCGGCACGATAGATCGTCGCGTAGCCGCCCCGGGCGAGCAGCTGAAGCTCGCCGAGGCCGGGGATGACGGGTGTGCTCACAGGGGAGAACTTAGCGGCTCGTAGATGCGGCCGGATATCCCATCGCCGACTCGCAGGCCGCAAGGACCCGTTCGGCCGAGACGCGACTACGCACATCGTCGGCCCGGAGTCCGACGGCGAGCCGAGCCTGCTCCAGCGCCTCCGCCGGTCGGCCGTCCGCGAGCAGGGCCCGGGCGTACAGGGCGACCGCCTGCCGACGGGCGAACAGCATCGACGGTGCGTACGGCGCTTCGGCCAACGGGCGCAGCACGTCGAGCGCCTCGCGTACGCGGCCACTGGCCAGATGCGCCGCACCGAGCAGCGCCTTGGGCCCGACCTGCGCCGACTCCAGTACGCCGTGCGCCCGGGTCAGCGTCAGCACCCGCCGGGCGTCGCGCTCGGCGCCTTCCGGGTCGCCCTGCTCCAGGCTGATGAAGCCGCGGATGCTCCCGGCCATGCCGAGCAGGAGGGGGTGGTTGACTCGCTCGCCGTATTCCAGGGCATCGCTGAGCAGGTCGGCGGCGTGCCCCAGCTCGTTCAGCTCCCGCGCGATGACACCCCGGACGACCAGGGCGAACCCGCGTCCCCAGAGATCGTTGGCGGCGGCGAAGTCGCGGTACGCCCGCCGGGCGTCACGGTCGGCGGAGTCGAGTTCGCCCAGCTCGGCGGCGGCGTACGCATCGACGGCCCGGAGGGTGCCGACCGCCCACACCTCGCCGACGCGCTCCCCGAACGGCAGGAACACGCGGGCGAGCCGCTGGGCGTCCCGGAGCCGTCCGGAGAGCAGCCGGTTGAACGCGAGCGCACCCCGCAGCCAAGCCCGCCCGACCGGGTCGTGCAGTTCGGCGAACAGCCGGGCCGCTCGGGCCAGCGCCGCGTCCGCCCCGGCGAAGTCGCCCCGGGTCGTGGTGACCCACGCGAGGTTCTGCAACGACCAGGCCTGCGACCGGCGATCCCCGGCGGCCACGGCGACCTGGTACGCCGCCGTGAAGCGGCTGCCCGCGTCGGCCAGCCGCCCGTTGAGGAAGTCCGCCATGCCCAGGCGGCGCATCGCTTCGGCGCGTTCGGCCGGAGCGTCCACCGCGGTCGCCACGGTCAGCGCCTCGTGCCAGCATTCCGAGCCCCGGGCGGGGTCGCCCAGCTCCCGATGGGCGCGCCCGGCCAGCAGCAGAGCGGCAGCGCGAGCGCGGCCGTCGTCGCCCGCGTTCGCGGCGATCTTCTCCGCCTCGACCAGGGCCTCGGCCGGGCGGCCCGACTGGAGCAGCGCCCGGGTGTGGACCAGCCAGATCTGCACCGGCAGCGGCACCGAACCGGTGGTGGCGAGCTTGCGGGCCCGGGCGGTCAGGTCGAGCGCGGTGACCGGCTCACCGGCGTGGGTGGCCCGGGTCGCCGACCGGCCGAGCGCGGCGACGCCGAGCGTCGCGACCGACCGCGCGGACGAATCCGGTCGCAGTCGGATCGCGTCGGCGAGGAAGGCCGCCCGTTCGGCGTGCTCGGCGATGAACTCGTCGCGGGCGTCGTCGGAGAAGCCTGCCAGCGACGGGGGCAACGCCCGGCCACTCGGCGCGATCCAAGCCGGGGAATGCTGGCGCGAGCCGCCAGAAGTGCGGTCCAGCTCGGCATCGGAGCGCTGGCCGACCTGGTCGGTGAGCAGCCCCCGGGCGGCCCACTCGGTGAGGAACGCGTGCCGCTCGGCCAGATCCGCCTTGGAGATCCCGGCGTACGCCGCCTCCCGCAGCAGTGGGGTGGCGAAGGCGTACCCGCCGCGCTGGCGTCGCAGCATGCGCCGGGCGAGCAGTTCGTCCACCGCCCGGTCGAGTTCCACCGCGACGACCGCGGCCGGGCGGCCGTCCCGGGACGAACGCCGTTCCCGCAACGCCTCCAGGGCTCCGGCCGGCGTGCTGTCACCGACGACCGCCGCGTCCCGCAGCACCGAACGGGCGTCGGGCGGCAGCGCGTCGATACGCGCGGCGAGCACCGCGGCCAGATCCCGGGAGAGCAGCCGGGCGTCCAGCGACCCCGGGGTGAGCCGCCACTTCGTGTCGCCGTCGGTCTCGACCGGGCGGGTCGCCGAGCGCGGACTCGGCCCACGGGTGAGCGCACCGCGCTCCATGAGCAGCGTGACCAGTTCGGCCAGGTAGAAGGGATTACCCTGCGCGGTCGCGAGCAGCCGGTCCTCGTCGGCCTGCGGCAGGCGGCCGCCCCGGAGGTAGCTCGACAGCAACCGGGCGGCGTCGGCGCCCCGCAGCGGCGGCAACGCCTGCACCTCGGCGTCGGCGAGCCGGGTCAGCAGACCGGCGGTACGCACCAACTCCGGGCGGCCCAGCAGAACCACCAGCACCGGACCGTCGAGTTCCTCCAGCATGACGCCGAGGGCGTCCACTGTCTCCGGAGTCGCGTCATGCAGGTCGTCCACGATCACGACGAGCGGCGACTCCAACGTCAGCGCCGAGAGCAGCTGGGCGACGGCGGTCGCGAGGACCTTGATGTCGACCCCCGTACGCTCCACGCCGTCCGGCAGCCCGTCGCCGATCGCGGGCGCACCGGACGCCGGGTCGGCGGCCACCCCCAGGAGGGTCAGCAGATACTCGGTCGGGATCTCGGGTACGGGCTGCTCCGGACCCACCCGGGTGGCGAGGCGGCTGGACAGTCGCCGCAGCCGTTCCTCCACGGCGGGTCGCGTCAACGCGGTCGACGTGGCGTCGACAGGCAGCCCGATCGCGGTGCGGACCAGGTCGGCCAGCGGCGCCAGCCGGCGGCGCTCGCCGAAAGCGGCACAGTGGACCGACAGCACCCGGGTCCCGGTGTCGATCCGGCGGGTGGCGAACCGGCCGGGCCCGATGTCGTACCCGGCCGCGTACCGCTCGACCTCGGCCGCGAACCGGGTCTTGCCGATGCCCGCCTCGGCCGTCATGACCAGGACACGCGGCTGCGCCCGGTCGATGACCTCGGCGAGCCGGCCGATCACCCGGCCCAGCTCGGCTTCGCGCCCGACGTAGGGGGCCTCATCGCCGATGCCGCTCCGGGTGCCGGGCGCGTCGTGCAGGCCGAGCAGCTCGAACGTCTCGACCGGATCGCGTTTGCCCTTCAGCCGCAGTGGCCGCAGCTCCCGCCAGCCGGCCAGGTGCCGGGTCGCCGAGGCGGTACGCGCACCGGCGTACACCGCGCCGATCGCGGCGGCGTCGGCCAGCCGGGCGGCGGTGTTCACGGTGTCGCCGATGACGGTGTACTCCAGCCCCGCCTGGACTCCGGCGATGACCTCGCCGGTGTTGAGCCCGACGCGCAGCCCAAGCGGAGCGCCGCCGCCCCGCTCGTCGTCGAGCACCCGGCGAACGGCCCGCTGCATCGACAGCGCCGCGCGAACGGCCCGCTCGACGTCGTCCTCGTGCGCGACCGGAGCGCCGAAGACGGCCATGATCCCGTCCCCGGTCAGCTTGTCGACGTGCCCGCCGAAGGTCTTCACCGCACCGGCGAGCGCCGACATGACCCGGTCGGTCACCGCGCCGACCCGCTCCGGGTCCAGCTCCTCCGACCAGGAGGTGAAGTCGGAGAGGTCGCCGAAGAGCACGGTCACGTTCCGCCGCTCGGCCTGCGGCAGGTCCGCCGCGCCGGGCAGCGCCGCACCGCAGTTGTGGCAGAAGTTGGCCCCGGGTACCGCCACCGTGCCGCAGATCGGGCAGGTCACGGGTTGCCCCGGAGGTAGGCCAGTTGCGACCGGACGGTCCACTCGGCGGCCATCCGCACGCCGGGGTCGACGTCGGCGTACACGATCCGGACGACGTCCTCCGGCGTCTCCGCGCCCTGACGCAGCGCGTCGCGTACCTGATCGAGGCGCTCCAGGCGGTGCTGGAGCAGCCAATTCGCCGCGGCGGCGCAGTCGGGCAGGATCGGGCCGTGTCCGGGCAGGACGGTGACGCCCTCCAGCTCGCTCAGGTATTTCAAGGTCTCCAGGTACGCCCCGACGTCGCCGTCCGGCCACATCACGACGCTGCTGCCCCGGCCGAGGATCGCGTCGCCGGTGAAGATCACTCGGTCACCGCCCCGGTCGACGAGGAAGGAGACCGAGTCGCTCGTATGCCCGGGGCTGGGCACGACGGACGCGCCCTCGATCACCTCGGCGACGCGCTCGGGGGCGATCCGCTCCGCCCCGGTCAGCTCGATCAACCGCGGTACGCCTTCCACGTGATCAATGTGACCATGCGTGATCGTCGTATACCTGATTGCGCCGATCGCCCGGAGATGCTCGTCGTCCGCCGGCCCCGGATCGATCGCCAGTACGCCGTCCACAACCCACGTGTTGGTGCCGTCCAGGGTCATCGGAGAAGGGTTGGGCGCGAGCAAATGCCGGATGAACCCGGGCAGACCGGACTCCGGACCCCACCCCGCTCGCGCCCCAACCCCATTAGTCACGTCACGATGTTACGTCGCTCTCAGCGACGCTCCTTACCTGCTTTTCGCACCGTGGGACTATTCGCCGACTTCGGCGATGACCTCGACCTCGACCGGCGAACCGAGCGGCAGCTCGCTGACGCCGACGGCGCTACGGGCATGCCGGCCGGCCTCCCCGAAGACCGCCCCGAACAGCTCGGAAGCGCCGTTGACAACGCCCGGCTGGCCGGTGAATCCCTCGGCGCTCGCCACGAACCCGGCGATCTTGACGATCTTGACGACCTTCTCCAGGCCGACGAGCGCGTCGATGGCGGCCAGGGCGTTCAGCGCACACCGCGCAGCCAGCTCCTTGGCCAACTCGGGCGCGACGTCCGCGCCCACCTTGCCGGTCGCGAGCAGCTTGCCGTCGGCCATCGGCAACTGGCCGGAGACGTAGACGTGGGCGCCGGACTGGACGGCCGGCACGTACGCCGCCACCGGCGGTACGACGTCGGGCAGCGTGAGGCCCAGCTCGGCCAGCCGGTCGAACGGGTTCACCCCGGACGCGGGAACCTCGGACATCACGCCTCCTTCGGCCGCTTCATGTACGCGACCAGCTGCTCGGGGTTCGGGCCGGGCACGACGGCGACGAGCTCCCAGCCGTCGGCGCCCCAGTTGTCCAAGATCTGCTTCGTGGCGTGCACCAGCAAGGGCACGGTGGCATATTCCCACTTCGTCAAGGAGACCGTCATGAGGACAAGGTATCCATGACGACCGGGGTGTGAGACAGCGGGACGCGGGCTGCGGCGGGTTGTCCGGGGCCGATATGCTGGGCCGCCTTACGACACTGGGGAGCAGAGCAATGACCGACCCGAACCGACCGTCGGAGGAGCATCCGGCGCCGGGCAGCTACCCGCCGCCCGCCGATCCGTTCGCCACAGGCGGGTACCCGGAGCACACCGCGTCCTCCGGTCAGCCTGCCTACCCGGGCAATCCGGCGACTCCGTCGAGCCCGGCCCAGCCGCCGGCGTACCCGGCGACTCCGGAGCAGCCACCCGCATACCCGCCCGCGCCGCAGTACGGGCAGCAGCCCCAATACGGGCAGCAGCCGCAGTACGGGCAGCCCGCGCAGCCGGCGTACCCGCCGACCACTCCGCCGACGACCCAGCTGCCTCAGTACGGCCAGCCCGCGCAGCCCCCGGCGTACGGGCAGCCCGCGCAGCCGGCCCAGCCGCAGTACAACCCGGGCGCTGCCCAGGTGCCGCCGTACGGCACGCCGCCCACCTCGGGCGGGCCGACCTCGGGCGGCGGCTACCCGGCCGGGGCGTACCCGACCTCGGGTCAGGCGTACCCCACGACCGGGCAGACCTTCCCGGGCGCCGGCTACCCCACGACCGGCTTCCCCGGCCAGCCGGAGCAGCCGAAGAAGAAGAGTAAGGCGCCGATGATCATCGGCATCACGCTCGCCGTCGTGCTCGTCCTCTGCCTCGGCGGCGGTGTGGGCGCGTACTTCCTGCTGAAGAACACCGACCAGGGCGGGCAGGGCGCGGCCGACCCCAAGGCTGCGGCGACCGCCTTCCTGGAGGCCTTCTACAAGGACCAGAGCGCCAGCGACGCGGAGAAGACGGTCTGCGCCCAGGCGCGCGACTCCAAGACGATCACCCAGCAGGTCGACGCGATCAAGAAGCTGGCCGACACCTACTCCCGGCCGACGTTCACCTGGGACACGCCCGCGGTCAGCGACACGACCGAGAAGGACGCGAAGGTCACCGTCAAGCTCACCATGACCACGGCCGATGAGAAGGTCAGCAAGCAGGAGCTCGTGCTGACCACCATCAACGACCAGGGCTGGTGGGTCTGCGACGTGCAGTCGAAGTAAGTGCCTGCATAGCAGGTAGCCTCAGCAGTGTGACTACCTCGGCTTCGAGCGACGGGCCGGCCGCCAACCAGTGGCCGGCCCGCCTCCATGTGGTCACCGGGAAGGGCGGGGTCGGCAAGACCACCGTCGCGGCGGCGCTGGCCCTCGGGCTGGCCGCCGGCGGACGGCGCACCCTCCTGGTCGAGGTGGAGGACCGGCAGGGCATCGCTCAGCTCTTCGACCGTGACCCGCTCCCCTACGAGGAGCGGACGATCGCGACGACGCCCGGCGGCGGCGAGGTCCGCGCGCTGGCCGTCGACCCGGAAGAGGCTCTGCTGGAGTACCTCACGCTCTTCTACCACCTGGGCGCGGCCGGTCGGGCGCTGCGCAAGGTGGGTGCCATCGACTTCGCCACGACCATCGCCCCCGGCCTGCGAGACGTGCTGCTGACCGGCAAGGTCAAGGAGGCGACCACCCGCACCGACAACCAGGGCAAGCGGGTCTATCACGCGGTCGTGCTCGACGCGCCGCCTACGGGCCGGATCGGGCGCTTCCTCAACGTCACGGCCGAGGCGGCCAAGCTGGCCAAGATGGGGCCGATCAAGACCCAGAGCGAGGGCGTGGCCGCCCTCCTGCGCTCCCCCATGACCGCGGTCCACCTGGTCACGCTGCTGGAGGAGATGCCCGTGCAGGAGACCATCGACGCCGCGCGCGAGCTGCGCGGCCTCGGCATCCCGGTGGGCAAGGTCATCGTCAACGCCGCGCATCCCCCATTGCTGGAAGGGGTACGCAAAGTGACGCAGGCGGAGCTCCGTCGAGGTCTGGCCGCAGCCGGCCTGGCGACGGACCGGCCGACCGTCGTGGGACTCCAGGAGCAGGCGCAGGCCTATCTCGCCCGGCGCACGGTCGAGACCGAACTGCGAGGTGAGCTGGACGAGGTCGGCCGCCCGGTCGTGGAACTGCCGCTGATCCCGGGTGGCATCGACTTCGCCGCCTTGCGGGAGATCGGCCGCCTCCTGGGGGCGGCAGCATGACTGGTGAGCAGCCCGTGCTCGACGTCGACGCGGTGATCGGCGATCCGGAGATCCGGATCGTGGTCTGCTGCGGTTCGGGCGGGGTAGGCAAGACGACCACGGCGGCCGCGCTCGCACTGCGAGCCGCGGAGAAGCACGGACGGCGTACGGTCGTGCTCACGATCGACCCGGCGCGCCGGTTGGCCCAGTCGCTCGGCCTGACCGAACTGGACAACACGCCCCGGGCGGTCCCCGGTCTCGACGGCGGCCACGAAAACGGCGGCGAGAACGGCGGCGAGCTGAACGCCATGATGCTCGACATGAAGCGCACGTTCGACGAGATCGTCGCGGCGCACACCGAGCCCAAGCGAGCCGCCGAGATCTTCGCCAACCCCTTCTACCAGGCGATGAGCTCCACCTTCTCCGGTACGCAGGAGTACATGGCGATGGAGAAGCTCAGCCAGCTCCGGTCGACCGACGAGTGGGACCTGATCGTCGTCGACACCCCGCCGTCGCGGTCCGCGCTGGACTTCCTGGACGCGCCCGCCCGGCTGGGCCGGTTCCTGGACGGCCGGATGCTGCGGCTGCTGCTGGCCCCGGCCAAGGCCGGCGGCCGGAGCATGTTCTCCCTGGTCACCGCCGGATTCGGGGTGGTCTCGAAGACCGTGCAGAAGATCCTCGGCGCCCAGCTGCTCTCCGATCTGTCGGGTTTCGTCTCGGCGTTGGACTCGATGTTCGGCGGTTTCCGGGAACGGGCCGAGCAGACCTACCGCGTCCTGCAGGATCCGCAGACGGCCTTCCTCGTCGTGGCCGCGCCCGAACCCGACGCCGTCCGCGAGGCCGCCTTCTTCGCCTCCCGGCTGGGCGTCGAACGGATGCCGCTGGCCGGTCTGCTGCTCAATCGCGTACATCATTGTCTGGTCGATCTGGACGCGGACACCGCGCTGGCTGCGGCGGACGAGCTGGCCGGCGTCTCGGACCTGACCGCGGACGCCTTGCGGGTGCACGCGGCACTCGCTGCGCAGGCGGCGCGCGAGCGAGCGGTGATCTCGCGGTTCACAGGCGAGTTCGGGCACGTGCCGGTGCTGGAGATCGAGGCGCAGGCGACCGACGTGCATGACCTCGACGGGCTGCGCGCCATCTTCTAGCGGCAGCCCGTCGAGGGCGGTCTACGGCAGCGTCTGGAGCGGCTGCGCCGGCAGGCAGAACGGCGGGCAGAGCCAGGTCTGGACGCCGTCGTTACGACCGGGTGGCGTGGTCGGGCCGCCAGGCCCACCGGGACCACCCGGGCCGCCGCCACCGGCGCTGATCTGGATCGTGACGTTGCTGCCCTTGCTGGTCGAGCCGCTCGGGCTGGTGCCCGCGACGGTCCCGGCCGGGCAGGACGAGGCCACCGGCTTCTTGTCGACGTCCACGGTGAAGCCCTTGTTCTTCAGGATCGAGGTCGCGTCGGCCACCGACTTGCAGGTCACGTTGGGGATGCTGACCTTGGTGCCGAAAGCGATCTTGGAGCTGGGCTTCTCGAACTGCACCGAGGGCTTGTTCTTCATGGCGTCCTTGAGCGTGTACGCCACCGCAGGGTTCACCACCCCGCTGTGCGGATCCTTGCCGCCGAGATTCTTCCGGCTGACGTTGTTGTGGATGTAGTCCGGGTCGGCGACGATGCCGGCGACCGCGAGCTGCTTGGTGGTGATCATGAAGGACGCGGTGCGCTCGTCGTCGGTGGTGCCGGTCTTGCCCGCGATCGGCTTGCCGACGATGCCCTTGGTTGTCCGGGCGGTGCCGTCCTCGCACTTGCCCCAGAGCGACTTGTCGCCCACTGGGCAGCGGGCCGCGTCGATCGCGGCTCGCGCGACGTCCACCTTCACCCGCTGCTCACAGCGCGGGTTGGCGACGTCGAGGCTGGCCCCGTTGTGGTCGATGATCGCCTCGACCGGGATCGGCTGGCAGTACTTGCCGTCCGCGGCCAGCGTCGCGAGCGCGTTGGCCATCTCCATCGGGGTGTTCTCCGTGACGCCGAGGGTGAACGCACCCCAGGCGTCCGGGTGCGCCGCGTAGTACGCGTCGTCGCAGCACTTCGTGGCGTTGCCCCGGAAGGTCAGGCCGAGTTCCTTGGCCGCCGCGACCGCCTTCTCCGGCCCGACCCGCTGAATCAGTGCCGCGAAGTAGGTGTTCACCGAGCGGCCGAAGCCCGACCACATGTTGCGTACGCCGTTCATCCAGCTCGGGTTGGCGTTGACCGGGCACCAGTAGCCGCCGCAGCTGGCGGGGCCGGACGCGACCGGGTACCGGGAGACGAACGGGCTGACCGCGTTGATCGTGTAGTCGAGCGGGAAGCCGTTCTCCAGCGCCGCGACCATCGTGAAGAACTTGAAGGTCGAGCCGAACTGGTAGCCGTACTGGTCGCCGCTCATCAGCGGGTTCACCGTGTTCGGATAGGTGCCCCGGATGCCCCTCTTCGACTTCGCCGGGTCGGTCGACAGGCCGTTCTTCGGGCTCGCCGCGTCGTCGATCTTGAAGTTGCGGTTGACCGCCATCGACCGGACCTTGCCGGTGCCGGGCTCGACCGAGACCACCATCAGCGCGTGCTTCTTGCCCGTGGCCAGGTACTTCTCGACGTTCTTCTTCGACGCGTTCTGGGTCAGGACGTCCAGCGAGGAGACGATCTTGTAGCCGCCGGTCTTCAACGCCCGCTCGCGCTCGTAGGAGTTCGCGCCGAACGCGGGCTCGTTCATCCACCAGCGCTGAAGGAAGTCGCAGAAGAACCCGGCGCTGGCGACCAGCGTGGCCGTGCAGCCGTTCGGCGCCGGCTTGCCGGTGATCTTCAGCTCGGTCGCCTTGGCCTTGGCCGCCTGGTCGGCCGAGATCGCCCCGATCTCCAGCATCTGGTCGATGACCCAGTCGCGCCGGTTCTTGCCCTCCTTGAACGCGTCCTCGTCGGTCGAGCCGTCGTCCATCACCGGGTTGTACGCGCTCGGCGACTTGACGAGGCCGGCCAGGAACGCCGCCTCCTCGATGGTCAGGTCCTTCGGCTCCTTGCCGAAGTAGACCTGCGACGCCGCGTAGATCCCGTACGCGTGGTTGCCGAAGTACGCGATGTTG
This sequence comes from Hamadaea flava, assembly GCF_024172085.1. Classification (NCBI taxonomy): domain Bacteria; kingdom Bacillati; phylum Actinomycetota; class Actinomycetes; order Micromonosporales; family Micromonosporaceae; genus Hamadaea; species Hamadaea flava. The sequence continues at coordinate 5,006,289 of NZ_JAMZDZ010000001.1, read as the reverse complement.
AGGTAGCCCTCCAGGATCTGGTCCTTCGTGAGCTTCTTCTCGATCGCCAGCGAGTACTTCACCTCGCGGAGCTTGCGGGCGTTCGTGTCGACGGCCGCGTCGAGCACGTCGTTCGGGTTGTTCGCGGCGTACGTGATCGACAGCCGGACGTACTGCATCGTCAGGGTCGAGGCGCCCTGCTGGGTCTCGCCGGAGTTCTTGTTGGCCACGAAGGCCCGCGCGATGCCCTTGACGTCTACGCCGTTGTGCTCGTAGAACTTGTGGTCCTCGGCGGCGATCATGGCCTGCTGCATCACCTTGGGAATCTCGTCCAAGGCGATGTCCTGCCGGTTCTCGTCATAGATCGAGGCCAGCAGGGTTCTGCCGTCGTTCGCGTAGATCTTGCTCATCTGGGGCGACCGCTTCACCGTCAGCTCGGTCGGCAGATCCGCGAACGCCTGCGCGCCCGACTTGGCCGCCAAACCGGACATCGCGATCGCCGGGAACGCCGCCGCCGCCACCACGACACCCGCGAGCACACCGCAGATCAGCAGCGACAACACATTCGCGAACACGTTGTGATCGCTCTTACGCATCCGGCTTCACCGCCTGGGGGTCTAGTGACGGGGGAACGGGGTATCCCACCGGTCGGCTCAGTGTACGAGGAGCGGCGATAGGCCGCTGCTCACCTTGGCGCGGCCGAAATGCGACACCGATCGCCCGCAGCTTCGTTGGTCAAGACGCACGACCCCCGGTGTGCGGTTGCCCTACCCCAGGCAACGTCCGCCCGGTACCCCTTCGGGGGGATCGGGTCCCGTCCCAGCCGAAGAAGATCCACATATGGCACGCCGGAGCGAAGCGCGCAGAAAAATCCGTTTGAGGCGATTTTGCCGACAACATTGCGTAATCGCCTGACTACGGAGCATGATGGTCCGGCGAGCAATGCCGCCCGTCGAGGGGTAAAGACGGGGAGGAGATCTGCGTTCGCCTGCCCTGCGCGGGGCAGGAGAGCGTCAGAAGACCCCAGGGGCGGCGAGGGGGAACGCAAGGGGGGACGTGAAGCATGAATTCCGACTGGCCCAGCATGGCTGCATGCCGGAACGGAGACCCGGACGCACTGTTCGTCCAGGGTGCGGAACAGAACGTAGCGAAGCGCATCTGCCGGGGCTGCCCGGTGCGGTACGAGTGCCTGGCAGACGCACTCGACAACCGCATCGAATTCGGCGTGTGGGGTGGCATGACCGAGCGTGAGCGGCGAGCGCTGCTCCGCCGCCACCCACAGGTGATCAGCTGGCGCCGCACGTTCGAAACCGCGCTCAAGGAGCAGACAACCAGGCAACTGGTCACAGCGTGAGAAAACCGGCGGCGGGGGCGATCTGGCAAGCCCTCACCGCCGGTTTTTTGCTGCCCACCCGGTGTTTCCGCGCGATCGGTGTTTCCGCGCGATCGGTGTTTCCGCGCGATCAGTGTTTCCGCGCGATCATGAACTATCGGTCGTGATCAACCGGCGTGTCGCGTCCGCAGCGTCCTGATCAATTCCGGGACGGACTGATCAACTCGGGCTCAAAGGCCGAGCTGACGCTTCACCTCGGCGCTCACCCGGCCACCGTCGGCCTTGTCGCCGACCGCGGCCCGCGCGGCCTTCATCGCCGGGCCCATCGAGCCCGGTCCGGAAAAGTCGCCGCCGGCGAGCGCGGCGGTCACGGCCGCGGTCAACTCGTCGTCCGTGAGCTGCTGCGGCAGATACGCCAGAAGCACAGCCTCCTCGGCCTTCTCCGCAGCGGCCGACTCGGCGCGGCCAGCACCGGCGAACGCCTCCGACGCCTCGGCGCGCTTCTTCGCCTCCTTGGTCAGCACCGTCAGCACTTCGCTGTCGGTCAGCTCCTTCTTGACCTTCCCGGCGACCTCGGCGTTGCCGATAGCGGCCAGCGCCATCCGCAGCGTCCGGGTGACGGTCTCGTCCCGGGCCTTCATCGCGTTCCGCATGTCCGCCGTCAGGCGGTCCTTCAGCGTGCTCACGATCGAAGAAACTACGCTAATGGGCATGGGTTCGCTCGGGAAAATCGCCGCCGGCGCCGTCGTGGCGGGCGCGGCCACCTTCGCGTACGCGTCGCTGGTCGAGCGCAACATGTTCACGTTGCGCCGGTTCGACGTGCCGGTCCTCGCTCCGGAGTCGGAGCCGCTCCGCATCCTGCACCTGTCTGACCTGCACATGACGCCAGGTCAGACACGCAAGCAGCGCTGGGTGGCTCAGCTGGCCGGGCTCGACCCCGACCTGGTGATCGTCACCGGCGACAACATGGGCCATCCGGGCGTGTTGCCGGCGCTCAGCGAGGCGCTGACGCCGCTGCTGGCGTACCCGGGCGCCTTCGTCTTCGGCTCCAACGACTACTCCGGCCCGGTCTGGAAGAGCCCGTTCAGCTACTTCGGCCACGACCCGGAGATCGACGGCGCGGACACCTACCGGCACGGCGTCGAACTCCCCCACGAGGAACTGCGAGCGCTGTTCACCGCGGCGGGCTGGAGTGACCTGAACAACGCCCGGGACTCGATCAAGGCCGGCGGCCGCGTCGTCGACCTGGTCGGGGTGGACGACCCGCACATCGACCGCGACGACTACACCGGCTTCCGGCGTACGCCCGAGGCGGCCCTCGCCATCGGAGTCAGCCACACGCCGGAGCCCCGCGTACTCGACGAGCTGGCAGCCGACGGCTGCGACCTCCTCCTCGCCGGGCACACCCACGGCGGCCAGGTACGCGTACCCGGCGTAGGCGCCCTGGTGACCAACTGCGGCCTGGACCGGAGCATGGCCCGGGGCCTGCACCGCTGGCTCGGAACCGACGCGTGGCTGCACGTGAGTGCGGGCCTCGGTACGCACCCGACCGCACCGATCCGGTTCGCCTGCCGGCCCGAAGCCTCGATCCTGACCCTGATCCCCCGCTGATCCGCTGTCGATCCGCTCGAGGCGGCTCGGGGAGTTCTGGGGGATACCCAGTTTGGCGGGGGCGGGGGTGTCCGCTACTATTTCCGAGTTGCCATCGGGGTATGGCGCAGCTTGGTAGCGCGCTTCGTTCGGGACGAAGAGGCCATCGGTTCAAATCCGGTTACCCCGACCATGTCAGGGCCGCTCGCAAGAGCGGCCCTGAGTGCTATTACGCGGCTCCGGCTGATCGACTACCGTCCGCCGCATGTCTCAACCGGCAAGGGCGGGCGACGCCGCCCCCAGTGCTGAGCCCTCCAGTGCGGGTGAGCCGAGGTCGAACCCCTGGCTTCTCGCGATGACCTGCTTCGGGGCCGTCCCGCTGTTCCTCGGCCTGCTGTTTCTCACCTATGGCCTGGACGAGGGCTGCTTCAGCGACTATTGCAGCGGTGACCAACAGAACCTCAACGCCCCGATGCTGGTCGGAATCGGCATGCTCATGATGACTCTGCTCATCTGGACGATCACGATGGCTGCCGCCGCAATCTGCTGGCAAGGTCGGCAGATCCCCTAGCCCCTATTCGGCGTCGGGCGCGTTAGCCTACCCTAACTTGCATGACGTGGCCGGTCCGACATCGAGCACGTTCGCGCGGAATACCGGCGGACGGTGCGGTTATGGTCAAGACGCTGACGGGGCGACCGGCTACCGAGGATGCGAGATGAACGACAGCGAGGCAAGGCAGGAATCCCTGCACGACGTGCTCGGCGGCTATCGCGGTGCGGTGGACGCGAGCGTCGGGCCGCTGGCGTACGTGGCCGGGTATCTCGTCGGCGGCAAGTCCATCGCGTGGGGGGCGATCGCTGCCGGCGTCGCCACCATCGGTGTGGGGCTGTGGCGCTGGCGGCGCGGTGGGAAGCTCACGGCTGTCCTGCTCGGCGCGCTCGGCGTCGGGGTGGCCGCCACGATCGCGCTCTACACCGGACGCGGCTCGGACTTCTTCCTGGCCCGGCTGGCCAGCAATGTGGTCAGCGCGCTCGCCTGGTCGGTGAGCATCGTCGCCCGGTGGCCGTTGCTGGGTGTCGTCGTGGGCACCGCCCTCGGGCAGAAGACGCGCTGGCGGAGGGACCCTTGGCTGCTGCGTGGATATCAGCGCGCGAGCTGGATCTGGGTCGGCCAGTACGCCGTCCGCATCGCGGTCTTCACCCCGCTCTGGCTCGCCGATGCGACCACCGCTCTCGGCTTGACGCAGGCCGCGCTGACCTGGCCGCTGGTCGCCGCCTGCCTGGCGTTGAGCTGGGTGGTTCTGCGGAAGGCGCTCCCGGAGGCCCATCCCGGCATTCGGCATCCCGTCACGGCCGAGTCCCTGGCGGAGACGCCCGATCCCGATCGGGTCCGCTGACCGCACCCTCGGCGCCGGCGAAGTCGATCACCCGCTTACGGAGTTGATCAGGCCGCTACGGACACGACACACCGGTCGATCACGACCATAAGTTCATGATCGCGCAGACAAAGCGGGGCGAGCGCGGGCGAGCGGGGCGAGCGCGGGCGAGCGGGGCGAGCGCGGGCGAGCGGGGCGAGCGGGAAGGGGGCTAGCCAGACAGCTGGGCGAACCGCGCGAGGGCGAACCGGAACGCGTCAGCTTCGATCCGCTCCCCCCGCGCGAACGGGTATTCGAGCTGGTAGACGGCGTACAACAGCAGGACGACCATGACCGTGAGCCCGACGGTGAAGATAAGTTGGGACACGAGCCCGGCGATGTCGAACAGGTACGCGAAGGCGATGGTCAGCAGGCCGCCGCCGACGAGCAGGAACCACATCACGAGCGGGAGTCCGCGCGTGGAGGCGGTGGCGCGGGCGGTGCGGGCTTCGGAGGCGGTCGTGAGGGCGTTCATCGCGGCTTCGTAGGAGTCGACTGTGGCGTCGGACGCGTCGGCGTGCGGGCCGGTGCCGCGCACCGCCTCGCGGAGCCGGTCGAGCGTGTTCCAGCCGTTGAGCGGGACTGACTCGTGGTGTTGCATGGCCGGCCATTCGTCCCGGATGACCTGTTCGGCGTACGAGCGGGCGAGCAGCTGGATCTCGGAGCGGGCCGGGTCCTGGACGTTCTCGGCGTACGCGTAGACGTCGACGAGCGCGGTGGCTTCGGTGAAGGAGTCCTGGCGGGCGGAGCCCATCTGGTCCCAGACGGTGATGACGACGAAGGCCAGCACGATGGCGTACAGGACGCCGACGACGGCGAACACCATGCCGATGGCGTCGACGTAACCGTCGTGCCGTTCCCGGGCTGCGTCGGTGAACCGCTGGACGACGATGACGATGCCGGCCGCGACGAGTGCCGTGACGACGGCGACCAGGATGCCTCCGAAGATCAGTCCCACGTAGACCAGAACGGCGTCCGTCACGCCTCGTAACGGGCGGCGTTGTGCTCGTCATGCGGGTGATCGCGTACGCCGTGGCTGGGGCGATTCCGCTGGTCGGGCTGGCCGCCATGAGGGCCGCCGGACCCGAAGCGGTGAGTTCGTGCGGCGCGGTTCAGGTGCGTACCGCCGCCACCGGGCCGTCCACATTAGTCACCGTCGGGGTGGACGGCGTACCGATGTCGATCCGAGTCCTCCCCCAGCGGATCAACGCGATCGGCCGCGACGACGACAACTCGCTCTACGGCATCGCACAGCCCGTGGGGGCGCGGGCACAGTTCGTGCGCATCTCCGCGCTTGGGCAGATCAGCGTGCTCGGCACCGCGCGCGGCCTCGGCGACGTCTTCGTCGGCACCGCGCATGCCGGAGGACTGCTCCTGCTGAGCGGAAACGACCTGGTCACGGTGCAGATCGCCGGACTGGCCCGGACCGCGGTTCCGTTGAGCGCGCCGGTGGAGATCGGCGACTGGGCCTTCGACCCCACCCGCGGAGCGCTGCTCTCGATCTCGACCGCGTCCGGCCGACCGGCATTGATCTCAGTCGACCCGACGATCGGCACGGTCACGGCACTCGGTTACCCGGCCGGCTTGCCCCGCGGCAGCTACGGCGCGATCTGGCTCGGTCACAACGCGCTGTTCGCCCTCCGGAACGAGACCGGCACGACCTTTCGCGTACCGCTCGACGGGCACGCGGTCACGCGGGTCGCGATGGGCGTACCGGTCACGGCCGCCGACGCCGCGAGCTGCGCGGTTGTTCCGACTCCGCCCGCGAGTCCCTCGCCGTCGCCGGTCCCGCCTTCTCCAGTGGTACGCCCAACGCCGAGCCCGAGTCCGGTCAGCCCGTCCCCGTCCCCTTCGCCGCCGGCGTCCCCGATCTCGCCGTCGGCGATCGCTGTCCCGCCCAGCCCGACGGCTCTGCCCAGCCCATCAAGGCCGCCCAGCCCATCAAGGCCGCCCAGCCCATCGAGTCTGCCCAGCCCACCGAGTCCGCCCAAGGCACCGAGTCCGCCCGAGCCACCGAGTCCGCCCAAGCCACCGGCGGTCGTGGTGGCGCCGAAGCCTGCGCGAGTAGTGCCGCGACCCGCCCCGCCGCCACTGATCCTCCGACCTGTCCCGCCGCAGTCACTGGTTCCCCCGAGAGTGGTGGTGCCACCGGCACTCCTGCCCACCTCGCCGCAGCGAGTCAGCCCGATCGTGGCGAACGCAGAGTCCCACGAACAGGAACGCGAAAGGTCACGTCGCCGGGTGGCGGTCGCCGCCGCGGTGATGACGCTCGGCGCGGTTCTCGCCCGATCCCGTACGCGCACCCGCTAGCGAAGTTGATCAGGTACTCGCGGAGTTGATCAGGCCGCCACGGACATGACACGCCGGTTGATCACGACCGATAGTTCATGATCGCGCGGAAAGCAGTTAGGGGGCTAGGTGGAGGCCGTCGCGGCCGCGGCGTTTGACTTCGTAGAGCGCCTGGTCGGCCCGGCTGAGTGTGGTCTCGCCGAGTTCGTCGCGACGTTGCAGGGCGACGCCGACGGAGATCGTCCGCCCGACGCGGCGAGCGGCCGCCGTGAGCCGCTCGGCGACCGCGACGGCTTCGTTCGGGCTGGGCACCTCGACCACGGCGACGAACTCGTCTCCGCCGATGCGGTACAGCTCGTCCCCCTGACGCAGGGTGCTTTCGAGCGCGCGGGCCAGGTCGACGAGCGCCCGGTCGCCGGCGGCGTGGCCGTACGTGTCGTTGATGACCTTGAACTGGTCCACGTCGATAGCGAGCAGCGCGGTCCGGCCCGGTTCGGCCGCGGCCAGCCGTTCGCCGAACGGCCCGTGGTGCCGCAGTCCGGTCAGCGGATCGGAGCTGGCCCGGTGCCGCAGCCGGGTCAGCGAGTGCAACCGGTCGAGGCAGGTCCAGGCTTGGGTGCCGAGCAGTTCGAGCAGGCTGACCCGGGCCGGTTCGGGATGGGCGGTCACGTCGTCGAAGGCGACCAGGACGCCGCCCAGCGCGCCGGGGCCGATCGGGGCCACGATCATCGTGCGTACGCCGGTCTTGGTGACCGCTTCGAAGCCACGCGGATCGAGCTGGTCCGGGTCGCCGAGGGAGAACGAGGTGCCGTGCCGGCGCGCCCGGTCGAGCAGTACGCCCAACTCCCGCCCGCCCAGGTCGGCGAGCCGTTGGACGAGCACCCGGTCGTGCCGGCCTGGGGAGCTGCTCCGCAACACGACTCCGCCGATGAAGAGAGCGGCGCTTCCGGTCACCCCGACGGGCACGTCGGCCGGCTCCGCTATGTCGCCGGCGATCGGCGTCAGCACGACGGCGGAGGACAGCCCGGAGACGTCCCGCGCCGCTTCGGCCACTCGCGCGTACACCTCGGCTTCGGTTCCCGCCGCCGACAGGGCGACGCTGTGCCGGAGCAGCTTCTCCGCTTGCGTCTCGGCCGGCGGCCCGCCCAGTTCGTCAATGCGCGCCCCGAGCGACTTGCCGAGTTCCTCGGCGAGCACCCGCCATGCGCCGAGATCAGGAGTCGCGGCGAGTTCGCTGGTCCACTCGAGGTTCAGCGCGCCGAGCGGCTCACCGGTGCGATCGAGGATCGGTACGCAGATCTCGGCGACCACGTCCGGGCCGAGCCGGATGAACTCCGGGTCGACCGTCACGTCCGTCAGCACGGCGGTACGCCCGGACGCGTACACGCGGCCGACGACGCCCCGGCCCAACGGGACGGAGGAGAAGACGTGCCAGGACCCGGCCGCCGCGACGCATCGCAGGTGGTCGTGGACGTGCAGCAGAGTCGCGATCAACGCGTCTGTGTGCGTGGCCAGGACGTCGACCACCGCGCGACAGGCGTCGACCGCGCTGTGCGCGGCGCGGAGCCGGTCGGTCACATCTTCGACGATGCGCGGAGGGGTAAGCACGTTCCTTGATCTCGTCCGGGGTGGCAGGGGCGCCCCAGGGGGCGTTATGGCCGCCCACGATACTCACGTCCGCTGAGAGCGCCGGGCGAATCCGGCCAATTGGGACCTGCCTCAACGCCTGCTTGTGGTGGGTGTCACAGAAGGCTTTCCACTGGGCGTACCGCTGGCGCTCGGGGTGAGCGACGGCGCGGGCGGCGACGCGTTCACCAACGGCTGCCCCGGGATGACCGCGCCCGGCAACGTGATCGTCGGCGGCGCGGGCGTCGGCGCGCCGACGAGAGTGAGCGTTCCGACGCTGGTCCGGGCGCCGGTCAGCGTCCCGTTGTCGGCGTAGCAGTAGATGCCCGGATCGACCGGCGCCTTGACGGAGACCGCCGAGGTGTCGACGGTGTAGCAGGCGCCCTGCACGCCCGGCAGCGCCGTCGCCGTCGTCACCGCCAAGGCGGCCTGGCGATCCATGAAGACCTCCAGCCAGTCGGTGAACAGATGCTGGACCTTCGGGTCGTACGCCGACACCACCTTCGACAGGCGTACGCATCCACTCTGCGGCCGGGTCGCCGACGGCAACGCGCACTGGTAGAGCGAGCCTGAGGTGCGTACCAGTGAGATGTCGACCGTGCCCCCCAGGGCCGTGGCCGGGACGTCGACCTTCCACCCGCCGTCCTGCGCGAGAGTGACGGTCACGGACCGGTCGGGGCGGCCGGTCGTCTTGAGCGAGTAGAGCGCCGTCTGGTGCAGGTCCTTCGCGGCGGCCGCGCGAGCCGCGAGGACTGACCGGGGGTCGTCCGGCGCGGCCGGGCCGGTGGTGGGATCGACCTCGGTCGGTGGCGGCGAGCTGCAGGCGGAGGCGAGGACGGCCGCGGTCGCCACAGCGACGAGGGCGATAAGGGGTCGGGCGACACGCATGGGCGAATTCTCGTCCCAGCGCGCCACGCCGGTGTGCAACGACACAGCCGATCTTCGGCCGCAATCCTTCCGGCCCGGCGCGGTCCGGGACGCAGCCTGATCGCCCGCCCCGGCGGCCTCGCGCAGATCTTGTACGCCGGGTCAGATCGTGGGAACGGACTGTGCTGATCAGGGGGGCGGACCGGTATCCTCACAGGTGCCTTCGCCCGGACACCCCCGCGCGAAGTCCCGTGCGCCGCAGTCAGCGGGCGTGCACGTCTTTCTGACGACACAGCCGGCCGCGCAGCCTGACGGCACAGGCCGGCGAGGAGAGGAGAGCCGCACCGTGGCCCTGGTGGTGCAGAAGTACGGCGGTTCCTCGGTTGCGAACGCCGAGCGGATCAAGCGGGTCGCGGAGCGGATCGTCAACGCCCGCAAGTCCGGTGACGAGGTCGTCGTGGTCGTCTCCGCGATGGGTGACACGACCGACGAGCTGATCGATCTCGCACATCAGGTCAGCCCTCTGCCGCCCGGTCGCGAGTTCGACATGCTGCTGACCGCCGGCGAGCGCATCTCGATGGCGCTGCTCGCGATGGCGATCCACAACCTGGGCTACGAGGCCCGGTCTTACACGGGGTCGCAGGCCGGCGTGATCACCACGTCGGTGCACGGCAAGGCGCGGATCATCGACGTGACGCCGGGCCGGCTGCGCGGTGCCCTCGACGAGGGCGCGATCGCAATCGTCGCGGGCTTCCAAGGGATCTCCCAGGACACCAAGGACATCACCACCCTGGGCCGGGGCGGCTCCGACACGACGGCCGTAGCGTTGGCCGCGGCGCTGGACGCCGACGTGTGCGAGATCTACACCGATGTGGACGGTGTGTTCACGGCCGATCCCCGGATCGTCCCGAACGCCCGGCACATCGCCCAGGTCACCTACGAGGAGATGCTCGAACTGTGCGCGTGCGGCGCGAAGGTGCTGCACCTGCGTTCGGTCGAGTACGCCCGGCGGGCGAACCTGCCGATTCACGTGCGCTCGTCGTACTCGGACAAGACCGGCACCATGGTCACCGGATCAATGGAGGACCTCCCCGTGGAACAGGCACTGATCACCGGTGTGGCGCACGACCGCTCGGAAGCCAAGATCACCATCGTCGGCGTACCGGACACCCCTGGCGAGGCCGCGCGCATCTTCGAGACGGTCGCCAACGCCGAGACCAACCTCGACATGATCGTGCAGAACGTCTCCACCGAGGGCACCGGGCGTACGGACATCTCCTTCACGCTGCCCAAGGACGACGGCCCGGCCGCGATGGCGGCGCTGTCGAAGGTGCAGTCCTCGATCGGCTTCAAGGGCCTGCTCTTCGACGACCATGTCGGAAAGGTGTCGCTGGTCGGCGCGGGGATGCGCTCGCACCCCGGTGTCGCGGCGCGGTTCTTCGCCGCCCTCGGCGAGGCGGGCGTCAACATCGAGATGATCTCGACCTCCGAGATCCGGGTCTCGGTGGTCTGCCGGGACAGCGACCTCAACAAGGCTGTCCTCGCGGTGCACGACGCGTTCGAGCTCGGCGGCGACACCGAGGCGATCGTCTACGCCGGCACCGGGCGGTAGTCGCGTGAGCAAGCTGCCGAACCTCGCTGTCGTCGGCGCCACCGGCGCTGTCGGCACCGTGATGCTGGAAATCCTGACCAGCCGCAAGAACGTCTGGGGCGAGATCCGCCTGATCGCCTCCCCGCGCTCGGCCGGCAAGCGGCTGTCGGTGCGGGGCGAACAGGTCGAGGTCGTCGCGCTCAGCACGGACGCGTTCGAGGGCATCGACGTCGCGATGTTCGACGTGCCCGACGAGATCTCGGCCGCCTGGGCCCCGGTCGCCGCCGAGGCGGGCGCGATCGTCGTGGACAACTCGGGCGCGTTCCGGATGGACCCCGACGTCCCGCTGGTGGTGCCCGAGATCAATCCGGAGCAGACCCGCAACCGGAACCGGGGCATCATCGCCAACGCCAACTGCACCACGCTGGCCATGATCGTCGCGGTCGCCCCGCTGCACCGCGAGTACGGCCTCAAGGAGCTGGTGCTGGCCTCGTACCAGGCGGTCTCAGGAGCCGGTCAGGCCGGCGTCGACGCCCTGCACGACCAGCTCACCCGAGTCGCCGGAGATCGGGCGCTCGGCTCGCGTACCGGCAACGTCCGCAACGCCGTGGGCGACGACCTCGGCCCCTTCCCAGCTCCGGTCGCGCTCAACGTCATCCCGTGGGCGGGTTCGCTCAAGGACGGCGGCTGGTCGTCCGAGGAACTGAAGATGCGCAACGAGTCCCGGAAGATCCTCGGGCTACCCGACCTCAAGGTCAGCGCGACCTGCGTACGGGTGCCGGTCAGCCGCGGCCACTCGATCTCGGTGCACGCCGTCTTCGGCTCCGAAGTGGACGCTGAGGGAGCCCGTGAGGTGCTGCGCGGCGCGCCCGGCGTCATCCTCGTCGACGACCCGGCCAACGGCGAGTTCCCGATGCCGATCGACGCCGTGGGCACCGACCCGTCCTGGATCGGCCGCCTGCGCCGCTCGCTCGACGACCCGCGAGCCCTCGACTTCTTCGTCACCGGCGACAACCTTCGCAAGGGCGCGGCGCTCAACACCGCCCAGATCGCGGAGCTGATCGCGGCGGAGTTCGTCCCCGCCACCCGCTGACCCCGGTACGCCGAAGGCCGGCGAGGCAGTGTCCTCGCCGGCCTTCGTCATGCGTGCCGGTCAGATCTCCGTCAACCGTCGGCGACGGGCCACCCGGTAGAGCACGAAGCCCGTACCGGCCAGCAGCAGACCCGCTGCCGCCACCACCGCGACCGGAAGGCCGGTGACCGGCAGCCCGCCGGGCTCGGTGATGCTCGGGGACGAGGACGGGGACGTCGTCGGCGCGGTGAGCACGATCGTGGCGGTGTTGTTGGTGGGATCGAGGTCCTCCGCCGCTGGGGGAGCTGTCGATCCGGTCGTGCCGATCACCTTGACGCTGCCGGTGGCACCCGCGACGAGGTGATCGACTCGCAGAGTCAGGTCAAGCGTGCGGCTTTCCCCAGCGGCGACGACGTCGCGGATCGGACAGGTCGCGGTCGACTTGTCCGACGTGACCTGGCACGCGGCCGGTGCCCCGACGATGACGCTGCCCGCCGGGGCGGTGACGACCACTCGCAGTGGCTGGAATTGTTCCAGGTTGAGCGCGGCGGGCCCGTTGTTCCCGAGGCCCAGCTGAACCGCGACGGACCCGCCCACGGCAACCTGCGCCGAGTCGCCGACGGCGTACGCGTCTCCACGCTGGTCGCCCCGGATGGTCACAACTGCGGCCGAGTGGTTGAGGCGCGTTAACAAACCGCCCGTGCCATCCGCAAACCGCAGGACGTCCTTCTGCGCCACGCCGTCCTTGGCGGGAGCGGCCGGCAGGCCGGTCGTGACATCGATCAGCGCCAGCTTGCCGTTGGTACCGGCCGTTCCGGTCGAATCCGGACGCTCCGCAGACGTGGACCAGTCCAGTGTGACGACAGACCGTGTGGGTGCCACGGCGTCAGCCCGGACCTGCAACGGATGCGTGAATCGGTAGGTGTGACCGGGCAGAAGCTCAGCGTCGAATCGGCAGCTCACGAGGAGATCCCCGGAGTAGAAGCAGTTCTCGAAGCGCGCCGCCGGCTGGACCATCGCGTTCATGTAAGGGAAGCCCTGGTCAAGAGACGCAGATCCCGCCACCACGCCGTGAACGGCCCGCGAGCCGGTGTTCTTCACCTGGAATTCGGCGTCGAACCGACCGCCGGGTGCGACGGTCGCCGTGCTGCCGCCGTCACCGGTAAGGTCGACCAGCTCGGCAACCGTCACTCGCGCCGAGGCGGTCACCGTGCCTGAGGGGGCGACGACCTCGAACTTGACCGTTCCAGAGAGGCCGGCCGCCACTCCTGGCAAGGCGAAGACGGTCAGCGCAGGCGCCAAAGTGGGAGCCGGGGGATGGAACCCGACCGCCGTCGATGCCGGGCAGGTCAGAATCGATGCCGCTTCGGTGCAGGCGTCGAAGGGCTTGCGGTATCCGGCCACTCCGGCGAGGCCGCTGACGTCATACTTGTACACCAGTCCAGTTAGGACGCCCTCGGCCGAGGCGACCATCTGCGGAGTGAGGCGGACGGAGTTCTCTGGATCGGCCGCGCTCGAGCGTGGCTGCAGAAGTCCGTCCGTCAGCGTGACCTGGTGGATCTCCGGACCAGCCGCCTCGGCTGGTAAGGCGACGGCGACAGCGGCGGCGGCGGCGGCGATCATGGTCATGAACACGCCGACAAACCGCCATGTCGCAGCTCTTTGCCGCACAATGGCCTCCCGTTGGTTTGTTGTGACGGGGTTTCGTGAGGACCGCCAGGCTAGCGCAGTCAACCGTCGCCGGTGGTCCTGGTGATCACGCGACGGTTACCGGCTCCGGGGCGGGGACGGCCGCTCCGTTGCGCGGAGTGCGCTCCACCCAGCCGATGATCGGTCCGATCGCGACAGTGCAACCGAGGAAGAGCAGCGCGATGAGCCACCAGCCCCAGCCGCCGGTCTGGATGGCGAGGAAGGTCAGCGAGGCCGGGCCGACCATCTTGGCGACGCCCGCGATCGAGCGACTGCCCCCGACGTACGCGCCGCGCTGGTCGGCGGGCGGGATCTCGGTCTGGAAGAACCATTGGGCCGCCGACGCCCACAATTCCGTGGCGGTCGTCAGCGCGACACCGGCGGCGAGGACCGCCACCGTCAGCCACCCATGCGTCATCCCGCTCAACGCGATGACGGGACAGGCGATCGCACTCGCCAGTCCGGCCCACCGCATGAGGCGTACCGATCCGGAAAGCGAGTCGGCGCCGCGCGTGGCCGGAACCTGAAGCAGCACGGCCATCACGGTGTTGAGCGCGAACAGCGCGCCGAGCACAGGCTTGGGCACGTCGGTCATCGTGACGGCCCACAGCGGCATGATCTCGTTGAAGATCATGCCGTGCAGCCAGATCACCGAGAGCAGTACGGACAGCGCGGTGTAGGGGTGATCGCGCAGCACGCCCCATGGGCTGGTCCGGGTACGCGTCTCGCGCGGCGCGTGAATCGTGGGCATGCGGGACACCACGAACGCGTTCACGCACAGGCCGAACGCGTTGGCGAGGACGAGCGCGATCAGGCCCGCGTGCGAGTTCAGCGCCAACGCGGCCGCACCCAGGCCCGCGCCGATCGTGAAGCCGACGTTGAGGTACGCCCGCATGAACGCCATGATCCGGACCCGGCTCTCGCTGGGCAGCGCTGCGGCGGTGTAAACGGTGCGACCGCCGTTGGCGAGCATGTCGGCGACCGAGGCGACCACGATGACGGCGACGAACGACCAGAACCCGCGCGCGAACGGGTAGCAGGCGAACGCGGCGGCCTCACCGAGCGCGCCGAGGACCCACGCGCGCTTGCCGCCCATCCGGTCCGCGAGATGCCCCAGCGGGAGCGAGCCGACCAGGCCGACGCCGCCGACGATCGAGAAGCCGAGGCCGATCTGCACCGGGGTGAGACCCACGATCTGGGTGAAGAAGACGACGCTTCCGGTGAGGAAGGTGCCGGAGCCGGTAGCGATGATCGCCGATTGCACGGCCAGTCGCCGGGGTAGTCCGGGCGGCGGCAAGATCCTGTTCAGCAGTCGTTCCCCCATGGTCCGGGATTCGACCATGATCCGTTCACCGGCGGCAACCCGCTCTTCCCGCGATGTGGGAGGTGCGTACCAGGTCCGTGATCTGCCGGTAATGTTGCCAAGGTCATGTGGCGTGCGCTTCTCCTTCGCTGCCGCGACGAGGCCTGAGACCGGCATCTCGTCGCGGTGATGCGACGCGCGTACCGCGTCCCGGCCGGTCGATCGATGCGCATCCCGCCGGATTTTCTCGCTTCCGGCCTGTGAATCAGCCCACACGCATTCCTTGAGCCACCTGACCATCCGGGAGAATCGACCTATGTCGGACGTATCCATCGTGCCGAGTTCCAGCGAAGACGCCGCGGACCCCATCGCGCGCCAACGCCCGAGCGGCATGCCTTTCGAGCGTTACCAGCCCTTCCACGAGCAGATCGCCGTCGATCTGCCCGACCGGCAGTGGCCCGCCCGCCGCGTCGAGCGCGCCCCACGCTGGTGCGCCGTCGACCTGCGCGACGGCAACCAGGCCCTGATCGACCCGATGTCCCCCGAACGCAAGCGCCGCATGTTCGAGCTGCTGGTCCGGATGGGATACAAGGAGATCGAGGTCGGCTTCCCGGCCGCCAGCCAGACCGACTTCGACTTCGTCCGCCAGCTGATCGAGCAGCAGCTGATCCCGGAGGACGTCACGATCCAGGTCCTGGTCCAGTGCCGCGAGCACCTGATCGACCGAACCTTCGAGGCGCTGCGCGGCGCCAAGCGGGCGATCGTGCACTTCTACAACTCGACCTCGATCGTGCAGCGCAAGGTCGTCTTCGGGCTGGACCGGGCCGGCATCACCGCCATCGCCGTCGACGGCGCCCGGATGTGCCAGAAGTACGCCGAGATCCACACCCCCGACACCGAGATCTACTACGAGTACTCCCCCGAGTCCTACACGGGCACGGAACAGGACTACGCGCTGGAGATCTGCTCGGCGGTCATCGAGGCGATCGACCCGAGCCCGGACCGGCCGCTGATCATCAACCTGCCCGCCACGGTGGAGATGATCACCCCCAACGTGTACGCGGACAGCATCGAGTGGATGCATCGGCACCTCCCGCGACGCGACAGCGTCGTGCTGAGCGTCCACCCGCACAACGACCGGGGCACCGGCGTCGCCGCCACCGAGCTGGCGATGCTGGCCGGTGCGCAGCGCGTCGAGGGCTGCCTGTTCGGCAACGGCGAGCGTACGGGCAACGTCGACCTGGTGACGCTGGGCCTGAACCTGTTCAGCCAGGGCATCGACCCGGAGATCGACTTCACCGGCATCGACGAGATCAAGCGGACCGTCGAATACTGCAACCAGCTGCCCGTGCACGAGCGGCACCCGTACGCCGGCGACCTGGTCTACACCGCATTCAGCGGCTCCCACCAGGACGCCATCAAGAAGGGCCTGGAGGCCCAGGGCGACGGCTACTGGGCGGTGCCCTACCTGCCGATCGACCCGAAGGACCTGGGCCGCAGCTACGAGGCGGTCATCCGGGTCAACTCGCAGTCCGGCAAGGGCGGCGTCGCGTACATCATGAAGAGCGAGCACCACCTCGACCTGCCGCGCCGGATGCAGATCGAGTTCTCCGGCGTCATCCAGCGGCACACCGACGACGCCGGCGGCGAGGTCGGCCCGAGCCGCATGTGGGAGATCTTCCAGCAGGAGTACTTCGCCGATCGCCGGATCACGGTGCACTCCTACTCGATCTCCACTGTGGATGACAAGGTCGAGATCGACGTCGAGGCCCGGCTGGACGGGGTCGACTCCCGCCTGGAGGGCATCGGCAACGGCCCGATCGACGCCTTCACCCACGCACTGCGCGACCGGGGCGTCAACGTACGCGTCCTGGACTACGCCGAGCACGCGCTCACCGCAGGTGACGACGCGCAGGCGGCCGCGTACGTCGAGTGTGAGATCGACGGCGAGATCCGCTGGGGCGTCGGGGTCGACGGCAGCATTCTCACCGCTTCGCTGAAGGCCGTCTCCAGCGCCGTCAACCGCTGACCCCTTCTCCGTCAGGCGTACCCGTCAGATCAGGGATATGCCTGCGATCTTGGACCAAGATCGCAGGCATATCCCTCATCTGCTGCTGAAGGCGGCCCGAGCGGGCGAGCGCTAGGAGCGACGGGGGCGGAGGAAGGCGGCCAGCGCCGCCCCGGCGGCGAGACCACCGGCACACCACCACAACGCCTCGTGGTAGCCGGAGTTGAAGGCTTCCGGGTTCGCGTACGCCGCTCCGGCGAGCCCGACGATCATCGGCAGCCCGGCGACGGCCAGCAACGAGGCGGCGCGGGCGGCGGCGTTGTTGATCCCGCTCGCGATGCCCGCGTACGCGTCGTCGACGGCGGCGAGGACCGAGGCGGTCAGCGGGGCGACTTGGAGGGTCAGGCCGAGGCCGAAGACGATCGCGCCGGGTAGGACGTCTCGCCAGTAGAGGGTGTTCTCGTCGACGGCGAGGAGCAGGAGCGTGCCGCCGGCGCAGAGGATCGGGCCGAGGACCAGTTGCGGCCGGGGACCGATCCGGGCGGCCAGTGCGGCGCTGCGTCCGGAGCCCACCAGCAGTAGCAACGTCATCGGGAGGGTGGCGATCCCGGCTTCCAGCGCGGAGTAGCCCGACACCGTCTGCAGCTGGATGGCGAGGAAGAACAGCAGTCCGCCCATCGCGCCATAGACGACGACCGTGTACGCGTTGAGCAGGCTGAACGTACGCGAGCCGAACAGCGACGTCGGCATCATGGCGACGATGCGGGGACGCCCTTCGTGGTCGGAGATGCCGACGCCCGGACGGCTCCGGCGGCGTTCCACGGCGATGAAGGTGAACAGGCAGAACACGCCGACGGCGAAGCCGGCCCAGACCTCTGGGCTGCCGAAGCCCTCTTCCGGCGTGGCGATCAGGGCGTACGTGAATCCGGCGAGGCCGAGCGCGCCCAGCACGGCGCCCGCGACGTCGAACCGTGTGTGCCGCGCGATCAGGTTGCGGCTTTCCGGCATCCGCCGGGCGAGCCAGCACACCGCGAGGGCGAGCGGGACGTTGAGGAAGAACACCGCCTGCCAGTTCAGCACGTCGATCAGCCAGCCGCCGATGAACGGGCCGATCGCGGTGGACACCCCGGACAGTCCCGACCACGCGCCGATCGCCTTCGACCGGTCCTCCGGCGCGAACGACGCCTGCAGGATGGCCATCGAACCAGGGGTGAGCAGGGCGGCACCGACGCCTTGGAGGATGCGGGCGGCGATCAGCGCCTCGATCGTCGGGGCGAAGCCGCAGGCGATGGAGGCCAGGGTGAACCAGCCGACGCCGATCAGGAAGATCTTCCGGCGGCCGTGCCGATCGCCGAGCGCCCCGCCGAGCAGCACGAACGCGGCCAGCGTCAGGGTGTAGCCGGTGACGGTCCATTGGAGACCGGACAGCTTGGCGCTGAGATCCTCGCCGATCGCCGGCAGCGCCACGGTGACGATCGTGGTGTCCAGGAAGGCCATGCCGCTGGCGAGCACCGCCGCGGCCAGGGTCGCCCGGCCCGCCGTCGTCCCGAGGCGCAGCTCCGTCACGATCACCATCTTCCTTGGGCAGTCAAGTCGCCCAGGGAGGTTTGACACGCCGACGCGCGGGAGAATCCTTACCACACCCCCTCGGTCCAAGGGAGACTCTCAGCGTGCGTACCCCCCTTCGCCTCATCGGCGCGCTCGCCGCCGCCCTCGTGTTCGCCGCGGGCTGCACCGAGGATCCGCTCGCGAGCCCATCCTCATCCACGGGTGGGCTCAAGCCCACCGCCGCTGGGGCGGTCTCGACCGCCCTCGCGAGCCTCAAGATCGCCGACGCGCACCCGATGACCGGGTACTCGCGCGATCGGTTCCCCCATTGGCGCAGCGCCGGGACCGGTTGCGACGTCCGGGACAAGGTCCTGCAGCGCGACGGCAAGAACGTCAAGCTCAGCGGCTGCAACGTCACCGGCGGCAGCTGGGCGAGCTGGTACGACGACACCACCCAGACCGAGCTGACCAAGGTCGACATCGACCACATGGTGCCGCTGGCCAACGCCTGGCGGTCGGGTGCCGACAAGTGGACCGACGAGCAGCGGTCCGACTTCGCCAACGACATGGAGCGCCCGCAGCTGTTCGCCGTCTCGGCCAGCTCCAACCGGTCCAAGGGCGACCAGGACCCGTCGACGTGGAAGCCGCCGTCGCAGGACGCCTGGTGCGTCTACGCCCAGGACTGGATCACCGTGAAGGCGTACTACAAGCTCACGATCACGGCCAAGGAGAAGGACGCCCTCTCCGCGATGCTCAAGACCTGCGCCTGACAGGAGACCCGGATGACCACGCCCGCCGAACTCGTCACCGACATCGTGCCCGGCCCCGGTGGGGTGATGACCGACGAGGTGGGTGTGGTCACCGGCGATCTCACGCTGCGTACCACGCTCGACGGTGCCACAGCCCGGACGTCCGTGCAGTACAAGGGTGCGGCGGAGTGGTACAAGATCACGGGTGGTGCGGTCCCGCTGGTCGCCCCGGACGACCTCCAGGCGGTGCATCAGCTCGCGGTCGGCTTGCTCCACCGGCCCGAAGGCTAGGGACAAGGGATACGCCCAGCGCAGCGACCGCCCAGCGTTGTGTGGTCGACGCAGCGCGGTGTGGTCGACGCAGCCCAAGCGCTGCGAAAGGTGATCAAAGCCCCAGTGGTGTTGTGACAGCGTCCTGACCTGGGTCTTTGATGAAGAATCGTTATCCACAGGCACTTAACAGGGAACGCCTCGCTCCGGCAGGCTGGCCGCCATGCCGAGGCGATGGCCGCGCCCCGACCTGGACGGGCTGCTGGAGAAGCAATACGGCCTGGTCCGGCGGGACCAGGTCCTCGGCGGCATGCCCGACTCCCTGACGAAGGGCGCACTGCGCTGGCGGTTGGAGCGGGGCGTCTGGCAGACCGTCCTGCCCGCCGTCTACGCCACCCATGGCGGTCCGCTGAGCCGGGAGCAGCGAGCCTTCGCCAGCCTCCTGTACGCGGGGGAGTCCGCGCAGCTCACCGGGCCGACCGCGCTTCAGCTGCACGTCGTCCACTCCGCACCGGCTGACGACCTGGTGCACGTGCTGATCCCGGATCGCCGACGCCTGTCGCCGGCCCGGTTCGCCGCCGTCTCGCGTACCCATAGATTGGATCCGAGAGCGACCACCATCGGCCGGATGGCGGTGGTCTCGCCCGCACGAGCCGTGGCCGACACCGTGCGGATGGTCCCGGGACTGGACCAAAACGCGGCCCGCACGCTGGTGGTGGAGTCGTTGCAGCGGCGGCTGACCACCCTGGACGCGTTGCAGGACGAGCTGCGTGACGGGCCGAAGCGCGGGAGCCTGCTGCTGCGCGCGGCGCTCACCGAGGTGGAGCAGGGATTGCGCGGTTCGCCGCTGACCCGGTTGCGGGAGCTGTGCGCGAGCAATCCGGCGTTGCCCGAGATCCGCTGGCAGCCCGCGCTGCTCGGGCCGGACGGCGAGGCGTTGCCGACGCCGGACGGCTGGATCGCCGACACCGCGATCGCGCTGGAAGTCATCGCGCCCGACCAGGACCCCTCGCCCGAGGCGTGGACCCGGCGACTGCGCCGCCAGCAGGCCTTCACGGAATACGGCGTGCTCGTCCTGACCTTCACCGCCAACGAGCTGCGGATCGACCCGGCGGCCGTGCTCGCCACGATCGTCCGCGCCTATTTGGACCGGGCTCGGGCCGGGGTGCGGCACGCGGTCCGTGTCGCACCCTGACCCGAGGACTCAGCCGTTCTCGATCTCCTCGGCGAAGTGGCACGCCACCGTGTGCCCCTCGGCGAGTACGCGCAGCTCCGGGCGCTCCTGCGCGCAGCGCTCCTGAGCCCAGGGGCACCGGGTGCGGAAGCGGCAGCCCGACGGCGGGTTGGCCGGGGAGGGCAGGTCGCCGGACAGCAGGATGCGCTCGCGACGCTCCTCGACCAGCGGATCCGGCACCGGAACCGCCGACATCAGCGCCTTCGTGTAGGGGTGCAGCGGTCGCTGGTACAGCTCGGTCGACGAGGCCTCCTCGACCAGCGCGCCCAGGTACATCACGCCGACGACGTCGGAGATGTGCCGCACCACCGCGAGGTCGTGCGCGATCACGAGATAGGTCAGCTCGCGCTCGGCCTGCAGCTTGCCCAGCAGGTTGACCACCTGGGCCTGGATCGAGACGTCCAGGGCCGACACCGGCTCGTCGGCGACGATCAGATCCGGATTGAGGACCAGGGCGCGGGCGATGCCGATGCGCTGCCGCTGCCCGCCGGAGAACTCGTGCGGGTAGCGGGACAGCGCCCAGCGGGGCAGGCCGACCGCGTCCAGCGTCTCGCAGACGATGTCCCGCCGCTCGGCCCGATCGGCGCCGATCCCGTGCGCGGCCAGGCCCTCGGTCAGGATGGACTCGACGTTCTGCCGGGGATCCAGCGAGGACAGCGGATCCTGAAAGATCATCTGCATCCGCCGCCGCATCCCCCGCAACGCGGACGGGCTCAGGCTGGTCAGGTCGGTCCCGTCGAACAGCGCCGAGCCGCCGGTCGGCTCGACCAGGCGCAACAGCGCCCGGCCCAGCGTCGTCTTGCCACAGCCCGACTCGCCGACCAGCCCGTACGTCTTGCCCCGGGGCACGCTGAGGGTCACCCCGTCAACCGCCTTGACGTGGCCGACGACCCGGTCGAACACGACACCACGCAGGATCGGGAAATGGACCTGCAGATCCTTGATCTCCACCAGTGCGGTCACGGCGCGACCTCCGGGTTGACGCAGCGGTAGGCATGCCGGTCGCCCTCCAGGGGCGGCGGGCCGGTCAGGCAGGTGTCGATCGCCCGGTCGCATCGGGGCGCGAACGCGCACCCCGCCGACCAGGCCAGGACGTCGCGTACCGAGCCCCGGATGGGGGTCAGCTCCTCGCCGCGCAGGGCGTCGAGGCGGGGAATCGAGTTCAGCAGCCCCACCGTGTACGGGTGCGTGGGGTGGCCGAACAGCTCATGGCGGCCGGCGCTCTCCACCACCCGTCCGGCGTACAGGACGTTGACGCTGTCGCAGAGCCCGGCGACCACACCGAGATCGTGCGTGATCATGATCAGCGCCGTGCCGTCCTCCCGGACCAACTCCTTCAGCAACTCCAGGATCTGGGCCTGAATGGTCACGTCCAGCGCGGTCGTCGGCTCGTCGGCGATGAGCAGGCGGGGCCGACAGGCCACCGCCATCGCGATCAGCGCCCGCTGGCGCATCCCGCCCGACAGCTGATGCGGGTACTCCTTCAGCCGCCGTCGCGGGTCCGGGATGCCGACGCGATCGAGCAACTCGGCCGAACGCCGCTCCGCCTCGTGCTTGCCGAGGCCCCGGTGGCGTACCAGCACCTCGGCGACCTGCACTCCGATCGGCACGACCGGGTTCAACGAGGACAGCGGGTCCTGGAAGATCATCGCGATCTCCCGGCCCCGGATGTCGCGCAGCGTACGCCGGTCAGCCCGCAACAGGTCGAGCCCGTCGAACTTGGCGCTGCCGTCCACCTGCACGCGCTTGGTGTTCTGATGCGGGAGCAGGCCGATCAGGGCGAGCGAGGTGACGGACTTGCCGCACCCCGACTCCCCCACCAGCCCGACCACCTGACCGGCGTCGACGGTGAACGAGACGCCGTCCACCGCTCGGACGTCGCGATCGGCGTGGAACGTGACGCCGAGGTCTTGCACTTCCAACAGCGCCATGTCACTTCCTCAGCTTCGGATCGAGCGCCTCACGCATCGCCTCGCCGAGCAGCGTGAACCCGAACGCGGTGATGATGATCCCGACGGCGGGATAGATCGTGAGCCGGGGCGCCACCTCGAGACGGGTCAGCGCGTCGGTCAGCATGACGCCCCACTCCGGCACCGCCGGGTCGGGGTTGCCGAGGCCCAGGAAGGACAGCGCGGCCGCCTCGATGATGGCCGTGGCCAGCGTCAACGTCGCCTGCACGAGTACCGGCGCGAGCGAGTTCGGCAGCACGTGGGCGACAGCGATCCGGCCCCGGCGTACGCCGAGCGCGGTGGCCGCGGTGACGTATTCCGAATGGCCCTGAGAGATCATCGAACCGCGGAGCAGCCGGGCGAAGACCGGCACCGAGATCACCCCGACGGCGATCATGACGGTGATCAGACTCGGTCCGAGCAAGGCCGCGACGCTCACCGCCAGCAGCAGGCTCGGCATCGCCAGGAGCATGTCGACGACCCGCATGATGGCGTTGTCGACCTGCCGTCCGCGACGGCCGCCCAACGCGTACGCCGAACCCGCGAGCCCGCCGAGCAGGCAGCCCACGAGCAGACCCAGCGACGTGGCGACGACGCCGACCAGCAGCGTCTGCCGGGCTCCGACGATGACCCGGCTGAACTCGTCCCGTCCGTTGTGGTCCAGCCCGAACCAATGCTCGGAACTCGGCCCGGGAATGATGTTCTGGCCCTCCTTCACCTGGTCGGCCCAGGCGGTGGAGGTCGGGCTGTACGGGACGAGGAACGGGCCGATGATCGCGACCAGCACGAAGATCAGCAGGATGCCCGCACCGATGATGGCGGCGGGATTGCGGCGTACGCGGCGGAACGCCTCGGCCCAGAGGCTGCGGCCCTTCTCGTCGGCGTGCACCGCGGCCAGCTCGGCAAGCCGGTCGAGCCGCTGCTTCTTCGCCTTCGGGGTCAGCCCCTTGAGCCCGGTCGCCTCGTCCTGACGCTGCTCCGGCGCGGTCGCGCCCGAAGCGGCTGCCTCGGGAGTCAGATTGTCGGGGGTCATCGCACCCTCACTCTCGGGTCGATGACGCCGTACGCGACGTCGACGAGCAGGTTGACGGTGACGTAGATGATCGCCACGAACATGATGAAGCCCATGAGCACCGGATAGTCCCGATGGTCGATCGACTCGGCGATGAACTGGCCGATCCCGGTGAAGGCGTACACCGTCTCGGTCAACACCGCGCCGGAGAGCAGACCACCGGTGAGCAGGCCGATCGTGGTCACGACGGGGAGCAGCGCGTTCCGCATGATGTGCCGGCCGCGTACGGTGCGTTCGGTCAGGCCCTTGGCCTGCGCGGTCCGGACGTAGTCCTCGCCGAGGACTTCCAGGACGCTGGCCCGCGTCATCCGCACGATGATGGCGAGCGGAATGGTCGCCAGGGTCATCGCCGGCAGGATCAGGTGCTTCAGCGCGTCGGCGGCCGCGTCCCACTCACCGGTGAGGATGCCGTCGAGGACGTAGAAGTTGGTGACGCGGGTCGCGTCGATCGTGACGTCCTGCCGCCCGGCCGACGGGAACCAGCCCAGCTTGACGGCGAAGACCTCCTTGATCAGGTACGCCAGCACGAAGATCGGGACGCAGACGCCGAGCAGGGAACCCGCGACCGAGGAGTAGTCCAGGAGACCGCCGCGCTTGCGGGCGGCCAGGTAGCCGAGCGGAATGCCCAGGCCGATGGCGATGATCAGGGCGGAGACGGTCAGCTCGACGGTGCCCGGGAAACGTTCCATGAACTCGGTGGTCACCGGGCGGTGCGTGTTGATCGACACCCCGAGGTCACCGGTGATCAGGCGGCGCATGAACCGGGCGTATTGGATCCACAATGGCTGGTCAAGGCCGAGGTCGTGGCGCAGCTTGAGGCGCGTCTCGGGCGTACCGCGTTCACCGAGGATCGCGGTCTCGGGTCCGCCGGGCAGCCGATGCAGCCAGAGGAAGAGGATCAGCGACAAGCCCAGCAGCGTGGGTATGAGCTGGAGCAGTCGCCGGACGATGTAACGGAACATGGGCGGCGTCCTTGTGGGTGTGCCACGGCTAGGCGGCACACGGGCATTGCCGTGTGCCGCCTAGGCGTTATGTGGGGAATCAGGACGTGTAGTACGCCGTCGCAAACTTCTCGTCGGTCAACGGACTGGGCTTGACCCCGGTCACGTCCTTGCCGAAGACGATCGCCGGCGGACCGTGCGCGATCGGCACACCCGGCAGGAACTCCATGACCTTGGCGTTCAGGGCCTTGTACTTCTCGACCCGCTTCGCCTGATCCGGCTCGCTGTCGGCCTCCTTGAACTGCGCGAACAGCTCAGGGTTGTTGAAGCCCCACTCGCCCTTCTGGCGGTCGAACATGGTGCCGATGAAGTTGTACGCGTCCGCGTAGTCACCGGTCCAGCCCAGCAGGTGCAGATCGTGCTTCTTGCCCGTCTGCACCGCGTTGAGGTAATCCGGGCTCCACTTCAGCGCGTGCGGCGTGACCGTGATGCCCACCTTGGCGAGGTCGGCGGTGATCAGCTCGAAGATGTCCTTCGGCGCCGGCATGTACGGCCGAGTGACCTCGGTCGGGTAGTAGAAGTCCAGCTTCAGGTTCGTCGCCTTGGCGTCGGCCAGGAGCTGCTTGGCCTTGTCGACGTTGTAGTCGTACTTGGTCACGGCGTCGTTGTAACCGTCGAGACCGGGCGGCTGGAACTCCAGCGCCACCGACGAGCCCGTCGGGAACTTGGAGTCCACGATGGCCTGGCGGTTGACCGCGTACGCGATCGCCTGCCGGACCCGGACGTCCTTGAGCGCCGGGTTGCCGCTCTGGTTGATCGCCAGGTAGAGGATGTTGAACGCCGGCCGGGGCAGGACGTTGAAGCCCTCGTCCTTCAGCGGCTTCATGTCCGCCGGGGCGACCAGGTCGTAGCCCTGGATCTCACCGCTGCGCAGCGCCTGCTTGCGGGCGGTCAGGTCGGAGATGGTCTTGAAGATCAGGGTCTTGATCTTCGCCTTGTCCCCGGAGTAGCTGTCGTTCGCGACCAGCTCGACGGCCTTGTTGGTGTGGTCCCACTTGACGAACTTGTAGGGGCCGGTGCCGACCGGGTGCTCCTGCGCGTACGCCGGGTAGGTGATGTTGTCGGCGGTGCCGCCCACCTTGTCGGCCTCGAAGTCCTTGAGCGCCTTCGGGCTCTGCATCGAGAACGCGGGCAGCGCGAGCGCCGCCGGGAACTTGGAGGTGACCCGGGTGAGGGCGATGTCAACCGTCGCCGCGTCCTTGGCCGTGCAGCTCTTGAAGAGGCTCGGCGGAAGCTCGGCGGACTCGTTCTTGGCGAAGCCACCGAAGACGTCCTGCCAGTACGACGAGATGTCCTGGTTCTGCATCAGGCCGGACCAGTTGTACCAGCGGTTGAAGTTGGTGCAGACGGCCTCGGCGTTGAAGTCGGTGCCGTCGTGGAACTTGACGCCCGTCTTCAGCTTGAACGTCCACGTCGTACCCGCCGCGTCCGGCGTCCAGCTCTCGGCCAGGGACGGCACGATCTTCGTGCCACCCTCTTCCGGCTTGACCAGACCCTCGAACATCTGGCGCGCGACCCGGAACGACTCTCCGTCGCTCGCCAACGCGGGGTCCATGACCTTCGCGTCGCCGGCCACCCCGAAGACGAGCTTGTCCTTCTTCGTGGAGGTTGATGTGTCATCCCGCTTGCTCTGGCATCCGGCCAGGGCCAGCGAAACGGCCACCGAGGCTGCGAGGACCGCGGTAACGGTTCGGAGCCTTGAGGCGCTCATATGGTTCACCTCTGTCCTGTGACGTGCTTCACCGATAGCCGGACACTAATAGCTGATCGGTGGACAGAGGAGAGGCCGATATCAGATCGTTGTGAGCCCTGTCAGGGATCGTTGTGAGCCCGTCAGACGGTTCGTCGTCCTTCGAACGCCCTGCCCAGGGTGATCTCGTCGGCGTACTCAAGATCGCCGCCGACCGGCAGGCCGCTCGCGAGCCGCGACACCGTGATCCCCATGGGCTTGACCAGCAACGCCAGATACGTGGCGGTAGCTTCACCCTCGGTGTTCGGGTCGGTGGCCAGGATCATCTCCTTGACCTCCCCAGTGGACAGTCGCGCCATCAGCTCGCGGATGCGCAGATTGTCCGGACCGACCCCTTCGAGGGGATTGATGGCACCACCGAGGACGTGATAGCGCCCGCGGAACTCGTTCGTCCGCTCGATCGCCACGACGTCCTTCGGCTCCTCCACGACGCACAGAACCTCGTCGCTCCGCCGGGCGTCCCGGCAGATCCGGCACTTGTCGTCCTCGGCGACGTTGAAGCAGATGGTGCAGAACTTCACGACGTCCTTGACCCGCAGCAACGTCTGCGCCAACCGGCGCACGTCGGCAGGGTCGGCCGCGAGCACATGGAACGCCAACCGCTGAGCACTCTTCGGCCCGATGCCCGGCAGTCGGCCGAGCTCGTCGATCAGATCCTGGATCGCACCCTCGTACATCAGAACGGCAGACCCATGCCGCCGGTCAACGGCCCCATCTTCGCGTCGCGCACCTTCGCCGCCTCGTCGAGCGCGCTGGTGAACGCGGCGAGCACAAGGTCCTCCAAGGTCTCGACGTCGTCGGCGTCGACCACCTTCGGATCGATCGTCACACTCTTGGGCGCGCCGTCACCGGTCACGGTGACGGTCACCAGACCGTTGCCCGCGGCACCGGTCAGCTCCAGCTCCGCCAACTCGGCCTGGGCGGCCTCGAGCTTGCGCTGCATCTGCTGCGCCTGCTTCATGAGCTGCTGCATGTTGGGCATGCCACCGGGACGCATCTGTCAGCCTTTCGTCACGAATGCTTACGCCGCCAGAATAATGCAGCGGACCGACTAACCTCGCGCTCACCGCTGTTCCCGCCCGCCCTGAGACAGCGCGGCGGGTCGTCGCCGAGAGAGTGCGTGCTCAGAGGTCCGCGATCTTCTCGACGTGCGAGAACGACTGCCGGAGCGAGTCGATCGCCTGCTGCTCGACGGACTGCCGCACGGTGGCGGCGTCGATGACCTCGTCGGTCGGCTCGTCACCCGGATCGAACCCGGGTTCCTCGGCCTCGGTCGCCGCCCGGGGCGCGGCCGTCGGCGAGGCAGGCGTACGCGGAGCTGCGCGTCCGTTGGCCGGGGCCGTCTTGCCCGCAGCGGCGCCAGCTGCGGCAGCTGCTGCTGACCGGGCCGCCGCCCGAGCGCCGTTCTGCGCCGCACGCTGCGGTGCGACCGCGGTCGCCGTCGCGGCCCCGCCGGCGGCTGAACGGTTCAGAGGCCCGTCGAACTCGGGGTCGTACGGCGGCTCGTCGAGCGGACCGAAGTCCTCGTCGGCGACGGCGGTCGCTGTCCCGGCCCGGCCGCCGACAGGCTGCGTCTGGGCGGCAGCCTGCGCTTGGGCGACCGGCTGGCTGCGTACGGGGGTGGCGGCCGACGGCCCGGCCGGACTCACCGGGGCATCGCCATCGCCGCCGGCATCGGCACTGGACGAACCCGAGGCACCGCCGATCGGTGCGGTGGCTGGCCAGTCCTCCGCATCGGCCGCCGGAGGCGCGCTCCGGGGCTCACGTGGTCCGGCAGTCGGACGAGTCGGCTGCGCCGGCCGGCTCGCCGTACGCGAAACCGCGCCGCCGCCTCCGCCGCCACGCTGGTCGCCGCCGCCACGCTGGTCGCCGCCGCCACCGACTTCGCAGCGCAGCTGCCAGCGCCCGCCGACGACCTCGTGCACGGCGTCGAGCAGGGCGCCGGGATCGGCGCTGACCGAGTTCGCGTGGAATGAAGCCTTGAAGACCAGCACGATCGTGGTGCCGTCGACGTCGCGGACGACGCCGTCTCGCGCCATCGCCGCCATCCGCTTGTTGCTGCGCCCGGTGAGCTGCACGATCTCGTCCCAGGCCCGGCGCAGGGTAGGAGCGTCGATCTCGCCGCCGGCCGGAACAGCGGACGCCGGGCTCGCCGGGGCTGATACCGGGCGGTCGACCGATGCGGGGTCCGGATTCACCGGGGCGGACACCGGTCGGTTCGCCGCAGCCGAACGGTCGGCGACCGGCCCGTTCGCGGGCGGTGCCGAGGTCGGGTGGTCGGCGACCGGGGCGGGCGCAGCCGATACCGGAGTCGGCGCAACGGACGCGGCCGACGCCGCCGGTGGGGCCGACGCGGGAGCAGAAGACGGCGTGGTGGAGGACGCCGATCGGGCAGCCGACGCCGCTGCGGCACGGGCGGCCGCTCGTCCGTCGCCGTCGCCCGGCAGCGCCGAACCCTGAGCGGAGCCTGCGGACGCTGGAGCCGAGCCCGCCGAACCGATGCTCGGTACGCCCTGCTCCAGGCGTTCGATCCGGGACAGCAGCCCGACCTCGGAGGCGTCCACGGTCGGCAGGAGCATCCGCGCGGTGATCAGCTCCAGCAGCAGCCGCGTCGAGGTCGTGCCCCGCATCTCGATCAGCCCGTTGTGGGCGATCTCGGCCCACCGGGACAACGTCGCCGGACCGAGCCGCTGCGCCTGAGCCTGCATCCGCTCCACTTGATCGGCCGGGGCGTCGATCAGGCCCTTGGCCGCCGCGTCCGGGATCTGCCGCAGCAAGATCAGGTCGCGCAACCGCTCCAGCAGATCGGCGGTGAAGCGGCGGGGATCATGCCCGGCCTCGGCGACCCGGTCGATCGCACCGAAGGCAGCGGCCGCATCTCCTGCGGCGAGCGCGTCACAGACGTCGTCGATCAGCGTGGCGTCGGTGACGCCGAGCAACGCGACCGCGCGGGCGTACGCGACGCCTTCGGGTCCCGCGCCCGCGATGAGCTGGTCGAGCACGGACAGCGAATCCCGGGCCGAGCCGCCGCCGGCGCGAACCACGAGCGGCAGCACCATCGGGTCGACGGTGACGCCCTCGAGCTCGCACAGCTTCTCGAGGTAAGGCCGCAGAACGCCGGGCGGGATCAGCCGGAAGGGATAGTGGTGCGTCCGCGACTTGATCGTGCCGAGCACCTTCTCCGGCTCGGTGGTGGCGAACACGAACTTCACGTAATCCGGGGGCTCCTCGACGAGCTTGAGCAGCGCGTTGAAGCCCGCCGACGAGACCATGTGCGCCTCGTCGATGATGTAGATCTTGAAGCGGCTGACGGCCGGCGCGAAGAAGGCTCGCTCCCGCAGCTCACGGGCGTCGTCGACACCACCGTGCGACGCGGCGTCGATCTC
The DNA here is from genome assembly GCF_024172085.1 of Hamadaea flava. NCBI lineage: Bacteria > Bacillati > Actinomycetota > Actinomycetes > Micromonosporales > Micromonosporaceae > Hamadaea > Hamadaea flava. The sequence continues at coordinate 4,976,568 of NZ_JAMZDZ010000001.1, read as the reverse complement.
GATGACGTCGATCGAGCCAGGGCCGTCGGGCGCCAGGGCCCGACAGGACTCGCACTCACCGCACGGGTCGGGCGTCGGACCCTTCTCACAGTTCAGCGACCGGGCCAGGATGCGGGCGCTGGAGGTCTTGCCACAGCCGCGCGGCCCGGAGAAGAGGTATGCGTGGTTCAGCCGCCCGGCGCTGAGCGCCTGAATCAGCGGCTCCGTCACGTGCTCCTGCCCGATCACCTCGGCGAAGGTGCGCGGACGGTACTTGCGATAGAGCGCCAACGCCACGGACGACCACCTCCCGATTGCCGACTCATAGCCTCTCACGACCGGCCGACATCGCCGAGAGGCGTCACGCCCGTCTTCCGCGCGTTCACCTTGATCATGGTGTTTCCGGTCACGCCACACCGTCGAGGCCACGGTCAACTCCATGATCAACGGGGAGAGTCGGCCAGACGCAGAACGCGGGACCAGCTTGGATAGGGCTGGTCCCGCGTTTTGTACTGCTCAACCGAGCGGAGGATACGAGATTCGAACTCGTGAGGGTTTTATCCCAACACGCTTTCCAAGCGTGCGCCCTAGGCCTCTAGGCGAATCCTCCGTGGAGAAGGATACATAAGGCCCGGCGTTCGTCCCACCCGGGTTACCGGGTACAGTGGTCACGCCCCTCGCGTGGCGTTACCTCGTGAACCTCCCCAGGGCCGGAAGGCAGCAAGGATAAGCGAGCTCTAGCGGGTACGCGGGGGGCCCTTTTTATGTCCGGACCTGCGCATATGCTGGACATGAAAAGGGTCACGGCCCGCATCACCAGGACGCGAGCCGTGACCAGAAGCGGTGGCGGCGGGATTTGAACCCGCGGAGGGCTTGCACCCTCACACGCTTTCGAGGCGTGCTCCTTAGGCCACTCGGACACACCACCGCGCGCTACCTTACACGACCCCCAGCGCCCCGGTCACCTGGGTAACCGACGCCCGGCGAACCGGTCAACGTGCGAAGATCGGGACCATGAGCACGCACATCGGAGCAAAGCCTGGCGAGATCGCCGAGCGGGTTCTCATGCCGGGTGACCCGCTGCGCGCGAAGTGGATCGCGGAGACCTTCCTCGAGGATGCGAAGTGCTACTCGACGGTCCGCAACATGTTCGGGTTCACCGGGAAGTATCGGGGCGTCGACGTCTCGATCCAGGGCTCCGGCATGGGCATGCCGTCGGCGTCGATCTACGCGCACGAGCTGATCAACGAGTACGGCGTGAAGACGCTGATCCGGGTCGGCTCCTGTGGTGCGCTCTCGGAGTCGCTCAACCTGCGCGACGTGATCGCGGCCAACGGGTCGGCGACCGACTCGAACATGAACCGGGTGCGGTTCGACGGCCTGATCGATTACGCGCCGGTGGCCGACTTCGGGCTGCTCCGCAAGGCGGTCGAGGTGGCCGAATCGCGCGGCATCGAGATGCACGTCGGCCCGGTCCTCGCGGCGGACGCGTTCTACACCGACCGGCCGGACCTCTACGACAAGCTCGCGGACTACGGCGTGCTCGCGGTGGAGATGGAGTCGGCCGCGCTCTACACGATCGCCGCCCGCTTCCGGGCACGCGCGCTGACGCTCCTCACCGTCAGCGACCACATCAAGCGCGGTGAGGCGACCACGTCCCAGGAACGCGAGCAGACGTTCTCCCAGATGGTCGAGGTCGCCCTCGACACGGCTATCGCCTGACCAACGGCTCCACCAGCGCCAGGCCGTCCTCGGTCCACGGCACCGGTACGCCGGCCGCGAAGTCCATCTTGACCATGACGCGGCGGCCTTCGGCGTACACGGTGGTGTGGTCCGCGGAGAGGAATCGGAAGCCGTAGACGGCGCTGGTGCGGCCGAGCTTGTCGATCCAGAAGTGGACGTCGACCGGGCCGGTGCCGCGGATGGGCACGTTGTAGGTGATCGTGAACTCGCGTACGCCGACGACCATGTCCTCGGTGGTCGGACGCCCGTTGGCGAACGAGTAGCCGTGCTCGCTGAACCAGGTCGACACGGCGCGCTCCAGCAGGAGGGCGTACCGGGAGTTGTGCACGACAGCGGAGGCGTCGAGGTCGTCGAAGTGCACGACGACTTCGCGGATCACGCCGGCGTGCTGCAGGGTCTCGGTCATCATTCCTCCGGAAGCAGGGTCGGATCAGTGGTCAGCGTGCGCAGCCGAGTGAGGACCGCCGTACGCGCGTGAGCGGTGCTCGCGGAGAGCAGCCGGGTATGCAGCATCGCGGCGACGCCGGCCGCGTCGATCTCGAAGGCGAGCTGCTCCAGGTCGACGTCGGCGGGGAGTTCCCCGAGTTCGACCGCCTCCCGGACGAGCCGCCGCAGCAGGGTGAGCCATTCGCCGAGCACCTCACCCAGCCGGTCGGACACCACTCCCGTACGCCCGGTGTGCTCGAACTCGGCGACGGCGAAGAAGCAGCCGCCCGGAAGGACTCCGTCCGCGTAGAACCGCAGCCTCGCCTCGTGAAGCGCGAAGATCCGGCGTACGCCGCGGGGCTGGTGGAGAGCCGGCGCGACGACGAGGTCGGCCCACATCTTGCGGGCGTGCTCGATCGCGGCGAGCTGCAGCTCTTCCTTCGAGCGCCAGTGCGCGAACAGGCCCGACTTGCTGACTCCGAGCCGTTCGGCGAGCTGGCCCAGGGACAGGCCGTCCAGGCCGGATTCGGTGGCCATCGCGACCGCGGCGTCCAGGACGGCGGTACGCGTCCGGTCGCCGCGGACGACTCGGCCGTCCGTCTTCGCACTCACCACCTGAGCCTAAGTACAAGACCGACCGGTCGTAAACCTTCCGTGCCGCATGTCACGTGATCATCGCGCCAGCCACGCTGTCAGATCGGGCATTTCGCCGCGCCAACCGACATGGCCGGCGCGATGATCACGCCAGATTGGGGGGTGGGGTGCGGAAGAAGTCGCGGAGGAGGGCGCCACACTCGTCGGCCAGCACTCCGGCGTACACCTCGGGTCGATGGTTGAGCCGCCGATCGCGCAAGACGTCCCAGAGTGAGCCGACCGCGCCGGTCTTGGGTTCCCAGGCACCGAAGACGACGGTGCCGAGCCGCGCGAGGGTGATCGCGCCCGCGCACATCGTGCACGGTTCGAGGGTGACCACGAGCGTGCAGCCGTCGAGGTGAGAGGTGCCGAGCCGAGCGGCGGCCCGCCGGATCGCGACGATCTCGGCGTGCGCGGTCGGGTCCAGGTCGAACTCCCGCTCGTTGTGGCCGACCGCGATCTCGACGCCGTCCCGGTCGAGCAGGATCGCGCCGACCGGCACGTCACCCCGGGCGACCGCGGTACGCGCCACTTCCAGCGCGCGGCGCATCCACCGGGCGTGCCGCTCGGCGAGCGCGGTCACGCCTCGCGCAGCTCTTCGACCTCGTCGGCGCAGCCGATGATCTGGGTGATCTCGGCCGTGACGTCGGCCGGCATGAGCCCGTCGGTCGCGCACAGCTCCAGCAGATGGTGCGCGGAGACGCCGAGATCGGCGAGCAGGTCGGCGTCGCCGATCGGATTCACCGTCGGGTCGGCGGCCGGGCGCTCCTCTTCCTCGGTCTCGGTGTCCTCGGCGAAGTCGTCGGCGTCGGTCGGCTCCAGGGCCGGCTCGATCGTGCCGCCGAGCGTCAGGTCGCCGAGCAGCAGCTTGCCCAGCCGGGACTCGTCGACGAAGGCCGAGTCGGAGCCGAAGACGCGTAGATCCTCGCCGTCGTCGAGACGCATGACGGCCAGGTAGGAGTCGTCGGACTCCACGAAGAGCAGCGACACGGACGCGGACAGGTCGACGTCGCGCAAGCGGTCGGCGACATCCTCGACATCGGCGGCGTCGCTCAGGTCGAGTTCAGTGGCGGTCCACCCGGAGCGGCCCCGGACCACCGCGGCGGCAAAGTGCGACACGATCGTCTTCCTTGAAGGTCAACTTCAGTCCCCGCGACATCGGGGCCTTGTGTGACAGTATCCGGTGACCTCGGCGTTTAGCGGAGGCCACGAGTCATCCGGCGAGTCTGCGCCGCAAAGCGATGAGATCCCGCAGCTGGTCGCCACGAGCACGCCGAGGGGCGAGGCGTACGCGCACCGACTTGGCGTCGGCGAGCTCCGACAGGAGCTGGATCCGCCGGCGCCGCCGTTCCGGGTCAAGCCGTTGCAGCGTCCACACGAAGCTGAGACTGCCCGCACCGACCTCGCACGTCAAGCCCACTATTGCCACTGTACGGCTACCGAACGTCACCACAACGGCCATGTCCCGGTCTGCACCCACGTGACCCCCAGAGCGACCGCCGTACTCGACCATCCGATAGCCAATGCGACGGCGATTCCAGCCGCCACGCCCCGGTCGCCATGGCGGAGCAACGCCAGCGCGGCGAGCCACGCGGCCGCCCCGGCGCCGAGCGTCCACCAGGCGTACCCGGCCAGGTCGGCGGCGAGCGTACCGAAGCCGGCCAGCCACGCGCCCGCTCCGGCCAGCCCCGCGAGCACTGCCGGTACGCGTACCGGATAGGGCTCGCGCAAAGTCGGTCTCATGTCCGGCTTAACGGGTTCGACCGCACACGGTGTCGGCCGGCGTTGCCACCAGATCAGGGATAAGCAGGCCAAACGCGCCCATGATCACCGGCATATCCGTGATCTGCCGCTAAACCAGCGCCCGCGAAGGCAGCGCCCGCGAAGGCAGCGAGCGCTAGGGGTGGGCGGGGCGGACGGCCGTCACGGTACGCCGATCCCCCGCCACGTCGATGATCCAGCCGCCGACTCCGCCGAGCCGCCGCAGCACGTCGGCCCGGGCGGGCAGGTCGGCCGAGTCGCCGGCCAACGCCGGCCACTGCGACCGGGCTTCGAATCCCGGCCGCAGCCAGGGCCGCAGGGCCCGGATGGGGTCGGCGCGGTGCAGCAGCGTACCGGCCTTCTCCAGGTCGGCCATCAACGCGTCGAGCGCCTCGGCGACCGGTTGGGCGTTGCCGCCGGCCAGCTCGGCTGTCAGTTCGGGCCGGGTCGCGGCTACTCGCGTACCGTCCCGGAAGGAGCCGGCGGCCAGGGTGGCGCTGAGCGGGTCGGCGGCGATGCTCGCGGCGAGGGCGGCGGCCAGCAGATGCGGGAGATGGCTGACGCGGGCCACCGAACGGTCGTGGTCGGCGGCCGTCGTCGGGACCACCCGGGCGTCCAGCGAGGTCACGAGCGCCGCGAGATGCAGCCAGTCCGGCAGCGAGGTCTCCTCTTCGAGGCACAGAACCCAGGCACACTGCGTGAACAGGTACGGGTCGGCGGCCTCGAAGCCGGACTGATCCCGGCCGACCATCGGGTGCCCGCCGACGAATCCGGCCAACGGGGTGGCCGCTCGGCGCATCCGTTCCTCGACGAGCTCGCGTACGGGTTCCTTGACGCTGGTGACATCGGTGATCAACCCCGTGAAGCCGGCGTCGACCAGTTCGTCCAGCACGCCGGCCACCGACGTCAGCGGAACCGCCAGCACGACCAGTTCGGAGGGCTTGCCTGCCTCCCCGACCGAGGCCGCGATCTGCCACCGGTGGTCCGCCGACGCCTTCGCGGCCGCCGTCCGCGCCGTTGCGCGTATCGCTGGATCGGCGTCGTAACCGAGCACCCGGTGGCCGGCCACGGCGAGGGCGCGCAGCAGGGATCCGCCGATGAGACCGAGACCGATCACCGCGATATTCACGACGGAAGCGTGCCACAGCCTAGTGGCTCGCTGTTCGCTGCCTCGTTGTATCCCATATGTCACGAGTTGTTCGCACTCTGACCGCTGGCCTCATCATCGCTGGGGCGCTGTTCCCCGGCGTCGCGCAAGCAGATGTGCGGGCCTCTCCCGAACCGACGGTGACCTTCGACGGCGCCATCCAGAGCATGGCCTACCTGGGCGATCGGCTTTATGTGGGCGGCGATTTCACGCACGCGATCGACACCGCGGGCAAGCTGGTCCCGCGGACCCGGCTCGCCGCGCTCGACGCGCGGACCGGGCGACTGCTCGACTGGAGTCCGGTCGCGGACGGCCGAGTGCGGGCCATCGCCGCGACCGACCGCGGCGTCTACGTGGGTGGCGATTTCGGCTCCGTCAACGGCCTGACCCGCGACAATCTTGCGCAGATCGACCCGGTCACCGGCACGCTCGCCCCGTTCCGCCACTCCGTCTACGGCCACCCGCACGCCATCGCGATCAGCGGGAGCCGGATCTACGTCGGCGGCACGGTCACCCAGATCGACGGGCAGCCCCGCAGCCGCCTCGCCGCTTTCGACCTGGCCACCGGCGCACTCGATCCACAGTGGAAGCCAGCCGCGCAGGACTCGGTCAACGCCATCGTCGTCACCGGCGACCGGGTCCTGCTCGGCGGCGCGTTCACGCAGGTCAACGGGCTCAAGAACACCGCACGCGTCGCGGTGGTCGATCCGCGCACCGGCGCCGTCCGGCCCTCGTTCCGAAGCACCATAGAGTACGCCGTGAGCAGCCTGTCGTTGACGGGAAGCAGCCTTTACGCGGCCGTCGCGGGCCGGGGCGGCCGGGCGATGGCGCTCGACGCGACGACCGGTGCGACGCAGTGGACCGTGACCGCCGACGGCGACGTGCAATCCGTGGTCCGCGTGAACGACACGATCCTCATGGGCGGCCACTTCGACCGCATCTGCAAGTCCGCCGCGGTCGGTGACAAGGGAGCCTGCCAAGAGGGGTCGACGACTCGGATCAAGCTCGCCGCGCTGGACCCGTCCGGCCGGCTGCAGCCGTGGCTCGCCGACGCGAACGGCGTCATGGGCGTGGAGGCCATGGCCGCAAGTCCGCGTCTCGGCAAGGCCGCCGCGGGCGGCTCCTTCACCCAGATCAACGGCGCGATCCAGCGCCGCTTCGCCCAGTTCCGCCTCTAGCCGGTGCCGTCCCGTTCAGCGCTGGATCAGGGTTCCGGGTCGGATCTTGCACCAAGATTCGACCGAGATCCGTGATCCAGCGCCGAGACGTCAGAACTTGGGGAGGAGGGCGGAGAGGGCGCTCACCACGAACGGCGTGAGGATGACGAGCCCCGAGCGCAGATCGCCGAACGTCGTCTGATCGAGGCCGAGCAGCTTCTCCAGCTTGCCGAGGTCCTCGGCCGCGCCGATCAGCTCACCCTGGGGCACCGCGTCCAGCTTGAAGTTGCGCTGCACGTACGTGTTGGCCCGGCGGCGCAACGTCGTCGCGGCCGGCACGTACATGATGCCGACGATGAACGAGCCGATCGCCCCGGCGAAGATGACCACGATCGGATCCTGCTTCTCGCCGAACTCCAGCGCCGCCCGGTTGACCGCCATCACCAGCAGCACCAGCACCCCGAGTTCGCTGAGCATCCGCGAGACCGTACGCCGCAGCCAGAGCAGCGTCTCCAGTTGCTGGCCGACCGAACCGGGAAGCTTGCGCCGGGTCAGCAACTGCACCGCGGTCAGCGTCGCCGCGAGCGGCAGCGCGCCGATGATGGCGATGATCGACAACGCCCAGCCGCGCGGAGTGATCGCCGAGGAGACCACCGGGGTGAGCCACATGAGCCCGATCGCGATGGCCACCACCAGGATCAGCATCGGCAGCACCCGCCAGAGGGAGATCGGGCGGATGCGGCTGACCTCCCGCCAGCGGGAGATCCCGAAGCCGAAGCCCTCCCCGGCCGCCGCGCCCATCAGCGCGCCGACGAGAACGTAGAGCACCCACTTCTGCACCGAGTCGTCGTCGTGCGGGCTGCTCGCCGCGATGGCGCCGGCCAGCACCGCCCCGACGAGCAGTGCCACCAGGCGGAAGTCGCCGATGGCGCGGGTCTCGAACTCCTCGAGATCTTCCGGCACCCGGCCGTCCGGGATCTGCTCGATCGTCACCGACTCGACGGTCATCTCGGCCCGATCCCTTCCAGGATCTCCAGCAGGACGTCGCGGCTCTGCTTGTGCAGCAGGTCGCTGGTCCAGCCCTCCTTCAACTCCAGTCGCTCCCCGTTGCGCATGAGGAGGGTCGCCTTCAGCGGCACCTTCTTGGCGATCGTCACCGACGAGATCTCCTCGTACGGGACGAAGGTGTAGCGCTTGGCCAGTTCGGCCACCGGAGCGGACCGGAGCGCCGTCGCCATGCGCTGATTGCCCTCGTTGCTGTCGCCGCCACCGGCGATGAGGATCAGGCCGTTGTCGAGGATCAGCATGTCGCAGTCGGTCTTGCCGACCTTGGTGTTGCCGATGCCGCCGATGACGTCGGCGTTCTTGGCGGTCGCCACCGCCTCGACGACCCGGGCCTGGTCGACGGCGATGCCCAGCTGCGCCAGGTGCGTCCGCGCCTGCCCGACGGTCCGCGAGTCGGCGGCCAGTTTCGCGAGCGCCTCGAAGTCCACCGGCTGACCGTTCGGCCCCATCAGCTCCGCCCGCTGCGACCACGAATGCACCCAGTGAACCTGCCCGCTGCGCAGGGCGGCGAGGGTCAGCAGCGGCTGCAACACCTGATGGAGCTGGGCGTACGCCTCATGCGGGGGCGCGCTCGGGAAGAATCCCTCGGCCAACTGCTGCCCGCGGCCGACCTCGATCGCGTACAGGAGATCGGTCAGGCTCACGTTCCGGACGTTGAGCACCCGGGCCGCCTGCCGGAACAGGTCGTCACAGGTGTCCTGCAGCCGCGCGTTGTTCGAGGCCTGCGCGATCTCCGACCAGTCGCCGGTCACCTTCCGGTCGCCGACGTTGACCACGGACTGCTGCAGCTGTTCGCCGAGCTGGTCCAGGGCCGGGATCAGCGCCCCGGCCAGCCGGGTGTCCTCGACGAGCGACACCGGCGGAAGCTGGCGTACGCGGGCGACACGTTCGCCGATCGGCGGGTGGGTGTCCCACACCGACTTCTTCTCCGGCGGCGGCTGCTTGCGCAGCTCGGCCAGTTCGTCGCGACGAGCCTGCGACATGTCGTGGAAGCCGCGGAAGATGTCACGCGGCAGGAATCCCGCCTGCGAAGCCGGGCCGACGTAACGGTCGAAGTAGAACGACCAGGCGGCGTCGATCACCGGCAGCTCGGCCAGCGCGGACGCGGCGGCGTGCGTACCGGCGACCCGGACCGCGATCAGGTCGGCCTCGCGCTCCTGCGCCCGCGACGCCGCGTTGTCGACCAGCAGATAGATCCGCCCGTACGCCCGGAACGGCAGGCCCATGAGACTGCCGGAGAGGTGGTCGAGCGCGCCGCCGATGGCGAGACGCCCGCGGAACGCGACCGCGCCGAGCCGGGTGTGCGCGTTGGAGTAGTGGCCGAGTTCGTGCCCGATGACCGCCCGGAACTGGCTGACGTTCAGCGACACCAGCAAGGGCATGCCGATGTACAGGTAACGCCGGCCACCGATGAGACCGAGTAGCTGCGAGTCTTCGGATACGGCCGCGTTCACCTCGGGCACGATCCGGATCTCGTCCGGGGCACGGGTGCCGGCTGCTTCGGCGAGACGGCGTACCTCGAACCAGAGCTCCGGCGCGCGGTGCGGATCGAGGGCGACCCCGTCCGGCGGCGGCGCCTTGTAGAACAGGGCTCGCTTGGCGCCCACGACGATCGCGCCACCGAAGCCCAGCACAGCCAACAGCACCAGCTTGACCGCGGCGTGGCTGTGGCCCATCGCCCAGATCCCGACGCCGACCCCGGCTACCAGCAGGACCAGCGCGAAGATGAAGAACCCCGCGAGCATCACCAAGCTGGCCAGGGCTCGCAGACGTGCGATCACGGCACCTCCCCAAGTCGTGTCGACGCGTGCGCCGCTGCACAGTACGCCGTTCAACGCGTGCAAACAATGCCCGTCTGGGAGGCTGGACCGGTGAACCCGCTCCGGAACGCCCTGCGCGGCGACTGCCACGTCCACACCGACTGGTCCGACGGCGGGGCGTCGCTGGCCGACATGGTCCGCGGCGCCGCCGAACAAGGCCATGACTACGTCGTCATCACCGATCACTCGCCCAGGCTGACCATCGCGAACGGGCTGACCGCCGCCCGGCTGCGCCGTCAGCTCGCCGAGGTCTCCGAGATCAACGCGGCGCTCATGGGCACCGGGCTCCGCGTGCTCACCGGCATCGAGGTGGACATCCTGGCCGACGGCAGCCTGGATCAGGACCCCGACCTGCTCGCCGAACTGGACGTCGTGGTCGGCTCTGTCCACAGCGGACTTCGGGACGACCGCGCGGTGATGACCCGGCGCATGGTCACCGCGCTCGCGGACCCCAACCTCGACATCCTCGGCCACTGCACCGGCCGCAAGCTGCGGGTGAAGACGGATGCCGCGCACGCGGCGTCGCGCTGGCGGCCGCCGAGCGACTTCGACGCCGACGCCGTCTTCGCCGCCGCCCTGCGGTACGACAAGGCGATCGAGGTCAACTGCCGGCCCGACCGCCGCGATCCGCCGAGCGAGCTGCTCAAGCGGGCCGCCGGCGTGACCGGTCTGCGGTTCGCGATCGACACCGACGCCCACGCCGTCGACCAGCTCGGCTGGCAGGAGCTGGGCTGCGAACGGGCGCAGACCGCCGGGCTGACCGCCGACCGGGTGGTCAACGCCATGGACGCCGACGCCCTGCTCGACTGGTGCGCGTCACACGCGAACTGAGTCCCGGCTGCGCGGAGTCTCGGGGACAGGCTCGGGAGTCCGTCGCGGCAGCCGGATCAGACCTTGGGCGACCGCGACCCCGGTCAGCACGACGAGCGCGCCGACCGGCAGGTTCCAGGTCAGCGACTCGCCCAGCAGGACGATGCCGAGAGTCGTGGCGACCAGTGGCACCAGATAGGTCACGAAGGCGGCCGTCGACGCCCCGGCACTCGTGATGACCCGCATGTTCAAGGCGAACGCCACCCCGCTGCCGAACACGCCCAGCGCCAGCATCGACCCGATCGCCTTCAGCGACAGCTCGCCCGGGGTGGGCGGGGCGCCCGCCGACAGCAGGGCGGCCGGCACGATGGCGATGGCGGCGACGATGCTCTGCCCGGCGGCGATGGAGATCCCGGCCACGCCGCGGCCGGTGGTGAAGCGCTTGATGTACGGAATGGACACCCCGTAGCAGAACGCGGCCAGGGCACACATGAGCTGGCCGGTCAGGTCGGCTCCGCCGCTGTGCCAGAAGCCCAGGACGACCAGTACGCCCACGAAGCCCAGCGCCAGCCCGAGCGCCGAGCGTACGCGGAACTTCTCGGTGCGGAAGACGAAGACCGCGAACGGCAGCACCCACAACGCGGTCGTGGCGTTCCAGATCCCGGCGACCAGGCTCGGCACGCGCTCCTCGCCCAGCGGGAACAACGTGAACGGGACCGCGACGCCGATGACACCGGGGACGATCAGGTGCGCCCACATCTTCGGATCGCGCGGCAGCCGCGCCTTCAGCAGCACCATGATCACGAGAAGCGTGATCGCGCCGAGGACGATCCGGATGGCGCCCACCCAGATCGCCGGCATCTCCAGAACGCCGTACTTGATGAAGACGAAGCTCGCGCCCCAGATCAGGACGTTCGCCGCGAAAGCGGGCAGCCACACGGCGGAGCTGCCCTTGTCAGGAGCGATAGGCGCGGTCACTCCTGACACACTGCCAGATTCCCCCGACTCGAGTCGCGCGGGATTCGGTCGCCGTGACGCGATTTACTGCCTGCGTCGGCCCCCGTTCGTCCGCTAGGTTCGACCCCATGGGACGGATTGACGACATCGCCAACCAGTACGTGGAGGAGTGGGCCCCACTCAGCCCGATCGGCGCCACGTACGTGGGCATCACCGGATACGACGACAAACTCGACGACCTCTCGCCGGAGGGCTTCGCCGCGCAGGCCGACCTGACTCGGCGAACCGTCGCGGCGCTCAACGCCACCGAACCGGAGGGCGACACCGAGTTCGTGGCACGCGAGGCGATGCTCGAACGACTGAACCTGTCGCTGGCCCGCTACGAGGCCGGCGAGGACGAGAGCGAGATCAACGTGATCTCGTCCGCGATCCACGGCGTACGCCAGGTCTTCGACCTCATGCCCACCGAGGGCGAGGACGCCGCGGCCAACATCGCGGCCCGCATGGAGTTGATCCCGGCGGCGGTCGAGCAGTACCAGCGCACCGTGCTGAAGGCGGCGGCCGAGGGACACGTCTCGGCCCGCCAGCAGATCATCGAGGTCGCCAAGCAGTGCGACATCTGGACCGATCCGGCCGGCGACGACTTCTACCACGGGCTGGCCCGCCGGCTGAACGCGAGCGGCGCGCTGGCGAATCGGCTCGCCGAGGCGGCCGCCGCGGCCACCGCCGCGACCTCGTCCTTCGGGGAGTTCCTGCGGACCGAGCTGGCCCCGAAGGGACGTGAGAAGCAGGCAGCCGGCCGCGAGCGGTACGCCCTCGCCTCGCAGTACTTCCTGGGCGCGCGAGTCGACCTGGACGAGACGTACGCCTGGGGCTTCGAGGAGCTGCACCGGCTGGAGACGGAGATGCGCGCCGTGTCGGCCGAGATCGCCGGTCCGGGCTCCTCGATCGACGACGCCGTCACCAAGCTCGACGCCGATCCGAAGTACCGCATCGACGGCAAGGAGGCGTTCCGCGAGTGGATGCAGAGCCTCGCCGAGCGCGCCATCAGCGACCTGAACGGTACGCACTTCGACATCCCGCAGCCGATCCAGCGGATCGAGGCCTGCCTGGCCCCGACGTCCGACGGCGGCATCTACTACACCGGACCGAGCGAGGACTTCAGCCGACCCGGCCGGATGTGGTGGGCCGTGCCGCAGGGCATCGACTCGTTCTCCACCTGGCGTGAGGTCACCACCGTTTACCACGAGGGCGTACCCGGTCACCACCTGCAGGTCGCGCAGACGGCGTACCGGTCGGAGTTGCTGAACCGGTGGCAGCGGCTGCTCTGCTGGTGCTCCGGGCACGGCGAGGGCTGGGCGCTCTACTCCGAGCGTCTGATGGACGATCTCGGCTACCTGGCCGACCCGGCCGACAAGCTCGGCATGCTCGACGGCCAGGCGTTCCGGGCCGCCCGGGTGATCGTCGACATCGGCATGCACCTGGAGCTGGAGATCCCGCGCGACAACCCGTTCGGCTTCCACCCGGGCGAGCGCTGGACGCCCGAGCTGGGCTGGGAGTTCATGCGGGCGCACTGCCGGGTGCCCGACGAGAACCTGCGCTTCGAGCTGAACCGCTACCTGGGCTGGCCGGGGCAGGCCCCGTCCTACAAGGTCGGCGAGCGGATCTGGCTCCAGGCCCGCGACGACGCCAAGCGGCGTAAGGGCGCCGACTTCGACCTCAAGACGTTCCACCGGGACGCGCTCAACCTGGGCTCGCTCGGTCTGGATCCGTTGCAGAAGGCGCTCGCCCGCCTCTGATCGGCGTACGCGAAGGGCGGGCACCCGAATCGGGTGCCCGCCCTCGTCATGTCTGCGGAATGGCGCAGCCGCTCAGACCGGCTTCGTGACCAGTTGCGGCTTGGCCGTCAGCACGTCCGCGTTCACCCAGACCAGATCGATCTGCGGATCCGTGAAGATGATCGGGATCAGCGGCGGGATCGGGATGTCCGGCGGGTGCGACGGCGAGTAGTCCACCGGGAGCAGGCCGAACAGCTTGGCCTGGAACCGGCTGGTGTAGAAGACGACATTCTGCCGCACGGTCAGGTGATCCGTGACGAAGTCGATGTCCGGCGACTTTCCCCGGCCATACGTGTGCAGCTTGAAGTCGTCGGTGACGGAACTGTCCATGGTGAACTTCAGCACCGAGATCGGGCCGTCCGCAGTCGGCAGTTCTACGATGCCCTGGAACGCCAGGTTGACCATGGTGACCTTCGAACCCGTCAACAGCCCCGGCTTGGCCGTGACGTCGACCTGGCCGGCCGCGGCCGTCAGCCGCTTCGCCGGCGGAACGGCCGACGCCGAAGGCGACGCCGACTGTCCGGTGCAGGGGTTCGTCGTACGCCGGGGTACCGGCGACTTGGTCGTGGTCGGCTTCGTCGAGGTCTTTACCCCCGGCGACGTGGCCGTCGTCGGGTCAGCCTTCGACGCCGACGTGCTGGGCGACGGGCTGTCCGGCGTCAGCAGGTCGACCAGACCGTCGACGATCTGCCCGAGGATGCCGGTCGACGGCGAGGGCGACGCGGACGGCGACGCCTTCGCCGACGGGCTGGCCGACGGCGCCGGAGCCGCCGGCGAGGTGCTCGCCGACGGCTTCGGAGCGCGGGTGGTGCTGCGGCTCGGAGTCGGACAGCCGGCTCCGTAGGCCGCGGGCGCGGACCGCATCGCGACGACGCCGATGCCCGCGATCAGCAGCGGCACCATCGAGATGGCGAGCAGCTTGCCGCGGGTGGCTCCGCCGGCCCGACCCCGGTCGAGGTCGGGCTCGCCGAGGTCCGGGTCACGGATCTCGTCGGTGGCCGCGTGCCGCGGGTTGTGGTCGTCCTCCTCGGTGTCCGCCGCCGACTCCGGCTCGTCGTCCGGGCGGGGTTCGCCCGAGTAGAGGACCGGGTTGGGGTCGACCGGAGTCCACGAGAAGATCAGCGCACCGGCGGTCATCCCGAGCAGGGTGCCCAGGATCCAGCCGCCGAAGTTCACGCCGATCAGCGCGTAGACCGAGATGAACGCGGTGATGATCCCGTAGAAGGCCCGCTGGGCCGGGGTGAACCAGGCCAGGAACCCCGCAAGGACCAGCATCAGGGGAATCAGGTACGCCTGGAAGCCCTCGACGCCCACCTTGAGCACGATGTCGCCGATGGACGTCTGCGTCGAGGCGTAGACCTCGATGCCGGCCAGGATCGCCAGCAGTCCACCCCAGAACGGCCGAGCCCGCCGCCAGGCACTGAATTTCTGCCAGAAGGAAGGCGTCTCCGCTCGGTCGGCCGACGAGAACAGCTCCTCGGCGGCCGGATTCCTCTCCGGAGGGGTGAATTCCATGGGGTTGTGCCTCCATGCAACGCGGGGTAACCGCCGAACCGGCCGCCCATGGGTAGAGCGGCCGGCCGGGGTCACGCCATGGGCGCGGTCAGTTCAGGGCCGAGTCGGCGAAGCACTCGTAACCCGTGAGGTCCACCTTCATGGACAGGCCGTTGAGGGTGAACGTGCCCGCGTTCGTGCTGTACGCGCGCTGCTTCAGGTTGTGGATCTCGACCTTGTCGGCCTCCTGGCCGAACGCGCCGGTCTGACCGTGGCTGCTGAAGCCGTCCTTGGACAGCGCGGAGGCGTCGGTGCCGATGTCGATGTTCGTGAACGTCGCGTCACCGGCGAGGGCGTCCATGCCGATGAGCAGGTTCTCGGCGCTGGCCGGGTTGCCCGCCTCGCGGCCGGCCCGGATGACCAGCGAGAGGTGACCGGGCACGACGACGACCGACTGGCAGAGGTTGCTCAGCGTGGCCGACTTGATGCCCGACGCGGCGACGGGGATCTGCGTGCCGTCCTTCTTGACGGCCACGCTCCCGTACTGGGTGAAGCCGGTGCCGTTGAGCTGGTCAGCGCTGATCTTGAAGCTCTGACCGGAGACGTTGAGCGCGACGGGCACCTTGCCCTGCGCCACGCCCGTCATCAGGCCGCCGGCGACGACCGCCGCCGGGATGACGACGGCAGCGAACCGCCGCCACCTGGTGCGACCCTGCACCAGGTTGCCGTTCGAGTCCTTCACTGGGGGTCCTCCTCGAAGCTTTTGCCCGTCGTACGCCGTTAACGCGGATCGGCCCTGCGGTAGCCGAGAGGGAGCGTGGATGGCAACGGACGGCATTGTTGTGTCACGCATGTTTCCGCTCCGCGAGATGCGTCACAACCCCTGTTGCTACTCACCGGTAACCGTGAATCCGAGGTGAGACCTGATCAAGTGACTCTGCGTTAATCGCTGGGAGTTTTCGATTCGGATGCGGGCGATATTTCCGGACAGACATTCGGAAGATCACTACACAGCGTCAAGATCACGCGCTACGTAACATTTTGATAACGCGACAGCGCATCGGACGCTTGGGGGATGGCAGTCCGGACCCGCGTACGGCAAACCTCGTGCTTCCGTCCAGAACCCTCCACCTGGTCGCCCACCCCGAAGGTGATAAGTGTCTATCGATGAACTGATTCGACGTAGTAATACTTCTCGACTACGTTGAGCGGCTTTTGGTAGTTGATGGAACCCCAGTGACAGTGATCTACTACTCAGGCGAGCCTGTCAGGGAGAAGAAGATGACCGCCAAGTACGTCAAGCTTGCGGACACGATCCGTGAACAGATCAAGTCTGGTGAGCTGCGCGCCGGGGACAAGCTGCCGTCGATCTCGCAACTC
The DNA here is from genome assembly GCF_024172085.1 of Hamadaea flava. Classification (NCBI taxonomy): domain Bacteria; kingdom Bacillati; phylum Actinomycetota; class Actinomycetes; order Micromonosporales; family Micromonosporaceae; genus Hamadaea; species Hamadaea flava. The sequence continues at coordinate 4,960,358 of NZ_JAMZDZ010000001.1, read as the reverse complement.
CGGGAGGAATACGGCATCAGCTACGGCTCCGTCCGCGGCGCGATGCTGGTCCTCAAGGCCGAAGGCTTGATCGAGGGACGCCAGGGAGAGGCTGTCTACGTGAAGGATCGCGAGGCTTCCTGACGGCGGCCCGCGTACGACGCGAAGGCCGGCCCCAGACCGAGTTCAGCCCCCATCCCGCTGGGATGGGGGCTGAACGGCTTGGCGAAACACTCCGCACGATCAACGACAAAGGGCCTCCCACCCGCAGGTGGAAGACCCCTTGATCATGAGCGCGCCCGAAGGGACTCGAACCCCTAACCTTCTGATCCGTAGTCAGATGCTCTATCCGTTGAGCTACGGGCGCTCGGCGCCCGCTCAGTCTACACAAGGTCGACCGAGCGGACTAATCGGGTTTCCCCGGTCACATCGAGCACGAGACCCGAGGTGATCGGTGAGCGGAGGCTCGGGGATTTGAACCCCGGATGGGCGTTAAACCCAAACCGCATTAGCAGTGCGGCGCCATAGACCGGACTAGGCGAAGCCTCCAACGGCGATCGGTGAGATCGTCGCCGGACGAGAATACCCTGCCCTCCCGAGCGAGAGCAAAGCGACTATCCGGTGAGGCGCCAAGACCGCCGTCGCAGCGCCCCCACCGTGTCGCACGTCTCCGATATCGTGAGCGCCACACGGGGATTCTCAGCGGGCGTTCAGCCCGCCCCCGACCCCGTCCTTTCTCACCCCTCGAGGAAGCATGAGCAGATCACCTCTGCGTCGGATCGGATCCATTGTCGTCGCTATCGCGATCGCAACCTTCGGTTTGATGCCACCGGCCGCCCACGCGGCCACCCCCGGCACCATCGCCGGGACCTTCTCCGCCAACGGCGCCCCGTTGGAAGGCGTCTGGGTCAACGCGTACTCGGACGAGACCGACACCTACGGCGACGCCTCGACCGACGCCTCTGGGCACTACTCGATGACCGGGCTGCAGCCCGGCCGCTACACCGTTCTGTTCCAGTCGCCCGGCCGGCCCGCCCAGTACGCCTACGGCAAGGTGTCATCGGACGTCGCCGACTTGATCACCGTCACCTCCGGTGCCACCACGACGGTGGACGACAGCGCGCTGCCGGCCGGCACGATCAGCGGCGTACTCACTGACAGCCACGGTAGCCCGGTGCCCAACGCCCAGGTCTCCGCCTCCAGCCCCAGCGGTGGCTACGGCTTCGGCATGACGCAGTACGACGGTTCGTACGCCATCGCGGTGCTCCCAGGCACCTACACGGTTTCCTTCCGAATCGGCTCGGTGGAGCAGTTCGCCCACGGCAAGAGCTATCAGGACGCCGACGTGTTCGAAGTCAACGCGAACGCGACGACGACCGTCAACGAAACTCTCCAGCCGGTCGGTTCGATCACCGGCCATGTCACCCGGTCGGACGGCACGCCGGCCGTGGATGTCGAGGTCACGGCGCTACAAGCCACCGGCAACAGCGCCGGCTACGCGATGACCGATGACAGCGGCAACTACCGCCTCGACTACCTGATCCCCGGCTCGTACCGAGTGCAGTTCACGCTCCAGTCGGGGGCGGCGCAGCTCGCACACGACCAGCGCTCGGAAGCGACCGCCGCGTCGTTCACCGTCACCGGTGGCGGAGTCGTGACCGTCGACGAGAGCCTCCTGCCCACCGGCTCGATCGCCGGTCGGCTGACCAACCAGGCGGGTGCCGGGATCGCGGACGTCTACGTGTCGCTCTCCTCCACCATGACGAACGAGTACCTCTCGACCCAGACGGACGGCAGCGGCAACTACGCGATCGACGAGGTCTTCGCCGGCTCCGGGTACAAGGTCCACTTCTACAGCCCGGATCAGCACATCGATCAATGGGCGACGGGTAAGCGGACCGTCGAGACGGCCACCGCCTTCACCGTGACCGGTGGCAACACCACCACGGTGAACGACAAGAAGCCGGCGTCCGGCTCGGTGAAGATCACGGCGAAGGACTCCATCACCGGTGCCGCGATCAGCTCCTTCAACGCGTACCTCGGTGAGTCGGGCGCCATCAACGGCAGTAGCACCAACGGCTCGCTGATCTTCAGCGACGTGGCTGCCGGCGCGTGGGACCTCAGCGTGTCCGCCACCGGCTACGTCTTCCAGACGGTTCCGGTGACCGTGACCGCCGGTCAGCAGACCGCAGTAACGGTAACGATGCGCCCCACCGCGAAGATCAAGGTCAAGGTCGTCGACCGGGCGACCGGGGCCGGCCTCAAGGACTTCGTCGTGCTCGCGTTGAGCCCGAAGGACTTCGCGATGCCGGAAGGAATCGACGGCCGGACCGCCGCCGACGGGACCAAGACGGTCGAGGTGAACAACGGCGGCCCCTACCACCTGTTCGTCTTCCCGAAGACCGGCAGTGGCTACGGCGCTCAGTGGGTGGGCCCGAACGGCGGCACCGGAAGTGAGCTGCTCGCCTCCACCTTCAGTGCCACCAACGGCCAGACCATCACGCCCCCGACGATCCTCATGGACAAGGCGGGCACCATCACCGGCAAGGTCACCAGCGAGACCGGCAACCCGATCAAGTACGGCGGGGTGACCATGGCTCCGCAGGCGTACCACTCGGGCGGTGGCTTCGGCCAGGTCGACGTGGCGGCAGACGGCACCTACACGATCGACTTCCTCGGTCCGTACACCTGGCCGCTGCTGTTCACGGCTCAGGATCACGCCTTCCAGTGGAGTGACGGCACCGGTTACCGCTACGGGGCACCCGCTGCGCTGCCGAGGCGTACGACGTCCCAGACGGTCACTGGCCCCACCAGCGTCACGTCCGTCCTGCCCCGGCGGGCCCCGGTCGCCAACGGCGTTCCGGTTCAGTCCGGCCAGACGACCACCTTCAACTACACGATGAAGGCGGGCGTAGTGGTCAAGGTGTTCGGCGTGGCCGACGATTTCGTCGACGCGTACAACGTGACCACCGGCGACTTCCAGGCCAGCGGCTGGATTCAGGACCCTGCCCAGGGCGCGTCGCTGCGGATGCTCCCGGGCACCACCGTCAAGTTCCAGCGCACCCGCGACTGGAAGTGGTGCGGCGGCGCGACCTTCGCCACGGCGAAGGCCTATCGGGTCACGACCAGCCCGACCCAGACCTTCACCTGCGTCGTCAGCTGATCCTCGAAAACCGTTGGGGGCCGGGCGGATTCCGCCCGGCCCCTCGCACATCGTGCAGCTGATCGAAGAAACGAGAGGAGGCCGGGCGAGATTCGCCCGGCCTCCTTCGCGTACTGGCCTAGTAGTCGGCGAAGGCGTCGTACTTCACCCGCATCGACGGGACCTGGAGCTCGTTGAGCGCCCGCAGCGTCGCGCGGATCATCGCGGGCGAGCCGGACAGGTAGAAGTCGTGGTCCTGCCACGGGCCGTAGCGGCGTACGACCTCGCTGAGCAGACCCTCCTCCCCGCCCCAGCCGGAATCGTGCGAGCAGACCGGCATCAGCGACAGCCACGGGAAGACGCTCGCCAGACGTTGCAGGTCGGGCAGGTCGTAGAGGTCGTCCCGATCCCGCGCGCCGTAGAACACGTGCACCCACCGGGTCCGGTTGAAGGTCGCCAACTCCTCGATGATCGCCTTGATCGGCGCCAGCCCGGTGCCGCCGGCGATCAGCACGATGTCGCGCTGCGATCGCCGGTCGACGGCCATGGTTCCCATCGGAGCCGCCAGCCGGAGCATGTCGCCGGGAAGCGTACGCCGGACCAGCGCGCCGGAGACCCAGCCCGCGCCCAGCGCCCGGATGTGAAAGTCCATGGTGCCGTCGGCCCGGGGCGCGTTGGCGATGGAATAGGTACGCCAGACGCGCGGCTGGTACTTCGGGCATTCCAGGCTGACGTACTGGCCTGGGCGGAATTCCAGGTGTTGCAGCGGGCGTACGCGCATGATGCCGATGTCGCGCCCGCGCCGTTCGTGGCTGACGACCTCGGCGTGGACGAATGCGGGATTGGTGTCGGCCTCCGCTCCGGCCAGCATCTTGCGCGCGATGACGTCGTACGCGTCCCGCCACGCCTGGTCGTACTCGGGAGTCCAATCGCCCCGGCCGAAGGTGCGCAGCGCTTCCAGCAGCGCGGCGCCGACTACTTCGTACTGCTCCGGGACGACTTGGAACTTGCGGTGGTCGCGGCCGAGGGACCGCAGGTACTCGTCGAATCGTTCGGGATCGTCGACGGTCTGGATGGCGCTGACGATCGCGCCCAGCAGACGGGCTCGCTGGACGTCCATGGTGACCGGAAACAGGTCTCTGACTTCGGGACGACCTAGGAAGATGCGGGCGTAGAAGTAGCCGGCCAACTTGTCCTGGTCCTCTTCGACGAGGGTCCAGGACTCCTTCAACAGCCGTTGTAGGTCGGACACGTAACGACTCTCGCGACAATCAGTGACGGCGAGTCGCACAACTTGTGCGATAGTGCGGTGCGTGAGGAACCTCGCGGTACGCCGTCGCAACGAGTTGCTACTGGTCCTCGGCCTTTCACTTGGACAATCGGCGATTTATTCGTTGGTGTCGCTGATCGCCAAACTGACCAAGCCCGGTCCGTTGTCCAGTCAGACGTCGGCGCTCAACGTCTCCCGTTCGGTCCGGCCGTACTTCGACCTCACGTACCAGCTGCTCGACATCTTCTTCGCCCTCGTGGTGGTCGGGCTCGCGTACCACTTGCTGAATCGGGACCCCGGACGGCCGCGCCTGGTCCTCGGTCTGGACCTGCGACGGCCGTGGTTCGACCTGGGCGGGGGCGCGGCGCTGGCCGCGCTGGTCGGGATTCCGGGGCTTGGTCTTTACTTCGGTGCGCGCGCTCTCGGCCTGAACACCGATGTGAGCGCGTCGGGGCTGCCGAGCCTGTGGTGGTCCGTGCCGGTGCTGATCCTCTCCGCCGTGCAGAACGCGGTGCTGGAAGAGGTGATCGTGGTCGGGTACCTGATCACGCGGCTACGCGAGCTGCGCTGGTCGATCCCCGCGGTCATCGCGGCCAGCGCGCTGCTGCGCGGTTCCTACCACCTCTATCAGGGGTTCGGCGGTTTCGTCGGAAACGCGATCATGGGCGTGGTGTTCGCGCTCGTCTACCTGAAGTGGCGGCGGGTCGGGCCGCTGATCGTCGCGCACACGCTGCTCGACGTGGTGGCGTTCGTCGGCTACCAGGCCCTCTGCTCCAACGGCTGCTGATCGTAGACCCACGGTCCCGAGCTGTAGTCGGCCAACGGAATCAGCGGCGCGTCGAGCGGCATCCGGTCGACGTAGAGTCGCCCGGCCAGATGGTCGACCTCGTGCCCGACCAGCCGGGCCAGGCCGCGTTCGAACGTGCTCACCACCCGGCCGCCGTCGAAGCGCTGATGCTCGATCACGATGCGCAGCGGCCTTCGGACCCAGCCCCGGAAGTCGAAATAGGACAGACAGCCCTCCGGTTGCTCGTCCGCCTGCCGGGACTCCTCCACGATCACCGGGTTGAGCAGCACGAACGGCTCGCCGCGACCGGGCTGGCGGATGACCGCGGCAGCCGCGTCCACGCCGAGCTGCGGCGCGGCCAGGCCCATGCCCTTGTTGAAGGGGTGCAGCCGGCCGATCTCCTCCAGCGCCACCGTCAGGTCGGCGACGATCAGCCGGGCCTGCTCCTCCTCGTCCGGCAGCTCCAGCCGCCGGGCACGAGTCCTCAGTGGATGACCTCCGTTGGCCGCCGCGCGCAACCGACCCGCGGTGGGCTCCCGCTCGCTGGGCGGCGGCCACTGCACCACTCCGACCGACGCCAGGCGCGGCGCCAGCGGCTGGCCCGCCGCGCCGGTGGGCAGATGCAGCGCCGGGGGCGCTGACGACACCGCGCGGAACCGCCACTGCAGGCGGAATCGCGCGTTCAAGCTGGGATTGTCGGTGGTCCAGGTGAAGATCGCCCGGTCACCCTCCATCTGCTTCTCGATGAGGGTACGCAGCGGGGTCTCCTCGGCCGACATGGAGGTCTCGACGCCCCACACCTGTGGGTCGAGCGCCTGGGGCAGGTCGATCCGCACGGTCATCCGCCGGGTCGGCAGGCGGACTGCCCGCTGGAACCAGCTGCCCCACTTCCCCTCGCCGACGCGGTAGCTGTAGGTCACCGCGGTCCGTTCGCCGGGGTACAGCGGAAAGCGGCCGTCCTCGTTCTCGAAGAGCAGCCAGATCTCCTTGAAGGCGTCGCGGTCCTGCTTCACCCGCCAGTGCATCCGCTCGTACGCCGCACCGTCGCCGCACGACGCCTGGAGTTCCAGCTCGTCGAGTTCCAGCGGATGCTCCCGGTGATGCCGGTTGGACCGCTGCGGATCGCCCGGAAAACGGTCCACCGCAACGCGGATGAGGTAGCGGCTGACCGGCTCGACGCCGGCGTTGTAGAGCGATCGCCGGACGGTGGTCACGTACTGGCCATCGCGGTAGGTGAGCAGTGCTTCCTCGTGCTCGACCACCAGTCCGGTCCCCGGCGGCAGCCACTGCGGCGGCATCGGCGAGTCCCGGGCGATCAGCGCTGCCGATCGGCCGTGCCGAGCCTCCTCGTACTCCTGAAACCGCTGCCAGAGCGCACCTGCCGTGGCCAGCACCGCTTCGGCCCGGCGGGCGAAGTCCTCGGTCGGCCGATGCCGTCGTCCCTCGATGTGGCTGACGTAGGACGGATCGAAACCCATGAGTCCGGCCAACTGTTTCTTGGACATGCCGCGGTCCAGCCGCCAGCGAGCCAGCTCGCTTGCAAACGCTTCCGCCGCACGGTCGGCCCCCGACGTCGCCATTGCCACCCTCCGCTCCGCGCGGGTCCGGCCGGTTCGCGGTGGCTCGCGCGCGTGAGGATTCCAGTCTCGGGCGCACGACTATCTATGTGATGATCGTGATGAATACCCGACAAGTGGCTTGACAAAGGGCGAACTCATCTCCGGGAACAGGCCGCCACGAGTGGTAAATCCGGTCACACTGGGAAAGGAAGGGGCACCCCGGTCTGGTAAGCCTAGCCTAATGGCGCTACGCTGGCCCGGTTGCTCTCCGTGAGGGCAGTCCGGACAGGTTGGCCGAAGGGTGGCTGGGATGACGGCAGGGGTGCTCGCACCGCCTCGGCGTACCCCTGTGGCCTGGGCGCCTGCCGCGAACGCCCTCGCCGTGATGGACGCCGCGAAGGCGATCCGGCTGGGCGTCCTGCCCGGCCCCGGATGGGTGCGAGCGAGCAAGCTGACCGAGCCCGAGGGCCTCGACCTCCTGCTTCAGGCGGCCGCCCGGCGCTGGAACGCGGCCCCGCACGCGGCAGCCACCCTGGCGTGGAAGAGCTACAGCTACTGGGCCAGTCTGCCGACCGTACTGAGCTGGGCGGCGGCGCGACGCGTCCCGCTGCTGACGGCCGACACGACGTACGCCCAGTTCCACGACGAGGCGCCGTTCCTCACCATCGGCACCGCCCCGGCACCGTTCGCCGTGCTCCCGTCCGACACCCTCGCCGGAACACCGGGCACGGTCGTCGTCGCCGACGAGGACGAACTGCTCGCCACACTGCGTACGCAGCTGCTCGAGCGGCACCTCGACCCGCTGCTCGACGCGATCCGCACCGAAGTCCGCGTCGGCCGGCGTACGCTGCTCGGCTCGGTCGCGTCCGGGATCGCGTACGGGATGATCCGGGCCAGCGACGCGCTCCCCGGCTCCACCCACGAATCGCTGCTACGCCTGCTCACTGCGCTCGAGCTCGACGACCTCGTGGACGTCTGCGCGAGCGACTCGGGGATGTCCGTCCAGCGCAAGACGTGCTGCTTGGCGTTCACCCTGGACCAGCCGAAGATCTGCAGCGGCTGCTGCATCCGCCCCTGACCCGCTCCCCCAGGGGCTTTCCGCGCGATCATGAACTATCGGTCGTGATCAACCGGCGTGTCGTGTCCCGAGCAGCCTGATCAACTCCGCGAGCACCTGATCAACTCCGCCGCCTGAGGCACGTCGCGCGGCTAGGTCATGCCAGCGCGGCTGCTGCGGATCGGCGCGACTAGGGGAGGTCGCGGCGCATCGCCGCACGCGGCCACTTGTCCAGCCCCATGGCGGCTTCCCGCTCCCGGATCGCCTGTAGGCCGGGCGTCAACTCGTCCGCACTGAGCAAGCGGTAGCCGTGCCGTGCGTAGTAGGGCGCATTCCACGACACCTCGACGAAGGTCGTCAGGGTCATCGCCGACCGGTTCTCGGCGAGCGCGCACTGCGCGGCCGCTTCCAGCAACGCCGCGCCGATGCCCCGTCGCCCGTACGCGGGCCGGACAGAGATCTGCTCGACGTGCAGGCAGCCGTCGACAGGCATGGCGATCAGGTAGCCGACCACGGTTCCGTCGACCTCCGCGACCCAGGCATGCCCAGCGGTTTGATGCTCAGCCAGGACCGACAGCGGCGCGCCCTCATCCCCGGCGATCTCGTCCATTCCGACGTCCGCGAACAGCCGCCCCGCATCGACTTCGATCGCCGAACAGCCGGGCAGATCGCTCGAAGTCGCCAGCCGAATCTCCATCGGCGCAGCGTAACTCCGACCGACTGACAAGATCGACTGAGTTTACGCGGCCGGGAGCGACACAGCGGCGGAATTGCGGAGGGTCAGGGATTCGAACCCTGGAAGACATCGCTGCCTTAGCGGTTTTCAAGACCGCCGCCCTCGGCCACTAGGCGAACCCTCCAAGCCCGCCGGAACGGACCCGCACCGTAGCCTACAGGCATGCGTGCAATGACTGGTGACCTCGTCTGGCGCGAGGTACCCGAGCCCGAGCCGGGTCCGGGCGAGGTGCTCGTCGAGGTCGCCGCGACGGCGGTGAACCGGGCCGATCTGTTGCAGGTTCAGGGGTTCTATCCGCCGCCGCCTGGTGCGCCGGCGTACCTCGGGTTGGAGTGCTCGGGCCGGCTGGCTGACGGGTCCGAGGTCTGTGCGCTGCTCGCGGGCGGTGGCTATGCCGAGCGCGTCGCCGTGCCGGAGGGTCAGCTCCTGCCCGTTCCGCGGGGTGTGAGCCTGATCGAGGCGGCGGCGCTGCCTGAGGTCGCCTGCACGGTCTGGTCGAATGTGACCATGGTCGGGCGGCTCGCCGCGGGCGAGACCGTGCTCATTCACGGTGGCGGCAGCGGGATCGGCACATTCGCGATCCAGTATGCGAAGGCGCTCGGCGCGCGGGTGGTCGCCACGGCTCGGCGGGAGAAGCACGAGAAGTTGCGCGAGCTGGGCGCGGACGAACTCCTCGACTATCGCGAGGACGACTTCAGCGGCGTACAGGCCGATCTTGTCCTGGACATCATCGGTGGCGCGTACCTGGGGAAGAACGTCACGGCCTTGACCACCGGCGGCCGGCTCGTGATCATCGGACTGCAGGGCGGGCGCCGCGCGGAGCTGGACCTCGGCGCGCTGGTCAGCAAGCGCCTGACGGTCGCCGGCACCACGCTCCGGTCGCGGCCCGTGGCGGAGAAGGCCGCGATCGTCTCAGCGGTACGCGAGCAGGTGTGGCCGATGCTCGAGGACGGTCGCATCCGTCCCGTGATCGACGAGACGTTCCCGGTGGAGGAGGCGGCGAAAGCGCATGAGCGCGTGGCCGCCAACGCTCATCTGGGGAAGGTCGTGCTGACCGTCAGCGCTGCTTAGGCACCGGGCGGAGGCGCTCACGCATGAGGATGAGCAGCGCTTCGACCCCGTCCATGGCGGTGATCTTCTTGCCCTCTTCCCGCGTGCGGGCGTGGTAGCTGATCGGCACCTCGTAGGGGCGCAGCCGGCGGCGCAGCAGCTTGCCGGTGACCTCCGCCTCCATGCCGAAGCCCTTGGACTTGATCGCCAGCGAGCGGTACAGCTCCAGCGGCATGAGCTTGTAGCAGGTCTCGAGGTCGCCGATGTAGCTGTTGTAGAGGATGTTGGCGAACAGGGTCACCCCCTTGTTGCCCATGACATACCAGAACGAGAAGGCCGCGTGCCCGCCGAAGCTCCGATTGCCGTAGACGATCTTGGCCTTGCCGTCCAGCACCGGCTCCAGCAGGCGCGGGATGTCCTTCGGGTCGTACTCCAGGTCGGCGTCGAGGATCACCATGTAGTCCCCGTCGGCCGCGTCCACCGCGGTGCGGATCGCCGCGCCCTTGCCCTTGTTGCGTTCGTGGTTGATCGGGCGGAGCCGGGCGTCCTCCCAGCTCTCCAGGATCTCCCGGGTCCGGTCGGCGCTGCCGTCGTTGACCACGACCAGTTCGACGTCGCAGGGGTACTCGACAGCCAGCGCCTGCTTCAGCGCCTCCGGCAGCCGCTCTTCCTCGTTGTAAACCGGCATCAAAATGGAAAGCTTCATGGCGGCAGAACTCCAGCCTCACCCCGACAGATCGGGGACAGCGTAGCCGTTGACCCGACGCCGGTGCACAATCGCGGTGCTGCGAGGCCCGCAGCACCGCTGAGAATACTGGATCCGGTGACGAACGACTATTTCTGCGCTGGAATCAGGATGAAGCGGGCGACCACGTCGTCCTGCTGCTTGGCGCCGGCCACCCCGATCTGCTGCCCGACCTTCACTTCGGAGGGCTGGACGGACTTGCGCTTCTCGACCACGCGGAGCTGGTCGCCGAGGGCCCAGGTCAGTGTGTAACCGTCGGCCGACTTGACGGTCACGTGGTCGGCGGTCAGCTCGGTGATCACTCCCTTCTGGACCAGAACGGTGATCGTGGTGCCGTCCTTCTTCTGCACCACGGCCTCGCCGTGCAGGGTGTTCTTCGCCAGCATCACGCGTACCGCCCGGCGCTTGCCCGAGTCGGCGAGCCGTCCCTTGTCTCCCTTGCCGGACGGCGACGGGGCGACGATGGACGACGGGGCGATCGCGGCGGCGGCGAATCCCGGTTCGGCGGCGGCCACTTCGCTCGGATCGAAGCCGAGAGCGACCAAAGCCTCACCCTCCGGAGTGAACTCTGCGGCGGCCTGGCCGGTCGCGCCGGCGACGTCGGCAGGTCCGCAGGCGGTCGCGCCGCCGAGGAGAGCCGCCCCGAGCAGCATCGAAACAAGAACCTTTCGCATGTCTGCGATGCTGCGCCGAAAGTGCTGCCCGCCGATCAATTCCAGGTACGAAGCTGGTAAGCGGTGTCCGGTGCATCTTGCACTCGTTGGAACTTCCGTGGACGTGTTCTCCAGAACGTTTCTGCCAGCGACGGCGGAAGCCGGTCTCCCGATGGCGACCGTCACCCGCCACATGCACGTGATGCGCCGGTGCGTCGAGCCCGACGACGGCGCGGTCCTGGTCACTCGATGCACTCGCCCGGAGCGGCCCCTCGGCCGGGAGTATCTGCTCGTCCTCACCTATCGGCGGCTCGTGGTCACGCAGGAGACGCGGCTGCTACGGCAGATGCGCCTACACCTCAACACCGAGCTGCGCCATCTGAGCAACGTCGTCTGGCACCCCGACCAGCGGCTGGGCGCCGTCGAGTTCGCGGCCACCGCGATCGACGGCGTACGCGAACGGTTCCTCATCAAGGTCGGCCATCCGAAGCACGTCTGGCACCTCGACGCGCTGCTCAGTCACATCTTCAAGCCGCGTACGCTCGCCAGCCAGCGAACCGTCGCGACCGAGCCGCCCCGGCTGGTCAGCCCGCTGGGCGCGTACTGATCTGACCTCCGCCTTACCTGATCCGTACACGGTGCGGACATGATGGGGCGGTGACCGACAAGGGACTGATCCTCGTCGTGGAGGATGAGCCGGCCATCTCCGATCTGGTCCGGCTCTACCTCCAGCGGGACGGCTTCGGGGTGCACGTCGAACGCGACGGCCCGGCGGGGTTGGCGGCCGCCCGGCGGCTGCGCCCGGTGGCCTGCGTCCTGGACATCGCGCTGCCGGGCTTCGACGGCACAGAGATCTGCCGCCGCCTGCGCGCCGACGACGATTGGACGCCCGTCGTCTTCCTCACCGCCCGCGACGACGAGGTGGACCGGATCGTCGGGCTCGAATTGGGCGCCGACGACTACCTGACCAAGCCGTTCAGTCCGCGGGAACTCGTCGCCCGGCTCCGGGCGGTGCTGCGGCGCAGCAGCGGGCGGCCGGAGCCGGACCGCAGCCGCGCCGTCGGGGGCGTACGCCTCGATCCGGTCACCCGAACGGTCACGGCTAACGGGCGCGCACTGGCTCTCACCGCGACCGAGTTCGACCTGCTGGCCCATCTGATGCAGCGGCCCGGCCGGGTGTTCACGCGGGAGGAGCTGCTCAGCGCGGTCTGGGGGTACGCCGCCCACGGCGGGACGAGGACCGTCGACGTCCACGTCGCCCAGGTACGCGCCAAGCTCGGTGACGACGCGACCGTCATCCGCACCGTCCGCGGAGTGGGGTACGCGTGCGCGACGAGCTGACCCGGCCGCTCCAGTTGGTCACGCCGCCACGATCGGGCCGGGCCGGGTTGGTCACCCGGGCGGCGTTCGCCGGGGCGGCGGTCGCGCTGGTGTCGGTGCTGGTCACGGCGCTCGTCGCGATTCCCATCGCGGTACGCGTCTCGGACAACCGGGCCCGCCAGGTGCTCGCCGAGGAGGCGCAGCTGGTGACCGAGGTGCTGCGCAACCGGATCGATCGGGGGCGGACGGCCGACGAGGAGCGCCTGGCGACGACGCTGCGCAAACGGGACGTCGAGATCTATCTGATCCGCAACGGGGTCAGCGACCGGGCCGGGCTGCCGGAATCGGTCGTCAAGATGGTGACCGCCGGGCAATCGGTCAGCCAGCGGATGTCGTTGGTGAACGGCCGGATCTCGCTGGTCGAGGGCCGCCCGGTCGGCGACGGCGACGGCGTCGTGCTGACCGCTCCGGCCGCCACCGGGACCGCCTGGGCCGTCCTCAAGGGACTGTGGCTGCCGCTCGGGGCCGGTCTGCTCGCCGGGATTCTGGCGGGCGTGCTGCTGGCGCGACGCCTCACGCGGCCACTGCGGAACGCCGCGGTCGCCGCCGCGCGCATCCGGGCCGGGGATCACGCGGTACGCGTACCGATCGAGGATCCGCCGGAAGTGGCCGATCTGGCGCTGGCCTTGAACGAGCTGGCCGGCGCGCTGGCCGTCTCCGAGGCCCGGCAACGCGAGTTCCTGCTCTCCATCTCACACGAGCTGAAGACGCCGCTGACCACGCTGCGGGGCTACGCCGAAGCGCTCGCCGACGGGGTGGTCCAGGAGAACGAGACCGCCCCGGTCGGCACGACCATGCTCGGCGAGGCCGACCATCTGGCCCGGCTCATCGACGATCTGCTCGCCTTGGCCCGCCTGGACGCGGTGGACTTCCCGCTCCAGACCGCCGTCGTGGATCTCGTGCCGGTCGTGCGGGCGGTGCGCGAAGCCTGGCAGCCTCGGTGCACCGCTCACGGCGTACCCCTGGCGGTGCGGGTTCCCGACGCGGAGCTGATGGTGACGACGGATGCCGGGCGCGTGCGGCAGGTGATCGACGGCCTGCTGGAGAACGCGCTGCGGGTGGTCCCGCCGGGCCGGCCGATCGTGGTCGAGCTGACCGCGAGCCTGGCCGTGGCGATAATTCAGGTCCGCGACGGCGGGCCGGGCTTCACCGACGACGATCTCGCCGTCGCCTTCCAGCGTGGCGCACTTCACCAGCGTTACCAAGGGGTACGCAAAGTGGGCAGCGGGCTCGGCCTGGCCCTGGCGGCCGGACTGGTACGCCGCCTGGGCGGGACGATCAGCGCCGGGCACGCGCCCGAGGGCGGAGCGGCGCTGACCGTGACCCTGCCCCGTCAGTAGCTGAGCGTCGCCGCCCGGATCAGGGTGACCGCGACGATCACCACGAAGACGGCGCCGAGCGACGCGTATTGGATGACCGCGCGGTTCTTCTGCGGTGCGTAGGCCAGTCCGGCGGCGGCGACCGCGCCGGTCAGCAGGCCGCCCAGGTGCCCGGCGATCGAGATGCCGGGGACGACGAAGGTGAAGACGACGTTGATCAAGATCAGCGAGAGCATGCCGGTCGCGTCCCGGCCGACCCGGCGCAACAGGATGAACAGCGCCGCGAACAGACCGAAGATCGCGCCCGACGCGCCGACGGTCAGGTACGGCCCGGTGAAGAGGTAGACCGCGAGGCTGCCGCCGAGCCCGGCGACCAGGTAGAGGGCGAGGAACCGCACCGGGCCGAGCGCCTGCTCGATCACCCGGCCGACGACCCACAGCGCCCACATGTTCAAGGCCAGGTGGAGGATCCCGGCGTGCAGGAACATGCTGGTCAGGAACCGGTACGCCTCGCCTTGCGCGATGACGTCGTAGGCCTGCAACCGGCCGTCGCTCATGACCGCCCGGGAGCCGACCATGCCGCCCCACTCGCTCAGCGAGCTGTCGCCGCCGAGCAGGCCGCCCCAGTTGCCGCCGAAGAGGCTGCCGGCCCCGCTTACCAGGAGCCCGATCAGGAGCATCGCGACGTTGATCGCGATGAGGCCCTTGGTCACATAGCCCTGGGCACCGGCCCGGGCGTCGCCACCGAACGCGGTGACCGGCGCGCGCTGGTTCCGGGTGCCTTCGCGTACGCATTCCGGACATTGATGTCCGACGGACGCTGGGATCATGCAGTCGGGGCAGATCGGACGGCCACACCGTGAGCAGGACAGATACGTCTCACGAGAGGGGTGACGGTAACAGACCGGAACCTGGCCGACAGAAGTCATGCCGACCAGGCTACGTCAGATCCCTGTATAGCCGGTGGGCGCTCAGTCCCACCGGCTCGTCACGCTAAGGCCGCTCAGCTCCGGCGTACGCCGTTCTTCGACGGCGACGGAGCGTCGGTCAGATCATTGGCCATCGACCGCGTCTGCTCGGCGGTGTCGCGGCTCATGCCGCCGGCCTTGTCACCGGCGCCCTTCATCTTCTCGGCGGCCTTGTCCGACGCCTTCTCCAGGCTGTTGGCCGTCTTGTCGAGGGTCCTGGAGGTCGACTCCATCGCGGTGTCCAGTGCCTGCGACGGGTCGTACTCCTCCCAGGTCGACCGACGGCGGCGGCGCATCACCAGCGCGGCGGCGGCGCCGACGGCGACCCCGGCGGCGAGCAGGCCGACGGCCAGCCCGATCCGCTTCTGCTTCATCCGCTCCTCCCTCTTGGCCAGCTTCGCGAGCCTGGCCTTCTCCTTGAGGGCCGCCTCGGTCGCCTCTCGGGCGCCTTCCCGAGCGGCCATCATCAGCGGCGAGAACGTGCTCACGGTAGTGTCCCACCCCGACGACGCGAGGCCGCGGACACGCCCGGCGGCGGGCGTGATCATCGAGCGCATGGCGTGGGCCCGTGGCCCGACCGCCGATCCCATGCCCCCGGCAGCGTGTGACGCGGCCTGAACCATGTGATCCCAGCCAGCGCCGAACTCCTCCTTGGCCAGTTGGCCATGCGTCTTCGGAGTCCCCCCGAAACCGAACAAAACCCCCACCTCCAATGGTGTCCCCTCAAACATGTTGCCCCTTCTGAGCAGGTCGCACCACCGGAACGCGCGATCCGCCCGTCCGTTCGTCTCGACGAGGTGGGAGGATCGGGGACGGCAACGAACGCCTCGTCGTGACCTCGCACCGCCCGGTGCGAAGGCGGCGAGCCAGATGACGGGAGCAAGCACGTGGCTGACGCCCGCTACGCAATCCTGCACACCAGCCTCGGGCCGATCCGCCTGGAGCTGTACGGAAACCACGCCCCGAAGACGGTCCGCAACTTCACCGAGCTGGCCGAGGGCACTCGCGAATACACCGACCCGAACACCGGTCAGCCCGGCAACGGCCCGTACTACGAGGGCACGCCGTTCCACCGCGTGATCGAGGGCTTCATGATTCAGACCGGCGACCCGACGGGCACCGGTCGTGGCGGTCCTGGCTACACCTTCGACGACGAGTTCCACCCGGAGCTTCAGTTCGACAAGCCGTTCATCCTCGCCATGGCGAACGCCGGCCCGAAGACCAACGGCTCGCAGTTCTTCATCACGGTCGGCCCGACCCCGTGGCTGAACTTCAAGCACACCATCTTCGGCAAGGTCGCCGACGAGGCGTCTGAGCAGGTCGTCATGGCGATCGCGACGACGGCGACGGACCGGTCCGACCGGCCCACCACGCCGATCGTGATCGAGAAGGTCGACATCGAGCGCTGAATTTCTTGATCATTGCGCCAGCCACGCTGTTTCGGACGCGGAAATGTCCGTTGTTACGGCATGGCTGGCGCAATGATCATGTGCGGCACCAACCGCCGAAGGGTCAGAGCCAGCCGGAGCGGCGGAACAGCCGGAAGAGGAGCAGCGACCCGCCGACCATCACGGCGAAGATGATGGGATAGCCGTACTGCCAATGCAGTTCCGGCATCTTGTCGAAGTTCATGCCGTAGATCCCGGCGACCGCCGTCCAGAACGCCGCGATACCGGCCCACGACGCGATCTTGCGCATGTCGTTGTTCTGCTCGACCGAGACCTGGGCCAGCCGCGCCTGCAGGATCGAGTTCAGCAGATCGTCGAAGCCGGCGATCTGCTCGACCGTCCGGGTCAGGTGATCCTGCACGTCCCGGAAGTAACGCCGCAGCTCCTTGCCCACTTCGGACGATTCGCCCACCAGCGCCATGATGGGGCGCTGCAACGGCAGGACCGCCCGCTTGAACTCCACCATCTCCCGCTTCAACTGGTAGATCTGCTGCACCTGGGCGGTGCCCTCGCGGGAGAAGACCTTCTCCTCGACGAGGTCCAGATCGTCCTCCAGCCGCTCGGACGCGTCGACGTAGAGGTCGACCACGTGGTCGGTGACGGCGTACGCGACGGCCCAGGTGCCGAGGCGCAACAGTTCCGGCCGGCCCTCCAGCTCCTTGCGTACGCCACGGAGGGTGCACGCCTCGCCGTGCCGGACCGTGATCACGAAGCGGTCGCCGATGAGGAGCATGACCTGACCGGTCTCGACGACCTCGGCGTGCTCGCTGAGCGCCTCGTGCGGGATGTAACGGGCCGACCGCAGCACCAGGAAAGTGAAGTCCTCGTAGCGTTCCAGCTTCGGTCGCTGCCCGGCGTTGATCACATCGTCGACGGCCAACTCGTGGAGTCCGAAGGCGTCGGCGATGCCGGCCATCTCCTCCGGACGGGGGGTGTTCAGGCCGAGCCAGACGAACGCGTTGGGTTCGGCGCGGGCCGCTTCCAGGGCGGCGCGGTAGTCGAGCGCGCCCTCTCGGCGTACGCCGTCGACGTAGACCGCACAGTCCACAATGCCGCTACGGCCGGGCTCCTCCGGCAGGCTCTCATCGAAGGTGCCGCCCCACATCCGGGTGACCGCTCCGCGTACCGGAGCCGTCCAGGCGCGCAATCCCTTGGTTTCGCCGTTGCCGATCCGATCCGCCATGACGCCTCCTCCCGTAGCCGTTGGTTCGGGCAACAAGGCTACGCCCATGCCGAGTCCGAGGGCGCCGGGCGGACCGTCCGCGTTCGGGGGGTGGGGGCAGGCGACCCGCCCGGCGCGCTCGGGGGAATGAGGCTCCGCAGCATTCTGGGCCGAACGGCGTCCCGGCGGAAGGCCGGGACGCCGCGTTGTTATCGGTCGGTTATCCGATCAGGAGCCGGTATCGAGGTTCCGGCGACGATTCAGCCGCGGACGGCGTCGATCGCCTCGGCCAGCCGGCGTACGCCCTCGTCGATCTCGTCCACGGTGACCGCCGAGAACGCGAGCCGGAGCGCGTGCTCGCCGCCCTCCAGCAGGAAGTCGGAGCCCTTGACGACGGCGACCCCACGGGTGGCCGCCTCCGGCAGGAGCTTGTCCACGTGGACGTCGTCCGGCAGCTCGATCCAGAGGAAGTAGCCGCCGTCGGGCTCGGTGAACTCGACCCCCGGGATCCGCGTACGCAACGATTCGCCGAGCACCTTGGCTCGCTCGCCGAGGGCGGCGCTCACCTTGGCGATCGACCGGTCGATGTCGCCGGAGACGCAGAACTGGTGCACGATGCCCTGGGCGACCTGGCCGGCGGAGATGTAGGTGTTGGTCGCCGTCTTGGCGATCCCGTCGATGATCCGGCTCGGCCCGATGAGGTAGCCGACGCGGACACCGGGGCAGACCGTCTTCGTGAACGAGCAGGCGTGCACGACTACGCCGTCGGTGTCGAGCGAGATCAGCTGGGGCAGCGCCTCGCCCCGGAAGCGGATGTCGGCGTACGGGTCGTCCTCGAAGATCACGAAGTCGAACTCACGAGCCAACGCCAGCAGGGCGTGCCGCTTCTCCTCCGACAGGGTGACCCCGGCCGGGTTCTGATAGTTCGGGATGATGTGCGCGAGCTTCGGGCGTACGCCCGCCTCGAGCAGCGCGCGCAGCTCGGTGACCGAGATGCCGTCCGGCTCCAGCGTCACCTGGTGGACGACCGCGCCGCGGTTGCGGAGGTTGAGCAGCGTCCGGTCGTAGGTCGGCTTCTCCACGATCACGTGATCGCCGGGCTGGACCAGGTGCTCGAAGAGGAACGCGTCGGCCTGCAGCGACCCGTTGGTGACCATCACCTGGTCGACGGGTACGCCGTGCTTGGCCGCGATCCATTCCCGGAGCGGCTGGTAACCGAGGCTGTTGCCGTAGGCGGTCACCCCGGCCGGGTCGGCGTCGAACGCACGGACGGCCGCGGTCTTCAGCCCGTCGATGTCGACGATGTCGAGCGACGGGGCACCACGGGCGAACGAGATGAGCTGCGCAGGGGACATAGCTGCTCAGCGTACCGATGGCCGGGCCGGGTACGCGCGCGACTTACCGCGCTCCCGAATGGTGAGCCACGATTCAGACGGACGCCGCCGCCTCGGCTCGGAGCTGCGCCCACACCCGCATGATGTCGCGGACCGAGATGATCCCGAGCACCTCGTCCTCGTCCATGACGACCAGGTGCCGGAAGCCGCCGCGGGCCATCGCCATCGCGGCCTCCTCCAACGACCAGTCCGGCCGGGCGTACACGACGTCCCAGGTGATATGCCCGTTAGCAACCTCGATGTCGGGATCTTTGCCGGCGCCGATGGCGTACAGGAGGTCCCGCTCGGTCAGGATGCCTACCCCGGCGCCGTCCGGGTCCAGCACGATCGCCGACCCCACCCGTCTGGCCGCCATGAGCTGCGCGGTCTGGCGGAGCGTGTGTTCCGGGCCGACCATGAGAATCGGCTTGGTCATCGCGTCTCGGACAAACATCGTGAACGCCGCCCTTCGGTCGTCACCTCACTGAAACGAACCGTATGGACATCCTCGCCGCGATGGGGCCAACACTCAAGACTTGACATATGTCGTCGGGTCACCCGGGCGGGGCGAGACGGGGTGACCGGCGGGTGAACGCCGCTTGTACAAGCTTCCACTAAGCTGGTCGGGCTGCACCCGGGGGTGGCCCCCCGGACCCCGCATTCAGCAGGAGGTTCTCCCATGATCGGTCTCGTCCTGGCCGCCGGTGCCGGGCGGCGCCTGCGCCCCTATACCGACACCGTGCCCAAGACGCTGGTGCCGGTCGACGGCGAGACCACGATCTTCGACATCGCGCTGGCCAACCTGGCCGCCGTGGGCCTCACCGAGATCACCGCCGTCATCGGCTACCGCGCCGAGGCAGTGGTCGCCCGCCAGGCGGCACTGGAGGAGAAGTACGGGATCACGCTCAGCCTCGTCCACAACGACAAGGCCGAGGAGTGGAACAACGCGTACTCGCTGTGGCTGGCGCGCGAGCACTTCGCCCGGGGCGCGCTCCTGGTCAACGGGGACACCGTCCACCCGCAGAGTGTCGAGCGAACCCTGCTGGCCGCCCCGGCCAACGGCATCACCTTGGCGATCGACGACCAGAAGAAGCTGGCCGACGAGGAGATGAAGGCGATCTTCTCGGCCGACGGCCGGCTGAAGCGCATCACCAAGCTCATGGACCCGGCGACCGCTGACGGGGAGTACATCGGGCTGACCCGGATCCAGCCGGAGGTGGCGGCCGACCTGGCCGACGCGCTCCAGGCGACCTGGGAGCGCGACCCGAACCTCTACTACGAGGACGGCTACCAGGAGTACGCCAACCGCGGCGGACTGATCACCGGCGCACCCATCGGCCAGGTGGAGTGGGTCGAGGTCGACAACCACGACGACCTCGCCCGCGCGCGGGAGATCGCATGCCGCTACTGACCCGTTCGGTCCAGGCGCCGCTGACCATCGACGTCCGCCGGGGTGCCGTGGCCAGCCTCGGCAAGCTGCTCGCCGACGGCCGGGTGTCCGCCAACGGTGAGGTCGCCATCGTCGTCGGCCCCGGGCAGGGCGAGAAGATCGCCGAGCTGATCGCGCCGACCCTCAAGAACGCGCAGATCCTCCACGTCACCGGCGGCACTCTCGAGTCCGCACTAGAGCTGGGTACGCAGCTGCGCAACCTGAGCGTCGACGCGGTGGTGGGCATCGGCGGTGGCAAGACCGTCGACACCACCAAGTACGCCGCCACCCGCTATGGGCTGCCGATGGTGACCGTCGCGACGAGCCTGGCCAACGACGGGATCGCCTCCCCGACCGCCACCCTCGACCATGACGGGGCGCGCCCGTCCTACGGCGTGCACATCCCGCTGGCGGTCTTCGTCGACCTGGACTTCGTCGAGTCCGGGCCGGACAGCCAGACCAAGGCGGGCATCGGGGACGTGCTCTGCAAGATCAGCGCGGTCGCCGACTGGGAGCTGTCCGCCCGGGAGACCGGCGAACCGATCGACGGCCTCGCGGTGGCCATGGCCCGATCGAGTGCCGAGGCGCTGATCAACCATCCCGGTTCGATCACCGACGACGGGTACCTGATCACCTTGGCCGAGGGTCTCATCATGGCGGGGCTGTCGATGGCGGTTGCCGGCACGTCGCGCCCGGCCAGCGGCGGCTGCCACGAGATCTCGCACTCGATGAACATCCTGAAGCCGGGGCACGGCAGCCACGGCGAGCAGGTCGGTCTCGGCGGTCTCTTCTGCACCTTCCTGCGCGGCGACCAGTCCCGCTTCCAGCAGATGTCGAGGGTGCTCGCCCGGCACGGGCTCCCCCGGCTCCCCGCCGACCTGGGCCTGTCGCTGGACGACTTCGTCGAGGTCGCCGAGTTCGCCCCCAAGACCCGGCCCGAGCGCTACACGATCCTGGAACACCTGGGCGTGGGCGCTACGATGTCGCGGGCCAAGCTGCGCACCCTGGTGGAGGACTACGTCGATGCCGTCCGTCCGTGACTTCTACCAGGTCAACCGCGGTGGCGGGCTGTTCTCTGAGGCCGTCAGCCAGCGCCTGGGCGCGGCGACGGCGTACGCGGCCTCCCGGGCCGGCCTCCGGCCGACGACGCTGACGCTGGCCAACCTGCTCGTCGGGCTGGCCGTCTCGGTGATCGTCGTGCTGCGCGCCGACTCCTGGGCCGGCTGGATCGGCGTCCTCGCCCTGGTCGGTTGGCAGGTGGCGTACGTGCTGGACTGCTCGGACGGTCAGCTCGCCCGGGTCACCGGCCAGCGCTCGGCCGCCGGCGCCCGCATCGACATCCTCTGTGACGTGGCCTCCCAGATCGCCCTCGTCACGGCGATCTCGGCGGTGGCGGCGGCCCGCTCGGACGCGCCGGTCTGGCTGCTCACCATGTTCGCCGGGACCTGGATGGTCAACCTCATCACGAGCGTGCTCCAGTCCGGCCCGAACGCGGACTCGAT
This sequence comes from Hamadaea flava, assembly GCF_024172085.1. Classification (NCBI taxonomy): domain Bacteria; kingdom Bacillati; phylum Actinomycetota; class Actinomycetes; order Micromonosporales; family Micromonosporaceae; genus Hamadaea; species Hamadaea flava. The sequence continues at coordinate 4,938,799 of NZ_JAMZDZ010000001.1, read as the reverse complement.
GATGCCGTCGCAATCGCTGCCCGTCCGGGTGGTCAAGCTGGTCCGCGACCCCGGCGTGGTGTTCCTGCTCGCCGGGCTCGTCCTGGCGATCCAGGCCGACTGGGCCGTCTGGTACGCCGCCGCGTTCACCTTCGTCAACGGCGGATTCCTGCTCGCCAGCATCGCCTTCACGGCGCGCAAGGCGTACCAGCCGAGCTGAGCCGGCCGAGCTGACCCGGCCCAGCTGGGCCGGCCGAGCGCCTAGGCGCGCCGCGATCCGGCGACGGACGAGTAGATGTCGATGAGGCGGCTCGTCACCACATCGGGATGGAAGTTGGCCAGGTAACGCTCCCGCGCGCCCTGCGCCAGCGAACCCGCTTCCTTGACGGCGAGCGGCAGCACTCCGGCGAGCGCGTCGGCGGTCGGCGCGACGACCCAGCCCGCCGAGTCGATGAGGTACGGGCTGCCGCCCAGGGCGGTGCCGAGGACGGGACGCCCGTTGGCGAGCGCCTCGATGATCACCGTCGAGAGCGGCTCGAACCAGGTGGACGGAACCGTGACCAACGCGGACGCGCGCATCAGCTCGCGTACGCCCGCCCGATCGCGCGGTCCCAGGTAGTCGACGTCCGACCGCTCGGCCGCGGCGGCCTCGGCCAGCGGCCGCAGCTCGCCGTCCCCGGCGATACGCAGCGTGCCCAGCGTCCCCGGCTCGGTCCGGCGCCAGGCGTCGAGCAGGATGCCCAGGCCCTTCTCCGGGGACAGCCGCCCGGCGAACAGGACGCCCTCGCCCACCGGCGCAGGAGGCCCGGGGTCCTCGACGGCGTTCGGCTTGATGGCGATCCGCTCCGGCGGGATGCCGTAGTCCCGCAGATGGGCGGCGATGCTCTCGGTCAACGCGATGTAGCGGTCGACGGAATGCCAGGTGCCCCGGTGGACGGCCAGCGTCGTCGCCATGATCGCGCTCTGCGCGGCCGAGCCGCGGTAGCACCGGTGCTGGATCGCCGGCAGCGCGAAGGCCTTGCCCTTGCAGTCGGTGCAGACGTGGCCGTCCCTGAAGTACAGCCCCGGTGCGCATACCTGTCGGTAGTTGTGGACGGTCTGGACCACCGGCACGCCGTGGCGATGCGCGGTCCGGACCACTCCCGGCGACAGCAGCGGATACGGATTGTGGAGGTGCAGGACGTCCGGCCGCTCGCGGCGCAGCAGATCGGCGAGCGCGCGGGTGGAGGCCGGCGACCAGATCGGCGACAGCGGGAGCATTGCCTTCTGGACGGCCGGCAGGGACGGGATGTCATCGGAGTCACGCTGGAACGGGACCACCTCGACGCCCGCCGCCGCCAGCTGCGCGGACTCCAGGTCGACCATGATGTTCTCGCCGCTCGGCGCGTCCGACCGGTAGCGATTGTGGGCGACGACGACCTTCACGGTGCGCAACGCTACCCGGTGGACTTCGCGAGGCGGAGGTCAGCCGCGACCGGGCGGTGGTCGCTGCCGTCCGCGGGGAGCACCCACGCGTGCGCGACGTCCACGCCCCGGATGAGGACGTGGTCGATCCGGGCCAGCGGGAAGCCGGCCGGCCAGCTGAACCCGAACCCGCTGCCCGCGGCCGCCTGGGCGGAGTCCAGCTGGGCGGTGATCGGGGCCAGCGCCCGGTCGTAGACGCTGCCGTTCAGGTCGGCCAGCAGAACGACCCGGGGATTCCGCTCGGCCGACAGCGCCTCGCCGAGCGCCTCCGCGCTGTCGTCCCGCTGGTCGGCGGTGAATCCCTGGTCCACGTCGACCCGGACCGACGGCATGTGGGCCACATAGACCGCGATCGTCCCAGCCGGCGCGTGGACGACCGCCCGCAGCGCCCGATCCCAGCCGAGCCGCAGGTCGACCGCGCTCGGCTCGGTGATCGGAAAGCGGCTCCACAGTCCGACCGTCCCCCGGACCACGTGATACCGGTACGCCGAGGCCAGCTCCGCCTCGTACGCGGCGACCGCGTTCGAGGGGATCTCCTGCAACCCGATGACGTCGGGGTCGGCCGCGACGAGCTGCCGGCTGGTGGCGGCCGGATCCTCGTTGCCGGCCAGCACGTTGTTGCTGACCACCCGCAGATCGTGCGGGCCGCCGCCCTTGGCCGGGAGGACGATCTCGCCGAACAGGGCGAGCCAGACCACGATCGGGAGCAGCACGGCGATGCCGGCGGGCGCCGAGCGCCGGTAGACCGCCAACCCGGCCAGGATCGGAATCGGGAGCCCGAGCCAGGGCAGGAAGGTCTCCAGGAGGCTGCCGAGGTTGCGCACCCCGTTCGGGATGTACGCGTGCAGGGCCATCAGCGCAGCCAGCGCTACGGCGAGGGCGGCGATGATCCAGCCCCGTCTCCACGTACCGGTCACCTTCGGAACCTTATCGGTCGGGGTAACTTGGACGGGTGCCAGAGCTGCCCGAAGTCGAAGCGCTCGCCGCCTTCCTGCGCGAGCGCGCGGTCGGCCATACCGTGAGCAGGGTCGAAGTCTCGGCCATCAGTGCTCTGAAGACGTTCGATCCACCGGTGAGCGCGGCGTCCGGCCGCACGATCACCGACGCCGGCCGGCGGGGCAAGTTCCTGGAGATCATGCTCGGCGAGGACCTGATGCTGGTGACGCACCTGGCCCGGGCGGGCTGGCTGCACTACCGGGAGAGCTTCACCTCGGCCACCCCGCTCAAGCCCGGCAAGAGCCCCATCGCGCTGCGCGTACGCCTCGACGACGGGTCCGGCTTCGACCTGACCGAGGCGGGCACGCAGAAGAAGCTGGCCGTCTACCTCGTCAAGGACCCCCAGTCCGTGCCGCAGATCGCGTCGCTGGGGCCGGAGCCGCTCGGGCTCACCCTGGACGAGTTCTCGGCGCTGGTCCGCAAACAGTCCGGGCAGATCAAGGGCGTCCTGCGGAACCAGCAGATCATCGCCGGGGTCGGCAACGCGTACTCGGACGAGATCCTGCACGTGGCGAAGCTGTCGCCGTACGCGCTCACCGGGAAGCTGACCGACGAACAGCTCAAGGCGCTCTACGACGCGATGCTCGACACGCTCACCGACGCGGTGAACCGGTCGGTCGGGCAGAAGGCGGCCACTTTGAAGGGCGAGAAGAAGGGCGGATTGCGGGTCCACGGCCGTACCGGGCAGCCCTGCCCGATCTGCGGAGACACCGTCCGGGAAGTCTCTTTCGCCGACTCCAGCCTGCAGTATTGCCCGACGTGTCAGACCGGCGGAAAGCCGCTCGCGGACCGCCGGTTGTCCAAACTCTTGAGGTGACGTGCAGAGAACTCAGAGTCACCGCATGATCAGCCCTCTTCCGCACCCATCAAACGTCGGTATAGTGACTCGGGCTTCCTCCCCACCACATGTGAGCCCTGTCTCGGTGGCGGGAATGGAAGACTGGCGAACGTGGCACGGGAGGACCCGGGTGAGGTGACGACGAGTCTCAAGAAGCCTCCAGAGGTCGCGGGACGCATCGAGTCGGAGCCGACGCAAGAGCTTCCGACGGTCCCGCCTGCCGGAGAGTCAGCAGCTCAGCCCGCCGATGGCGGGCCGCGTACCGGTGCCGGTCGCCGGGCCGCCGCGGTGAACGGCGCGCGGAAGAAATACAACGGCGTCACTCGCTCGGTCTGGATGCGTACGCGTCCCCGGCTTGCCCGATGGCACCGGCCCTACATCCTGATCCTGATCGTCCTCGACTACGCCGCCGCCGCGCTGGGCAGCTACACCGCGGTCACCTGGTGGGAGACCCGGGCGAGCACCGGCCTCAACGTGCCGTTCTTCGCCGAGATCGCGTACGTGGCCCTGCCGCTCTGCTGGCTCATCCTGCTCTGGGGCAACGGGGCGTACGACCGCCGCCGGCTCGGCATCGGGGCGGACGAGTTCAAACGGGTCGTCCGAGCCGGGGTGGCCGTGCTGGCCACCGTCTCGGTCGCCGCCTTCGGTTTCCGCGTCCTGCTGTCCCGGTGGTCCGTGCTGACCGCCGTCCTCGGCGCCCTGATCTACATGCTCATCCTGCGCGGGCTCGCGCGCCGGGCGTTGCACTTCGTCCGGCGGCGGATCCGGCACGCCAACCACCGCACGCTGCTGGTCGGCACGCTGCAGGAGACGCTCTACGTCTACAAGATCGTCACCCGCAGCCCGGCCGCCGGGCTCCAGCCGGTGGCGATCCACCTCACCGACGGCGTGTCAGCGGCTCGGCGGGCCCAAGTCCCGATCCCGGTCTACACGAATCGCAACATCATCGGGCTGGTCCACGAGGTCGGCGCGGACACCATCGCCATCTGCGGCTCGGCCAACTCCGAGCCGGGCAAGCTGCGGGAGCTGGCCTGGGAGCTGGAGGGCTCCGGCGTCGACCTGGTCGTCGCGCCGCAGATCACCGACATCGCCGGTCCCCGGGTGCACATCCGGCCGATCGAGGGCCTGCCGCTGCTGCACGTCGAGGAGCCGACGCTGTCCGGCGTCTCGCTGCTGGCGAAGAACGCGATGGACCGGATCTGCGCCATCCTCGGCGTCATCGCCCTGCTGCCGATCTTCGCGATCATCGGGCTGGCCATCAAGATCACCGACCCGGGCCCGATCTTCTTCCGGCAGAAGCGGATCGGTCACGAGGGTCGCCTCTTCCGGGTCTGGAAGTTCCGGACCATGTACACCGACGCCGAGGAACGCCTGGCCACCCTGGTCGACCTCAACGAGAGCGACGGCCTGCTCTTCAAGATGAAGGACGACCCCCGGGTCACGCCGATCGGGCGCTTCCTGCGGGCCTCCTCGCTCGACGAGCTGCCACAGCTCATCAACGTCATCCTCGGGGAGATGTCCCTGGTCGGGCCACGTCCGCTGCCGGCCGGCGACGACGACTTCGAGGGACCGGCCCGCCGCCGCCTGCTCGTGCGCCCGGGCATGACCGGGCTCTGGCAGGTCTCCGGCCGCTCCGACACCACGTGGGAGGAGGCGGTGCGACTGGATCTGTACTACGTGGACAACTGGTCGCTCGCCTACGACCTGGCCATCCTGTGGCGGACGGTCGGCGTGGTCTTCGCGCGCAAGGGCGCGTACTAGCTCCGCGGCGCGCATGCCCACCGCTCTCGCCGCGCTCGCGCTGGTCCTGGCGCTCGCGCTCGCGGTGGGCGCGGTGGTCCGGCTGCGTCGCCGTCCGCGTATCGCCACGGCGGCCCAGCGGGCCACCTACCAGGTGCTTCACGCGGCGGGCCTGGCCGCGGAGCCGCTGCGGGCCGGTCTCACTCCAGCTTCGGCGACCCGGGCGGTACGCCATCTCCGTCCCCTGATCGGGTCGGCCGGTCTCGGCCTCTACGAGGACGGTACGCAGCTCGCGTTGGACGGCCTCGGCGGCCACCACACGGATCAGCTCGTGGCGGCGGCGAGCACCGGGATCCGCTCCGGGCGTACCGCTGTGCTGACGATCGAGGAGCTGCCCTGCGAGCGGATCGACTGCCCGGTCCGCGGCGCGGTGATCGTGCCGTTGACCGGGGACGGCGTCACCGCTCGCGCGGCGCTGGCCGCGGTGACCTCGGATCGCCCGGCGCCCGGCCTGGTCCAGGCGTCCCTGGAGACCGGCCGCTGGGTGTCGGCCCAGTTGGCGCTGGCCGAGCTGGACCGGTCCCGCGCCCGGCTCGCCCGGGCCGAGGTACGCGCCCTCCGCGCCCAGATCAGCCCGCATTTCATCTACAACGCGCTGACCGCGATCGCCTCGTTCGTGCGTACCGACCCGGATCGGGCCCGGGACCTGCTGGAGGAGTTCGCCGAGTTCACCCGGTACTCGTTCCGGGCACACGGCGAGTTCACGACGCTGGCCGAGGAGCTGCGTTCGATCGACCGCTACCTGACCATCGAGCGCGCGCGGTTCGGCGACCGCCTCCAGGTACGCCTCCGGATCGCGCCCGAGGTGCTGCCGGTGACCCTGCCGTTCCTCTGCCTGCAACCGCTCGTCGAAAACGCCGTACGCCACGGGCTGTCCCGCAAACCCGGGGTCGGTAATCTGCGGATCGAGGCCGAGGACGCGGGCTCGGAATGCCACATCACGGTGGAGGACGACGGTGTCGGGATGGATCCGGCCGTCCTGGCGAGGCGGCCCGGAGGCGGTGACCACTTGACCGAGGACGACGAGGCCGACGAGGCCGGTGAGACGGGTGAGGCGGGCCAGCATGTCGGCCTGGCCAACGTGGACGAGCGGCTCCGGTCGGTGTTCGGCGACCGGTTCGGGCTGATCGTGGAGACCGCGCTGGGTGCCGGTACGAAGGTCAGCCTGCGCATCCCCAAGTTCCACCCGGGGGTGTCGGCATGAGTTCTGTCGACGTTCCCGCTTTCTTGCGCGTACTGGCGGTCGACGACGAGCCGCCCGCCCTGGACGAGCTGGCCTATCTGCTGCGCGCCGACCCGCGCATCGCCCGCCTGCACACCGCCGCCGACGCCACCGACGCGTTGCGCATCCTGCGCGATCACGAGGTCGACGCGGTCTTCCTCGACATTCGGATGCCCGGCCTCGACGGGCTCGAACTCGCCCGGGTCCTGCGCCGGTTCGCCCGGCCGCCCGCCGTGGTGTTCGTGACCGCGTACGACGACGCGGCGGTGGACGCCTTCGACCTGGGCGTCGTGGACTACGTCCGCAAGCCCATCCGGGCCGACCGGCTCGCCGAGTCCGTCCGCCGGGTCGTCGCCCGGCTCGTCCTCCCGGGCGCGCCACCGGTCCCCGCCGGTGAGGACGTCTCGATCCCGGTCGAGCTGGCCGGGGTGACGAAGATGCTGCCGCGCTCGGCCGTCCGCTGGGTCGAGGCGCAAGGCGACTACGCCCGGCTGCACACCGCGGGCGGTTCCCACCTGGTACGCGTACCGCTGGCGACGTTGGCCGAGCATTGGGCCGACGCGGGCTTCGTCCGTATCCACCGTTCGTACCTGGTGCAGATCAGACTTATAGGTGAACTACGGCTGACCAACACGGGCTACGTGGTCGTCGTCGACGGCGCTGAGCTGCCCGTCAGTCGCCGCCACACCCGGGAGCTGAAAGATCGGCTCGTCCGGGCGGCCAAGCAAGGCTGGCAACGCGGGACACCCAGCTGAGCCTCCTTCCAGTTACAGTCCAGTCCGCTGTGACGGACCCACTGGTCTGACAGGAGAAGCCGGATGTCTGAGACGCCTGAACAGCCCCTACCGCCCGAGGAACCGACACCGTCCACTCCGGACGCCGCCGAAGCCTCGACGGCCGAGCCCCCAGCGGCCGAACCGCCTACACCACCGGCGAAGCGTGCCCGGCCGGCGAAGAAGGCGGCCGCGGACGCCGACCCGTCGGCAGCTGCTCCGGCGGCGAAGAAGGCGACACCGGCGAAAAAGGCCGCACCCGCCAAGAAGGCCACGCCCGCCAAGGCCGCTCCGGCGAAGAAGGCGACCCCGGCGAAAAAGGCCGCACTGGCCAAGGCCGTGGCAGCAGCGGCCGAGCCGGTTGAAACCGCTGAGGCTGCGGCGACCGCTGAGTCCGCGACGACTGCCGAAACTGCGGCGGTGACCGCCGAGGCGACGGCGCAGCCGGTGGTTCCCGCGCAGCCCGCCGCACAGCAACCCGCACCGCAACAACCGGTCGCGCAGCAGCCGGCCGCTCCGCAACCGGTGCAGCAGCCAGGCGCGCAACAGCCGGGCGCCCAGCAACCGGTGTTCGCCGTGCCGCCGCAGGCGCCTCCGGGGTTCCCCCAGCAGGTGCCGACGGGATACCCGCAGCAGGGGCCGCCTTACCCGCCGGTGCCGCCAGCCGGGTATTGGACCAACCCGCCCGGCTACGCCCCGCGTACGCCGCCGCCGGGTTTCACGCAGACCCGCTGGCCCGGACCGAGGCATCCGGCACCCGCCCTGGCGCTGTTGGGCATCCTGCTCGGCGGGCTGGGCTTCGCCCTGGCGTTGCCACTGAGCAAGCCGGGCATCGGCTGGCCGATCGCCGGTCTCGCCGCCGCCCTGGGCGTCGGGTACGCCGCCTGGCGCAGTGACGCCGAGGTCAGCCGCAACGACCGGATCATGCGTCTGGTCTGGGGGTTGGCCGCGCTCGCCTTGCTGACGATGAGCGCCATCCGGGCGTCCGGGCTGCTCACCTTCTACTTCGTCATCGGCGCGCTCGCGTGCGCGTCGTTGGCCGCGGCCGGGGGCAAGTCCGTCCGGGCCATGCTGTTCGGCGTCGTCGCCGCGCCCATCGCCGGGTTCCGCAGCATCCCGTGGGTAGCTCAGAGCCTCGCTGGGATGGCCGCGCGCCGGGCCGAGCGACGCCGGGCCGCCGGACAAGAAGGTGACGCCGCAGCGGCCTCCGCCCGATCCCGGCGGAACGCCAACGTGATGCTGTCGGCGGTCATCACCCTGGTGCTGCTGCTCATCTTCGGGGCGCTGTTCGCTTCGGCCGACGCGGTCTTCGCGCACTACCTCGAGGCGTTCTTCAGCCGGATCGGCAACGTCATTCCAGACTGGGACGCGGGGAACCTGATCCTGCGCATCTTCCTGCTGTGCGTCGGACTGCTGCTCGCGGCAGGCGGGGTGTTCCTCGCGAGCAACCCGCCGGACCTGCGGGGCATGGAGAGCCCGGGCCGTCCGCTGTTCGGCCGCGACCTGCTCGCGCTGCCGCTGGCCGCGCTGGCCCTGCTCTTCGTCGGCTTCGTCGCCGTCCAGTTCACCGCGTTGTTCGGCGGGAACACCTACATCCTGGAGCACGCGCAGGTCACCTACGCCAAGTACGCCGTCGGCGGGTTCCGGCAGCTGGTGGTGGTCTCGCTGCTGACCCTGGTGATCGTCGCGGCCGCCGCCCGGTGGGGGCACAAGGAGCAGCGCCGGGAGCGACTGACCCTGCGGGTCCTGCTGGGGACGTTGTGCGTACTGAGCATCGTCATCGTCGTCTCCGCGCTGACCCGGCTCCAGCTCTACGTCGACACGTACGGGCTGACCCGCGAACGCTTCGCCGTGGCGATGCTGGAACTGTTCCTCGGCATCAGCTTCCTGCTCGTGCTGCTGGCGGGCTGGAAGATGAAGGCGCCGTGGCTCTCCCGGGCCGTTCTCGGGATCTGGGTCGTCATGCTGCTCGGCGCGGCCGCGCTCAACCCCGAGCACTACATCGCGCAGCACAACATCGAGCGCTACCAGGCGGGTGAGAAGATCGACCTCTGGTACCTGGGCGCGCTGTCGGCCGACGCCGTGCCTGCCCTGGTCAACCTGCCGGAGAGCGCGCGGAACTGCGTACTCGGCGACATCGACCGGGACCTGCGGGAGGACAAGGACGACTGGTACGAGTGGAACTGGAGCCGGGAACAGGCCCGGCATCTGCTCGCCGAGCGCTACCCGGCCGGTTTCGGCCCGTGCCAGGGCCGCCGGGGGTACGACTACCAGCGCTGAGGGGGATGGCGGTGTCCTGCCTCGTCGATAGACTCCCGGCATGACACCGCCCCCCGACGGTTCCGAGTCCGCTGCTCAGCGGGCTGATGAGCCGCCGGGCCCGGTGCGTACGCGGGTGGTGCTCGCGGAGATCGCCACGCCCCGGCGCGGTGGCGATCCGGCCGCACCGGCGGCCGTTCAGGACGTTCTGCTTCGCGGGCTCGTCCGGGCGCAGCTCGCCCTCGCCTTGCGGCTCGCCGTCGTGGTGCTGGTCGGGCTCGGCTCGCTGCCGTTGTTGTTCAGCCTCGCGCCCAGCTTCGGCGAGGTCAGGATCGCCGGATTCCGCTTGCCGTGGCTGCTGCTCGGCTTACTCGCGTACCCCTTCTTGATCGGCGTCGGCGTGGCCTTCGTGCGCCTGGCGAACCGCAACGAGACCGACTTCGCCGCGCTGCACCGCGATGCCGGCGGTGAGCGGCGGTGAGCAACCCCTATCTGCTGCCCGCGATCGGCGCGGTGACCCTCGCGACCCTGGCCATCGGGGCCTATGGTCTGCGCCTGGCCCGCACGACCAGCGATTTCCTGGTGGCGTCACGGGTGATCAGCCCGACCTGGAACGCGGCCGCGATCGGCGGGGAGTACCTGAGCGCGGCGAGCTTCCTCGGCGTCGCCGGGCTGATCCTGCGCTTCGGCGTGGACATGCTCTGGTATCCGGTCGGGTTCGCCGCGGGCTACCTGGCGTTGCTGCTGTTCGTCGCCGCGCCGCTGCGCCGCTCGGGCGCCTTCACCCTGCCCGACTTCTGCCAGCTCCGGCTCGGTTCGCGACGGCTACGCAAGCTGGCCACCGGTTTCGTCGTCTTCATCGGCTGGCTCTACCTCGTTCCCCAGTTCCAGGGGGCCGGGCTGACCCTGGCGACCGTCACGGGCTCGCCCTACTGGGCCGGATCGGTGCTGGTCGCGGGGGTGGTGACGGCGAACGTCGCGTTCGGTGGCATGCGGGCCATCACCTTCGTCCAGGCCTTCCAGTACTGGCTGAAGCTCACCGCGCTCGCGGTCCCGGCGATCTTCCTCGTGCTGCACTGGCGGTCGACCGGACAGCCGCACGTGCCCGCACCGCTGGAATGGCTGCTGCCGAGCGAGGGCGGCAAGCGCGGGCTGTTCAGCACTTATTCGCTGATGCTCGCGACCTTCCTGGGCACGATGGGTCTCCCCCACGTCCTCGTACGCTTCTACACCAACCCGGACGGAGCGGCCGCTCGGCGTACGACGCTGGTCGTGCTGGGCCTGGTCGGGGCGTTCTACCTGTTCCCCACGCTTTACGGAGTCCTCGGGCGAATCTGGACCCCCGAGTTGGCCTCGGGCCGCAGCGACGCCGTCGTGCTGCTGTTGCCGGAACGGGCGCTCGGGACCGGCGTACTGGGGCAACTGCTCGGCGCGCTCGTGGCGGCCGGGGCGTTCGCCGCCTTCATCTCCACCGCGTCCGGGCTGCTCACCGCTGTGGCAGGGGTGCTGGCGACCGACGTGTTCGGGCGAGGATCGGTACGCGCCTTCCGGGTGGCCGCCGTACTCGGTGGGACCGTTCCGCTCGTACTCGCGCTCAACGTCACCGGGCTCAACGTGTCCCAAGTGGTCGGGCTGGCCTTCGCGGTCGCCGCGTCGAGCTTCTGCCCGCTGCTCGTCCTCGGCACCTGGTGGCGGGGGTTGACCGACCTCGGGGCGGCGGCCGGCGTACTAGCCGGCGGCGGAGCCGCGGCGGCGTCGGTCCTGGTCACGGTGTTCGGACCGGAGCTGCCCGGAGCGCTCGGCGAACTCATCGCCCAGCCGGCCGCCTGGACGGTGCCGCTCGCGTTCGCCGTCATGGTGGCGGTGTCGTTCGCCACCCAGCACCGGGTGCCCGCCGACATCCGGCAGATCATGTTCCGGCTGCACGCACCGGAAGCTCTACGCGCCGTCTCCTGATTGGGTGCTGGATCACGGTTCCGGGTCGAATCTTGGCCCAAGATTCGACCGAGGTCCCTGATCCAGCGCAAAGGGCGACCTGGGAAGGGGCGGGCGGACCTTAAGCTCAGGACGTGACAGCACTCGCCCTGCGCGGCCTCGTGAAGCGGTTCGACCAGAAAATCGCCGTGGCCGGCGTCGACCTCGACGTCCCGACCGGCAGCTTCTTCGGGCTGCTCGGCCCGAACGGTGCGGGCAAGACGACGACGCTGAGCATGACGGTCGGGCTGCTGCGCCCCGATCAGGGCACCGCCGTCGTCCTCGGGCACGACGTCTGGGCGGATCCCGTCCAGGCCAAGGCGCTGCTCGGCGTCATGCCGGACGGCGTACGCCTCTTCGACCGGCTGGACGGGGCCGAACTGCTCGCGTACACGGGGATGTTGCGGGGCATGGACCGCGCGGTCGTGGACCAGCGCGCGAAGGAGCTGCTGGACGTCCTGGCCCTGGCCGACGCGGGCCGGACGCTGGTGATCGACTATTCCGCGGGCATGAAGAAGAAGATCGCCCTGGCCTGCGCGTTGTTGCACGCGCCCCGGATGCTGGTGCTGGACGAGCCGTTCGAGGCGGTCGACCCGGTGAGCGGGTCGTTGATCCGCGACATCCTGCAGCGGTACGTCCAGGGTGGCGGAACGGTGATCTTCTCCAGCCACGTCATGGAGGTCGTCGAGCGGCTGTGCAGCCACGTCGCGATCATGGCGGAGGGCCGTATCCGGACCGTCGGCACACTGGAGCAGGTCACCGGCGGACGTGAGCTGGAGGAGGTCTTCGTCGAGGTGGTCGGCGGCCGCACCGCGACCGGCGAGGAACTCCAGTGGCTGTGAGACTCTTCGCCCAGCTCAAACTCCGGGTGCTGCGCAACGGCTTTCGCGGCAAGCCGGCGCGCGTCACGATGTTCGTGCTGTCGCTGTTCTTCGGCGCCTGGTTCGGTGGCGGCGGCTGCCTGGCCCTGATCGCCTCGATGCAGCCGGCTTATCCGGAGCTGACCGCCCTGGTCCCGACACTCGGCGGAGCGCTGCTGGTGATCGGCTGGCTGTTCGGCCCGCTGCTCTGGTTCGGCGTCGACGAGTCGCTCGCCCCGGCCAAGTTCGCGCTGCTCCCGATCCCCCGGCGCACGCTCATCACCGGCCTGCTCACGGCCGCGCTGCTCGGCGTCCCGGTCGCGGCCACCTTGCTCGCGACCTCCGGTCTGGTGATCGGGTCGGCCCTCGGCCACGGGGTGCTCCCGGCCGTGGTGAGCGCGGTCGGCGTCGTGGTCGGCCTGCTGATGTGCGTCGCGCTCTCGAGAGCGGTCACGAGCGCGTTCGCCAATCTTCTGGGATCCCGACGGGTACGCGATCTCGCCGCGATCGGTCTCGCGCTGCTGGTCGCCTTGCTCGGGCCGGCGCAGATCTTCGGGATCTCGGCGCTCTCCCGCGCCGACTTCGCCAAGTTGGAGGGTTTCGCCGAGGTCCTGGGCTGGACTCCGCTCGCCGCACCGTGGTCCGCCGCGGTGTCGGCCGCCCGGGGCGACTATCTCGCGGCGGTCGCGAAGGTCGGCATCGGCGTCGTCACCACCGGCCTGCTGCTGTGGTGGTGGTCGGCGACCATCGAACGGGCGATGCTCGGCGCGACCGACGCCTCCGGCCCCCGGCGTGCCGCCGGATCGGCCTCGCCGGTGACCCAGTTCTTCGGCCGGCTGCGCTGGGTGCCGGCCACGGCCGAGGGCGCGATGGTGGTACGCGAGGCGCGCTACTGGTGGCGGGACACCCGTCGCCGGGCGAACCTGATCACCTTCGCCGTCATCGGCGTCTTCCTGCCGGTGCTGTTCAACCTCGGCCCGTCCGGGCTGCTCCCGAGCGACGCGGATGCCCCGGCGTTGCCGGACAATCCGGCGATCCACACCGCTTCGATGGTGTTCGTGGGCGTACTGGGCGCGGTCGCGGTCGCCAACCAGTTCGGCTTCGACGGCACTGCGTACGCGTTGCACCTGGCGACCGGCGTACCGGGGCGACGGGAGATCCGCAGCCGGATCATCGGCTACTCCCTCTACATCGTCCCGTTGATCGTGCTCATCTCGATCCTCGTGACGCTGCTCGGAGGCGACGCCGCCGAGTTGCCGTCGCGGATCGGCATCCTGCTCGGCGGATACGGGGTCAGCCTCACGGCGTGCCTGATCGTGAGCGTCTTCGGCGCGTACGCCCTCCCTGAGACGTCGAATCCGTTCGCGGTGAACACCGGAGGCGGCCTGACCAAGAGCCTGCTCGCCCTGGTCGCCATGGTCGGCTCGGTCATCCTGGCCACGCCGCTGATCCTGGCTGCGGCCCTCGCGGGAGATCTCTGGACCTGGCTGGCCTTGCCGGTCGGCGTCGCGTACGGGCTGGGTGCGGTCTGGCTGGGTGTGATCGTCGGCGGTGACGCAGTCGACCGGCGTGGTCCGGAGCTGCTAGCGGCCGTCACACCACGCGGCTGACCTGCGGTTTTCTCGTTCTGTCCGGTTTTGGCATCCAACTCTGGCGACTAGGTCGGCCCATGGCCCGGGTTCCCGTCCGCGCTGCGGACCGGTACGGTACGACCGGTACGTGAAGGAGGCGCGCGAATGACGTCCGAGTTCCCCGACCACGCGGGCAACGCCGGGTCGGACCGCAACAGCGTGTTCGGCACACCGCCGGCCGCCGAGGACTTCCCGGACTTCGCTCCCGGGCAGCCCACCGCAGCGGCACCGGCCTCGCCGTTCCCGATGTTCGGCGCGGACGAGGCGGCTGAACCCGCTCCGACCGGCTCCTACAACGGCTCCGCCGCGGCGCCCACGTTCGGTGGGTTCCCGCCGGACGGCGGCTCGGCCGTGCCGACCCACGAAGCGCCGCCGTCGTATGACGCGCCGCCGGCGCAGCAGTCTTACGACTCGCGACCGTCTTTCGACGCTCAGCCGTCCTATGACTCGCAGCCGTCTTATGACACACCGGCAGCGCAGTCGTCTTATGACGCACCGTCGTCTTATGACGCACCGTCGTCTTATGACGCGCCGCCGGCGCAGCAGTCTTACGACTCGCGGCCGTCTTTCGACGCTCAGCCCTCTTACGACGCGCCGCCGTCTTATGACACACCGGCAGCGCAGTCGTCTTATGAGGCGCGGTCGTCTTATGACGCGCCCGCATCGTCGTCGTACGACGCGGCGCCGTCTTCCTCGTACGATCCGCCGTCGTCGTCGGCCTACGACCCGCCGCCCGCGCAGAACACGTCGTTCGCCCCGCAACCGGGCGAATCGGTGTACGTTCCGCCGCCCGCGGTGGTCCCGCTGCCGAACCCGGCCGAGCCGGCGCCGGACGCCTGGAGCACGGCCGGGCGCGCGGAGGAGACCCCGTCGTGGGCTCAGTCGTCGCCGCCGGCCTGGCAGTCCTTCGCACCCAGCGGTCCGCCGCCGGTCGAGGAGTCGCCCGCGCCCACCGCTTCCGCCGCGTCTTCCGCCGGCGGGGGTGCTTCGTCGGCCGCGCCGGAAGGGCGTACCGGGAGCTGGGCGTTCGAGATCCCCGAGGCGAATTCGACGGGCTGGTCCCCGTTCGGCGGCGAAGCGCCCGCCGAGCCCGCTTCAGAGCCGCACTCGTACACGTCCGTCTTCGAAGAGCCGATCTCCCCGGCGACCCCACCGCCACCGCAGTCGTCGCCGTCCTCCGGCGCAGCCGTCTACGGCTCGGCCGCGCCATCGAGTGGTGGCGGCGTTTATGGCTCGGCCGCTCCGTCCAGCGGCGGTGGCTATGGTGCCGCGCCGTCAAGTGGCGGTGGCTATGGCTCGGCGCCCTCGTACGCCGAGCCCGAGCCCGCGCCGGCATCGTCCTACAGCGACTCCGCACCGTCCTACAGCGACCCGGCACCGGCTTACAACGGGGCACCGTCGTCGTACAGCGATCCCGCTCCGTCGTACAGCGAGCCCGCACAGTCACACAGCGAGTCGGCGCCGTCGTACGGCGAGCCCGCGTCGAATGGCAGCGTCTACGGTTCGGCCGCACCCGCGCCTTCCATCGGGTCCAGTGTGTACGGTGCGCCCGCGCCGGCTCCGGAGACCACGCCGACCCCGCCGCCGCCGATCGCCGCGCCGGTAGCGGCCGCCGTCGTCGCAGGAGCGGCCGGAGCCGCCGCGGGAACGGTTGCGAAGGCTGCCGTCCCGGTGGCGAGCCGGATCGCTCCGCCCGCTGAAGCCGTGCCGCAGTCGCGTGGCTCGGGCCGGGTCTACGGCTCGACGGCCGCTCAGCCGGCGACTGCCCAGGCGGAGGAACCCCCGTCGAACCTGCCCATGGCACCGCCCGCGCCGACGAGCCCTGCGCCGAATCCGGGAACGTACGGTTCGCCGGCTGCGCAGTCCGCTCCGGCGCAGTACGGCAGCCCCGCCGCCGCACCCGAGCAGGCCGCACCGAAGATTCCGGCGCAGGCGGTCCCGCAGGGCCGGCCCGCGCAGGCTTCGGCCCGCGCATCGGTGTCGGTCGGCCGCATCTCGCCGGCCGAGGCCGGTGGCGTACCGCAGACTTCCGGGCAGCCCGGGGTCTACGGTGCTCCGGCCCAGCCCACGGTGTACGGCAGCACCACTCAGCCGACCGTGTACGGATCGGGTGCACCGGCCGCCGCTCCGGCTCCCCCGCAGGCGGCGATGCCGTCGCAGACCACGATCCAGCCGCCGGTCAGTCCGGCTCCGGCTGGTCGTGGGGCTGGGATGTCGGCGTACAGCGACCTGATGGGACCGGCGCAGTCGACGTCCGTTCCGCCCGCCCAGCCCGCTACGCCGCCGCCCAGCGCCTGGGGCGAGCAGCCGTCCGCGCCCTCGATTCCGCAGCAGCGCCCGGGTGGCGTACCGCCGCAGCAGCCGCCGAGCCCGCCCGCGCAGGAGCAGGGCCGGTTCGACAAGTTCAGCGCCGAACCGGAGCCCGCCCCGGCCAAGGGTGGTACGGCGAAGGTGCTCGTGATGGTCATCGCGGCCTGCGTACTGCTGATCGGCGTTGCTTTCGGCGTACTCTTCGCCGTCAACAAGCTGTTCGGCGGCGGCAGCGACGACGCGCTGGCGGTCGGGCAGTGTGTGCAGCGCAGCGGCAACTCCGCGTCGGTCGTGGACTGTGGTACGGCCGGGACCGGGGCCTTCAAGATCGTGAAGAAGGTCGCCGACCAGAAGGACTGCCCGAACCCGCAGAACGACGCGTTGACCCAGGGTTCGGACATCTACTGCCTGGAGCCCGTCGCCTGACCACCCCGTAAGGCGTGTGATCACCGACACGCCTTACGGAAACTCGCTGGCCGAGTGTCGTACCCGGCCGCAAGTATGGGTGCATGCTGCATGACCTGCTGCCCCGGCGTGTCGAGGCCCGGCGCATCCTGCTGGCCACGATCTTCTCGGCGATCGGCCGGGGACTCACGCTGCCCTTCATGTTCATCTACCTGACGAAGGTCCGGGACATCTCGGCGTTCACCGCCGGTCTCGTGATGGCGTGGATCGCAGTCTGTGCCCTGGTCATCGGCCCGATCGGCGGCTGGGCGGTGGACCGGTTCGGCGCGCGCCGCGTGGTCGTGCCGATGCTGCTCGTCGAGGCGGCCGGAGTCTTCAGCATGGGCCTCGTGCACAACGTCACCCTCGCCATCGGCGCGGCCACCCTCATCGGCCTCGGTGGCGGCGTCATCTGGGCGGGCGTCAACGTCATCCTCTCCTCGGTCACCGAGGAACACGAGCGGCAGAAGACGTTCGGCCTGAACTTCACGCTGCTCAACCTGGGCATCGGCGTCGGCTCGGTGATCGCCGGGTCCATCGTCGACATCAAGCAGCCGAGCACGTTCCAGCTGATCTACACGCTCGACGCGATCGCGTACCTGATTCCGTTCCTCAACCTGCTCTTCATGCGCGGGGTCGGGCAGCAGCTCACCGTCGCGGCCTCGGTCGGGCAGCCGGCCGCACGTAAGGCGGGCTATCGGGAAGTCTTCGCCCACAAGGGCTTCCGGCGGCTGCTCGCCTTCAGCATCGTGATGACGATCAGCGGGTACGCCCAGATCGAAGTCGGCTTCACCGCGTTCGCCATCGACGTCGCGCACGTCAAGGAACGAGTGGTGGCGCTGGCGTTCACGGCGAACACCCTGGTCATCGTCCTCGCGCAGCTCATCGTGGTACGCCTCATCCAGCGGCGCAGCCGAACCCGAGTCCTGGCCCTCGTCGGTGTGATCATGGGTGCGTCCTGGCTGATCCTCGGCATCGCCGGGGTCGTCGACGGACGCAACGCGGTGATCTCCAGCATCGCCGTCATCGCGTGCGCGGCCGTCTTCGCTTCGGCCGAGACGCTCATCTCGCCGGTGAACCCGACGCTGATCAACGCGCTGGCGACGGACGAATTGCGAGGCCGTTTCAACGCCCTGGGTTCGATGGTGTGGAGCATCAGCGGCATCGTCGGCCCGGTGACCGCCGCGCCGCTGATCGCCGGTGGGCACGCTGGGATCTGGGTCGCGCTGACCGTCTGCGGCTGCTTGGTCGCGTCGCTGCTGGCTCTCTCACTGCGCCGCTTGATCACGCCGGAACAGGACGGCCTCGAAGCGCCGCAGGTCGAATCGGTGGGCAATCCGCAGTCAGTCACCGCCTGACCGCTGCACCTCCCGGCCCTGACCACCCGGCCTCGCAGGCCCAGCTAGCAGCAGGTTGGTCTTGGCGAGAAAGGGCTGCCCCGGCAACCATTCCGCGCCTGGATCAACACGCCCTGCCAGCCGTGACCGCGCCAGCCGGATGGCAGAAAGCGGGAAACCGGGGCGGTCAGCGGGCGAGCAGCGCGAGCGCAAGCCGGTCGGAGGCGGAGGCGTCGACCGTCACGGGTACGCCCCAGTCCTGCCGGGCCAGGTGGCAGGCGGCGTGCTCGACGTCGGCGTCGCACGTCGCCGCTTGCGCCACGACCTGCAGTACGCCCGAGGGCACGTCCGGGTTGATGACGAGCTGTCGGATGAGCGAGGTCGTCACACCAGCACCTTCGAGGAGCAGCTCCGGCGGGGACGCTGACACTTCCAGTCGCGTGGACGGCCCGTAGGTCTCGTCGAGTTTCTGGCCGGGCGGCGGCGTGAACAGGATCTCCAGCGTGACGTCGCCTGAGCTGATCGGGGTGGCTGGGCGTTCGACCGAGAGCCGGCCGCCGTCCACAAGCGAGTCCACGGCGCCCGGTGCCAGCCGGATGAGCCGGTGGGCGGCGGACTCCACCACGAGGACGGATCCGTCGGCGGCCACGATCACGTCGCTGGGCTCGGCCAATCCGGCTTCCACTGTGGAGATCTGGCCGTCGGCGTACCGGCGGATCGCCCCGTTGTAGGTGTCGGCGATGAGCACCGAGCCGTCGGGCAGCGCGTAAAGGCCCAGCGGGTGTTGCAGGAGCGCGGTCTCGGCCGGGCCGTCGACGTGCCCGAAGTCGAACAGGCCCTGCCCGGCGGCCGTGTGCAGCTGGTTGCCCTCGATGTAGCGCAGCGCGCTCGTCTCGGAGTCCACGAACCACAGTCGCGCGCCGTCCGCCGACACCGACAGACCTGAGGGCTGCGACAGCCACGCCTGCTCCAGGTCGCCGTCGCGCAACGCCTCGACGGTTGTTCCGGCATAGGCCCCAGCGGTACGCCGAATGGGGTCGAACCACCAGAGCTGGTGAATACCAGCCATCGCGATCACGATGCGCCCGTCGTAGTAGGCGACGTCCCACGGGGACGACAGGTCGACGCTGGTCGCGTCGTGCGGGTGGAAGTCCACCGTCGACCGCCACTGCCGTCCGGTGCCGGCGATCGTGGTGACCTCTCCGGTCTCGAGGCGTACGCCCCGGAGCAGGTGGTTCACGGTGTCGGCGACGACCACGTCATAGCCGACCCGCTCGGCGACCTTCGCGGGCAGCAGGCACAGGCCCTGCGGCTCGGAGAAGCCGGCCGTGGCGGGACCGCCGTCGGCGCGGCCTCGCGTACCGGAGCCGAGCCGGCGCAGCACCGTCTCGCCGTCGGCGTCGAGTTCGACGAGCGAGTGCCGGGCGGAGTCGCTGACGAGCAGGCTCCCACCGGGCAGTGCCAGCGCCTTGCCCGGGAAGCGCAGCGCGGTCTTGCTGGGCAGCGGCGGCACATACGGCCCGTCGCCCCGGTGCAGCGTCCGCTTCGCGTCGTGCTCGGCGACGATCTGGTCGATCAGCCGGGTGAGCCCTTCGGCGTGCCCCTCACCGGCCATGCTCGCGACGAGATAGCCCTCCGGGTCGACGACGCTGAGCGTCGGCCATGCCTTCGCCGTGTACTGCTGCCACATCTCCAGCTGGGGATCGTCGAGCACCGGGTGCTCGACGCCGTACCGCTCGACCGCCGCGGCGAGGGCGTCGGGATCCTTCTCGTGCTCGAACTTCGGCGAGTGCACCCCGATGATCGTCAGGACGTCGGCGTACTTCTGCTCCAGCGGGCGCAGTTCGTCGAGGACATGCAGGCAGTTGATGCAGCAAAACGTCCAGAAGTCCAGGACGACGATCTTGCCGCGCAGGTCGGCGAGCTTCAGCTCCTTGCCGCCCGTGTTCAACCAGCCTCGACCGCGCAGCTCCGGCGCCCTCACTCGCATCCGACAATCCTGCCGCATGCTGACCTTGAACCGCGAGACGACCCGATCACACCGCCGGACGGAGGTCCACTCCCGCTGACTCCAGCGCTGCGCGTACCCGTTGAGCGAGCGTGACCGCCCCGGGTGTGTCACCGTGCACGCAGATCGAGTCGACGTTGTGCGGGACCACCGTCCCGTCGAGCGCGATGACCCGCTGGTCCACGGCCATGAGCAAGGCGCGGGCCACGACCTCCTCGGTGTCGCCGATCACCGCGCCAGGCTTGCCACGCGGGAGCAGCGTGCCGTCCGCGCGATAGGCGCGGTCCGCGAACCCTTCGAAGACGACTTGTACGCCGGAGTCAGCGGCCTCCGTCGACAACACGGATTCCGGCGCGCACAGCAGCGGCAGGCCGACCGCCATCGTGGCCTCGACGACGGCCGGAACGTGGTCGACCGCGTGATAGAGGGCGCCGTGCGGTTTGACGTACTGGACCTGCGCACCCTCGCTGGCCGCCAGCGCCTGCAACGCCCCTACCTGGTAGATCAGCTCGTCCCGCAGCTGAGGAAGCTCGTATTCGATCTTGCGTCGGCCGAAGCCGGCCAGGTCCCGGTATCCCACCTGCGCCCCGATGACGACGCCGCGCTCCGCCGCGCCCGCGCAGACCCGGCGCATGATCCCGGCGTCCCCCGCGTGGAAGCCGCAGGCGACGTTGGCGCTGGTCACGACGGCGAGCAGGGCGTCGTCGTCGCCGAGGTTCCAGTGCCCGAAGCCCTCGCCGAGGTCCGCGTTGAGATCCATCCGCCCACCGTACCGACGCCACCACGCCCTCGCCGCGTTCCCCACGCCCGCTCTCGGGCGACGAAGTCAGGCGTAAAGGGCGAAGTAGACCGCGATCTGATGGCAGAGGGCCGCCACCAGCGTGCAGGCGTGGAAGAACTCGTGGTGGCCGAAGACCGTCGGCCACGGGTTAGGCCGCCGCAGCGCGTAGAAGACCGCGCCGACGGTGTACGCCGCTCCACCGGCGAGCAGCAGCACCAACGCCGTGACGCCACCGTTGTGGAGGATGTCGGGCAGCACCGCGACGGCGACCCAGCCGAGGGCGATGTACATCGGGGCGGAGACCCATCGGGGGGCGTGCGGCCAGATCAGCGACTGAGCCGCCCCGGCGACCGCGCCGGCCCAGACGATGATCAGCAGCACGGTCGCCTTGCCCTGATCCAGCAGCAGTACGCAGAACGGCGTGTACGTCCCGGCGATGAAGACGAAGATCATGGCGTGGTCGAGCCGCCGCATGATCTGGTACCCGCGCTCGCTCCACACCCGACGGTGGTAGAGCGCGCTGATCCCGAAGAGCCCGCAGACGGTGACGCTGTAGATGGCGACGCTGACGACGGGCGCGATGCCGGGCCGGAACGCGGCCAGGGTGACCAGCACTGCCCCACAGGCGAGGGCGATGAAGAACGCGTACGCGTGAAGCCAGCCGCGCAGGCGCGGCTTGCCGATGTCGATCGGCTTCAGCTTCTGCTTGAGGTCGGCGGTCGTGCTCACGTGATTAGGTTACGGCACCGTAGGTTACGAGACCGTAGGTTGTGGCAATCTTCACCGGAACAGTGTACGGCGCCGAGGCGGAGAGCCCCGACGCCGTCGATGAAACCGTTGTGCCGCAACAGAATCATCAGAGAATCAGAACGCGGCCTCGTCGAGCTGCATGAGGTCGAGCGACGCGCCCTCGATGATCCGGCGGGAGGCGCCCAGCTCCGGCAGCACCTCGGCGGCGAAGAACTTCGCTGCGGCGATCTTGCCGGTGTAGAAGGCCCGGTCCGCCTCGGTGACCTCGCCGTTCAGGGCGGCCAGCGCGACGGTCGCCTGCCGCTGGAGCAGCCAGCCGACGACGAGGTCGCCCAGGGCCAGCAGCAGTCGGCGGGAGTGCAGGCCGACCTTGTAGACGGCGTCGGGGTCGCCCCCGGCGGCCTCGCCCAGCCAGCCGGTCAGCACGCCGACCATCCGCTGGAACTCCATCGCGGCCTTGCCCAGTGCCTCGCGCTCCTGCTTGAGCTCGCTGTTCTCGTTGTCGTCGGAGAGGAACTCCGAGATCTCCGCGGCGACCGTGAGCATGGCCTTGCCGTTGTCCCGGACGATCTTCCGGAAGAACAGGTCGAGGCTCTGGATCGCGGTGGTGCCCTCGTAGAGGGAGTCGATCTTCGAGTCGCGGACGTACTGCTCCAGCGGGTAGTCCTGGAGGAAGCCGGATCCGCCGAAGGTCTGCAGCGACTCGGAGCCGAGCAGCTCGAACGCCTTCTCCGAGCCGACGCCCTTGACGAGCGGCAGGAGCAGGTCGTTGATCTTCGTCGCCTGCTTCGCGGCGTCGGCGTCGCCGGCCGCTGTCGCGATGCGCGCCTTGTCCGCCCACTGCGCCGCGTAGATGTAGAGCGCGCGCAGGCCCTCGGCGTACGCCTTCTGCAGCATCAGCGAGCGGCGTACGTCGGGGTGGTGGGTGATCGTGACCCGGGGAGCCGTCTTGTCGGTCATCGCCTTGAGGTCGCCGCCCTGGACACGCTCCTTGGCGTACTCCAGCGCGTTGAGGTAGCCCGTCGACAGGGTGGAGATCGCCTTGGTGCCGACCATCATGCGGGCGTTCTCGATGATGAGGAACATCTGCCGGATGCCCTCGTGCACCTCGCCGAGCAGCCAGCCCTTCGCCGGTACGCCGTGCCCGCCGAACGTCATCTCACAGGTGGCCGAGACCTTCAGGCCCATCTTGTGCTCGACGTTGGTGGTGAAGACGCCGTTGCGCTCGCCCAGCTCGCCCGACTCCGGGTCGAAGTGGAACTTCGGCACCAGGAACAGCGACAGGCCCTTGGTGCCGGGTCCGCCCACGCCAGGAGTGTCGACCGGACGGGCCAGCACGTAGTGGACGATGTTCTCGGTCATGTCCTGGTCACCGGACGTGATGAAGCGCTTGACGCCCTCGATGTGCCAGGAGCCGTCGGGCTGCGGGATCGCCTTGGTCCGCCCGGCGCCCACGTCGGAGCCGGCGTCCGGCTCGGTGAGCACCATGGTCGAGCCCCAGCGGCGGTCGACGAAGATCTGCGCCCACTTCTTCTGCTCCTCCGTGCCCTCCGAGAGGATGGTGTTCACGAAGGACGGGCCGGACGAGTACATCCAGATGGCCGGGTTGGCGCCCAGCACCATCTCGGCGAGGGTCCACCAGAGGCTGCGCGGCGCGAGCGTGCCACCCACCGTCGAAGGCAGGTCGAGCAGCCAGAACTCGGAGTCCATGAACGCCTGGAAGGACTTCTTGAAGGCGTCCGGAACGGTGACGGAGTGCGTCGCGGGGTCGAAGACCGGCGGATTGCGGTCGGCCTCGGCGAAGCTCGCCGCGAGGTCGACTCGCGCCAGCCGGTCGACCTCCGCCAGCACGCCCCGCGCGGTCTCCGCGTCGACATCGGCGTACGGGCCGGTTCCGAACGGCGTCTCGAAGACCTCGAAGAGGTTGAACTCCAGGTCCCGAAGGTTGCTCTTGTAGTGCGTCATCGCTTCCCCAAGCCCTCTGGTGTGTGCCGGTTACCGATCAGTAACCTCGACTGTAGCGCGCAAACATTACTCGGCGGTAACCGGCTGGGGAGAAATCACCGCGCGGGTCGCAGATAGTGCCTGTTTAATCCCATACGTCGGAAAAGTGAGTAGGTCGGGCTGGACCAGGGCAACCCGACACGCCGCTTCCCCCGTCACCTTCTTGGGGGGCTTTCGTTCCAGAGAGTGACTCGACAGGGGAGGAACCGACCATGAAGGTGATCATCGCCCGGCTGTTCGACAGCCGCACCCCCGCCCGCTACATCGGGCGGCACCGCGCACCATTCGTCCTGCCAGCGGCTTTCGTCGTGGGCCAGGCCCGTCGCGCCCGCGCGGCCCGCGTCGTCTCCTAAGCGGTACGCGTAGAGCGCGGACCGCTCGGCTGGATCGGACCGGCGTCCGGCCGATCGGGGTGCGGACCGGGTGAGGGCGTCCGTGGCGGAGACCCGCCCTCCTCCAGGGCCGACCGTGCCGACACCGAAGGTGCGGTGCCGACCTCCCAGCTGGGCATCGGACCGCCGGACTGCGGACCGGTGTATTCGAGCAGGACGAGCGCGATGTCGTCGTCGAGTCGCCCGTGCACCCATTCGACCAGTGCCGTCTCGATCGAGGCCAGCCCATCGCCGACGGTCCCGTGGCCGAGCAGACGCCAGGCGCGCTCCGCGATCGGGAAGAACCGGCCGTCCCGGCGGGCCTCAGCGAGACCGTCGGTGAAGATCAGCAGCCGGTCACCGGGTTCCAGGCGTTCCACCCGCGCCTTCACCGACGGCAGGAAGCCCAGCGGCGGCGCCGGGGCCGGCGGTTCGAGCGGGATGACGTTGCCTCGCCGGAGCAGCAGCGGCGCGGGGTGACCGCAGTTGACCACGGTCAGCGTCCCGCCGCGTTCCTCGACGAGGACCGCGGTGACGAAGTCCTCCTCGCCGACGCTGCGGGCGACCGCCCGGTCCAGGTCGGCCACGATGGCCCGCAGATCAGCCCGGTCGTACGCGACGTGGCGGTAGGAGCCGAGCACGATGCTCGCCAGCCGGACGGCGTCCAGACCCTTGCCCCGGACGTCGCCCACGATGATGCGTACGCCGTAGGCCGTCTCGACCGCCTCGAACAGGTCGCCCCCGATGTCGGCCGCCGCGGTGGCGGAGATGTATCGGCCGGCGATCGACAACCCGCCGACGGTCGGCCCGAGCGGGCGCAGGACGGCCTGCTGGGCGATCATCGCGAGGTGGGACAGCTCGGCGATCCGCTCGGCCTGCTTCTGGCGTACCGCCGCGGCCGCGGCCGCCAAGCCGGTCGCGAGGCCGATCCCGATGACGTTGAGCAGCGTGGTCTGGCCGCGAGCGCCGCTCATCACCGCGAAGACGGTACCGAGTGCGGTGGCCAGACCGCCCGCGACCAGCACCGATCGCCACGGAGCGAAGGCGGCCGCGAGGAACGGCGCCGTCGCCATCAGGCCGATGTAGTGCGGTTCGGGGCCGTCGGCCCACTCCAGGATCGCCAGGAAGAAGAGCAGGATGGCGGCCGCGCCGACGCCGGCGCGGGTGCCTGGGGTCAGTGGCCGGCGAGACGACCACAGCAGTCGTTCGAGTACGGCAATCAGCATGCCGGATCGCGGCGGCTACGACGATGAGGTTGACCCGACAGACGACCGCATTCTGACCGGGCGGATGAGGGGCGCGTGGTTAACCGGTTGCCCATCGGGGTGTCAGCCTCAAGGATGACCCGGTGCTGGTAGCTCATCTCCCGCTGTACGGCTTACGGGTGCGTACGCCTGATCTGGAACTCCGGTTGGCCGACTTGGCGGAACTCGCCCGTCTGGGGGACGCCGCCGCGGCGGGCATCCACGACCCGGACGTCCTGCCGTTCATGCATCCGTGGACCCAGGAGCCCGACGTCGGCCGGCGGGTGATCCTCGGCGCGCTCGCCGAACTCGGCCAATGGCGGCCCGACGACTGGAGCCTCGGGCTGGTCGCCTTCCACGACGGCGAGCCGATCGGGCGGCAGATCCTGAGCGCCAAGGAGTACGCCGTCACGCGCGAAGTGCGTACGTGGTCCTGGATGGGACGAAGCTTCCACGGCCAGGGCCTCGGCACCCAGATGCGGGCAGCGGTCCTCGCGCTGGCCTTCGACGGCCTCGGCGCGTTGAGCGCCTGCTCGGCCGCCTTCCTGGACAACCACTCGTCGCTGCGGGTCTCGGAGAAGCTGGGCTACCAGCCCGACGGCGTCCAGGTCGACGCGGTACGCGGCCGGCCGACGATCTCGCGGCGGCTGCGACTCACCCGCGAGCGCTGGGCGCTGCATTCCCGCGTACCAGTGGAGATCGAGGGTTTGGACCCTTGTCTGGAGATGTTCGGGCTGGGCTAGCGCGTGGGCCAGGTCCGCCAGTTCTGCCACGAGCGGCTCGGCGTCGGGCCGCGCTGCCCTTGGTAGCGCGAGCCGTAGACGGACGAGCCGTAGGGATGCTCAGCCGGCGACGAGAGCCGGAAGAGGCAGAGCTGGCCGATCTTCATCCCGGGCCAGAGCTTGATCGGGAGGTTGGCCACGTTCGACAGTTCGAGCGTGACGTGGCCGGAGAAGCCGGGGTCGATGAAGCCGGCGGTCGAGTGGGTGAGCAGGCCGAGGCGGCCGAGGGACGACTTGCCCTCCAGCCGGCCCGCCAGCTGCTCGCCGAGGGTGACCACCTCGAGGGTCGAGGCCAGCACGAACTCGCCCGGGTGCAGGACGAACGGCTGGTCGTCGTCCACCTCGACGCAGGCGGTCAGGTCGTCCTGCTGGACGGCCGGATCGATGTGGGTGTAGAGGTGGTTGTTGAAGACCCGGAAATGCCGGTCGAGCCGGACGTCGATGCTCGACGGCTGAATCAGGTCCGGCTCGAAGGGGTCGAGGACCAGACTGCCGGCCTTCAGCTCGGCAACGAGATCACGGTCGGAGAGCAGCACCCCTGGGACTCTACCTGCCCGGCCTTATGTACTACTTCCGCGCTACCTCGGCGATTCGACTAGGTGTTCGTACGTCTGTTCTATAGAATGTGTGTATGGCTTCCTGGACGCAGTTCGCCGCGGCCTCTCCCCGGCTCGCCGCGCAGATCCGTGCGCTGTTCCACCAGTACGGCCCGGGACTGGGCTATCTCGCCACGGTCCGGTCCGACGGCGGCCCGCGGGTGCACCCGGTCTCTCCGCTCATCACCGAGGAGGGTGTGTACTGCTTCCTCATCGACTCGCCGAAACGCCGGGACCTCGAACGCGACGGGCGATACGCGCTGCACGCGTTCCCGGCGGAGGAGACCGACGTCGAGGCGTACCTGACCGGGACGGCCCGGCCGGTCGAGGACCCGGCGGTCATCGCCCGGATCGCCGCCCGCGCCGGTGCCGACGACTCCGTCGACTGGCGGCTGTTCGAACTGCAGGTCGAGGTCGCGATGATGCACTCGCCCATGGGTCCGACCAGCGACGGACGAGCCCGATCCGGCGTCGCGCAGGTGTGGCGCGAGTCGCCGCCCGAACGTCGAAGCCCGCGCCGCCGAGGATGGCGACGCGGGCATGTCCCCGCGGTGCTACGGGATGTGATCGCGGCCTGACGCCCCCCGGCTTCGGACCCTGTCCCCCGTTGTTCTCTCGCCGCGTTGACCTCGCAGTCAGTCAACGCGGCGAGACTTCTGTCAGCCCCGGTACGCGGTCCACCCGTCGAGCATCCGCTGGGCCTGGCCCGCGGTGAACTCGTACATGCAGGCGTCGTCGGTGTAATCCATGAAGTTGTGGATCGGGTCGACGCCCGACGCCGTGCAGGTGTCGCGGGCGACCGGGCAGCCGAACGCCGCCGACGCCTCGGCCGGGGTGTCGGAGACCTTGTCGTTCTGCTTGGAGCAGCCGCCCTGGAAGGTGTGGTAGAGGTTCAGCCAGTGGCCGACCTCGTGCGTCGCCGTGTCACCCTCGTTGTAGGGCGTCGCGGTGCCACCCGGGACCGACTCGGCCAGGATCACCACGCCATCCGAAGTGGACAGCTTCCTGGTCGGGAAGGTCGCCCAGCCGAGCAGGTCGTCGCTGAGCAGACCAGTGTAGATGTTGAGCGTGCCAGCGTCGCCCTCACGCAGCGCCGCCTTCATCGCCTTCTCGCCCTGCGAGCCGTAGACGATCGGGTACCACGCCGGGTTGACGACGCGGTTCACCTTCACCAGCTGGAACTGGAAGGCCGTCGACGTACCGCCGTAGACGCCCGCGTACGACTTGTTGAGCACGTCGAGCTGGGCGGCGATCAGATTGTCGGGGATGTTGCCATTGGCCCGCGTGCCGTCCGAGCTGACCACGTGGACGATCACCGGGATGGTGATCGTCGCGGCGGCCGTGACCGTGCCCGGCGTCTTACCCTTGCCCTTCAGCAGGGCGTTGGTCTCCTTCTCACGGGCATCGGTCTGCGCGGCGGTCAACTCGTTCGGGTCGACCTTGCCGACGCTGCCGGGCTTCGCCTTGGCGCTGGCCGCACCGCTGGCGACCGGGTCGTAGCACGCCGCCGACGTCGCCGCGAACGCGCCCAACGCCACAGGCGATGCGTTGAGCACGAAGGCGGCCGCCGCGACCACCGCTAGTCCGGCCACACGCTTCCTGGGCGTACGCCCTGCGTCTGCCATGCCTTCTCCTCCCCACGACACGCCGGTAGTCGTGTCGCGACAGTGCGCCCCGATGTCGGGGGTCCCTCGGACGCTACGGAGGATCGATCGCGGTCGAGAATAGTGCGCACGGGTTTGACTGTCGCCGGGAGTGATCATCATCGTGGCATCGGCATCAGCCGATCATCGGATGCCGGGGTTACGCATGGCCGGGTCGGACCTGATAGAGTTGCGCCGCCCGCGGGTGTAGTTCAATGGCAGAACATCAGCTTCCCAAGCTGACAGTGAGGGTTCGATTCCCTTCACCCGCTCCACACGAAAGCCCAGGTCACCGGGATCACCCGGAGCCTGGGCTTCTTGTTTTCCGATCCTGCGGCCGCTCGGTGAGGCCCCGCGAGGACGTTTCCTTGCCGCGCACGTGGAGTGCCACTGCCACGATCAGTCCAGTCCGTCCTGTGTAGAGTGGTCTATACCGGTATGGCGTCCAGTTGGCCATGCCGAGAGCCGAAGGAGAACACATGCTCAGCCGACGGATTCTGCGATCAGGCGTCGCGATCTGCGTGCTCGCCGTTTCGATCCTGGGGTTTGGCTCCACCGCCAACGCCGCCCCGAGCAGCTTCGTTTCCGCCGCCATCCACGCGAACGGGGCCGGAAAGCTCGCGGTCGAGGCCACCGGGAACATGGTCTGGGGGAACCGCTCGGTCACCCTCAGCTCGGTCAAGTTCTACGCCGCCGCCGGCGAGTGCGGCTGGTTCCGGGTCGAAGGCTTCCAGGGTGGCACCCTGATCGACTTCAAAGCCGACTTCGGCGAGCGCTGCGGCGGTACCACTGGCAAGTGGTTCACCTTCGACAGCTTCACCCTCGACGGCAGCAACGTCTCCGGTGGCATCACGCTGGTGCAGGTCGACGTCTTCGACAAGACCCATGCGGGGTCGGGGACCGTCGACTGCTACCGCTCGGCCGCGCTCTGCCTCTGAGTCATCACCCGAAGCCGGCCTCGTCAGAGGCCGGCTTCGGCGTTCTCGGGGATGCCGAGCGTCTCGCGTACGCGTTTGCCCCAGCGCTCGTGTGCCGCCTGGCGGCTGACTCCGGCCGCCCGCGCGACGAGTTCCCAGGTGGCGCCCCAGCGGCGCAGACCCAGCACGGTGCCGAACGGGTCCAGCCCCAGCGCCAGTTCGATCCGCAGTTGCAGCAGACCTGTGGCGATGTCCCGCTGGATCGCCGGGTCGCCCTGCTCGGCTTCCCAGTCGGGCGTACCTGGGAGGGGGCGCGGGCCGAGGATTCGGTCGGCTTGGCGGCTCGCCTCGTTCACGGCGGCCAGGCTGGCAGCAGTCACCGCCTGCGCGATGTCGGTGGTGCAGGCTTTCTCGATCAACATGCCGTCAAGACTACCTTGACACTTGCTCGGTCGTCAAGATTGCCTTGACACACAGGGGCTGTCGCGTTCAGGCAGGCCGTCAGGCACGGGCGGGGACGGCCGTGGTGGCGTAGGAGGGTGCGTACGACCGGACCGAGGCGCGCAGCAGGTTCCACGTCAGGGCGATGAGCATGCTCAACTCGGCGGCGGCCATGACGCGCTCGGTGAGGCCGATGGCGTACCGGTGGAAGAGGTAGGTCGAGGCGAGCATGGCCACCCCGCCGGCCACACCGACGCCGGTGAGCCGGCGGAAGCCGAGGCGCAGCCCGGCGGCGAGCAGCGCCGCGAAGGCCACTGTGGAGGCGTACCGGTGGAGGTAGCCGGTCGGGCTCAGCGCCTCGCCAGCCGGGTCGGTGGGCACGACGGTGGCGACCAGGAGAGCGCCGCTCCAGACGCTCAGTAGGACGGCGGCCAGCCGGTTCGACCGGTAGACCGACGGCAGCAAGGCCAGCGTGGCGAGCGCGGCCAGGCCCATCCCGGTCTCCACCGCGCCGCCGCGATCGGCGGCGGCGTAGTCGCTGATGGTGTGGACCCACGGCGACAGGCCGTTGCCGTCGAGGTGGCCGGCCACGATGAGGAAAGCGGACAGGAACAGCCCGAACAGGGCGAGCGACAGGCGATTCATGACCGAAATGCTCGTCGTACGCCGGTCGCGAGGCATCGCCGTCGCGACGGGTTCAGCTCTCCGTCGCGCGAGCTAGGTGACTGTCCCGTAGGGGTCCGCTGGATGCGCGGACCCCTACGGAGAAGTCAGCTGCCGTAGGGCCGGCCGTAGCCGTAGATCGGTGCGGCGTCGATCTTCCGCATCATGATCGGTACGCCGGCTCTGGACGCGTGCACGATCCAGCCGTTGCCGACGAACATGCCGACATGGTGGATGTCGGAGTAGTAGAAGACGAGATCGCCGATGCGCAGGTTCGCGCGCGACACGTGCTGCACCGAGTTCCACTGCGACTTCGCGTTGTGCGGCAGGGAGATG
This sequence comes from Hamadaea flava, assembly GCF_024172085.1. Classification (NCBI taxonomy): domain Bacteria; kingdom Bacillati; phylum Actinomycetota; class Actinomycetes; order Micromonosporales; family Micromonosporaceae; genus Hamadaea; species Hamadaea flava. The sequence continues at coordinate 4,908,376 of NZ_JAMZDZ010000001.1, read as the reverse complement.
CCGGCCGCCTTCCACGCCGCCATCGTCAGGCCCGAGCAGTCGAACGAACCGGGTCCGTCGGCGCCCCAGACGTAGGGCTTGCTGATCTGGCGGCAGGCGTACTGGACGGCCGTGGCCGCCTTGCCGCCCGGATAGGTCGACGGGCACGGCGCGGGACGCAGCGAGCCCAGACCGCCAGTGGTCGCGTACAACTTCTGGACCTGATCCTGCAGCGTCTTGATCTGGCCGTTGAGCGTCTTGGCCTGGTCGTTGAGCTTCTTCTCGGCCTCGGCCAGCGCGGTGATCTTGTCGTCGATCGGCTTCTTCTTGGCTGTCAGGTCATCGCGCTTAGCGATGACATCCGACAGTTTGTCCTGCTGGATGCGGGAGAACTGGTCGAGCAGCACCAGCTGGTCCGTGACGTCGGTCGGGGACTTGGCCGAGAGCAGGGCGTTCAGCTCGGTCGTGCTGCCACCGGTGTACAGGTAGGCGGCGAACTCGCCGACGCGCGCGGTCGCGACGTGCAGCTCCAGCTCCAGCGGATCGAGCTGCTTCTTCAGGCCCTCGAGGCGCTTGCGCTCGGCGGTGAGCTTTTCCTTGGTGTCGTTGTGCTGCTCCAGCACGGGCTCGAGTTTGTTCCAGGCGTCGTCGATCTGCTGTTCCAGCGCGCTGACCGACGGGTCCGCCCGGACGGCCTCGCTGCTGAGCAACATCCCCATCGTGGCGACGGCGGAGAGCACGAGCGTGATCAGGGCACGTTTCTTGCGGGTGGATTGGCTGGCCACCTTAGGTGGGTCTCCTCTTCCACTGAGAGCGTTCGGGTCGCTCTCACCGCCTACCGGGTTAGCTGCGACGGTGCCGGGTCGCTGGCGAAACTGCCTCAGGGCAGCTCGTCGTGAGTCGGCATTGTCGTCACGGGTTCGCGCTGGAAGATGCGCTACCGCTGGCGCGGATTCACCCCCGAAGCTCGATGGCCTCTACTTACCTGGGTCCCCGGTCCGCGACGGATGTCGCGGTTCGGCGGCGGCGCGAGGGGCCGCCCCGGATGGCCGACCGACTTCCTGCGCCTCGATGACTCTAAAGTCGTGCGTTATCGAACCGCAACCCGGGGCTAGCACGGACTTCAATGCGTAGTCAATGGTCTAACCGACCGTGACGTAGACATCGTCCAGCAAACCGTGAAATTGGTCGTTCCAGGGCCCGATCCCCTTGCCGCCCAACCGGAGCGGATCGGAGTTCACAACAGACAATTGTGCGGGAATCGCGGTACTCGCCCGCAATTCACCGTCTACGAACAACGCCAGTCCGGTGGTTCGGCGTACGCAATCCAGGCGATGCCAGGCGCCGTCGGCGACGGTGCGACGCCACTGTGCGACGTAGATGCGGTTGACGCCGACGACCAGCCCGGCGACGACACAGCTCGGCAGGCCGCCGAAGTGATCCACTTGAAGTTTGTACTGCGTACCCTGGGTCGAGAAGCCCTTCTGCACGACGTTCTCGCCGTCGCTGGTGTTCCGCGGATCCAGCAGCACCTGCGCGCCCCATGAGACGTCGGCCTGGGCCGGATTAAGCCACGGTACCGGGTCGCTCTCCAGGATGACCCGGGGGCACTCGGCCTCGTCCCCCGAACAGCCCGGCGGAAATCCGGCCGCCACCGTGCCGGCCCGGGCCTTGGTGGTCAGGACGCCGCCCATCACGCCGACCGGGTGCAACCGCAGGGTCCGGTCGGCGTCCCAGATCGGATCGGCCAAGCCGGCGTCGAAGGCGTACCGGAGAGTGACAGCCTCGCCGGCGGCACGCCGCTGATCGGGGGTTCGGGGGGCGGCCGTCGGGCTGGCGGGGGCCGGGGCAGTCGCGACAAGCACGGCCAGCAGGCCGGCTCCGCTGCCCAGTAGGAGACGGAAACGCTTCATTGGGACAATTGTGCCGATTTTCGGCACAATTGTCCGTTAAAGCACGGAACGAGTCCCACTCGGGCTGATCGGCATATTCGATATGTACGCCATTCGCACGTAGTCACCGCTGTGCGGGGCGTGGACCATGAGCCCGTTACCGATGTATATGCCGACGTGGTGATGATCGGAATAGAAGAACACCAGGTCACCGGGTTGTAAGTTGGCCCGGCTCACGTAATGGGACTCGTTCCACTGGGCTCCGGTGTAGTGCTCCAGGCTCTTGCCGGCCGCCGCCCACGCCGCCTTGGTCAGACCCGAGCAGTCGTAGGAGTTGGGCCCGTCCGAGCCCCACACGTACGGCTTACCGATGAGCGCGCAGGCCTTCTTCACCGCGGTGGCCCGTGCGCCGCCCGGCAGCACCGGCGGGCACACCCCGATCCGGAGGCTGCCGCCGACCGTCGACGACCCGTACGCCTGGATGCGCAGCTTCTGCAGCCGGTCCATCTCAGCCTGGATGGACTTCTTCTGAGCCGCCAACGCCGCGTCCTGCTGGCCGAGGGTGGCGATGAGCTGATCGAGCTGGGACTTCTGCCCGTCGTAGACGTCTCGCTGCGCCGCGACCCCCGCGATCGCCAGCTGCTGCGTCTGCGAAATCTGCTCCAGCGTCGTGAGCTGGTCGAGGAACTGGTCCGGCGACTTCGCGTTCAACAGTCCCGTCAGCCGCGAAGCCGGCCCGGTCATGTAGTAGGCGCTCGCCATGTCGGCGACCTGGCCGAGCGAGACCGATACCTGGAGGCTCAGCGGGGCGATCTTCTTCTGCAGGTCCCGAGCCTTCTTCTGGTTCTTGGTCAGCTCGTTGTGGACCTTGTTGTACTGCTCGATCGCCGGTTCGAGCTTCTCCCAGGCCTCGTTGATCTGCTTCTCGATCTCGGCCACGCTGGGCGCGGCGTAGACGGTCGAGGGGACCAGTCCGATCAGCAGCACGCCAAGGGCCGTGATGAGTCCACGGTAGAGAGTGCGGGGGTGAGGCACAGCTCATCACCCTAGGGGCGGGCGTTCGGCGTACGCAAGGCGTCGGTGCGGAAACTTCACCCTGCTCACGCCTGTTTACTCGCGGTCAACTTCGCTCAAAGACCGCTGGGAGCCGGTCAGCGACCCGAAACCGCCGCCAGCACGTCGTCCAGGGTGACCACGCCGAGCGGTCGCTGACCGTCGCTGACCAGCACCATGTGGCGACGTTCGCGACGCATCGCGAGCAACAGCTCGGCGAGACTGCGCTCGGGTGGCACGACGGCGAGCGGCCGGATCACGTCGGACGGGATGGGCGCCCGCCGGGCCGCCCCGCTCATCCCGATCACGTCCTTGATGTGGACGAAGCCGAGGACGCGGCGGTTGAGCCGCTGCACGACCGGGAATCGGGACCGGCCGGTCCGGGTGGCGAGCACCTCGAGCGAGGCGGGCGACGTGTCGTCGGTGACCAGGTCGACCTCGGTCCACGGACGCAAAGCGTCGGCCGCCGTACGCTGATGCATCGCCAGCGCGCCGGAGATCCGCGCGTGCTGCTCCGGATCGAGCAGCCCTTCCGAGCGGGCCTGGGTGACCAGGCCGGCCAACTCCTCGGCGGTGAAGACCGACTTCACCGAGTCCACCGCGTCGATCCGCCAGAGTTTGAGGACGCGCCGGGACAGCCACTTCATGACCAGCAGCAGCGGCTTGGTCACCGTGCAGAAGAGCAGCATCGGCGGCCCGAGCCAGACCACGGACGCCTCCGGCCCGGCCAGCGTGATGTTCTTCGGCACCATCTCGCCGAGCACCGTATGCAGGTAGACGACGATCGCCAGCGCGATCACGAAGGAAACCGGATGCACCAGCTGCTCCGGCAGATTGACCAGCTCGAACGGCGCTTCGAGCAGGTGGGCGATGGCCGGCTCGGCGATCGCGCCGAGGAGGATCGAGCAGATCTGGATGCCGAGCTGCGCGCCCGCGATCATCAGCGGGATCTGGCCCATCGCGGTCAACGCCAACCGGGCGCGCCGGGACGTGGTCGCCTTCGGCTCCAGCACGGTACGCCGCGAGGCGATCAGGGCGAACTCGGCGCCGACGAAGAACCCGTTGCCGAGCAGCAACACGAGCATGATCACGATGCCGGTCACGCTGCATCGTCCTCGTGGTCGTCCCCAGGTTCGGGGCGGACGACGCGTACCTGCTCGACTCGGTGGCGGTCGGTCTCCACTACGGTGAACTCCCAGCCGTTCTCGCGTACCGACTCGCCGACGCTCGGGATGTGCCCGAGCCGAGCCATGAGGAAGCCCGCGAGCGTCTCGTAGGGGCCCTCAGGCAGCCGGAAGCCGGTCTGCTCGCGCAACTCGTCCTCCCGGAGCACACCGTCGACCAGGTGCTCGCGCGCGTCGGCCGGAGCGGTCAGCTCGACGTCGACCCAGTCGGTGTCGTGTTCGTCGGCGATCTCGCCGACCATCTCCTCGACCAGATCTTCCAGGGTGACCACGCCGTCGGTGCCGCCGTACTCGTCGACGACGATCGCGAGTTCCGCGCGGGCGGCGTTGAGCGCTTCCCACACTCCGTCGAGGTCGAGCGACTCGGGCACGAGCACGGGCTCGCGCGCGACGGCGTTCACGCTGGTCACCGCGCGGCGGTGGGGCGGAACCGCGAGGGCGTCGGTCAGCTCCACCACTCCGGTGACCTGGTCCAGCGTCTGCTCGTACACCGGGAACCGACTGTGCCCGGTCTCGATCGAGGTCGTGATCAGGTCGGCCACCGTGTCGGTCGCGGTCAGCCCGACGACGTCGACGCGCGGGGTCATCGCCTCGGCCGCTCGCTTCTCGCCGAACCGCACCGTGCGCTGGAGGACCAGCGCGGTGTCCGAGGGCAACGCGCCCGCCCGCGCGGAGATCGCCGCGAGCAGGCCCAGCTCCTCGGGCGACCGCGCGCTGGCCAGCTCCTCCTGTGGCTCGACCCCCAACCGGCGGACCAGCCAGTTCGCGCTGCCGTTCAGAGCCGCGATGAGCCACGTGAAGGTACGCGAGAAGACGCGCAGCGGTCCGGAGGTCCGCAGCGCCAACGGCATCGGCCTGGCCAGCGCGGCGTTCTTCGGGACGAGTTCGCCGAAGAGCATCGACAGCAGGGTGGCCAGGATCAGCGCGATCGCATGGTTGACCGCCTGACCCAGGCCGAGGCCGGAGAGCAGCACATCGAAGGCCGGCTGCGCGATGTAACCCGTGAGCAGCGCGGTGATCGTGATGCCGAGCTGCGCCCCGGAGAGCTGGAAGCTCAAGGCGCGCAGCGCACGGCGTACCGTGCGGGCGCGCTTGTCGCCGGACTCGGCAAGCTCGTCGATCTCCGCCCGGTCCACCGTGACCAGCGAGAACTCCGCCGCCACGAAGAAGGCGTTGCCCGCTGTCAGGAGCACGAAGAGCACCAGTGGCAGCAGGACCGTGAGCAGTAGACCGTCGATGACGTGGATCTTACAAGCCGGCTACTCGGCGGCCGCCGGTGCCGCTGTCGCCTCCGGCTTGATCGATCGCAGCAGCACGGTGGCGACGTCGACGACCTCGACCTTCTCCCCCGAGCCAACGGTGTTCACCCCGTCGGTGATCATCGTCGAGCAGAACGGGCAGCCCACCGCGATGGTGGCCGCGCCGGTGGCGACGGCCTCCTCGGTCCGCTCCACGTTGATCCGCTTGCCGATCCGCTCCTCCATCCACATCCGCGCGCCGCCGGCGCCGCAGCAGAACGAGCGCTCCATGGTGCGCTGCATCTCGCGGATGGGCTGCTCGCCGAGGGCCGCGCCGAGCACCTCGCGGGGCGGGGTGAAGACGCGGTTGTGCCGGCCGAGGTAGCACGGGTCGTGGTAGGTCAGGCCGCCGTCGACCGGGCGGACCGGGGTGAGCTTGCCCGTCTTGACGAGGTGGGCCAGCAGCTCGGTGTGGTGCACGACCTCGACCTCCAGGCCGAGCTGCTGGTACTCGTTGCCGATGGCGTTGAAGCAGTGCGGGCAGGTCGCCACGATCTTCAGGACGCCGGCTTCCTTGAGCGTCTCGACGTTCTGCTGGGCGAGCATCTGGTAGACGAACTCATTGCCGATCCGGCGGGCCGGGTCACCGGTACAGGTCTCGTTGTTGCCGAGGATGGCGAACTGGACACCGGCTTCGTTCAGCAGCGTCGCCACCGCGCGGGTGGTCTTCTTGGCCTTGTCCTCGAACGCGCCCGCGCAGCCCACCCAGAACAGGTACTCGAACTCGGCGCCCTCCGCGACCCGGGGAACGGCGAAGTCGAGGCCCTTGGTCCAGTCCTCGCGAGTGTTCGGCGGGGCGCCCCACGGGTTGCCCTTGTTCTCGAGGTTCCGCAGCATGACGCCGGCCTCGGCCGGGAAGCTGGACTCGATCATGACCTGGTAGCGGCGCATATCGACGATGTGGTCGACGTGCTCGATGTCGACCGGGCACTGCTCGACGCACGCCCCGCAGGTGGTGCACGACCACAGCACGTCCGGGTCGATCACGCCGTTGAGGTCGGCGCCGCCGATCAGCGGACGCTCGCTCTCCGCCCGGGCGAGTGCCAGGACGTCGAGGTCCCGGTGGCTCTCGTCGGCGAGCAGATACGGGGCCTTGGCGTACGCGTGATCGCGGAGGCTGGTGATGAGCAGCTTCGGCGACAGGGGCTTGGCGGTGTTCCAGGCCGGGCACTGCGACTGGCAGCGGCCGCACTCCGTGCATGTGGTGAAGTCGAGCAGGCCCTTCCAGGTGAACTGTTCGACCTGGGCGACGCCGAAGAGGTCCTTCTCCGGATCCGCCTCCTCGAAGTTCAGCGGCTGGCCGGTGCTGTCGACCATCGGCTTGAGCGCGCCGAGGGCCGGGCGCTCGGTGCCGCTGCGCTTGAAGAAGATGTTGAAGAACGCGGCGAACCGGTGCCAGGCCACGCCCATCGTGAGGTTCAGGCTGATGACGATGACCCAGATCATCGAGACGGCGATCTTGATCATGGCGATGATCGACACGGCCGCGGCGCTGGCCGGCAGGATCTCGCCGAGGCCGTGGCTGACCGGAGCCGCCCAGACCGGGTAGGGCAGGTGCCCGTTGGCGGCCTTGAATCCCCGGATGAGCACGCCCATCACCAGGACCAGCAGGACGACCCACTCGACGAAGTAGCCCTGCCACATCGTGGAGCCCGCGAACCGGGAGCGGCGGCCGGGCCGGTTGGGCCGGTTCGTCAGCCGGATCGCCATCAGGTAGAGGATCGCCGGGATGCCGAGGACGCCGACCCACTCGGTGACCACGCCGAACAGGCCCCAGTGGCCGATGATCGGCAGTTCGCCGGTCGGCGTGACGACCTCCCAGTACGCCTCGAGCACGAGCGAGGAGAGCAGGATGAAGCCGACCATGACGAACCAGTGCGCGACACCGACCGCGGTCCATTTCAGCATCCGAGTGTGACCCACGGTCTCGGCGAGCATGACCTTCAGGCGCTCACCCTTGTTCCCCGTACGCGTCGGGTCGGGCTGGCCCAGCCGGATCACCGCCAGCATGCTGCGCACCGCGCGTACGACCAGGAAGACCGCGACCGCGGTGATCGCGAAAGCCCCGATCGTGGTGACGATCTGCACGCCGCCCATGCACCACTCCTCGTTCTGCTCGGCTCCAGTGCCGCTCAGCCTACCGTCTAGGTTACCCGCCAGTAACGTCTACTACGCCACAGCGTACGGTCAGACTACGAGGACCGCACGTGCAGTGGGCGTCGGCGGGGCAGCGCGGGTTGATTCGCACACTTAGAATCTGGCGGAATCCTCTCCCTCACCCCTCTGGTAGGACCAGCCTTGAGATCACGCACCCGCGTGGCGCTCCTCGCCGCGGGCGTGGCGTTGGCCGGGGTCGCCACGGCGAGCGCCGTCCCAGACGACGCCCCCGTCGCGACTTCGTCGCCCGCCCCCGCGAACAGCAGCGCCGGCGATTCCGCCGTTGCGGAGAGCACCGCTACCTCGACGACCTCGAACACCTCTGCCGGCCGCGAGCGCAGTCAAACGCCGCCCAAGGGATCGATGTCGGCCACGGCCGGCATCCGGGAACTGCGTACGGCCGGAAATGGGAAGAACACCATCGTCGTCGCCGACGGGGCGGTCACGGCCGCCACCGCCGACACCGGCAAGTCACTGACGACCGGTGGAGCGGACGCCTTCACCGTCCGGTATGCGGCCGCCTTCGGTCTCACCGACGCGCATTCGCTGAGCAAGACGCAGACCGCGGCGCTACCCGGCGGCGACACGGTCAACCGCTACCAGCAGACTGCCGGCGGACTGCCGATCCTGGGCGGCCAGATCGTGGTGACCAGCCACGGCAAGCTGGTCCGGTCGGCGATCGCCGAGACGTCCGGGCTCTCCCCGGTCAGCACCAAGGCGACCGTTCCGGCCGCGGCCGCGGCGACGACGGCACTGACCGCAGCCGCCACCGAGACCGGCGTACCGGCCGCGACCTTGACGGCGGGCCGGCCGCAACTGGCGCTGTACGACCCGACGCTGATCGGCGCCCCGGGCGCCGCGAGCCTGCGCCCGACCTGGCAGGTCGCGATCACGGCCACCGACGGCGGCGAGGTCGCGACGGTGCTCGTGGACGCGCTCGACGGCACCGCTCGGCTGACCATGTCGGACCGGCAGAGCGCCCGCAGCCGGATCGTCTGCGACCTCGCCGGGACGAAGGTGGACACCAACAACGCGGCGGCTTACCGCTGCACGCCGTCGACCACCCTGGGAGCGAAGAGCACCACGCGTAAGGAGGGCGGTGCGGTCAGCACCGTCGCCGAGGTCAACAAGGTGTACGACATGCTCGGCGCGACCTACGACTTCTACAAGGCGAACTTCGGCGTCGACTCGTTCGACGGCCACGGCGCCCAGCTGCAGGCCACCGTCCGGGTCTGTGACGTGGCCCGGTGCCCGTTCCGGAACGCCTTCTGGGAAGGCACCCAGTTCGTCTTCGGCGACGGGTTCGCCACCGACGACGTGGTCGCCCACGAGTACACGCACGGGGTGACCGAGTACTCCTCGCACCTGCTGTACGCGTACCAGTCGGGCGCCCTCAACGAGGCGCTCTCGGACATCATGGGCGAGTTCGTCGACCAGCAGTACACCGCGGTGAACGAGGCCAACCCGAGCCTGAAGTGGCAACTCGGCGAGGATCTGCCCAGCTCGATCGGGACGCTGCGCAGCATGGACAACCCGAATCTGTACGGGCAGCCCAAGACGGTCGGCGGCACAAACTGGGACAACGGGGAGGACGACAGCGGTGGTGTCCACACCAACTCCGGCGTGGCCAACTACGCGGCGTACCTGATCGCCGCCGGGCCGAACGGCATCGGCAACGCGAAATCGGCGCAGCTGTGGTGGCGGGTCATGCACCTGCTGCCGTCCGCCGCGGACTACGGAACGCTGGCGACGGCGCTCACCTCCGCCTGTACGCAGCTCGTCGGCCACTTCGGCTTCACACCGACCGACTGCGCCAACCTGGAGCCCGTGATCAGCCAGACCGGCATGCGGAACCAGGCGGCAGCCGGCCTCACCAAGGTTGCCCTGTGCCCCACGTCGGCAGCCCAGCCCGTCGACACGATCTACTACGACGGCTTCGAGAAGCCGGGCACCTGGCCGGTCAGCAACACCTACAACTGGCTGAACATCCCGTCGGACGTGGCCCGGTACCAGTACGCCGCAGTCGGCACCGGCTCGCTGAACGGATGGGCTCCGAGCACGACCGGGAACGGCACGACCGCGACGATGCCGCAGTCCATCACGGTTCCGGCGACGGGCAACACCTACGTGCACTTCCAGCAGGCCGCGCTCGACGCTAGCACCGGCGCCTCGACGAGGGTCCAGGCCAGCGTCGACGGCGGCGCGTGGGCCGCATTGCCCGCCGCAGTCGGACCCGCTCAGCTCGCCCAGACGACGGGGTACTCCGACGTCCGCCTCGACCTCACGAGCTGGGCTGGCAAGTCGGTGCGGCTCCGCTTCGTCCTGGCGGTCAACGCCGGTAACACGAACTCGTACGACTGGTACCTCGACGACTTCCGGGCGTACACGTGTGCCGCGCGGCCGTCGGCGCCCACCGGGTACGCGTACTACGACGGAACGAACGTCGTCGTCAGCACGCTGGCCGCGGCGTACCTGCCGGCCGGGCAGTCGCTGGATCACTGGGAGTTCCAGTACAGTCCCGCGCTGACGGGTGGGCCGACCTCGGTCGCGGGCACGCAGACCGGCTTCACGGTGACCACGACCGAGCCCGCCGTGGCTCGGACCGTCAAGGTTCGCGCCGTGTCGAACACGGGAGTCGCCGGGGACTGGACCGATCTGTCCATCGCCCCGTACGCCCCGGTCTCATGCCAGAAGTCGGCGTACCCGATCTTCAGCGTTCGGGCCAGGGGTTGCGCGACGAGCCTGCCCCGCAGATAGCAGACAGACAGCGAAAAGAAAGGGCCCCACAGCACTGCTGTGGGGCCCTTCGTGAGCTATGACCGGATCAACGCCACTTGGAGAGCAGGCCGAGCGCGACGACCATCGCCCCGAAACCGACCGCGATGTTCCAGTAGTTCCAGCTCAATACGGGATACTCCCCCTGCGAGAGGTAGTAGACGACGAGCCAGGCGATACCCAGAACAATCAGCGTCACTGCGGTGATCGGCAGCCAGATCGGGCTCGGCCGCTTGTCGGCCATCGCAGCGGTGGGCCGCACGTCGGTCGGCGGCGTGTAGACCTTCTTCTTGCGGACCTGCGACTTCGGCACCGTAGTTCTCCCTGGGGCTGGTTTGACCCGAATTCCGGGACCGGGTCACCGCACCGGAGGATGACGGCGCGGACCGGCCTGAATAATGTTCAACAGCTAGCGTAGTCACATCGACACGCCATGACGAGAAGGGGGAGTGGTGGAGTACACATCCGGCTCCTCGTCGTGGCGTCGGGCGGTTGGGCGAGCAGTGGGTATCCTACGGCCTCGCCGCCGTGCCGGGAGGTCCCTCGGCTGGTCTGTCGGCGTACCCGCGATCATGGTCGCGGCGGGGGTGCTGTTCACCACCAGCGCGAACATCGCCTCCGGGACCGACCTCCGGGAAGATCGCCGACCGCAAATGGCTCAAGTGATCACCGAACAACAGGCGCGAATCGCTGAGGAACAAGCGACCGCCTCACGACTGCGTACCGAGGTCGATGACTTGACCGGCAATCTGGCCGGCTCGGACACCCCCATCGCGCAGGCGCGCGCACAGGCCGAGGCCCGCCGCCGGGCGGCCGGGCTGACCGCGCTCAAAGGTCCCGGCCTCACCGTCCGCCTCAACGACGCGCCGGCCAGCGCCGGCAACAGCCGCCCGGACGGGGCCACCAACGACGACCTGGTCGTCCACCAGCAAGACGTCCAGTCCGTGGTCAACGCACTGTGGGCCGGCGGCGCGGAGGCGATGACGATCATGGGCGTACGCATCATCTCGACGAGCGCGGTCCGCTGCGTCGGGAACACCATCCTGCTGGAGGGCCAGGTCTACTCCCCGCCCTTCGTCATCAAGGCCATCGGCGACCCGAGCCGGCTCCACGCCGCTCTCGACGCCGAGCCTGGCGTACGCGCCTTCCAGGACGCCGTCCGCGACTACGGGCTGGGCTACCAGGTCGTCTCCGAATCGGAGATCGTCGCACCCGCGTACACGGGGTCCACCGATCTCACCCACGCCGAGGTGGCCCGATGAGCCGGCACCGCGCCCCCGATTCCAACGACGAGACGACGATCATCCCGCGGATCACCGGGGAGTCCGTCGATCCGGCCCAGCCGGTGAGCCCCGGGCAACCGGTGAATCCCGAGCAGCCGGTAAACCCTGGGCAGCCGACGCGACCGGCTCAACCAGTGAGCCCGGGACAGCCGGTGAGCCCGGGACAGCCGGTCAGCCCGGGACAGCCGGTCAGCCCGGGACAGCCAGTGAGCCCGGGACAGCCAGTGAGCCCGGGACAGCCAGTCAGCCCGGGACAGCCGGTGAGCCCGGGACAGCCAGTCAGCCCGGGACAGCCGGTGAGCCCGTGGGCACCGCCAGCCGGCCCGCCGCAGCCGGTGAGCCCGCCGCAGCCGGTGAGCCCGGCACAACCCGTGAGCCCGGCACATCCGATGAACCAGGGCCGGCCGGCGCCGGCTCAGGCTCAGGCTCCGGGTCCGGTGCCAGCGGGCCGGCCGGAAGCGGCGGATGCGACGACTGTCCTGCCCGTCGTGCCGCCGGCCGCAGCGATGCCGCCTAGCCGTACTCCGGCGGGCCCGCCACCAGGTCCGATGCCAGTGAGCGCCGCTCGGGTAAGCGGCCAACCGGCCAGCGGACAGCCGGTCAGCGGACAGCCGGTCGCCGACGACGCGACGACCACGATTCCGCGTATCCCGGCCGCCGACGCCACCACGGTCATTCCGCGCGTCGACGAGACGTCGCTGATCGGCAAGATCCCCGACGTGGTCCCGGCCGACGCCGACGACTCCGGCAAGCCGGCCCGCGACCGGGACGACTCCGGAGCGCCCATCCGCGCCGTACGCCGCAAGGACGTGTACGCCTCCGCGTACGCCGATTACACCCGGGTCACCGTCGGATCGGTGATCCGGACCACCCTGCGGACGACAGGTGAGCTGCTCATCACGTGTGGCCTCGTGCTGCTGCTCTTCGCGGCGTACGAGGTGTGGGGCAAGGCGGCGATCGTCGACTCCCACCAGAACGACCTCAATCAGCAGCTGGCTCAGGCCTGGGACACCCCGACCAGCTCGCCGAGTAGCAGCCCGGCCACGAATACGCTGGCCGCACCGCCAGGTGACGCGATCGCCCGGCTGTACATCCCGCGGCTCGACAAGCACTGGGTCGTCGTCCAGGGCGTCAGCCCGGCCGACATCCGGTACGCGCCCGGCCACTACCCGAAGAGCGCGATGCCGGGCCAGGACGGCAACTTCTCCATGGCCGGGCACAGGATGCGCTCGGTCTTCTGGGACTTGGACAAACTGCAGGTCGGCGACAAGATCGTCGTCGAGACCCGGACGACCTGGTACGTCTACGCGGTGGTGAAGACCCGGGTCGTCAAACCGACCCAGGTCGAGGTGGTCTCGCCGAATCCGCCCGAGGTCAAGGCGGCCGCCAAGGCGACCAACGACAAGGTGACGCCGGGGAATCCGACCGTGTCCCTGGACCGGTTCCTGACCCTGACCACCTGCAATCCCAAGTGGGACAATTACCAGCGGCTGATCATTCACGCCGCCCTGGTCGACGGATCCGAGCGGCCCCGGGCCGACGGCCCGCCCGCGGAACTGAAGGGCTGAGCAGATGTACGCGTGGATCTGGCGACACCTGCCAGGACCGCTCTGGGTCCGGCTCTCGACGTGCGTGGCCGCCGTCGCCGGACTGTGCGCCCTGATGTGGTTCTTCGCGTTCCCCTGGGCCGAGCCGTTGCTGCCCTTCGACGACGTCCAGGTCGGCGAGATCGTCCCGGGGCAGGACGTGATCCCCTACGACACCGAGACCAACAACCCGGTGCCGACGCATTCCGCCGGTCCGTCGGCGACCGCGATTCCGTCTCCGAGCACGGTGGGGTGACCATGCGCGTTCTCGTGATCGACAACTACGACTCGTTCGTCTACAACCTGGTGCAGTACCTCGGCCAGTTGGGCGTCGAGTGCGACGTACGCCGCAACGACGAGATCAGCGTCGCCGAGGCGGCCCGGCTCGGCGCGGACGGCATCCTGCTCTCCCCCGGCCCCGGCGCCCCGGAGAGCGCGGGGATCTGCCTCGACGTTCTCCGCGAATGCGGTGGCGACGTGCCGATCTTCGGCGTATGCCTCGGTCATCAGGCGTTCGGCGCGGCCTTCGGGGCGACGGTGAACCGCGCGCCGGAGCTCCTGCACGGCAAGACCTCGCTCGTGACGCACTTGAACACGGGCGTACTCGAAGGGTTGCCGGAGCCGTTCACCGCGACGCGCTACCACTCGCTGGCGGTCGTGGAGTCCACGCTGCCGGACGAGATCGAGGTGACCGGATGGACGGTCGCTCCCGACGGCGGCCGTGGCGTCGTGATGGCCATGCGGCACCGGACGCTGCCGATCGAGGGAGTCCAGTTCCACCCCGAGTCCGTCCTCACCGAGGGCGGCCATCTCATGCTGGCGAACTGGCTCGCCGCCTGCGGTTTCCGAGACGCGCTGGAACCGGCGAAGGCGCTGGCCGCCGAGGTCGACGAGCGTCGCCTGGCCGCCTTCGCGGCCTGAGAAACGGCCCCTGGTCAGCCCGTCGTCGTCGGGGTCGGCGACGCGGTCTCCGTCGGGTTCGTCTGCTCGAGGTAGTCGACCCGGATCACGACCTTCGTGTTCTTGTCGACGACCGTGTCCTTCTTGATGCTCTGGCTGCTCACGAGGTCGGCCTTGCTCGGATCGGAGACCGCCTTGCCCTGGCTGATCTGGCAGGTGAGCCCGGCTTCCTTGAGCTTGGCGCAGGCGTCACTGTCCCGCATGCCGACGACGTCCGGCACGGCCACCCGGTTGGCCCTGGAGATCTGCACCGTCACCGTGGAGTTCTTCTCCACAGTCGTGCCCTTGCCGGGGCTGTAGGAGATCACCGAGTCCGCCGGCTTGTCGCTGTCGACCGGCTTGAACTCGGCCTTGAGACCGAACTGGGTCAGCAGCTGCTCCGCGCTCGTCTTGGTGAGCCCGTCCAGGTTCGGCACCTGGACCTGGCCCGGCCCGGTGCAGACGTGGAGCGTCACCGTCGAGTCCTTGTCGGCCTTCTGCCCGCCCTTCGGCGTCTGGTCCGCGACCTTGTCCTTGTCACAGGTGTCGCTGGTGATCGGTTCGCCCGGACTCGTCTTGAAGCCGAGCGTGGTCAGCTCGGACTGCGCTTCGGCGTACGTCTTGCCGATGACCGACGGCACGCCGACCCTGGTCGGCTGGTTGAGCAGCACGAGGCCGACGGTCACGGCGATCACGGCCAGAACGCCGAGGAACGATAGCAGCGCGATGAGCGCGCCCGAGGTCTTCTTGCGCTTGGACGTACCGACACGGGCGCCGTTGCGCGCCGCACCCGTGCGCGTCGTCGCGGCGTTCAGCGGCAGGGTCTCGTCCTCGCGCATCACGGGCGTCGCCAGCACCGGGCGCCCGTTCGCCGCGCGCAGCACGTCCGCACGCATCTCCGCGGCGGACTGGTAGCGGTTCGCGGGGTTCTTGGCCAGCGCCTTGAGGACGACCGCGTCGATATCCGGCGTCACGTCCCGGTTGGTGTTCGAGGGCGGCGGCGGGTCTTCTCGAACATGCTGGTACGCCACGGCGACGGGCGAGTCGCCGACGAACGGCGGATGCCCGCAGAGAAGTTCGAAGAGTACGCAGCCGGTGGCGTACACGTCGGATCGGGCGTCGACGGCTTCGCCGCGGGCCTGCTCCGGCGACAGGTACTGCGCGGTGCCGATGACCGCCGAGGTCTGCGTCATCGTCGTCGCGCCGCTTGCCAGCGCGCGGGCGATGCCGAAGTCCATCACCTTGACCTGGCCCTGCGGCGTCAGCATGACGTTGCCGGGCTTGATGTCGCGGTGGATGATGCCGTGCCGGTGGCTGAACTCGATGGCGGCGCAGATGTCGCCGGTGATCTCCAGCGCCCGGCGGGGCATCAGCCGCCCTTCGGCGGCGAGCACCTCCTTGAGCGTCCGGCCCGGCACGAACTCCATGACGATGTAGGGCAGGGCCTCGCCGGTCGGCGCGCGCTCCTCGCCGGTGTCGTAGACGGCCACGATCGCCGGGTGGTTCAGGGCGGCCGCGTTCTGCGCCTCCCGCCGGAAGCGCATCTGGAACGTGTTGTCCCGGGCGAGGTCGGTGCGGAGCATCTTGATCGCGACGTCCCGGCCGAGGCGCAGATCGCGCCCGCGGTGCACTTCCGCCATGCCGCCGTAGCCGAGCAGCTCGCCGACCTGGTACCTGCCACCCAGCAGCCGGGCCTGCGTCATCTCGTCCGTCGTCCTTCGCTCGTCGGCGCCAGGACCAGAGATCCTGCCGTGTCGGTCGCGATCGCCCTCACCGCGGTCGCGGCCGAAGTCTCGGCCAGGTTTGCTCGGGCCGAGTCAGCTTGCCAAATGTTTGCCTGTCTTGTCACGTTCGTGACGGTGGATGTGTGAGCCGTACCACTCGCCGTCGTGTTCCGGGTGACGGTGTACCCGATGAACGCGGCAATGGCCACGATGGCAGCCATAGCCAGAAAAACCAACAAAATCATCCAAAAGGTACGCCAGCCGCCGCTACTCGGGGCCTGAGGGGCAGCGTACCCCGGAGACGTGCGCGGACCGGTCGCGACACCGGTGGCACCCAACGGCGAGACAGGGGCCGGACCTGCCGGAACACTGACCCGAGCGGCCGGTCGCATCGGCTGGCCCGGCTGCCCCGGTACGCGTTGCGGCACGCCGGTGCCGACGCCGGTCCCGACCGGGCTGCCCGTCACGGGGCGAACCGGCGGACGGCCCGGCGACGACGGCGCGGGCGAATAGGGCACCGGCGACACGGGTGCGCTCGGCGAGGCCGCCCGGCCGGACTGTTCGCTGCTGAGGACGGCAGCTGCCTGGCGTGAAGCGGCCGCGAAGATCGCCGCGCTGGGCCACCGAGCCGACGGATCCTTCGCCATCGCGCGTTCGACGATCGCGCGTACGGCGGGCGGCACGTCCGGCGGCAACGCGGGCGGCGTCATCCGGACGTGCTTCATCGCGATCTCGATCGGGTTGTCCCCGTCGAACGGCCGCCGGCCCGACAGGCACTGGTACGCCACGACGCCGAGCGAGTAGATGTCGGACGCCGTCGTCGCCGTCTGCCCCGACGCCTGCTCCGGGGCCAGGTACGACGCCGTGCCGAGCACCGCGCCGGCCGCCGTCAACTGCGAGGCGACCGCGGAGCGGGCGATGCCGAAGTCGGTGAGCACGAGGGTGCCGTTCGCGCGTACCAGCAGATTGCCGGGTTTGACGTCGCGATGGACGATCCCCTTGAGGTGCGCGGCTTCCAGAGCCTCCGCGGCCTGCGCGATGAGCGCCATGGTGCGCGCGGGCGTGAGCCGCCCGACGCGCGCGAGAGTACGCGAGAGCGCGTCTCCCTCCACATACTCCATCACGAGATAGGCCACCTGCTGGTCGCTGCCGTAGTCATAGATGTCGACGACGCCAGGGTGGTTGATCGTTGCCATGGTGCGCGCCTCCAACCGGAAGCGCTCCGAGAACCCGGGCTCCTCGAGGAGCGCCGGGAGCAGGATCTTGATCGCGACGGTGCGTCCGAGTGTCTCGTCGGTCCCCCGCCAAACGTCGCCCATGCCGCCGGTGGCGATCCGCTCGTCGAGCCGGTATCGCCCACTCAGCAGCGTCCCTGGGGACACCATCACTTACCTCCCCGGTCGGCGATGACGGCCTTCATGACCTGTCCGCCGATGCGTGCGGCCTCGCCGCTACCCCCCGAACCGGCGTTCGCCAGCAGCACGGCCACTGCCACCAGGGGCTTGCCGTCCTTCATCGCGAAGCCGATGAACCAACCGTGGTCCTTCGCATTTTCGGCGTTCTGGGCCGTGCCGGTCTTACCGCCGACGACGTAGCCGTCGATCTGCGCCTTCTTGCCCGTGCCGTTCTCCACGACGCTGACCATCATCGCCTGCAGGCTCTGCGCAACGCCCTGGGTGCAGGCCGTCCGCAGCTGGCGCGGCGAGGCGATGTCATACGGCGTGAGGTCCGGGCCGAGCAACTGCTGGACGAGATACGGCCGCATCTGGACCCCGCCGTTGGCGACGGTCGCCGCCATGAGCGCCGCCTGCATCGGGGTGACCCGCACGTCGGCCTGGCCGATCGCCGTCTGGGCGATGATCGGCTGGTCCGGGCCGCCGCTGTCGGTGGTCAGCTTGCCCACCTGACTCGGGGCGACCAGCATCCCGTTGTCCTTGCCGAGCTGCCCGACGCGCAGGCTGTCGTCACCGAAGCCGAAGGAGTCGGCGGTGTCGGCGAGGGCCTGCGGTCCGAGCGCCACGCCCAACTGGGCGAAGCCGGTGTTGCACGACTCCGTCAGCGCCTCGATCAGGGTGACCTGCGCCTCCGGGCAGATCGAGGGCGCCGCGTTCTTGATCGCGTGCGTCGTGCCGGGTGCGGTGTAGGAGGAGCCCGCCGGGATCGAGGTGTTCATCGTGTAGCCGCGTTCGAGGGCGGCCGCCGAGTCGATCACCTTGAAGATGGAGCCGGGCGCGTACGTCTCCTTGACCGCGCGGTTCAGCAGCGGCTGGCTCGGGTCGGCGGCGAGCCTGTCGTACGCCGAGTTGGCCGCCTTGGTGTCATGGCTGACCAGCAGGTTCGGGTCGTAGCTCGGCGTGGAGACCATGGTGAGCACCGCGCCGGTGGTGGGGTCGAGGGCCACCACCGAGCCGACCTTGGCGTCGTTCGCGTTGTTGAGCAGCTCCTTGTACGCGGTCTGCTGCGCGCGCAGTGACAGCGTCGTCACGACGTTGCCGCCGGGCGTCTTCTCGTTCGACCAGAGGTCGCGCAGCCGGTCGGCGAACAGTTGGTCGCTCGTCCCGGCGAGGAACTCGTTCTCGATGTACTCGATGCCGGTCGCCTCGCCGTTGACCGGCTTGTAACCGATGACGTGGGCGAATTCGGCCTTGTACGGGTACTGCCGGAGGAACTTCAGGCTGTCGTCGGTGGTGATCGACTGCGCTCCGGGTTTGCCGCTGACCTGGATCACGCCGCGCTGCCGGTCGTACTCGGCGACCTGCACCCGGCCGTTGTACTGGCTGGTCCGATAGTCATTGGCCTTGTGCCACTGCACGAAGTTCAGGTTCGCGAACAGCAGGCCGAAGAGGACCATCGCGACCACTCCGACGCGGCGTAGTGGGGCGTTCACGGGTTCTCCTTCGGGCGGGACGGCGAGTCGATCATTTCCGTCTCAGCGTCGGCGTCGATGTCACCGGCCTCACCGCCGATGATCGGCTGCTCGGCCGTGCCGGGCAGCGGTGCGGGCACGGCAGGTGAGACGGACGGAGGGGCACTCGGGGTTCCCGGGCCTTGCGGGTATGTCGGCTGGTGCTGCTGGCCCGGCCCAGCGGGCGGCGCAGGTCGCAGCGCGCCGGCGGGCGCGGCGGCGGTGCCGACCGGCGCTCGGCCAGGCGCCGGCGTCGCCACCGGCGGCCGGATCATCCCGCCCGGCGCTCCCAGCGGCGCTCGGGCCGCGTCGGAGACCCGCAAGAGGATCGCTACGAGCAGCCAGTTCGCCATCAGCGAGGAGCCACCGGCGGACAGGAAGGGCGTGGTCTGGCCGGTGAGGGGGATCAGCCGGCTCACCCCGCCGACAATGACGAACACCTGCAAACCCAGGGTGAACGCCAGGCCACCGGCGAGTAGCTTGCCGAAGGAGTCGCGTACGCCGAGCGCCGACTTCAGACCGCGGACGACGATCAGCAGATAGAGGCACAGCAACGCGGTGAGCCCGATGAGCCCGATCTCCTCGCCCATCCCGGCGAAGACGAAGTCGTTGCGGACCTCCGGGACCTGGCTGGGCGACCCCGCGCCGGGACCGGTGCCGAACAAGCCACCAGTGCCCAGCCCGAGCAGCGACTGCACCAGCTGATAGCCCTCGTTGTAGGGCCGGTCCCCGCTGAACGGGTCGAGCCAGATGTTGGCCCGGTCGTAGAAGTTGGCGAACGGACCACCGATGACCTTGCCCAGGAAGTACGCGAGGAAGGCGCCGCCGAAGAACAGGATCAGACCGATGAGCAGCCAGCTGACCCGTTCGGTCGCGATGTAGAGCATCACGATGAACAGGCCGAAGTAGAGCAGCGCGGTGCCGAGGTCCTTCTCGAAGACGAGGACGACCAGGCTGAGCACCCAGACCGCGAGGATCGGGCCCAGGTCGCGGCCCCGGGGGAAGTCGATCCCGAGCACCCGCTTGCTGGCGAGCGCCAGGACCTCTCGCTTGCGCACCAGGTAGTACGCGAAGAAGGAGGCGAGCATCAGCTTGGCGAACTCACCGGGCTGGATGGAGAACGAGCCCAGCTTGATCCACAGTTTGGCCCCGTTGACCTCGGAGAACCGCCTCGGCAGGATGGCCGGAAGCATCATCAGGATGATGCCGACGAAGCCGAGCGTCCAGGCGTACCGGGAGATCGTCCGGTGGTCGGTGAGGAACCACAGCAGCGCCGCCGCCATGGCGACCGCGATGGCCGTCCAGAGCAGCTGCCGGCCACCCTCGCCGGCGAAGATCGACAAGTCGGCCCGCTCGCCCGTCTTCGCCCGGCCGAGGTCCAGCCGGCGCAGGAAGACCACGCCGAGGCCGTTGAGGGTCGCCACCACAGGCAGGATCACCGGATCGGCGTACGGCGCCCGCACCCGGATGACGACGTGCATCGCGGCGTAGATCACGCCCAGGATGCCCGCCGGCACCCAGAAGTCCGGCGTGATCGTGTCGAGGAGGTTCGCCTCGGCCGCGGCCAGATAACCGACCACGACGATCATGCCGAGGACCAGGAGGATCAGCTCGGTGCGGCGGGCCCGGCGCGCACGCTTCCCCGCCGCCGGGGGCGCGGCGACGGGCGGGGAGACGGCGGCAGCGGTCACAGCATCCTCACGGTGGGAGTTTCTACGAGCGGCAGGGGGCCGGACTCAGCGCGCCGTCGTTCGAAGAGGGGGAAGTGGTGGCCGCCGCAGTGGTGGTCGCACCGGTGGTCGGCACGGCAGACGCGGTCGCCGAGGCGGTGGCGGACGGCGTACAACTCGGCAGCAGGTTGGGGTTCGTCGGGCTGTCGCTGGTCAGACCGACCAGGATCTGCTGGGCCTCGGTCTCGGTCGCGGCGGCGATGCCCTTGCGTACGCGGTCCTGTGCGACCTGGGTCAGCGCGTCGACCTTGACCTGGCTCTCGGTGTCGACCTCGGACAGGCTCAGCCCCGCGATCGACCCTGGTACGCCCTTGAAGACGGCCACATAGCCGTCCTCGGTGACGCCGACGTAGAACTGCGACTGGGTGTAGTGCCACCCCGCGTACAGCAGCCCGCCGAGGACGCCGACCAGTACCACCAGGATCCCGACGGTCAGCCAGGGACGCCGGCGGGGCCGGTTCTCCTCGTCGGAGGAGTTCTGCGCCTCCGCCGGGGCCGCCGGACGGGGCGCCGCGTTGGCGGCGGTCAGCGAGGCCGCCCGAGCGGCCGGGGTCGACTCGCCGCCCGAGCTCTCGTTTCCACGGTCCCGGGCCGCCGCACCGCCGACCACCGGCACGTCCTCGACGATGTCCTCGTCGTGGGCGTCGGCGACGATCACGGTGATGTTGTCGGGGCCGCCGCCGCGCAGCGCGAGCGCGATGAGCCGGTCGACGCACTGGGACGGGTCGACGTACTCGCGCATGGTCTCGCCGATGGTCTCCGCGCTGACCACGCCGGACAGTCCGTCCGAACAGATCAGGTAGCGGTCGCCCGGCAGGACCTGCCGCACCGAGTACTCCGGCTCGACGTCCCGGCCGTCCATGGCCCGGGTCAGCAGGGAGCGCTGCGGATGGCTGCTGGCCTCCTCGGCGGAGATGCGGCCCTCGTCGACCAGCATCTGCACGTAGGTGTCGTCCTTGGTGATCTGCGCGAACTCGTTGTCGCGCAACAAGTACGCCCGCGAGTCGCCGATGTGGACGAGGCCGATCTTGGTACCGGTGAAGAGCATCGCGGTGAGCGTCGTGCCCATCCCCTCCAGGTGGGGATTGGCGTCGACCGTGTCGCGAAGCTGCTGATTGGCGGCTTCGACGGCGCCGCGGAGGGCGTCGACCAGGGCATCGCCCGGGACGTCCTCGTCGAGCGGGGCCATCGCTCCGATGACGATGTTGCTCGCGACGTCACCGGCGGCCATGCCGCCCATGCCGTCGGCGACGGCGAGCAGCCGCGGCCCGGCGTAGACGGAATCCTGGTTGCCGTCTCGGATCAGGCCGCGGTCACTGCGGGCCGCGTAGCGCAGGGTGAGGGTCATGGTCGCAACTCGAGGGCAGTGCGGCCGATCCGGATCGGCACGCCAAGGGGTACGGGGGTAGGACCGGTCACCTTGTTCCGGTCCAGGTAAGTGCCGTTTGTCGAGCCTAGATCTTCGATGAACCACTGACCGTTCCGCGGAACCAGCCGGGCGTGCCGGGCGGAGGCGTAGTCGTCGGTGATGACGAGCGTGGAATCTTCGGCCCGTCCGATCGTGATCTGCGACTCGCCCAGCGTGAGGCGGGTGCCCGCGAGGGCGCCCGCCGTCACCACCAACTGATGCGCGGCCCGGCCCTTTTTGACCTTGGCCGGTCGGGACGGTCCCGCCGCCGCCGCGCCCACCCCGCGGGGCGCAGCGACGAGCCGGGACGCGCGCGCCCCGGCGAAGAGATCCCGGCGGATGACGCCCACCACCGTGAACACGAAGATCCACAGCAGGATGAGGAAGCCGAACCGGGCGGCGGCGAGAACGAATTCCGGCACGGCCGCTAGCCGTCCACGCGGAAGGTCAGCGTGGTCGTGCCGATTTGAACCATGTCACCCGGGTTGAGAGCCACGGCCGAGATGCGCTGGCCGTTGACCATCGTGCCGTTCGTGGACCCGAGGTCGGTCAGGACGACCTGACCGCCGTCGTAGTCGATCCGGGCGTGCCGGCGCGAGATCCCGACGTCGGGCAGGCGCAGGTTCGCCTGATCGCCCCGGCCGATCACGGTCGAGCCGATCGCGACCGGGTAGGTCCGGCCGTCCGCCGAGACCAGCCGCACGTTCCGCGCCCCGGCCGGCGGTTGGCCGTAGCCACCCTGGTCGTAGCCACCCTGGTCGTAGCCCTGGTACGCCGGCGGCGGCGCCTCGTAGGCGGGTTCGGCGTAGCCGCCACCCGGCTCGGCGCCGGTGAAGACTTCCGCGGTCACCCGGAACATTCCGGTGTCGAGCCCGTCGCCGCGCTCGATCTCCACGATCACGTCGCCGTAGACGGTCCAGGCCTGTTCTCCGATGAACTCGGCCTGCGACTGCGCCAGCTCTTGCGCCAGGGCAGCCGCGTACGGCGCCAGGCGGCTGTGATCGTAAGGCGAGAGATCGATCACATAGCGATTGGGCACCAGCGTGCGGCCGCCCGCAAGGATCGCCTTGTGGGCTTCGGCCTCCCGCTGCATGGCGTTCAGGATCTCCACGGGATGGACGACACCCTTGAACACCTTCGCGAAGGCGCCCTCCACCAGGCCTTCCAGCCTCTTCTCAAAGCGTTGCAGCACGCTCACCGGTCCTCCTCGGGTTCCGAGGACATGATGCTATCCGCCCGCCACCCATCACGTCTGCGCCCCAATCCACCCTGCCTCACCGACCGGCCGATTCGGCCGCCCGAGATCGTCGTGCTAATCTTCTTCCCGCGCCGCTACCAGGCCCAAACGGTGAATTCTCGCCGTTGGCTCTGCCTTTGGAAACAACCTGGTTGGCGGTGACAGCATGCATAGCGTAAGCTGTGCCGGCTGTTCACTTCCGGGGAAGTGGCGGAATGGCAGACGCGCACGGTTCAGGTCCGTGTGCCCGAAAGGGCGTGAGGGTTCAACTCCCTCCTTCCCCACCGCTACAGTAAGGGCGTCGAGCTGCGGCTCGGCGCCCTTACTGTATGCCAGGACGCCGGGTCGGCAACCCGACAGCTGTACCTCCTCCGGGACTTCGTCGATGAATCCCGGCCGGTTGCCCGCACCTGCTCCGCGGCTATGCTGTCCGGTGTCCCCGTGCCCCGAAGACGCAGGCCAGGAGTATTAACGGTGAGTGTTGCGCTGGTTACCGGCTCGGCCGGATTGATCGGGTCCGAGGCCGCCCGCCACTTCGCCCAGCTGGGACTGCAGGTCGTCGGCATCGACAACGACATGCGGAAGTACTTCTTCGGCGACGACGGCTCGACCGCCTGGAGCCTGGTCCGGCTGACCAGCGAGCTCGGCGACTCGTACACCCACTATGACGTGGACATCCGCGACCGCGAGCTGCTCGCCAAGATCTTCGAGCGCTACGGCAGCGACATCTCCCTCGTCATCCACACCGCGGCGCAGCCGTCCCACGACTGGGCGGCCAAGGAGCCGTTCACCGACTTCGACGTCAACGCGGTGGGCACCCTCAACGTGCTGGAGTTCACCCGGCAGCACTGCCCCGAGGCCGCCTTCATCTTCTGTTCGACCAACAAGGTCTACGGCGACACGCCCAACCGGCTTCCCCTGGTCGAGTTGGACACCCGCTGGGAGCTCGATCCGGCCCACCCGTTCTACGCCGAGGGCATCCCCGAGGAGATGTCGATCGACGGCAGCCTCCACTCCATCTTCGGCGTGTCGAAGGTGGCGGCCGACGTCGCGGTGCAGGAATACGGCCGGTACTTCGGGATGAGGACCGCCTGCTTCCGCGGCGGCACGCTGACCGGACCGGCGCACTCCGCCGCCGAGCTGCACGGGTTCCTGGCGTACCTGATGCGGTGTGTCATGGAAGGCCGGACCTACAACCTCTACGGGTACAAGGGCAAGATGGTCCGCGACGCGATCCACTCGCACGACGTGCTCACCGCGTTCGAGGCCTTCTACCGGGCGCCGCGCAGCGGTGAGGTCTACAACCTCGGCGGCGGCCGGTTCTCGAACACCTCGCACATCGAGGCGTTCCAGATCGCCCAGGAGATCACCGGTCACGAGGCCGAGATCAACTACGTGGAGCAGGCGCGCATCGGCGACCACCAGTGGTACGTCAGCGACATGTCCCGCTTCAGCAGCCACTACCCGGACTGGCGGATGACCTACGACGTCCCCGCGATCCTCCGCGAGATCTACGAGGCCAACGCCGACAAGTGGACCCGTTCGTGACACCGGCGGCGACCACGGACCTGCGCAAGCGCAGCGTCCTCGGCATCCTCGTCGACGCGACCGACTACGCCGAGGCCACCGACCGCATCATCGCCGCCGCCGAACAGGGCCGGCCGATGGCGGTCACGGCGCTGGCGGTCCACGGCGTCATGGAAGGGGTCCACGACCCCGCCCTCGGCGCCCGGCTCAACAGCTTCGACCTGGTGACGCCGGACGGGCAGCCGGTCCGGTGGGCGCTCAACCTGCTGCACGGCGCCGGGCTGAGCGATCGCGTCTACGGTCCCACGCTCACGCTGCGCGTGCTGGAACGGGCCGCCGCCGCCGGGCTGCCCGTCTACCTGTACGGCTCGACTCAGCCGACGCTCGACCGGCTGGTGCCGGCCCTCCAGCAGATGTTCCCCGCGCTCAAATTCGCCGGGATCGAGGCCTCGAAGTTCCGGGCCGTCGAGCCGGGCGAGGCGGAGCAGATCGGCGGGCGCATCACTGCGTCTGGCGCGCGGATCGTGCTGGTCGGACTGGGTTGCCCCCGGCAGGAGAACTTCGCCCACGCGTTGCGGCCGCACCTCGCGATGCCGCTGCTCGCCGTCGGCGCGGCTTTCGACTATCACGCCGGCGGGCTGCGTAAGCCGCCGCCGTGGATGCAGCGCAACGGCCTGGAATGGCTGTGGCGCCTGGGCCTGGAGCCGAAGCGCCTGTGGCGTCGCTACCTGCTGCTCAACCCCGAGTACCTGGCTCGGCTCGGCGCTCAGCGGATCGGCCTGTGGAAGGCCACCCCGCCGACGCCGACGGAGCAGCCCGTTCCGACTTTCCCGGTCTAGCGCCGATCCGGGCGGCTAGGCCCGGACGTAGAGCAGTTCGAGAATCGCCCGCGCGGCCTCGAACCACCGGTTGAGCCACTCCGGCGAGGGCGCGGCGCCCTTCGGCGGCAACTCCATGAGCAGCCCCCGCAGCAGCGGGTGGTCGGCCAGCCCGGTCTCCTCCAGCCAGGCTGGCGGCGGGTACACCGGCTCGTCGAGGCCCAGGCCGATCGGCGCGCCGCTGTCGAGCGGGCGGGCGTCGTCCACCTCCGGCATATCGTTCGCCGCCCATCGGCTGGGCGTCGGGGTCGGCTGCTCGGTTCCGTTCATCTGACTCGCCGGGAGCCCGGCCGGGCTGAGCTGGAAGCCCGGGAGCTGGCCCATCAGGCGTTCGGGCGTCGGCGCGGCGCCGGCGTTCTCTTGGCTGATCGTCACGGTCACACTCCTCGAGCCGGCGGGCGTACCCGCAAAAAACTGCTGGTCACGCGGCGGGTCGCCACTGATCGCGGACCCACTTTCTGATACAACGAGGCGGAATGGGCCAAGCGACGGTTTCCCCGCGCCTGTACGCACGGCCGTGCTCTTTTCACTGCCCTGCGGGAGTCGGCGTGGCTGATCCACGTAACACTTCGGCCCAGTGCCGGAACTGCGGCTGCGACGCCGATGCCACTTTGGACGTCCCCACCGGACACGTCGCCGTCCCGGCGGCGCGTACCGGGGAATCCGAATCGCTCCCGTCGCTCGCGCGTACGCGTCTCGAATTGGACGAGATGGGCGATGAGGAGGCCTGGCTCTGGCGACTCGTGGACGAGGCCGACCGAGTCTTCGCCGCCGCGCCCGAACCGCCGCCGGCCGATCGGCTCACCGAGGCGGAACGCCAGCTCGCCCTGGCCACGACGTTCGAGGAACGCATCCAGATGCAGATCCGCGCGGCGCAGACCGCGCTGGCCAGCCCGCTGTCCTGGCTGCGCCCGTCGCATCGGGCGGCGGTGGTACGCCAGCTCAAGCGGGATCGGGCCACCGCGGTGATCGCGGCCGTCCAGCGCCGGCGTGCTGCGGAGGTCCGTGATCGCCTGCGCTCAGCGACCGGCCGGCGGACCGCGTACCTCGCCGAGCATCACGTCACCCTGGCCGCTGGCCGGAACGCGCGGTCCGAACTGGTCAAGGTGATCGACGACCTCATCGAGGGGTACGCGAGCCTGACCGATCAACCGGTCTGGTTCCGATTCGGCATCGGTTCCCCCGCCACCACCCCGGATTGGCTGACGGCGGCTCGTCAGGCGGTCGCGAAACGACGCCGGTCGCAGCTGGACGAGATCATTCCGCGCGAACTCGCCTGACGGGACGACGCGCCGAATCAGCTTTGGCTGAGTAGCCAGAAGAGTAAAGCCGTCCGGCCGCCCGGCGTACCGGGCGATCGGACGGCTGGGCGCCGGGCGGGTCGCTTCAGCCGGTCGCGACCGCCGACGCGTGGCGCACTGCCGGACGGACCTGGGCTCCGGCGACCGTTCGATCCTGGAGGTTCGTGTGGCCACGGTGACCAGCGCCGAGCCCGGCGCCGGTGCCGGCCGGGTTCTGGCGGACCTGGCGCAATCCGTTGCCCTGCACGAAGATCGAGCGGCGCTCGACGGCGTCACCTGCGGCGTTGAGCTGGTAACCGTCGAGCCAGAGCCAGCCGTCGTAAGTCGGCCAGTCGTGCACCCGGATGACCCGGAAGAAGATCGCCGTCGCGAACTGCACGCTCGCGTCGCGGGTGACGTGAAGGATGTCGCCGGCCTTCGGTGTCACGTTGCCTCCCGGGAGTCGTTCGCCTCATCTGAGTCGTTAACGAAGTAACGGCACGGCGCCGAAACGGCATTGGCGTGACGATCACGCCGGACGTTACGTCGTGTTGATCACGATGAGTGCCCGATTTCCCACTCACTGTGCACCATCAGACAGATCAATGCAAGTTGCACGGAGGATATTGTCACTCGGCTGTGGATGACCGGATATCCGTCATGATCGGGTAGTCGGTTTGTCGGACCCTATGTGCGCGTTCGGACACTTGAAGTGCGGTTTCATAGCGGGCAGACTCCGGACAATGGGGAGGTTGTCCCTGTACAAGGGCGTACCGTACGCCGACTATGTACCCGTCGCGGAGGTGCGCCGTGACCATCGACCGTAAAAGCCCGACCGTCCGAAGGCGACGTTTGGGCGCTGAGCTGCGCAATCGTCGCGAGCGTGCCGGCTACTCGCTGGAGTATGTCGCCGAACAGCTGGAGTGCTCGCAGTCCAAGATCTCCCGCATCGAGACCGGCCACACGTCGGTCAACGTCCGCGATGTGCGGGACCTGCTCACGATCTACGGCGCGGGCGAGGCCGAGATCCAGGAGCTGATCGAACTCGCCCGGGAGGCCCGCCAGAAGGCTTGGTGGCACCCCTTCAGTCAAGTTCTCTCCAGTGCCTATGTGGGTCTGGAGGCTGAGGCCGTCCGCGTACGGACCTATGAACAGCAGCTCGTCCCGGGTCTCCTGCAGACGGAGGCGTACGCCCGAGCCACCATGGGCATCCTCCCGGGTCGAAGTGAGGAAGAAATCTCCTCCCGAGTGCGTGTCCGAATGCAGCGTCAGTCGTTGCTGGACCAGGAAGACTCCTTCCACCTTTGGGTTGTGCTCGATGAGGCCGCCGTGAGCCGGCCGGTCGGAGGCGACGAGGTCATGTCCGACCAGTTGCGGCACTTGGTCGTCGCCGCAAATCGACCGAACGTGACGCTTCAGCTCCTTCCGTTCGAAATCGGTTCACATGCGGGTATGGACGGGACATTCGCCATCCTCGACTTCCGCGAACCGGGTGACCGATCCGTGGTCTTCGCCGAGAATGCCACCGGGGGCCTCTTCATCGACAAACGCGACGAGCTGGAGAGGTACAAAAATCTCTTCGAGCACATCCATACGGCGGCGCTCGGACCGGAGCAGTCCGCCGAACGGATTCAGCAGCTAGTAGAGGAGCCACTGTGGAGATCGAGACAAAGGGGTTTCGCGTCGACCTGAGCAACGCGGTCTGGCGTAAGAGCACCCGTAGTAGTCCCAGCTGCGACAACTGTGTCGAGGTCGCGTTCGTCGGAGGCGCCGTCGCCGTGCGCGACTCCAAGAACCGTGACGCCGGCACCCTGGTCTTCACGCCGGGCGAATGGGATGCCTTCGTCGCCGGTACGAAGGACGGGGAGTTCGACCTCTAGGTCCAGCTGATCGAGACCCCGCGGGCACGACCGGCCCGCGGGGTCTTGTCATGCGTACGGCGATGGCACCGTCAGGCGATGAGCACCGTGGCGCGCCGCGACCGGATGACCTTCGTCGTCCGCCGGCCGCTCGCCGCGCACTCCGCCGCCGTCGAACCCTTCCCGCGTACGCAGGACGAGACGAGCAGGATCCGCGCCGCTCCCGAACCCAGGCGCATGTAGACCGGCAGTGCTTCGGCCACCACGACGTGGAACTGTCCGGGTGCGCTCTCGGCGAAGGTGAATCGGGAGATCACGCCGTCCCGGGTGTCGGCCGAGAAGCTCTGCGTACTGACCAGGTTCCCGTGCCCGTAGGCCACCCATTCGCCACCGATCTGCTCGAACGGCTGCACGACGTGAGCGTGATGGCCCAGGATCAGGTCGATGTCAGGCGAGGCGAGCAGCGTACGCGCGATCGAGGCTTGCTCGGCCGTGGCGGCGTGCTGGTATTCCGTGCCCCAGTGCAGCGAGACGATGACGATCTCGGCGCCCCGCTGCTTGGCCGTACGCGCGTCGGCGAGGATCGTGGCGGGCTTGATGAGGTTGGCCGCCCACTCCTTGCCCTTCGGCCGGGGGATCCCGTTGAACCCGAACGCGTAGGAGAGCTGCCCGACGCGTACGCCGGCGACGGTGAGCAGGGTCGTCGTCGCGCGCTCCTGCGGCGATCGGGCTGTTCCGGTGTGCGCCAGCCCAGCCGCGTCGAGGGCGTCGAGCGTACGCCGGATGCCGTCGAGCCCCGCGTCGAGGCTGTGGTTGGACGCCGTCGAGCAGCTGTCGAATCCGGTGTCCTTGAGCGCCGGGACGACCTGCGGCGGCACCTGGAAGACGGGGTACCCGGTGAACGGCCCGCCCGGCCGCCCGAGCGGCGTCTCCATGTGGCAGATGGCCAGGTCGGCTCCGGCGATGATGGGTTTGATCCCGGCGAACAGCGGCCGGAAGTCCATGCCCCGGCCGTGCCCGTCCACCCGGGCCTGCTGCCACAGTCCTTGGTGCAGCAGGACGTCGCCGGTGCCGACGACGGTGAACCGCCTGGGCTGCCAGTCCGGCGAAGTCGTCGACTGCGGTGCGGCCGCCGACGAGCGCGCCAACGTCGTGCGGACCGTCGGCTGCGGGGCGGCCGGCGCGGCCGTCGGCGCGGCCCGGCCGGACGAGGGGTGGGCCGCCGCCAGTGTGGAGAACAGCGACGCGACCGCGAGAACCGTCAACAGCACAACGGCTTCGTGCCGAAGGCGTGGCTTCATGTCCCCGAGATGCACACTGTGCACTATGGAGTTGCCGCGCCCCTGAGCCAACGTCCGATCGGTGCTACTCCACCGGCCAGGTGTGCACCGGAGCGTTCGATCTGGACAGTTCCGCGTACGCCGTGAGCATGTGCCGGAGGGCCGCCGGGCGGTCCATCCCCCGTCGTTCGGCGGCCCGGACGGTGTCGACCTGCCACGTCGCCCCGGTGCGCCCGCTGAGGCACCGCTGCTCGATGATGCCCAGCAGATGGTTGCTCACCGCTGCGTCGACGCCGAATCCGTCGAGTCCTTCGGCCGCGTTGGCGAGCATGACGTCCAGGAGGAGGTCGGTCGCGCGCACCTCGCCGACACCGGGCCAGAAGACCGGGGCCGCGATGCCTCGCCGGGCCGCGGCGTGGAAGTTGTCCTCGGCGGCGCTGAAGCTCAGCTGCGTCCAAATCGGACGATCCTGCTCAGCGTGGTAGCGGACCAGGCCGTAATACAGGGCGGCGTTCGCCATCATGTCGACGATCGTCGGTCCGGCCGGCATCACGCGGTTCTCGACCCGCAGGTGCGGCCGACCGTTCATGACGTCGTAGACCGGCCGGTTCCAGCGATAGATGGTGCCGTTGTGCAGGCGTAGTTCGCCGAGGTGCGGCACCCCGCCCGACCGCAGCACCTCCAGCGGGTCCTCGTCGTCGCAGATCGGCAGCAGCGGCGGGAAGTAGCGGACGTTCTCCTCGAAGAGGTCGAAGATCGAGGTGATCCAGCGTTCGCCGAACCACACCCGGGGGCGTACGCCCTGCGCCCGCAGCTCATCCGGCCGAGTGTCGGTGGCCTGCTTGAACAGCGCGATCCGGGTCTCGTGCCAGAGCTGATGGCCGAACAGGTACGGCGAGTTCGCCCCGGCCGCGAGTTGGAAGGCGACCACCGACTGAGCGGCGTTCCAATAGTTCGCGAACTTCTCCGGAGAGACCTGCAGGTGGAACTGAAGGCTGGTGCAGGCGGCTTCGGGGGCGATCGACTCGGTCTCGATCTTCAGGTGGTCCACGCCCCGGATGTCGAGGCTGATGTGCTCGCCCCGGGCGTTGAGGATCTGCTCGTTGAGCACCCGGTAGCGGGGATTGGTCGAGAGGTTGTCCAGGATCGCGTGCTCGACGGTCAGCGTCGGCAGAATGCCGATCAGCACCAGATTGGCGTCGTGCTCGGCCGCCTTGGCGTCGGTACGCGCCAGGGTCTCCAGGAGCCGCTTCTCGTACATCGCCAGCCCGTCCCCGCCGATGAGCTGCGGCGGAACGTTCAGTTCGAGGTTGAACTGGCCGAGCTCGGGTTGGAACGTGGGGTCTTCCAGATCTTCGAGGATGCCGAGGTTGCGCATGGCCGGCTCGTGCTCGCCGTCGACGAGGTTGATCTCGATTTCGAGACCTGTCGTCGGCGCGTCGGCGTCGAACGCGAAGTCGTCCAGCATCAGGGCGAAGGTGTCCAGACATCGCCTGACCTTCTGCCGGTACCGCATTCGGTCCGCGCTGGTGAACGTCCCCTCCGAGACGTCCTTGCCCATATGCCCTCCCCGGTTCTCGGTCTGCTGCTGTGGGTAACCGAGTCGTTGCAATGAGCTTCCAGCCTAAGGGGTTCCTTCCAGGGTGGTATCGGGCGCTAGGACCATTGCCAGAATTCGCCGCGCTTTTGACAGGCAGAATTGGCGGCAGAACCCGCTGTCACAGCGACTGGACCCTGTTATATACCAACAAAATGGACAGAACGCCGAGCGCCGCGTTGGTAGCGTTTGGCGCAGATCAGGTCGCACGGGGGCGGCCCACTTTGGGGGGGTCGGCATGACGGTTGCTCGTCGGACACCAGGGCGACCGGCGTAGCGATCTCATGCCGTGGCATTTGGCGCGAGCGGGGGAACGGGACACGTTCGGGGGCCCTGCTCGCGCCAAATACCCAGGCTCTCCCGGCTAGGGCTTCTTCTTGTCGTCGGGCTTCTTCTCATCCGGCTTCGTGCCGTTCTCCGGCTTCGACTTCTCGGGCGGCTCCGGCTCGGCCGGACGCTCCACTACGGCGGCGCGGCCCATCGCCGGCCGAGGACGACGTCGATTCCGCGGCGCTGGAATGACCACCGCCTTCGGTTCCGTCGAGGGCTTCGCCTCGACCTCGGCGGATTCCTCGACACTCGCCTCCGACTTCGCCTTCGGCGTATAGATCTGCCCGGTCGCGGGTTCGACGACAGCCGCCGCTGGAGCGGCCGGATCCGCCGCGACTGTCACAGCAGCCGACCGGGTCGCGGTCAGCACGGCGGCCAGCACCGAGCCGGCCAGGCCGGCGATGACGGCGTACGGCGCGATCAGCAGCGCTGAGACCTGCTCGGCCGGCGCACCCGCCAACCGCGGCGCGGCGAGCACCGACGCCGCGGCCAGCAGCACCGGCCCGACGACGCCCGACAGCGCCACCGACGCCCGCGCGTCACCTCGGCGACCGGCCGGCCACGCGGCCAGCAACCCGAGCAGGAAGGTGGACCCGAGGGTGAGCACCGCTCCGGGCAGGTAGATGGACTGCCACCAGCCGCTGCCGGGCAGGTCCAGGGCCACCGCCTCGACGTCGCTCACCGAGTCGACCTGCGTGAACCGCCAGACGCCCAGCTGCGTCGGGGCTAGCCCCCGGCCGCCCGCGACGGCGTCGACCACCGCGAGCACCGCGACCAGCCACCACCAGGACGCGGTCGCCACCAGGTTCGCCGCCGCCGCTCGGGCCGACAGCACCACGGCCGCGAGCACCAAGCCGATCAGCACGCCCACGGTCGCGTACCAGCCGACGATCCAGGCCGGCGCGAACGTCACGCTGGTCGAGACCTCCCGCGCGGGCAGCGCGGTCAACGGCACGACGGCCAGCCCGCCGAGCGTCGCCGCGCAGGCCACCGACGCCCGCCACAGGCCGCGGGCCCACGATGCGGAGTCCACAGTGGTGGTACGCCGGGCGGTGACGAGCGCGGCCAACGCGACCGACAGCGCGGCGACCCAGACGGTCCAGGCGAGCGCGGCAGCCCAGCCCGCGGTGTCACCCAGCCAGCCGATGATTCCCAAGCCGTAGCCGACACCGAGCTGCGCGGCGCCGATTCCGACGGCCAGTCCGGCCGCGACGGCGACCGATCCGGTCCAGCCTCGTGCGGACATCGTCTCGTCCTCCCGCGAGGTATCCAGTGGTGGGCAGACTATCGCTGACTCGGTGACGCCGCGACATGTGTCAAGTTGGTGTCAGTTGGGCCTGCACACGGGCTTGGTGTCGCCCTCGGGTTGCACACTGTGAGCCGCTGCGAGTGCCGTGGCGCCAGTGAACAGGAGTACGCACGATGACCGACCCGTGGGCGACCAGAGTGGACGCCGAACCCCCGCGCCAGGGGCTCAGCCCGGCGATGATCGCGGCCATCGCGACTTCCGTCGCCGTGCTCGCGATCATCGGGGCCACCGGCGGTTTCCTGCTCGCCAACGCGAACCCGGAGGCGTCTCCGTCCACATCGGCCAATGCGGTGACCACCTCGCCGACGGCCTCGCCGACGGTGGACGAGTCGCCCAGCTTCTCGCCCAGCCCGGTGGCGTCGGCCACCTCGACGACGCCTGCGGCCACCGGCACGCTCCCGGACGGCACGGGCCGCGACTTCCGCGAGTACTTCGCACAGTTGCGCACGGCCAAGCTCGGCGTCGTCCTCATCTTCGGGGAGACCGGACAGGACGGCCTGGTCACGCGTACCTCCCCGGCAGCACCGGCGAGGATCCGACCGGGCCTCACCATCAAGGTCTACATCGCGGGTGCGCCGCCGGAGACCGCCCTGCCCAGGGTCGTCGGCCTGCCCTGCCGGGACGCCCGGGTGCCGCTGGGCAACAGCGGTCTGCTGCCGACCTACCTGAGCGGCCAGGACGGCGTGGTGCTCAGCCAGTCGCCGGACCCAGAGGCGGGCGGAACCGCCCGATGGAACGACCACGTGGAGATCACCTGCGGCGAGGGCGCCACCGCCAGCCCCAGTCCGTAACGGTCCGCGCGCCGCACCGGCGGGCGTACGGCAATCGTGGTAGGACGGGCACATGTCGGAGAGATCGCCAAGTCCCGCGGACGAGCCCGCCGAGCCCACCCAGCCGATCGAGCCGGACGCCACCCGGCCCATCGAGCCGGACGCGACCCGGCCGGCCGAGCCGGACGCGACGCAGGCCATCCCATCGGACGCCACCCAGGCGCTGCCGGGGCCGGGCGACGCCCCGACCGAGGGGATGCCGACCGAACAGCTGCCGCCCGTCGGCGCGGACGCCACCCAGGTGACTCCCGGCGGCGACCACTGGACCGGGCGGGCGGAGGTACGCCCGGACGCCGTCCGCGACGCGGTTCCGCCGGAGGAGTGGAACGACGTCGAGGAACCGCGCCGCAACTGGTGGCTGCCCATCCTCATCGGCGTGGTCGCGGTGCTTCTGGCGCTGGCCGTCATCGTGGCGGTGGTCCTCCTGATGCGCCGGTCGAACGAGCCCGAGCCCGTTCCGACGACCGGCGCGCCGACGGCGACCTCTGCCGCGCCGAGTCCCTCCCCCACTCAGACTGAGCCGAGTTCGCCGGAAACCACCAATACCGGCGGCCCGACCACGCAGATCGAGGTGCCGGACCTCGCCGGGCAGTCCGAGACCGCCGCGAAGTCCCGGCTGGACCAGCTCGGCTTGACCTACTCGGTGACCTATCAGGAAGCCCCGGGGACCGAGCCCGGCACCGTCATCACCACCGTTCCGGTGGGCGGGAGCCTCGTGGGGCCCGGTGACAACATCCGCCTCATCGTGGCGACGGCGCCGCCGTCGGAGGAGCCGACGGAAAGCCCGGAGCCGACCGCGACGGCCAGCTGAGTCAGCCAGCCGAGTCGGTCAGCCGCGTCTGTCCAGGACGGCGCGTTCCCGCTCGGTCAACGTCATCCCGGACGACTTCACCAGGGCGGCGATCCGGTCGCGGGCGCGCTGCCGCTCAGCCGGATCGTCGGAGGCGGCCACCAGCCCGACGAGAGCCTGCACCACGTCGCGCAGGTCGTGGCCGCCCTCGTAGGCGTCCGCTGCGGCGGCGTACCAGCTGCTGGCAAGCCTGCGCTGGCCGCGGGCGAACGCGATCGCGGCCTCGACCACCGCGCAGGCCGGGTCCTCGACCTCGGGCAGCGTGGTGGCGCGCAGCTCGGCGAGGACGCGCTCGGCCTCGCCCGCCTCGCCGTTCTCGGCCTGGGCGAGGGCGATCGTGGTAAGCAGGCGGCGGCGATGGCTGGGGTCGCCGACCTCGGCGAGTAGGTCGAGGGCCTGGGTGCCGACCACGACGGACTCCGCGAGCTGGCCGCTGAGCCGCAGCACCTCGGCGAGATCGCCCCGGCCCAGCACACGCAGCCGGAAGTCCCCGGTACGCGCGGTGAGCCGGTCGACCTCGGCGAGCCGGCGCTGCGCGCCCACCAGGTCGCCGGCGCGGATGTCGTGCCAGGTCAGGTTGGTCTGGGCGACCGCCATGTCGCGCGCCCGGCCGGTGCGGCTGGCGAGAATGAGCGCCTCGAGGCTCTGCTCGCGGGCCTCGTCGAAGTCTCCGCTGCCGGTGCACAGGGCGAAGAGCACCGTACGCGCGGCGAGTTCGCCCGTGACCTCGGAGCGATCGGCGAAGATCTGCACGGCTTCGCGGACCGAGTCGATCTCCTCCGCGCCCGCGCCGTGCTCGTTGGCCAGCTGAGCCAGCCCCACCATCGCCCACGCCCGGACGAGCGGGTCGGCGTCGGCGGTGCGCTCGTCGTCCAGAAGTCGGCGCAGCCAGCGGCGGCCCGCTACATCCCGGCCGCGGAAGCGCCACCACCGTGGCAGCTTCGCGGCCAGGCACAACGCGGTATGCGGATCGTCGTCGGCCGAGTGCGCCAGCGCCGACCAGAGGTTGCCCGCGACGTCGTCGAGCCGCGCGATCGCGGCGCCGTGCTGCGCCCCGCTGAACATCGGCGTCGTACGCGCAGCGAACCGGGCGAAGACGACGGCGTGCCGTCGCCGGGCCAAGGTCAGCTCCCCCGCCGCCTCCGCCTGTTCCAGGGCGTACTCGCGGACGGATTCGAGCACCATGAACCGGATCGCGCCCTGGCCCCGCACCGTCGCCAGGCCGAGATCGGTCAGCCGGTCCAGCAGTTCCACGACGTCGACGCTGGTCTCGGCCAGCAGCTCCTCGGCCAGCTCGATGGACCAGCGATGGGTGAAGGTGGCCAGATGTCGCAGCGCCTGCCGATGAGCCGGGGTCAGCAGGCGATAGCTCGCCACGACCGCCGAGCGCACCGCTTCCGCCGCGTCGACGACCGCGCCGTCCTGCCCGAACCGGGCCAGCATCTCGCTCGGATCCAGCAGCCGCCCTCGGGCCGCCGCCAGCTCGATCGCCAGCGGAAGCCCGCTGAGGCGGCGTACGAGGTCGGTGATCGCCGCGACTTCGGACTCGGGCGGCGGATCGCCCCGATGCAAGGCCCACCGCTCGAGGAACAGGGCGCTGGCCGGGTGCTTCCGGGCCTCGACGAGCGTACGGGTGCCGGCTGGGGGCACCGGCAGCGGAGCGACCGGCCACACTCGTTCGCCGGGCACCCCGATCGGACTCCGGGCGGTGGCGATCACCCGCAGCTGCGGCGCGATCGCGACGAGCCGCGTCACTGCGGCCACCACGGCGGGGCGTGCCCGATCCACTGCGTCCACGAGCAACAACGCCGGTCGGCGGAACGCTTCGGCGAGGCCGTCCGGGTGCCCGACGCCGATGACCGCGCAGATGCTGTCCAGCACCCCGGACTCGCCCTCGTCCGGCGAGACCTTGATGCCGACCGCCCCGCCCGGCAAGTCGTCCCGGAGCTGGGCGGACGCGGCCAACGCCAGCACGGTCTTGCCCGACCCGGCCAGCCCGACCAAGGTGGTCACCCCAGCCGTCGTACGCAGATGCTCGGTGAGCCCGGCCAGATCCCGGTCGCGCCCGATCAACTCCCCCGCGTTCGGCAGCGCCCGGGGCGGCCCAGGGGTGTCCGGCGGTTCAGCGGGCGTACGCCCCCGGGCGACGGCCACGAAGACGGACAGGTCCCGCCCCTGCAGGCCGAGGGCGGCGCCCAGCAGCTCGACCGTGGACCGCTGCGGGCGTACGCTGCGACCCGCCTCCAGGTCGCGTACGGTGCGGACGCCCACCTCGGCGGCCTCGGCCAGCTCGGCCTGGGTCAGCCCGGCAGCGAGCCGGTGCCGCCGGAGCAGCACAGCGAATCCGTCCTTCATGGACGGACTACGCGTCTCGGCTGCGGGCTCCACGGCCTCGAAGACTAGCCAGCCGAGGTCGCCGACGGCAGCTCGTGTCGGCCGTTTGACCAGGTTGCATGCGTGTTTCCGACACAAACGTGCCCTGGTGTCCTGCTGCGTTATCGGCTCGTGATCTTCTGATCCGCTTCTGGGGCCCGGCTGGGAGCCCACTCGGGGCTCTCTTCACCGGTGACCGGTCCGTCCGGTGATTGGGCGGCGAGGCCCTCTTCAACAGCAGTTGGGTCGCCGGGCCACCAGTTCCAGCGGCCGAGCAGGGTCATCACGGCCGGGAGCAGCAGACCCCGGACGACGGTCACGTCCAGGGCGATCGCCACCGCCATCCCGACGCCGATCTCCCGTACGGCGGACAGGCCACCCAGGACGAAGCCCAGGAAGACGAGGATCAGGCTGAGTCCGGCCAGAGTCACCACCGGACCCGTACGCGCGATGCCCCGCCGGACCGCCTCGTCGGTGGCGTACCCGGACCGGTGCTCCTCGGTGATCCGGGCGAGCAGGAAAACCTCGTAGTCCGTGGTCAGCCCGAAGATGAAGACGAAGAGCAGGACGGGCGTCGTGGCGTCGAGGCGGCCCCCGAAGACCACGGCGAGCACGCCCAGCGACGCCCCGAGGGTCAGCAGGTTGAGCAGGACCGCCTTCACCGGGATGACGATCGACCGGGTGAGCAGGAAGAGCAGCGCTCCGGTTGCCGCCAACAGGACTATCAGCACGACCGGAAAGTGACCGGTAACCGAATCCTGGTAATCCGCTAATTCCGCGGCGGGCCCGCCGACCAGGGAGTTCGCCGGCGCCGGAACCTCACGGACGGCTCGGACGACCGCCGGACCCTGGCCGGAACTCACCGGGGTCAGGTCGACGACCGTCGCCTCGGGCGGCATCTCCAGCCGGAGTTGCAGTCGGCCGACCCCGGGCAGCCGGTTGAGCCGATCGAGGTAATCCCGCATCGCCGCTCCACCGCTGCCGGTGTCCACGACCACGGTGACGGCGTCGGCCTGATCGCGCTGGAAGTCGCGCAGATAGACCTCGTACGCCTGCCGCGCCTCCACGCCGCTCGGCAACCCGCGCGCGTCGGTGTTCCAGAGGTCGGCGGCGACGAACGGAAGGGTCAGGATGATCAACAGTGCGGTGCTGGCGAAGGCGACCGACTCCGGACCCTTCTGCGCGACGGCGGCCAGCCTGGTCAGAATTGATCTTGAATCGTTGGCGTTGCCATGGCGACGTTTTCCATTCAAGATCAACCAACGTCCGCGGCGAGGCTCGCGGGCCACCAGCCGCGGTCCGAGGATGGCGAGCAGGGCGGGCGTGAGCGTCAGCGAAGCAGCCGTGGCGACCACCGTGACGAGCAGTCCACCGAGCGCCATCGCCGCGAGCAGCGGTTCCCCGAAGACGGCCAGCCCGGCCATGGCGACACCGACCACGCCACCGGACACGAGCACCGCTCTCCCCGCCGTACGCAGCGCGGCGGCCAGGTCGTTCTCCTCGCGATACCGCCAGAGCAGCAGGATCGAGTAGTCGACGGCCAGCCCCAGCCCGAGCAGCGTCACCACGTTGACGGTGTACTCGCTGACCGCCGTCACGAGGGCGAGCCCGGACAGGGCGAGCACGGTGGTGGTGATCGCGGCGACCGCCGCGGCCAGCGGTGCGACCGCGCCCCAGCGCAGCACGACGACGAGTAACAGGGCCAGGGCGGCGAGCGCGACGCCCTCCCCGAGTGCGGCGTCGGCCACGGCCTGCTCGGTGAACGCACGCTCGGCCAGCGGCTTGCCGCCTACCAGCACGTTCGGCAGGCGACGCAGGACCGTGACGGCGGCGTCGATCTCGGCGTCGGGCGTACCGGGGGTGAAGGTGACCCGGACCAAGGTGCTCCGCTCGTCCTGGCCGATCTGACCGCCCGGCGCGGTGTAGAGGTCGCCGACGTCGCGTACGCCGGCCATCCCCCGCAGCTGCTGCGCCACCTCGGTCGTCGTCGCGACCAGCGCCGGGTCGTACGGGTTCACGTCCCGGGAGATCGCGAAGACCGTCTCACCCTCCGGCTTGAGCTGCTGCAGCCGGGCTTCGGCTCGCAGCGACTCGGCGTCGGCGGAGAGTTGGCCGACGTTCTGGGCGTGGTCGTAGACGCTCCCGCCGAGAGCGCCGCCCGCGATCGCGAGCAGCGCCCACCCGGCGACGATCAGCCATCGCCCCCGCACCAGCCAGCCGGCCCAGTTCCGCATCTCGGCATGAGAGCATCTCGCGACCGGCTGGGATGTCCGGAACCCGACTCAGTTCAGTCCGAGCTCCCGCGAGATCACCATCTTCTGGATCTCCGAGGTGCCCTCGCCGACCTCCAGGATCTTCGCGTCCCGATAGAACCGGCCGACCGGAAACTCGTTCATGAACCCGTACCCACCGTGAACCTGCGTCGCCTTCCGGGCGTTCGTCATCGCGGCCTCGCCCGCCTGGAGCTTCGCGATCGCGGCGGCGTTGCGGATCGGCAGCCCCGCCACCAGGCGCGCGGCCGCGTCCCGCCAGGCCAGCCGCGCGGTCTGCGCGCCCGCCTCCATCTCCGCGATCATGAATTGCACCGCCTGGTACGCCGAGATCGGCGAGCCGAACGCTTCGCGCTGCCGGGCGTACGCGACGGACTCGTCCACACAGCCCTGAGCGAGCCCGGTGGCGAGGGCGGCGATGGCGACCCGCCCCTCGTCGAGGATCGTGAGGAACTGCTTGAAGCCCCGGCCGCGCTCGCCGAGCAGGTTCTCCACCGGCACCCGGACATTGTCGAAGGACAGCTCATGGGTGTCCGAGGCGCACCAGCCGACCTTGTCGTAGCCGGGTGCGACGGTGAAGCCGGGCGTACCGGAGGGCACGATGATCGTGGAGATCTCGTCCGGCCCGGTGAGCGCCGTGACGGTGACGAGAACAGTGATCTCGGTCCCCGAGTTGGTGATGAACGCCTTGGTGCCGTTGATGATCCATTCACGGCCGTCGTCGCTCAGCTTCGCCGTCGTACGCGTCCCGCCCGCGTCGGATCCGGCGCCCGGCTCGGTGAGCCCGAAGGCGGCGAGCTTGCGGCCGGCCACTAGATCGGGCAGCCACCGGCGCTTCTGCTCGTCCGTGCCGAACTTGAAGATGGGCATCGCCCCGAGCGAGATCGCCGCTTCCAGGGTGATCGCCACCGACGAGTCCACCCGCGCGATCTCCTCGATGGCCAGGCAGTGCGCCAGGTAGTCGCCGCCCATCCCGCCGAACTCCTCGGGGAAGGCCAGCCCGAACAGGCCCATCGAGCCCATCTGCGCGACGATCTCGTAGGGGAACTCGTGGCGGGCGTAGAAGTCCCCGATCACCGGCGCGATCTTGTCGCGGGCGAAAGCGGCGACGGTCTCCCGAAGCTCGGCGAGGTCCTCGCTGAGTCCGAAGTGGTCCATGGCTCTCCTAGATCAGACGGGTGTGACGCCGTGGCGGCGCCGCGAGAAGCTGCGGTCCTTGCCGTGCGCGGCGGCCAGCCGCCGGACGAGTTCGCCGCGCAGGTCGTCCGGTTCGACGACGGTGTCCACGACGAGTTCGCTGGCCAGCCGGAGGAGGTCGATGTCCTGCTCGTACTCGGCGCGCCTGGCCTCTACGAAGGCCGCCCGGTCCGTCTCGTCCTCGATGGCCGCGATCTTGTTCGCGTACACCGCGTTGACGGCGGCCTCCGCGCCCATCACCGCGATCTTGGCGGTGGGCAGCGCGATCGTGGCGTCCGGATCGAACCCGGGCCCGGCCATGGCATAGAGCCCCGCCCCGTACGCCTTCCGCACGACGACGCAGAACTTCGGCACCGTGGCCTCGCTGACGGCGCTGATCATCTTCGCGCCATGGCGGATGATCCCCTGCCGCTCGACGGCCGAGCCGACCATGAAGCCGGGCACGTCCGCGAGGAAGATCAGCGGAACGTTGAAGGCGTCGCAGAGCTGCACGAACCGAGTCGCCTTGTCGGCCGAGTCGACGAACAGCACGCCGCCCTTGTGCAGCGAGTTGTTCGCGACGAGGCCGACGACCTGGCCCTCCAGCCGGGCGAACCCGACGGTCAACTCCCGCGCCCACTTCTCCTGGATCTCCAGGAAGCTGCCCTCGTCCACCAGGCGCTTGACGACCTGGCGCATGTCGAAGGCCCGGCGCTCGCTCTCCGGGATCAGGGCGGCGATCCCGCCGCGCGCCGCCTTCGGCTCGCTCGCGGGCGGCTCGGCGGTCCAGTTCGACGGCAGGTAGGAGAGGTAGTCCCGGACGACCTCCAGTGCGGCGTCCTCGTCCTTGCACAGGAAATGCCCGACGCCGGAGACCTCGGTGTGGACCTTGGCCCCGCCCATCGCCTCCAGCGTGGTCTTCTCGCCGGTGACCATCTCGACCATGCGGTCCGAGCCGAGGTACATCGAGGCGTTGCCATCCACCATCGCCACGACGTCGCAGAAGGCCGGGATGTACGCCCCGCCCGCGGCCGACGGTCCGAACAGGGCGCAGACCTGCGGAATCGAGCCGGAGGCGCGGACCTGGGTGTGGAAGATCTTGCCGGCGCCCCGGCGACCGGGGAACAGATCGACCTGGTCGGTGATCCGGGCGCCGGCCGAGTCCACGAGGTACACCATCGGGACACCGGTCTGATAGGCCCGCTCGATGATCCGGATGATCTTCTCGACCGTACGCGCGCCCCAGCTGCCCGCCTTGACGGTCGAGTCGTTGGCCATGAGGCAGATCGGGCGACCGTCGATGGTCGCCGAACCGGTCACCACGCCGTCGGCGGGCAGCCCGTCGGCCAGGGCGTTGGCGTACGCCCCGTCCTCGACGAACGAGCCGGCGTCGACCAGCCGGGCGATGCGTTCCCGGGCGAACAGCTTCCCGCGCTTGGCGTTGGCCTCGTGATAGCGGGCCGCCCCACCGGCGTCGATCCGCTCCCTGACCTCATCCCAGCTCACGCGGCCTCCCTAACGAGCGTTCACCTGAACGAACGTTAGGCTACCAGGCCGAAGCGAGCCCGCGGAACGACCTCCTCCGTTGCTAGCATCCCGCGATGGTCGCGCTCGAGACCCCCCGTTCCGACGACGCCACCGGACGACCAGGACTGGTTCGGCAGGCGCTGCCGGCCTTGGCCGCCTACGCGGTCGTCCGAGTGTTTGGCCTGGCCATCCTGGCCATCCTCGCCCAGCGCGCGCACCGTCCCGTGGTCAAACTGCTGTCCGCGTACGACGGAGGCTGGTACCTCGGCATCGCGACGAACGGATACGACACCTCCGTCACCTACGCCGGAGGCCAGCTCGTCCGGACGAACGTGGCCTTCTTCCCGCTCTTTCCCGAGCTGATCCGAGCCATCGCCGCGATCGGCGTCCCGCCCGCGTACGCCGGAATCTCGCTCGCCGCGATCAGCGGGCTCGCCGCCGCCTGGGGCATCTTCCGCGTGGGCGCGGAGATTCACAGCGCTCGGCTCGGCGTGGTGCTCGCCGCGCTCTGGGGAGTGCTGCCGCATGCCCTGGTCCAGAACATGGTGTACGCCGAGTCCCTGTTCACGGCGCTGTGCGCCTGGGCGCTCTGGGCGGTCCTGGCCCGCCGGTGGGTGACGGCCGACGTGCTGACCCTGGCCGCCGGGCTGACCCGGCCGACCGCCGTCGTCCTGGTCCTGGCCGTCGGCCTGGCCTGCCTGATCGCGGTCGTACGCCGAACCGACGGCTGGCGACCCTGGGCGGGCTGGGCGCTGGCTCCGCTGGGCCTGGTGGCATTCTGGAGCTGGTGCGCGGCGAAGCTGAACCGGATCGACGCCTGGTTCTGGATGCAGGGCGCGGGCTGGCACAGCGAGTTCGATTTCGGCGCCGACACGGCCCGGTCGTTCGGCAAGGTCCTGGGCGGACACCAGCGTCTGGGCCAGGTCGTGACGACGGGCGTCCTGGTCGCCGCCGTCGCGTTGCTGGCCATCCTGGTCGTACGCCGCCAGGCACCCTGGCCGCTGCTGGTCTTCGCCGCAGGATCGGTGGCGCTGGTCCTCCTCCAAGGCGGTGGCTACTACCACGCCAAGGGGCGCTTTCTCCTTTCCGACTTCCCGTTGCTCATTCCGGTGGCGGTGGCGCTGATCAAGCTGGACTGGCGAGTCCAGGTCGGCCTGTTGGCGACATTGGCCGTCCTTTCGGGCTGGTACGGGTCGTACCTCGCGCTCGACTGGCGGCTGTCCCCCTAGCGACGGGCAGCGCCACTTGCGGGGATTCCTTACCTTGGCGGCCATGGGATGGACGACGGTTCTCTTCATCATCGTCGGAGCGGTCGGGCTGGGCCTGCTCGCGCTGTCGATGCTGGGCGGCGAACTGTTCGACTTCGACGGTGCCGACTCCGTGTTGTCCATCGAGGTGGTCGCGGCCGTCCTGGCCGGCTTCGGATTCACCGCCGCTTTCATCAGCGCGCTGCCCGGAGTCGACCTCCCGCTCGCGCTCGTCGCCGCGCTCGGCGCGATCGCGGCGGTGCCCGTCGCGTACCTGGCCTGGCTGCTCACCGGCCGGGCCCGCAACATGCCGACCGATGCGACCCCGAATCGGACCGACCTCGTCGGCCGGCCGGGGGTCGTCGTGACCGAGATCCGGGCCGGGGGCTACGGCGAGGTCCGCGTACGCATCGGCGGCCAGCAGGTCAAGCTCAACGCCCTCGCCGACGAGCCGCTCCCGGCGGGCGTACACGTGCTGGTGGTCGAGGCCCCCAGCGACACCAGCGTCAAGGTCCGTCTCGCTGATCCAGAAAGGAACTGATGCTTTCCCTTCTCCTGCCCATCGCCGGTGGCGTGGTCTTCGTCCTCGTCCTGCTCTTCTACGTGCTCTCGCGGATCAAGGTGGCCGGGTCGAACGAGG
The DNA here is from genome assembly GCF_024172085.1 of Hamadaea flava. NCBI lineage: Bacteria > Bacillati > Actinomycetota > Actinomycetes > Micromonosporales > Micromonosporaceae > Hamadaea > Hamadaea flava. The sequence goes on along the minus strand of NZ_JAMZDZ010000001.1, from coordinate 4,864,253 downwards.
CCTTCATCGTCACCGGCCGCAAGGGCCGCCGCGTCGAGGCGGCCGACGGCACCCGGTCGACCGACCTGTCCGGCCAGAAGGTCGTCATGGGCGCGTCGGTCTTCGTCCTGCCGGTCGTCCAGAAGCTCCAGATCATGGACCTGTCCAGCCGGGGCATCCACGTCGAGGTCACCGGGGCCGTCAGCAAGCAGGGCATCCGGGCCAACCTCCAGGGCATCGCGGTCGTGAAGGTCGGCGGGACCGAGGACGCGATCCGCGCCGCCGCCCAGCGGTTCCTCCACCAGCAGCAGGCCATCGACGGGTTCGCCCGGGAGGTTCTGGCCGGCGCCCTGCGCTCGATCGTCGGCCGGCTCACGGTCGAGGAGATCATCCGCGACCGGGCCGCGTTCGCCTCGGCCGTCGCGGAGGAGGCCGAGCACTCGATGACCAACCAGGGTCTCGTCCTCGACACGTTCCAGCTGCAGGACATCATCGCTGACGGCAACTACCTGCAGGATCTCGGGCGGCCCGAGGCGGCGCGAGTCCTCAAGGACGCGTCGATCGCCGAGGCGCAGGCCCGGCAGTCGGCCGAACAGGCCCGGCTGCTCGCCGAGGAGGCGATCGCCGAGGCCCAGCGGAACCTCGAACTCAAGAAGGCCGGCATCCAGGCCGAGATCGACGCCGCGAAGGCGAAGTCGGCCGCGGCCGGCCCGCTCGCCCAGGCCGAACGCGACCAGGCGATCCTCGCCGAGCAACAGAAGGTCGCCGAGCGCAACGCCGAACTCAAGCAGCGCCAGCTCGACACCGAGGTACGCAAGCCCGCCGACGCGGCGCGGTACAAGGTCGAGCAGGAGGCCGAGGCGGCTCGCAACGCCCAGGTCCTCGCGGCCGACGCCGCCCGGCAGACCACGATCGCCGGTGCGCAGGCCTCCGCCGAGCAGGCTCGCCTGACCGGTGAAGGCGAGCGTGCCCGCCGGGCCGCGCTGGCGGAGGCCAACGCGATCGAAGGCGCCAAGGAAGGTGAGGCGGAGCAGCGGCGGCGTACCGCCATCGCGGAGGCGACCGAGCGCGAGGGTTCGGCCGAGGCGGCCGCCATCCTGGCCCGCGGTCAGGCCGAAGCCGAGGCCATGCGCCTCAAGGCCGAAGCCTTCCAGCAGTACGGCGAGGCTGCGATCCTCGACCTGCTCGTGCGGGTGCTGCCGGAGGTCGTGGCCGCGGCCAGCGACCCGATGCGGTCCATCGACAAGATGACCGTGATCTCCACCGACGGCGCCAGCTCGCTGACGAAGTCGGTCGCCTCCAACGTCGCCCAGGGCCTCCAGCTCGGTACCGATCTGACCGGCATCGATCTGTCGAGCCTGCTGGCGAAGCTGGGCGGGGTGCCGACGCAGTCAAGCGACAACGGCGAGGCGAAGCCGATGGCGCGCAAGGCCATCAAGGGCAAGCCCGCCGAGTGACACAAGGTGGCCGGGGGCCGGGCGATCTCTCGCCCGGCCCCCGGTTCTCTGTGGACGCTGTCCGCCGTACGCGGAACAAGCGGGTACAGACCTGCTCGATCAGCAGGCGAGCGTGGCGGTGGCGCCACCGGTGCTGTGCGCGACGGCGCTGCCGCCCACGGCCACAGCGTTGCCGGACAGGTCGACCGGCGCCTGGACGGGCAGCAGAACCTGGGTGCCGTTCAGGACACCGGCGTTCATGGCGCTGGTCAGGTTCCCGCACGAGCCACCGTCGCCGTAGCCGGCCTTGCCGTGCTTGGCAGCCGGGGCGGGCAGCGTACGCGCGCCGGTGAGCGAGCCGGTGAGGTTGCCGGTCAGCCCGGTCAGGGTGCCGGTCAGGTCGCCCACGAGCGGCAGGTCTTCGGTCTTCTTGCCGCCCTTGCCGTGCTTCTTGGTGCTCTTCGGTGCGTCGGCCGGCTTGTCCTTCACGTAGGTGCCGGGGCCGTGCCCGCCCGGGCCGTCGCCGATGACGGCATCCGCGCCGCCCTGGCAGGAGGCGGTCGCGCTGCCGAGGACGGCCACGGCGTTGCCGCAGATGTCGATCGGGATCTGGACCAGCGGGATCAGCTGTGTGCCGTTGCCGATGCCGAAGTTGAGCCCGGTCCAGGCGTCCGGCAGGCTCTCCGCGTCCAGCGACGCGTGCGAGCCGCCGACGCAGCCCGCGGTGGCCCCGCCGAGGACGCCGATCGCGTTGCCGCACAGGTCGATCGGGATCTGGATCGGGGCCAGCACCTGCGTGCCGTTCAGCAGGCCGACGTTCTGCGTACTGGTCAGGGTGCCGCTCTCGGTCTTGGCCGACTCGGTCTTGGCCGACTCCTGCTTCGCCCACGAACCGCCGGTGCACCAGGCCGTCGCGGAACCGCCGATGCCGATCGCGTTGCCGCAAGCGTCGATGGGCGCCTGGAGCAGCGCACGCAGCTGCGTACCGTTGAGCAGGCCGACGTTGTCGGAGCTGGTCAGGTCGCCCAGCTCACCCGCGTGGTTCGCCCACGCGCCGCCGACGCACCCGGCCGAAGCGCTGCCCAGCAGGGCGATCGCGTTGCCACACACGTTGATCGGCGCCTGGATGTTCGCGTCGACCTGCGTACCGTTGCCGATCCCGACGTTGTTCGACGTCGTCAGGTCACTGGCATGTGCGGCGGACGCGCCGGCCAGCAGGAAACCGGCCGAGATCGCGCCGGCCTTCAGGGACTTACGAGCCCACGAGTTCATGGTTCATTGCCTTTCGGGTGTTGCAGACCGGGGGGTCCGCGAGTGCAGTGATGTGCCGAGATTTGCCAGGTCCGGACGCAGACACCGGACCAGCCACAGGCGCGCGGAAGCTGTCCGCGTACCTGGGATCGAGGGCGCGCTCAGAAGCGCGCGGAGAACTCGCTCAGTCGGGCGAGCTGGTAGGTCGCGGCGCCTCGGCCCGCCGCAGGGCGCTGTCCGCGGCGCGGCGCAAGGCCCGCGCCAACGGCGCGGTCAGGACGGCCACCGCCGCCAGGGTCGCGGGGGGCGCATTGCCTCCGCTGGGGGAACTACTCGCCGGCAGCGTGCTCGGCGCGCAATCGCCCAAAGCAGGGGTACGCCCAGAGTCGTCGCCGCCGTCCGGACGGTGGCCGACCGTGCTCTTCGGAGTGGTCAGGCGCACGGCGACGGCCTTGGCCGACACCGGATGCGCCGCTGTGCGTACCACTGTGGACTTGCGAGCCGGCAGCACTCCCACGGGGACGGCGCCCAGGGCCGGGCCCGCGACGGCGACGACCGAGCGGCGGGCCGGCTGGAGCAGCTGGCGGACCAGCGAGAGCAGCGGGTCGTGTGCGCCGCAGGTGGCCGATGGCCCGGGATGCGGCTTGGGCGGCGCGGCGGGATCGCGCGGAGCGCCTGGAAAGCCTGGCGAGCCTGGAGAGCCTGGCGGGACAGGCTGGAATGGATTATCTGGATCGTCCGGGGCCGGCCGAGCCGGCCGGGCCAATAGGTTGCCGGGCACGGCGAGGACCGCGTCGACGCCGGTCACCACGCGCTGCACGTCGAGTTCCGGAGCGACCCGGAGCAACGTGGTGACCAGGTCCGGCGTCGCGCGGTCCTCGCCGGTGTTCGGTGCCCCTTGGGCTGGCCCGGTGACGGCGTGGGCTTCGCCGAAAGCCGCCTCGGGCGCGGACGGAGTCTCCGGCTGCTCAGCGGCGTACGCGGCAGCTGTTCCGGCGAACCATGCGGCCGCGGCGAACCCGGCGACGGTCACCGCGCGCAGCGTCGCGCGCTTGAACCGGCCGTTCCGGGTTGCGGTCATGATCGCCCTTCAGCGGTAGTGGAAACTCCGCTATGGACAACGATTCCCGCATAGGGCGGACACGTGAGGATTAGGAAAAATCAAGCAATTGTCCGATATCGCGGCCCGGCCCGAAGCACTCCGCTGGGCAGCTCGCGACCCACGATCCGCTGGGCCAGTTCCGCCACCTCGACGAGTCTGTCGAGGTCGATGCCGGTCTCGTAACCCATGTCGTGCAGCATGTGCACGACTTCCTCGGTCGCCACGTTGCCGGTCGCGCCGGGGGCGTACGGGCAGCCGCCGAGACCGCCGACGCTGGCGTCGAACTCCGTCACACCGAGATCCACCGCGGTGAGGATGTTGGCGAGCCCGGTTCCCCGCGTGTTGTGGAAGTGACACAGCAGCGGCTTTTCCCGGGTCACCCGATCGAGCACGTCGCGTACGCGCCGGGGCGTCGCCATGCCGGTGGTGTCGCCGAAGGCCACGCGGTCGACGCCCATGCCCACGGCTTTGTCCACAATAGAGGCGACTCGGGCGGGATCGATGTCGCCCTCGTACGGGCAGCCGAAACTGGTCGCGATGATCAGTTCCGCGGTGGCATCACCGGCGTGCAGCGTCTCGATCAGCTCCGGCAGCTCCGCCAGCGACTCGTCCGTGCTGCGGTTGATATTGCGCCGATTGTGCGTGTCCGACGCCGAGATCACGACCTCTACCTCGGTGAAACCGGCGGCGATCGCGCGCTGCGCACCGCGTACGTTGGGGACCAGGGCGCTGTAGCGGACCGCGGGATTCCGCGTGACCTTCGCCCAGACCTCGTCGGCGTCGGCCATCTGCGGAATCGCCTTCGGGTGCACGAAGCTGACCGCCTCGATCCGGCCGACCCCGGTGCCGCTCAACGCGTCGATCAACTCGACCTTGGCGGCGGTCGGCACGGGATCCTCGTTCTGCAGGCCGTCCCGGGGGCCGACCTCGCGGATGCTCACTCTCATCGGTGTTCACCTCATCCGGGAGACGATGGCGGTGTCGTAGTCCCCGCTCAAGAATTCCTCGTTCTCGAGGAGCTCGGCGAAGAACGGCAGATTGTTCTTCGGACCGGTGATCTGGAACGCCGCGACCGCCGCCCGCAGCCGGTCGATCGCCTCCGCCCGATCCGCCCCGTACGCCACCAGCTTGGCCATCAGGGAGTCGTAGTTCGGGGTGACCGTGGTGCCGGCCGCGTACCCGGAGTCCACGCGGATGCCTGGCAGCCCGGCCGGTTCCTCCCACACCGTCACCACGCCCGGTCCAGGCAGGAACCGCTTCGGGTCCTCCGCGTTGATCCGCAGCTCGATGGCGTGCCCATGGGACTGCGTCGGCACGTCGACGGGCAGCCCGGCCGCGATCCGCACCTGGGCCTCCACCAGGTCGATGCCGAACACCGCCTCGGTGATCGGGTGCTCGACCTGTAGCCGCGTGTTCATCTCCAGGAAGAAGAACTCCCCGGTCGCCGGGTCGAGCAGGCATTCGACCGTGCCCGCGTTGCGGTAGCCGACCGCCTCCCCCGCGCGTACCGCTGAGGCATGCAATGCCTGGCGCCGCTCCGGCGTGAGCATGCTCGCGGGCGAGGGCGACTCCTCGACGAGCTTCTGGTTGCGCCGCTGGACCGAGCACTCCCGTTCGCCGAGGGCGACCACCGTGCCGTCGGCCAGGCCCAGGATCTGCACCTCGATGTGGCGCACGCTCGGGAAGTACTTCTCGATCAGGACCGAGCCGTCGCCGAACATCCGCTCGGCGAACCCGCGCACCCTGTCGTACTCGGCGCGGAACGCGGTCTCGTCGCGGGCCGGGGCCATCCCCATGCCGCCGCCGCCCGCCGCCGCCTTGATCATCACGGGGAATCCGATGCGCTCCGCCTCGGCCAGCGCCTCGTCGACCGAACCGGCCGGATCGGTCGTCCCCGGAGCCACCGGTACGCCCGCCGCCGCCATCAGATTCCGAGCGTTGATCTTGTCGCCCATGGCGGTGATGGCCTCAGCCGACGGGCCGACCCAGATGAGCCCGGCCGCCTCGACCTGCCGGGCGAACTCCGCGTTCTCGGAGAGGAAGCCGTAGCCGGGGTGGATGGCCTGCGCACCGGTCTGCTTGGCGGCGGTCAGCACGGCCTCGGCGTTGCGATAGCTCTGGGCGGGGTTGGCCGGGCCGATGAGCACGGCTTCGTCCGCCTCAAGGACGAAAGGCAGGCCCGCGTCGACGTCGGAGTGGACGGCGATCGTGCGGATACCCAGGCGTTTCGCCGTCCGGATCACGCGACGGGCGATCTCGCCGCGGTTGGCGACGAGGAGGGACTCAATCTCTGACACCCCTCGGACGCTACCTTATCGATCGTTAAGGTGGCACTCCCCGGCGTGATCGGTCACGCGCTGAGCGCGCTGAGGGCGGCCGCCCGCAGCAGCACGGCACGGCGGTCCCGGTCCACCTCACCGGCGAGGAACGGGGTCGAGTTCATCAAGCCGAACACGGCGTGGGCGAGCACTCGTGCCTCGCCGTCGGTCAGCTCGGAGCGCACGGCGGTGAGCACGGAAACCCACTCCTCCACGTATCGGCGCTGAAGCCGGCGGATCTCCCGGCGCGGCTCCTCGGGCAACCGGTCCAGCTCGTGCAGGTGCAGCGCGATGACGGCCGGATTGGCCAGCGCAAACTCGACGTGGAAGTCGACCAGAGCCTCCAGGGCGGCCGTGGGCTCGCCCTGATGGGCCTCGGCCCGCTCCCGGCCGCCGGACAGCAGTCCCTCGCTGACCGGTTTCAGCGCCGCGACCAGCATGGCGTCCTTGCCGGCGAAGTGGTGGTAGAGGGCGGGTCCCGTCACACCGGCTTCTTTGCCGATGTCGTCCATGGAAACGCCGTGGTAGCCGCGAGTCGCGAAGAGGCCGACAGCGATCTGGAGGATCTCGTCACGCCGCGAGCGCTTGCGGGGGGTGTCTACCTGCTGCTCGATCGTCACTCGGTCAGCCTACTCGCCAGTCAACTCGGAACCTTAACGTCCGTTTAGTCGCGTTCTGGAAGATCGTACGCTTTGCGGAGTTCACGGGCCTTTTCGGCCTCACCCTGCTCCTCCAGCGCCCGCGCGAGCCACCACGCCGCTTCCGCGCGCGCCTGATGATCCCGGGGCAGCCCCTCGATCACCCGCCGCAGGACCAGCTCGCCAGACCGGGCGTCGCCCGCCGCGACCAGGATCTCACCGTGCCGGAGCTCGGCGAAGGCCGCCTCCTCGAAGGAATCGATCGAGCGGAACAGCACCGGCGCCTGCTCGGCGACGGCCAGGGCGTCGGCGTACGACCGTTGATCGGCCAGCACGAACGCACCGTCGTAGCAGGCCATCGCGTGCTCCCAGACGATGCTCGGCTCGGCGTCCGGGTCGGCGCCCTCGGCGTACGCCGTGGCCTGGCCGATCGCCTCGATCGCGGCTTCCGGATCCCGCCCGTAGTGCAGGGCGAGGATGCGTCGCCGCAGCGCGCGGGCGGCGGCCGGGCGCTCCCCAGCGGACTGGTACCCGGCAGCGGCCTCGCCGTAGCGCAGGCCCGCTTCGCGGTCCCGGTCGACGCGGTAGAGGACCTCGGCCATCCGTTCGAGCAGGTGCGCCCGATATCCGGCGTCGTCGAAGCCGCCCCGGCCGGCGGCCAGTGCCTCCAACTGGGCAAGCGCGGCCAGCGGTTCGCCCATCTCGTCGTAGATCCGGGCGAGCAGGTCACGGCACTCGTCCGCGAGCACCTGCTCCTCCTCGGCCTCGGCGGCGAAGTACGCCAGCGCCTCCTCGGCCACCTCCGCGGCCTCCCGGAACCGGCGCGTGGTGGCGAGCGCGACGGCGAGCCGATGCCGCGAGTACGCCGCCGCCCGGTCCTCGCCCTCGGCCGCCATCAGGCAGACGTGCTCGACGATGTCGTCGATGACCTCGTCCGCCCGATCGGTGTTGACCAGCATGAACCCGGCGTTGGCGCGAGCGCTCCGGCGCAGTTCGGGATCGATCGCGGCGGTCGCCGCCTCCTCGAACGCGGCCAGCGCCCCGGAGTGGTCGCCGAGGCCGCCGATGAGGTTCGCGTACGTGAACAGGGCCGAGGCCAACTCGTTCGACCGGCCCAGCGGGCGCAGCGCCTCGACCGCCGCGCCGACCAGGTCCCGCGTCTGATCGATCCGGTCCAGGCCGTGCACGAGGCCGGCCCGCATCATGAGGCTCTGCACCCGGTGCCGCAACGGGACGTGCCCTGGTTCGGCGTCGGCGGCGTCGATCGAGGCCAGGGCGGCGTCGATCTGCCCCGCGATGGTCTCCAGGTACGCCACCCGCAGCAGAGTCACCCGGCGCAGGACGGCGTCGGTCGAGCTGGACAGGACTTCGTCGGCGGCCTGACGGGCGACGGCCAGCTCGGCGGGCTCGCCGTCGACCAGTCCTGGTAGCTGGGCCTGCTCCTGCGTCTGGAATTGGGCGATCGCCAGCTGCACCCGGCAGGCGGCCTCCCGCGCGGCGTCGCCGGCCTCGGCGAAACCGCTCGCCGCGAGCATCAGACCCGCGTGGATGCCCGCGAGGTCTTCGTCGGGCAGGCGGCTGACCTGGAGCATCGCGATCCGGCCCTGCTGCTCGGCGGTCAGCTGGCCGGTGACCGTCGTGCGCCAGCTCCCGATCACCCGGTCGGCCAGCGCCTCCCCGCGCGGATCCTGCTCGCGCAACCAGTCCTCGGCGAGATCCAGCTGCTCGTCCAGGCTCAGCGTGGTCGGCGCCGCGCTCAAATCGGGCTCGCTCAGTTCGGGCTCGTCCGGCTCGACCGGAGTCACCTGCGACCGGTGCGCCGCGGTGATGGACAGCGGCAGATAGTCCACGATCGGCTCGGCGTCCAACCGCCGCGCGATCCGCTCGCTCTGGTACGCGTTGCCGTTGCGCTCGTCGAACCTGAGCGCGACGGCAGCGGCCCGGTCCGACAGGTGCCCGGCGAGCCCCTCGACCGTCCACCCCGACCGGATCGGCAGGTCGCCCTTGCCCTGAGCGGTCAGCCGCCGCAGAACCTGCGCGGCGGCCGAGGCGAACTCCATCTCGGCCTTCGGCGTCGGCGGCTTCTCCAGCCAGCTCAGGTGCCTCTCGATCAGCTCCAGCCCGCGCATCTCGTTCCCGGTGAGCCCGCAGAACTCGACGTGGTCGGCGACCGAGCCGAGATCAGCGGGCTTGGTCTGGAAGGCCCGGTACGCCCGCCGGTGTGCGTCGCGCGCCTGATCCAGCCGGCCGGTACGCAGATACGGGATCATCAGCGCGGTCAGGATCGACTGCGGCTGCTCCGAACAGGTCAACCGGCCTTGCAGCGCCGGCTCGGCGAGGGCGATCGCCTCGGCGTACCGCTCGCGCCAGGCGAGATGGTGCGCCTTGGAGGTCGGGTCGCAGCCGGCGCAGTCGGAGTTCTCGTCGCGCGGGGCGGCGTCCCACAAGCCGTAGAAGTGGTCGGCCTGCTCGGCATCGCCCACATGGGACGCGACGACATACCGGTACGCGTAGACGGCGTGCAGGCTGTGGCCGCCCGACCGGTAACGGCGTTCCATGTCGTCCAGCACCGCGTGCGTACGCTCCAGCGGAACCTCGGGGAACTTCGCCATCGAGGAGATGATGTATTTGAAGAACCAGAGCAACAGGTGCTCGTCCTGCCCGCTGCGACGATCCGGGTTCTCGTCGTACTCCTTGAGACACCGGGCGAAGGTGACGAACGCCTTCGCCGGTTCGCCTCCGCGATGGAACGCGTTCGTGGCGACCATCCGGGCGTCGAAGGCCAGTTCGGCGTCGCCGCTCGCCTCGGCGTGCAACATCGCCTCCTCCACCAGCGCGATCTGCCCAGCGCCCTCCGGCGCGTCCCAGGCCGCGGCGATCATGCCGCGGATCTCGTCCTCGCTGGCCATCAGTTCTCCCCCTCCGGCTGCGCCCCGGGCACCGCCTGCTGCAGCAGACCCAGGAAAGACCGGTTCAACAAGGCCGAGTCGGCCGGGCGCAGTGGATGGTGACCGAGCAGCAGCGCCTGCCCGTACAGCGATTCCACGGCCAGCCCGACGAGTTCCGGTGACGGCAACGCGGTCACTCGGCGTACCAGTGGATTGCGATGATTCAGCACCAGCTGGGGCCGCGTCGCGGCCTCGGCCCGCTCGAAGGCCGCGAGCACCCCCGCCCAGACCTCGTCGACGACCTCCTGGGTCTCGCGGAGCTGGCGCTGGAAGGTCGACTCGCGGTCGACGAGATAGAGCGCGGCCAGGCCGGGCGGGTCGAAGGCCCGCACGACGATCTCGCAGCCCAGCGGGTCCATGCGCCGCTGGGCGATCGCCAGGAACGGTCGCAACCCCAGGTCGGTTGCCGGGTCGAGGGTGTCGAACCGGGTCGCGAGGTCGCTGGGATCGAGCCGATCGACCAGCACCTCCGGGTCGAGCAGCGGCAACCGCTCGATGATGTCCGGCTCGTAGACGTAACCGGCGTTCACCACGGCCAGATCCTGCGCGGCGGCCACCGCCGCGAGCTGCCGAAACTCGTCCACAGTGGTGCAATAGCGCACGGTCGAGTAGCGCCGCCGGAACTCCGCGAGCGGCATGCGGCCCATGTTCGTCTCCATCGGCCACCATTCGTCGACCAGGCGCAACATCTCCAGGTCGTGCAGGGCGAGGGTCTTCACGCCGACATTGTGGACCGACAGGAACTGCTGCAACCGTTGCGGTTCACGGCGGGCCAGCGTGAGCATCCAGCCCCGTAGCTGGTCGCCGAGCTGCTCGCGGACCGACTCCAGCAGACTGTCCTCGAACAGCGCCTCCCGGCTCGCGGTCGGCCGCAGTTCGCTGGCGTCGATCACGCACCGCACGAAGAACGCCCACTCCGGCAGCAGCCCCTCGGCGCCCTCGGCGAGCAGCATCCGCTTCAGGTACACCCGGTGCCCGGCCTTCGCCGCCGGATTCGCCGGCCGCGGCAGGACGAACGCGACGCCGCGCAGCCCGGCCTCGGGCACCTTCACCTCGATCACGTCGAACGGCACGAAACCGAAGGTCTCCTGCGCGTACGCGAAAAGCTCGGCGCGGCTCAGCTCCCACGGTGGAGTCTCCACAGTGATCAGTTCACCGTCGACGCGTACGCCGACCGGCAGCATCTCGCCGAACGTGCGCGCGAGTTCGACCACCCGCTCCGCAGCGAGCCAGTCCGCAGCGTCCCGCCGCGGCACCAGCGTCACCGTCGTGCCGACCTCGGCCCGCTCCGGCCCCGACTCGACCGCGTACCGCCCGTCGGAATACCCCGTCCAGTAGACGGTCGGCGCTCCCTCATGCCGGGTCTGCACGCGGATCTCGTCGGCGACCAGGAAAGCGGAGAGCAGGCCGATGCCGAACTGGCCGAGAAACTCCTGCCGGGAGAATCCCAACTCATCCCGCTTGCCACTACGCCCGATCGTGGCGAGCAGCTCGTGCACCTGATCCTCGGTGAGCCCGACCCCGGTGTCATGCACCCGCAGCGTGCCGTCCGGCGTACGCCCCGGCGTCTCGATCCACACCGACGCCGGAGCGCCCGGATGGGCCACCCGACGTGCGGTAATGGCGTCGACCGCGTTCTGCAGCAACTCCCGGACGTAGACCCGGGGACTGCCGTAGAGGTGATGGCTCAACAGGTCGACGATGCCCCGAAGGTCCACCTGGAACGAGTGACTCACGCGCCAGAGGGTACCGGCGTCGCCGGACAAATGCCGACCCAAGATGACCCACGGAAGCATGAGTGAAGGGGCGGCCACCCCGATCGGTGGCCGCCCCTTCGTTGGTTCGCCGGTCAGATGATGTTCCAGAGCTCCGCCGTCATGAGGACCTCGGCGTAGTTGTTCTTGGGGTTCGGGTCCGCGAGTGTTCCACCGGTCCGTCCCGCGCCGTCCACGCGGATGTGAATCGCGTCGGGCCCGACCACCAGGGTCTTTCCCATGATGACGTGCACCGTCATGGTGAACGACTCGCCGGGCTTAAGCGCCGGGTGGCACTTGACCGTACCCAGGTGGCACTCGTCGGCGCGGCCCACCCAGTCACGCGCGATGAGGTCGCCCGGTTCGCTCCAGACGTCGACCGCCATCGGCGCGGAGGTCACCTTGCCGATGTTGCTGACCGTCATCTCGATGCTGAAGTCACGGTCGCCGTTGGCGTTCTTGGCGCTCGTGACCTTGCCCAGCGTCAGCTTCAGGTCGGTGTACAGCGGCTTGTTGGAAAAGTCGGTTCGACCCGCCGTCTGGACGAACGCCGTGCCGTTCCAGGCGTAAGTCCGCCACTGGTGGAACTCGTTGTCGGCGGACGTGTCGCAGCAGGCCACGATGTCGCTGACCTCGGCACTCACGCCAACGTCGCCGTCAGCCGGCTTGACGTGCCAGATGCCCTGCATCTTGGCCGACGCCCGAACTACCGTCCCGAGGGAGACGATCTGACCGGCCAGGTCGCGGTCGTACGCCACGATCATCGACGGTCCCATCTCACCAGTCCGGCACGTCAGGATGGCCGCCGTCTCCAACGCAGGATCGTCGTCCAGGTTGGCATACGCCACCTCGATGATGTATGTGATCCGAGTCTTCCAGAACTTCTCGACCTTCCGGATCGCGGTCCGGCCGTCGTTGCAGTTCCCCTCGGGCGTCTCGCCGCTCGCGCCCCACTTGGGTACGTCGACCTTGCCCGCCGTGAGCTGCGCGATCGTGATCCGCCCGTCCGGCACCGAACTGGCCGACACGCTCGGGCTCGGGCTGGGCGACTCGCTCGCCGACGGCGTCGGCACGATGCTGGTCCCGGGCGTCGGTGGCGCCTGGGACTCACGTCCGAAGGCTGCGTATCCGGCCACCGGGAGCGCGATGACAAGTGCGGCGACGACGCCCAACGCGACGGCTCGCACCTTGCGCCGGTGCGCCACTTCACCGCGTACGGCCTGGGCACCGAGCGGGCGCACCGCCGGGGCAGAGGTCGCGGAGAATTCCGAGAATGCGCCCGTGAGCAGGGCGTCCTGGTCGAACTCGTTCATGATCAGAATCCCTTCTGGGCAGGGTCGGACAGGCGGCCGGCGAGGGCGGCACGCCCTCGGCTGAGCCAAGACTTGACGGTTCCTTCGGCGACGCCTTCCTGGCGGGCGATCTCCGCCACGGAAAGCTGGGCCATGTAATGCAGGACGACGGCGCGTCGCTGCTGGGGCGGGATCTCGGCCAACGCCCGGACGAGCGCGACCCGGTCGGGCGACGGTTCGGCCGCGCGCTCCTCACGCTGGCGGCGCAGGAAGTTCAGCGCCGTCTTCTGCTTGCGGAACCGGCTCGTCGCCAGGTTCCACGCCACCCGGCGAACCCAGGCGACCGGGTCGTCGTAGCGGCGGATCTGCTTCCATTTGCCGAAGGCTCGGCAGAACGCCTCCTGGACTACGTCCTGCGCCTCGGCCAGATCACCGAGGTACGCATAGAGCTGAAGCGTGAGCCCTTGAAAGCTCGCGGCGTACAGCTCGTCGAAGTCCGCACCCGTCTCGACTCCCACCCGGATGGGTGGTGAGTCGGCCCCGTACATGGTCACGGCCGTCATGGCCCCTTTCCTCCCCTGCGCCAACCAGGTCCGTCCCGGTTGTGCCCACATCACGCGCGACGTGGTGCAGCGGTTGCAGAGGAATTCTGGGACTTACATCGGCAGTAGCGTGGGCCGCTTCGCTGTGATGTTGTCGCCGGAGGAACGGCCGGTGAGCCGTCGTTTGACCCAGGGCGCGAGGTGCGTGCCGGCCCAGCGGACGTCCTGGGCGCGGGCGATCGGCCACGACCGCTTCCGCGGGTACGCCGGCGACTCCCACCATTCGGCGGGCGGCTTGACGTCGAGTGCGGTCAGGACATGCGCCGCCACCCGCTCGTGTCCACGGGGGGCGAGGTGCAGCCGGTCGACGCTCCACATCGCTGGATTGTCGAACTCCCGGTCGTTCCAGAGGTCGACGAGGCGAGCACCGTGGCGGATGGCGACGTCGCCGACGGCTTCGTTCAGGAAGCGGACGCGGGGACCGATGAGTTTCGCGCCCGGCAGCCGGTCGACGAGGTTCGCGAATCGGAAGACCAACACGTCGGCACCGGTCGCGCGCAGCTTGGAGATCGTTCCGTCGAAGCGCTGCATCAGCGTGACCGGATCACACGACCTGCGCAGCACGTCGTTTCCGCCGGCGGCGAAGCTCACCAGGTCGGGACTCATGGCCAGGGCCGGGTCCACCTGTTCGGCGACGATCGCGTCGTAGAGGCGGCCACGGATCGCGAGGTTCGCGTACTGGAACTCGGTGGACGAGCGCGCCAGTTCACTCGCGGTGAGATCGGCCCAGCCGCGGAAGACATCACGCAATGCCGGATCGGGGTCGTCCAGACCCTCGGTGAAACTGTCGCCGAGCGCCACGTATCGCTGCCACGCCACTCTCCCGGCCCCCTTCCCGTACCCGGTAGTAGTTTGTCCCACATCTGGGAATCGCGGTAACCGGCGGGTCGTTGGAGTGTGGCGTGGATATCGAGATCTTTTCCGACGTCGTGTGCCCGTGGTGCTGGATCGGCGAGCAGAAGGTGCTGACAGCTGTGTCCGGCTTCACAACGGAGACCGGCGAACCGGTGAAGCTGCGCTGGCGGGCGTTCCAGCTCGACCCGAGCGCCACTTCGGAGGGGATCCCGCTGGTCCAGTGGTTGGGGAGCCGCTACGGCGGCGAGGACAACGCCAAGCGCATGTTCACCCAGGTCACCTCGGTGGGCCGCGAGGTCGGCCTGACCATGAACTTCGACCAGGCCATCAGCGCCAACACCCTCGACTCCCACCGGCTGATCTGGTGGGCCGGTCGCGACGGCGCCGACCAGCGCCCCATGGTCGAGGCGCTGCACGAGGCCCACTTCACGCACGGCAAGGACATCGGCTCGCTCGACACGCTCGTCGCGGTCGCCGCGGGTCTCGGTCACGATGCCCGACTGGTACGCGAATTCCTGGAGTCGCCGGGCGGTCTCGAAGAGGTGCAGGCCGACTTGGAGATGGGCCGGGAGCTGGGCATCACCGGCGTTCCCACGTTCGTCTTCGCCGGCAAGTACGCGATCAGCGGCGCCCAGGACCCGTCAACGCTGCGGGAAGTGCTGGACGAGGTGCTCCAGCGCGAAGGCCGCTCCCCGTTGACGGTGCTCGCTCCGCAGGGCGCCACCTGCGACGACGACAGCTGCGCCGCCTAAGCCGTACTTCTTGAAGGCCCCTGCTTCTTGAAGAACTCTGGTTCCTGCGAACTCAAACCTGGTTCCGGAAGAAGAGTCCGCGCAGGACCCAGAGAATGCCGATGACCACTCCGCCGATGGCGGCGAAGGTGCCGACGGCGTCCGAGTGGAGGATCGCCAGAATCGCCACGGCTCCGCCGTAGACGACGGTCAAGGCGAGGATGATTCGTGCGCTGAGGGACGGCATGGCCGACACTGTGCCATGCCGAGTCGACAGCCGGCGCCCCGGCCTGATCGTCGGGCGCGCGGATTCCTTGGCCAGATCTCGGAGCAGAATTCGCAGGGTGTCGTCGACCTGACTGACTTCGCTCACTTCGTCGATCCGCCGATCATCAGACCTTCCAACTCGGGCGCGATCTCACGCAGCCGGGCCAGTGCCTTGGAAGTCTGCGACTTGACCGTGCCGACGCTCACGCCGAGGGCGTCCGCCGCCTCCACCTCGCTGCGGTCCTCGAAGAACCGCAGGACGAGGACCGCACGCTGCTTGGCGGTCAGCCGCAACAGCGCCGCCCGCAGGGTGATCCGCAACGTGATCTGCCCAGAGTCCTCAGCGAGCCGGCTGCGCTGACGATCCGGCAACTCCCCCGGCAGCACCTCGGCCACGCGGCGCCGCCGCCACCAGCTCACCTGCAGGTGATACATCACCTTCCGGGTGTACGCCTCGGCGTTGCCGCTGTCGTTGAGCCGGTTCCACGAGCCGTGCGTACGCGCCAAGGCGGTCTGCACGAGGTCCTCAGCGAGGTGCTGATCCCCGGTGAGCAAGTACGCCGCCCGCAGCAGCGCAGGCTTGCGCGCGCGAACGAAGGCATCGAACTCGTCAACATGCTCGGCCTGCTCGGGCCGGACGGCGGTCAACTGTCCCACGGCGATCAACCCCCTTCAGGGTGCTGGTGTCTCCATGGTGAGAGACGTCCGACACGCTGTCGAGGTTGCCGTCTCGTACGGGGGAAATCCTTCCCTTAAGGGTGGGGCTAGCCCGACAGAGAACTCTCCAGGCCACCGGATTCGGAAAAGAGGCAAAATCTTCGAGCCTTGATCCATGGCGAATTACGCGACGTATCCCGAGGTCTACCGACGCCCGACAGCCACATTTGTCGATGTAATCGGCAACGGCAAGGCCGCTCTGCTGACCCTCGCGGCGTCGGCGATCTCGATGCTGGTGCTGATCTTCGCGTACACCGAAGAGGTGAATCCCTTCGCTACACCGGCCAGCCTCTACGTCTACGCCGGAGCCAAGGCGGCCACGCTGTTCACCGGCGCGGTGTTCGCCCTCGCCTTCGCCGGAGCCGCCGTCGCGACGGGCCTCGGCCGGATCGGCGTACGCCTGCGGGGAGCACCCGCCACACTGCTGAGCGCTTGGATCACCTCGGTGGTCCTCGTGGCCCTCTTCCCCACCGACCCCGGTGCGGCGGTCACCTCGACGTCCGGCTGGATCCACCGCGTGGCGGCCGTCGGCGTACTGGGCATCCTGCCGATCGCCGGGCTCTTCCTGGCGACGCGTATGCGTACCGAATCAACCCGAACGGCGGCGATGGTTCGATCGCTTTCGGTGGCGGGCTGCGTACTCATGATCGGGTGCCTGGCAAGCCGTCTGCCGGACATGGCACCGAGTTGGACCGTCGCGCAGTTCCTTCAGCAGTACCCGATCGACGGGCTGCTCCAGCGGATGCTGTTCGGAGTGGAGATCGCCCTCCTCGCCGTCCCGGCCGCGATGATCGCCCGCACGGACGCCACCGTGCCGCAGCCGGCTCGTTCGGCAGACCTCCAGGCAGTTCGCGCCTGACGCGTTAACAGAGAAATGGGGCCTCACGCCGAGGCCCCATTTTTCTTTCACGAGAATCGCAGACCACTAAGGATCAGCGGGATGGTGAGGAGTGGAGCCTAGGAGAATCGAACTCCTAACCCCCGCCTTGCAAAGGCGGTGCTCTGCCAATTGAGCTAAGGCCCCGACGCTGTGACCATTTCTACCACAGCGGTTTGGGTCAGCCCCAGGCTAGCGAGCGTCCGTGGCGGTGATCGCCTCGTGCCAGACCGCCCGATCGTGGTTCGCGTCCTTGACCTTCTTCGCGACGATGGCCGCGGCACCGATGACACCGGCGATGATCAGAAGCTTCTTCCACATGATGCACACCTTTGTGCTCGTCGAGACGGCGCTCGTGCCATGGGGGTGAAGGGTGGGGCTAGCTGGAATCGAACCAGCGACCTCAGAGTTATCAGCTCTGCGCTCTAACCGACTGAGCTATAGCCCCTCAGCGACAACGAACCTTACCGCACGATCTGGGTCCGGCCCAAATCGGTATCGGTGTGGCGCGGCCGGGTGGTCATGGATGCCACCCGGCCGCGTTCGTGCGTTCGTCAGTCGCGCTCGGCGAGCGTCACCTCAATGCCGCCGACGAGGTCGGAGCAGACGTTGTAGATGAACGCGCCGAGCGTGGCCAGCGCGGTGAACAGCACCACGTTGACCGCGCCGATCAGGGCCGCGGTGCCGATGACGCCGCCCGCCGTGATCTTGAACTCGGCCGCGCCGGTGCCGCCGCCGCTGGAGCTGGCCAGCTCTCCGATGCTGCTGTTGATGGAGTCGAAGACGCCCATCGCGTTCAGCGCCAGGTAGAGCACGGACGTCGCGACGATCACGACGAGGAAGAGCACAAGCGACACGGCGAACGAGAACTTCATAACGGACCACGGGTCGATCCGCTTGATCGCCAGACGTGCGCGCCGCGGGCCGCGGGAGGCGGCGGCGCTCACGTTCGATCGGGCCGCGCGGACGGCCTCGGTCACCCGGGCCGCGCCCAACTGCCCGGCCGCCTGGACCGATTTCAGCGGGGTACGCCCGACGGTCGCCGCACCGCGGGGCGGTGCCCCGGCCGGCGGACGTTCCGCGGGCGGAGTCATCCCCGGCGGGCGGGTGAAACTCGTCGTGCTGCTGCCTGTGGTCTCGGGCTTGGGCGCCTCCGCCGACGGGGACCGCCCAGCGGCGGCGTCCGGAGAGGCCGCTGGAGTTTCCTCACCGGCTGGCGTGATGCTGTCTGCGGGGACTGTCGCGCGACCGACGGCCGTCCGGCCCGCCGAGGCGTTGGCCTCCGCGTCACCGTCATCGACCGGATTCGCCGAGGCCCCCGCGGCACCCGACATCGCCTGTGTCTCCGTCATCCATTAGTCCTGTTCGTCCGGTTCGTCGGCATTGCGTGCAATCGCGACGATGGTTACGCCCTCTGGGAGGTCCATGAGCTTCACACCCATTGTGTTCCGATCGCGCGTCCGCCGTACAGGCTTCACCGGAGTTCGTATAACTCCGCCGTTGCTTGTGATGGCGAAGAGTTCATCGTCCGGGCTGATAACGACCGCGCCGACCAGTCCGCCACGGCGCTCGGTGATCTTAGCGGTGAGAACTCCCTTTCCGCCGCGACCCTGTACAGGATATTCGTCGATCGGGGTCCGTTTGGCGTAACCGCCATTCGTGGCGACCAGAACGTCGAATTCCATGCCCTCGCGAACGACCTCCATGGCCAGCAGCTCGTCGCCGTCGCCGAAGCGCATCCCGATCACGCCGGACGTGGCCCGGCCCATCGGGCGCAGCGTCTCGTCGGTCGCCTTGAACCGGATCGCCTGGGCCTGCTTGCTGACGAGCAGCAGGTCGTCCTCGGAGCCGCCCAGGGCCGCGCCGACGAGTTCGTCGTCGTCCTTCAGGTTGATCGCGATGATGCCGCCGGACCGGTTCGAGTCGAACTCGGTCAGCGCCGTCTTCTTGACCAGACCGTTCTTCGTCGCGAGCACCAGGTACGGCGCCACGCCGTAGTTCTGGATCTCGATGACCTGGGCTATCTGCTCCTCGGGCTGGAACGCCAGGAGGTTGGCGACGTGCTGGCCCTTGGCGGTCCGCGACGCCTCCGGCAGCTCGTACGCCTTGGCCCGGTAGACCCGGCCCTTGTTCGTGAAGAACAGGATCCAGTCGTGAGTGGAGCACACGAAGAAGTGGCTGACGATGTCGTCCTGCCGCAGCGTCGCCCCCGACACGCCCTTGCCGCCACGCTTCTGCGAACGATAGAGGTCGACCTTGGTCCGCTTGGCGTACCCGGTGCGGGTGATGGTGACGACGACGTCCTCGCGGGCGATGAGGTCCTCCATGGAGACCTCGCCGTCGAACGGGATGATCTTCGTGCGGCGCTCGTCGCCCCACTTGTTGACGATCTCGGTCAGCTCGTCGGAGACGATCTTCCGCTGCCGCTCGGGCTTGGCGAGGATGTCCTTGAGGTCGGCGATCTCGATCTCGATCTTGGCCAACTCGTCGATGATCTTCTGGCGCTCGAGAGCGGCCAGACGACGCAGCTGCATGTCCAGGATCGCGGTGGCCTGGATCTCGTCGATGTCCAGCAGCGCCATGAGGCCGGTGCGGGCCTCCTCCACCGTGGGCGACCGCCGGATCAGGGCGATGACCTCGTCGAGCTGGTCCAGCGCCTTGACCAGACCGCGCAAGATGTGCGCGCGCTCCTCCGCCTTGCGCAGGCGGAAGGCGGTACGCCGCTGGATGACCTCGATCTGGTGCGCCACGTAGTAGCGCACGAACTGGGCCAGGTTGAGCGTCCGCGGCACGCCGTCGACGAGCGCCAGCATGTTGGCGCCGAACGTCTCCTGCAGCTGCGTGTGCTTGTAGAGGTTGTTCAGGACGACCTTGGCGACGGCGTCCCGCTTGAGCACGACGATCAGCCGCAGACCGGTACGCCCGGAGGACTCGTCGCGGATGTCGGAGATGCCGGCGAGCTTGCCCTCCTTGATCAGATCGGCCATGCGCTCGGCGAGGTTGTCCGGGTTGACCTGGTAGGGCAGCTCGGTCACGACGAGGCAGGTACGCCCGCGCTTGTCCTCCTCGACCTCCACCACCGCGCGCATCCGGATCGAGCCGCGCCCGGTCCGGTACGCCTCCTCGATGGTGGAGACGCCGACGATGAGTCCGTGGGTCGGGAAGTCCGGGCCCTTGACGATCTTGATCAGCTCGTCGAGCGTGGTGGCCTCATCGACCTCCGGGTTCGCCAGGCACCACTGGACGGCCGCGGCGATCTCCCGCAGGTTGTGCGGCGGGATCTTGGTCGCCATACCGACCGCGATGCCCTCGGAGCCGTTCACCAGCAGGTTCGGGAACCGGGCCGGCAGGATCGTGGGCTCGGTGGTGCGGTTGTCATAATTCGGGACCATGTCGACGGTGTCCTCGTCGATGTCCCGGAGCAGCTCCATGGCCAGCGGGAAGAGGCGCGCCTCGGTGTACCGCATGGCGGCCGCCGGGTCGTTGCCCGGGGAGCCGAAGTTGCCGTTGCCGTCGATCAGCGGGTAGCGCAGCGACCAGGGCTGGCCCATCCGGACCAGGGTGTCGTAGATCGCGCTGTCGCCATGCGGGTGGAACTGACCCATCACGTCGCCGACGACCCGGGAGCACTTCACGTAGCCCCGGTCCGGGCGGTAGCCCGAGTCGTACATCGCGTACAGGATCTTGCGGTGCACCGGCTTGAGGCCGTCCCGGACGTCCGGCAGCGCCCGGCTCATGATCACGCTCATCGCGTAATCGAGGAAGGAGCGCTGCATCTCCACCTCGAGCCCGACGGGCTCGATGCGGTTCCGCTCCGTCGCCTCTTCGGCGTTCTCTTCGGCGTTCTCGTCGAACGGAGTCTCAGTCACTTCTGTGGTGTCCTTGCGTAGTCAGCCTGCGAGGTCGGGGGTGGGGGTCAGATGTCCAGGAACCGCACGTCCTTGGCGTTGCGCTGAATGAACGAGCGCCGCGCCTCCACGTCCTCGCCCATCAGGACGCTGAAAAGCTCGTCCGCTGTTGCCGCGTCGTCGAGAGTGACGTGGCGGAGCGTACGCGTGGCGGGGTTCATCGTGGTCTCCCACAGCTCCGGGTAGTTCATCTCACCCAGACCCTTGAACCGCTGGATGTCGTCGGGCTTGGCGTTCGCCCGCTTCTCCTGGCGCAGCGCGATCAGTCCGTCGCGCTCACGGTCGGAGTACGCGTACTGCGCGTCGTCGCCCTTCTTGTTCCACTTGATCTTGTAGAGCGGCGGGGACGCCAGGTAGACGTGGCCCAGCTCGACCAGCGGCCGCATGAACCGGAACAACAGGGTCAGCAGCAGGGTCTGGATGTGCTGGCCGTCGACGTCGGCGTCGGCCATCAGCACGATCTTGTGGTAGCGCAGCTTCTCGATGTCGAAGTCGTCGTGGATGCCCGTGCCGAGCGCGGTGATCAGCGCCTGGACCTCGTTGTTCTTGAGCACCCGGTCGATGCGGGCCTTCTCGACGTTCAGGATCTTGCCGCGGATCGGCAGAATGGCCTGGATCTTCGGGTCGCGGCCCTGCTTCGCCGAGCCGCCGGCCGAGTCGCCCTCGACGATGAACAGCTCGCACTCACGGGGGTCGGTGGACTGGCAGTCGGCCAGCTTGCCCGGCATCGAGCCGGACTCCAACAGCGACTTGCGCCGGGCCAGCTTGCGCGCCTGGGCGGCGGCGACACGGGCACGGGCGGCCTGGGAGGCCTTCGTGATGACGACCTTCGCCTCGGCGGGGTTGCGCTCCAGCCAGTCGGCCAGCCGGTCGTTGCAGACCTTCTGCACGAAGCTCTTGATCTCGGTGTTGCCCAGCTTGGTCTTGGTCTGACCCTCGAACTGCGGGTTGGCGACCTTCACCGACACGATGGCGGTCAGACCTTCCCGGATGTCCTCACCGGAGAGCTTGTCGTCACCCTTGAGCAGTTTCTTGTCGATGCCGTACTTGTTGATGACGGTCGTCAGCGCGGCCCGGAAGCCTTCCTCGTGCGTACCGCCCTCATGGGTGTTGATCATGTTGGCGAAGGTGTAGACCGACTCGCCATAGGACTCGTTCCACTGCATCGCGACCTCGACGGCGTGCCCGTCACCGTCGGCGTTGAACTCGACGACCGACTTGTGGATCGGCGTCTTGGTCGCGTTGAGGTGCCGGACGAAGTCGGCGATGCCTCCCTTGTAGAGGAAGGTGACCTCGGTCGGCTCGGCGTCCTCCTTGCGCTCGTCGCGCAGGCTGATCTTCAGGCCGCGGTTCAGGAACGCGCGCTCCTGAAGCCGGCGGTAGATCGTCTCGAACGAGAACTCGGTGGTCTCGAAGATGTCGCCGTCCGGCCAGAAGGTGACAGCCGAACCCGAGTCGGTGGCCTTCTCACCCTTCTCCAGCGGACCCGCCTTGGCGCGGACGAACTCCTGCCGCCAGACGAACCCCTGCTGGCGGATCTCCAGCATCACCCGGGTCGACAGGGCGTTCACGACGGCCGCACCCACACCGTGCAGACCGCCGGAGACCGCGTAGGCCTTCCCGTCGAACTTGCCGCCCGCGTGCAGCTGGGTGAAGGCGACCTCGGTGCCGGGGATCTTCATCTTGGGGTGGATGTCGACCGGGAGGCCACGCCCGTTGTCGGTGACCTTCACTCCCCCGTCGGCGAGGAGCACCACGTCAATGGTGTCGGCGTAGCCCGCCAACGCCTCGTCGACCGCGTTGTCGACGATCTCCCAGACCAGGTGGTGCAGGCCCCGCTCACCGGTGGAACCGATGTACATGCCGGGGCGTTTGCGCACCGCTTCGAGACCCTCGAGAACAGTGAGTGATGCGGCGTTGTAATCCTGCTTGTTAGACGCGGCCACGCTCGTCCTTCCGTTAATGCCTTGTCGGCAGCCGTGCCTGGCTAAGCGTGCCCAGCCGAGCTCGAGCGACTGCCACCGCAATCCTACTGGGTGACACCGACATCCTGCGTACGCGGCACCCGCCGAGTCGCATCTGAATGGCTCCGATGGGGTACCTGACGGCCCCGTAGCGGCCCGAACACGCCCGTCCGCAACTCCCCCCACGCGGGTGCCGTCAAACCGACCGCGTCCGGTCGCCCTGTCCGGCACCGGACAGCCGCCCGAATCACAGACCCCGTGCGGGATAGCGGAGTGTCGGCGCGATGCCGTAGGTTGCCCGCGTGTCTGTGATGCCTTGCCGACGGCAAGCGGTCGGCGATCACGTCCGACGCAGGTACCTCTGGCCGGACAACCACACCGAAGGGGACTGACGATGGGGCTGGACAACGTCGCCGTGCAGTGGCCGGCGACCGGCCGCTTCTACGACCCGGTCGCCCCGGCCGAGTTCGTCGACTTCGCGGGCATCGCGGAAAAGCCTACGACCGAGGCCCCGACCGCGGCCCTGGCCGGGCACATCGCCCGCACCGGCACCGTCCGGGCCACGGCGTACACGGAGCTGCTCGACCTGCTCCTCGGGCTCGAAGGCGTGCTCTACGCCACCGACGCGGCGGCCGAGGACGAAGACCCGGTGATCGACCCGGACACCTGCGCCTGGATCGCGGGCGGCCTGGAGAAGTTCGTCACCGGCCACGCCAGTCTGGGCGTCACCGTCACCTTCGACACCGTCGCCGACGTGCTGAGAACAGCGCTCGCTGAGGGGCGGCTGGCCGAACAGCAGCTCAAATGGCTCGAAGGACGGCTGGACGCGCTGCGCGACGACGACGGCGGAGCGCCGCAGTGGAGCTTCCCGCTCTCCGAGCTGGCCGTGCTGGCCAGCTTCTACCGGCGCTGCGCCGACCGCGGCTTCGCCGTCTACGCAGAGTTCTGACCGGCGCGGCGGCTCAGCCGTAGGTGTCGCCCGGCCCCTGTCCGCGTACCCGTCGGGGGCCTTTGGACCAGGACGGCGCGGCCGGGCCGTGGATGCGGACCCGGACCACGACGTTGTTGCCCACCTCGGCCGCGATCCGCTTGATGATCGTCGGGGCGACCGCGCGGAGCTGGGTGGCCCAGGCGGTGGACTCCGCCTCGACGGTCAGCTCCTTCTCCTCGAGCTTGACCGGGCGGCAGCGGGCCGCGATCTCCGGGCCGACCACCTTCTCCCACGCGCCGAAGACCGTCGCCTCGGCGGCGGGCTTCTGCCAGCCGCGGGCCTTGATCAGCCGGGCCAGCACGTCGCCGAACTTCGCCGGGTCGCGCGGATCGGGCCCGGGTCCGCTGTAGCCGCGCGGCCGGTACTCCTCCGGCGACTTGCGCGGCTGGGTCGCGCGCGCGGCGCGCTTGACCTTCGCCGCGTCCAGCACGGCCCGCGCCAACTCCGGACCCTTGAGTTCTTCGTCACTCACGGTGCACCTCTCCCGGTGTGACGGTGAAACGGACACCCGCCAGTTCGTCTGGCACGTCGGCCGCGACGGCGCACGTCACGATCACCTGGGCCGCGTCGCCGACCAGCGCGGCCAGCCGCTGGCGCCGCCCACTGTCCAGTTCCGCGAAGACGTCGTCCAGCGCCAGGACCGGCTCCAGACCGTCCGCTCTCAACAACTCGTACGCCGCCAGCCGCAACGCCAAGGCGAAGGACCACGATTCACCGTGACTCGCATAACCCTTCACGGGAAGCTGACCCAGGGACAGGGCGAGTTCGTCCCGATGCGGGCCGACCAGCGTCATCCCCCGGTCGACCTCGGACTGACGAGCCGCCTGAAGCGCCGAGAGCACTGCTTCCGGAGTCGGCTCGGCGACCGTGCTCTGATACACCGCGGTGGCGGCCCCCGGCATCGCACCGCCGCCCGACACCGCGTCGTACGCCTTCGCCAGATGCGGCGCCAGCGCGTCGACCAGCGCCAGCCGGGCGCCGAGCAGCGTGGCGCCGTGCTGAGCGAGATGCTGGTTCCAGACGTCGAGGGTGGACAGGTCGCCGGCTGTCCGATTCACCCGGCGCGTCAGATAGGAGGTACGCAGCAGCGCGTTGCGCTGCTTGAGCACCCGCTCGTAGTCGGAGCGGACCGCCGCCATCCGAGGCTGCCGGAGCACCAGCAGCTCGTCCAGATACTTGCGCCGCTCAGCCGGGTCGCCCCGGACCAGCGAGAGATCCTCGGGGGCGAACAGGACGAGGCGCAGCGCGCCGAGGACGTCCCGCGCCCGGCGTACGGGAGACCGGCCTAGCCGCGCCCGATTGGCCTTGCCCGGCACGATCTCCAGTTCGACGAGCAGCTCGCGGCCCTCGTGCACGATCGCGCAGCGGATCACGCCGGTGCCCGCACCTGCCCGAACCATCGGTGCGTCGTTCGCGACTCGGTGGCTGGAGAGCGTGGCAACGTAACCCATCGCCTCGACGAGGTTGGTCTTGCCGACACCGTTCGGGCCGACGAGCACGTTCGGCCCCGGCTGGAGGTCGACCGCCACCCGCGCGTACGAGCGGATGTCGACGAGCTCCAGCCGGCGAACGTACATGCTGGCTAGCTCTTGGTGACGGCGTGCCCGCCGAACTGGTTGCGCAGCGCCGCGATCGCCTTCATCGCCGGCGAGTCGTCCTGCCGCGAGGCGAACCGGGCGAACAGCGAAGCGGCGATGACGTGCATCGGCACCGCGAGACGGATGGCCTCCTCGACCGTCCAGCGACCTTCGCCGGTGTCCTCGGCGTAGCCCTTCAGCTCGTCCAGGTGCGGATCGGCGGTCAGCGCGTTGTCCATCAGGTCCAGCAGCCAGGAGCGGACGACGGTGCCTTCCCGCCACGACCGGAACACGCCGGGCACGTTCTGCACCAGCTCCGACTTCTCCAGCAGCTCGAAGCCCTCGGCGTACGCGTGCATGAGGCCGTATTCGATGCCGTTGTGCACCATCTTGGCGTAGTGACCGGCGCCGACCGGGCCGGCGTGCACGAAGCCGAACTCGCCGGCCGGCTTCAGCGACTCGAAGATCGGCATGAGCCGGGCGACGTCGGCGTCGGAACCGCCGACCATGAGTGCGTAGCCGTTCTGCTTGCCCCAGACGCCGCCGGAGACCCCGGCGTCGATGTAGCCGATGCCGGACTCGGCGAGCTTCTCGGCCCGGGGACCGTCGTCGGAGAACCGGGAGTTCCCACCGTCGATGACGATGTCGCCCTCGCCCAACAGCGCGCCCAGGGCGTCGATGGTGGCCTCGGTGACACCGGCGGGCACCATCACCCAGATCGCGCGCGGCGCCTGCAACTTGCCGACCAGCTCTTCCAGGCTCGCCGCGTCCGACAGGTCGGGGTTGCGGTCGAAGCCGACGACCTCATGGCCGGCCTCGCGCAGGCGGTCCCGCATGTTGCCGCCCATCTTGCCGAGGCCGATGAGTCCGAGTTGCATGGTCACTCCACTCAGGTGTGCTTGCCTAGTTCGAGACGGGCGCCGGACGCGGCGATCTTCGGCGCGCGGCCCGCCCCCCTGAAGGTTCAGGCTAGCGCCCGACCCGAATCGGCATGATCAGATAGCGGTAACCCGGCACAACCTCACCGTCGTCGCCAGCCGGCATGAGCACCGCGGGCTTGAACGCGTCGGTGAACCCGAAGACGGCGGTCGCCGCGCCGAGCGCGCCCAGCCCGTCGATGAGGTACTGCGGGTTGAACGCGATCGTGAACGGCTCACCGGTGAAGGTGGCCTCCATCGCCTCGCTCGCCCGCGCCTCCTCGGTACCGCCCGCCTCGACGACGAGCCCCTCCTCGGTGAACGACAGCCGGATCGGGGTGGCCTTCTCGGCGACCAGCGACACCCGCTTGACGACCTCGACGAGGGCGCTCACCGGCACCCGCGCCTCGGCGTTGAACGACGCCGGGAACAGCGACCGCACCGGCGGGTAGGACTGACCGTCGAGCAGGCGGCTCGTGGTCTTGCGGGTGCCCCCGGCGAAACCGATCATGCCCTCGCCCGCACCGGCGGTCGCGAGTGCCACCGTCACGCTGCCGCCCAGCGGGCCGAGCGTCTTGGCGGTGTCGGCCAGCGTCCGGGCCGGCACGAGAGCGGTGGTCTCAACGTCGTCGGCGGCCGGCTCCCAGCTGATCTCGCGGACGGCGAGCCGGTACCGGTCGGTGGCGAGCAGCGCGATCGTCGAGCCGGACAGCTCCAGGCGTACGCCGGTCATCATGGGCAGCGTCTCGTCCCGGCCGGCCGCGATGGCGACCTGGGCGACGGCGGCGGCGAACGTGGCGGCGTCGACGGTGCCGGCGCTCTGCGGCAGCTCGGGCAGCGTCGGGTAGTCCTCGACCGGCATCGTCGGCAGCGTGAACCGCGCGCTGCCGCAGACGAGTTCGAGGTGCGAGCCGACGGCGGCGATCTCCACCGGCTTGGCCGGGAGCGCCTTGGTGATCTCGGCGAGCAGCCGGCCGGAGACCAGCGCCGCGCCGTCGGCGTCCGCCTGCACCTCGACGTCGACCTGGCTCGACACCTCGTAGTCGAAGCCGGAGACGTGCAGGCGGCCGTCGGCTACGCGCAGCATCACACCCGCGAGGACCGGCACCGACGGCCGGCTGGGCAGGCTCTTTGCGGTCCACGCAACGGCGTCGGCAAGCGCGTCGCGCTCAACACGGAACTTCATGCGAGGCCTCCGGGGATCTCTTGTCAGGGCGTCGGGTCGGCGAGAGCTTCTTACGGACTATCGACCCTAACGACGAGGTGTGACGGTGAACCACCCTAGGGCTTCTTCGGTGCGGGTGCTCGGAGGGGTCGGCCCGCCGGCAGCCCACCAACATCCACACCCCGAAGATTGGGTTTTCTTCTTCTTAGAAATCTCTACCGTCGTAATAGTAGGGGCTGTGGAAACTGGGGATAACTGCCGTTTCCGCTGCTCATCCGGGTTCAGGGCCGGTGGATAACCGGTGGATGAAGCCGTGGAAAACCGAGCCCTCCATCCACAGGACATTCTGTGTACACAGAGTGTCCACTCTTGCCCACACGTTCCCCACAAGACTTCCACAGGTTATCCACCGGGTTATCCACCGATCGGGCGGACCGCCCGAAGGGCCTTGTACACAGGGATATCCACGGATCATGGAAACCTGTCCACGGATCTTGGTCGGTTGTCCACACTGAATCCACAGGGACAATTTTTTGTCCACACATATCCACAGCCAATCCACAACCTTCGTCCACCGGTTGGGGATAACTCGACGACAGGCGTCGATATAGAGCGGCGGGCGGCGCGACCGCCTGGTCACACCGCCCGCCGAAGTGTCTTTCGTGCAGGTCAGGGCGTTTGCTTGATGCGGTTGGTGAGCTCCGCGATCTGGTTGTAGAGCGAACGCCGCTCCGCCATCTGCTGCCGGATCTTCCGCTCGGCGTGCATCACCGTGGTGTGGTCGCGCCCGCCGAACGCCGATCCGATCCGGGGCAGCGACATCGCCGTCAGCTCCCGGCACAGATACATGGCGACCTGGCGGGCGTTGACGAGCACCCGCGACCGGGAGTGCCCGCGCAGGTCCTCCAGGCTCACCCCGAAGTAGTCCGCTGTGGACACCATGATCTGGTCGGCCGTGATCTCCGGCGCGGTGCCGTCCGGGATGAAGTCGCGGAGCACCTCCTCAGCGATCTGCAGGCTCACCGGCGAGCGGGACAATGAGGCGTACGCCGTCACGCGGATCAGCGCGCCCTCGAGTTCCCGGATCGAGTTGGAGATCCGCGACGCGACGAACTCCAGCACCTCGGGCGGCGCGAACAACCGGTCCTGGGCCGCCTTCTTCTGCAGGATCGCGATCCGCGTCTCCAGGTCGGGCGGCTGGATGTCGGCGAGCAGGCCCCACTCGAACCGCGTACGCAGCCGATCCTCCAAAGTGGCTAGCTGCTTCGGCGACCGGTCGGAGGTGATCACGATCTGCTTGTTCGCGTTGTGGAGGGTGTTGAAGGTGTGGAAGAACTCCTCCTGCGTACGCTCCCGGTTCTCGAGGAACTGGATGTCGTCGATCAGCAGGATGTCGACGTCCCGATAGCGGCGTTGGAACGCGCTCTGCTTGTCGTCGCGCAGGGAGTTGATGAAGTCGTTGGTGAACTCCTCGGTCGAGACGTAGCGCACGCCGCGGGCATTGCCCAGCTGCTGGGCGTAGTGGCCGATCGCGTGCAACAGGTGCGTCTTGCCCAGCCCGGAACCGCCGTAGATGAACAACGGGTTGTACGCCTTCGCCGGCGACTCGGCGACCGCCACCGCGGCGGCGTGGGCGAACCGGTTCGAGGAGCCGATGACGAACGTCTCGAACATGTACTTCGGATTGAGCCTGTTGCCACCGGTCTCGGGCGCGGGCGGGCGGCCGCCGAGCGGACCGCGCCCTTCGGCCGGAGAGATGGACGGGGCCGACGCGCTCGGTGACCCGACGCGACCGGGCCCGCTCTCGGGGGCCCCGTCGTGGGCGGGCTCCCGCGGCACCGGCTGAGTCGGCACGGCGAACAACGCGTCCTCACCGTCCGGCGGCGGAGTGATCGCCACTGGCGGGTACGCCCCACTCGGATAGGACAGCGCCCGCTGAATCTCCGGGCGAGGTTCCTCCACCGGAGTCGGGCGCGGTGCCGGCGGGGCGGCGGGCGCGGGAGTGCCGTAGCCGCCACCCATGTAAAGCGGTGCGCGTTGAGTGTCGTCCTCCGGCGGCCGGACGGTCACGGCGACCTGTATCGGCCGGCCGAGGTTCCGCGACAGCGCGTCGGTGATCTGCGGGCGCATCCGGCTTTCGATGAAGTCCCGGGTGTACGGGTCCGGCACCGACAGCAGCGCGGTGTCCTCGACGATCGCGCGCAGCCGAGTGAGCTGAAGGTACGCCCGCTGCTGCGGCGAGATGATCTGGTCGGCGAGATCGTTGACGGCGTTCACCCAGACCGCGTCGAGGTCTCCCACTCTTCTCGCCCCCCAACCTTCTCCCCGGACGCCCGCGGCGCGGACTCTGCGCACAACGGCATCGAGCTAAGTTATCCACAACCCCCGCGCCGCGTGGCCCCGGGGCGGCAACGTGGCATTGACCGCACACCTGGCGGCTCGCGCGAGCGCTTCCCGGCCCCCACCCGGGTCCCAGCAGGATAACGAGGCAGCGACCACAAGACCACCGCGCTTTGGTCGCAGATCGACGCAGCGTGTACCCTGGACAGGTTGCTCCGCTGCCCAGCGCTCCTGAGAAGGATGCTAGGGTGGCGGCCGAAAAGACAGTCGAGACGACTGTCGCGAAGACCTCCCCCCGCCACCGTCCAGGAGCGGGGATGACCGCAGGAGAGCCTGACGTGAGCAAGCGCACGTACCAGCCGAACAACCGTCGGCGCGCCAAGACCCACGGCTTCCGGCTGCGCATGCGCACCCGTGCCGGCCGCGCCGTCCTGTCCGCCCGCCGGGAAAAGGGTCGCGCCCGCCTGGCCGTCTGAGCCGAGCGGAGCGGTGCCGCATGCTGCCGGCCGCGAATCGTCTGCGGAGCAGCCGCGAGTTCGCTGACGCCGTCCGCGCCGGTCGACGTGTCGGCCGGGGCACCGTGGTCGTCCACTTGAAGACCAGCATCGACCAGCCCGGGACCGTAGAGGCCCCGGGCTGTGTCATGTCCGCACCCCGTGCCGGTTTTGTCGTATCGAAGGCCGTCGGCGGTGCGGTTGTCCGGAACAAGGTCAAGCGTCGACTACGTCACCTTGTCGCGGCACGGCTCTCGGCGTACCCGTTGGGAACCACTCTGGTGGTGCGCGCGTTGCCCGCGGCGGCCCACGCGCCGTTCGATCAGCTGAGCGCGGATCTGGACGCCGCGCTTGTAGCCGCGGCTCGCCCGCGCCGCAAGAGGGAGGGCTCGTGAAGACCCTGCCTGGTGTAGCGCGACCTGCGACACTCCCCGGTCGCGTGCTGGCGCTGGGAGTTATCGCGTACCGTCGTTGGATAAGTCCGGGCCTGCCGGCCCGCTGCCGGTTCTACCCGTCTTGCAGCGCCTACGCGCTGGAGGCGCTCGCCGTCCACGGCGCGTTACGGGGTAGCTGGCTGGCGATCCGGCGGATCGGACGGTGTCACCCCTTCCACCCTGGTGGGTTCGATCCGGTTCCGCCGGCCGCCGCCCACCGCCGTAACGAGGCGACTGGAGCGCAACCCTAATGCTTGATCCGATCTACTACGCGGTGTCGTGGGTCATGCTCGCCTGGCACTGGGTCTTCGACGAGATCGGCGTCGGCGAGTGGCTGTCGACCAACTGGGACTGGGTCCTCTCGATCGTCTTCCTGGTGCTCACCGTCCGAGGCATCCTCTTCCCGCTCTTCGTCAAGCAGATCCGTTCTCAGCGCGCCATGCAGGCGATCCAGCCGAAGATGAAGGCGCTGCAGGAGAAGCACAAGGGTGACCGGGAGACGCTCCAGAAAGAGATGATGGAGCTCTACCGCACCGAGAAGGCCAACCCGCTGATGGGTTGCCTCCCGCTGCTGATTCAGATGCCCATCTTCCTCGGCGTCTTCCACGTCATCCGGCGACTCGACAGCGGCCAGCACAACCCCACGCTCTACGGGTGGAGCGAGACGCTCTTCCACAGCGCGAGCGACGCCGAGCTCTTCGGCGTCTCGATCGGCGCGACGCTGCGCAACGGCGGCCTGGCCACGGTTCTCTGTGTGATCTTCGGCGTCATCATGATCGCGACCACCTACCTCACCAGCCGCCAGATGATCCTGAAGACCGGCTGGAGCGAGGACCCCCAGCAGCGCATGGTCCAGCGGCTGATGCTCTACGGCATCCCGCTGACGATGATCATTTCGGTGTCGGCCTTCCCCCTCGGTTTGATCCTGTACTGGACGACGACCAACATCTTCTCGCTGGGCCAGCAGTTCTGGGTGCTGAAGAAGTACCCGCCGCTGGTGAACGGGAAGCCGGTCGAGCCCAAGCCCAAGGCGAAGAAGGGCGAGGACGTCGAGCTGATCGAGGCCCAGCGCAAGGCGCTGGCGCCCAAGGTCGGCGCGAAGCCGACGAACCCGAAGAAGGGCGGCTCGAAGCCGAAGGTCGGCTGAGCCTCGCCCCCTAAGCCATCGCAACAACCAACGGAGACAGCAGCGTGACCGAGACGAAGACCGAGGCGTTGGCCGCCGAAGAGCCGGCGGACGTGGCGGCGACCGCTGAGGCGGAGCAGAGTTCGGAACCGGCCGGCGACGAGGAGCTCTTCCACCAGAGCGAGATCGCGGCCGACTATGTCGAGGGTCTGCTGGACATCCTCGACTTCGACGGCGACATCGACGAGATGGTCTCGGGGGGACGCCCGATGGTCGAGGTGGTCGGCGAGCGCCTGGGCGCGCTCGTCGGACCGCGCGGCGCGACCCTGGAGGCCCTGCAGGAACTGACCCGGCTCGCGGTCTACCGCGAGACCGGGGCGCCGAGCCGGCTGCTGCTCGACGTCGGCGGCTACCGGGCCAACCGCAAGAAGGAACTCGTCGCGGTCGCCAAGAACGCGATCGAGAAGGTGCGCGAGCACGGCGAGCCGGTGCAGTTGGAGCCCATGTCGGCGTTCGAGCGCAAGTGCGTCCACGACGTGGTCAACGCGGCCGAGGGCGTCGAGAGCGAGTCGGAAGGCGTCGAGCCGAACCGCCGGATCGTCGTCCACCCGGTGTGACGACCGCGATAATGGATCACATGACCCATGACCCCGCCGCGCCGGACTTCTCGGCCGGCGGGGTTCCTGCTTCTCTGGAACCTGCGGCCATTCGGCTGTTCGGGTCTCGCCTCGACCTCGCGTCTCGCTACGCGCAACTCCTTGCCACCGAAGGAGTTGTACGCGGACTGATCGGCCCGCGGGAGGCGCCCCGGATCTGGGATCGCCACCTCCTCAACTGTGCGGTGGTGGCCGAGTTGATTTCCTCCGGGGAAACGGTGGTTGATGTCGGCTCCGGGGCCGGTCTGCCGGGTATCGTGCTCGCAGTGGCTCGGTCCGACATTTCGGTCACCCTCATCGAGCCGCTGGCGCGACGCACCGCTTTCCTCACCGAGGTGGTGGAGGCTCTCGAACTCGGCAACGTGACCGTCCATCGAGGACGGGCTGAGGAAGCGGCCGGCGCGGAGGCGGATGTGGTGACGGCCCGAGCGGTCGCACCGCTGGATCGTCTGGCCGCATGGTGCCTTCCGCTGGCCCGAATCGGCGGTCGGATGTTGGCACTCAAGGGCTCCTCCGCCGCGGAGGAGATCGCCGAGCACCAGGCGGCGGTCACTCGTCTCGGCGGCGGTCCCGCCGTGGTCGTGCGCTGCGGTGAAGGCCTGATCGAGCCGCCGACCACCGTGGTCGAGGTGGCGTGCATCGCGCGGACGAAGTCGAAGCCGTCTAAGGCGGCACGCTCAGGGGCGCGGTCGCGGCGGTGATCCGGCCTCGGGCGCGAGGCGCGCATGGGGGTCGAAGGTGGGGGTACGCAGGGGTCGGCGCCCGAGAAGCTTGGCCGACGTCGAACGTCTTTCACGTCCGGCCGCAGCGCCCCTGCCACCATCTTCGGGCGCGGGGTCTCAGGGTGTGGGATGGCCCACTGGAGCTGTGCCGCGCGTAGCGGGTCGCCTCCTGCTGGTGAACGGACTAGCGGTGTTCACCCCGCCGGTTCGTGCCGTTGACGATGCCCGACCGGTGGACTCAACTGGAATCACGAGCGCCAGCGCCGTAGGCTGGCCGCGCGTCGTTTGTGTGGACCCCCTTCTGGTGCGGGTCAACGACGCGGTCGAGCCGTCATCCATCAGGGGCAGGGATGTGACCGTGCAGAACGATGTTTCACGTGAAACATCGGTGCCGCAGCCGCGGACACCGACCTTTCTGGCACCCGAGTACGCCGAATCGGGTGCCCAACGTGAGGCTGAGCCGGTGGGCCAGCGCGAGGCGGAGCCACCGCGAACCGTGACGGGGTACGCCCCCGCTCCCCCGAACCCGCCCGGCACCCGTCCGAGCCCGTCTCCCCGTCCAGTCAGCGCGGTCCCCGGCGCGACCGCCACCAACGCTGCGCATGTCGAAACCGAGGTCCCCGTGGCGAACACGTACGGTGCAGAGGAAACGGCGGCCGAGCCGCGCGAGGACGACCCGCCGCTGGCGATGGAGGCTATGCGAGCCGTGCAGATTCTGAACCCGAGCGGCGAGATCACCATGCCTCGCCCGGCCCGGCCCCGTGTCATGTGTGTGGCGAACCAGAAGGGCGGCGTCGGCAAGACCACGACGACCGTGAACCTGGCGGTCGCCCTCGCGCTGCACGGCAACCGCGTACTGGTGGTCGACCTCGACCCTCAGGGCAACGCCTCAACCGGGCTGAACGTCCCCCACCACGCCGGCATCCCGGACGTCTACGACTGCCTGATTGAGAACGTGCCGCTGGCCGACGTCGCCCAGCCGGTCGAGGGCATTCCGAACCTGCACTGCGTACCGGCGACGATCGACCTGGCCGGTGCCGAGATCGAGCTCGTCTCGGTCGTCGCGCGGGAGTCCCGCCTCGGGCGGGCCATCCAGGCGTACCCGACCGAGTTCGACTACGTCTTCATCGACTGCCCGCCGTCGCTCGGCCTGCTGACGGTCAACGCTCTCGTCGCGGCGCAGGAGGTGCTGATCCCGATCCAGTGCGAGTACTACGCGCTGGAGGGTCTGAACCAGCTCCTCAACAACATCAACCTCGTGAAGGCCCACCTGAACCCGACGCTGGACGTGTCGACGATCCTGCTGACCATGTACGACCGGCGTACGCGCCTAGCGGATGCGGTCGAGCAGGACGTCCGCAACCACTTCGGGGACAAGGTGCTCACCTCGGTGATCCCCCGCAACGTGCGGGTGTCCGAGGCGCCCAGCTACGGCCAGTCGGTCATGACGTACGACCCGGGCTCCCGTGGGGCGACGAGCTACTTCGAGGCAGCCCAGGAGATCGCCGAGCGCGGCGCGAAGATCGGAGTCACCGCATGAGTGCCGCTGCACGGCCGAAGGGCGGGCTGGGGCGTGGCCTCGGCGCGCTGATCCCGACCGGACCGGCGCCCGCCGCCGCACCTGAGGAGCCGGCGCCCGCCGCGCCCCGGCAGAGTACGCCGGCGGCCGAAGTCGTGCCGCCCACCGCTCCCCCGGCCCCCACCGCACCCGATTCGCGTGAGCTGGCTCCCGTTCCGGGCGCACGGTTCGCCGAGATCTCGGTCGACTCGATCGTCCCCAACCCGAAGCAGCCCCGAACCGTCTTCGACGAGGAAGCGCTGGAGGAGCTGAAGATCTCCATCCAGGAGGTCGGCTTCCTTCAGCCGATCGTGGTCCGCGACCTCGGTGCGGACAAGTACGAACTCGTCATGGGTGAGCGCCGTTGGCGCGCCGCCCAGGCGGTCGGCAAGGATCTCATCCCGGCGATCATCCGGGACACCCGGGACGACGACATGCTCCGGGACGCCCTCCTGGAGAACATCCACCGGGCGCAGCTGAACCCGCTCGAAGAGGCAGCCGCGTACCAGCAGCTGCTGGAGGAGTTCGGGGCGACACATGAAGAACTCGCGCGCCGGATCGGCCGCAGCCGGCCGCAGATCTCGAACACCATCCGGCTACTGAACCTGCCGGCGCCGGTGCAGCGTCGGGTGGCGGCGGGCGTACTAAGCGCGGGCCACGCCCGGGCGCTCCTGGGGCTGGACGACTCGGGGAGGCAGGAGGAGCTGGCGACCCGCATCGTCGCCGAAGGTCTTTCTGTCCGGGCGGTCGAAGAACTCGTCACGCTCGCGCTGTCCGACGGTACGCCAGCCGAGAAGTCCCCCGCCGCCCGCCGGACCAAGCCGCACGCGCCGGCCCTGACGGATCTGGCCGACCGCCTCTCCAACCGGTTCGACACCCGGGTGAAGGTCGACATCGGCCGCTCCAAGGGGAAGATCACGATCGAGTTCGCGACGGTGGACGACCTGGAGCGCATCGTCGGCATCATCGGCGTGGACCGCCAGGAGTAATCCGGAATATCTTGCACGGCCTTGTGCCGTCTCGCTCCGTCTCGCACCATCTCGTACGGCCCGGTCGCTTGGAGCGGCCGGGCCGTTCTCGTTGTGGATCTCCGTGTTTCACGTGAAACATCGGTGGGTCACTCCCCTCCCCCAGGGGTGGTGTCGCTCTTGGCTGGCGAGGGTCGGTCGTGCCGGGTGCCTCGGCCGGGTTGGATTCCGGTGGCGGGCGTCAGGGCTCACGGGTTGAGGTGAGGACGGTGCCTGGGCTTCTGGAGCGGATTCTCGAGTCGCGGTCGGGACGTTCGCTCGGTCGGTGCGCTCGCTCGGGCAGATCGGTCGGTGCGGTCGCTCGGCGGCGCTCGCTCGGTCAGATCCGATCGGTGTCGGGGGATCTGGTCGACTCCGGTTAGGGCGGGATCGGCGGTGCCGGTGTGCCGGTGCAGCCGTGCCGTGGCGGTGCAGCCGTGAGGTCGCCGTGTCACGCGGCGGTCGGCGCTGCGGCTGCGCCGGGTGGGGTGACGTGATCCGCCGATCCCCAATCCCGGCCCCCAATCCCGGCGGCTCCCAATCCCGGCGAGCCCGGTCCCTCGGTCTCCCCACCCTCAGCCAGTCGGTTCCCCCGTTCGCCTCGGTGCCCGGCGCTCCCCGGTCCTCTGGTCTTCTGGCTCCCGGTCGTGGGTCCGATCGGGTTGCCGATCGCGGTCGGCGAGGCTCGGCACCCAGACCTGGCTCGGGCGGCGAAGGAGCGGCATTCCCAGTCGGTTCAGCGGCCGTCCGTGGCGGTGGCACGAACTGGGCTGGTTCGGCGCTACTGGTTCGGACCAGGCTGGCCAGCCTGGCCGGTTCGGCCAAAGGTGGTCCGTAGGCCGACTCGGTGGGCCTAGCGCCATTGGCTCAGCACGTCGGGCCCCAGCGCGGTGGAGTCCAACGCGGTGGGGCTGGCTCGGTGGGGCCCAACGCGGTGGGGCTGGCTCGGTGGGGCCCAACGCGGTGGGGCTGGCTCGGTGGGGCTGGCTCGATTCGCGGCTGGGCCTGCTCGGTGGGCCTGGCTAGCCACCACGGTCCGACTCGCAACGCTGCAGGTCCCCTGCCCGGATCCCAAGCGCGAGCGCGGTTCGTCGGCTAAGCAGCTGCTGGATCGTGGGGGTCCTGTGGAGATGCGGACCGCCACCCGATCGGTATAGCGAGGGTTGCCGCGGATGGTGCCGGGTTGCGGCGACAACTCCCGGGGTGGGAGCTGAGATCGGAGGCACGTTCACCGAGCCGATTCGCTGACCCGATTCCACTGAGCTAGTACGCGCCCCGATCCTCGGCGCGATTGGCGGTCGCCATCCTGGGCATGGGTCGGCGTGCCCAAGGCTGCGGGCCCCGTGCGAGCGGGCCCCGTGCGAGCGGGCCCCGTGCGAGCGGGCCCCGTGCGAGCGGGCCCCGTGCGAGCGGGCCCCGTGCGAGCGGGCCCCGTGCGAGCGGGCCCCGTGCGAGCGGGCCCCGTGCGAGCGGGCCCCGTGCGAGCCGGCCCAGTGCGAGCTGGCCCAGTTTGGGGCCGGCCCGGTGTTTACGGGTTCGGCGTGTGTGCGCGACCTGTGTGCATGGGCCAGGCTTTCGCGCCCGGCGTACGTCGGACCCAACGTGGGCTCGTAGTGCGTCGGTTCCGGGTGCGTTGGTTCCGAGTGCGTTGGACCCGGCGTGCGTGCGTCCGGCGTGCATGGGTCCGCACGCCTCGCGGTTGGCTCGAGCCAGCGTGCTTGGGCCTGGCGCAAGCGAAGTGCCGCGGCGTTTAGGCGTTCGATCGCGTTGTCGACCTCACACCAACGGAGGCGCGTGGCGCAGCGTGGGCGAACGGAACTGGGCCGCGCCGGGGCCAGAACGACCCACCCTCAGCGAGGCGGCCGAGCGACCAAAACGGCTCTGCGCGCAGCCGTTGCCCGCTCTCCTGTCGGCGTTGGGTTCGAAGTTCCTCTCCACACCGCACTATGCGTTGAGCTCTGCAGCGCCGAACATCGCTCCCCTGGCGTACCGCGAGCCGGCGCTTGGCGGTTTGCTGCCGGCCGGATCGGGCTCGACATTGGCATCGCGTACGAGGCTCGGATGTGGGTGTTCAAGGCAGCCCTTGGGACCTCGCGACAACTGGAGCTCGCCGGGACCACGACTTCGTGGCGTCGGTCAGGGCTTCTGGTCCGGCAAGCTCAAGAGCGAACCGCTCGTCGTCGTTCCCGTCAAACCGCCGACGGAGTGCATAGCGCTTCGTCACCCGGCACCAGGAGCCAGGATCCAGTTAGTGACGTCTGCGTCTTCACGTGGCGCGGCGTTGTGGTGGAAGGCTCTCGCCGTCGACCGCCGGATCTGTGTGGCCCTGCACGGGTGCCTGTTCGGCTCCACCGAGGGCTGGGCGGTTCTCGACCAGTTGAGGTGAGCATCAGACGGCGGCCGGAGTCCGGTGGGTTCGCCGCCGGAGTTCCGACAGCATTCGGCTGCGAGGGAATCCTGGTGGCGAGGCTGGTTCTGGCATGGGCTGCGTTGGACCGCCGCTTCGTGCGTTTCCTACTGCTGACGTGAACCCCGGCCTGTATCGGGCGTGGGGCCGGCCCGGCTGATACGGCGCACCGATGGCGCCCGTGGGTGGTGTGTGTCCTCCGGTACCCCGGCCTACGCGCATCGCGCCGCGAGGAACCGCCGAACCTTCAACGCCAAATTCCAACGCCAGAATTCCAACGCCGAACTTCAGGCGCCGCGCATTGCACTCCGCTAATCCGCAGCCGACCTCCGCCCGATGGCGGGCCCACCGCGACGGGGATTCACCGCGACGGCGGTCTGCGACGATGGCGCCTGTGACGACGACGGTCCTTGTGGCGGCGCTGCCGATCCGAAGCGTGCCACCTGGCGACGCGCTTCGGATCCAGACGCCCATACCGAAGTCTCGGCATGGGCGTCAGCACCGAGCACGCCCGCCATGAGAACCGCCCACTTGCCAGCTGAATCTCAAATGGATCTTCCTGTTTCACGTGAAACATCGCGCAGCCGCGCCCTGTCACGACGGCGGATCGGGATCCGTTCGGTAGGTCCGGCCGCTGGGGCTCTCCCATGCGAAATGGCCCGGCCGGATCTGACGTAACCGGTGCCCGCCTTCGTGTTTCAGTCGGTGGTGATGTCGGCACAGCAGGCCGAGATTCTCGTCGGTCGTCGGGCCGCCGAAAGCGTGGTCGACCGTGTGGTCCGTATCGCAGGTGCGAGCGGGATTGGTGCATCCAGGCGCGCGGCAGGTGTTGTCGCGAGCGGCGACCCACCGCCGCGTGGCGGCATCGGGGAAACGGGCGGTTGGATCGCTCGCCGTCGGCGGGCACGGCTGGAGTGGTTGCAGGCGCAGTACGCCGGGCGCCACCGGCTCGCTTTGGCAACCCGCAACGCGCGCCAACGGAGTACGCGGCGATTTGGTGCGCGGTGCGGCGACGTGTGAGGAGCCGGTGTGCGGCGAGCCGGGGCGAGCCCGCGTAGTCCCGGCGTACAGGAGTTGGCCGTCGCCGTCGTAAACCCGGTAGCGCCAATGAGTGGCGAGCCACTCCCCCAACTTCGCGCCCAACTTGTCGCCCCGTTCGGCCGCGGCGGCTTCGCCGTGGCGTCGTGCTGCTTCCTGCCTCGCCTGCTGCGCCGCCACCTGCCGGGCGATGTCGGCGATGACCGGTCCGTAGCCCGCGAGGTGTGCGGGGGCCTCGGATTGCCCCGTCAGCGTTTCCAGTGGAACAAGAAGCTCGACGACGCCGGGGCGGGCGACGGGGCTTGCGCCACAGTCAACTCCGGCGAGGAGGTCACAGAAGATGTCGGCGCGCAGCTGGTCGAGCGTACGCGTGTCGCCGTCGCGCTTCCGCCCGCGGGCGAGTGCGTCGACGCGCTCGAAGGCGGCCGCGGCTTTGGCCGGTGGTAGGAAGATTCCGGAGAGGCACGCCGTGGTGTCATCGTTCGGCGAGAGGCACACTCGACGCTCCGCGACAGATCGGTCGTAGCGAGCCCGGGCGGCGTCGGGGTCGGCGGTGAGCAACTCCTTATGGAGTCGGGCTCGGAGTTGCCCGGCTGTCAAGTCGACCGCGATGGGCAGCAACCGGGTAGCCACATCGCGGGCGACCTCATCCGGTGCAGCGATGAGAACGTCGGAGAAGACCTTCGCTCGAGCCAGGCAGATGTCGCCGCGATCCAGCGCCGACCACGCCATCGGCAGTCGAGCCAGAAGATCCTGCGCCAAGGCGACCTGGTTCTGCGCGCCGCGCCGGGTGAGATGCAAGGCGAAGGCCACCTCATCGGAGTCGAACCCGACGCCGGTCGACTGAGCGGCGACGATCGTCATCCCCTGGAGCAGACGAGCTTGGGCGTGGGCCGCTTGCCTCGCGAGCGCGACGAGCACATCCACCTGCTCCCCCGGTGCGAGCGAGCCGGAGCCCATTGCCAAGGGGGCCAGCCCACCGGGATCCAGCACGTCGCAGCCCGGCACCGTGGGGCTCGGCTCGACGGAGTACCGCACCCTGGAGTTCGACACGTCGGGGTCCAGCACCGTTGAGTCCGGCACGTCGGGGTCCAGCACCGTTGAGTCCGCCACGTCGGAGTCCGGCGCTGTGGAGTTCGGCTCGACGAAGCCCCGCACCAGGAAGCCAGGCGTGCCGGAGGGCGGCGCTGAAGGAGCCGGCCTGCCAGGATCGGACGCCATCGGGTCGGGCACGTCGGAGTTCGGCACTGCGGGAGCCGGTGCGGCGGAGCCTGACGCCATCGGGTCCGGTACCCCTGAGTCCAGCACCGCGCAGTCCGGCGAACCCGGCTTCGGTGCCTCGGGGGTCGATGCCCGAGAAGTCAGTGCCTCAAGAGCCGCCGCCAGCTCAGGCCCGGCTGGCAGTGCAGCCAGCCGAGAGACCATGGAGATGCGGCGAGCATCGAACACATGTTTGATCCTAGGCGATCAAGAATGGCCAACACCAGCCCTGTGGAACAAACCAGCTGGACCTGTGGATGAACGGCATCCAGAGATGCCCGGGACCTGCGAAATCCCCAGGGCCGAGCGAAGTTATCCACAAGATTGATGGAGTTATCCTCAGGCTCCGTTTCACGTGAAACGGCCGGGGAATCTGGTACATGGTTACCCTCCGGAGCCGATCGTGAGCGCGGAAAACCCACGTTGACGGGCCATTTCTCGACGCACCCTGCGGTACGCCCGCAGCCGGCCACCGTTCGCGCGACGTCGGGCGGAAGCCATTCTCCACAGAGTTATCCACAGGGTGGTGTGCGTACCGGTGGATAACTCTGTGGATTGTGGACGACCGCAGTCGGTTTCACGTGAAACGGGGGCTGCCGGGAGGGTGAGGGCATGCCCGGAGGGGAGACAGCCGATGACCCGCTCCGATAGGGTTCCCTCGTGGCTGAAACACCCCTCCCCCTCCCTGCCTTCACCTCGTGGGACACGTTCCCGTTCGAGGGCGATCTGAAGGTCAAGGCGCTGGACGCGCCGGTCGACGTAGAGCCTGCCCGCAAGGGTGAGGAGATCGCCGACTGCAAGGCTTGCCAGTCCGGCGACGACTCGTACATCTGGGTCAATGAGCGCTGGCGGGTGCGCTCGATGGACCGCCCCACCGGGCTGCCGATGATCCTGATCCTCGAGCCGCGCTCGCATCTGGATCTGGGCGACCTGCCCAACCTGCTCGCCGCCGAGCTGGGCGTCATGACGGTACGCGTCGAGCGCGCGATCCGGTCGCTAGACGATGTCGCGAGAGTGCACGTGAACCGTTGGGGAGACGGCGCCGCGCACCTGCATCTCTGGTTCATGGCGCGGCCGAAGGGGCAGCTGCAACTACGCGGCTCGTTCCTGCCGATGTGGGACGACATCCTGCCGCCGGCTGAGGAGCGTAAGTGGCGGGAGGACCTCGCGCTCGTCGCCGCATGGCTCGCCGAGTTCGGCGGTACCGCATGGGCGCAGCCGCCGCGGATCGAATGGCAGGCACCGTCGAGCTTCGTCGACGGGCTCGGAGTGCTGCCGATCGACGTAGACCCGGTTGAGCCGGAGGCAACAGCGGGTCCGGCGGGAGTGGGGACGGCGCAGCCACCTACCGTCGAGAGCGCATCACCGATCAGCGGAGGACTGGCGCCCGGCGGAGTCAACGACCGGCCTGAAGCAAGCGCCCAGAACCCGGCCAACCAGAACCCGGCCAACCAGAACATGGCCGAACAGGACGGGGCCAACCAGGACGCGGCTGACCAGAACGGGATCGTGCAGATCACGGACCGCGGTGTGGAGACGGCTGCGGTCCAAACGTCAAGCCCTGGGACTCAGTCGCAGGGCGAAGCGGCTCGGGTGTCAGCGCCAGAAGCGCAGGCGTACAGCCAAGCGACGCAGCCGCAGACTCCTGAGCCGGGCAAGTCGAGTGGCCTGGCGGTGGGCGTGGCCTCGGTGCCCCGTCCCGGACAACCGACAGGACAGGCTGGACAGGCTGGACCGGCGGCGCCGACGGGCCAACCCACGGAGCCAGGACAGCCGGCAGGGCCGGGACATTCGACGCCGACGAGCGGTCAGCCCACGGGGTAGCCGATGCCGGGCCAAGCCCAATAGCGAAGGCCACGCGTGGGCGGCGGACCCAAGCAGGATGCCGAGCCGAGCCCCAGAACGGAGCCAAACGAGACACCCGAGCTGTGCCCTCAGGGGCGGAGCCAAATGGAACCCGCCAAGCGGAGCCAAACAGAACCTCGGAGCGAAGCCAAACGGGACCTGAGCCGAACCCCGGAGCGAAGCCAAACGGGACCTGAGCCGAACCCCGGAGCGGAGCCAAACGGGACCTGAGCCGAACCCCGGAGCGGAGCCAAACGGGACCTGAGCCGAACCCCGGAGCGAAGCCAAGCGGAGCCAAACAGAACCTCGGAGCGAAGCCAAGCGGGATACCCGAACCGCGCCTCCGAGCGGGTCGCCGTGGGACGCCAGAGCCGTGTCCCACGGCCGGAGTAGAGGACGACATGGAGGGCGCACGTAGCGTGGCGCCAGGCGCGGCAACCGAACCGGCCGCGAAGACAGAGCCACGCGCAGCCGCAACGGCCAAGCCGGGTAGCGCCCAGCCCGATTGAGCACAACCCGATTGAGCACAGCCAACAGAACTCAAATAGCGCGACAGAAACGGCGGCTGGTTTCACGTGAAACCAGCCGCCGTTCGTAGAGCCGTTTCACGTAAAACGAGAACGTGAAACGCGGAAGCCGGCGAGCGGGCGGAGCGTCGAACCAGCCGAAGCTGTCGGTGCCGCCGTTCCAGCCTGTCCAGCGGGACCTGTCCGTTGTCCGGGACGGGGGACCGAGGCCGCACCCACCGCTGGTCCAGCGAATCAGCCGAGCCACCGAATCAGCCCGCGACCGAGTCGGCTGGGCCACCGAATCAGCCGAGCCACCGAATCAGCCGAGCCACCGAATCAGCCGAGCCACCGAATCAGCCGAGCCACCGAATCAGCCGAGCCACCGAATCAACCGGGCCACCGAATCAACCGGGCCACCGAATCAACCGGGCCACCGAATCAACCGGGCCACCGAATCAACCGGGCCACCGAATCAACCGGGCCACCGAATCAACCGGGCCACCGAATCAACCCGTCCAACTGCCGAACAGCCGAGCAAGCGAAGCGCGCGAGACATGCGAGCCGAGCACGCCGAGAACCCGAGCCAATCCAGGAAGAAGCCGCTTACCAGGGCAACGGGCCATCTTCGTTGAAGAATTGCGCAGTCGGCCCGTCCGCCCCGATCTGGGCGAGGCGTACGGCCACCCGTGCCCCGTC
This sequence comes from Hamadaea flava, assembly GCF_024172085.1. NCBI lineage: Bacteria > Bacillati > Actinomycetota > Actinomycetes > Micromonosporales > Micromonosporaceae > Hamadaea > Hamadaea flava. The sequence continues at coordinate 4,820,872 of NZ_JAMZDZ010000001.1, read as the reverse complement.
TTCCGGCGTCTTGAACCCGGCTTTTCCGTTGAGGTCGGTCGCGGTGTATCCGGGGCATACCGAGTTCACCTTGATGGGCGTGTCCCAGAGTTCTTTGGCGTACTGGACGGTGATCATGTTGACCGCCGTCTTGGAGACGGGGTATCCGATGCTCACCAGCGACCAATAGGGGCTCGACTGGTCGAGGCTCAGGCCGAACGAGCCGACTTCGCTGGCGACGTTGACGATCCGGCCGGTTTCCGCCTTGCGGATCAGTGGCAGCATCGCGTTGGTGACGGTGACGAGGCCGAAGACGTTCACTTCGAAGACGGCTCGGATCGAGTCGACGGACTGGCCGCTCGGCGCCCAGGCGGCCGGGTCCATGGCCCGCTCGTCGCCGTCGGCGCGGGCGATGCCGGCGTTGTTCACGAGTACGTCGAGGTGGGCGTACTCGTTGTCGATGTGCTTGGCGGCGGCGGCCACCGTAGCCGGGTCGGTCACGTCGAGCTGGACGTACCGGACGTCGAGTCCGTCGGCGGCCAACGCTGCGGCGGCTGCGGTTCCCCGCTCGGTGTCTCGCGCTCCGAGCAGGACGGTGTAGCCCGCCGTGCCGAGGCCGCGGGCGATCTCGTAGCCGATTCCCTTGTTGGCGCCGGTGATGAGTGCGATCGAAGTCATGTATCCACGGTGCCGAGCCTGCCGGTGAACAAACAGGCCCGGCTGAGGGTGGTATCGCCGGTACCTGGATAGCGCGCCCGAAGCGTAGGAAGCTGGAAGGCATGAACCGTGCGGATCTCGCCGAGTACCTGCGAGCCAGAAGGGCCCGGCTTCGGCCGATCGACGTCGGGTTGCCGGACAACGGCCGGCGGCGTACGCCTGGGTTGCGGCGGCAGGAGGTCGCTCAGCTCGCTGGGATGTCGGTGGAGTACTACACGCGACTGGAGCAGGCTCGGGGTCCTCGGCCGTCCCGGCAGATCCTGAACGCACTCGGCCGGGCGCTGATGCTGAGCATCGACGAGCGGGCGCATCTGTTCCACCTGGCCGGGGAGACCGTCTCCCCCGCCAGCCGTCCCGCCGGCGATGTGCCGCGCGGCATTCTGAACATGATCAGCGCGATGTCGGACCAGCCCGCGTACGTCATCGACGTCAAGTACGACATTCTCGCCTGGAACGAGCTGGCGAAGGAGTTCATCGGCGATCTCAGCGCGCCTGGCGTCGAGCGGAACATGCTGCGCTGGATCTTCCGGTCGCCGCATCTGGCCGAGTATCTCTGCGACCTCGACCACAGCGTCTTCGTCCGGTCGGCCGTCGCCGACCTTCGGGCGGCCTCGGCCCGCTATCCCGACGACGACAGTCTGAACAGTCTCGTCGCCGAGCTGCTGCGGCTGAGTCCCGAGTTCGGCGAACTGTGGGCCGACCACGAGGTCGAGGTGCGCCGGGGCATGAACAAGACCTTCGTGCACCCCGTCGTCGGCACCGTCGACTTCCACTGTGAGGTGCTGTTGATCCCCGATCGGGATCAGCGCCTCATCGTCTACACCACCGAGCCGGGATCGCCGTCCTGGCGGGCGATGCGGGAGCTGCGGCAGGGGCAAGCCAAGATCGTGAATTGAGTACGCTGACCGGGTGGGCGCGCGCGGCAGGGTACTGGTCGGCTCGCTCGCCGTCACGTCGCTGGTGGGCTACGGCTGCCTCTTCTACGCGTACTCGGTGCTGTTGACGCCGATGTCGCGCGATCTTGGCGCCAGCCCGACCAGGGTGACCTTCGCGATGACCTTGTGCACCCTGGCGTCGGCGGGTACCGCGGTGCTGGCGGGGCGGTGGATCGATCGGCGCGGCGGGCGTGGCCTGATGACCGCGGGCTCGGTCGGCGCGACCCTCCTGCTGGCGGCGGCGTCCCAAGTGGACGATCTCATGACGCTCTATGTCGTGTGGGCCGGGATCGGCGTGACCTGGGCGTTGGTCCTCTACGAGCCGGCTTTCGCGGTGATCGTCCCCCGGATGCCCGCCGAGCGGCGCGCGCTGGCGCTGCTGACCGTCACGATCGTCGGCGGCTTCGCGAGTACCGTCTTCCTGCCGCTCACCGGTGCGCTGGTGGAGCATCTGGGCTGGCGCGAGACGCTGCTCTGGCTGGCCGCGATCCTCGGCGTGGTCACCATTCCGCTGCATTTCGTCGCCGTTCCCGAGGGCCCGGCGACCAGCCATCGGCACGGGCACGCCAGCAAGACGGTGATCGCGGAAACCCTGCGGCGGCCGCTCTTCTGGCTCTACGCGGTGGCCTTCACCGCCAACAGTTCCGTCGTCACCACGCTGGGCATCCAGCTTGTGAGCATTCTGCGCGACCTCGGGCACTCCACGACCGTCGCCGCGAGTATCGCCGGGCTCATCGGCCTGCTCTCGGTCACCGGCCGGATCGCCATCACCGCGTTGCAGCGCTGGACCCAGCCGGTCGGCGTCGTGTGTGGACTGTTCGCGGTGCAGGGCGTCGCGCTCGGACTCCTGCCGTTCGTCGGGCGCGCGACCGTGGGAGCGGTGCTCTGCGTGGTCACCGTCGGCCTCGGCTTCGGCGTCGCGACAGTCACGCGCCCCGCGCTGGTCGCCCAGCACTTCGGCACCACCCACTTCGGCACGGTCGCGGGCATGCTCAGCACCTCCGCCGCGATCGGCGCGACCACCGTGCCGCTCACGGTCGCGGCGCTGCGCGGCGCGGCCGGATCGGTGGTCCCGGTGGAGTTCTGCGCGGCGCTTTTCGCGCTGGCCGGTCTCCTGCTCTTCACGAGTACGCGGACAGCAGCGACCGCCGTGGGCGACTAACGGGCCGCAGCGCGCTGGACGAGCTTCGCGAGCACCTGGCCGAAGTCCAAACCGGCGGCCTGCACGGCCATCGGCAGCAGCGACGTCTCGGTCATTCCCGGCGCGACGTTCACCTCGAGAACAGTGCACTCGCCTTCGGGCGTGACGATCAGATCGACCCGGGACAGGTCGCGCAGCCCGAGCGCCTGGTGCGCAGCCAGGGCAGCGGCGGCGACCTCCTCGGCGACCTCGGGCTTGAGCCGAGCGGGCGTGTGCCACGTCGTCACGCCCGCCGTGTAGCGGGCGGCGTAGTCGTAGACGCCGCTGTTCGGCACGATCTCGACCGCCGGGAGGGCCAACGGCCCCTCCCCCAGGTCGATCACCGAGACGGCCACGTCCACGCCGCCGACATAACGCTCGACCAGCGCCGTCGGCCCGTACGCGAAGCAGCCCACCATCGCGGCGGGCAGCGCGTCCGCCGTACGCACGACGGAGGCGCCGAGACCCGATCCGCCTTGCGCGGGCTTGACCATGAGCGGCAGGCCGAGGCGTTCCACGATGCGATCCAGCACCGCCACCGCGCCGAGTTCGGAGAAGCGCTCGTGCGGCAGCGCGACCCACTCCGGGGTCGGGATCCCGGCCTCCGAGAGCACTGCTTTCGCTGACGGCTTGTCCCAGGCCAACCGGGCTGCCCGGGCGTCGCAGCCGACGTACGGGACGCCGGAGAGGTCGAGCACGCCACGGAGGCTGCCGTCCTCGCCGATCCCGCCGTGCAGGGCGATGACGATCGCATCCGGCGGGTCCTCCCGCAACAGCGGCAGCAGCGTGACGTCGGGATCGTGCAGTTCGGCGTCGACCCCGACCGCCTTGAGCGCGTCGATCACCCGCTGGCCGGAGCGCAGCGAGACGTCCCGTTCGTAGGACAGGCCCCCGGCGAGGACGAGGACGCGGTCGACCTGGGCGGTGCTCGGCATGGCCTCGATCATGCCAGGCCGGGGTTGTCGGCCCCCGGCCAACTGGTCCCCGCCGACGGCGCAGTGCCGAGGCCGCTCCCGGAGCCGAAGACGGCCCGCATCGCCATCTCCTGCTCGATGACCCCGGCGAGACGGCGTACGCCCTCACGGATGCGCTCAGCGGGCGGGAAGGAGAAGTTGAGCCGGATGTGCTGCTGACCGGTGCCGTCGGCGTAGAAGCCCGTTCCCGGCACGTACGCCACCCGGGCGGCGATCGCGCGCGGCATCATCGCCTTGGCATCCATCCCCTCCGGCAACGTCGCCCACACGAACAGGCCACCGTCCGGCTTGGTCCAGGTCATCCCGGCCGGCATCAGGTCGGCCAGCGACTCCAGCATGGCGTCCCGGCGCTCCGAGTAGAGCTGCGCGAACGTCTTGATCTGCTCCCGCCACGGCATCGTCGCGAGATAGGTGCTCACGGCGTACTGCGAGAAATGGGGCGGGCAGAGGATCTGCGCCTCGGTCGCGATCACCAGCTTGTCGCGTACCGCGTGGGGAGCCAGAATCCAGCCCACCCGCAGCCCGGCCGCGATCGTCTTGGAGAACGTGGACAGGTAGAAGACCCCGTCACGGCGGCGGGCGCGCAGCGGGCGCGGAGCCTGGCCGCCGAAGCTGAGCTTGCCGTACGGGTCGTCCTCGATGACCAGCAGTCCGGCGCGTTCGCAGATGTCCAGGACCTGCTCCCGGCGCTCCTCGCTGAGGGTCACGCCGGCCGGGTTCTGGTAGGTCGGGATCGTGTAGAGGAACTTCGCCCGGCGTCCGGCCGCGGCGGTCGCCTTGATCGCCTCTTCGAGTGCGGCGGGGATGAGACCGTCGTCGTCCATGGCGACATGGACCACGCGGGCCTGCGCCGCCTGGAACGCGCCGAGCGCGCCGACATAGGTCGGGCCCTCGGCGAGCACGACGTCTCCGGGATCGAGGAACAGTCGCGCGACCAGGTCGAGCGCCTGCTGGCCGCCGATGGTCACGACGACGTCGTCCGGCGAGGCGCCCATGGCCGCGTCGATGCCGCTGTCGGCCATCACCTCGCAGATCTGCTCGCGCAGCTCGGGCAGGCCCTGGCCGATGCCGTACTGAAGCGCCTGGGCGCCCTGGTTGACGATCAGGTCGCGCAGCATCTCGCCGATGGCGTCCAGCGGCAGAGCGGAGGTGTAGGGGGCGCCCCCGGCGAGGGAGACGACCTCGGGGCGGTTGGCTACGGCGAAGAGCGCTCGGATCTCGCTGGCGGTCATTCCGGCGACGCGCTGTGCGTATACCCCGGTGTAGTCGTCCAGCGTCGTTCCGCTGCTGTCGCTCCAGCCGCTCATGCCAGCCTCGCCTCCCAGCGCCCCTGGCGAGGCGCGCATACAAGCTTCGATAGTAACGGCGCGTGGGCACCCGGGTCGCGGCCAGTTCGCCGAAGGTGGCTCTTCGTCCCGGTAGATGGACGCGAACGGCGGATCGTGTCCGGATCTCCTCGCCAAGGGTAGTTACGGCGCGTAAGGTCGGGGGGTCGGCAAATTCCAGCATCACTACCCAGAGCGGGCACGCCATGTCGCGACGCGTGGTCAATCTGACCCTGGACACCCTGGAAGACCTGCCCCGCAGTTGCCGGGGCTGCGTGTATTGGGAGCTGGATCCCGTCTCGGCCGAGCGCGCCTGCGCCAACGGTGATCCGGGGCTGGAGAAGGAAGCCTGGATCTCGCAGACGCTCCTCGAATGGGGCTCCTGCGGCAAGATCGTCTACGTCGACGGGATGCCGGCCGGCTTCGTCATGTACGCGCCGCCGGCTTACGTGCCGCGCAGCCACGCCTTCCCGACCTCGCCGGTATCCCCCGACGCCGCCCTGTTCATGACGGCAAACGTGGTCGCGCCGTTCGCCGGGGGCGGGCTGGGGCGCATGCTCGTCCAGGCGATGGCCCGCGACCTGATGAAGCGCGGGATCAAGGCGATCGAGGCGTTCGGCGACGCCAAGTTCGGCGAGCTCGACTCCGAGCTGGGCCCGGTGGGCTGCGTGACCCCGGCCGACTTCTTCACGGCGGTCGGCTTCAAGACCGTCCGCCCGCACCCACGCTTCCCCCGCCTGCGGATGGAACTGAGAACAGCGCTCTCGTGGAAGTCCGACGTCGAGTACGCCCTGGAGAAGCTCCTCGGCTCGATGTCCCCCGAGGGCCTGCTGCGCCCGGTACGCCCCGCGACGCGGTCGCTATCGGGCCAGCTCGGCTCGTAGCGCGCTGACGTCGATCGAGCCGGTGAGCACGTCGGCGTCGACGGGGTAGTACATCCGCTGCACGGCCGCGACGATCGCCTCGACGACCCGATCGCGGAATCGGGGATCGGTCAGGCGCTCCCGGTCCGACGGTGAGGTCAGGTAGCCGATGTCCACGCGTACGGCGGGCATCCGGGTGAGCTTGAGGACGTCCCAGCTCTTGGCGTGCACCTGGCAGTTGCGCAGTCCGGTCCGGGCCACGATCTCGCGGAGCACCAGCCCGGCCAGCCGCTCCCCCATCGTCGAGGTGACGCCGTTGTCGGTGCCGTAGTGGAACGCGGCGACCCCATCAGCCTCCGGGTTCTTGTGCCCGTCGAGGTGAATGGAGATCAACAGGTCCGCGCCGAGGTCGTTGGCGAGCTGCGCCCGCTGCAGGCTGGAGACCTCCGCGGGCGGATTGGGCCCGCGCGTCAGATGCACGCGCATGCCGCAAGCGGCCAGCCGGCCCTCCAGCCGGGCGGCCAGGTCGTACGCGAGATCGGCCTCGGACCAGCGCAGCGGCCCCTCCGGGACGGTGACGCCGGGATCGTCGGCGCTGCCGTGCCCGGGGTCGATGACGATCTGCCGGCCGACCAGCACCGGGCCGTACGCCTGGAAGACCTGCTCCTCCCGGAGCCGCAACGGAGCGCCGCCGACGACCTTGCGGCCGAGCCGGCGCAGCGCGTGCAGCGTCTGCGGGCCACAGGCCCCGTCCGGCGTCAAACCGACCTCTCGTTGGAACTGCGCCACCGCTCGCGCCGTACGCGGTCCGTAGACCCCGTCGGCCCGGCCGACGTCGTAGCCCATCTCGAGCAGGCGTTCCTGCAGTTGGCGTACGTCGTCGCCGGTGATCGCGTCGGGCACGGCGTGGTAGAGGGTCCGGGCGCCCAGATGCCACTGCGCGGCGAGCAGCGCTCTCCACGTCTCGTCGCCCACTTCGCCGTCGACCGACAGTCCGCGGCTCTGCTGGAAAGCCCGCACACCGCGTTCCATGTCATCGGTGAACTGGGCAGCGTCATCGGGCTTGTCCACGGCCAGGCTCATGCCCGCGAGGATGCCGCGGATCTCGAGCACAGCCGCGCCCTGGTCGCCCCGCCGGATCGGACGCACGAACCACCTCCTGCCGAAACCTTCCCCGGACCCATCCCCCGCACCACGGCCGGCCTAACCAGCGGCGGCGTGTCCGGCTTGCCGGATGTGCGAGGAGAAAGCCCACGGGAGCGTACCGTGCGCGTCGCCGAAAACGGCACACGAAACGGCTTCGGCCCCGTCAGCGAAGGCCGACGGGGCCGAAGGGGCCGGCTGCGGGACTAGAGAGCCGACTCGATGAGCCGGACCAGGTCGCCCTTGGGCTTGGCGCCCGCCACGGACTGCACCGGCTGGCCGCCCTTGAAGATGGTCAGCGTCGGAACCGACATCACCCGGTACGCACGGGTGGTCTCCGGGTTCTCGTCGATGTTGACCTTCACGATGCGTACCCGGTCGCCCATCTCGTTGGCGATCTCCTCCAGCACCGGCGACACCTTGCGGCACGGCTGGCACCACTCGGCCCAGAAGTCCACCAGGACCGGCTTGTCGGACTGGAGCACATCGCTGACGAAAGTGTCGTCGGTGACGACCTTGGCACCCATGGGGGTCTCCTTTGCGGTTGGCGCTGATCAGTGGAGGTGGGCCAGCCAGCGCTCGGCGTCGAGCGCGGCGGCGCAGCCGGAGCCGGCCGCGGTGATGGCCTGGCGGTAGGTGTGGTCTACCAGGTCGCCGGCGGCGAAGACGCCGGGCAGGTTCGTGTAGGTCGATTGGCCCTGGGTGACGACGTAGCCGTCGTCGTCCAGCTCCACCTGGCCCCGGAACAGCTCGCTGCGGGGGTCGTGGCCGATCGCCACGAAGACGCCGGTCACGTCGAGCTTGCGCTGCTCGCCGGTGACGGTGTCGTGCAGCGTGACGCCGGTGACCTTGCCGTCGGAACCGAAGATCTCGTCGATCGCGGAGTTCCAGGCGACCTTGATCTTCGGGTTGGCCAGGGCGCGCTCGGCCATGATCTTGCTGGCGCGGAACTCGTCGCGACGGTGGACGATCGTCACGGTCTCGGCGAACTTCGTCAGGAAGGTCGCCTCCTCCATCGCGGAGTCGCCGCCGCCCACGACCACGATGTGGTGGTCGCGGAAGAAGAAGCCGTCACAGGTCGCGCAGGACGACACGCCGTGGCCCAGGAACTCCTGCTCCCCCGGTACGCCCAGCGGCCGCCAGGCCGAGCCGGTGCTGAGAATGACCGCGCGAGCGGTGTACTCCGTCTCGCCGACCCAGACCTTCTTCACGTCACCGCTCAGGTCGACGCGGGAAGCGTTGTCGGTCAGGAACTCGGCGCCGAAGCGCTCGGCCTGCTTGCGCATCTGGTCCATCAGCTCGGGGCCCATGATCCCGTCCGGGAAGCCGGGGAAGTTCTCGACCTCGGTCGTGGTCATGAGCGCCCCGCCGGATTCGAAACCCTCGATCACGAGCGGATTCAGGTTGGCCCGCGCGGCATAGATCGCCGCCGTGTATCCGGCGGGACCAGATCCGATGATGATCAAGTTCCTGACGTCGCTCACAGTTGCTCCTCGGGCATCTGCCATGGGGACGGACCGCGTCACCGACCCTAGAAACGCCATCGTACGGATGTGGAATTCCCGGGCCGCGCAGGCGTGCGCGAGGTCACCCGACGCGCTTGCTCACCACGAGGTCAGCATTGTTCCCCACGCCGCAGTCCGGTCCGGCCACCGCCACCCAGCGAGCGTCGTCGGCGGTACGCGTCACCACGATCAGCGCGGGGGAGCCGGCGTACCGGGCGTAGTCGACGCCGACCACCGTGCCGGGCACCTGCTGGGTGACCCAGGTCAGGCAGCGGCTCAGGTCGGCCTCGGTGAGCAGCCGGGACAGCGCGTCCGGCACCGGCGACGCGAAGGAGGAGAACGGGTCGGGCGCGCCCGACGCCGACTTCTCCGGGCTGGTCTCGCTCGCCCGCAGCGTGTTGGCGTTGCCGAAGTCGGTCGCCAGCACCAACGTGGTCTCGGAATAGTCGCGGCCGGTGGCGAACCGGGCGGCGGACGCGGCTTCAGCATCCGGTGCGGACATGGGGGCGTTGGCGCTGCCGCCACTGTCGGTGGCCGCGTCGGTCAGCGGCCGCAAGGCCGAGATGCCGATCCCCAACGCGGCGAGGATGACGAGGCCGACCAGCACCGGCGCCCAGCGGCGGCGGCGAGAGGCCGCCCGCCCGGCCGGGCGGTTGTCCGCCGGACGGTTGTCGACCGGCCGGGTCGGGCCGTTCGGATCAGGTGCCCCGATCGGCGGCTCGGCCAGCAGCGTCGCCTCCAACCGGCCCCAGACGTCGTCCGGCATCATCTCCGACTCGCCGCCGAGCGCGCGTAGCCGACCCTGGACGTCATCGGTGGCGGCGACGAGGTCGGCGTGCGCGGCGGCCCACGTGATATCGGTCCGGATCCGCTCGCTGACCTGGTCGGCCTCCGGGGTGCCGTCGAGCGCCCCGCCGACGTAATCGGCGAGCAGATCGAGGTCGGGCTGGTTGATGGGGCTCATGCCGACCGACCTCCCGCCTGATCTAGCCCTGCCCGTGATATGCCTGAGACGTCGCCGTGACCAGGTGGGTTCCCGCCGTTACGTAGGTCACTCAGCATCGTCGCGAGCCGGGCTCTGCCACGTGAGCAGCGGCTCTTCACGGTACCTTCGGCGACGCCCAAGATCGTGGCGACTTCCGCGACCGGATACCCCTGGACGTCGACCAGGATCAGGGCGGCTCGCTGCTCCTCGGGGAGCTGGGCCAGCGCCTGGCGTACGACGAGGTGGGTGTCGTGGTCGATCACCGGGGAGGCGGGCTCGGGGCGGCGTCGGCCCTCGTCCTCCGTCGACTCGCCGGGCAACGGGACGGTCGGCCGGGCCTGCCGGCGGCGTACTCGGTCGAGGCACGAGTTCACGACGATGCGGTGCAGCCAGGTGGTCACCGCCGCCTCGCCTCGATAGCCGTCGGCCGACCGGTACGCCTTGAGCAGCGCGTCCTGGAGCGCGTCGGCGGCTTCCTCCCGGTCGTGCAGCGTACGCACGGCGACGGCCCACAGCCGGTCCCGGTGCCGCCGGACGAGTTCGGCGAAAGCCTCGCGATCTCCGGCGACGTGCGCGGCCAGCAGATCCTCGTCCGACAGCGGAAGCATCACTTCACCCGGACCGTGATCTCCTGAACGCCGATCTGGTACCGGTTGGAGCCGTCTTCCGGGTCGCGGGGGATCCCGCTGATCCACAGCACGAGGTAGCGGACCTGGGCGGCGTCCTCGGTGCTGAACACCATGTTGGTGCCGTTGAACTCGTCGAGCGCCCCGCCGATCTGCGTGAACGAGGTCAGCGCGCCCTGGTCGGGGACCGTGTTGCCGCCGAGCAGCTTCACGGAGGCGCCGTTGTCGGACAGCACGACGGTGACGTCGGCGACCGCCTTGGCCGCGCCGAGGTCGATGACCAGCCCCATGCCGGGCTTGATCCCGCCGGGGCCGAAGTTCTGGTTGTAGTGGTCGGTCTTCCAGCCGGTGCTCTTCTTGCCGTCGACCGCGTTGCCGAGCCCGGCGGTCTCGTCCTTGCCGCCGTAGGGGTCGAACAGGCCGATCTGCGATCCGGTCAGGGTGTAGACCACCGGGTCCACCACCGGCGTGGCGGCGGAGGAGGGACCGGCGCTCGTCGTCGGGCCACCACTGCCAGGCTCGTCCTTGCTGGTCAGCGCCTTGGCGCTCAGGGTCAGCCCGACGACGGCCAGCACGACCGCCGCGGCGACGCCGTACATGAGTTTGCGGGGCGCCTGCCGGGGCGGCTCGGGCAGCGAATCGCTGAACCGCAGCGGGCCGTAGCCGCGCTCCTCGGGGCCGACGTCGAGCCGGCCGAGCTCGGCGGCCAGCACATCGGCGCTCGGGAGCGTCACCTTCGGATCGAGCAGGTCGTAGACCAGGTCGTCGATGTGCGTCGGAATCCCCGCGCGCACCTGACGAGGAGCGGCCAGGACGCCGTATTCGTCGCGGACCGCGTCCGGCAGGGCGGTCGGCCCCGCCTCCTTCTGCGGCCACTGCTCGGTCAGCGCGTAGTAGAGCAGGCCGCCGATGGCCCGGACGTCGCCGTCGTTGGTGGCCGAACCGGCGCGGGCGTCGGTCAGCACCACTCGGCCGTCGTCGGCCATGAGCACCGTGCCGGGGTGGATGTTGCCGTGCGCCATGCCGCTGGCGTGCAACGCCGACGCGGCGTCGGCGACAGCGTGGCTGATGCCGATCGCGCGATCGGCGTCGAGCGCGCCGTCGGCCTCGACCATCTGCCGCAGCGAGACGCCCTCGATCCACTCCCGGACGACGTAGGCCCGGTCGACCTCGTCGATCGCGTCGTAGACGCCGATGAGGTTCGGATGCACGACCCGGCTCGCCGTCACGGCGGCCGCCAGCATCTCCTGAGCGGCGTCGCCGCCCGGCGCGCGCAGCACGACCGCGATCGGGCGCAGCAGCATGATGTCGACGCCACGCCAGACTTGCCGGCCCGCGGCGTCGTTGTTGATGTGCTCTTCGAGGCGGTAGCGCTCGGCCAGGACCTCGCCTACGGCGGCCGCCCGCACGACGGCGGGCGGACTGTCCGAGTCGGCGTCGGCATCCGCTTCCGCCTGACCGAACTCCTGGCGGCTCGCGCCAGCGCTCCCCGGCGTGGCTTCCGCAGGCGGCTGGTCTGCTGGGCGGCGTTCCCGCTCCGCCACCGGCTGACCTTCGTCGACCTGGGTCACCCCGTCCTCCCTCGGTGCTGGGCCATCTGCGGACTGGCGGTCTCGCTCATCTCGTAGCCTAAGCGCTCTCGGCGCACACTGGGTGCGACCTTACCGGTCTGAAACAAACTCGCGACACCTTGCGGTCCTCCGGCGGGTGGATCAAGCCGAAGATGTCGTATTTGGACCTACAAAGCCCCTAGATCCGGAAAACTTGGATGAAGCCGGATGGAAGGGGGCAGCGTGAACGCTGAGCAGGTGGCGGCAGTCAGATCCGGGTACGCCTTCGACGGCCCGGCGTTGGACCTCGGCGCGCTCGTGGTGGACGGCTCCGTGGACGCGTCCGCCCCGATTCGCGTACCGCTGGCCCTGCTGAACCGGCATGGTCTGGTCGCCGGGGCGACGGGCACCGGCAAGACGAAGACGCTTCAGGTCATGGCTGAACAGCTGAGTGCGGCCGGCGTACCGGTGTTTCTGGCCGACATCAAGGGCGACGTCAGCGGAATGGCGGTCGCGGGCGAGACCAACGACAAGATCACCGCTCGGATGCGGGAGATGGGCCAGGAGTGGACGCCGACGGCGTACCCGGCCGAGTTCTTCACGCTCGGCGGGCGGGGCGCGGGAACGCCCATCCGGGCGACGGTGACGAGCTTCGGGCCGATCCTGCTCAGCAAGGTGCTCGGGCTGACCGACGTCCAGTCGTCCTCGCTCAACCTGGTCTTCCACTACGCCGACAAGAAAGGTCTGCCCCTGCTGGATCTGAAGGATCTCCGGTCGGTGATCCAGTTCCTCGGCTCCGACGAGGGCGCGGAGGAGCTGAAGAGCCTGGGTGGGCTGGCGAAGCAGACCGCGGGCGTCCTCCTGCGGGAGCTGATCGCCTTCTCGGACGCGGGCGCGGAGGACTTCTTCGGCGAGCCCGAGTTCGCCAGCGCGGACCTGCTCCGGACCACTCCGGACGGCAAGGGCGTGGTGTCCATCCTCGAGCTGCCCGGGGTCGTCCAGCAGCCCGCGCTCTTCTCCTCCTTCCTGATGTGGCTGCTCGCCGACCTGTTCCAGGATCTGCCCGAGGTGGGCGACCCGGACAAGCCCAAGCTCTGCTTCTTCTTCGACGAGGCGCACCTGCTCTTCAAGGACGCGTCCAAGGCGTTCCTGGAGTCGATCACCCAGACCGTCCGGCTCATCCGGTCCAAGGGCGTGGGCGTCTACTTCGTCACCCAGACCCCGAAGGACGTGCATCCCGACGTGCTGGCGCAGCTCGGCAACCGGGTACAGCACGCACTGCGGGCGTACACGCCGGACGACGCGAAGGCGCTCAAGGCGACCGCCTCGACCTTCCCCAAGTCGGCGTACGACCTGGAAGCAGTGCTCACCCAGCTCGGCACCGGCGAGGCGATCGTCACCGTGCTCGGGGAGAAAGGCGCCCCGACGCCGGTCGCCTGGACCCGCCTCCGAGCGCCGCAGTCGTTGATGGCGGCGGCTCCGGCCACCCTGCTGGAGGAGAGCACGAAGAACTCTCCGCTCTACTCGAAGTACGCCGAACCTGTGGATCGGGAATCGGCGTACGAGTTGCTGCTGTCCCGGCTGAATCCACAGGTCACCACGCCTGAGGAAGGCAGTTATCCACAGGGTGGTCCACAGGCTGAGGCGCCGAAGCCGGCCAAGGCGACGAAGTCGGCTAAGGAGGAGCCGGGCATGGTGGAGCAGGTGCTGAAGTCCCGGACGACCCAGAACTTGATCAAGGGCGCTGCCGCGGCGGCGGGGGCCGCCATCGTCCGCTCCATCTTCGGGACGGCTCGCCGAGCCAAGAAGTGAGCAGTGCTCTTGACGCCTAGCGGCGGATCAGCTTTCGGCGTACCCGCTGGAGGAGGTCGAAGACCTCGTCGATCTCGCGGATCCGCAGCGCCTTCGCGGCCGCGAGGTAGGCCACGACGATCAGCCCGCCGCCCAGGATGAGCTGGACCCAGGCGCTGTCGACACCCACCGACCGCAGCCCGAGCGTGGAGCCCCAGCCGACGAGACCGGCCGCGATCATGGCGGCCGCCACCCGCGCGAGGACCATCGCCGTGCCGCCGAGGCCCAGCGGACCGATCCGGTTGCGCAACTGCCAGGCGCTGAGCCCGATCGCGAGCAGGTAGGAGATGCCGTTGCCGAGCATCACGCCGCCGGCCGCGAGCGAACCGAACAGGACCACCTGGACGATGATGCGCAGCAGCACGACCGGGATGTTCAGGACCGCGGGCGTCTTCGTGTCGGGCAGCGCGTAGAAGGCGAACGTGAAGAGCTGGCTGAGCGAGAACGGGATCAGCGAGATGCCGGCCATGACCAGCACCGCCGCGCCGTCGTTCGCGTTCTCGGCGGTGAAGGCGCCGCGGACGAACAACGCGGTCATCGTGGGCCCGGCGAGGAAGACGAAGACCACCGCGATCGGCGCGAGCACCGCCGACGTGGTGCGGACGCCCTTGGCGAGGTCCTCGACGACGTCGCCGAAGCGACCGGCGGCCGACGCGGCGGACATGCGAGGCATCAGTGCGGTGACGATCGAGACGGCGACGATCCCGTGCGCCATCATCATCAGCAGGAAGACATTGTTGTAGATCAGCAGGCTGTTGCCGCTGAGCAGGCGGAGCAGGACCAGTACGCCGACCTGGCTGACCGCGACGTAGCAGAACATCCAGCCGCCGAGGTGGCCCAGGCGCCGCAGCCCGAGGGCACGGAAGTCGAACCGTGCGCGCCAGCGGAAGCCGGCCCGGCGCAGCGCCGGGAGCAGGCCGGCCGTCTGGAGGATGATGCCGAGCAGCGTGCCGCCACCGAGCAGGACGACCATCCCCGGACTGACGTCGCCGGCCTGCCGGGCCACCGCCCCGAAGAATGCGATGAACAGCGCACACGTCGTGATCACGACGACGTTGTTCAGGATCGGCGTCCACATCGGCGGGCCGAAGCTGCCGCGAGTGTTCAGGTACGCCGCCAGGATGGCCGAGACCCCGAAGAAGAAGATCGCCGGCAGCGTGAAGTAGGACAGCGCGGTGACGAGTTCCCGGTAGTCCTGGCCGGTGTCGGAGGTGGTGAAGACGAAGGTGAGGATCGGTGCGCACAACGTCGCGATGAGGGCCGCGCCGCCGAGCACCATGACCGCCAAGGTGAGCAGCCGCTGGGCGTACGCCTCTCCCCCGTCGGGGTCGCGATCGCGCGCCCGGACGAGCACCGGCACGACGACGCTGGACAGGACGCCGCCGATGAGGAACTCGTAGACCATGCCGGGGAAGAACTGCGCCGCCGTGTACGCGTCGCCGAGTCCAAGTGCGGCACCACCGAGCGCCGCCGCGATCATCGCCGTACGCAGGAAGCCCGTGCCCCGGCTGACCAGCGAGCCGATCGCCATCAGGGCGGAGTTGCCCGCGGCGGTGTTGCCCTCCGGCGGCTTCGGGGCCTCCGTCGTCCTGGTGGGGGCGGCGGGCGGCGGCTGGTTCCGGGTGGGACGGATCTGCGGCACGATCATCGTCCGCTCGGCGGCGGCTTCGGTCTCCCCGGCCGGGGACGGATCGCTGATCCGGGGCAGCAACACGGTCGAATCCGGATCGATCCGGGGAAACGTCCCCGTCTCGTCCCAGGGGAACCAGTCGTGCTCGGGATCTCTGCTCACCGCGCCACCCTAACGGCTCGCGCGACACTCCGCTTTCGCGCCGCCCCTGCGCCGCTCTGGGGTGATCATTGCGCCGGTCAGGCTGTTTCACGAGACGAAATGTCCGGCGTAACACCCTGGCTGGCGCGATGATCAAAAGCTATCCGGGGCGCGAGCGCACCGCACCCGCCCGGTAGGCTGGCTGACCGATGTCGAACACGAACGACCTGACCACCGCCCAGCGCGAAGCCGTGCACGCGCTGATGGCGCGTTTTCCCGTGGCCGACGAACTGGGCCGCCGGTTCGCCCAGGCCGGGCACGACATCCACCTCGTCGGCGGCTCCGTCCGCGACGCGCTGCTGGGCCGCCTCGGCGACGATCTCGACTTCTGCACCGACGCGCATCCGGACGAGACGCTGCGCATCGTCAAGGGCTGGGCCGAGGCCACCTGGGAGACCGGGCGGGAGTTCGGCACGATCGGGGCGTTCCGCGACGGGCTGCGCCTGGAGATCACGACCTACCGGGCGGAGTCCTACGACGGCGTCAGCCGCAACCCGGCGGTGCAGTACGGCACCTCGCTCTCCGATGATCTGAGTCGTCGCGACTTCAGCATCAACGCGATGGCCGTCAGCCTGCACGATCACCGGTTCACCGATCTCTACGGCGGACTACGGGATCTGCACGAGCGGATGATCCGGACGCCCAAGGCCCCCGAGCAGAGCTTCGGCGACGATCCGCTGCGGATGCTGCGCGCCGCCCGATTCGCCGCCCAACTCCGCTTCGTCGTCGACGAGCCGGTCATCCGCGCGATGTCTGACATGTCGGGGCAGCTCACCCGGATCACGGCGGAACGCGTACGGGAAGAGTTCAGCAAGCTCCTGCTCGGCGAGGACCCCGTGACCGGGCTGCGGCTGCTGGTCGAGACCGGGCTGGCGGAGATCTTCCTGCCGGAGCTGACCGAGCTGAAGATGGAGATCGACGAACACGCCCAGCACAAGGACGTCTACGAGCACACCCTGACGGTGGTGCAGAACGCGGTGAACCTCGACACCGCCGACGGCGGGCCCGACCTGGTGCTGCGCCTGGCCGCGCTGCTGCACGACATCGGCAAGCCGGCGACCAAGGCGGTCGGCTCCGACGGCCGGGTCAGCTTCCACCATCACGAGCTGGTCGGCGCGCGGATGGCCAAGCACCGGCTCAAGCTGCTCAAGTACCCCAAGGACGTGATCAGCCCGGTGGTCGGCCTGATCACGCTGCACCTGCGCTTCTATGGCTACGGCCGCGGCGAGTGGACCGACTCGGCCGTCCGCCGCTACGTCCACGACGCCAGCGAGCTGCTCGCCCGCCTCCACAAGCTCACCCGGTCGGACTGCACGACCCGGAACCGGCGCAAGGCCGCGCAACTCGCCGCCGACTACGACGCGCTCGAAGAGCGCATCGCCCGGATCGCGGCCGAGGAGGATCTGGCCAAGGTCCGGCCCGACCTCGACGGCAACGCGATCATGGAGCTGCTCGGGCTGCCGCCGGGCCCGCTGGTGGGCAGGGCCTGGAAGCATCTCAAAGAGGTACGCCTGGAGCGGGGCCCGCTCAGCCAGGACGAGGCCGAGCACGAACTGCGCGCGTGGGCCGAGGACAACCTCTAGGCCGACTCCGCCTTCTCGGACGGGACCGGCTCGGCTGGCCGCCGCCGCAGTAGGCCGCCGTACCACACGGCGAGCAGGGCGTACCCGATCGCGATGCCGATGAGGGCGCCCGCCGAGCGTCCGTTCGGCGGGAGGGTCAGTGCCGCGAGGAACAGCCCGAGCACCATGACCCCGTTGAAGACGGTGTCGTTCAGGCTGAAGATGCGGCCTCGATAGTCGTCCTCGCACTCGTGCTGCAACGTCGCGTCCACGATGATCTTCATGCTCTGCGACGCGATGTTCATCAGCGCGGCCGCCACCAGCAGCAGCGGGGCGATGAAGGGCAGTCCGAGGGCGACGATCGCGACCGCGATCCCGGCGAGCAGCAGGGTGATCCAGCGTTGGGGGCCGAATCGACGGCTCGCGGCTGGGGTGATCACGGCGGCGATGCCGGCGCCGGCCGCGCCCGCGATGACGACCTGACCGAGCGACCACAGCGACTGCGTCGTGTGGTTCGCGGTGCCGTGGCCGAAGTAGCGGCTGTAGAGCAGCAGCACGGCCAGGGTGAGGTAGCCGTAGAGGAACCGGTGCCCGCCGGTCAGCAACATCACGCGGGCGGCGGGCGGCCGGTCGGCGAGGTGCCGCAGACCGCGGATCATTCCCCGGGCGACGTCGACGACGGCGGTCCAAACCCCGATGGTCGGCCGTTCGTCGTCTTCCGGGCCGAGCGTGCCCGGCCGGAACGAGACGTACGTGAGCACGCCGGCCGCGAGGTAGCCGAGCGCGGCGAAAGCGGCGATCCCGGCGTACCCGTGCTGGGTGGTGTGCACCACCGAGGTGGCGACCAGCGCCGCCGACGTGAACAGCCCGATCGAGTAGCAGATCGTGCCGGCGGTCGAGGCCAGCGCGTTCGCCGTGACCAGCCGGGAGTCCTCGACCACCTTCGGCAGCGACGCGGACAGCCCGGCCAGGAAGAAGCGGTTGATCGCGATCACGAGCAAAGCGGCCAGGCCGAAGCTGGGCCCTTGGTCGCCGATCCAGATCAGGGCCACCGCCGGAACGACCAGCACCGCTCGGCTCAGGTTCGCCAGCGCCAGCGCGATCCGGCGGTCCCAGCGGTCCAGGAACACTCCGATGAACGGTCCCAGCAGCGAGTACGGCAGCAGCAGCATGGCGAAGCCCGAGGCCACCGCCAAGGCGCTGGACTGCTTCGACGGATTGAACAGCAGCGAACCGGCCAGCCCGGCCTGGAACCAGCCGTCGGAGAGCTGACTGAGCAGCCGGACGGTGAGCAGCCGGCGGAACTCCCGAGCGCCGAGGATGGCCCGCAGATAGTGGCCGTCGACCTTGCGCTCCAGGTCAGCGGCGACGGCGGACGAGGTGGTCGGCGGTGGCACGCGACCAGCGTATGTGAAAGAACGGCGAATCGTGACCTGCAGCACGAGCTGTTCACCCGCTCGCCGGGCGGCAGAATCGGACTATTCGACCGGCGGGGCTCAGACTTTTCCGGCGGCAGGCTCGGACGGTCTCCCCTGGTCGGCACGGACCTCTTCGACCAGGCCGGCTCAGGCTATTCGACCAGCCAGGCTCGGACTATTCGACCAGCCAGGCGATGGCTCGGATGGCGCCGATCCCGGCTAGGACGACGACGATGCCGAGGGCGATCGCGGTGAACAGACATGGGCCCAGCGAGCCGCGGGTCTTCGCCGGGGCGCGGTAGGAGCCCACCCAGATCTCCGGCGGCCCGGAGTGCTCGGCCTCGGCGAGCAACTCGCTCAGGCGCTGCTGAATCGGCTCGGCCAACGTCGCCGGGTCGCCGGTCCACCGCAGGAGGCGTACGCGGGACCAGGGGTTGGTGTGGACTCGGGCGAACGCGGCGAGTTCGTCGGGGCGTACCTCGTCGGTCAGGAAACCCCAGCGGCCGGCTTCGGCGAGGTTGCCGGTCTGCCGATAGACGGAGCAGAGCAGCCGGTAGATCTCCAGATCGTCCGGATGTGAGGCGACGAGCGTCCGTAACCGCTGCGTGGCCGGGTAGGTATGACCAGCGGCAAGGTCCCGCTTGACCCGGGCGAGGACATCGGCTTTTGCCACTCACACATGATCTGGGTTGACGACTGTGGATGCTAGGCGCGAATGTAACGAAACCGCAACACAGCTCTCAGAAGATCTGAAGGATGGTCACAGCGCCTAGGACGGCCAGTGCCATGACGACCCCGGCTCCGGCGATGAGCGCGGCGACGGTCAGGAACCGATGCCGGTGCGGTGGCTCCACGATGGAAGCTGGGAACTCCTCGGCGGCCGCCTCGGTCAGCTCGACGAGCCGCCGCCGGGCGTGCTCGGTCGGGGCCAGGTCGGCCGTTCCGTGCCAGCGAAGCGCGGCCAGCCGGCGCGGCGCGGACGGGAACGCCCGCTCGAACGCGGCGGTCTCGGCCGGCTCAGCGGTCGGATTGAGGTAGTCCCAGCGACCGGCTTCGACGGCGTTGCCGGTCATCCGGTGCACGGCGGCGAGGCGATGACGCAGGTCCAGGTCATGCGGGTACGCGTTGACCAGGCTGCTCAGCCTCTGGATGGCGGGCTGGGTGTGACCGCGGGCGAGATCCACCGCGACCTTGTCCAGCACGGGTGCCTTAGGCATAAGCCCACTGTGACAGGAACCCGACGATCCGGTAAAGGCCTTCTTGCCGGGTTCCCTGCTGCGTGACTAATTGATGACTCTCAGTGGAAGTTGACGTTGTACAGGCGGGCCTTGTAGAACTCGGCGCCATAGGACAGTGAGCGCGTGAACGACTTCGCCCCGGCGGCGTCGAAGAACTGGACGCTGGGGCTGACCCAGTTCCGGGTGTCCCCGTGGTAGGTCGAGCCGGTGGCCTGCACCCAGAAACCCTCGCCCGAACTGTGTTGCGAGTAGGACTTCACCGAGTTGTCGGCGTACGCCTGAGTCACCGCGTACGTCGTCTTGTCGATCGTCATGACCTTGCTGCCGTCCGTCGCGAGCAGCCGGTTGCTGTCGGAGTAGCTGGCGTCGAGGCTGTGCCCGAGGTGCGCGCCGATCGAGATGGAGCGCGACAGCGACAGGCGGGTGGCCCGATAGGTGCCCGACACCGTGTAGATCCGCGCGTAGTCCTGGCCGATCGCCCACAGCTTGCCGGCGACGTCGTCCCACCAGACGCCGTGCGCGCCGGCGAAGGAGATCGTCTGGACCAGCGCCAGCGTGCTCGGGTCGCTGATGGCGGTGGGGCCGTAGAGATAGAGGTATCCGCCGGAGGAGGCCACCACGATCGCGCCGATGTTGGGGATGCGCTCGATGGCGTGCGGGTTGTTACCCGGCGTCGCCGACCAGAGCACGTCGTTGAGTTCCTGCGCGGCCTCGGTGGTCTTGTCGACGATGCCGACCCTGCCGCCGGACGCCGTGACGAGGGCGACCTCGCCGAACGCCGCGGTGTTGCGGAACTTCACGTCCGAGAGGTTCGACCAGCCGTTCGCCGTACCCGGGCTGAAGCTCCATTTCAGCGTCGACGTGCTCCACGCCGAACTGGACGGGTAGATCTGGATCTGATTGTGGTACTGCTCGCAGACGGCCACGTCATAAGCGGCGTACGCCTGGGCCGGTGACTCGCCGAGCAGCGCCGCGGCCGGAGCGGCCGCGGCCGCAGCGGCGGCGGCTTTGAAAATCGTCCTTCTACGCAAAGCATCCTCCCCAGAAAATCCTGAATGGACCTTGCCGGGGAGGATGCTATCCCGTCGATCTGTTCGGCGGGGTGGTTCAGCGCTCGACCTCGCCACGGATGAAGGACTCGACGGCCTCGTGCGCGTCGTGGTCGTTGTACTGCACCGGCGGCGACTTCATGAAGTAGCTCGACGCCGACAGGATCGGGCCGCCGATCTTGCGGTCGAGGGCGATCTTCGCCGCGCGTACCGCGTCGATGATGACGCCGGCCGAGTTCGGCGAGTCCCACACCTCGAGCTTGAGCTCGGCGTTCAGCGGAACGTCGCCGAAGGCGCGACCCTCGAGCCGGATGTAGGCCCACTTGCGGTCCGACAGCCACGGCACGTGGTCCGACGGTCCGATGTGTACATCGCCCTTGTTGATCTCGTGCGGGATCTGGGACGTGACCGACTGCGTCTTCGAGATCTTCTTCGAGACCAGGCGGGTGCGCTCCAGCATGTTCATGAAGTCCATGTTCCCGCCGAAGTTCAGCTGGTAGGTCCGCAGCAGCTCGACGCCGCGGTCCTCGAACAGCTTCGCCAGCGCGCGGTGCACGATGGTCGCACCGACCTGGGACTTGATGTCGTCGCCGACGATCGGCAGACCGGCGTCCTCGAACTTCTTCGCCCACACCGGGTCGGAAGCGATGAAGACCGGCAGCGCGTTCACGAAGGCGCAACCGGCGTCGATCGCCGCCTGCGCGTAGAACTTGTCGGCGACCTCCGAACCGACCGGCAGGTAGGAGACCACGACGTCGACCTTGGCCGCCCGCAGCGCCTCGGCCACGTCGACCGGCGTCTCGTCGGACTCCTGCACGATCTCCTGGTAGTACTGGCCCAGCCCGTCGTGCGTCGGACCGCGCTGGACGGTCACGCCCGTCGGCGGCACGTCGCAGAGCTTGATCGTGTTGTTCTCGCTGGCCACGATGGCCGCGGCGAGATCCTGGCCGACCTTCTTCGCATCGACGTCGAACGCCGCGACGAACTCGACGTCACGAACGTGGTATCCCCCGAAATCGACATGCATAAGACCCGGTACGCGCTCGCTGGGGTCGGCGTTGCGGTAGTACTCGACGCCCTGAACCAGGGACGAGGCGCAGTTGCCGACGCCGACGATGGCTACGCGGACGGAACCCATCTGGGTGCCTCCTTCTTGTTCACATCCGCCTCGGCGTCTGGCCAGGCGGTTCTTCTTCGTGGCCCGGTTGGACCGCGGAAGTCTGGGGATCGGTCGCGCTCTGGGCGCGCTGCGACGGCGGCCGGCCGGACCGCTCGTTGGCGATCAGCTCCTCCAGCCAGCGCACCTCGCGCTCGGCCGCGTCGAGGCCGTGCCGTTGCAGTTCCAGCGTGTACGCGTCGACGCGCTCCGCGGCACGGGCGAGCACGTCGCGCAGTCCTTCGCGGCGTTCCTCGACCTTGCGCCGGCGGCCTTCGAGGATGCGCAGCCGGATCTCCGCGTCGGTCCGGGCGAAGAAGGCGAAGTGCACCCCGAAACCGGGATCGTCGAAGGTCTCCGGGCCGGTCTGGGCGAGCAGTTCCTGGAAGCGCTCCTTGCCCTCGGCTGTGATCTTGTACACGACCCGGCCGCGCCGGCTGGTCAGCGGCGGGACCGCTTCATCGTCGGCCGAACTCTCCCCCGCCTCGGCGATCCAGCCGCTGGCCTGCAGCCGCCGGAGAGTCGGGTAGAGCGAGCCGTAGCTGATGGCGGCCCGCATCGGGCCGATCTTGAGAGCAAGCTGTTTCCGCAGCTCATAGCCGTGCATGGGGGCCTCGTGGAGGATGCCGAGGATGGCCAGGTCGAGCACGCTTGCCCTCCTTCCCCGCTGCGTTCGGCGCCGATGTATCGGCCCGATACATCCGTAGGTTAGAACGCGAAGATACCCCGAGGCAATCCTCGAGAACCGGTGGGCTCGCTTACTGTGGCGGAAAGATCACGCGGGCCGTCGCCTGGTCACTTACCGTCACGGATGTCGCGGGCGTCCGGTGGAGCCGTTACCCTTCTGAAGCATGCGGACGCAACGGCAGGTAGTTGACTATGCGTTACAGCGCCGTGCGCTGTTACGTGAGGTCTATGCCGGCCACGTGGGGACCTATGAGGTCTGCGACGCCTCGTCCTATTTGAAGACCGCGGCTCGTTATCACGGTGAGGCGACCGAGCAGCTGTGCCCCATCTGCCGGCGCGAGTTCCTCACGCAAGTCCACTACATCTACGGTGACGAGTTGAAGCAGTCGGCCGGGCAGGCCCGCTCCCGGGCCGAGCTGGCGAAACTGGCGACTTCTTTACGGGAATTCCAGGTCTACGTGGTAGAGGTGTGCCGCGGGTGTTCCTGGAACCACCTTGTGGAACAGTTCCTGCT
Organism: Hamadaea flava; assembly: GCF_024172085.1. Taxonomy (NCBI): domain Bacteria; kingdom Bacillati; phylum Actinomycetota; class Actinomycetes; order Micromonosporales; family Micromonosporaceae; genus Hamadaea; species Hamadaea flava. The sequence goes on along the minus strand of NZ_JAMZDZ010000001.1, from coordinate 4,797,784 downwards.
GGGTACCGCGGGTGCGCCCGCGCCCGAAGACGTGACAACGGGGTCTCTCCCGGCCTCCCCCGGCCGGGCAGCCACGGCGTGAGCCGACCGGTTGAAGCCCCCGCCGCCGTGCCACTCCCGGGTGGTCCGGCGATCCGACCAGGCGGAACCCCCGCCGTGACCGGAACGGTGTGACAGATGAGTTCGTACGGCGACCCCAACGCCGGATGGCCCGGCGACGCCGGCGACGGCCGGCCCGCAGGCTCCGGCAACGCCGGACGCGGCCGAGCACAAGTCAACAGTGATGGCTACGGCTATCAGTACGACGACGACCCCGCTCGTCGAGGTGGGCAGCCCTCCCCCTCGGGCCGTCGTGAGGAGTGGCCGGACAACGGCCCCGGCTACGGCCGGGCGGCCGGATCGGCCTCGGTGGGGTCCGCCTCGGTTCCCGGTGCCGCCGGATCTGCCTCCGTTCCCGGCTCGGCCGGACGGGCCTCGGTCGGCCGGGCCGGCGTACCGGGGTCTTCGGGGCGCGCCAGCGTTCCCGGCGCACCGGTGTCGCCCGCCGGGCGGGCGAGCGTACGCGCTCGGGGATATGAGGAAGGACCAGGTGGCGGCGACGGCCGCGGCCCGGGTGGTCCGCGCGGTCCCCGGGATCGTGGCGGCGACGGCGGCTCGGGTGGGCGGCCGAAGCGGCAGGTATCCGCCGACAAGGCGAAGAAGGCGAAGCGGACCAAGATCCTGATCGCGTCGTTCGCGGCTTTCCTCATCGTCTTCGGGGTCGGCGCCATCGGCGGCACCTATTACTTCGACAGCGTCGCCGAGCTGACGCCGGACAACTTCAAGAGCGCGCAGACCACCATGATCATGGCGGGCGACAACAAGACGCAGCTCGCTCAGCTCGGTTCCGAGAACCGCATCATGGTGCCGATCCTCACCGTCCCGGAGAAGACCCGGTTGGCCATGATCGCCGGTGAGGACAAGGACTTCTTCGAGCACCACGGCATCTCCTACTCCGGCATCATGCGAGCCGCATGGAAGACGCTGACCACCGACGAGACGCAGGGTGGTTCGACGATCACCCAGCAGTACATCAAGATCGCCACCGATCAGGCCCAGATCTCGTACGCCCGGAAGCTGCGTGAGGCGGTCCTCGCCCGCAAGCTGGAGGACAAGTACGACAAGAACACGATCATGGGCTTCTACCTGAACACCATCGACTTCGGCCGGGGCGCCGTCGGGGTGGAGAAGGCGGCGCAGGCGTACTTCGGCAAGAGCGCCAAGGACCTGACGTTCTCGCAGGCGGCCGTCCTGGGTTCGGTCATCCGTGACCCATACGACGACGGCGGCAAGCTGAGCATCTACGACCCCGAGGCGCACCCGGACACGGCCAAGGGCCGCTGGGGCTACGTGCTCGACAACATGAAGGAAAAGGGCTGGATCACCGCGGAGGAGCGCGCCTCGGCGCAGTTCCCCGAGGTCATCAAGTACTCGACGGTGACGACTTCGGCCGAGTGGGGCATCAAGACCGCCGAGGGCACCAACGTCGGCAAGGCCACCGGCAACGTCGTGAACTACGTGTACGAGGAGCTCAAGGAGCAGGGCATCGAGCCCAAGGAGCTGCGTACCGGCGGTTACAAGGTCTACACCACGATCGACCCCACTGCGCAGAAGGAATTGGAGGAGGCGTCCCGGCCGGACATCAAGGGCTCCGAGCTCTACGGCCGCAAGATCGTCACCGATCCTAAGAAGAAACAGGATCTGGAGTCGGCCGGCGTCGTCATCGACCACACCTCCGGCGCCGTGATCGCGTACTACGGCGGCCTCGACGGCACCGCGATCGACCTGGCCGGCGTGAACACCCAAGGTGGCGCGCTGGTCGGCGGGCACCCGCCGGGCTCCTCGATGAAGATCTACACGCTGGCCGCGGCGCTGGACGCGGGCGCGTCCTTGCAGTCGCGCTGGAAGGCGATGCCGTTCACGACCGACGACAAGATCAAGGTCGGCAACGCCGGCGCCGCCAACACCAGCTGCAAGGACTACTGCACGCTTGAGTACAGCTTCATGAAGTCGTACAACGTGCCGTTCTACTGGGTCGCCCGGCAGATCGGCCCCGGCAAGGTCGTGAAGATGGCGAGCCAGGCCGGTGTCCGCTACATGTGGAACAACGACAACATCGAGAGCCTGTCCGCCAAGGGCGTCCAGACCGACACGTCGCGTACGCCGTTCGACCGTCAGGTCGGCTTCGGCCAGTACGGCATCACGGTGCTCGATCACGCGACCGGCGTGGCGACGCTGGCCAACGGCGGTGTCTACAACAAGCCGTACTTCGTGACGAAGGTCGAGAAGAAGGACCCCGTCACCGGCAAGTACGAGATCGTGAAGGGCGTCGGGCACAAGGCCGATCCGAAGCCGGTCATCAAGCGACAGGTCGCCAACGACGTCACGTACGCGATGCAGAAGGTCTTCACCGACCACGGCTGGTCGATGAGCGGCCGTGAGGTCGCCGCGAAGACCGGTACCTGGGAAGGCGCCACGGTCGACAAGAACGGCAAGGCCGTGCCGAGCGACAAGAACGCGCACGCCTGGGTCGTCGGCTTCACCAAGCAGTTCTCGGTGGCGATCTGGACCGGCAACGCCGCCGGGGCTTACCCGGTGATCGACCCGAAGACGAAGAGCACGATCACCTCCGGTTCGACGCCGTATCGGATCTGGTCGGAGTTCATCAAGGACTTCAACGACTCGAAGAACTTCAAGAAGGAAAAGCTCGCCGACGCCTCGCACATCGGCGACGACGAGGTCGGTTTCGCCAACGGCGTCTCGCCGTCGCCGACTCAGCCGACGCTGCCGGGCCAGGGCGGCGACTGCATTCCGCTGGTGACCTGCCCGACCCAGACGACCGACCCGGGCAACGGCGGCGGCAACCAGTCCAAGTCCCCGACACCGACGCCGACGACGAGTCGCAGCCCTCGCAACTGATGAGTGAAGGACGGTAGCCGTGCAGGCTGAGGTGGGTCAGGATCAGGACGACCGCGATCGTCCGGCGTCCCCGCGCATCGACGCGCCGTCGCGTTCTGACGGCTTCGTCGGCGGTCTCGCCGAACTCATCGGCGGGCGGCTGGGCGAACACGCCCCGGTCGCCCGGCGGTCGGTCAAGTTCGTCTCGTTGATCGTGCTGGCGCTGACCTGCCTCACGCTCGCGCTGCATTTCGTCCAGAAGTCCCCGTGCCGAGACGGCGCGTGGACGGATAACAAGCAGTACACCAACTTCTGCTACACCGACGTCCTCGCGCTCTACTACGCCGAAGGGCTGAGCGACGGACAGGTCCCCTACATCGATCACGCCGTCGAGTACCCGGTGCTCACCGGCGTGATGATGGGGGTCATCGGGCTGCCCGTGCACGCGTACGGGCAGACCCACCCGGACTTCAACCAGGGCCAGGCGTTCTACGACATCACCGCCCTGGTGCTGTTCCTGTTCGCGCTCGGCACCGCCGCGATGATGCTCGCGATCCGACGAACAAGACCGTGGGATGTCGCGATGTTCGCGCTGTCCCCAGCCTTGCTCGTGACAGCCTCGGTGAACTGGGACTTCCTGGCCATCGTCCTCGCCGTCGGCGGCGTGTACGCCTGGAGCCGCAAATGGCCCGGCTATTGGGCGCCGGCGTTGACCGGCGTCCTGCTCGGCCTCGGCACCGCCGCGAAGTTGTGGCCGGGCTTCCTGTTCGTCGGGTTGCTCGCGATCGCCCTGCGGACCTGGCGGTGGGTGCCGTTCCTCGTGGCGGCGGGGACGGCGGCCGTCACCTGGCTAGCCGTCAACGTGCCGGTGATGGTGCTGAACTTCGACAATTGGCGCCGGTTCATCGACCTCAACAACGAGCGCGGCGTGGACTGGGGCGTGCTCTATTACATCGGCCGGTACGTCGACGCGAAGTTCTGGAGTGGCGGCGAGGGCGACTCGGGGCTGTTCCAGTGGCTATCCCGGGATGAGAATCGCAGTCTGCTGAACGGGATCAGCCTGGCGCTCTTCGCGGTCGCCTGCCTGGGGATCATCTACCTGGCGATGCGGGCGCCGGTGCCGCCACGGCTGACTCAACTGGCCTTCCTCACCGTCGCCGCCTTCCTGCTGTTCAACAAGGTCTGGTCGCAGCAGTTCACGCTGTGGCTGCTGCCCCTGGCGATCCTGGCCCGACCGCGCTGGGGTGCCTTCCTCGTCTGGCAATTGGCGGAAGTGGCGTACTTCCTGTCGTTCTACGGCGAGCTGCTGGGGGCGTCCGGTAAGTCCGTGATGCCGGAAGGTGTGTTCATTTTCGCCTCGATCGCCCGCTGGGTGACCGTCGCCGTGCTGTGTGGCCTGGTCATCCGGGACATCCGGAACCCACGGCTGGACGTCGTCCGGCAGTCCGATCCACTGGCGGTCTGAGCCCAGACCTGCGTTATCGCCGCCGAACGCTTACCTTGTTGGGCATGAGTTCGTACGGTGACTACCCCTCCGGCGAGGGCCCGGCCACGGTCAGCGACGAGGCACACCACCCTCAGGGCGGACCCGGGCAAGGCCGGCACCGCCAAGGGCGCGTCGACGATGACGAATACGTGCGCGGTATGCGGGATCGATATACCGCTTCCACGCCACCACCGCCGTCGGGGCGCGCCCGGGTGCCACTCCGGGAAGGAGCGCCCGCCGAGCCGCGACCGGAGCGTCCGGTCGCGCCCGCGCGCCGGCCGCTCCCCGGGCTCGATTTCCTCCGACGGCTGGGCAAGAGCCGCAAGCGCAAGGCGCTGACGATCGCGTTCGCAGCGTTCATCATGTTGTTCGGCAGCACCACCATCGTCGTCACGTACTTCGTCGACAACGTGGCGATGCTGGACCCGAAGAACCTGCCGAACGCTCAGGTCACCAAGATCTTCGCCGACGACGGCAAGACGCAGCTGGCCCAGCTCGGCACCGAGAACCGCGAGGCCATCCCGATGGGCATCCTCCCCGATCAGGTCAAGCACGCCCTGATCGCGGGTGAGGACAAGGACTTCTACAACCACCACGGGGTGTCCATCAGCGGCATCGTGCGGGCCGCCTGGAACAACGTCACCGGCGGCGACACCCAGGGCGCGTCGACGATCACGCAGCAGTACGTGAAGATCGCGACGCAGGACGTCGAGATGTCGATCTTCCGTAAGGCTCGCGAGGCGGTCCTCGCCCGCAAGCTGGAAGACGAGTACGACAAGGAGACGATCCTCGGGTTCTACCTGAACAACGTCTACTTCGGACGCGGGGCGATCGGCGTACAGGTGGCTGCCCGGACGTACTTCAACAAGAACGCCAAAGACCTGACGGTCGCAGAGGCGGCCGTGCTCGGCGCGGTCGTCCGGCAGCCGGAGGAGACGGCGACCTTCGCCGGATACGACCCGCAGCTGAATCCGTCGGCCGCGCAGGACCGGTGGGCGTACGTGCTGAACAACATGAAGGACGCGGACTGGCTGAGCGACACCGATCGGGCCGCGCAGCAGTACCCCAAGACGGTCCTGCCGATCCGAAAGGACGCCGGCAACGCGCAGTGGGGCCTCAAAGGCGTCGGCCAGACCGGGCTGGTCACCGGCAACGTCGTGAACTACATCTCGGAAGAGCTGAAGGCCGCGCCCTACAACATCACCGATCTGAAGACGGGCGGCTACCGGATCACCACCACGATCGACTCCAAGGCGCAGGCGGCTGCCGAGAGTGCGGCGCGGCGCGGAGCGCCCGGGTCGCTCATGACCGGTCAGAAGGCCAACGTGATGGCGGCGATCGTGGCCATCGAGCCGAAGACCGGCCGAGTGCTGGCGTACTACGGCGGCGACGACGCGACCGGCCACGACTACGCCGGCAAGAACTTCGAGAACGGCCAGCTCACGGGCGGCCACCCGGCCGGTTCGTCGTTCAAGATGTACACCTTGGCGGCCGCGCTCAAGGACGGCTACTCGCTCGACTCGCACTTCGACCCGGCCGCCTTCAAGGACGGCGACTTCGAGATCGAGAACGCCGGCCGGGACGTCGACGAGTCCTGCGGTAACTACTGCACCCTCGAATGGGCCACGGTGCACTCGTACAACGTGCCGTTCTACAAGGTCACCAAGCTGATGGGCGTGGACAAGGTCGTCGCGATGGCCAAGTCGGCCGGCATCACCACCATGTGGAACACCGGCGACGGCAAGGCGTACGACCTGACCAGCAAGACCTTCAAGCAGACCGACAACGCGCCGTTCTACTACCACGCCGGGTTCGGGCAATACCCGATCACAGTGATCGACCACGCCAGCGGCGTCGCGACCTTCGCCAACCGCGGCCTGTACAACAAGCCGCACTTCGTCCTGAAGGTCGAGCGGCCGATCGCGGGCACCGACAAGTTCACCCCGGTCAACGGCGAGAAGCTCAGCCCGAAGCAGACGATCGACCAGGGCATCGCCGACGACGTGAACTACGTCCTGCAGAAGATCCCGGGCGCGGGCGGGCACACGCTCAGCGGCAGCCGCCCGGTCACCGGCAAGACCGGCACGTGGCAGTGCCAGCAGACCAAGCACAACTGCCATGCCTGGTTCGTCGGCTCGACCAAGCAGATCGCGGCGGCCGTCTGGGTCGGCAACGTCGGCAAGGAACAGGCGGTCTACGAGAAGACCGGCAAGGACGTCAGCGGCGCGGGACTGCCCGGGAACATCTGGGAGAAGTTCATGAACGCCGCCAGCAAGGGAATGAGCGAGCAGCGCTTCGCCGACAAGGCCGGCGTGGGCGACCCGACCAAGCAGGAGCCCGGCTTGCGGGAACCGCGCAAGTGCAAGTGGATCTTCTTCTGCCCGTCGACCGAACCCACTCGTCGCGGTCGCGGTTGAGACTCGGGGGCGAGGGTGCGAACCCCTCGCCCCCGAACACTCACTGGTTCAGGTGGAAGATGACGCCGTCGTCGAAGTCCTCGCGAGTCATCCCGAACTGCTGCCCGTCGGCGGTCAACGCGTTGGGCGGGACGTCGCCGTAGCTCGGGTGCTTGAGGACCAGCACGTCCCGTACGCCGATCGACCGCAACTTCTCGACGCTGGCCTGGTCCGGGAAGTTCTCCATGAGCTTGCGGATCTCGTCCTGCGACCGTGGCGTGAAACCGCTACCGCCGTTGACCATCTGCACGAAGCCGTCGGTCGACCAGAGCATCACGTTCTCGTCGTTGAGCTGGTTGCTCGGCAGGATCATGGCCGGGCCCGTCAAGTTGGCCATCGCGGCCGGCCGCTGGGGCACGGTCGGGAAGTCCATCCGCTGCACGCCCTCGGCGAGGACGAGCAGCACCGGCAGGAACATCGCCAGCGTCAGGGCGACGTGCGGCCGGGCCGGCACCCGCTCGCGGGTCAGGTCCCGGGCGCGGTCGGCGAAGGCGCTGATCGCGCCGGCCGCTAGCAGCCCGATGAACAACGTCGTCCAGATGACGAGGCGGCCCGGCGTCCGGATGGCGCTCCACCCGGGCAGGTGGTCGTAGAGGACCTCGTAGACCTTGCCGCCGAGGAACTGAGTGCCCATGGCCAGCCCAGCGCTGACGACCACGCCCAAGGCGAGCAGAACCCGCTGCCACCAGCGCCAGGTCGAGTAGATCAGGCCAGCCGCCGCCAAGCCGTACACGGCGAATCCGATCAGCAGCGTCTTCTCGCCGCTCCCCCACTGGCCGAACATCGTCTGCCGGGCGACCGAGTGGGCGTCGCCCCACACCACGTCCGTCTCCGGGGCGGTGAAGAAGCCGATGATCGGCGGCGAGTACCAGTTGACTTCCTCGATCGAGCGCTCGGCGTACGGGTGCAGGTCGAGCACCTTGAAGTAGGGAATCGCCATCAGCACGCCGACCGCGGCGAAGACGAGCCCGCCGAGGGTGTCCGCGCCCAGCAGCTTCCAGCCGAACGGCTTGGGCTCGCTCCAGAAGAACAGCCGCGCCGACACGTACGCGATGACGCTGACGACCGCGATGCCGGCGAGCACGTAGGCGAACGGCAGGCCGATGCCGAACCCGAGGCTGATCTGCCAAGCGCCGACGAGCCAGCCCGCCAGCGCCCAACTGGGGCGGCGGAGTTCCGGCCGGTAGCCGTGGCGGAACGAATAGCCGTGGCCGCGCGCCAGCATGGCCAGGCAGAGCACGATGCCGCCGGAGGACAGGACGTGTAGGTGACCGGCCTGCTCCCAACGCCACGGCGCGTACGCGAACGCGGCGCCGGCCACGGCCGCGCCCGGGATGCGGGACCCGAGCTGCCGCGCCAGGGCGTACGCGCCGAAGAACGCGAGCGCGAAGGCGAGCACGAAGACGATGTTGTAGCGGAGCAGCGCCGCGCCCGGTCCGGTGCCGATGAGCCCGGCCGGGAAGTAGCCGAGGAGCGTGTCGGAGAACGCGTAGCTGTAGGCCTCGGGGTGGAAGGAGTTGGAGTCCCAGATGCCGAGCGGGTTGGTGGTGACCGCGTGCCCGGCCCAGGCCATCTGCCAGGCCTGGAGCGTGGGGTCCCAGATGTCCTTGGGGATCGTGTAGAGCGGGTACTCCAGGGCGGGCCAGGTCATGGCAGCCGCGATGACCAGCGCGGAGAACGCGGCCAGGGACCATTCGTGGATCAGCGCCCGGCCGAGGCCGCCGGCCATCCGGCGCAGCCTGCCGGGTGGCCGGACCGCTTCGGGGGCGAACTTCCCGAACGGGTCGGCCGTGTCGTCTTTTGGCGACGCCTCGGTCGGCGTGTCCTTCGCGGGATCGTCGGGCTTTTCGTCCGCTGGTCGGTCGGACGCCGTCGTTGCCGGGGCGTCGTCGGCGGGCTGGTCACTCATCGTGGTCGGCTCCGTCATCCTCGTAGCACCGTTCCCTAGTCGGCCAGCTCGGACCGCAAGTACGCGATGTCGCGGGACTGGCCCTCGGCCCCGCCCGGCGTCTCCACCACCGCGGGCGCCCCGCTCGCCCGGATGGCCGCCACGACGAGTTTCGGATCGATCATCCCGGACTGGAGGTTGTCGTGGCGGTCGCGACCGGAGTCGAATCCGTCCCGGGAGCCGTTGGCGTGGATGAGGTCGATCCGGCCGGTGATGGCCATCACCCGGTCCACGATGTCGATCAGATCCTCGCCGCCGGCGTGGGCGTGGCAGGTGTCCAGGCAGAACCCGACGCCGAACTCGCCGACGGCGTCCCAGAGCCGGGCGAGCGCGTCGAACCGCCGGGCACAGGCCTTGTCTCCGCTGGCGGTGTTCTCGATGAGCACCTGGGTGGCGAAACCGCCCTGTTCGGCCGCGTACGCGAAGGTCTTGCGCCAGTTGTCGAAGCCCGTGGACAGGTCGTCGTCCTTGAGCATGTGTCCACCATGGACGATCAGCCCGCTGGCGCCCACCGTGGCCGCCGCGTTCGCGTGGCTCAGGAGGAGCTTGCGGCTGGGGATGCGGATGCGGTTGTTCGTCGTGGCGACATTGATGACATACGGCGCGTGGACGAACACCTGCACGTCCGAGGCTTTGATCTGCTCGGCGTCGGCGCGCGGCGCCGGATCCTTCCAGCCCTGGGGGTCGGCCAGGAAGAACTGCACGACCGCGGCGTCGCGGGCGTGCGCCTCGGCCAACGGGTCGCCGGGATCGACATGGGCACCGATACACATGCCGGAGAGCGTAGTCCCTCGGCCTGACGAAGACCGGACATGCACGCGTCACCGTCCTTGCACTCATCCGTTGGACCCACCGGATTCCTCCGAAGTCCATGCGACCGGGTAACTGTCCGTCGACCGCCCTCCAAGGGGCGCCGTCCGCCCGTCGCACCCCCGCGGGGGCACACCGTCTGGGAGTTCGTATGAAGATGTCCGTTTGCCGGGCGCTGGCCGGAGTCAGTCTCGGTGCGCTGCTGGGAGTGCCGCTGGCCGCCCAGCCCGCATTCGCCGAGCCTGAGGCCGGTACGCAGGTCGAATTCGACGGGGGCGGGCTCGGCCTGCTGTTGTGCGGTTCGAAACCCGACCGCCCCGCCGTGACGATCAAGTCCGAGCAGAAGGTCGTCTTCGTCAACAACCTCGGGCAGGGCGCCACCCTCCAGATCGATGGGGAGAACGGCGGCCCGATCAGCGACGGCCAAGCCGTCGAGGTTCAGTTCCACAAGGGGCCGGTGGCCATCGCGATGGTCCCCGACTGCCTACTCAACCTGGGAGGGAACGGGTCATACGAACCCGTCACGGTGAACGTCAACGCGTCGTCGCCGAGTTCCGGCGGCAACTCCACCGGGGCGCCTCGGGTCGTCAAGACGCGTACGCCGAAGCCGAAGCCCTCGGGGACGACTGTCCCCTCGGCGGGCGCATCCTCGTCCGAGGAAGCGCCGTTGTTCCCGTTGGAGCCGGATCCGAGTGGCAGCGTCGCGGCCGCCGGAGATAGCTTGGAACCAGGTTCGACCGTGGTCACGCCCAGTGGCGAGTCGGTGATCGGGATGACCGATCTCGCGAACGACACGCCGAGGGACAAGGGGCCAATCGGACTTCTTGCCATTATTGCTACAGTGTGTGTCGTAGGCGTCACGGTTGGGGCAATCCGCGCTATTGTTAGCCAGCGCGCAACTCGGACTGAGTTCGCCTAAGACGCAAACCACGGCGTATGATGTGGTTATAACAGGCTCCGCGAGGCGCCTTTCATCCAACCTCGTCGGTGTGGTCGTTCCTCCCCAGGTCCCACCCAGCAGAACTGGATGAGAGTGCGCCTCGCGGCTCTTTTTGGCCCTGATGCCCCTACCCGGTATCCTGGTCAGGTTCTTGCGGGCCCGCCGTGGGTGAAGGCACCCACGGCGTCCGTCTGAACGACGCACGACCTCCTGCCACGGAAGGACCGTGGCCGCTAGCCCAGAGGAGGTGAGCAGTCTTGCGTCATTACGAGATCATGGTGATCCTCGACCCGTCTCTCGAGGAGCGCACCGTCGCCCCGTCGCTCGACACGTACCTCAACGTGATCCGGACGTCGGGTGGTTCGGTGGAGAAGCTCGACGTCTGGGGCCGACGGCGCCTGTCGTTCGAGATCGACAAGAAGGCCGAAGGCATCTACGCCGTCATCGACCTGCAGGCTGAGCCTGCGGCCGTGGCCGAACTGGACCGTCAGCTGCGACTCAACGAGTCCGTGCTGCGTACCAAGGTCATCCGGCCGGAAGTTCGCTGACGCGCGAGCACAAGGCACGCCCGACCCGCTTTCGCGCAGCTGTCGTACGGCTGTGACAACCTGTGCGTCAGAACTAGCGAATGCCTGAGGAGTAGGTCATGGCTGGAGAAACCACCATCACGGTCATCGGTAACCTCACCAATGACCCAGAGTTGCGCTTCACCCCGTCTGGCGCTGCGGTCGCCAAGTTCAGCGTCGCCTCGACGCCGCGGACGCTCGACCGGGCTTCCGGTGAGTGGAAGGACGGCGAGCCGCTGTTCCTGAACTGCTCGGTGTGGCGGCAGGTGGCGGAGAACGTCGCCGAGTCGCTGCAGCGGGGCAGCCGCGTCATCGTGTCCGGCCGGCTGCGTCAGCGGTCGTACGAGACGCGTGAGGGCGAGAAGCGCACCGTCATCGAGCTGGAAGTCGACGAGATCGGTCCCTCGCTGCGCTACGCGACGGCGAAGGTCCAGAAGATGTCGCGGTCCAACGGTGGCGGCGGTGGTGGCGGCTTCGGCGGTGGCGGCGGCGGTGGCAACAGCGGTGGCGGCGGCGGTTTCGCCGACGACCCGTGGGCCACGGCGGCTCCCGCAGGCGGCGGTTCGGGTGGCAACTTCGACGACGAGCCACCTTTCTAAAGATCACTGGAGCACTGAGCAATGGCTAAGGCTGCCGCTCTTCGCAAGCCGAAGAAGAAGGTGAACCCGCTCGAGAAGGAGGGGGTCACCTACATCGACTACAAGGACACCGCGCTGCTGCGCAAGTTCATCTCGGACCGCGGCAAGATCCGCGCCCGCCGGGTGACGGGTGTGACCACCCAGCAGCAACGTCAGATCGCCCGTGCGGTCAAGAACGCCCGTGAGATGGCGCTCCTGCCGTACACGAGCACCGGACGCTGAGAGGAGGCACCCCTATGAAGATCATTCTGACTCAGGAGGTGCCGGGTCTCGGCACGCCGGGCGACATCGTCGAGGTCAAGGACGGCTACGGCCGTAACTACCTGCTGCCGCAGGGCCTCGCGATCTCGCACACCAAGGGCGCCGAGAAGCAGGTCGCGACGATCAAGCGGGCGCGCGACGCCCGGGAGATCCGGGACCTGGACCACGCCAAGGAGATCAAGGCCCAGCTCGAAGGGCTGTCCGTCAAGCTCGGCGCGCGCGCCGGCGACGGCGGCCGCCTGTTCGGCTCGGTCACCGCTGGTGAGGTCGTCGTCGCGGTCAAGGCCGCGGGCGGCCCCAGCCTCGACCGCCGCCGGGTGGAGCTGCCGAGCGTCATCAAGTCGCTCGGGGCGTACAACGTGCAGGTCAAGCTGCACCCCGAGGTCGTCGCCAAGTTCTCCGTGAACGTGGTTCCGGCCGCCAAGTAAGGCACCCGAAAGGGCCGGCGCGAGCTTCGCGCCGGCCCTTTCGCGTACGGTCAGCCGCGCAGCCGGCCCGCCGTCCGGATCGCCTGCGTCAGCTCGGCGACCTTCGGGTCGCGCAACTGCTCCCCGGCGTCGGCCGCGATCTGCCCCAGCTGGTCCAGCTGCACCTCGGCGGCGTACGACGACGACTTGAGCGCCTCGGCGAAGAAGGCCGCGGCATAGGCCAGGCGCAGGTGCGGGTCCGCCGACCGGAAACCGCCCGTGAGATCGTTCACCACCACCGACTCGTACGCCTCGGAGGCCGCCCGCGACGTGGGGTCCTGCCAGCGTACGCGGACGTCGGCGACCTTGGCCGACGACCGGACCTCCGGCCGCAGCCGCACGATGTAGAGCGCCGTGACAGCGTGGCCGGGCCCGACCTCGCCGCCGTCGACGCGATCGTCGCGGAAGGCGGAAGCGCTCAGCAGCCGATCGTCATACCCCACGAGCCGGTACGCCTCGACGACCGACTCGTCGAAGGTCACCTGCGCCTTGGCGTCCAGTGCACGGACCGACAGGTTCGCCGGCAACCGGTGCACGAAGACATCCCGAGCCTGCTCGCGGTCGGCCACGTAGACGGCGAACCCGTCGCCCTGGTCGGCCAGCTTCTCCATCAGCTCGTCGCCGTAGCTGCTGCCCACGCCGACGCCGAGCAGCGAGATCTCCTTGTCGGCCTCGGCCTTCACCCGGCGCAGGATCGGCGACGACTCGGTGTTGCCCACATTGGCCAGCCCGTCGGACAGCAGGATCACCCGGTTCGAGGAGCCCTGACGGAACCCGTCCCGAGCCACCTGGTACCCGGTGACCAGCCCAGACTCCAAGTTGGTGGAGCCACCGGCGGCGAGCGAGTCGATCGCCCGATCGAGATCCTCCACCTGCGACAGCCGGGTCATCGGCAGCACGATCTTCGCCCGCTCGTTGAACGTCACCAGCGCGACCGAGTCGGTCCGGCGCAGTTGGCGTACGAGATAGTGCAACGCGTCCTGCACCAGGTCGAGCCGATCGGTGTCGGCCATCGAACCCGAGACGTCGATCACGAAGGTCAGCGCCACGTCCGGCCGCGTCTCCGAATCGTCCGCTCGCGTCTGCAACCCGACCCGCAGGAGCCGGAGCCGGTCGCTGTACTGCGATCGGTGGGTGGACGGCATCCCCGCCCCGTCGACGTGCAACGCGAACCCGTCGCCCTTCGGCTGTCCATAGTCCATGTCGAACGAGTTGACGAACTCCTCCGGCCGCACCGTCGACCGGTCCGGCCAGCGCCCGTCCTGCAACTGGCGCACCGAGTACGCGTACGAGGCGGTGTCCACGTCGAGCGCGAAGGTCGACTGAGCCTGCTCGTCCACGGACGTCTCGCCGCCGGGGATGGACACCCCGGGCCCCTGACCGCCACCGATCTGCGGCTGGTCCGACGAGCTGCTCTTGTCACCGGCACTGCACCCGGCGAGCGCCAGCAGCACCACCAGGAAGGCCGCTCCGGTCGATCGGGTCATGAGCTTCGTCATGATTTCTCCTGACCTAGAACATTCAGTTGCCGATCCGACCGGCCCAGCACCGGGTGCGCTCCCACCGTTGCCTGACCGAAATCGGACCGTGAACCTTGGTGACCGATTCGAGCCGAGCCCGTGACCGGAGGGCGGGAACCGGCGGGCCGTCTCCGACGTCCACGGCGGACCTGGCCTGCCAAGATCGACACGCCGAACGAAATTTCTTTCGCGCACAGCCTGTGATTTACGTCTGCGCAGCTCAGAGCAACTCTGTGGACAACAGTCCGCGTGTTATCCACAGGCTGTGCACAGGGTTACCCACAGGCAGAGGCAAGTTGTCCACAGGTTGTCCGCAGGTCTGTCCACCGGGGTGTTTGAGAATCCGGGCCAGGCTTCGTAACGTCAAGCCTCCGGCCTCGATATCACCCTGGGAACCGTCCGGCACAGTTGTCGGACCCCGGTGGTATCCCTGGGGTTCGGTGGGGACGATCGAGCGTGCTTGGGGTGGGGTGCGGTGTCCGTCGGCGAGGTGCGCGACCAGGCGCGGTTCCCGGTCTCCGGGCAGCCGTCGGCCGACGGTCCCCCCGCCTACGAACGGACTCCCCCACAAGACGTCGCGGCGGAGCAGAGCGTCATCGGCGGCATGCTCCTCAGCAAGGACGCCATCGCCGACGTCGTCGAGATCCTCCGGTCGAGTGACTTCTACCGGCCGGCCCACGCCACCATCTTCGAAGCCGTCGTCGACCTGTTCGGCCGAGGCGAACCCGCCGACGCCGTCACCGTCGCGGCCGCCCTCGACGGCGCGGGCGAGCTGAGCCGCGTCGGCGGCGCGCCCTACCTGCACACCCTGCTCAACTCGGTGCCCACCGCGGCCAACGCAGCGTACTACGCCCGCATCGTCAGCGAGCGCGCCATCCTCCGGCGGCTGGTGGAGGCGGGCACCAAGATCGTGCAGCTGGGCTACGGCACCAACGGCGGCGGCGGGCGCGACGTCGACGACATCGTCGACCTGGCCCAGCAGGCCATCTACGACGTCACCGAACGGCGCGTCAGCGAAGACTTCTCCATCCTCGGCGACCTGCTGCAACCCACGCTCGACGAGATCGAGGCGGTCGGCGCCCAGGGCGGCGTCATGTCGGGTGTGCCGACCGGCTTCTCCGACCTGGACCGGCTGCTCAACGGACTCCACGCCGGCCAGTTGATCATCGTGGCCGGAAGGCCCGGTTTGGGCAAATCGACTGCGGGAATGGACTTCGCTCGCAACGCCGCCATCCGGCACAACATGGCCAGCGCCATCTTCTCGCTGGAAATGTCCAAGGTCGAGATCGTCACCCGTCTGCTCAGCGCCGAGGCTCGCGTACCGATGCACGTCCTGCGGTCCGGGCAGTTGTCCGACGACGACTGGACGAAGCTGGCCAGACGCATGGGTGAGATCAGCGAAGCGCCGATCTTCGTCGACGACACGCCCAACATGAACCTCATGGAGATCCGGGCGAAGGCGCGGCGGCTCAAGCAGCGGAACGATCTGAAGTTGATCGTGGTCGACTACCTCCAGCTGATGACGTCACCGAAGCGGGTGGAGAGCCGTCAGCAGGAGGTCGCCGACCTTTCGCGAGGCTTGAAGCTGCTGGCCAAGGAGGTCGAGTGCCCGGTGATCGCGGTCAGTCAGCTGAACCGTGGTCCCGAGCAGCGGACCGACAAGCGCCCGCAGTTGTCCGACCTGCGTGAGTCCGGCTCGATCGAGCAGGACGCCGACGTCGTCATCTTGTTGCATCGCGACGACTATTACGACAAGGAATCGCCGCGCGCGGGTGAGGCTGACTTCATCGTGGCCAAGCACCGTAATGGTCCGACCGACACGGTCACGGTCGCGGCGCAGCTGCATATGTCGCGTTTCGTCGATATGGCGGTGAGCTGAGCACCGGCGCCCAGGCCGCTAGGGCGACCGGATAGAGCAGGTAGCCGAAGCGGGTCGCGGGAAGTAGCAGGATCGCCAGTAGGAGTCCGGTCGCGCTGATGAGCGCTGCTCTCGGGACGCTGACCGGGGGCTGCCGGATCAGTGAGATCGCGATCACGGTGGCCACGCCGAGGAGCAGTCCGACGGCGATCTGGCGCCCGTCCGGCAGGTACGCCGTCAGCAGGTGACCGGGTAGCGGGGAGGCTGCCGGGCTGCGTACCAGGCCGTGGCCGAGCGGGAATCGGATGACGTTCTCCACGACGGCGCGGCCGTTGATGAGCACGGTCGGCACCAGGACCAGCACCGGTATGCCGGCGGCGCCGAGTGCGTACCGGGCGAGGGATCGGCGATGGCGGACCAGGGCGACGAGGCCGAGCACGATGGCGACCGGCCAGGCGGTGAGTTTGAGGGCGCCTGCGCAGCCGATCGCCAGTCCGGCGGCGGTCCAGCGGTTGCGGGAAGCCAGCGCGCAGGCGAGCAGTGACAGGGCGAGGACGGGGACGTCGTCTCCGCCGGTGACCAGGGTGAGGGTGGCGAGCGGAAGGATCGTGACCGCTTGCAGCGCTCGCAGGGGGGCCTCGGATCCGAAGCGGGTGATGCCCGCCCGGTCGAGCAGCAGCCAGGCGGCTACCACGGCCGCGCTGCTGAGCAGGGCCATGACGATCCGGGCGTCGGTCCACCAGGCGATGCCGCCGAGGGCGCGGGGCAGTCCGGCGATCGCCATGCCGGGCTGGTAGGGCAGGTAGTCGAGCAGCCGCAGCGGGCTGGGGACGGCGGCGATCGCGTCGCGGTCGAGATAGGGCGTTCCAGTGTGGAGCATCCGGGCTCCGGCCGCCTCGATGACCAGGACTTCTTCCTGGGCTCGGTCCAGCCGTCCGGCGGCCCGCTCGCGGGCTTGGAGGATCAGCGGGAGCAGGGCGGTCGCGGCCCAGGCCGCCGCGGCCAGCCAGGTCCGGGCGAGCCGACCGGGCAGGAGGAGAGCGATGCTCGCGGCGGCCAGGTAGCCCCAGATCGCGACGACCGCCCACGCCCGGTGTGGGGCCAGGGCCGACCAGTGCCACGTGTACGCGCAGAAGAGCGCGGCGAGCGCGTACGCCGCCACATCGACGGGGCGCCCGATGCTGAGCACGCGGATGCTGATCCGCCGAACGAACACATCCGAAGTCTGACCGGAAATTCCCTCGAATTCGGGCGAATCGCCGACTTAGTACATCTCGGACTTTGGGCCGGTAAACTCGCCTACTCGTTGCTCGACCGGGGCCGCCGTCGCAGCCCGAAATGGTCACCCGGCCGAGGGAGCCGGACGACCGGGGCCGGGCGGCCTTCGATCATGTCGCCGAAGGCTCCCTTGCCCAGCGAGGCGAGGAAACGCTGCTGCGACAACGGTCGCGCGAACAGATGCCCCTGGCCGAGGCCGCAGCCGAGGTTCCAGAGGGTCTGGCGCTGGTCGACCCGTTCGATGCCCTCGGCGACCACGGCCAGCCCGAGCGCGCGGCCGAGTTCGATGGTCGACCGGACCACCGCCATCGCCTCGGCCGAGGCGTCCATGTCGGTGACGAAGCTTCGGTCGATCTTGAGCTCCCGCACCGGTACCCGAGCCAGTGCGCTCAGCGAGGAGAACCCGGTGCCGAAGTCGTCCAGCGCGATGGCGACGCCGAGCCGGCCGAGCCCGGCGAGCACCTGGTCGACGATCTCCATCGAGGAGAGCGTGAGCGATTCAGTCAGTTCCAGCACCAGTGATTCCGACTTCATCCCGCGCTCGTCGAGCAATTGCTCCACCAGGGCGGGGAACCGGCGGTCGAGCAGGCTGCGCGGGGAGATGTTGACCGCGACGGGAATCGGATGGCCTGCGGCGGCCCAGGTTCCGGCCGCTTGCAGAGCCTGGTCGAGGATGGCCTCGGTGAACGCGGTCAGCTGCCCGGACCGCTCCACGGCGTCGAGGAACCGGCGGGGATCGAGGTTGCCCCGGTCGGGGTGGTGCCACCGGGCCAGCGCCTCGGCCGAGACGATCTCGCCGGTCGCGAGGTCGACGATGGGCTGGAACTCCAGGGTGAACTCGCTGGCGGCGACGGCGCGGGAGATCTGGCCGCCGAGTTCGAGCCGGTCCAGGTCGGTGATGTCGAGGCTGCGCGAGTACGGCACGATGCGCTGGCCGGTGCGCTTGGCCTCGGTGAGGGCCAGGCTGGCTCGGCGCAACAACTCGGTCATGTCGCCGTCGGCGGGGGCGACCGCGAGCCCGGCCCGCGGGACCAGCGTGATCGGTACGCCGTCCACTTCGTACTCCTCGGCGACCTTCTGCAGGATGTCCCGTGATCGGTGCATCGCGAGCGCCGGGGTGGGCAGCGCGGTGAAGAGCACCGCGAACTCGTCGCCGTCCTGCCGGGCCACCGTGGCGTCCGTGCCCGCCGTGGCGAGCATCCGGCGGCCGATCTCGACCAGGACATCGTCGCCGGCCTTGTAGCCGAGGCCGTCGTTGATCTCCTTGAACTGCACCATGTCCAGGGTCAGCAGCGCGATCGCCCCCGTGGTGGGGCGGTGTTCCAGGGCCGCTTTGCCCTCGTCCACCAGGCATCGGCGGTTGGCCAGCCCGGTCAGCGGGTCGTGCTGAGCCTCGTGCGCGTGCTGGTCGGCCACGTTGATGAGCAGCCCGTACGCCGAAGCGTTGCGGATCGCGGTGGCGAGCGCCGCAGCGAACGTACGCAGCAGGAAGCCCTCGCGTTCGGGGAGGATCGTCGGACGGCCGAAGTACAGCCGGAGTTCGCCGACGTCCTCGGTGTCCCGCTGACCCTCCAGCGCCACCACGGTCGGCTCGCCTTCCGAGTCCTCGACGTCGGGCCGCTGTGTGAGCAGGCCGGACCGGTCCCCGAAGATGTGCCGTACGCCGGCCGTCTGCCCTGGCTCGGCGGGTGCCCGGAAGTCCACCTCGACCCAGGCCGCGCCGAACATGTTCACGCCGGTGTCGATGGCGGCGTGCAGGACCTTGTCGAGGTCGACCTCGTTCAGCGCGTCGGTCGCGCGAGCCAGCCGCTGCCAGGCCTCCCGCTCGGCCTCTTGACGCAGCCGGTTCATGTGCATGACGTGCAGGCTGAGCACGAGCGGCGGGATGGCGATGAGCAGCCGCGAGTCCCAGAGCAGCAGGACGAGCGCGGCGAGGGCGATGCCGAACCGGACGACGGACAGCGACAGGTGCCGCTTGAGGCTCTCCCGGTACATCCGGAGCACCGGCGTCCCCATGGAGATCGCGATGACCGGCACCGACACCAGGTCGTCGATCACGATCATCGCCAGGAAGGCCAGCGCCACCGTCTGGATCGGCGGGAAGTTGCCGAGCTGGCTCGTGGTGGTGAGCGTCTCGATGTCGGCCGAGGAGAGGATCAGGCCGGCCGTCGTGGCCACCAACGTCTCCTTGGCGACGGCGAAGATCGCCTTGATCGGCTCCCGGCGCTGAATGATCTTCGCCAGTGTCACGGTTCCGGCCACCAGGACGACGAGCCAGGGAACCGGGAGGGCGACGGCGGCCACCAGGGTGGCGGCGTCGGTCCAGTGGACGAAGAAGTTGGAGCGAATGCGCAGCGTCAGCAGGTTCGACAGTCCGATAAGGACAATCAGGGTCACCAGGGTCAGCCAGGCGGACGGGGTGACCGGGCTGAGGTGCAGCGCCGCGGTGAAGACGCTGATTGCCGCCAGAAACGACAGGAGACCGACGATCGGCCTAAGCCGCCAGTCGGTCTCACGAGTCGGGGTGGGCGTCACGCTGGTCTCCGAATCCGGATGCGGAAGGGTGAGGCCAGCGTACTGAAAACCAGGGATCAGCCCCAGTCGAAGCCGCGCATGTTCTTCTTGGTCCGGAACATCGGGTTCACCTCCGCTATGAGTAACTGCTACTTCGCGTCGCTCTTGTCTTGCTGTTGAAGCGACTGTATTCTCCGGCAGTTCTCGGGAAAAGGGGTGAAGGCCAAATTAGACAGGGATAGTCCGAAATATCACCATATGTGAGTCGATCATCACGCGCTGTGCATCTTTCATCGTGCAACGCGCACCTCGGTACGCTCAACACGCCTGACCTTAATGACGCAGAGTAGTGACCCGACGGTTGACCTACGGACAGTTGACCCACTCGTCCGAACCGTCGAGGAAGACCTGGTGCTTCCAGATAGGAAGCGTCTCCTTGACCCTGTCCACCAGGCGGGCACACGCCGCGAAGGCGGCCGCTCGATGCGCGGTGGACACGGCGGCGGCCAGAGCCACGTCCCCGATCTCCAGCGGACCGATCCGATGCGACACCGCGACGGCGATGACATCGGGGTCCGCGGCGATCTCCGCGGCGACCTCGCGCAGCACGTCCTCAGCGGACGGATGGCCCTCGTAATCGAGTCGAACCACGGCCCTGCCATCGTCGTGATCGCGGACGACGCCGACGAAGGACACGACAGCGCCCGCCCGCGGATCGGCGACCGCCGCCTCGTGCTCGGCGATGCTCAACGGGCTGTCGCTCACGGCGATGAGCCTGATCACGGCAGCTCCACCAGCTCGACCTGGTCGCCACGGTTGCCGGTTTCCCCGGGCGGCACGACGGCGAAACCTGCGGACTGTGCCAACCCGCGGAGCATCGCCGAGCCCACATGAGACACGGGATGCGCCGGTCCGCCCGGATAGTCCTGGCGTACCAGGGCGAGGTGGGTGAAGTCGCCGCGCCCCGGGATGCCCTCGGCGAGTACCGCCTGGGCCGGGGTCGGAAACGGCCGCCCGGTCAGCCCGGCGAGCAGCGGCACTACCAGCGACACCAACGCGACCAGGGCCGACTGCGGATTCCCGGGCAGGCCGGCGACGAACTGGCCGCCGGGCAGCTGCGCGATCAGCATCGGGAAGCCGGGGCGGACCGCGACGGTGTTCACGGCGTACTCGGCGCCCAGCTCGCGCAGCGCGCCGTGCAGGTAGTCGACCGGGCCGTGCATCGTCCCACCGGTCGTGCAGATCAGGTCGTTGCCGGCGTCGACCGCACGGCGCAGACCGTCCACATGCGCCTCCAACGTGTCAGGCACCCGGGTGAACCCGTCGATGTGGGCGCCGAGCCGCCGCAGCGCGGCGGGCAGCGAGGGGCCCAGCGCGTCGCGTACGCGGCCGTCGCCGGGCAGACCAGCGTCGAGCAGTTCGTCGCCGAACACCAGCAACGCCGCACGCGGCGCCCGCCGGGCCAGCAGCGTGTCGTAGCCGCAGCTGGCGGCCAGCCCGACCACGCCCGGGGTGATCGGCGTACCGGCGGGCAGCAGCTCGTCGTCCTGCGCGCACTCCTCCCCGGGCACGCGCCACTCCGGCTCGGCCTTCGGGGTCCCGCTCACCACGTCGTCCCGCAGCTCGCCGTGCTCCAGGCGCAGGATCGTGGTCGCGCCGACCGGCACCATCGCGCCGGTCGCGATCTCCATCGCGGTGCCGTCCACGGCCAGTTCCGGGGCGCGCTGGCCGGCGAGCACGCGGCCGGCCACCCGCCAGGGCCCGTCGCCGCGCAGCACCCACCCGTCGACGCTCGCGGTGGTGAAGGCCGGCAAAGGGGTACGCGCGACGAGCGGCTCGGCCAGCGTCAGTCCGTCGGCGTCGGCCAGGCCGACCTCGGCGATCGCGGCCGACCGGGCGGCGGCGCGGGCATAGACGGTACGCCGGGCGGATGCCCAGTCGACGGGAAGTGCGGTCACCCGTGGTCACCTCCCTGGATCTGGTCGACGGCGTGGCGCAGCACCCGGCCGAGCACCGCGAGGCCGTCCTTGGCCCCGCCGGTGGAACCGGGCAGGTTCACGACGAGGGTCTGGCCGGCGACGCCGGCGATCCCCCGCGACAGGGCGGCCGTCGGCACGGCCGGATTGGCCCGGACGGCTTGGGCCAGCCCGGGGATCTCCCGGTCGATCAGCTCGCGGGTGATCTCGGGGGTGCGATCGGTGGGCGAGATGCCGGTGCCGCCGCTCGTCACGATCACCTCCGGTCGGGCCGCGAGGGCTTCGACGAGTGCGGCACGCAGCGGCTCGCCGTCGGCCACGACGACCGGATCGGACACCTCCGCGCCGAGCTCACGCAGTCCGTCGGTGAGGATCGGGCCGCTGCGGTCGGCGTACACCCCGGTGGCGGCGCGCGTGGAGGCGACGACGACGGTCACGGCCACCCCGGCCAGCGGCCGCTCCCGGCTCCACAGCCCGGTCTTGCCGCCCTCCTTGCGCAGGACGCGGACGTTCTCGATGCTGGCGCCGGGATCAACCGCCTTGATCATGTCGATGAGGGCCAGCCCGGCGACGGCGACACAGGTCAGCGCCTCCATCTCGACGCCGGTCCGATCGGCCGTGCGTACGGTCGCGCTGATCTCCACGCGGTCGTCCGCCGGGGTCACCTCGACGGCGACGCCGTGGATCGCGATCGGGTGGCACAACGGGACCAGGTCAGGCGTACGCTTCGCGGCCATGATCCCGGCCAGCCGGGCCACCCCGAGCGCGTCACCCTTCGGCAGACCCCCCTGACTCAGCAGGGCCAGCACTTCCGGCGTGGTCCGCACGTGGCCCGCCGCGGTGGCGCTCCGGACCGAGATCTCCTTGGCGGAGACGTCGACCATGCGCGCCGACCCGGCGGCGTCCACGTGCGTCAACTGCGGCTGGCTGTCCACGTTCCGAGCCTATCGGGCCACGTCTGACGGATCTCAGGCGTGGTCGTCGACATGCGCCGAAACGGGCTCCTGGCGTATCCGTTCGACCTGGGCCGGCCGAGACGCGGTCGTGACCGGCCGGCGGGCCGCCGGTACCGCGAGCGCTTCGCCTGGGTAGACCGGCTCCGCGCCGGGCCGCCACGGCAGCGCCGCGACCAGCACGATCAGCGCGATGGTGAACGAGTTCTCGGCCAGTACGCCGATCAGCCCGTCGGCGTAGTGCGAGACGGCCGGGAGCTGGTGCTCGTAGGGCCAGATCGGCGAGACCAGGAAGAGCACGTAGAGCCCGATCGCCGCGGCCGCGTGCCGGAAGCCGACCATGGTCGGGAACCAGATGGGTTCCCGGAGCCGCGTCGCCGCCAGGCCGGACGGCGCGAACCCGTTGCGGCGTTTCATTCCCCGGCTCGCGGCCCGACGGCGCAACGCGGCGTCGCCGAGCACGATGATCGCCGGGATCACGAAGACCAGGTGGTGGGTCCAGGAGATCGGGCTGACCACGTTGGCGGTCAGGCCGATCAGGGTGAACGCGGTCAGTTCGTCGCCCTCGCCGTGGGCGTGCGTCGCCCGCGACAGCCCGACGACCAGGATCACCAGCGTGAACGTGATCCACAGCAGCGACGGCGCGGTGAACTGGTCGTAGAGCCGGGCCAGCAGGCCGGCCAGCGACGCGTTCGGGGTCTGGTCGGCCTGACCGACCCGGTTCGTCTCGAAGATGACCCGCGTCCAGTACGCCACCGACTCCGTGCGGGCGAACAGGAAGCCGACGGCGGTGACGCCGACGAGCGTGCCGATCGCCGTCCACGCCGCCCGCCACTGCCGGCTGATCAGCAGGTAGACGATGAACAGCGCGGGGGTCAGCTTGATCGCGGCGGCCAGCCCGATGCCGACGCCGGCCCACTTGCCGCTGAGGAACCGCTGCACCAGCATCGACCGGCCGGCGGTGTCCTTCGGCCGGCTGATCCAGCGCAGCGCCACCAGGTCGGCCATGATCAGGCCGAAGAGCAGGATGTTGACCTGGCCGTAGCCGAAGGTCTCCCGCATCGGCTCTAGCGCGGCCGCGATCGGTACCGCCAGCGCCACCGCGAACCAGCGGTGTTTCCAGCCGCAGCGCTCGGCGATCGGGGCCAGCAGCGCGGCCATGACCGCGGTCAAAACGAGCAGGCTTGCTCCTACGTTGACCCACGCCGCGTCCAGCATGGGCAGATAGCCCATGGGCAGCATCACGAGCGCCGCGAACGGCGGATACGTGAAGCCGAGCGGCACGTCGGGGTCGAGGTAGTCGTACAGGCTTCCGCCATTGGCCCAATAGGCCACCGCGCCGTGATAGATCTTCAGATCGAAGAACACATACGGCCGTCCGAACTCCTGCACCGCGTACCAGGCCGCGACAAAGGCGGCGGCGACGATGCCGAGTCGGACGAGCGTCCCCGTGACGTGTCGCGCCGGAAGGTTCCGGCGGTCCGGGATCAAGCTCCGGTGGCCCTGGAACAGGCGGAGGCGGTCGCGCAGGCCGTCAGGCATGGCGGCGGCTCTCCCGTCCGGTGATGGCACGTTCTTCCCAGGTCCGTAGAGCAGCCTAAAACCCCGAGCCACTCCCGTACCTCCCGCGTTATCAGCCTGTGTCCGATCCCACGCCGTTTAGCGACATTTCTAGCTGGTTAACGGGGCCTGGCCGGATAAGGTGATTCCCGCCACTCATCGATGGTTATGGCGGCCTTGTCGGGGCCCCTCAGTCGTCGGACGTGCGGCTGTCCAGATAGTGCCGGACTCGCCAGCCAACGCTCGGCGAGCCGGCGGTGTCGACCGCGGCCAGCAGCAGGCCGCCGAAGATCGCCAGGTTCTTGGCGAACTGCACGATGTCGGTGTCGTACTGGGCCTTGGTCTGGGCCGCCCAGAACGGATGGCCGGCGACCGTCGTCGGGATCAGCGTCCCGGCGAGCAGCGCCGCGGCCGGCCGTGGGGCGGCGCCCGAGGCCAGCAGGAGGCCGCCGGTCACCTGTGCGGCGCCGTTGACCCGGATGAGCGTCTCCGCATTGGCAGGGATGCGCTCGTCGACCTTGTTGAGCAGAGGCGTCACCCGATCGGTCACCGGACGCGCCCGCTGCACGAGACGCTCCGGCCGCAGGACTGCCTTCGCGCCGGAGAAGATGAAGACTCCGCCCAGCAGGGCTCGGGCGATACCGCGTACGGGTGCCATGGGGTTATCTTGCCCCAATTCGGGCATTCGCGCTCGACTAACGGCGGCCTGGCCTCGACCTTGCTGCGGCGCTCCGGCGGCTTCGGGGTCTGGTGGGCTTCGGGGTCAGACCGGTTTGAGGCAGAGGACGAAGTCCAGCTCGGTGTCGAGCGGGCTGTCGTAGGAGTAGTTGTATTCGTAACCCTCGATCTGGGCGCACACCTTGTCGGCATCGGTCACGCCCTCGAAGCGGGCGAGGACGGCATACGCCCCGGCGGCGCAGCTCACCAGGCGCAGGACGGGCTCGGCCTCGGTGCCGTCGTTGATGAGGCAGTCCCCAGCGCGGGCGAATCGGGCGCCGACCGCGCCGGCGGTGACGGCGTGCGTACCGGTGACGCCGATCGGCGGGGTGGGCTGGCCGTCCGGCGTCAGCGCCACGACCGTGAGCGCAGCCGCTCCCAGCACCGCGAGCACCCCCGCCACGATCATCAGCGGCCGGTTCGGTCCGTTCACGGCCCTTCCTCCTCACTAGGCACGCCGTCGCGCAGACAGTATCGTGCCGCCGTGTCCTCCACCTCGGTCGCGCTGAGCGGTCTCGCCGGCGGCGTCGGCGGTCTGCTCACCGCCTGGCCCGCGTACCGGTTCAGCGTGCCGTGGGGCGAGCCGTCCCGCACCGCCTGCGCCGGCTGCGGGTCCGGCATCACCAGTTGGGTACGCCTGAAGCATCGGTGCGCCGGCTGCGGCACGGCATCGGCCGTCCATCCGGTGTGGACGGCGTTGGCGGGCGCGGCCGCCTTCGCCCTGCTCGCCTGGGCGCTTCCGGTGTCGTTCCTGCTGCTCGCCTGCCTCTTCGTGGCGGCGATGGGCGTACTGATGTCCGTGGTGGACCTGAAGGTGCAGCGGCTGCCCGATCCCCTCATGCTCGTGACGTTCGTCGGCACCGCCGTTCTGCTCACCCTGCACGCCGTGGCCACGGGCACCTGGCCCGAGTACGCCCGGGGCTGGCTCGGCGGCCTCGCGCTGCTGCTGGCGTACCTGGTGTTCGCGGTGTTGCCCGGCGCTCCGATGGGACTCGGCGACGTCAAGCTGGCGGGCGTACTGGGGTTGGTGCTCGGCTACCTGGGCTGGCCCGCGGTGGTCTTCGGGGCGATCCTGCCGTTCCTGGTGAACGCTCCGTTCGCCGTGGTGGCCCTCATTCGGCGCGGCCGCAAGGCCCGATCGCCGTTCGGCCCGGCCCTTCTGCTGGGCTGGCTCGCCGCCGTGGTGCTCGCCGCTCACCAATAGCGGCAACGGATTTACGCCGTTCGCGGGAGCGGTGTCGCGAAGTCGACTCGGTCGCTCAGCCTGCTCTCAGTCCCCTCGCGGGCTGTCTTATTTGCCCGCTTTGATGCCGATATTCGGCGGCACTGCAAACGTTTACTCACCTGATTGGCTGGCATCAATGGTTGATCCGGGGTCAGCCGTTCCGCCAGTACGCCCCACTGTGCGGAGTCGGCGGGTAACGGGTCGCCTGACTGACGGCGCGGAGCCGGAAGCGCAAGCTCCGTGACAGTCGGCGCAGTGCCGATGATGTCTCCACAATGTCCGGTCAGCCCTTCTCGCCGGACCTCCTAGGGGGTGCTCCCGCACATGCTCAAGCTCTACTCGAAGGCCCGCGCACTGTGGCTGACCCGGGACGAGGGTGCGACGGCCGTCGAATACGGCCTCATCGTCGCGCTGATCGCCGCCGTCATCGTCGTCGCCGTGACGACGCTCGGCGACACGATCCGGGACACGCTGAACGGCATCGCCGACGACATCAAGGGTGGAACGCCGTAAGCCCGGCTTGACGGACCGTGCGGGGCGTGGGGCGCCCCGCACGACCATGTCGGGCGTAGCCAGAACCGGGGGGCGGATCGGTGGGGGCTGAGCAGAAAGTCGAGCATGAGAACACAGTTCATGGCACGGTGCGTCCTGGCCGGGATCGCCGCACGCCGCCGGGTGGCGGACCGCGGCGCCACCGCAGTGGAGTACGCACTGTTCATGGCCCTGGTCGCGGCAGTGATCGTCGGGGCGGTCGCCGCCTTCGGACAATCGATCATCGGGTTGTTCACGACCGCGGAGGGCGTCTTCCCGTGAGCCGGTGGCGGGCGGATCGCGGTGCCTCGGCGGTGGAGTTCGCCATCGTGGTGCCGCTGCTCCTGCTGATCGTCTTCGCCACCGTCGACTTCGGCCGGCTCGTCCACGCTCAGATCAAGGCGACCGAGGCGGCCCGCGAGGGCGCCCGGGCGGCGGCCGTCGCCGGACCCAGCACCGTCCGCTCCGCCGCCGCCTCGAATCGCGCCCGCGAGGTCGACTCCCGGATCCGGGTCGTGTCGCCGAGCACCTACTGCGATCCGCCCTACACCGATGAAGAGGACGCCACCGTCCACACCGAACTGGACTTCGACTGGATCACCCCGGTCGGCAGCATCGCCGCCCTCTTCGGCGGACCTTTCACCGACGGCGTGACGGTCACCGGCAAGGGCGTCATGCCATGCCGCGCCTGACGAGCGTGCGTACACGGCTCCGCCGCCGCCTGCGTCGCGACGAGGGCGGGGTGGCGGTCCTCGTCGCTCTGCTCACCGCGACCGGAGTGCTGCTCGCCGGGGCCGCACTCGCCGTCGACGTCGGCCAGCTGTACGCCGAACGCGAGGAGCTCCAGTCCGGGGCGGACGCGGTCGCGCTCGCGGTGGCGATCGACTGCGCGGCCCGCCGGCCCACCGAGTGCACCGATCCGAGCGCCGCCGAGACCAAGTACGCCAACGGCAACGCCAAGGACCGGCTCACCGACGTTCAGGAGATCTGCGGCAGCACGGACGTACGCACTGGTAGAAGCCTGTTGCCGCGCTGCCGGGGCGGCTACCCCGACAATCTGACCGCCTGCCAGGGCCGGTCGCTGCCGCCGAACACCCTCGGCTATGCCGAGGTGCACACCCGGACGCTGACGAACGACTCCGACCGGTACGTGCTGTCGCCGACGTTCGCCCGGGCGGTCGCCGGCTCCAGCGCCGGCACCACGGTCGGCGCGTGTTCCCGGGTCGCCTGGGGTGCGCCCATGACCGGGCTGGCGATGACCGTGTGCGAGCGCCGCTACAACCAGGCCACCAGCTCCAGCACGCGCTACGGCCAGGCCCCGCCGACGCTGCCCAGCACGTCGTTCGAGGCGAAGTTCAGCTTCAACACCTCCGGCTCCGGCGGCGGGAGCGGCAGCGGGACGCCTTCCTGCTACACCGGCCGGGGCGACTGGTGGGACGCCGACGGCGAGGCGAGCTGGCTGCGACCGTCGGCGGCGACGGGCTGTCAGAGCTCGGTCAGCTCGGTCCGAACGCTGCGTAACACCACACCCGGCGGATGCGCGAGCGTCTTGAGCTACGCCGTCGCCAACCGCATCCCGGTCGCCGTGGGCATCTACGACGGGCAGCGCGTCGGCCGCAGCGGCGGCCGATACGTCCTGAAGGGCGTCGCCGCCTTCGTCATCACCGGCTACAACATCAAAAACGTGGGCTCCGCCCCATCGTGGCTGACCGGCACCCAGTGCCTGGGGACGGACTGGTGCGTCCTCGGCTACTTCACTCGTGGCGTCACGCCGATGTCGGCGTGGAACGGCCAGTTCAACTCGGCGACCGGCCTCGGCGCGGTCATGGTCAAGACGGTCGGCTGACCGCAGGCAGAGATAGGAAACGCAGACAATGACGCGCCGCATCGTTGGCATCCTGATCGCGATCGTCCTCGCCGTCGTCGGCACCGGTGCGGTGTTCGCGTACCTCATCGCGACCAAGAACTCCGTGGCCGCCGGGCAGGAGGCCGTGCACGTCCGGGTGGCCAAGGTACGCATCCCGGCCGGCACCACCGGCGCGGTCATCCGGGACCGGGGCATGACCGAGGACGTCGTGATGCCGAAGTCCTCGCTGCCCGAAGACGTCATGCAGGACATCTCGATCGACCTCGACAAGCTCGTGGTGACCGCCGACGTCCAGGCTCGCCAGCTGCTCCTCAAGGGCATGTTCGGCCAGGCCACGAAGCTGTCGGGCGGTATCGCCGTACCGGAGAAGATGCTGGCGCTGAGCGGCAAGTTCGACGTCGAACGAGAGGTCGGCGGCTTCGTCCGGCCCGGTTCCACCGTCGCCGTCTTCGCCACCTGCGACATCCTCGACGCCGAGTTCAAGAAGAAGTACGACCAGAACCGCCGCCGGTCCATGGTGCTGCTGCCGCGCATGGAGGTCCTCGCGGTCGGTGCGTACGGCGAGGGCGGGCAGACCTCGACGCAGACGGCCGAGCAGCGTACACAGCTCGACGCCGACGGCAAGGTCACCCTTATCGTGACAATCTCCGCAAACCAGGACGACGCCACGAAGTTCGTCCACGCCACCGACATGGGCTGCGACCTGACCCTGGCTCTACTTACCGATTCGTCGGTCGTTGAGGTCGGTAAGGCGATAGACAACGGCGTACCGCTGAACTGATCCTCGCCTGGACACATGCGACCGCGAAGGGCGAACAGGCCATGACCATCGTCTACGAACAGTGGCAGCAGCAGGCGAAACAGCTCGCGACCCTGTTCGGCATCGAAGAGACCCACGTCGTGTCCACGGCGGATTCCCTGGTCGAGCTGGTGAACACCGAACGGGCCGAGCAGCTGGTGGTGCTCGGCCCGAGCACTCCCCTGGCCGAGGCGGTCGGCTTCTCCGAACAGTGCCGGGTGCGGCGGCCGACCCTCGGCGTCGTGCTGCTGCGCCAGCATCTCGACGTCAACGTCATGACCGAGGCCATCCGAGCCGGCGTACGCGAGGTCGTGGACGCCAACGACCCCGCCGCGATCCTCGCCGCGTGCGCGCGATCGCAGGATCTGTCCCGGCAGCTGGAGGCCAAACCGAAGCTCAACGGCCAGACCGTCCCGTCGGCGCGTACGCCCGAGGACGGCCCGGAACCGATGGGCGGGCAGGTCATCACGGTCTTCGCCGCCAAAGGCGGGGTGGGCAAGACGACGACCGCGATCAACCTGGCGGTGGCGCTGGCCGACGGCGGCCGGCACAAGGTGTGCCTGATGGACCTCGATCTCGCCTTCGGCGATGTCGCGATCCTCACCCAGCTGAGCCCGGAGCGGACCATCGCCGACGCCATCCCGGTCGCCGACCGGATCGACGAGACCGGGCTGCGCTCGCTGCTAGCGCCTTATCGCAGCGGGCTGGACGTGCTGCTCGCGCCGGTGCAGCCGGCCGCCGCCGAGGACATCGGCCGGCAGCTGATCAGCGATCTCATCCAGCTCGCCCGCGACGCCTTCGAGTACGTCGTCATCGACACCGCGAGCGCGTTCTCCGAGCAGATGCTCGCCGCGCTCGACGCCACCCACCACTACCTGCTCGTCACCACGCCGGAGATCCCGTCGCTGAAGAACACGCGGGTGACCCTCGACATGTTCGACCTGCTCGACTACCGCAAGGCGGCTCGCACTCTGGTGCTCAACCGGGCCGACTCCAAGGTCGGGCTGAGCAGCGGCGACGTCGAGAAGATCGTCCGCATGCCGATCGTCGGGTCGATCCCGTCCAGCCGGGACGTCCCGGTCGCGGCCAACGCGGGGGTTCCGCTGACGGTGTCGAGCCCCAGTCATCCGGTGAGTCAGGCGTACAAGGATCTGGCGACCCGGCTGTTCCTGAACCCGAACGTGGCGGACTTGCAGAAGCGCAGCCGGTTCGGCCGAGGAAGGGGTTAGGTCCGATGAGCCTGCAGGATCGGCTCGGCCAGCGCAACGGATCGAGTGCCGGCGTACTCCAGGAACGGCTGGCGGCGGCGGGTGAGGCG
Organism: Hamadaea flava; assembly: GCF_024172085.1. Taxonomy (NCBI): domain Bacteria; kingdom Bacillati; phylum Actinomycetota; class Actinomycetes; order Micromonosporales; family Micromonosporaceae; genus Hamadaea; species Hamadaea flava. The sequence continues at coordinate 4,767,159 of NZ_JAMZDZ010000001.1, read as the reverse complement.
GCGGCCGCGTACGCCGCACCGGTGTCCTCGATGCCGATTAGCTCGGTCGTCTCCAACGTGCGACGCAACCAGCGGCGGGCGTACGACCCGTTGGCGGCGGTGCGCCGGCGGGCGCACGAGGCGCTGCTGGAACTGTTGGGACCACAGCTTTACGAGACGGTCGCCGACGACGAGGAGCTGGCCCGCCGAGTCCGCGAGGCACTGCCCGACGTCCTGGCCCAGGAGGAGACGGCGCTCACGGCGGGCGACCGCGCGTTGGCGTACCGGCAGATCATCGACGAGATCTTGGGCCACGGCCCGATCGAGCCGATGCTCCGCGACCCGTCGATCACCGAGATCATGGTGAACGCCTGGGACCGCGTCTACATGGAGCGCGAGGGCCGGCTCTTCGAGGCGGACGTCGCGTTCATGGACGAGCAGCACCTGCGGCGCGTCATCGACAAGATCGTGGCTCGCGTGGGCCGGCGCGTGGACGAGTCGAGCCCGATGGTCGACGCGCGGCTGCCCGACGGTTCCCGGGTGAACGCGGTGGTCCCGCCGATCGCCTTGGACGGTGCGGCGCTGACGATCCGGAAGTTCTCCGCCGAACCGTTCAGCATCACCGATCTCATGCGGTTCGGGACCCTGCATCCCCAGGTCGCGGACTTGTTGCGGGCGTGCGTGCAGGGCCGGCTGGACATCGTCGTCTCCGGCGGTACCGGCACGGGTAAGACCACGCTGCTCAACGTGGTCTCGTCGTTCCTGCCCACCGAGGAACGCATCATCACCATCGAGGACTCGGCCGAGCTGCGCCTCGCCCAGGACCACGTGCTGCGGATGGAGGCCCGGCCGCCGAACTTCGAGGGCCGGGGCGAGGTCACCATCCGCGACCTCGTCCGCAACGCGCTGCGTATGCGGCCGGACCGCATCGTCGTCGGCGAGGTCCGCGACGGCGCGGCCCTGGACATGCTGCAGGCCATGAACACCGGCCACGACGGCTCACTGACCACAGTGCACGCTAACTCCCCGCGCGACTCGATCGCCCGGTTGGAGACCATGGTGCTCATGGCAGGCATGGACCTGCCGGTACGCGCGATCCGGGAGCAGATCGCCTCGGCCGTCGACGTCATCGTGCACCTGAGCCGGCTGCGCGACGGCACGCGCCGGATCACGCACATCACCGAGGTCGTGGGCATGGACGGCGAAGGCGTCGTCACGCAGGACCTGTTCACCTTCGATCACCGCGCCGGGTTCGATCAGAAGGGCCGTCACCTGGGCCAACTGCTGGCCACCGGCGTACGCCCGAAGTTCTTGGAGTCGCTCGCCGATCGGGGCGTCGTCGTCGACCCCGTGATCTTCGGCGAGCCCGAAGGGATGTGACATGCGCCGTCTCGCGCTCCTCACCGGCGGTCTGGCCGGCGTGCTGACGCTGCTCGCCGCCGGTCCGGCGTACGCGGAGCCGCGGCTGAGCGCGTCGTCCGTGCGGCAGGAAGCCGGTCTGGTCGAGTTCTACCTGACCGGTTCGGATCTGCCGTCGGGCAACGCGTTGTCGCAGGACACGCTGACCGCCCAGGTGGACGGCCGAGCCGTCCCGCTGACCGCGGCGCCGGTCGGGCAGAGTCAGGGCCGCGCCCTGCGCCGGGCCGTCGCGCTGGTCATCGACACGTCCGGCTCGATGAACGGCGAGCCGCTGTCGGCCGCGAAGTCGGCGGCGGCCTCCTTCCTCAGCGCGCTGCCTGCCGACATCCAAGTCGGCGTGGTCACCGCCGGCTCCCCGGCCCTCGTCGTCGTCCGGGCGACCGCCGACCGTACGCGTGCCCGATCCGCCGTCGCGGGGGTGCAGGCCAAGGGCGAGACCGCGCTCTACGACGCCATACGCGCGGCAGCGGACGTGCTCAACGGTCAGTACGACGAGAAGCGCATCGTCGTGCTCTCCGACGGCGCGGACACCGCTTCCTCCGTGGGCTACGAGGACGCCCGGAAGGCCGCGGGCGCGATCCCGGTCGACACCATCGCCTTCAAGACGCAAGAGGCCACCGCGGCCGTTCTCGCGAACCTGTCCCAGGCGACCGGGGGGAAGGCGTACCGGGCGGGCGATCCGCAGGCGCTCACGGGTGTGTTCACCCAGGCGGCCGGCGCGTTCTCGGCGCAGTTGCTGGTCCGCGTCACCATTCCGCCGGAGCTGCAAGGCAAGGACGGCACGCTGGTGATCTCGGCGAAAGCCGGGACCGGCACGGCCGCCACCGACATGCGGCTGTCGTTCGTCCCGGATACCCGAAAGGCCACCCCGCTCGTCGGCGTACGCTCCGGCGGCATCCCCGACTGGATGCTCTACTCGCTGCTGGGCGTCATCTTCGTCGGCCTGCTGATCGCGGGTGTGCTGCTGATCGGGCCGCTGCTGACCGCCGACGCCCGGCGGCGCCGCTTCGCTCAGGTCGAGCAGTTCTCGACGAGGTCCGGCCCGGCTCCGCCGCCCCCGGTCGAGGCGGACACCGCGATCGCCCAGACCGCGTTGCAGCTCTCGCAACAGGTGATGCGCCAGACCAATGTGGAAGGCCGGTTGGCGCGGCAGATCGAGCTGGCGTCGCTGCGCATGCTGCCGCACGAGTGGCTGCTGCTGCGCCTGGGCGCGGTGGCTGTCGGCGCGCTGCTCTTCGCGCTGCTGTTCGTGCCGTGGTGGATCGGGATGGTGCTGGGCGCCCTCGCCGGATGGGGTGCGACCGCGGTCTACCACCGTGTCCGGGCCGGCCGCCGGGCCACCGCCTTCGCCGCCGGGCTGCCGGACGCCCTGCAACTGGTGATCGGTTCGCTGCGCTCGGGCTTCTCGCTCGCGCAGGCGGTCGAAGCTATGACGCACGAGATCGGCGGCTCGATGCAGGCCGAGTTCGGGCGGGCGCTGGGCGAGGTCCGGCTGGGCGCCGAGATCGAGGACGCGCTGGAGCGGGTGGGTCAGCGGATGCACAACAAGGACTTGGCCTTCGCCGTCGTCGCCATCAAGGTGCAGCGGGAGGTCGGCGGCAACCTCGCCGAGGTGCTCACCACGACGGTCAACACGATGCGGGAACGAGCCACCCTCCAGCGGCAGGTCAAGGCGCTGTCGGCGGAGGGTCGGCTGTCGGCGTACGTGCTCATCGGCCTGCCGTTCGCGGTCCTGCTGTACATGCTCGCGGTGAAGGGCAGCTACCTGTTGCCGCTGGTGGAGACCCCGATGGGGATCGCCATGTCGGTCGGCGGGGCGGTGCTGCTCGGCATCGGCATCGCGTGGCTGCTCAAGGTCGTCAAGGTGGAGGTCTGAGATGATCGACGTCATCGCGCTGTCCGGCCTGGGGGCGATCTTCCTCGCGATCGTGCTGGCGGTGTCCCTGCTGATCGCCACGTCGAGCCGGCGTGACAACGTGGCGAAGGCGATCGAGTCCATCGACCGCATGTACGCCCCTGGCACCGCGCCGCCCAGCAGTACCGCCACGTCGAGCGACCGCAACCTGCCCCCACTGGGCCAGCGCATCGCGGGACTCGGCCGGACGCTGACACCGCATCGCGCGGTCAGCCGGCTGCAGAAGTGGCTGGACTACGCCGGGAACCCGCCGGGCTGGCCGGCCGAGCGGCTCATGGAGATGCAGGGCATCGGACTACTCGGCGGCGCGGTCATCGGGTTCTTCTTCGGCCTGTTGGTCAGCGACTCGATCCCGTGGATCGCGGTCTGGACGATCCTGGGCACGGCGGCCGGATTCTGGCTGCCGTTCGTCATCGTCTACGACATCGGACTGCGGCGGCAGACCGCGATCCGCCGTCAGCTGCCGGACGCGCTGGACCTGCTCACTCTCTCCGTCGAGGCCGGTCTGGGCTTCGACGCGGCGGTCGCCCAGGTCGCCGGAACGCTGCCCGGCGAGGTCGGCCGGGAGTTCGCCCGGATGCTGCACGAGATGCAGATGGGTCAGCGGCGGGCCGACGCGTTGCGAGCGCTCGGATCGCGTACGTCGGTGCTGGAGCTGCGGACCGTCGCGACCGCGCTGCTGCAGGCCACCGAGCTGGGTATCCCGATCGCCGACGTGCTCCGCGAACAGGCCCGGGAGATGCGCGTCAAGCGGCGGCAGTACGCGGAGGCGGCGGCGGCGAAGGTCCCTGTGAAGGTGGTCTTCCCACTGGTGTTCTGCTTGCTTCCGGCCCTGTTCGTGGTGGTGATCGGGCCCGGGGTGATCCGGATCTTCGAGTCGTTCGTCGGCTAGCCCGCGCTCGGCGGGCCGGCCGTCAGAGCAGGTCGTGCTGCGCGGCGACGATCAGCGCCTGCGCCCGGTTGTGGACGCCGAGCTTGTCATAGAGCCGCGCGACGTAGGTCCGCACTGTCGACTCGGTCAACCGCAGCTGGCTCGCGATCGAGGCGAGCGACGAGCCGGTGTTGAGGTGCCGCAGGATCTCCTCCTCGCGCGGGCTCAGCGCGGCGGCGCGCGCGCGCCGGCGTGCCAGGGCCGCGGCCAGGTTGGGCGCGGTGAACGAGGCCGGGGCGACCGCCGCATGGCGTACTGCCGACATCAGCAGCTCGACGGTGGCGGTGCGGGGCAGGAACGCCGACAGCCCGGCTTCGAGCGCCCGGAAGATGTAGTCGTCCTCGGCCGGGCCGGTCAGGACGATGCCCAGGTGGGGGTGCTCCGCGCGCAGCTTCACGGCGAGTTGGACGCCGTCGCCCTCCGGCAGATGCGTGTCCACCGCGACCACGTTGGGCGACAACGCGTTCACCAGCTCGACGGCTTCGTCGGGGCTGGTCGCCTGGCCCACCAGAGAAATGTCCGGGTACGCCGAGACCGCCGCGGCGTATCCGAGCCGAGCCAGCGTTACGGCGTCGACGGTGACCAGTCGGACCGACATCCCCACGTCCCTCCAGGTCGTTGTCCCGTGAACATCATGAAATCCTGGGAATACCCTGCCTCATCCGGTGCGGTTACGCCAGTCCTGCCCGCATCGGACAACTCCGCTAAAGCAACCGCAACTGCTGGTCGCGACGGCGTACCGGGGCGGTGTCGCCCAACCATTCGAGCAGGCCGGCGTCGATGGTGTCGAGGAACGGCGTCGGGCTGGCCTCACGCTCGGAGCCGTACCGGAATCGCTTGGCCGCGTGGGTCAGGTACAAGCGCCGCTGCGCCCGCGTGATGCCGACGAAGAACAACCGGCGTTCCTCCGCCTCGGCGGCGGTCTGCTCGTCCGGGGTCAGCCGGGTGGCGGCGCCCGGTAGCCGGAGCGGCAGCAACCCGTTCTCGCAGCCGGCGAGGAACACCACCGGGAACTCCAGGCCCTTGGCGGCGTGCAGGGTGAGCAGCGTGACCGCCTCGGCTCGCGGGTCCAGCGCGTCGACCTCGGCTCCGGTGGCCAGCTCGGTGAGGAAGGTCTCCAGGCCGGCCTTCTCACAGCGCCGGGCCAGCGGCGTCAGCAGGTCGACCGCCGCCCACAGATCCTCGGGGCTGAGCGTGCTGTCCAGCGCCGGACGTTCGGCGAGCACCTGAGCGGCCTGCTTCATCCGACTGATCAAGTTCGGCTCGTCGCCCTGGGCGAGGCGCATCTCGGCCGCGATGGCGCTGACGGCGGGCCGGTCCCGCAGCCGGTCGTGTGAACGCTTCTGCACAGGGATTCCCGCGCGCTGCAACGCGTCGACGATCGTGGCCGCCTGCGCGTCGGTCCGATAGAGGACGGCCACATCGGTGAAGGAGACGGTGACCGACTGCACCCCCCGGGTGTCGGCCTTCGACCGGTGTGACACGCCGCCGACCAGTTCGTCCACCGTACGCGCGATGAACTCGGCCTCCTCGGCGGCAGATCCGGCGGCGTACCGGCCGATGAGAGGCGCCTCGGGGTCGACCTTGGCCGGATCGAGCCGCCGTCCCGGCACCAGCGACGTCGGCGCGATCGCCTGCACCGCCGCCGCGATGATCGGCGCGGACGAGCGGTAGTTGCGGGTGAGCCGGACGAGCCGGGCGTCGGTGAAGTCCTTGGCGAATCGCAGGAAGTACTGGACGTCCGCGCCGCGGAAGGAATAGATCGCCTGATCGGGATCGCCGATGGCGCACAGGTTGCCGTCGGCCGGGACGAGCAACCGCAGCAGCTCGTACTGGTCTTCGTCGACGTCCTGATACTCGTCGACGAAGACCCATCGCCACCGGTTGCGCAGCGAGTGGGCCAGATCGGGCTTGGCGCGCAGCAACTTGACGAGGCGTGGCACCAGGTCGTCCAGCGTCACGCCGTGTGCGTCCGGAGTCTCGGCGATGACCAGCGACTTGTCCTGCTCGCGGAGCAGTGACAGGGCCAGCGCGTGGAAGGTGGAGACGGTGACGTCGCCCGACACCGGACCGAGCAGCGCCTTCAGGCGTTCCCGCAACTCCTCGGCGGCTCGCCGGGTGAAGGTGATCGCCAGGCACTGCTCCGGGAAGACGTGCATCTCCGCGCACAGGTACGCGATCCGGTGGGTCAGCGTACGCGTCTTGCCGGTGCCCGGACCGGCGACGATGAGCAGCGGGCCACCCGGCGCGGAGGCGGCCACCCGTTGCATGGCGTCGAGCCGGTCGAGCAGTCCGGTGCCGACCTCTTCCATCCCGGCCAGCATCGGCTCGAACGGCTCGTGCGGGGAGACCGGCGGCGGTGGCGGCGGGGACACCACCGGCGGCGGGCTGGAGACCGGCCGGGACACCGGTTCGCGACTGGCCCGGGGCGTACGCTGCTTCGGCGCGGGCACCCGGGTGACCGGTACGACGGGCACCTCGAAGAGGGCGTCGGCCGCACCCAACTCGCCGGGATCGAAGAGCCGGATCACGCCGTACTCCCCGTCGTAGCCGGGAATGCGCCGGACCTCGCCGGCCCGCAACCGGCGGATCGCCTCCTGGAGGTCGGTGCCCCCGGCCGCGCCGATCTGGTCCAGCGGCGCCTCCCGGAGGATGTGCAGCTCCGGGCCGATCGCGGCGACCAGCGCCGCCGCCTTCGTCTCGACCGTCCGGCTCTTCGGGCCGACCCCGGCGATCTCGCCGAGGATCTCGGGCAGCTGCACGAGATGTTCGACCCGCACCTCAGGCGTGGTCGGCGGCGCGACCCGGTCGGCCAGTTCCTCCACCCGGGCGAGTACGCCGACGGTGACGGCCTTGCCGCACACGCTGCACGCGCCCCCGGCCGCGCGGGTCTGCTCCGGTGTCCAGTTGACGCCGCAGGCGCGGTGTCCGTCCCCGTGGTACTTGCCCTCCTCGGGGAAGAACTCCACCGTCCCCACGAGTGCGCTGCGGTCGCGGAGCCCGTCCCGGACCGCGAAGTAGTCCAGCGGACCACGCAGCAGCGTCGCCTCTCGGCCCAGGGCCGGCGGCGAATGGGCGTCCGAATTGGAGACGAGGGCGTACCGGTCGAGCGAGGAGACCCGCCAGTTCATCTCCGGGTCGCTGCTGAGCCCGGTCTCGACGGCGAAGATGTGCTCGGCGAGATCCTCGTAGCAGTCGGCTATCTGGTCGTAGCCGCTCTTCGAGCCGAGCGCCGAGAACCATGGCGTCCAGATGTGCGCAGGGACCAGGTACGCGTCAGGGTCGGCCTCCAGCGTGATCTCCAGCAGATCGCGGCTGGGCAGCCCGAGGATGGGCCGCCCGTCGCTGGCGAGGTTGCCGACCCGGCCGAGGCGAGTGGCGAACTGTTCGGCCGCCGCCAGGGACGGCAGGTAGATCAGGTGGTGGACCTTGCGCGTACGCTCGCCGGCCTTGTAGATCGTGGAGATCTCGACGCTGAGCAGGAATCGCGCGCTGGGGCGGGCCGCGAGCACCGGGGGCAGCCGCCGGTTGACGTCCGCCTCGAGGTCGGGATTGAGCCGATAGAGGCCGGGCTCGGCCTCGACCAGCGCCTCGTGCAGGTGCTCCCGCCAGGCCGGATGCGTGATGTCGCCGGTGCCCAGCAGCGCGATCCCCTTGCGGCGGGCCCACCACGAGAGATTCGGCAGGTCCAGGTCACGGCTGCAGGCGCGGGAGTAGCGGGAGTGGATGTGCAGATCCGCGACCCACGAAGGGGCGATAGGGTCTGTCGCGAGCGGGGGCACGCGGTGAATCCTGGCATGCGTGCGCGGTGCCGCGCTCGCCGCCACACCGGCTCGTGAGATGTCTGACTACCGGCAGCCACCGCGTGGGCGAAGCGTCACGGAGCGCGCAACTCCACGAGCGTGATGTCCGGCGGCGCGCCGACCCGGACGGGCGGCCCCCAGAATCCCGCGCCGTTGGTCACATAGATCTGCGTCCCGTCGATGGTGTCGTAGCCGCTCACGACCGGTTGCTGCAACTTCACCGCCAGATTGAAGGGCGCCATCTGGCCGCCGTGGGTGTGCCCGCTCAGCTGGAGGTCGACGCCGTGCTTGGCCGCGTCGTGGACCTGGATCGGCTGATGCGCCAGCAGCACGACCGGTTTGGCGGGATCGCGCCCGTCGAGCGCCTTCCCGAAGTCCGGCCCGTCGTCGAAGCCCGCGCCGGTCACGTCGTTGACGCCGGCCAGGTCCAGGCCGCCCGGCAGCTCCACCCGCTCGTTACGCAGCGGCTTCAGCCCCAGCTCGGTGACCTCCTGAATCCACTCCTCGTAACCGGAGTAGTACTCATGGTTGCCGGTCACGAAGTAGGCGCCGTGCTTGCTGCGCAACAGCCGGAGCGGCGCGGCGTCGTCGCCCAACTGCGCGACCGTGCCGTCGACCAGGTCGCCGACCACGGTCACGATGTCGGCGTCGAGACTGTTGATCATCTCGACGATGCGCTCGGTGTGCTTGCGCCCGGCCAGCGGCCCGAGATGGATGTCGGAGACCAGCGCGACCCGGTAGCCGTCCATCGCGCGCGGCAGTTTGGCCAGGGCGATCTCCCGCCGCTTCAGCATCGGCCGGCCCAGCGCCTGGGTCACCCCGAAACCCACGGTCCCGGCCGCGACGACCCCCGCGGTGATCGCGACCGTGCGCGCCACGAACAACCGCCGGCTTTCGCCCTGAGGGGTACGCCCACCGGGGCGGTCGTCGTCGGTGGCTTCTTCGGCCGGAGCTGCCGCGGCGGCGAGCGCGCCCGCGTCGGGCGCCTCGCGACGGTCCCGCGACCCCACCCGCTTGGCGACGAACGCCGGAATCTCCAGCACGGCCAGCGTCACGAGCAGGTAGAACATGACGGCGAGCCAGAGGTAGCCGATGACGGCCAGCCAGTCCAGGTCGGCGTCGAGCCGGGTGAGCACGAGGGCTCCGATGAGGACGACGAGCGCCGCCACCACGAGTCCGGTGCCGATCCGGCGCGCCCGGCCGGGTCGCGTGGTGCTGCGTACCAGGCGGAACCAGAGGTAGTAGTGGATGGCGGCGGCGACGCCGAGCGCGAAGATCAGGAAGAACGCCATCTGGGCCACGCTCAGCCGCCCGCGAACGGGGGCAGCACGTCGAGCGTGCATCCGGCCGGGAGCGGCTCGTCCCGGTCTCGCCAGGCGGTCCCGTCCACGAGGAAGCTCGCCGCAGAGAGGACCTTGGCGAGCTGCGGAAGGGACGTCGCGGTCAACTCCGCGACGCTGCTCCCGTCGGGCAGCTCGGCCTGGGTCACCCCGGCCGCCGCCCGAGCCCCGGCGAAGTAGCGAACCGTGATCACTCAGCCTCCGATCGCTGACATGCCCCGCGCGGGCTGCAAGAAGTCTGGATTGTCGATGCCGTGCCCGGCGCGCTTGAGCCACATCGCGCGCCGCCAGCGCTCGGCCAGCTCGGCGTCGTCGGCGCCGCCCCGCACCGCGCTCCGCAGGTCGCTCTCCTCGGTCGCGAACAGGCAGTTGCGGATCTGCCCATCGGCGGTGAGCCGGGTGCGATCGCAGTCGCCGCAGAACGGGCGGGTGACGCTGGCGATGATGCCGACCTTGGCCGGGCCGCCGTCGACCAGGAAGGTCTCGGCCGGTGCGCCCGCCCGGGGGCTCGGATCCGGCGTCAGATCGAACTGCCCGGCGAGCGAGGCCTGGATCTCGTCGGCGGTGATCATCTGCTCGCGCGACCAGCCATGCTGGGCGTCGAGCGGCATCTGCTCGATGAACCGCAGCTCGTAGCCGTGCGCGACGGCGAAGCGCAGCAGCTCCGGCGCCTCGTCCTCGTTGATCCCGCGCAGCAGGACGGCGTTGAGCTTGACCGGGGTCAGCCCGGCCTCGGCCGCGCCCACGATGCCGGCCAGCACCGCCGCGTGCCGGTCCCGGTGGGTGATCTGGGCGAACCGGTCGGCCCGCAGCGTGTCGATCGAGACGTTGACCCGATCGAGGCCGGCCGCGGCCAATCCGTCGGCCAGCCGGTCAAGCCCGATGCCGTTGGTGGTGAGGGCCAGGTGCGGCCGCGGGCGCAACGACGCCGCGGCGGCGACGATCTCGGTCAGGCCGGGACGCAGCAGCGGCTCGCCGCCGGTGAAACGAACCTCCGTGACCCCGAGCCGCTCGACGGCCACGGTGATCAGCCGGATGATCTCGGCGTCGCTGAGCATCTCCGCCTTGGGCAACCAGGGCAGCCCCTCCGCCGGCATGCAGTAGGAACAGCGCAGATTGCAGCGATCCGTGAGCGAGACGCGCAGATCGGTGGCGCGCCGCCCGAAGCGGTCCAACAATCCGATGGTCACCGTTCGACGGTAACGCGAGAGTGTGTCAGGACGACGCACCGCCCCGGCGCGCGTCCGCCCTGTGGGCTTCGAGCAGCGACAACGGGCGCGCCCTGTGGATAACCCGGGTTATCCACAGCATGATCCACAACGCTCGACCCTCGCCCGGCCCACCGAGATCCTGGGCGCATGACGCCGACGCTGACCCTGCGGAACCCCGCCGACCTGGCCGCTGCCGTCCCCTACCTGCTGGGCTTCCATCCGGCCGACAGCCTCGTGGTCGTCGGTCTCCGGGACGCCACCGTCGCCGTGGTCCAACGCTGGGATCTCGACGCCGACGCGCTCGGCCTGGCCGCCGCGATCACCGAGGTGCTCGGCCGAGCCCCGGTCGAGGCGGTGCTGCTGGCGGCGTACGGCGAACTCGCCGCGGTCGGCCCGGTGCTGGAGCGCGTACGCGATCGACTGCCGGTCCCCTTGCTGGCGGCGGTTCGGGTGACCGGGGACCGCTGCTTCTGCGCCTCCTGTGAGCAGTGCACTCCGCCAGACGGCTTCCCGTTCGACGCGGCGGCGAGCCCGGTACCCGCCGAGGCCACCGTGGCCGGATTGACCGCGCTGCCCGACCGGGATTCGCTGCGGGCACAGGTCGCCCCGGTCACCGGCCCGGCCGCGCGGACGATGAGCCGGGCGGTCGACCGGGCCGGCCGGCGGCTGACCCGGCTGATCCAGCGCGCCTGGGACAACGGCGTCCGGGACGGCGTACCGGCCATCCGGGCAGCGGGCTTCCTGGCGGTCGACGCCGCACTCGCCGCCGGGCGCCGGGGCGTACGCCTGACCGACGAGCAGATCGCCTGGCTGACGCTGCTCCTGCAGTCACTGCCCGTCCGGGACCGCGCCTGGGAGAGCACTGATCACGAGGCCTGGCAGCTGAGCCTGTGGACGGACGTCACCCGGCGAGCCGATCCCGAGCTGGCCGCGCCGCCGGCGACGCTGCTCGCCTTCGCCGCCTGGCGCGACGGCAACGGGCCGCTGGCCGGGGTGGCCCTGGACCGGGCGCTCGCCGCCGACGAGGACTACTCGCTGGCCGCGCTCATCCGTGACGCCATGCTGCGCGGGTTGCCCGGCTCGACGCTGGGCCGCTGGCCGAACCAGCGCGACCTCAGCCAGCGGGACCTCAGCATTCGGCGCGGCCGGTTTCCCGAACCGGACGCGGGAGCCTAACGTCTTCGGAGTGGACTTCGCCTTCCTCCGGGAGCATCCGCATCTGCTGCCGACGTTCCTGACGCATCAGCGCATCCGGGAGACGCCGGTCGGCGGCGGGTCGATCAGCAGCGCCTCCCGGCTCACCCTCGACGACGGAACCTCGCTGTTCGCTAAGACCTGGCCGCACCCGGACGGCCCGCCGCCGGGCTTCTTCGACGCCGAGGCGAGCGGTTTGACCTGGCTGCGGGCGGCGGGCGCGACACCGGTGCCCGAAGTGATCGTGGCGCTGCCCGAGCTGCTCGCGCTGGAGTGGGTCGAGCCAGGCGAGCCGACGGAGTCGGGCGCCGCCCGGTTCGGCCGCGAACTCGCCCGGCTGCACGCGGCCGGGGCGGATTCGTTCGGCGCACCCTGGCCGGGCTACATCGGATCCCTGCCGATGGACAACACGCCCAGCGACGGCCCCTGGAGCACCTGGTACGCCGCCCGCCGGCTGCTCCCGTACGCGGTGCTCTCCCGCGAGAGCGGCGCTCTGGACGGCGGCGACGTGGCCCGGATCGAGCGCCTGGCCGATCGGCTCGGCGACTTCGACCCCGGCGAACCGCCCGCGCGGCTGCACGGGGACCTCTGGCCCGGCAACGTGCTGTGGGACCAGTCCGGTCGCGGGTGGCTCGTCGATCCGGCCGCTCACGGGGGCAACCGGCTGACCGACCTCGCCTGCCTCGGGCTGTTCGGTGGGGTCGCCTACCTCGGGGTCGTGCTGGAGGCGTACGAGGAGGAGTTCCCGCTGCCCGCCGGGTGGCGTGGGGTGCTGCCCTGCCATCGACTCTTCCTGATGCTGGTGCACACCGCCCTCTTCGGGGGCGGCTACCGCTCGGCCGTGCTCGCCGAGCTGGACGAACTCGGGTTCTGAGCGGCCAGCCGTCGCGCCAGGTCGAGATCCGCCGGGGTGTCGCAGTCGAGGTACTCCGGTAGCCGCGCTTGCGCGGGGGGCACTTCCGCTGTGCGTACTGGATAGAGATCACGGACTCGGGGCGACGCGGTCGTGAGCGCCGCTCTCAGCGCGCCCACGCGCCAGCACGCGACGAGATGCTGGCGGCGGCCCTCGGCGTCGAGCAGCACGGCGGCCTCGGCGTCGGCCAGCGCCGTCCGGAGCGTGCGGACCGTGCCCGCGGTGAGGAAGGGCAGGTCGGCGGCCAGGATCGCGACTGTCTCGACGTCGTCGGGCAGGAGTGCGACTCCGGCGCGGAGAGCGGGCACCGGACCGCTGCCCGGCGGATCCTCCACCGTGACCACGACGTCCCCGGGAAGGTCCCGCACCGTCCCGACCACGATGCGGACCTGGGCATCCGCGACTGCGACCAGGACGCGGGCGACGAGAGCGCTGCCCCCGACGTCGAGCGCCGGCTTCGCGACCCCGCCCAGTCGCCGGGCGGCCCCTCCGGCGAGCACGATCGCGGCGAATGTCATATGGCTAACAGTACGGAGCCGGGGGGAGGCTCTCGGCCGAGCCGCCAGAAGTGCAATCAGTCGACTACTAACCATGGGATGCCACAGACGATATTGGCGTGGGTAGGGTGGCGGGGACTGGATCGGAGGCCCGTCATGACCGAGTTCCATCTGCTGGACGAACCCACCACGTCCGACCTGGCCGCGAAGGTGACCCAGGCGTGGCGGGACTTCGCCGGCGCGCTGGCGGAGGCCCTGCCGACGCTGCCGCCGAAGTCGGAGCTCTTCCTGACGGTCGACCCGACCGCCTACGGGACCGGCGACGTCGTCTACTCGGTCGGCGTGACCGTCGGCGAGGACAACGTCCTCTCGGCGATGGCCGTCGGCAACGGCCTGCTGCCCACCGGCTACAAGCTCGACCGGAACGCCGTCGCGGCGATGATCGAGCTGGGCTGGTCGCCGCCCGGCGTCATCCCGGGCTCCCGCGAGCACTTCGGCCAGACCGCCACGTCGGAGCTCGCGCCGCAGCTGGCCGTGACGCTGACCCGGACGCTGCGCGACGTCTACGGCGCCCCGCATCCGGCGTTCGTCGTCTACGGCGCGCGGGACGACGAGGAGGAGTCGATCACGCTCACCGGCCTGGGCACCGCCCGGCCGGAGTCCTCACTCGCCCTCTCGGAGGCCGACCTCGACCTCGCCGACGGCGAGGATCCGGACGACGACGGCCTCGACCTCGGCGAGCGCGTGCGTACGGTGGTCGCGGCGCTGCTCAAGACCACCCCGGAGGAGCTGACCGTCGACCAGGACGGCGACATCGGCATCCGGGCGGGATCGGCGATGGTCTTCGTGAAGGTCCGGGACAACCCGCCCCTGATCGACGTGTTCTCGCCCCTGCTCACCGAGGTCGAGCCGAACGAGCAGCTGTTCGTACGCCTCTCCGAGCTGACCAACCGGATGCCGATCGGCCGGCTCTACTGCACGAACGGGACGGTGTGGGCCTCGGTCCCGGTGATGGGCCGCCGCTTCCAGGCCACCCACCTCGTGCTGGCGATCCAGGTCATGACCGGCCTCGCCGACGAACTCGACGACCGGCTGCAGGGCGAGTTCGGCGGCAAGCGCTTCTACAGCGAGGGCGACAAGCCGGCGCTCCCCGAGCGCACCGGCATGTACCTCTAAGCCCTACGGCACCGGGTTCTCGACCAGCCGGGACAGCACGATCATGCTGTGCGTACTGGTGACGAAGGGTTCGGCGCGCAGCCGTTCGAGCGCCTGCTCCAGGTGAGCGATGTCGGCCGCGCGCAGATGCACGAGCGCGTCGGCCCGCCCGGAGATCGTGTACGCCCCGACGACCTCGGGATGCCGCCGAGCCGCCACGGCGATCTGCGCCGGGGTGGTCCGGCCGGTGCAGAAGAGCTCGACGAACGCCTCCGTCGTCCAGCCGACCGCGGCCGGATCGACCACCGCGGTGAACCCCTTGATGACCCCGGCCGCGCGCAGCCGGTCCACTCGTCGTTTCACCGCCGGAGCGGACAACGACACGATCGCGCCGATCTCCGCGTACGAGGCTCGGGCGTCTGACACCAGCGACGCAATGATTCGCTTGTCGACCTCGTCAAGCTGCAACGTTTCGCCTCTCAGACGCATGAATAACGGCTTTTCGCGTCCCCAAGCCCTCCTTACTGTAGGTGAGCGTGATCTACCTGATGAGCCCGCCCGAGCACTTCCTCGTGGCATACGAGATCAACCCGTGGATGCGCGCCGACCAGCCGGTCGATCGTGATCGTGCGGTGCGGCAGTGGGACGCCCTGCGGACGGCGCTGCTCGACCTGGGCCATCACGTGCACGTCCTGCCGTCGGTGGCCGGGCTGCCCGACATGGTCTTCGCGGCCAACGGAGCGTTCAGCGTCGACGGGATCGTCTACGGCGCCCGGTTCAAGTACGCCGAGCGTTCCGCCGAGGCCGACGCGCACCGCGCCTTCTACGAATCCGCCGGCGGCTGGAAGTTCGTCCCGCCGACCCAGATCAACGAGGGCGAGGGCGACTTCGCGTACCTGCCAGGGCGCGGCCTGATCCTGGCCGGGCACGGCTTCCGGACGGAGACCGCCGCCCACGCCGAGGCGCAGGAGGTGCTCGGCCGCCCGGTGGTCTCGCTGCGCCTGGTCGACGAGCGGTTCTACCACTTGGACACCGCACTGGCGGTCCTCGACGACCAGCGGATCACCTACTATCCGGGCGCCTTCTCGGCCAGCTCCCAGCGGGTGCTCGCCCAGCTCTTCCCGGACTCGGTGCTGGCGGACGAGGCCGACGCCCTGGCCTTCGGTCTCAACCTGGTCAGCGACGGGCACAACGTCCTGGTCAACACCGAGGCGACGGCGTACGCCGACAAGCTGACCGCCGCCGGGTACCACCCGGTGCCGGTCGACCTCAGCGAGCTGAAGAAGGGCGGCGGCAGCGTCAAATGCTGCGTGGCCGAACTGCGCGCCGCCTGATCCGCTAGCCGAGCGTCGCCAGACTCCGGACGGTCACGTTCGCCAGCTTGGGGCCGTCCTTCATCACCCGGCGCAGATACCACTTCTGCAACGGCGTACGCGTCTGGTTGAAGGCGATCGTGCCCCGGGGACTGGTGATCTGCCCCAGCCCGCCCAGCTTGGCGTTGATCAGGTCGCGGGACGGCTGCGCCTCGCCGCACGCGCGGATCGCCTTGTCGAGCGCCTGTGCGGCGTCCCAGCCGGCCACGGCGTACGACGAGGGGGTCCGCCGCACGGTGCTGCGGAAGCGGGACGCGAACAGCTGATTGGTGGCGTTCGACAGGTCGGCCGAGTAGTTCATCGCCGTGTAGATGCCCGTCGCCGTCTTCTCGCCGAGGCTGCTGATCGCGCCGTCCAGCGCCGTGCCCTCGGTCAGGTCGCCGGGTGCGTAGAGCTCGGCGTCCACTCCGGCCGCCCGCAGCGCCTTGATGAACGAGAACGCGGTCGGCCCGGTCAAGGCGCAGAAGACCGCGTCGGGGTCGATCCCCTCGATCGCCGACACGATCGAGGTGACGCTCTGCGTACTGGTCTTGAAGACGCGGCTCTTCTCGATCGCCTTGGCGTATCCCTCGTGGAATCCGGCGACGGCGTCGGTGCTGGTGAGTTCGGCGGACCCGACGATCGCGACGCTCGCCCCGATGGCCTGCAGGTAGCGGCCGAGCGCGACGCCCGGCTCCTTGCCCACATAGGACGAACTCCAGATCCACAGTACGCTCTGCAGCGCGTTGGGGTTCTGGTGTGCGCTGATCAGCGGGATGTGCGCGTTCTCCACCGTGTCGCGGATGGCCAGCAGCGTCTCCGGCTGTGCCACGCCCGCGATCGCTGAGACGCCCTTCTTGATGAGGCTCTCGACCGCGGCCTTGGTCTCCGCCGGCTTGTCCCGCTCCTCGGCCTGCACTATCGAGATGTCGTAGGTGCCGAACGGCTGGTTGAGGTCGGTGTAGAGCTTGAATCCGTCGTAGATGTCCGAGCCGATCGCCTTCAGCTCGTCGGTCTGCGGGATCAGCAGGCCGACCGAGATCGTCCCGGTCGGGCCGCCGGCCGAACCAGCGCTGTCGCAGGCGCTCAACGCGCCTGCGGTCAACCCGCCGACGGCGAGGCCGCCCAAGGCACGCAAGGCGCTGCGACGTGGGATGAGAGGCTTGCCGATCTCACTCACTTGTCCTCCAAGCGCGGTGCCCTCCAGAGGACCCGGCGAGCAAAGTCCACTTCGGCGTTCTACCGGTCAAATCCCACTAGGTCAATGCTTGATCATCGAACCGTTATCGAAGACCGGTTCCGATACGTCCCCGGACGGTGCGTCCCCCGATGTGATAGGCATGAGGGGTCGAGCCGGCGAGCGCGGAGGATTCATGGCTGAGGAACGGGCAGAAGACCGCAACGACGACCGGGCCACCGTGGTGGTCGTCGGGCCGGACGGGCGTCCGGTCGGCACGGTCGAGGTGCCCCAGGGCGAGGGCGGCGAGTCGGTCGAGGAAGACCCGGCGCGACTGGTCGAGCAGCCCGCCAAGGTCATGCGGATCGGCAGCATGATCAAGCAGCTGCTGGAGGAGGCCCGGTCCGCCCCGCTCGACGAGGCGGGCCGTCAGCGTCTCGCGGAGATCCACCGGCGGTCGATCGTCGAGCTGGAGGACGGGCTGGCCCCGGAGCTGCGCGACGAGCTGGAGCGGCTGTCGCTGCCGTTCGACGCGCAGAACACGCCCAGCGTGGACGAGCTGCGCATCGCGCAGGCCCAGCTCGTCGGCTGGCTGGAAGGGCTCTTCCACGGCATCCAAGCGACCCTGGTCGCCCAGCAGATGGCCGCGCGCATGCAGTTGGAGCAGATGCGGGGCGGGCAGCAGCCGCGGGCGCTCCCGCCGGGCCTGACGCTGCCGGCGACGGGCCAGCAGCAGCCGCCGACGGGCGATGCCCGGGGCACCGGCCAGTACCTTTAGCGGCTCCATCGGCGGGCGCTGTCGGGCGGGCGACAGGAACGGTAGGACAATTGTCCTGTCGAACTCAGGATCGGCGCGTCTGAAACCGGGGCTCGCGCCCGCCTACCGTCGATCTCATGACGGACGCACTGAAACTGACCGGGGTCACGAAGGACTTCGGCTCGGTGCGGGCGGTCGACGGTATCGATCTGTCGATCGCCCCTGGGGAGACGGTGGCTCTGCTCGGCCCGAACGGCGCCGGCAAGTCCACCACGATCAACATGATGCTCGGCCTGCTGGAACCGAGCGCCGGCACGGTCGAGGTGTTCGGGACCAACCCGCACAAGGCCGTACGCGCCGGCCGGATCGGCGCGATGCTGCAGGACGCGGGCTTCGTGCCGAACGCGACCGTGCGGGAGCTGGTCGAGCTGGCCCGCTCGATCTACCCGAAGCCGCTGCCCACCGGGCAGATCCTGCAGACGGCCGACCTCACCGACATCGCGAACCGGCGGCTCGACAAGCTGTCCGGCGGCCAGGCGCAGCGCGCCCGGTTCGCCTTCGCCCTCGCCGGCAACCCCGATCTGCTGGTGCTCGACGAGCCGACCTCGGCCATGGACGTGGCCAGCCGCCAGGCGTTCTGGGCGACGATGCGCTCGTACGCCGAAGGCGGCCGGACGGTGCTGTTCGCCACCCACTATCTCGCCGAGGCCGATGACTTCGCCGACCGCGTGATCGTGGTCGCCGGCGGCCGAATCATCGCCGACGGCAGCGGTGCGCAGATCAAGAAGGCCGTCTCCGGGCGTACGGTGAGCTTCGATCTCGACGGCGACGGGACGGTTGGACTCGACCGCTTCCCCGGGGTGACCGCGGTCGACATCCGGGGCGACCGTGCCCTGCTCCGCAGCGACGACTCCGACGCGACCGTACGCGCCCTGGTGACCAGCGGGCGGGCCTTCGCCAACCTCGAAGTGGCCGGAGCCGGCCTCGAGGAGGCATTCCTCGCCCTGACCAGCAACGACCACCTGACCAGCACCGCCTCGGAGGCCTGAGATGCTCGCCTACCTCAAGTTCGAGCTGCGCCGGATGTACCGCGAACCGCGATTGATCATCCTGACCGTGGCCATGCCGGTGATCCTCTTCCTCGCCCTGGGCGGTTCGATCAAGGGCAACACCCCGGAGGAGACCAAGGACATCCTCGCGTACCTGATGGTCGCGTGGGCGGCGTATGGGGCGTTGCTGGGCACCTTCTCCAGCGGCGTCGGGGTCTCCCACGAGCGCACGGCCGGGTGGCTGCGGCAGCTCCGCATCACCCCGTTGCCGCCCGCCGTCGTGGTGGTCACCAAGGCGATCGCCTGCTCCCTCGTGGCGATCCCGGCGGTGCTGGTCGTGAGCCTGATCGGGATGGCCCGGGACGTCGACTTCGGCGGCGGCCAGCTGGCCCTGCTGGTGCTCTTCATGTGGCTGGGCAGCGTCCCGTTCGCCCTGGTCGGCCTGGCCGTCGGCTTCGTCCTGCCGCCGAACCTGGCTCAGCCGGCCAGCTTCCTGGTCAGCTTCGGCCTGGCCTTCGCCGGCGGGATCTTCATCAGCACCGACGACATGCCGAAGCTCATGCGGCAGATCGTGGAGTGGTCGCCGAGCTTCCGGTTCACCCAGGCCGGCGTGTCGGTGCTCCAGCAGGACAGCCAGTCGGGCGCGGGCTGGGCGATCATCGCCGGGTGGGCCGTCGTGTTCGCCGCGCTCGCGGCGCTGGCCTACAAGCGCTCGGCAGCGGCAAAATAAACCGCGATGAAGATCTTCGCGCCGTTCTCCTCGGTTGAGGAACGTGGGCGGCTGAACGAGCCGATCGACGCCGCCCACATCCGCAAGCGCCGGGTGATCGGCGGGATCTGGGCACTGATCTGGTCCTTCCCGATCTTCAGCCTGGCCGACGACGTGCTGCGAGCCACGGATCTCCCGTGGCTCGCGCTCGTCGTCTTCACTGCCTTCCTCGGGCTCTACCTCTACGTCGTGATGCGAGGCTTCAGCCTCCGGCTGCCGTTCCCGCCGACGCGCGACCAGCTCGCGTTGTGGGCGTTCGCCGTCCTCGGCGTGATCATGGCGCTGTTCTACACCCGGGACACCTCCGGCGGCTCGCTGATCGTGATGCTCTACGTCGCCGTCGCCGGTGTCGCCCTCTACCCCACCCCGGTCTCGTACTACTGGATCGGCGGCAGCGCGCTCGCCCTCGGCGGCATGGGCGTACTGGTCGGCGACAGCCTCAGCGACATCGCCTCGGTCGTCGTCAACGCGCTGCTCGCGACCGCTCTCGTGCTGGTCGTCCGCAATATGGTCAAGATCATCCGGGAACTCGACCGGACCCGGACCGAGCTGGCCCGGTCGGCCGTCGAACAGGAGCGTCTGCGCTTCGCCCGCGACTTGCACGACCTGCTCGGCCACTCGTTGTCGCTCATCGTGGTCAAGGCTGAGGTCGTCCGGCGGCTCGCCGAACGAGACCCGGCCGCGGCGGCCAAGGAGGCCGCCGAGATCGAGGAGGTCGGGCGTCAGGCCCTGGCCGAGGTCCGCGAGGCGGTCACCGGCTACCGCGAACGCCCGCTCACCGACGAGCTGCACGGGGCCCGCGGTGCGCTCACGGACGCGGGGATCGAGACGATCATCCGGCTCGCCGTCCGCACCGACGAGTTGCCGTCCGCTGTGGATCAGGCGTTCGCCTGGGTGGTACGCGAGGCAGCGACCAACGTCATCCGGCACAGCGGTGCGCGTACCTGTCGGATAGTGCTGGACCGAAGCGCAGCCGCATGGTCGCTGACGGTGCGCGACGACGGACGAGGCCGCGGCACGACCGCGAATGAGGGCAACGGCCTGCGCGGGCTGCGCGAGCGTCTGGCGGCGCTGGACGGAACCCTGACGGTGAGCGGTCCCGGATTCACCTTGCGCGCGGACGTGCCGCGAGAACGGAGTGACGAGTGATTCGCGTGCTGCTGGCCGAGGATCAGGGGATGATGCGCGGCGCGCTGGCGCTGCTCCTCGGCCTGGAGGAGGACATCGAGGTCGTCGCGCAGGTCGATCGCGGCGACCTGGTCGTCCCGGCGGCGCGGGAACACCGGCCCGACGTCGCCCTCCTGGACATCGAGATGCCTGGGCGGACCGGCCTCGACGCGGCGGCCGAGCTGCGGACCGAGGTGCCCGACTGCAAGGTGGTCATCCTGACGACGTTCGGCCGGCCGGGATATCTGCGGCGGGCCATGGACGCCGGCGCGCGGGGCTTCCTCGTCAAGGACGGGCCGGTCGAGGAGCTCGCCTCGGCGATCCGCAAGGTGCTGGCCGGGCAGACCGTCGTCGACCCGGCGTTGGCGACCGCGGCGCTGGCGGCTGGTCCGAATCCGCTCACCGACCGGGAACGCGATGTCCTGTCGGCGGCGGTGGACGGCGCGACGATCGCGGAGATCGCGACGCGCCTGCACCTGTCGGAGAGCACCGTACGCAACTATCTGTCCGCCGCGATCGGCAAGACCGGTACGCGCAACCGCATGGAAGCGGTGCAGGCGGCACGCGCCCAGGGCTGGCTGTAAGCCCTACGAGAAAAGACGTTCCAGGTACTCGGCGACCCCGTCGGCGTCGTTGGCCGCGGTCACCTCATCGGCCATCCCGAGCAGCGTCGGGTGCGCGTTGGCGACCGCCACCCGGTGACCCGCCCAGGCGAAGCTGGCCACGTCGTTGAGCTGGTCGCCGAAGACGAGCACGTCGGCCGGGTCGATGCCGAGCAGGTCGGTCACGACGGTGAGCCCGGTCGCCTTGTCGACGCCGGGCGCGTGGATCTCCACGAATCCCGGCCAAGCCTGGATGATCTCGACGTCCGGATGGCGGGCCTCCGCCGTGAGCCGTGCACCCAGTTCTGGCGCGACCTGGAGGAAGCCCTTGATGATCGAGACCGCGAACATCTCCTCACGCGTACGCAGCTCGATCGGGTCCGGGTAGGGCCACTGCTCCCATTCGCTCCACAGTGGCGCGTTCTCGGCGTCGAGCGCCTCCACGGTCAGCTGCAACGGGCCGAACTCCGCTTCCAATTGCGGCATCAGCTCGGCGAGGGCCCGGCCCGGAAAACGCAGATCCCGCAGTACACGCGGCTCGTCCCCGGTCAGGTCGAGCACCCTTCCCCCGCCGCCGAGCACGAAGTAGTCCGCGCTCGGCAGGTCACCGCGGGACATCCCGGTCAGCCGCGGTCCCCGGCCGGTCGCCCCCACGATGGGGATGCCGGCGTCGCGTACGCGGTCGAAGGCGGCGTCGGTGCGGGCGGAGACGGTGCCGTCGGTCCGGACGATCGTGCCGTCCAGATCCGTCACGACGAGCTTCGGCCGCCGTGCTGTGGGGGCGAAGTCCGGCCCGCCGAGACGGGCCGGACGATACGGAACAGTCACTTGATCGGGTCGAGCAGGTCGCGGCCGCCGAGGAAGGGCTGCAACGCCTTCGGCACCCGGACCGACCCGTCCGGCTGCTGATGGTTCTCCAGCAGCGGCACGAGCATCCGGGTCGTGGCGAGCGTCCCGTTCAACGTGGCCACCGTCTGCGACTTGCCCTCGGCGTCGCGATAGCGGATGTTGAGCCGCCGCGCCTGGAACGTCGTGCAGTTCGAGGTGCTGGTGACCTCCCGGTAGCGGCCCTGGCTGGGCAGCCACGCCTCGCAGTCGTACTTGCGGGCGGCGCTGGAACCGAGGTCGCCGGCGGCGGTGTCGATCACGCGGTAGGGCAGCTCCAGCTTGCCGAGAAGCTCCTCCTCCCAGGCCAGCAGGCGCTTGTGCTCGGCCTGCGCGTCCTCCGGAGCGCAGAACACGAACATCTCGGCCTTGTTGAACTGGTGCACGCGGATGATGCCCCGGGTGTCCTTGCCGTAGGACCCGGCCTCACGGCGGAAGCAGGTCGACCACGCGACGTAGCGTCGCGGTCCGTCGATGTCCAGGATCTCGTCCTTGTGGTACGCCGCCAGCGGCACCTCGCTCGTGCCGACGAGGTAGAGGTCGTCGGCCGGGAGGTGATAGACCTCCGAGGCGTGCGCACCGAGGTAACCGGTGCCCTCCATCGACTCCGGCTTGACCAGGACGGGCGGCACCATCGGGATGAAGCCGTTCTCCACGGCCTGCTGGATGCCGAGCTGGAGCAGAGCGTTCTCCAGGAGCGCGCCGATCCCCGTCAGGTAGTAGAAGCGGGCGCCCGAGACCTTCGCCCCCCGCGGGGTGTCGATGGCGCCGAGCAGTTCGCCGAGCGCGAGGTGATCCTTCGGGTCGGCGATGTCGGGCTTGACCCCGACCTCCTTGAGCACGATGTAGTCGTCCTCGCCGCCGGGCGGGGCGTCCGGCTCGACCAGGTTCGCCACCGCGAGCTGAGCCTGACGCAGCTCGTCTTCGGCCTCCCCGGCCGCCGTCTCGGCCGCCTTCACGTCGGCGGCGAGCTGCTTGGTCCGCTCCAGCAGTGCGGTCTTCTCCTCGCCCTGCGCGTGCCGGATCGAGTTGCCCAGCGTCTTCTGCTCGGCCCGCAGCGCTTCGAAACGCTGGACCGCGGACCTGCGCGCCTCGTCCGCACTCAGCAGCCGGTCCACGGACGATTCGCTCTCGCCGCGGGCGCGCTGGCTGGCTCGGAAGAGGTCCGGGTCGTCCCGGAGCAGGCGCAGATCAATCATGCGACAAGCCTACCGAGCGCCGTTGATCTGTCTCACCTCGGTTTCGGTGCTTGATCGCGCCGGTCAGCGCACGGGGGTCACGGTGAGGTCGGAGATCGCGTCGTCCTCCTCCTCGTAGCTCGGCTCGACCGGCATCAGCCGCCGACGGCGCGACGACAGGCTCAACACCATCCCGAGGGCGGCGGCGACGGGTGCGGCCAAGGCCAGGTAGAGACCTACCTCCACCTGGGTGGTCGCGGTGGCCGGCATACCGATGATGTAGGTCGCCACGATCTGCCGGCCGCCGAGCGCGATCAACGAGACGAGCAGGACCAGCAGCATCGTGCTCAGACCCACACCGGCCAGCATCAGCGGCCGCCGTTGTCGGCGCCGTCCGAGGATGGTGGTCGCCGTGATCGCGCCGAGGCCCATCATGCCGACCACGTACGCGTACCCGACTCCGGTGTTCGTGGCATAGGTGACGATGTCGGTGTTGTTGAGGGACGCGTAGTCGGCTCCCGCGATGAGACGGGTCGTCTGCCACGGGTACATCAGCGAGCCGAAAAAGAAGGCCGCACTCGCCGCGGCGAGGATCGGCGGCACCGCCGCCGGCGTGGCGAACCGGGGTCCGGCGAACCGGGACTCGGTGCGGGCGGGCGATCCGAACTCCAAGACGTCTTCCGACATCAGGTCATTCTGACGAAGAACGGCCCGCCGCGCTGTCCGCTCGGCGGGCCGTCCAAGGGTTCTGCGGGGATCAGTTGCCGAGCAGGCCGCCCAGCATCCCGCCGCCGCCGGCCTGCTGAACCGAGCCGTGTCCTGCCAAGCCCTGCGGCGGCTCCTCGGACGGCTGCACGACGACGAAGCCTTGACCGGTGAAGCTCATCGTGAACGCCTCACCGGTGGTCCGGCCGATCAGCGTGCCGAGACCGAGCTGGTCGGCGCGGTGGTAGCCGGTCTGCAGGCTCGCCGACCAGCAGATGGCGGCCTGCGGGTCGACGAAGGTGGGCGCGTCGACGGTGAGGACGACCGGCGTGCCCGCGGTGGTGATCGCGATCCGGCCCTTTCCGCTGAAGACGCAGTTGAACAGGCCCGCCGAGGAGAGCATGCCCATGCCCTGAACCATCTTGATGTCGTAGTTCAGGGTCGGCTCGAAGGCGAGCACGTTGGCGCCGTTGATGGACAGGGCGTCCCCCTGGTCCAGGTCGATCAGGTGGATGTCGGCGGCGCGGTCGGCGAGGAAGAGGTCGCCCCGGCCGGTGACCTTCATCAGCGGCACGCCCTCGCCGGTGATCGCCTTCTTGATCCACTTGCCGACGCCGCCCGAACCGAGCGCCTGGAACTGCATCTGGCCCTGGTACGCGACCATGGCGCCGGTGCGGGCCATGACCTCGCCGTTCAGCTCGACCTTCAGCATCTTCGAGTTCTGGAGCCGCAGTCCGGGTTCGGTGGACTCCTTCTCCAGGTTCTCCGCGGAAAACAGCGCACTGCGCATGAGGTGGCTCCTTGGCCGGGGGTGACAGGGGTGTGGACCCGCAGCCTACGACGGACCCGCAACACCTGAGGGCCCTGCCGGATCAGTCCCAGCCGAGCTGGTGGAGCCGTTCATCGGAGATGCCGAAATGGTGGGCCAGCTCGTGCACGACGGTGACGGCGACCTCTTCCACGACGTGCTCCTCGTCCTCGCACATGCGCAGGGTCGGGCCGCGGAAGATGAGGATCCGATCGGGCAGCACGCCCGCGTAGTCCCAGCCGCGGTCGGTCAGCGCATGGCCTTCATAGAGACCCAGCAGGTTGCCTTCGCCGGGCGGAGGTTCGTCCTGGACCAGGATCACCACGTTGTCGAGGTGCCGCAGCAACTCCTGCGGCACCTCGTCGAGCGCCTCGCCGACCAGCTCCTCGAAGCGTTCGCGGGACATCTCGACCGGCATCGCGTCACGCGCCGTCGGTACGCAGGCGGGCCAGCCAGGCGGCCGAGTCGGCGTAATCGGCGTCGGCCAGGCCACCGGGCGGCGGCACCGGACGGTCCACCGCGCCGGGCGGCACCGCACGCGGGTAGCTGCCGAGGAAGCGTACGGCGGCGCAGATCCGGCGCAGCCCTTGCAGTGCTTCCCCCACCCGGGCGTCGGCCACGTGACCGGTGCAGTCCAGGAAGAAGGCGTACCGACCGAGGGCCTCACCGGTGGGGCGCGACTCGATGCGGATGAGGTTCACGCCGCGGACCGCCAGCTCGGTGAGGACGGCGAGGAGCGCGCCGACCCGGTCGTGGGCGATGAAGACCGCGAGCGAGGTGATGTCGTCGCCGGTCGGCGCGGGCGGCGGGGCCGGGCGGGAGAGCAGCACGAATCGGGTCACCGCGTCGGGATGGTCGGCGATCTTGTCGGCGAGCAGGGCCAGCCGGAATCGGTCGACCGCGATCGGCGCACAGATCGCCGCGTCCACCGTGCCGGCCAGGGCGTCCTGCGCGGCCGCTCCGTTGGAGAGCACGTCGATGACGGTGGCGTCCGGCAGGTGCGCCCGCAGCCACGCCCGGCACTGCGCGCTCGCCTGCGGGTGAGCGGCCACCGAGGTCACCCGGTCCATCGTCGTCCCGGGGCGGGCGGCCAGCACGAACTCGACCGGGATCACCACCTCCCGGGTGATCACCAGGGGATCGCCGACGCCCAGTTCGTCCAGCGTCACCCCGACCTGGCCACCGACGGAGTTCTCCATCGGCACCAGCGCGGCGTCCGCCTCGCCTTGGCGGACCGCGTCCAGCGCCTCCGGGACGGACCGCGACGGCGTACGCGTG
Organism: Hamadaea flava; assembly: GCF_024172085.1. Lineage (NCBI taxonomy): Bacteria > Bacillati > Actinomycetota > Actinomycetes > Micromonosporales > Micromonosporaceae > Hamadaea > Hamadaea flava. The sequence continues at coordinate 4,741,075 of NZ_JAMZDZ010000001.1, read as the reverse complement.
CCGCGCTCGGCCGCCGGGATGGTCAGCAGCGCCTGCTCGGTGAAGGTGCTCTCCGGGCCGAGATAGACGAATCGGGTCGGTGGTACGCCTGGCATGACCCCCACCTTACGGCGCGGACGGCTCAGCTACAGCGGGCAGCGGCCAGCAGCCCGGCCGGAGCCTGGGTGCGTACCGTGATCGTGCAGACGTCGGAGCCGGCGGTGACGATCTGCAGGGCGGCCGGCGCTGCCGTGGTGGCGGCGGCCTTGGTGACGACGACGAGCGCGTCCTTCCCGGGCGCCTGGACGATCGTGTACTGCCAGGTGCCGGAGCAGAGCGGGCCCATGGTCACCGAGATCGTCCCGGACTTCGGCAGCAGCTTCGTCTTCGCCCGCAGCGTGGCCACGACCTGATCGCCGCTCGGATTGCCGAGGCAGGCCACGTAGTAGCTCTCGGAGAACGTAGGCGCGGTGCTCGGCGTGGTCGTGGCCTGCGGCAGCGGCGGCCGGGTGGACTCCGCCAGCACCGACGGGCTGGGCACCGGAACGCCCTGCTCCCGCAGGTCGGGCGGTTTTCCGCAGCCTGCTGCGAGCAGGGTGGCGGCGGCCGTGGCGGCGACGACGAGCGGGCGGATCCGAGGCACCGGGGAAGTCCTCTCGGGGGCGGCTTACGGCCTGGAGGATCAGGCCGTATTGATCCTATGTCCCGCGCCCGTCAACGCGGCAAGGGCGGCGTTCAGGCGTACCGCCGGGACGAGGACGTAGTCCGTGTCGAAGGTGGAGAACGCGAAGATGTTCACCCGCGCCTGGGCCAGCGGCATGGCGATCGAGGCCAGTATCCCGGTCAGGGTCAGCGCCATCGGACCGTTCACCTCGAAGCAGCGCCAGCCGGTCTCCACGACCGCCCCGGCCGGTACGCGGTCAGCCCGGCAGATGACCGAGGTCTCCGTCGGGGTCCACGTCAACGAGACGACCCCGGAGTCGGCGGCGCCACCGGCCGCCGAGCGGGCGCGCGCGCCGGGCCGGGAGGCCGACGGCAGCAGCTCGACCGGGAAGGGCGCGCCGGCCGGGAGGCGGCAGACCGCGTACACGTCGGCGAGCAGGGTCAGATCGACCCCGACCGGTGCGCCAGGCGGCCTAGCCCCGGCGGGCTGCCCAGCGTCCAGCGTCTCCATGCCACGCAATGTACGTCGCCAAGGACGGGATGCGCTGCGACGATCACCACAAGTGCGATCGATCTCGCCCTGTGTACCCGCCAGGAAGGGCTCAGATTTCGCAGAAGAACGTCAGCGAGCCCACAGCGACGTCGTCGGCGTGCAGCGGCGTGGCGATCGCGTCCAGCGTCCGGGTCTCCGACTCCTCGCCTCGGGCGGCGGCGAGCGCGGCGTTGGTGCGTACGCGCATGAGCCCCCGGGCCAGTCGTCCGGAGGCGACCGCCAGCAGGGGCGGGATCAGCTCACGCTCGGGTTCGGGCAGTTCCGCCCCGTTCGCGGTGAAGTCGATCAGGTGCAGCGAGTCGGGCAGGCGCTCGCCGACCCAGGGATGCCGCAGGCCCAGCAGGTTGGCGCAGGAGGGCGTCGTCGCGACGATGGTCGCCGAGGCGTCGATGATGAGCGCGGGTTCGGCCGACTCCACGACCGCGGTCACCCAGCGGCTCAGCTCTTCGGGAACGGTGACCGGAGGACGCCAGTCGGGCGTGACGCTGGTCGACAGCGACAGTTCGACATGCGTCACACGTGTCTCCCTTCGCCGCGGCGGAATACCCGCACGGTACTCCGGTGTCGCGAGCTTGTCACTCGTCGTGTCTGCCGTTCGTGAACCACTGGTAGCCGTTGGCCGGCTCGTTGATCCAGGTCCAGGGGTTGCGGGCCACGTCGGACAGCTTCTGCGCGGTCAGCGCGGAGATGCGGTCGCCGCCGCCGAGCAACGCCCGGTGCAACTCGCGGTACGTCGTGATGACGCAGTCCTTGGGCAGACCGTAGACGGTGACGACGCCCCGGCCCATCAGCGCGAGGACCGCTACGACCGGGATCGTGTGCCCGACCGCCGCCGAGATGGCCTTGCTGGCGCGCTTGGCGTCCTTGCGCGCGGCCGGGATGTACGCCGGTCGCCGTCCCTTGATCTGGACGACGTCGCCGGCGACCAGGACGCGCTTCGCTCCGATGTCGACAACGGTGACCGAGAAGACGCCACCCGGGCCGAAAGCGAGGAAGCCGCCGTGGGTGTCGGCCGCCCGGCCCGGCGCCGAAGCCGTCTGCGCGCTGGTGGTCGCCACGGAATGCGGCCACTCCACGAACTGCCACGACGGGCCGAGCTGGTTGAGGTGGTTCGCCACACGAGTGCCGGCTGCCTCTTGCCGAATCCGGGCCTTCTCCTCACGCTGACGGCGTACCCGGTCGAGCGGGCCTTCCTTCAGCGCGTCCAGGGCTGGGATCTGCGGCGTGGAGAGAGGAATCGGGCGGACGGGGAATGTGGTCATCGTGGGCCTCCGGCGTTCCGCGGCACTCATTGAGTTGTATCCGTCACAATACGTGACTGATCCCGCCGTGCGACAGAGGTCCGTAGCGGAATGACATCTCATTCACGGATCGTGAATATAGCGACATCCCGATTTGTACGGAAAACGCCGGGCGACGGGAATCCGCCCCTACTCTGGCACACGTGGAAGGTGTGCGCTATGTGGACAGCGAGGTCGGCCGGCTACACACCGTGCTGCTCCACCGACCCGGTCCGGAGCTGGCTCGACTGACCCCTCGCAACAACGACACGCTGCTCTTCGACGGCATCCCGTGGGTCGGCCGCGCCCAGGAGGAACACGACGCCTTCGCCGCACGGCTGCGTGAACACGGCGTCGAAGTCCTCTACCTCACCGAGTTGCTGACCGACGTGCTCGCCATCGAGGAGGCTCGCGCCGAACTGGTCGACGCCGTCCTGGCCGACGTGCGGCTCGGCGACGCGCTGCGGCGGCGCGTACGCGACCATCTGGGCTACCTCGACCCGCCGAGTCTCGCCCGGGTGCTCACCGCCGGTCTGGCGCACGAGGAACTCAGGTCCGGGGGCGGACTGGTCTACCAGCTGATGGACCGGCTGGACTTCGTCGTGGATCCCCTGCCGAACCTGCTGTTCACGCGGGACTCCTCGGTGTGGATCCGGGATCGGGTCGCCGTCACCTCCTTGGCGATGAGCGCCCGGCGCCGGGAGACCAGCATCACGCACGCCGTCTACGAGCACCATCCGCGGTTCGCGGGGGTGGCGACGGCGTACGACCCGTGGCTGGAACCGTTGGAGGGCGGGGACGTCTTGCTCCTCGCGCCCGGGGTCATCGCTGTCGGCGTCGGCGAACGGACTGCGCCGGCGGGCGCGGAACGACTCGCCCGTGCGCTCTTCGCGCACCCCGATCCGTTGGCGCACACCGTGCTGGCCGTGCCGATCGCGCAGACGCGAGCCACCATGCACCTCGACACGGTGTGCACGATGGTCGACGTCGACACGGTTCTCATGTACCCGAACGTCGCCGACGACCTGGTCGCGTACACGCTGACGCCGGGCGCGGCCGAACCCGCGGTGAGCGGGCCTGAACCGTTCCTCGACGCGGCGGCCAAGGCGATGGGCCTGGACCGGCTGCGGATGATCCACACTGGACTGGACTCGGTGACCGCCGAACGGGAACAGTGGGACGACGGCAACAACACCCTGGCCATCGCGCCTCGGCTGTGCGTGGCGTACGAGCGCAACGTGGAGACGAACGCTCAGCTGGAACGGGCCGGCATCGAGGTGATCCGGATCCCCGGCTCGGAGCTGGGCTCCGGCCGGGGTGGTCCGAGATGCATGTCCTGCCCGATCTCCCGGGAACCATTGGGCGACTCCGCGCTGCGTTGATCAGTCTCGCGCGGAGTTGATCAGGGCCGCGCGGACGCGACACGCCGGTCGATCATGCCCGTTAGTTCATGATCGCGCGGAAAACCCGGGGGCGGCGGGTTAGCGCAGCGTGAGCTGGCGGCCGATCAGGCCCTGCTTGGCCTTGCGGGCCTCCGGCGTCAGCTCCTTGCCGAGCGCGGCCTCGAAACGCGTGGCGAACTGGGCCAGCGCGTCCTCCCACTCGGCCGCCTCGCTGTCGACCGGCAGGTCCCACACCGGGACGAGCCGACCGTGCGCGCGGAACATCCCGGCGAACCGGGTCTGCTCGCCCAGCGTCAGCTCGCCCGCCGCACCCAGGGTGGCCAGCGCGTCGAGCGCCTCGCTCTCGGCGTGCGGCAGAACCCAGCGGATGTGCGACTTCTCCCCCATCCGCGTCCAATAAGCCGCCTTGACGGCTGCCATCTTCGCGGTCGGCGCGATGGCCCCGTTGGCGGACTCCAACGACGCCGCGACCCCGGGGTCGTCGTCCTGGCCCTCGTCCAGCCAGAAGCCGAACGTCTCGTGCATGGTGAGGTCGAGCGGGCCGTCGGCGAGCAGGTCGCCGAGGCGCTCACCCTGGCCCGGCAGCGCCGGCACGGCGACCGACTGGCCGGGCGTGGTCTCCAGCGCGTTCAGCAGCGCCACCGCCAGGTCGCGGTTGACGTCGCCGGACTGCACATGCCGCTGGAGCCCGAGCAGGATGCGGCCGTCCGCCTTGACCATCGCCGGCCAGGCCATCGGCAGGATGGTGGCCAGGGTGATGTCGCGGTCGCCGTACTTCTCGGTCAGTTCGGCGTTCAGCTTCAGGGGCGCGGTCGCCGCCGGAACCAGCTCACGCAGGGCGATCCACTCCGTCTCGTCGGTCAGACCGGCGAACGGAACCGCCACGAAGACGTCGCGGACCTTGGCTTTCTTGGGCGCGGCGGACTTGGCCGCGACACGGGCTCGCTTGCTCACCCGCGAAGCCTAGCCGAGCTGACCGGCCGGGGCGGGTACGCCGCCCCCGGCCGGGCCGTCAGCGTTCGAGGATGGCGACGACGCCCTGCCCACCAGCGGCGCAGATGGAGATCAGACCCCGTCCGCTGCCCCTGGTGGCCAGCAGCTTTGCCAAGGTCGCCACGATGCGGCCGCCGGTCGCCGCGAACGGATGCCCCGCCGCCAGCGAGCCGCCGCGTACGTTGAGCTTCGTCCGGTCGATCGGGCCGAGCGCCTTCTCCAGACCCAGCTTCTCGCGGCAGAACTCCTCCGACTCCCAGGCGGCCAGCGTGGCCAGCACCTGCGAGGCGAACGCCTCGTGGATCTCGTAGAAGTCGAAGTCCTGCAACGTCAGCCCGTTGCGGGCCAGCAGCTCGGGTACGGCGTACACGGGCGCGGTGAGCAGCCCCTCCGGGTCCGGATTGCGCGGCGTGAAGTCCACGGCGGCGGTCTGCGCGTCGACGAAGTACGCCTGCACGGGCAGATGGTGGTCGGCAGCCCACTCGTCCGTGCCCAGCAACACCAAGGCCGCACCATCGGTCAGCGGCGTCGAGTTGCCCGCCGTCATCGTCGGGCCGGGTCGCTCGATCCGGCGACGATCGGAGTCCGGGAGGTCGGCCTGGTCCGACCCCAGCAGCATCGTCGGGTTGTCGCCGCGTGCGCCGAACACCGGCTTCAACCTGGCCAGTTTGTCGAGCGTGCTGTCGCCCCGCAGGTTCTGATCCCGCGACAGCCCCAGATACGGCGTGAGCAGATCGTCGAGGAACCCCTCGTCGTACGCCGCGGCGAGGTTGCGGTGCGAATCCAGGGCCAGCTCGTCCTGCGCCTCCCGGGTGATCCCCCACTTCAGCGTGGTGAGCGCCGCGTGCTCGCCCATCGACATCCCCGTACGCGGTTCGGCGTTGCGCGGGATCTCGGGCTGGAACGGCTGCAACGGCCGCAACTTCAGCGCGGCCTGCATCCGGCCGCCGAGCGTACGGGCCTGGCTCAGTTCGAGCAGCGCCTTGCGGAAGCTCTCGTTCAGGGCCAGCGGCGCGTCGCTCGTCGTGTCGACGCCGCCGCCGATGCCGGAGTCGATCTGGCCCAGCGCGACCTTGTTGGCCAGGTAGATCACGCTCTGCAGACCGGTTCCGCAAGCCTGCTGGAGGTCGACGGCCGGCGTACGCCCGTCGAGGGTCGAGCCCAGGACGACCTCTCGGGTGAGGTTGAAATCGCGGCTGTGCTTGAGGACCGCACCGGCGGCGACCTCGCCGATCCGCTCGCCGGCCAGCCCGAACCGGGCGACCAGCCCGTCCAGGGCCGCGCCGAGCATGTCGGAGTTCGACGCCTTCGCGTAGCGGCCGTTGGAGCGGGCGAACGGAATCCGATTCCCGCCCAGGACGCCGACCCGTCGTACGTTTCTCATGGCGTATAACTTACTCGCGAGTAGGTCTTGTGGGTACAGTCAACCTTATGTCGGACCGTTACGCGTCGTTCGCACGCAGCGCCGGTGGGAGTGTCCTGGTCAAGCGACTCGGCCTGCCCAACCCGCCCAATCTCCGCCGCTACGACGCGGATCATCCGCTCGCCGGCCCGGTGCGGATCGCGGGGGAGGGCAGGTTCGCCGCCGGCATCGAGGGCTGGTACCCGGGCGACGGCGAGAAGCTCGGCGGGCTCGTCCTCGACGCGACGACCCTCGCCACCGTCGAGGACCTGCGCGATCTCTACGACACCGTCCACCCGATCGCGCGCGGCCTCACTCCCGCCGGCCGCGTGATCGTGCTGGCCGGACTGCCTGCCGAGGCCGCGTCGGTCGAGGTCGCGGCGGTGCGCCAGGCCGTCGAGGGGTTCACCCGCAGCCTCGCCAAGGAGGTGGGTCGCGGCACAACCGTTCAACTTGTACGCACAGCGGAGGCCACCGAGCCGGAAACCCTGCGCTCCACGCTGGACTTCTTCCTGTCGGGTCGATCGGCCTACGTGGACGGTCAGGTGGTGACCCTGGGCGCTCCGGTGGGACCGCTGTCGCAGGACACCCTCGCGGACAAGATCGCACTGGTGACCGGGGCGGCCCGGGGGATCGGGGCGGACATCGCCCGGGTGCTCGCGCGCAACGGAGCCCACGTGGTCTGCCTGGACGTTCCCGCCGCCGGGGACTCCCTCGCCGCTGTGGCCAACTCGCTCGGCGGTACGGCGTACCAGTCGGATCTGGCGGTGGAGAACGCGGCCGCGCGCCTCGTCGACCATCTGAAGGACCGCCATGGCCGAGTGGACGTGGTCGTGCACAACGCGGGCATCACGCGGGACAAGACGCTGGCCAACATGCGCCCGGACCAATGGGACCAGGTCTTGGCGGTGAACCTGGCCGCACCGGTACGCGTGACCGACGCGCTGGTCGAGGCCGGCCTGATCCCGGCCGGCGGGCGGATCATCGGCGTGTCGTCGGTCGTGGGCCTCTCGGGCAATCGCGGCCAGACGAACTACGCGACCTCGAAAGCGGGCGTGGCCGGCTGGGTCCGGGCGCTCGCGCCGGTACTGGCCGACCGCGGCATCACGGTCAACGCGGTCGCGCCCGGCTTCATCGAGACGGCCATGACCGCCCACCTGCCCCTCGTGGTACGCGAAGGCGGCCGCCGGATGAACTCGCTGGCGCAGGCCGGGCTGCCGATCGACGTCGCCGAGACCATCGGCTACTTCGCCGAACCCGGCTCGGCCGGCGTGACCGGCAACGTGCTGCGGGTCTGCGGCCAGCAGATGCTGGGGGCGTGATTCATGCTGCTGCGCGCGGCTGCTTCGCTCCTTCCGCGACCCCGGCCGGCGGTGCTCCCGTCCACTGTGGTGGAGTTCGCCGCCGCCTCGTCGGTCCCCTCGGTGGCCGCCTACAACGCGGTGTGCGGGTACGCGCTGCGTGACGAACTGCCGCCGACGTACCCGCACATCATGGCGTTCGGGCCGACCATGCGGCTCATGTCCGGCGGAGACTTCCCGTTCCCGGTCGTCGGGCTGGTGCACATCGCCAACTCGCACATCGTGCACGGGCCGCTGCCGTTGGGCGCGTCGCTCGAATTCACGGTGGTGGCGCGGGATCTGCGGGCTCATCGGCGGGGGCGGCAGTTCGACGTGGTCACCACGGCATCCCTGAATGGGGGTGTGGTCTGGGAGGAGACGTCTACCTATTTGCGTCGCGGGGCGCCGTCGGATCTTCCGGCAACGCCGGAAGAGCACTTGGAAGGGCCGCCTTCGGCGGTCCTGCGGTTCGCCGCTGACGCGGGACGGCGCTACGCCGCCGTTTCCGGCGACCACAACCCCATTCACACTTCGCTTCTGGGCGCTCGCGCCTTCGGCTTCGCTCGGCCCATCGCTCATGGTATGTACACGCTCGCTCGTGTCCTCGCCGCTACTCGGCCTTCCGCCTCCGCTGTTACGGCTCGCTTTCGCTCGCCCATCTTCTTGCGCAGCTCTGCCGAGCTTCGCTCCAGCTCGGCGGCCGCCGAGCTTCGCTCGGCTCGTTCGGGCGACAGGTCGCACCTTTTCGTCGAGTTTTCTTGATCAGCGGAAGTCTCGCGGTGCCATGACCCCTCGATACTTCCGTTGATCAACGGGGTTCGTCCACAGGGGGTGTCCAACAACGGTGAGCCTCGATGAAATGCTGGTGTGGACGCATTGGCGAAGCTGCTTCATCGGCAGGAGCAGTTGGCTACCTATGGCCAACTCCGTGACGTCGGATTCACCCAGGAGGCCATCCGCTGGCGGGTCCGGCGGGGGACCTGGCAGCGCGTACTGCCTAGGGTGGTGGCGACCTTCTCCGGCACGCTGACTCGACGGCAGCAGTTCATCGCCGCCGGGCTGTACGCCGGTGAGCGGGCGCAACTCGCCGGGCTGAGCGCGCTGGAGATCCACGGCTTCCGGTACGCACCCCGGGAGTCCGTCGTCCATGTGCTCCTGCCGGAACGTCGTCGGCTGGCTCGCGTCCCCCGAGTGCAGGTTCATCGCACTGATCGCCTCGACCCGACCTACCGGCCGTATGCGGGGTGCGTACGCGTCTGCTCGCCGGCCCGCGCCGTCGTCGACGCGATGCGAACCGGATACGACTCCCGGACCGCCCGTGCCGTCGTGGCCGAGGCGGTTCAGAACGAGATCACCACTGTGCGAGCGCTCCGGGAGGAACTGGAGTCGGCGCGCCGCAATGGGACGGCCGTGCTCAGGGCGGTGCTGGACGAGGTGGCCGACGGAGTGCGCTCGGCACCCGAAGCCGAACTCCGGGCATTGACCCAGCACAGCCTGCTGCTGCCCGCGATCCGCTGGAACCCGCAACTGGCGGGCCCGACGGGCGATCGGCTGCCGACCCCTGACGGCTATCTGGAGGAGGCAGGCATCGCACTGGAGGTCGACTCTCGCGAGTTCCACCTCAACGCACAGGGCTGGGAAGCGGCGCTGCGGCATCACAATCTGCTCGCCGCGGCGGGGATCCTGGTGCTGCACTTCACGCCGAGGCAAATCAGGGAATCGCCGCAGTCCGTGCTCGCGGAGATCGAGCGCGCCTATGTGGAGCGTCTTCGGGCCGGCGTCCGGCCCGGAATTCGATTCGTTTCATGATCAGCGGAGTTTTCGTGGGGTCATGGCCCCGCGAAAACTCCGCTGATCAAGGGGTGTTACGTCCAGGCGAGCAGGGCTGCCTCGGGGTCGGCGAGGAACGCGCCGATGTCGGCGAGGAAGCGGGAACCCAGCTCCCCGTCGATGATGCGGTGGTCGAAGGAGAGGCCGAGCGTCGTCACCTGACGCAGCTTGACCTTCCCCTTGTACGCCCACGGCTGCTCGCGTACGGCACCGAAGGCGAGGATCGCCGCTTCGCCGGGGGGCAGGATGGGCGTACCGGTGTCGACGCCGAAGACGCCGACGTTGGTGATGGTGAACGTGCCCCCAGTCATCGCGGCGGGCGGCGTCTTGCCCGACTTCGCCACGGTCACCAGGTCGGTCATCGCGTCCGCCAGCTCGCGCAGCGAGAGCGCCTGGGCGTCGGCGATGTTGGGCACGATCAGCCCGCGATCGGTCGCGGCGGCGATGCCGAGGTTCACGTAGTTCTTCACCACGATCTCCTGGGCGGCCTCGTCCCACGTCGAGTTGACCATCGGGTGCCGCTGGACTGCGAGCAGCACCGCCTTGGCCACCATGAGCAGGGGCGAGATGCGTACGTCGCGCCAGTCGCGCTGGGCCCGCAACCGGTCCAGCGCTTTCATCGACCGGGTCATGTCGACGGTCAGGAACTCCGTGACATGCGGTGCGGTGAAGGCCGACGCCACCATGTTGGCCGCCGTCAGCTTGCGTACGCCCTTGACCGGGATCCGCTGCTCGCGTTCGCCGGTGACGACGACGCGCGCTGGAGCCGAGACCGGGGCCGACCGGGCCGCTTCGATATCGGAGCGGGTGATCGAACCCTGCGGACCGGTGCCCGTGATCGTCGTCAGGTCGACGCCGAGGTCACGGGCGAGCTTGCGGACCGGCGGCTTGGCCAGCACCGAAGCGCCCCCGTTGACCGGAGCCGGCGCCGGAGCAACCGGACGCGGAGCAACCGGAGCCGGAGCCGGGGCCGCCGGAGCAGCGGCAACCGGAGCAGCAGCGGGTGCCGCCGGAGAAGAAGCACCGATCCGGGGACGCCGCTTCGCCTCCGTCGTGCGCGGCCCGTATCCGACCAGCACCGCCGTACGCCCACCGGGCGCGGGTCCGCCGATGAGCCCGGCACCTGCCTCGGCAGCCTTCTCCGCGCCCGCCGCGGCCTGCGACGACATGTCGTCGGCCGGAGCTGAGGAGGGGGTCGCCGGGGCCTTCGAGGAACCGGACGGGTCGGTGTCGATCGCGATGATGGGCGCGCCGACCTCGACGACAGTCCCTTCCGGATGGTGGATCTCGACGACCTTGCCGGCCCACTTCGCGGGGATCTCGACGGCCGCCTTCGCCGTCTCGACCTCCACGATCGGCTGGTTCAGCTCGATCACGTCACCGACGCTGACGAGCCACTTCAGGATCTCGCCCTCGGTCAGACCCTCACCGAGGTCAGGCAGGTTGAATTCCTTGACGGTCACGCCGATCACCAGCCGAACGAACGGTCGACGGCGTCCAGGACGCGATCCAGGTCCGGCAGGTACTCCTCCTCCAGGCGCGAGGCCGGGTAGGGGGTGTTGTATCCGGTCACCCGCAGAACGGGCGACTCCAAGGAGTAGAAGCACTCCTCGGTCACCCGGGCGGCGATCTCCGAGCCCATCCCCAGGTTCCCCGCCGCCTCGTGCACGACGACCAGTCGCCCCGTTCGGCGTACCGAATCGAAGACCGGAGTCAGGTCCATCGGCGAGAGCGAGCGGAGGTCGATGACCTCGAGCGACCGGCCGTCCTCCTGGGCGGCGGTGGCCGCGTCGAGCGCGGTCTTGACCATCGGGCCGTACGCGAGGACGGTGGCGTCGGTGCCGGGCCGGACCACGCGGCTGTTGTGCAGCGGGGTGACGGCGTCGAGACCGAGCGCGGTGTCGACGGCGCCCTTCTCCCAGTAGCGGCGCTTGGGCTCCAGGAAGATGATCGGGTCCTCGGACGCGATCGCCTGCTGGATCATGAAGTACGCGTCCTCCGGGTTGGCGCACGCGACGACCTTGAGCCCGGCCGTGTGCGAGAAGTACGCCTCCGGCGACTCGCTGTGGTGCTCGACCGCGCCGATGCCGCCGCCGAACGGGATGCGGATGACCATCGGCAGGTTGACGTGGCCCCGCGAGCGGTAGCGGAACTTCGCCACCTGCGACACGATCTGGTCGTACGCCGGGTAGACGAACCCGTCGAACTGGATCTCGCAGACCGGCCGGTAGCCGCGCAGGGCCAGGCCGATCGCGGTGCCGATGATGCCGGACTCGGCGAGCGGGGTGTCGATGACCCGCTCCTCGCCGAAGTCCTTCTGCAGGCCGTCGGTGATGCGGAAGACGCCGCCGAGCTTGCCGATGTCCTCGCCCATGAGGATGACCTTGTCGTCGCGCTCCATGGCGCGGCGCAGGCCGGTGTTGAGCGCCTTGCCCAGGGTCAGGGTCTCGACCGCCATCAGTGCGCACTCCCCTCGAAGGACGCGGCGTACGCCTCGAACTGCTTGCGCTCGGCCTCGACCAGCGGCGAGCCCTCGACGTAGACGTGCTCGAAGATCTGGGCCGGGTCGGGGTCGGGCATGGTCAGCACCCGTTCCCGCAACTGGACGGCCTCCGCCTTGGCGTCGGCGTCGACGGAATCGAAGAACGCGTCGTCGGCGATCTTCTCCTTGGTGAGCAGCGCCCGGACCCGGGCGATCGGGTCCTTCGCCTGCCAAGCCTCCACTTCGGAGGAGACCCGGTAGCGCGTCGGGTCGTCGGAGGTGGTGTGCGCGCCCATCCGGTAGGTGTAAGCCTCGATCAGCGTCGGGCCCTGGCCCAGCCGGGCGTTGTCGAGCGCCGCCCGCGTGACCGCGTAGCAGGCCAGCACGTCGTTGCCGTCGACCCGGACGCCGGGGAAGCCGAAGCCGGCCGCCCGCTGGAACAGCGGGATGCGGGTCTGGCGCTCCAGCGGCTCGCTGATCGCGTACTGGTTGTTCTGGCAGAAGAAGACGACCGGGGCGTGGAAGACCGAGGACCAGATGAAGGCCTCGTTGACGTCGCCCTGGCTGGTCGCGCCGTCGCCGAAGTACGCGATGACGGCCTCGCCGTCGTCGGTGCCGACCTTGCCGTCCTTCGCGATTCCCATGGCATAACCGGTCGCGTGCAGCGTCTGCGCGCCGATCACGATCGTGTACAGGTTGAACTTGTTCGCCACCGGGTCCCAGCCGCCCTGGTCGACGCCGCGGAACAGGCTCAGCGGCATGATCGGGTCGATGCCCCGGCAGTAGAGCACGCCGTGTTCGCGATAGGTCGGGAAGGCCATGTCCTGGCTGCGCATCGCGCGCCCCGAACCGACCTGAGCCGCCTCCTGCCCGAGCAGGCTGGCCCAGATGCCCAGCTCGCCCTGCCGCTGCAGGGCGGTGGCCTCGGCGTCGAGCTTGCGGACCGTGACGAGGTCGCGGTAGAGCCCGCGCAGTTCCTCGTCGGAGAAGTCGACCGAGTAGTCGGGGTGGCTCACCCGCTCGCCATCCGGGGTGAGCAGCTGTACGTAGTCGGGCTCGGGGGGAGTGCCACCGCGGCCCCGGCTGCCGCCGGAACGGCGCGGGGCGGTTGCGCCCTTGGTCATCCGTATCTCCCTGTTCTGATGTGCTCGGCGGCGGGGTTGGCCTGCCGTCGGAGCGGTCGGCGTCGCGCCTCGCCCAGGTGGGGGCTGTCGCGCGACGGGAGTTCGCCGGCAGGTGCAGTCACGGAAGACCCGCGGCACCGTTGCCGCCTTACCCCCATATCCTGCCGCATCCGTGGCCGCGCTCACAGCGTGGCCGATATCATGCGGCCGCTTATGACCCCACTGATACCCAGTGTCGCTTTAGTCCAGCCGGCTTCGGCGTGGAATCCGCGGTTTCTATGGAGCTATGCGGCATTCTGTGGAAATTCCCCGGGATCTGAGGTTTGGAGGCGTTTATGGCGCAGGATGCGGAATCGACCTCCGAGGGATTCCTGGATTCCGTCCTGGAGAAGAACCGCCACAAGCAGGCCCGAAGCGGCGACCGGCGGTGGCCCGCCCCGGCCGCCCCGGCCGACTCCGACGACGAGACCGGCGAGACCGGCGAGGAGGACCAGGCCGCGGAGGCGTACCTGCCGACCGTGGTCGGGCAACGCATCCGGGCCGCCCTGCGCGGGGGTCAGGGCCGATTCGGGCTCCTCGTCGCCACCATGGTCGGGCTGACCTCGCTGCCCACCTTCGTCGTCATGCGTACCGGCCTCGACGACCTCGCACCGACCTTCCGGGAACCGGCCGGCGTACTGCTCACCGAACCCGCGGCCCCCGCGCCGGTCCGGGTCCGCGCACACGGCCAGGGCCCGCTCACGCTCCGGGTGGAGCCCGCGCGGATCACCCCGGCACACCCACACCAGACCACGGTGCTCACTCCCCACCAAGGGGTACGCGTACCGGAGCGGACGATCCCCGCGAAGGCCCCGGCGGTGCGCCCGGTGGCCGCCAAGCCCCCGAAGCCCGCCGTACGCCCAGTGGTGGTCCAGGTTCGGCCGGAGCAGCCCTTCGTGCGGCCGGTCGTGCTGCAGCCGGTGGTGGACCTGTCGGCCGCGCTCACACCCGCCGTCGTAGCGCTCGCCTCGGCGAAGCTGGCACCCATCGGCCGCCCGATCGTGCGCCGACCGGCCCTCCGCTCACCCCGCCCCGCACGAGTCGTGGTGGAACGCGCCGCCGTCACCCGCCCCACCCGCTCCACCGCCTCCCGCCTCACCGCCTCCCACCCCACCGCCTCCCACCCCGCCCGCGCTGTGCGCCCGCCCCGTCCCGTTGATCATGAACTTTCGGTCGTGATCAACCGGCGTGTCGTGTTCCCAGCACCCTGATCAACTCCCGGCGAGCATGATCACCGGAGCCGGAGCCGGAGCCGGAGCCGGAGCCGGAGCCGGAGCCGGAGCCGGAGCCGGAGCCGGAGCCGGAGCCGGAGCCGGAGCCGGAGCCGGAGCCGGAGCCGGAGCCGGAGCCGGAGCCGGAGCCGGGACCGGGATCGGGATCGGGCGGGAGCCGGATCAGGACTGCGGCGGGTCAGCTGGCGACTCGACGGCTGCGGGCTCGACGACTGGCGACTCGGCGGCTGCGGGCTCGGCAGCTGGGGGCTGAAGTTTCGGGGGCTCGGCGGCCGGCGGGGGAGGCGTAGCCGTAGTCGGCGGGAGAGGCATCGTCGGAGCGCCAGGCGGCGGGTACGCACTCGGATACGGGTAGTACACGGGGTAGTAGACCGGATACGGCCGTCCACGTGGGATCGCCCGAGCCGGGTTGTACCAGCGGTTGGTCGACGGCAGGACGTACATGATCGCGGTCACGGCGAGGACGCAGACGACGGCGAACAAGGCGAGCGGAATCAGCCCGGCGATGTCGAACGGCGCCGACGACTGCAGGTCCCAGAGCTTCTCCTGGAACGGCGACCCGGGGAAGTCGTCCGAGAAGTCGTCGGGGTAGTCCCCGCCGGAGTCGTCGATCGTGATCGGCTCCTCGTCGAACGGCATACCGGTGAGGAGGGCCAGCAGGAACATCCCGCTGAGGCAGCTGCCGATGATCATGAGCAGGCCGAGCCCGGGGATGGCGAAGGCGCCGATCGCGGCCAGGATGCGAGCCACGTTGGCCCGCGGAACAGCGGCCACAGGGTCGCGGCGAACCACCCTGCGGGCAGCCCTGCCAGGACGCTGATCGCGATCGCCATGGCCAGGTTGCTCGAATGTTCGGCGTCGAGTTCGCCCGGCCGGGTCGAGACGAGCCGGGCGGCCTCGTCGGCGTACGCGTCGTATTGCGCCCGGGCGATCCAGGCCGCCGCGATCAGCAGCAGGAAGACCACCACCGACGCGGCCTGGAACGCGGCTCCGATGGTGACGGTGGCCGGTCGCGGGCCACGCTGCGACACGGTCGGCAGGAAGTCACCGGTGACGGCGGCGGGGGCGGTCATGACCGGCGACGCTATCCGATCTAGACCGTCCCCACTTCCGCTGTTTCAGCAGGACGATCCCACTGTTCGAGGGAACTCTGTCACTGTTTGAGGATGAGGCCGTCATTCTCTCGGTCGACGCGTACGGTGTCGCCGTCGTGGATCTCCCCGGCGAGCAGGGCGCGGGCGAGTTTGTCGCCGATCGCCGTCTGCACCAGCCGTCGCAACGGGCGAGCGCCGTACACGGGGTCATAGCCGTGCCCGGACAACCAGCCCAGCGCGTCGGCGGTGACCTCCAGGGTGAGCCGGCGCTCGGCGAGGCGCCGCCGCAGCCGGTCGATCTGGATCTCCACAATGGCCGACAGCTCGTTCTCGCTCAACGCGTGGAACACCACGATGTCGTCGAGCCGGTTGAGGAACTCGGGCTTGAAGTGCGCCCGGACGGTCGCCATCACCGAGTCCTGCCGCTGCTGTTCGCTCAACGCCGGATCGGCGATCGCATGTGATCCCAGGTTCGAGGTCAGGATCAGGATGGTGTTCCGGAAGTCGACCGTACGCCCCTGGCCGTCGGTGAGCCGTCCGTCGTCGAGCACCTGCAACAGCACGTCGAAGACGTCGGGATGGGCCTTCTCCACCTCGTCGAGGAGCACGACGGAGTACGGCCGCCGCCGGACCGCCTCGGTGAGCTGACCGCCCTCGTCGTACCCGACATAACCGGGCGGGGCGCCGACCAGCCGGGCGACCGAGTGGCGTTCGGCGTACTCACTCATGTCGATGCGTACCATGGCGCGCTCGTCGTCGAAGAGGAACTCGGCGAGAGCCTTGGCCAGCTCGGTCTTGCCGACCCCGGTCGGGCCGAGGAACAGGAAGGATCCGGTGGGCCGGTCGGGGTCGGCGACGCCGGCTCGCGCCCGGCGTACGGCGTCGCTCACCGCGGCGACCGCCTCGGGCTGCCCGATGACCCGGGAGCCGAGCGAATCCTCCATCCGCAGCAGCTTGGCCGTCTCGCCTTCGAGCATCCGGCCGGCGGGGATGCCGGTCCACGACGCCACCACCTCGGCGATGTCGTCCGGGCCGACCTCTTCCTTGAGCATCGCGCCGTGGTCCTGCAGTCCGGCCAGCTCGGTCTCGGCCTCGGTCAGCTTGCGTTCCAGCTCCGGGATGCGGCCGTAGCGCAGCTCGGAGGCGCGGCCGAGGTCGGAGTCGCGTTCGGCCCGGTCCGCCTCGCCGCGCAGCGCCTCCAGCTCCTCCTTGGCGGCTGAGATCGCCTGGATGTGCGACTTCTCGGTCTGCCACCGCTCGCTCAGGGCGGTGAGCTGTTCCCGCTTGTCGGCCAGTTCGGCGCGGAGCCGATCGAGGCGCTCGGCCGAAGCCGGGTCGCTCTCCTTCGCCAGCGCCATCTCCTCGATCTCCAGGCGGCGTACCGCTCGCTCGATCACGTCGACCTCGACGGGACGCGAGTCGATCTCCATGCGCAACCGCGACGCGGCCTCGTCCACGAGGTCGATGGCCTTGTCCGGCAGGAAGCGGTCGGCGATGTAGCGGTCGCTGAGCGAGGCCGCGGCGACGAGCGCGGCGTCGGTGATCCGTACGCCGTGGTGCACCTCGTAGCGTTCCTTGAGCCCGCGCAGGATGCCGATGGTGTCCTCGATGGATGGCTCGCCGACCAGGACGGGCTGGAAGCGCCGTTCGAGGGCCGGGTCCGCCTCGATGTGCTCACGGTATTCGTCGAGCGTGGTCGCGCCGACCATCCGCAGCTCGCCCCGGGCGAGCATGGGCTTGAGCATGTTGCCGGCGTCCATCGAGCCTTCGCCCTTGCCCGCGCCGACCACCGTGTGCAGCTCGTCGATGAAGGTGATGATCTGGCCGTCGCTGCCGGTGATCTCCTCGAGGACGCTCTTCAGCCGCTCCTCGAACTGCCCCCGGTACTGCGCGCCGGCGACCATGGCCCCCAGGTCGAGGCTGACCAGCCGCTTGTCGCGCAACGACTCGGGGACGTCGCCGGCGACGATGCGCTGGGCGAGGCCCTCGACGATGGCGGTCTTGCCGACGCCGGGCTCGCCGATGAGCACCGGATTGTTCTTGGTACGCCGCGAGAGCACCTGGATGACCCGCCGGATCTCGGCGTCGCGCCCGATGACCGGGTCGACCTTGCCCTCTCGGGCGCGGGCGGTCAGGTCCATGCCGTACTTCTCGAGCGCCTGGTACTGCTGCTCGGGATCGGGACTGGTGACCCGGCGCTCGCCGCCGCGGATCGTCGGGAAGGCGGCGACCAGCTGCTGCTCCGTCGCGCCGTGCTGCTTGAGCAGGTCGCCGACGGCCCCGCCGACCTGGGCGAGCCCGGCCAGCAGGTGCTCGGTCGAGACGTATTCGTCGCCGAGCGGCCGGGCGATCTGCTCGGCGGCGTTGAGGGAGTTCAGGAACTCCCGGGACAGCGTCGGCTCGGCGACGCTGGAGCCCCGGGCCGTGGGCATCTGCTCGACCGCGCGGGCGGCAGCACGGCGTACGTCGGCGGGGTTGGCCCCCACGGCGCGGAGTAGCCCGGCGGCGGTCGAACCGCCCGTGTCGAGGAGGGCGAGCAGCAGGTGCCAGGCCTCGACGACGGCGTGTCCGCGCTGCCCGGCGATGGCTACCGCACCGGCGATGACTTCCCGGGATTTGGTGGTGAGGCGTTGAGTGTCCATCGTGGGTTGAGTCTAGTCGACTCAACTTCAGGGCGCTACATCGCGGGTCCCTGGAATGGGTTCGTGAATGACATATAACGGCTTGGCATCGGAAATGCCGTGTCACCGAGCCAGCACGCTACGGTGTCGCCGCAGCATCGCGGCTGAGCCAGGAAGGCCCTTCCTCGGGAGCACATGGTGAGCGTCCAACAGGCGGTGTTCCGCGGTTTCGTGAATCCGGTCGATCCACGGCCGGCGGAGTTGCGCGCGTGGGCGTACTCGCCGGACTCGGTCCCGTTGCAGACGCTGCCCCCAGACTGGGACCTGCTGGTGTCCAACGATCGGCTCATCGATCCGCTGTTCGACCTGGCCATGGACCCGAGCTGCCCCGCTCGCCGATTCGCCCTGCACTGCGTCTACATCTACGCCGCCGACGGCATCCGCACGAGCTTCCGGGCACACCCGCGCAAGAAGCTGCGCAAGCTGGTCGAGATCGCCGAGGAAGAAGGCGACGAGCTGATGGTGACCTGGGCGCACAACACGCGGATGCTCATGGCGCGCCAAGAACTCTTCGAATACCACGAATGGTGCGAGGGGGGCCTAGTCCGCTCCGGCCGTCGGCTCTGAGGGGCACCCGTCATTCGGCCCCTGGCGGCGTTGCTCGCCACCTTCCCACCCACCCGCCCCTGACGAAGAGGCCCTACGGGCCAACTGCGCTCAAGCCAACGGCGGTGGCGTGCGCCTTGCCAGGAACCGAATGTCGGGTGCCACCGGGGCTAGATCAAAAACAAGAGCAAGATCGAGATCTACCTTTGGGGCTTCCAGACGACCAAGGCGTTCGTCTGGCGGGGTGAGGGTAGGAGGTCGCGGCGGGGGAACGGCGACATCGCCTCCAACTCGGCCACCCGCTGCAGGGCCGCCTGGGCGATCTCCCGCAGCTCGTTGACCTGCTCCTCCAAGTGCGCCACGAGGTTCTCGAGGTCGATGATCCGCTTGATCCCGGCCAGGTTGACGCCCTCATCCTGGCTGAGCCGCTGCACCTCGCGCAGCAGTTGCACGTCGCGGAGGCTGTAACGGCGGCCGCCGCCGGCCGCGCGGCCCGGCTGGACGAGTCCGAGCCGGTCGTACTGCCGCAGCGTCTGCGGGTGCATCCCGGCCATCTGCGCCGCCACGGAGATGATGAGCACCTTGGCGTCGATCTGGATCTCGGTCTCCCGCCAACCAGGGTCATCCATAGTGGACCTCTCCCTCGCTCGGCTCCCGCAGGTGCACGTCGAGGTGCTGACGGGACGGACGCGGCGCGAAGTGCGCGTAGTTCTCCAACGCCGCCCGGGCGTCGGCGGTGAGGTCCTTCGGGACCTCGATCTCCACGGTGACCAGCAGATCGCCGGTCCGGCCGTCCTTGCGGGCCACGCCCTTCCCGCGTACGCGGAGCGTGCGGCCGCTCGGCGTACCGGCCGGGACGCGGAGGGTCACCGGGCCGTCGAGGGTCGGCACGCGGAGGTCGACGCCGAACGCCGCCTCCCAGTAGCCGATCGGAACGGTCAGCGTCAGATCGTCGCCCGAGCGGCCGAAGATCGGATCCGGGCGTACGCGCGCCAGGACGTAGAGGTCGCCGGCCGACCCGCCGCGTTCGCCGGGTTCGCCGCGTCCGGCCAGCCGGATGCGCTGCCCGTCGGCGACGCCCGCCGGGATGCGGACGTTGAGCGTACGCGTCTTGGTGACGCCGCCGGTGCCGTGGCACTCGTGGCATTTCTCGTCGACGACCGTGCCGACGCCCTGGCATTCGCGGCAGGGCTCGGAGAAGCTGAACGCGCCCTGAGCCCGGGGCACGAAGCCGCTGCCCTGGCAGACCGGGCAGGTGCGGGGGAGTGTCCCAGGACGGGCACCGTTGCCGTGGCACACGTCGCAGACGCCCGGCGAGCGTACGGTGACGGGCTTGGTGGTGCCCTTGACCGCCTCGCGGAACTCCAGGATCACGTCGGTCTCGACGTCCCGGCCGCGGGCGGGCCCCCGACGGGTCGCGCCGGGCGCGTTGCCGCCGGAGAAGATCGTGCTGAACAGGTCGGAGAAGCCCGCTCCACCGAATCGGGAGTCGCCGCCGAACACGTCCTCGAAGCCGCCGGGCGCGGTGTAGCCGCCCGTGCGGGCACCCCGCCGGAACGCCCCGGCCTCGAAGAGCGAGCGCATCTCGTCGTACTCACGACGCTGCTTGTCGTCCGACAGCACGGCGTACGCCTCGGACACGCTCTTGAAGCGCTCCTCGGCCTGCGGATTGCCGGGGTTGTGGTCCGGGTGGAGCTCGCGGGCCAGCCTTCGGTACGCCCGCTTGATCTCGTCGGCGGTGGCGTTCTTCGCCACCCCGAGCACGGCGTAGAAGTCCTTCTCCAGCCAGTCCTTCGAGGTCACCGGTGCCCGTCCTCCCTTCTCGCCCCGACCTGTGCGTGCGGGTCCCGCCGTCGCCGACGGGACCCGCACGATCCCCGTGCTAGTTCTTTACTCCGGTGGCGCGGCGACCGCGACCATGGCCGGTCGCAGCAGCCGGTCACCCAACATGTAGCCGCGGCGCATGACGTCGATGCAGGTTTCCTCGGTGACGTCCGGCGACGGCAGGTGCGCGACCGCTTCGTGCAGGTTCGGGTCGAACGGGTCGCCCTTGGCCCCGAACGCGGTCAGGTTGAACTTGCCGACCACCGTCAGCAGCTGCTCGGCGACCGAGCCGAACGGGCCGGTCAGGTCGCCGTGGTCGCGCGCCCGGTCGAGGTCGTCGAGCACCGGCAGCAACGCCGC
Organism: Hamadaea flava; assembly: GCF_024172085.1. Taxonomy (NCBI): domain Bacteria; kingdom Bacillati; phylum Actinomycetota; class Actinomycetes; order Micromonosporales; family Micromonosporaceae; genus Hamadaea; species Hamadaea flava. The sequence goes on along the minus strand of NZ_JAMZDZ010000001.1, from coordinate 4,720,250 downwards.
GAGCACGCCGGCCACGGCCACCTCGGACGCGGTGGCCTGATCGCGCTTGACGCGGTCGCGGTAGTTCTTGTACTCCGCGGCCACCCGCTTGATGTCGACCTGAGCCTCGTCGAGCTGCTTGCGCAGCATCTCCAGCTCCGCCCCGAGCGGTCCCGAGTCGTCCTCCTCCTCGGTGGTGGCCGCCTTCTTGGCCGGCGCCTCCTCGGGCTCAGCGGGCGGGGTCTCCGCCTTCGGCACCTCTGCCGCTTCGGTCTCCGGTGCGGCCTCGGCGGATTCGTCCGCCGAGGTGTCCGCAGCCGGAGCGGCCTCAGCCGCCGGCGTCTCCGCATCAGCGGCCGTCGTCGCCTCCGACTCCGCGGCAGCCTCCGACGTCGCCGCGTCCGCGGCCGGTTCGGTGACGGTCTCGGCGGTCTCCGCCGGCTCGGTGCTCTTGGCGGCCGAGTCTTCAGGCGTAGGCATGGTCGCTCCGTCCTTCTGCGACGCGGGCTTGTCCTTCCCCGCCGCGTCTCCCATCGGAGTGATCTTCCGCTTGTCCCGGATCACGATTCGCTCGGCAGCCCCGGCGGACTGCTCCGCCGGGGTCTTGCCGTTGCTGTCGGTCACTTCTTCCCGTCTTCGTCGATGATCTCGGCGTCGACTACGTCCTCCGGGCCGCCCTTGGCCGCACCCGGGCCGTCGGTGGACTCGCCGCCGGCCGCCGCGCCCTGGGCGTTCTGGCCGTAGAGCAGCGAACCGGCCTCCGAGGAGACGCGGGCCAGGTTCTCGTGCGCCGTCTTGATCTTCTCCAGGTCGGTGCCGCCCAGCGCCGAACGCACCTCGGTGAGAGCGTCGTTCAGCTTGTCCTTCGCGTCGGCGGGGAGCTTGTCACCGCTCTCGGCGAGGAACTTCTCGGTCTGCCACTGGAGCTGCTCGGCGACGTTGCGCGTCTCGGCCTCGTCCCGGCGACGCTTGTCCTCGTCGGCGTGCTCCTGGGCGTCGCGCATCATGCGGTCGATGTCGTCCTTCGGCAGCGCCGAGCCGCCGGTGATCGTCATCGACTGCTCCTTGCCGGTGCCCAGGTCCTTGGCGTTGACGTGGACGATGCCGTTGGCGTCGATGTCGAAGGTGACCTCGATCTGCGGTACGCCCCGAGGCGCCGGCGGCAGGCCGGTCAGCTCGAAGGTGCCGAGCTTCTTGTTGTACGCCGCGATCTCGCGCTCGCCCTGGAAGACCTGGATGAGCACCGAGGGCTGGTTGTCGTCGGCGGTCGTGAAGATCTCCGAGCGCTTGGTCGGGATCGTCGTGTTCCGCTCGATGAGCTTGGTGAAGATGCCGCCCTTGGTCTCGATGCCCAGGCTGAGCGGGGTCACGTCGAGCAGCAGGACGTCCTTGACCTCACCCTTGAGCACACCGGCCTGCAGGGCCGCGCCGACCGCGACGACCTCGTCCGGGTTGACGCCCTTGTTGGCCTCACGACCGCCGGTCAGCTGCTTGACCAGCTCGGAGACGGCGGGCATCCGGGTCGAGCCGCCGACCAGGATCACGTGGTCGATGTCGGCGACCTTGACGCCGCCGTCCTTGATCGCCTGCTCGAACGGGGTCTTGCAGCGGTCCAGGAGGTCCTGGGTGATCCGCTGGAACTCGGCCCGGGTGAGCGAGGTGTCCAGGTGCAGCGGGCCGTCCGGGCCGGCCGTGATGTAGGGCAGGTTGATGCTGGTGGTCTGGGCCGCCGAGAGCTCGATCTTGGCCTTCTCCGCCGCCTCCTTGAGGCGCTGCATGGCCATCTTGTCGGCGCTCAGGTCGATGCCGTACTGCCCGCGGAAGGTCTTGATCAGGTGGTCGATGACCCGGTCGTCCCAGTCGTCGCCGCCGAGGTGGTTGTCACCGGCGGTCGACTTGACCTCGATGACGCCCTCGCCCAGCTCCAGCAGGGAGACGTCGAAGGTGCCGCCACCGAGGTCGAAGACGAGGACGGTCTGCTCCTTGGTGCCCTTGTCCAGCCCGTACGCGAGAGCGGCCGCGGTCGGCTCGTTGACGATCCGCAGGACGTTGAAGCCCGCGATCTCGCCCGCCTCCTTGGTGGCGGTGCGCTGGGCGTCGTTGAAGTACGCCGGGACCGTGATGACCGCGTCGGTGATGTTCTCGCCCAGGTACGCCTCGGCGTCGCGCTTGAGCTTCATGAGCACCCGCGCGGAGATCTCCTGCGGGGTGTACTTCTTGCCGTCGATGTCGATGGTCCAGTTGGTGCCCATCTCACGCTTGACCGACCGGATCGTCCGGTCCGGGTTGGTGACGGCCTGACGCTTGGCCACCTCGCCGACGAGCACCTCGCCGTTCTTGGCGAACGCCACGATCGAGGGGGTCGTGCGGGAGCCCTCGGCGTTCGCGATGACGGTGGGCTCGCCACCCTCCAGGACGCTGACCACCGAGTTGGTCGTCCCCAGGTCGATGCCGACCGCACGTGCCATGTCGTATTCCTCCAGGTATCAAGCAGGTTCAAGCCGGTTTCAAGCCGGTACTGAAGCTGTACTGAGCCTAAGTTGAGTGGATCGGACTCAATACTGACACATGCGCGCCCATCGTCAAGCCGAGGGTTGAGTCTTTCACAGTCAAGTCACATCGGCGTACGGCAGTCTAGTCTGGTCTGCGTGACTCATGGCGCGGCCCAGGCTCCCCTGCTCGCGGTGGTCGGCGGACCCACCGGCGCGGGTAAGTCGACGCTGCTCAACAGCCTGGTCAGGGCGCCCGTCAGCGCAGCCGGGGTGCTTCGCCCGACCACCCGCCAGCCGGTGCTGGTCTGCAATCCCCGCGACTGGGCGACAGTCCGCCGCCACGGCCTGCGTCCCATCTGTGCCCCCGTGATGCCCGAGGGCATCGCCCTGATCGACGCGCCCGACTCCGACTCGGTCGGCGACGTCGACCGGGCCGCCGCGGATCGCGTGCTCGCCGCGGCCGACCTCTGGCTCTTCGTCACCACCGCGTCCCGCTATGCCGACGCGGCCGCCTGGGCGCGGCTGCGGGCCGCGCGGGAGCGGCAGGTCGCGCTCGGGATCATCCTCGACCGGGTGCCCGCCGGGTTCGCGTACGACATCGTGGACCACATGCGGGAGCTGCTCGGCCCGCCCGAGCCGCCGCTGTTCCTGATTCCGGAGACCCGGCTCGACCGGCAGGGCATGCTGCCCGACGATCTGGTGGCCCCGCTGCGCGGCTGGCTCGCCGCGGTCGTCGCCGGCCCGCCGGCCCCGGCCCAACCGGCCGCGGATCCGGCACCGGAACCGGCTCGGCTACTGGCTTCAGGACCAGCCCAGGAACCGGCCCGGCCGCTAGCCTCCGAACCGGCCCGGCTACTGGCTTCAGGACCAGCGCCGGAACCGGCCCGGCCGCTAGCCTCCGAACCTGCCCCGGAGCCGGCCGACGAGCCGGCAGAACCCGCCGAGGTGCGGGAAACGGTCGTTCTGCGCGAAAAGCAGGACGCGCACGACGAGCCCGGAACGTGGGAAGAGGCGGAACCTGAGGCGGAAACCGCCGATGCCACCTCGGCGGAGGCCGACCCCGCCGACACGGACCCGGCGGATGTGGTCCAATCCTCGACGTCTAACGGTCAGCCGAACGGGCGACCGGAACGGCCTGCGGCTGACATTCCGCAAGGTTCAGACGTCGGGGAGACTGTCACACTATGAGCAGGAAGACCGCCCGGCTGACGCCGGATCGCGCGGGGGGCGCCCAGCGGGCCGACGGCGCACCGACTCCGTCGTCGGTGCACGCGAAGGTCGACACCCTCCGAGCCGTCCTCGACGTGGCGGGCCCTTACCTGCCCGCTGACCGCCTGGCGATCGCCCGCGCGGCGGCGGCTCGCGCCTCGGCGCGCTTGGAGCTGTCCCTCTCCCACACGACGGTGGCGCTGGCCGGGACGACCGGCAGCGGCAAGTCCAGCATGTTCAACGCCTTCACCTCGCTCGACCGGTCGCCGGTCGGGGTGCTGCGGCCGACCACCGCCGAGGCGTACGCGTGTGTCTGGGGCGATCGCGACGGCGGCGAGGCGCTGCTCGACTGGCTCGGGGTGCAGCCCCGTCGCCGGTTCACCCGGGAGTCCGCGCTGGACGGCGACGACGAGGTGGGCCTGCGGGGCATGGTCCTGCTGGATCTGCCCGACGTGGACTCCATCCAGCCCGCGCACCGGGCCGAGGTCGACCGGTTGCTGGAACTGGTCGACGTGGTGGTCTGGGTGACCGACCCGCAGAAGTACTCCGATCTCGTGGTCCACGACGGCTACCTGCGCCGGCTGGCCACCAGCCGGGGCGGCTTCGTCGTCGCCCTGAACCAGACCGACCGGCTGCTCCCGGCCAACCTGCCGCAGGTGGCAGGTGACCTGCGACGGCTGCTCGACGAGGGCGGCCTGACCGACGTGCCGCTCGTGGCGACCTCCGCGACCGACGAGGTGCCCGGTCCGCCGGCGCGGCCCCGGTCGACCTTCCGCAAGCCCGATCCGTCGAAGTCGCCGCTCGCCGCGACCGGTGCCGGGATCGCCGGCTTCGCCGGCATCCGCCAGCTCCGGGAGATGCTCGAACCGTCGGTCGTCGGTCGCCGGGCGGTGCTGGAGCGGCTCGACACCGACCTCGTGGTCGTCCTCGAGGATCTCGCCGAACTGTTCGGCGGGCCTGCCCCGATGGTCAGCCCGTCCGTCCTGGCCGACGGCTTCCACCGAGCCAAAGGCTCGAAGGATCGGCTGGTCGAGGCGGCCGAGCAGTACGCGGAGCACGCGGCCTACGGGTTGCCGAAGGTGTGGTTCGAGGCGATCTCGGAGGCCGCGACCCTGCGGGCCGCCGAGTTGCCCGCCGCGTTGGAGCGCGCGTCCGAACGGGTCAACGCCTTCGACAAAGGCGGCGGCTGGCGCCGGGCGGTCGGCGCGGTGGTTCCCGGGCTGGGCCGCAAGGCGCAGGACGAGAAGGACCGCCGGACGAAGGCCGAGTACGCCCGCGTCGCCGAGTCCTATGTGATGGCACCGGTCCGGGACGTCGTCACGGCGTACAGCGCCGCTCGGGCCGCTCTCATGGACCTGTGACCTGGGCCTGAGAAAATAGCCCGGGTTGGGTACGGTGTGGCGCATGACCATGCCACCCCCACCCCCGGTCGCCGTGGTGGAACCGGAGCGGCCCCCTCGTCCGGCCGTGGTGACCACCGCCGGCTTCCTGCTCTATCTGCTCGCCGCGCTCCAGGTCATCGGGCTGCTCGTCAGCATCCCGACCTACCAGGCGATGGGCGACGTGTTCCCCGAGGTCTACAAGGGCACGCCGATGGAGGACTCCGCCGGCGTGATCATGGCCGTCAGCATCGGCGTCGCGGCCCTCTTCGTCGTGATCTTCGCCGTCGGCTTCATCACCCTGGGCGTCCTGGACCTCAAGGGCAAGCAGCCCGCCCGGATCGTCACCTGGGTCATGGCCGGTCTGCTGCTCTGCTGCGCCGGGGCCGGGACCGCCACCAACGGAACCGGGATGTCGTTCAGCGGTTCGTCGAGCACCAATGGCGTCGACGCGGAGGAACTTCAGCGGCGGCTCGAAGCGGCCACCCCCGGCTGGGTCCACCCCGTCTCCGTCTCCCTGAGCGCGCTGCAGGCGCTGATCGCGCTCGCGGTCATCATCCTGCTGGTCCTGCCGGCGGCGAACGCGTACTTCCGCAAGCCTGCCCCGAACGCCGGGTGGACCCCGCCTTACCCGACCTATCCGACTACCTGACCGGCTGAAACGTCTGCGCCGTCGCATCCCCCCGGGTTAGTTTCGTCCTGTTAGAACTAATTCGGGGGGATGCTTCATGTCGAGCTACGGCCCACCGGCGGTGCAGCCGGCCCGCAAGGCGCCCGCGGTCGTCGTCACCGCCGCGGTCATCCTCGTCGTCTTGGGGGTCATCGGCCTGCTCAACGCGATCGTCAGCCTCGCGTCGCTCGGGTCCACCGTCGACCGGTTCCGCGTACTGGCGCTGCGGGTGGGGGTGTCCCCGCAGAAGATCGACGATCAGGTCACGCAGCTGCGCCTGCAGACTGTTCTGGGCGCGGTGATCGGCCTGCTGATCGCCATCGTGCTGCTGGTGCTGGCGTACTTCCTCGTCAAGGGCAGCAACGCCGCCCGGATCACCACCTGGGTGCTGTGCGGCATCGGCGCGCTGTGCGCGTGCTGCGGCGGAGCCGGGCTCATCTTCCTCAAGAATCTCGACCGGATCACCGTCGAAGGCGATCAGCAGGCCCAGGAACAAGTGGATCTGGCTCGCGCGATGGCGGACGCGGTGCCCGGTTGGCAGGTCGGGCTCGGCGGAACGGCCGCGATTCTCCAGTTGCTCGGCTATCTCGCGGTAGCCATACTGCTCGCGATGCCGGTGGCGAACGCCTTCTTCCGCAAGGTCGCGCCGCCGGTAATCCTGGGTCCGTCCCACCGTCCTCCCGGCTGACGCCGGATCGAGCGGGGGACGGACGCAGCAGCCGACCGTTTCCACGACGTAGAGGATGTCGCGATGGCACCGACCGCTCTGATCACTGGTGCCACGGCCGGCATCGGCGCCCAGTTCGCCCGCGACCGTGCGGCCGCGGGCATGGACCTGATCCTCGTCGCCCGGGACGCTGAGCGGCTCGACGCCTTCTGCGCGCAACTCGCTCAAGAACATGGGGTACGCGCGACGCCGGTCCCGGCCGACCTGACGAGACCGGAGGGGCTGGCCGCGGTCGAAAAGGTGCTCACGACGGAGCCGATCGACCTGCTCGTGAACAATGCGGGACTCGGACTCAACAAGTCGTTCCTTAAGTCCGATGTAGAGGATGAACTTCATCTGCTGAACCTGAACATCGTCGCAGTGATGCGTCTCACTCATTCCGCGCTCCCGAAGATGGTGGAGCGAGGAAAAGGCGCGATCGTGAACGTCTCCTCGGTCGCCGGATTCGCCGCGACAATGCCGGGTTCGACCTATCCGGCCAGCAAGGCATGGGTGACCAGCTTCAGTGAGGCGGTCGGCATGCTCGTCAAACACCGGGGCGTACGCGTGATGGCGCTGTGCCCGGGATTCACGCGTACCGAATTTCATCAGCGCGCCGGGATCGCCGCTCACCAGATGCCGGGCTTCGTTTGGCTGCAGGCTCCGGACGTCGTCCGGCAGGGTATGCGTGACCTGCGAAAAGGCAAGCTCGTCAGCGTGCCGAGCGTGCGCTACAAGGTCGCCGTGGGAGCCTTGAAGATCACGCCGCGGGCCCTGTTGCACCGCATCATGCCGCGCGGCGCGAAGAGTATGGGGCGGACTGTCGGTGACTCCCAGTAAGACTCCCAGGTGGCATGCGGTACAGTCGGCAGCATGTCGGATCGCGAAGACCTCCGTAAATTCATCACTGACCTAGCAGTGGTGCATGGACGGGTGATCCTCTCCTCCGGAGCGGAGGCCGACTACTACCTCGATCTGCGCCGCATCGCCCTGCACCATGCGAGTGCGCCCCTGGTGGGGCGGGTTCTGCTGGACCTGGTCGCCGACTGGGACTACGACGCGGTCGGCGGGCTGACGCTCGGCGCGGACCCGGTCGCGGCGGCCATGCTGCACGCCAGTGCGGGCACCGATCGCCCGGTCGACGCGTTCGTCGTCCGCAAGGCGGGCAAGGCTCACGGGCTGCAGCGCCGGATCGAGGGACCAGACGTCGCCGGTCGCCGGGTCGTCGCTGTGGAGGACACCTCGACTACGGGGAGTAGCGTCCTCACCGCTGTCGACGCCTTGCGGGAGGCCGGTGCGGAAGTCATCGGCGTTGCGGTTATTGTCGATCGAGGCGCCGGCGATGCGGTTCGAGCAGCTGGTCTGCCGTACCGCGCCGCTTTCACCCTGTCCGACCTCGGATTGAGTCGGTAGCACATCTTTAGACTTGGACCTGCTAATATGCAGACAAGTCAATTGTTCACTTGGAAGGATGGAGTAAGTGGGAACTGCCCTGGTGGATAACCCATTGCCCCCCGTCTCGCCGCTCGCCGGTGAGCCCATCGAGAAGGCGGACGCGGAGCGCCTCGCCGGGGTCCTCAAGGCTCTGGCCGACCCGGCCCGCCTGCGCCTGCTGAGCCTCATCCAGTCCGCTCCGGAGGGTGAGGCCTGCGTCTGCGACCTGACCGCTCCGCTCGGTCTGTCTCAGCCCACTGTTAGCCACCACCTGCGCATCCTGACCGAGGCCGGTCTGCTCAACCGGGACAAGCGCGGTGTCTGGGCCTACTACAGCCTTGTTCCGTCGGCGATCGCGACTGTGGCGGAGCTGTTGACGCCGCCGCGTAAGCGCGCCACGAAGAAGGCTCGCTGAACTTCGTCGGCGAATCGCGCAAACGATTCCGACGAACTACGGCATCACCGAAGGGAGCGCCTGCGAGCGAGGCGCTCCCTTCGTCGTATTCAGATGACTACTTCACCCGGCTGAGATCTGGGTGTTGCACGAAATTCATTCGCCTCTAAGCTGTGGGCTTCGAGCGCGACCGGTCTCCCCACCGGCACCGAGCCGGCCCGGGCCGCGCGACGAGGTGAGAGATGGCAGGGCGGCATCGCCCCCGGCGTGGACCGGGGCAGCTCACCCTGGCGGTAGCCGGAGCCACCGTGCTCCTGCTGAGCCTGGGCGTACTCGTGAAGACAGTGACGGCGGACGCGGACGGGTGCGGGACCAGCACCGGTACGCGGCTCGTCGTCGCGGCTGATCCGGCGATCGCTCCGGCGCTCATCGAGATCGCCAACTCCTGGCAGCAGACCGCGGCCAAGGACGCCGCCTCGTGCGTCAACGTCGAGGTGCAGCCGCGGTCGTCGGCCGAGATGGCCAACGCGCTCGGTACGTACTCCGGTGGCACGGTGGACATCGGGCGCAGCCCGGTGCCCACTCCGACCGAAGCGGATCTGCCGGCTGTCTGGATCCCCGACTCGTCGGCCTGGCTCGGTCGCGTACGCGCGGTCGACCGGGACGCCTTCGATCTGACGACGCCGTCGGTGGCGATCAGCCCGGTCGTCGTCGGCATGCCCGAAGCGGTAGCCCGACAACTCGGCACCGGACCGCTCGACGCCAAGGCCATGGGCGCGCTCCTGGCCGACGGCAAGGTGAAGCTCGGCATGACCGATCCTCGGCGGGACACCGCCGGCCTCGTCGGCGCGATGCTCCTCAAGGACGTCGTCGTCACCCAGGAGTCGGATCTGCCCAAACTCGTCGGCGCGTTCCGCCTGCGGGTCAACACGGACAAGGCGTACGCGGACACGAAGGACCTGTTCGCCGGATTCGCGACCGGGCTCGGCGCGGCGCCGATGAGCGAACAGTCGGTGATCCAGTACAACGCGAGCAATCCGACGGTGAAGGCGGCCGCCGTCCCGCTCGCCGTCGAACCCACATTGGACTTCCCGTACGCCGTCCTCACTCAGAAGACGCCGAAGGTGCGGTCTGCGGCCGAGGCGTTCCGGTCGGCGCTCAGCAGTGAGGCGTACGCCGACGTGCTGGGCCGCCACGGTCTGCGTACGCCGTCGGGCGTGGCCGGTCCGGGCTTCACCGTCGGCCACGGAGTCACCGCGACGCAGGCGCACGTCCAGCCGGTGACCGACCTGACCTCCGTACGCACCGCGCTCAGCATCTGGGTGGCGGCCAAGACGCCGTCGAAGGTCATCACCCTGGCCGACGTGACGTCGTCGATGAGCCTGCCGCTCAACGCCTCCGGGAAGACCCGGCTGAAGCTGATGCAGGAATCGGCGACCCACGGGCTGACCCTGTTCACCTCGGACAGTCAGCTCGCGCTGTGGGGTTTCGCCGGGCGGGGCACCCAACCCCTCGTCCAGATGGGCACGCTGGACAAGGTTCAGCGCCAGAAGCTCGACCAGACCATGCGCGCGGCGCATCTGGCCGGCACCGACGAGTGTCCGCTGTTCGAGGCGCTGCTTTCGGCGTACAAGTCGTTGAAGGCGTCTTATGACCCCGAACGTTCGAACACGATCGTGGTCTTCACCGACGGCCGCAGCAACCTGTCCGGCGGCCTGACGCTGGCGAAGGTGAAGCTGGAGCTGGAGGCGCTCGCCGACGTGGCGCGACCGATCCGCGTGATCCTGCTGGGCATCGGGACCGCGGACCTGACCGAACTGACGCAGATCGCGGAGATCACCGGCGGCGGAGCCTTCCCCTTGACCGACGCGAACCAGCTGGACCAGATCTTCCTGAAGGCGCTGCTGGCGTGAGCCGGCGGCCGGGGTGTGCCCCCGGCCGCCGGACGGTCAGCGCTGGAGCACGAGGTCGGGGTGTGCGGCCGCGAACTCCGGCAGCGTGCCGGTCCCGACCGCCGCGAGCAACTCCTTGCCCTCGGGCGTGATGCCCTCGCCCGAGAGCCCGTTGTCCGCCCCCGGCCCGTGGTACGCGACATAGGTGTTGGCCAACGACATCGGCACGACGTCAGCCGCCGTCAGGCCGCTCAGCTCGCCGGCCAGCGCGATCGGGCTGACGTCGCTGAGGTCGAGCCGCAGGCCCTGGACCTTGAGCAGGTTCGCGAGCCGGGCGGCGTCGGTGAGCACGTTCAGCGTGGCGATCTTCGCCGCGATGCCGACGAGTACGCGCTGCTGGTTGCGGTCCCGGTCGTAGGACCCGTTCGGCAGCCCGTAGCGGGTCCGCATCAGCAGCAGCGCGTCCGCGCCGGACACGGTGTGGCACCCCGCGCCGAGAACCTTGTCGCCCGGCTGCTTCTTCTCCGTCAGACGGAGATCGATCGCCGCCGGCAGGCAGACCTGGACGCCGCCCAGCGCGTCGACGACCTGCTTCACCGAGGCGTACTCCAGCACGGCGCCGCCGTCGAAGGCCGTGCCGGTGGACTGTTGCAGCGTCTTCTCGCTGAGCCGGAGTCCGCCTCGCCATCCGGCGCTGCCCTGCGATCCGTAATAGAACGCGGCGTTGACTTTCTCCAGGCCGCCTTTGTAGTCCGCCGCGGCGTCCGCCGGGATGTTCACGATCGTGTTCCGGTCGATCGAGACTGTGTAGATCTTCTTCCGATCGGCCGGGATGTGCACGATCAAAACGGTGTCGCTCCGGGATTGGTTCTCGCCCCAACCGGCCCGCTTGTCGGAGCCGAGCACCAGCAGGTTCAGGGCTTTCCGGGGCGTGCCGCCCGTCGCGGAGGCGGCGACGTTCACCGCGTCCGCCGGGGTGACTCCGGCCCGCTGCGCCAGCCACACCGGCACCGCGATGGCCAGCGCCACCGCGGCGGCGAGGCCGCCGCTGAGCGCACGCGTGCGGCGCCGCCGTCTCCGGCGCACCTCCTTGTCGATCGACTCTTGCAAATCCTGCACGTCAGGTGCCTCCGCTTCGTGGCGGGCGAACGTGGCCCGGATGTCCTCCTCGTTCACCGTGATCCTCCTGAGACGAGACCCGGGTTCATCCGGGTGCGGAGTGTGGCGAGAGCCTTCGAGATGTAGCCGCGCGCGGTGCCGACGGTGCAGCCGAGCGCCTCGGCGATCTCGGCGTCCGGCAGATCCTCGTAGAACCGCAGGACGAGCGCTGCGCGCTGCTGCCGGGGCAATCGGGCCAGGGCCTGCCAGACCAGGTCCCGATCCGCCGCGCCTTCGGCGAGATCGACTGGTACGCGTACCTCCGCGCCCGCGTCCGAGCGCAACAGGACACGCCGCCACCAGGGACCCCGCCGCCAGTCGATGTACAGGTTGACCATCATGCGTTTGACGTAGCCCTCGGGCGATTCGGCTCGGCTGACCTTCCGCCAGTGCAGTTGAGCCCGCACCATGGTTTCTTGCACGAGATCCTGAGCGCTGTGGGCGTCGCCGGTCAGCATCACGGCATACCGGGCAAATGACGCCAGACGCGTGGCCGCGAACTCCTCGTAGGTCACATCCACCTCCTTCGCCTCAGTAGACGTGCGCACACGGTGAAAGCTTGCCCGGTACCCTTGGTCGGCGTGAAGACGAGTGAGAGCGTGCTGGCGGCCGGTGAGTCCATGGGATTCAATCCGCTCAATCCGATGGACTACCTGGAGTGGATGGGCCCCAACTGGGCGCTCGTCGGCGTACTGGCGATCATCTTCGCCGAGACCGGCCTCATGGTGGGCTTCTTCTTCCCTGGGGACTCGCTGCTGTTCCTGACCGGCGTCGCCGCCTCGTCGGCCGCCCCGGAGGTGATCGGCTGGCAGATCCCGATCGTCCCATTGCTGATCTTCGCGCCGCTCTGTGCCATCGCGGGCGCCCAGTTCGGGCACTTCCTCGGGGCACGCTACGGGCGCAAGATGTTCGACAAGCCGGATTCGAAGCTCTTCAAGCGGGAGTACGTCGAGAAGGCCGAGCACTACTTCCAGAAGTTCGGCCCGCGCAAGGCGATCGTCCTCGCCCGGTTCATCCCGATCGTGCGGACCTTCATGAACCCCGTCGCAGGCGTCCTCGAAGTCCCGACTCGGCAGTTCTTCATCTGGAACTGCGTCGGCGCGATCCTCTGGACCGACGGCATCCTGCTCGCGGCGTACTTCTTCGCCCAGCAGATCATCGATGCCATCGGCGGGCCGGACAAGATCGACAAGTACATCCTGCCGTTCGTCTTCCTCATCGTCTTCGTCTCCCTCATCCCGGTCTTCATCGAGATGTGGCGTACGCGCAAAGAGAAGAAGCGCAACCGGCAGCGCGGCAAGCACGAGCGCGTCTCGGCCTGACCCGTTCCACAGCCCGGCTGCGTGCGGCAGGGCTGCATGCGAGATACTCCAGATAACGAAGGACAGCGCGGTCCCCGCAGTTCAGCACAGGCTAGGAGCAGCAGAGATGCCTATTGCCTCACCCGAGATCTACGCCGAGATGCTCGATCGCGCCAAGGCCGGCGCCTTCGCGTACCCGGCGATCAACGTGACGTCTTCCCAGACCCTCAACGCGGCGATTCGGGGCTTCGCCGAGGCGGAGAGCGACGGCATCATCCAGGTCTCGACCGGTGGCGGTGAGTACCTGTCCGGCCCGACCGTCAAGGACATGGTGACCGGCTCGGTCGCGCTCGCCGCCTTCGCCCACGAGGTGGCGAAGAACTATGGCGTGAACATCGCGCTGCACACCGACCACTGCCCGAAGGACAAGCTCGACAAGTTCGTCCGGCCGCTGCTGGCGATCTCCACCGAGCGGGTCCAGAAGGGCGAGAACCCGCTGTTCCAGTCCCACATGTGGGACGGCTCGGCGGTTCCGCTGGCCGAGAACCTGGAGATCGCGGAGGAGTTGCTCGCCCTGACCGCGGCCGCCAAGGTGGTCCTCGAGGTCGAGATCGGCGTCGTCGGCGGCGAGGAGGACGGCGTCGTCGGTGCGATCGACGAGAAGCTGTACACCACGATCGGGGACGGCCTGGCCACCGCGGCAGCGCTGGGCCTGGGCGAGAAGGGCCGCTACATGGCTGCGCTCACCTTCGGCAACGTGCACGGCGTCTACAAGCCGGGCAACGTGAAGCTGCGGCCGGAGATCCTCAAGGAGATCCAGGACGCGGTCGGTGCCAAGTACGGCAAGGACAAGCCGTTCGACCTGGTCTTCCACGGCGGCTCGGGATCCCTGCCGCAGGAGATCAGCGACGCGGTGGACTACGGCGTGGTGAAGATGAACATCGATACCGACACGCAGTACGCGTACACCCGCCCGGTCGTGGACCACATGTTCAAGAACTACGACGGCGTGCTGAAGGTCGAGGGCGAGGTCGGCAACAAGAAGCTGTACGACCCGCGCGCGTGGGGCAAGTCGGCCGAGGCCGGTCTGGCCGCCCGTGTCGTCGAGGCCTGCCAGCAGCTCCGCTCGGTGGGAACCTCGCTCGGCAAGTGATTGCTTGATCGTTGTATAACGGGGGCCGCGCCACCAGGCGTGCGCCCCCGTTTTTTGTGCCCGATTGGGTAATATCGTCCGGTCCATCGTTTGGTTGGGGAGGGTCGGTCGTGCTGGGTATCGAGGGATACGAGCCGATCTGGCAGCATGACGCCCAAGCGCTGGCAGCCGCCCATCGGGCGCGGTTCCAGCAGGTCATCGGCCAGCCGCTGGTCGGCTCCTGGCTGATGTGGGACCTCGACGCGCACGCCTGGTTCACCGGCGGCCCGGTCGTCCTCGGTTTCCCGGACGCCAACATCGAAATCACCCATCGCAAGTTCGACGAGTGTGCGATCAGCTGGGACACCATCGACATGCAGGCACCGGTCGAGTGGCCCGGACTGCGCCTGGACTGGTGGAGCGACACCCACCCCACCGTCGTCTCGGCGCGTGGGCGGGAACTGCGTGCGGTCAACCTCATCGAACGGGTGATGCCGGCGCACTGGCGGCCGACCGCGTTGCACGCGGTGGAGCTGATCTTCGACGGGCTGCGCCTAGAGCTGTTCAACGCGATGGACGAGAACGGGATCTCCGGCGAACCCGAAGTGGTCCTCCCGGTCGGCCGGTGGACGCGGATCCCGATCGCCTAGTAGGCCGCCGTCTCCAACTGACCGCGTGCCTTGACGAACTTGTCCTGCACGGCAGCCGCCTTGGCCCCGAAGAACTCGACGAACGCGTAGGACCCCGAGTCCACCCACACGCACTCGGCGATCGTGCCGCCGGAGACCGTCGAGTCGCCGCAGGCGGCCCGGCCGCCGAGCGGTCCGGGGGCGACCTCGACCAGCTTCAGACCCTTGCGCTGAGTCTCCAGCGCCGCCGTGACGGTCTCGAACAGGTGGTCGGCGTCGACCACCTCACCCTGCACCGCCAGCACGAAGACGAGGTTCTTCTTGGCGAAGGACCCGTAGTAGGCGGCGAGGACCTGGCTCGTGGCAGCCTCGGAGGCGCGCTGCGTCTTCGCGGCCTTCTCGGCGGACTCCAGCAACGTCTTGTCGGTCGTCTTCGCCAACCCGAGCAGGGTCTTCGGAAGGCGTACCACCGAAGAGCGCGCGGATCGCGTGCTCGGCGAAGCGGAACCGGACGGCGTGGCCGTCACGTCGAGCGCGGACGGGCCATCGGGCCGTGCGTCCTGACGGGCCAGCAGTACGCCCGCGGCCGCGCCCAGGCAGCTGAGCAGGACCACGACGAGCGGCAGCACCACCCACGGCACCAGCCGGGAACGTGGGGCGGGCTCGGGCGTCGTCACGGGGGCGAGCATACCCATTCGGTGCGACCCTCAGCCGAGCAAGAGCTCGGCGGCCTCGTCGACGTCGTCGGTGATGTGGATGAGATCGCTCAGGTCACCTAGCGGCGAACACCGGAGCAGCGGCGCGAGCAGCGAGCTGACGGGCAGTTCCTCCGTCCAGAAACGACGGCCGAGGAACACGTACGGTCCGGACGGGCTGACGGTGCCGTAGAACGTCATCGTGGTGGCCTGGAAGACCTCCTGCACCGTCCCGGCGCGACCGGGCGCGAACACGATCCCGCCGCGTGACAGCTTGAGGATGA
The DNA here is from genome assembly GCF_024172085.1 of Hamadaea flava. NCBI lineage: Bacteria > Bacillati > Actinomycetota > Actinomycetes > Micromonosporales > Micromonosporaceae > Hamadaea > Hamadaea flava. The sequence goes on along the minus strand of NZ_JAMZDZ010000001.1, from coordinate 4,704,896 downwards.
CCTCCTCGCGAGCGGCGTTGCTGAACAGCTTGGCGATCCGGGCCGCGAACAGGTTGGCCGGTTCGTGCCCGAAGAACCAGGTGGGGATGGCCAAGCCGCCGGCTTGCTCCCAACTCGCCGACGGCGGCGGCGCATAGGCGTCCCGTACGCGCAACGCCGCGGCCGTATAGGCCTGCGTCTCGTGGAAGTCCGGCTCGACCGCGAGTTCGTCGATCGCCGCCGTCAGCTCGTCCAGCGACCGCCCAGCCAGGTACGCCCCCAGGTTGGCCGCCTCCATGACGCCCGGCCCGCCCCCGGTCAGCACCAGCCGATCGGCCTGTGCCAACCGCCAGGCCAGGGCCGCCGCGTCCCGGTAGCCCGGCGAGCCCCGATGCTCGGCGTGACCGCCCATGATCCCGACGACGCTCGCCGCGCCGTGCCGGTCGAGCCACTCGGCGGACAACCCGGCGAGGGCGTTCTCGATGCCGTGGTCGTGGATGCGCTGGGCCAGGGCCTCCCGGAGGTCCGGGTTGGCCCCGCCGCGATCCAGATAATGCCGGTAGACGACGGTGTTGTACATCGCGTCGAACCCGCCCGCGGCGAACCCGGCGGCCAATTCGTCCGGTGTGTACAAATGCGACGGCTGGGTCGGGAACGGCGTGTCCGGGAACACGGGCACGACATGCGCGCCGCGCTGGATCAGCTCTAGGACCTGGCGATCCCCCAAGGCGCATCCGACGAACAAGGCGTCGGCGACCTCCACATCGGCCAGGTCGACCTGGCTCAGGTCCAGTCCCTGCACCGTCAGCCGCGTCAGCGTCCCCCGGTCGAGGTGGAGCCGCAGCTCCTCATAGGACTCGATCTCGTCGGGGCTGTGGTCGATCGGCGTGATGACCTCGGGCCGTGGCGTCGGTGACACGCGCCGAATCCTAGCCGCTTCGCGCGATCGGCTTCGTTCGGTCGCTTCGCGCGTTCCGCTTCGTTCGGTCGCTTCGGGCGGTTTCGCGGTAGATCATGGATATGCCGGTGATCATGAGCGGGTTCAGCCCGCATATCCCTGATCTGCAGGGTCCCCGGGCGGGGCGAGATGCGGACGAGGCCCGGCGGTCAACCGCCGGGCCTCGCTTACCGGGTCCTGGGGAGGCTCCGGACCTCCAGTTATACGCGGCTTGAGCGATCAGGAATACCGGCCGCTCGCGGGACGGGCCGCTCATCCGAACGCGTGGCGAGATCGCGCCGAACGGGGGCCACCGAGGTCATGCCCATGGTCGCAGTTGCGGCGGGCCGCCGGGGTCGCGAAACGGGTCACGCAGTCCTGATTGGAGAATATAAGGTGAGGTCCTTACCGATCCCTTCCACTCCTCGGGGGACGAGTGTGACCAGATCCATCCTTTCCCGCGTCGCCGGCCTGGTGCTCGTCGCGGGTCTTGTCACCGTTCCGGCGGAGGGCGCCTCGGCCGCCTCGGCGGTCCTGTACGTCAACAACGCCGCGACGTCGTGCTCGGACGCCGGAGGCGGCACGCTGAGCGAGCCGTATTGCACGGTCGGCGCGGCCGTCGCCGCCGTCGCGGCTGGTCAGACGATCCAGATTCACGGGAGCTACGACGAGAACGTCCGCCTCCAGAAGTCCGGCGAGCCAGGCTCGCCGATCACCATCTTCGGAGGAACCCTCGCCGGCGCCGACGCTCGCCTGACCGTCGAGGGGCAGCATGACGTCGTGGTGACCGGAATCAGTGTCACGGGCACCACGACCGGAGCCGCGATCCGCGTGGCGAATTCGCACGACGTCTCCCTTCCGGTGGTGACGACGACCCCGGCCGGGGGTGCCACGGCCATCGAGTTCGCCGATTCCACTGCGATCAGCGTCGGCAAGGCGAACGTCAGCCGGAAGGTCGGCTCGACCGGAACCGCGCGCGGCGTCGTCCTCACGAACGTCGCGAACAGCGAGTTGCGGTACATCGCCGGCGGCAGCAACGTGAACCCGGGCGTGCTGCTCGATGAGACGACGCACGACGTGCGGATCGTGCGGCCCGCCTTTCTGAACGGCATCGGCCCCGGGGTCGTGGTACGCGGGCCCGACAACGCCGTGATCGGTGGTGTGCTCTCCGCCTTTACCGGCAGCGGGATCGAGATCGCCGCGACCGCCCTTCGGACCACGGTGGCGAACAACAGCCTGAGCCACTTGACGGGCGTCGGCATCGACAATGCCGGAGCAGCCGGGACAGCGATCACCAACAACACGGTGACGTACGCCTGCGTCGGCATCCGAGTCGCCGCGGGCTCACGTGACGTCTCGGTGCAGAACAATCTCGCCCGCGCCAGCGGCAGCGCCGACGAATGCGCGGCTACGCCGGACCGCGGGCAGATCAGCGTCCTGGGCGACGCCGCCGCGAGTACGACCGTCGACTACAACCTGCTCAATACCTTCAGCGTCAATACCGCGTACTTCTGGGGCGATCGAGCCCATGAGACGGTCGCCGCGTTCCAGCAGGCATCCGGGCAAGGGGCGCACGAGATCGCGTACGGCGGGTCCGCGTCCTGGGTGCCGTTGTCGGCCGACAGTGCGAACTCCGCGGCTCCCGGGTGGCAGAACACCGACATCACGTTCCAGCCGCGCATCGACGACATGCGGTACGCGAACACGGGCGCGGGGCCGGTGACCTACGCGGACCGTGGGGCCGGCGAGGCCTACGAGAAACCGACGACGCGGGCGGTCGCGACGCGGTCCGGTTTGGCGGTGTGCGTCGACGCGAGCAACTCGACAACCGGCACGCTGCCGATCTCGGCCTACTACTTCGACTTCGGCGACGGTGTGGCCACGACCCAGAGCAGCCCTTATATCCGGCACCAGTACACGACCGCGGGGTCCTGGACGATCACTGTCAAGGCCCTGGACTCGCTGAACAATTCTGGGATCATCGCCGAGCTTCCGGTCACCACGACTGGCGGCGTTCTTCCCTCCCGCACGACCTGCGGTGCGGTGCTGCCGCGAAGGTAACCACTCGCTGAGCCGGCGTCGGCGGCTCGGGTAGGTTGGAGATCATGCAAAACCTCCTGCCCGAGCCGCCCGCCACGCTGCTCCCCACTGACCCGGCCACCGCCGATCTCGCGGCCGACCTCGACCCGGTCACGGTGGCGGCGAACCATCCCGCCTCCTCCGCCGCATGGGCCGCCCTGGCCGCACGGGCGCTGACGAACGGCGAGGCCGTCGCCGGCTACGCCTTCGCGCGTACGGGGTATCACCGTGGGCTCGACCAGCTTCGCAAGGCCGGCTGGCGCGGCTCGGGACCGGTTCCGTGGTCGCACGAGCCCAACCGCGGCTTCCTGCGCTGCCTGCACCTGCTGGCCGTGGCGGCCGACGCCATCGGCGAGGCCGACGAGGCCGCCCGCTGCGCCCAATTCGTGCGCGACTGCGACCCGGCCGCCGCCGACGCCCTCGCGGGCTAAACCCCGGCTGCCGTCAGGGCGATGTCCGTGCGGAACTGCTGACCGTCCATCTTGATCTGATCAACCAAGTGGTACGCGTTGAGCCGTGCCTCGGCCAGGTCACGTCCGGTCGCAGTGCACGCCAGAACTCGGCCGCCCGTCGAGACCAGTGCTCCGTCGCGTACCCCTGTGCCTGCGTGAAAGACCCCCGGGGCCTCGGCGCCGGTGATCACGTCACCCAGGCGTGGCCGGCCGGGGTAGCCCGCGGAAGCGACCACGACGGTGACCGCGCTGCCCGCGGACCAGGACAACGGGGGATGCGCGGCGAGCGAGCCGGACGCGGCGGCCAGCAGCAGGCCGGCGAGCGGCGTCTCAAGCAGGCTGAGCACGGCCTGCGTCTCGGGGTCGCCGAAGCGGGCATTGAACTCGATGACCTTGGGGCCGGCCGAGGTGATCGCGAGGCCGACGTAGAGCAGGCCGGCGAACGGCGTGCCCCGGCGGCGCATCTCGGCGAGCGTCGGCTCGACCACGGTACGCATGACCGTCGGCACCAGGTCGGCGTCGGCCCACGGCAGCGGGGCGTACGCCCCCATCCCACCGGTGTTCGGGCCGGTGTCGCCGTCGCCGATGCGCTTGAAGTCCTGCGCCGGGATCAGCGGTACGGCGGCCTCGCCATCGGTCACCACGAACAGTGAGACCTCGGGGCCGTCGAGGTACTCCTCGATCACCACCCGGCCGCACTCCCGGGCATGCTGAATCGCGTGGTCGCGATCATCGGTGACGACGACGCCCTTACCGGCGGCCAAACCGTCGTTCTTGACCACGTACGGCTTTCCGAAGGCGTCCAGCGCGGCAGCCACCTGGTCGTCGGTCTCGGCCGTCACCGCACCTGCGGTCGGTACATTCGCGGCCACCATGACGTCCTTGGCGAACGTCTTCGACCCCTCCAACTGCGCGGCCTGCTTCGACGGGCCGAACGTCGGAATCCCGCGCTCGCGTACGGCATCGGCCACCCCGGCGACCAGCGGCGCCTCGGGCCCGATCACCACCAGCTCGGCGCCCTCGCGTACGGCGAGCTCAGCCACCGCCGCCGGATCCATCGGATCCACCTCGGCCAGCCGGGCGACCTGGGCGATCCCCGGATTCCCCGGCGCGGCCACCACCTCCGTGACCGCCGGATCCTTGGCGAGAGCAGCAGCGAGGGCATGCTCCCGGCCCCCGGTCCCGATGACGAGTACGCGCATCCCCCGACCCTACCGGTGCCCGCCTCCCCACCCCCCGCGGGCTGTCCGCGTGATCATGAACTATCGGTCGTGATCGACCGGCGTGTCGTGTCCACGGGGTCCTGATCAACTCCCGCCCAGACTGATCAACTAGCGCTCACAGGAAACGGCGGATGATCGCCGGCAACCGTTCTGGGTCGAGCGTGTCCTGCCAGGTGAAGCGAATGACGGTGTATCCGAGGGCAACCAGTTCGTTCTGCCGTTCGCGGTCTCGGTAGAGCGCGTCCGGTCGATCATGGAACTCCGCCCCGTCCGCTTCACCGATGAGGCGCGATTTCGACCACAGCATGTCGGCGCGTGCGACGACGGTCCCGTCGGCACGCCGGATCTCCGCCTGCAGGCTGTCCGGTGCGACTCGAGCATCGACGCAGACGAGGCGACCGCGGGTCTCCAGCGGCGATTCGGCGCGTCCATCGGCCAGGCCCAGCCACGTACGCGAGACGACAGCATTTCGCCGTCCCCGGATCAGTCCCTCAACCGAGTCCAGCTCAGCCGGAGTGACCAATCCCTGGAAAAGTGCAGAGTCTAAGGCGGAGACGGCGCTCATTCGATCGACGTGAAGAAGAAGATCGGCGAGGGTGCGTACGACGGTGGTGGTGAGCATGCCGTCCACCACAGTGAGGTCGACTGGGCGGATGACGAACTGGTGTGGCACCACCTCGCGATGGCCGAGTCGACGCGGTACTGCGGCGTTGCCGGGTAACGACAAGTGGACGCGACGGGTCTCGCGTACGCCCTTGATGCCGTGAAGCTCGGCCGCGTCGTGAAGGACGACGGCTGCCTGGGAACCCGCAGCCAGTTGGGCGGCTCGCGCGACGATGCGGCTCGGCCACGGCTCCGGTTGGAGATCGGCGTCCAGCAGGTAAACGCCCCGAGCCAGCCGAGCCCAGAATTTGCTGCGTACATGCTTCTTGACGTCATCGGGCGCATAGCCCACAGCCGCGCACTGGCGCATCGTCACCAGACCCTGCTGCGTCGCCGCGACCTTTTGAAGCGCGATGGGATCTCTCACGTCCGGCGATGGTTCTCCGACGAGATCGGCCCGGCCATCCCTGTGGATAAGCCGGGCCGTCTGCACTCGGACGGCGAGGTCAAGCCGCCTGTGGACAACGACGGCTTCGCGTCGCTGTCGATCATTGAGTTGCGGGATTGATCAGGGTGCTACGGACGCGACACGCCGGTCGATCACGACCATTAGTTCATGATCGCGCAGAAAGCCGGAGGTCGGCGAGGCGAGCGGCGAGCGTACCGGTCAGGTAAGCAGGTCGTGGCGGATGATGTTCGCGTCGCGACCCGGTCCGACTCCGATCATCGAGATCCGCGTACCGCACAGCTCTTCGAGTCGAAGGATGTAGCTCTGTGCGTTCGCCGGCAGCTCGTCGAAGCTACGCATCGTGGAGATGTCTTCCCACCACCCCGGCAGGTATTCGTAGACGGGGGTGGCGTGGTGGAAGTCGGTCTGCGTCATCGGGATGTCCTCGACGCGCTTGCCGTCGATCTCGTAGCCGACGCAGACGGGTACCTGGTCGAGGCCGCTGAGGATGTCGAGCTTGGTGACGACCAGGTCGGTGACGCCGTTGAGGCGGACGGCGTACCGGGCGAGGACGGCGTCGAACCAGCCGGTACGCCGGGGGCGGCCGGTGGTCGTGCCGTATTCCTGGCCGAGTTTGCGGATGCGTTCGCCGACCTCGTCGTGCAGTTCGGTGGGGAACGGGCCGGAGCCCACCCGGGTCAGGTACGCCTTGGCCACAGCGATGACGCGGTTGAGCCGGGTCGGCGGGATGCCGGTGCCGACGCAGGCCCCGGCGGCGATCGGGTTCGACGAGGTGACGAACGGATACGTGCCGTGGTCGAGGTCGAGCATGGTGGCCTGGGCGCCTTCCATGAAGACCGTGTCGCCCCGGTCGAGCGCCTCCCAGAGGACCGACCGGGTGTCGGTGATCCACGGGCCCATGCGCTCGGCGTACCCGAGGTATTCCTGGTAGACCGCCTCGACGTCGATGGCCTTGCGGTTGTAGACCTTGACCAGGACCTGGTTCTTCTCCCGGAGGACGAGTTCGAGCTTCTTCCGGAGGATGCCGGGGTCGAGGAGGTCCTGCGCGCGGATGCCCATGCGCGACACCTTGTCCCCGTACGCCGGGCCGATGCCGCGTCCGGTGGTGCCGATGCGGCCGGAGCCCAGGTAGCGCTCGACGACCCGGTCGAGGGCCCGGTGGTGCGGCATGATCAGGTGCGCGTCGGCCGAGATGAGCAGGCGCTCGCAGTCGATGCCCCGTTCGGTGAGTCCGTCGACCTCGGCGAGCAGCACCTTCGGGTCGATCACCACACCGTTGCCGATGACGATCTGGGCGGTCGGGGAGAGTACGCCCGAAGGCATCAGGTGCAGGGCGTACTTCTGGCCGTCCGGCGTGACGATGGTGTGCCCGGCGTTGTTGCCGCCGGAGTAGCGGACGACGTACTGAACACGGTCCCCGAGCAGGTCGGTAACCTTGCCTTTGCCCTCGTCGCCCCATTGCGCGCCGATCAGCACTATCGCTGGCATCGCTGTCGCCTCCTCGGCGATATGGTCTTCCCCGTACGGCGGCGACGCCGCCGGAGTCGGCCGGTACCCAGGTGAGACGCGATCACGTCTACCCGGGGTGTCAGGCTAACAAGTCGATCAGGATCGGCGCGCGAAGGTGCGTCATCGCCCACGAAGGAGAGCGCCGTCGTGTATGACGTGGTCATCCTCACGCTGGAGGAGCCCCCATCCGGGTGCGGCGGCGACTGCGGCGCCTGCGGCCACGACGCCCCGAAGCCGGCCGTCCGGACGCCCGTTCTGCACTGCGCCGACGCCCTCAAGCAGGCCGGCGCCCGGGTGGAGACCGTGACGGCGTACCACGACGAGGCGATCGACGAGGTGCTGGCGCGGTTCGACGCGCCCGAGCAGCCGGACGGGCTGCGCCGGCCGGACCCCGAGACCAAGTCTCGGCTGGTCGTGGCGGTGGCGTCCGACTCTCAGCTCCGGCATGTGGTCCGGCGGCTGGTTCGCCGTTACGCCCCGCCGCCGTCGAAGCGACCCGGGGACCTGCCCGCTGACCGGACGCTCCCCGATCTGCCGGCGGTGGGCGTACTGCCGCTTGATGCTGGTGAGAGCGGTGATCTCGCCGCGCGTCTCGGGCTGCCGCGCCAGCCCGCGGAAGTCGCGCGAGCAGTGCTCGCGGACCGGGTGCGGCGGTTGGATCTGCTGCGGCAGGACGGTGGGTCGGTGGTGATCGACGGCGTGCTGCTGGGCGCGGCCGACCAGCGGGGCCTGTCGGTGCCGTTCCGCGGCCGGATCGAGGTGGACGACCTGGTCCTGAGCGACGGCGCGGAGGACGTGCTGGCCTGCGCGGTGACCGTGGCGGACGGCTACGCGCGGCTCGACGGCATCGACCTGGTGACCGCGCCCGATCCGGCGGACGGCTTGGTCGAGGTCGGCATCGCGGTTCCCGCCCTGGTCAAGCGCCGGTTCGGTCGCGACACCCATCGGGTCGAGGTCCGCCGGGCACGGGGCCGTGCGGTCTCGATCGCGCCGCGGCTCGCGGCCGAGGAGACGCTGCCGTTCGTGGAGGACGGGGTCACCGGCGAGCTGACGCGCAAGCGCTCGTGGTGGATCGAGCGCCAGGCCTGGGCCGTGTACAGCTAGTCGCGAAATGATCACGAGGGGTGGCGCGCGAGCCAAGGATCGCTACCCTTGCCTGCGTGGATGATGAATTCTGGCCCGAGGACGAGGTCGACGGGGCTCCGGACCCGCGGCCCGGCGTCGGGTCCGTCTCGTCCGCAAAACCAAGGGGTACGCCGAAAGCAGCGCACCGGACCCCCCGACCGGATGGGGCGTGGCCGGGTCCGGAACAGGCGGCCGAGGCGGGCAGCGGACCGATGGCGGCGGCCCTAGGCAGTCGGCGTGCCCTGCCGCCCGCGCAGCCTGCGTTGCCGTCGTCGTCGTCTTCGTCGTCGGACGCTGAGGCGTCCGGCCCTGGGTCGTCTGGCGCTGGGTCGTCTGGGCCTCGGTCGACTGGCGATTCGTCGTCCGGCCGTTCGTCGTCCGGCCGGACGACGTCTGGCGCTTCGTTGTCTGACGCTTCCTCGACCGGCGCTTCGTCTGCTTCCTCCGCCGATGCGGAGCCCGCGCTGGACGAACCGGTGATCTACGCCCCGCCGGACGCCACGGTCGCGCGGGCGGGACTGCCGGTCGCCCTGCCGCAGCGTTCGAAGCCGAATCTGCCCACGCAGTACGTGCCGCCCATGCCGCAGGATCTCCCGCAGGCCCCGGAGTCCGCGTGGGCGCAGCCGCCGAGTTCGCAGTACCCGATGGTCGGCCGGGGCGGCGAAGCCGACGTCGACGCGCTGCCACGTCGGCAGATCCAGCCGCTGCACGGCGTACCGCATCAGGTGCCGCCGGCGCCTATGCCGCGTCCGGCCGATCCGGTGCAGCCACCGCCGATCTTCCTGCCGCCGACTCCGTCTGCTTCCACTCCGCAGGCCCATGCTTCGCCCTCGTCTGTTCCGCCAGCATCCGCGTCTCCAGCGCCCGCTTCTTCTGCGTCGGCTTCCTCAGCATCCGCTTCCTCGCCGTTGGTCGAGCCGGGCTGGGCGGAGCCGACTTTTGCGGCCGAGCCGGAGCCGGGGTCCGCCGAGCCGCCGGCGTACTGGCCGCAGCCGCCCGCGGAGGAGCCGGTCTACCACTACGACGCGGACCTCGCGCCGTCCTACGAGCCGTCATACGAGCCGTCCTATGAGTCGCCATACGAACCGTCCTATGAGCCGTATGACACGTCGTCCGCGTCGGATGACGCGTCGGCGGATGGACTACCGGACCGCTCATCGTCCCGTGCGCTGGATCGGTTGCAGGACCGATTGCCGGACCGTTCATCGGAGCAGGACAGCGGGTGGACCGCCGACAATCCGCCGCAGGAGCCCTACCAACTCGGCCCGCACCAGCAACCCGGCCCCGCCGTACGCCCGATCACGGCCGAGGAGTTCTCGCGGCGGCGCGCTGAACGGCGTCCCGAGCCGCAGGCCGAACGCGGTCTACGCGGCGCGCTTCGGAAGTCGACGTTCGGTCTGATCAATCCGCCGCCCGGCCGCCGGGAGCAGGAGTACCTCGCCGACGTGGACTTCGTCCGGCGCAACTTCGGCGGGCTGCGGCAGATCACGGTGGTGAACCCGAAGGGCGGCGCGGGCAAGACCGTGGCCGTCCTGATGCTGGCGATGACGTTCGGCCAGCGCCGCGGCGGCTACGTGCTGGCCTGGGACAACAATGAGACTCAGGGCACCCTCGGGATGCGGGCGCAGCAGGACTTCCACTCGCGTACGGTGCGGGACCTGCTGCGGGACCTGCACCTGTTCCAGGGCGCCCAAGGCCGGGTCGGCGACCTGTCCCACTACGTACGCGGCCAGGGCGAAGGCATGTTCGAAGTGCTCGCCTCGGACGAGTCGGCGACGGCCGGCGAGATGCTGACCGAGCTGGCCTTCGGCGACATCCGAGACGTGGTCAGCCGGTTCTACAAGATCATCGTGGTGGACACCGGCAACAACGTACGCGCCCCCAATTGGCAGGCCGCCGTGGACGCGACCGACCAACTCGTGGTGACCATGTCGGCCCGCAACGACTCCGCCGAGACGGCGGCGCGCATGCTCGACCACCTGGAGCAGACCGGCCGCGTACGCGCGGTGCGCCAAGCCGTCACGGTCATCTCGATGCCGCAGAGCCTGCGCGAACTCGACGTGCCCAGCATCGAACGGCACTTCGCCTCGCGTACGCGTGCCGTGCTGCGTGTTCCGTACGAGCGGATCGTCGATACCGGGGAGCCGATCGCGTACACCCGACTGTCGACGACCACCACCGACGCCTGGCTGAAAGTAGCCGCCGCCGTAGCCGCCGGCCTGTAACCCGCTCAGCGGAGGAGGCGGGGGATGACTTTGCCGGTCGCCGTTCGGGGCAACTCCCGCAGGAACAGCACATCCCGCGGTACGCAGAAGCGCGCGAGATAGTGCCGGACGTATTCGCGTACGGCGTCGGCGTCGAGGTGTTCGCCTGGGTGGAGCACCACGTACGCCGCGAGCCGCTGGCCGAATTCGGGGTCGGGTACGCCGACGACGGCGACTTCGCGTACCTGGGGGAGTTGGCTGATCAGTTCTTCGACCGGGCGGGGGAAGACGTTCTCCCCACCTGAGATGATCATGTCGTCGGCGCGGCCGTCCACGTAGAGCAGTCCCTGGTCGTCGAAGTGGCCGAGGTCGCCGGTGCCGAGCAGCCCGTTCGGAGTGGTCTCACGGTTCGAGGTGTACCCCTCGAAGAGCATGTCATTGCGTACGTGGATCTCGCCGACCTGCCCGGTGGACAGGGGCTGCCCGCTGCGGGAGCGGATCTCCACCGTCGTGCCCAGCGGCGGGCGGCCGGAGGTACGCGGATCGTGGCGCATGTCCTCGGGGGTCGCGATGGACACCCAGGACGCTTCCGTGCTGCCGTAGAGGTTGTAGAGGCAGTCACCGTACGCGTCCATGAACTTCGTCGCGAGCCCGCCGGGCAGGGCCGAGCCGCTGACGGCGACGACTCTCGGCGTCACGCCGGGGGTGGGCGTCGCTTCGAGCAGCCGCTGGAGCATCACCGGCACCGCGATCAGGCCTTGGCAGCCGAGGTCGCGTACGGCGGCGATCGTGTTGAGCGGCTCGAACCGGCGCTGGAGCACGAGGGTCGCCCGGAGGCCGAGGGCGATCTGGAGGGCGGCCAGTCCCCAGGTGTGGAAGAGCGGCGCGGCGACGAAGATCCGGTCGCCGACCTTCAACGGGATGCGGTCGAGCACGCTCGCCAGTGGTCCCAGTCCGCCCGGGGTCTTGCGCCGGGCGCCTTTCGGGGCCGCGGTGGTGCCGGAGGTCAGCACGATCAGCCGACCGGCCCGTTCCGGTGGGCTCAGCTTTCCGGGGGGAGTGTCGGCGACGAGCTTCTCCACGGCCACTTCGTTCAGCGCCGGTACGCCCGGGATCAGCTCCATCAGGTCGTTGTCTGCGATCACCAGTTCGATGCGCTGGTCGTGGGCGACGGCGTCGATCGCGGCCGCCGACAGCGACGGGTTCAGCAGCACGACTTCGGCGCCGAGCGCGCAGCCGGCGACCATCGCGGCGATCATGCCGGAGTGGTTACGGGCGAGCACGCCGATGCGGCCGCCGACGCCGATTCCGTGGCGTACGCGTAAGGCCAACGCCAGGCGCTCGGACCGGTCCCAGAGTTCGGCGTACGTATAGCTGCTCTCGGGATCGATGACCGCGACCTGGTCGGGAGACCGCTCCGCCGCGGCTCGCAGTTCGCCGGCGACCGAGAAGCCCCAGCGCTTGAGGGTCGCGAGCTGGGAAACGATCTTGCCGGGGGGACCCGGGTTGAGCAGTCCTCGCTTTGCCAGCACCCAGAGCATCCGACGCCTCCGTCCATGAACCGCTCGTTACTCCTGGGTAACAAAATGACGGATGGTGCGGGAGATCACAAGGGGTCTCCCACGAAAATCGGGGCCATTTCCGGAGAAATGGCCCCGATTCTGTCGTGCCGCGGCTCAGCGCAAGGGCAGGCCCGAGATCGCCCGCGCGATGACCAGACGCTGGATCTCGCTGGTGCCCTCGAAGATCGTGTAGATCTTGGCGTCGCGGTACCAGCGCTCGACCGGGTGCTCCCGGGTGAATCCGGCCCCGCCGAGGATCTGCACCGCCTTGGAGGTTACGTCGACGGCGACCTCGCCGGCCTTGAGCTTGGACATCGAGCCCTCGCCCGCGGTGAACGGGCGGTTGTTGCGGCCCATCCAGGCCGCCCGCCAGACCAGCAGGCGCGCGGCGTCGATCTCCATCTTCATGTCGGCCAGGGCGAACGCGATTCCCTGGTTCTCGATGATCGGCCGGCCGAACTGGACCCGCTGCTTGGCGTAGTCGAGGGCGTACTCGTAGGCCGCACGCGCGATGCCGAGCGCCTGTGCGCCGACGGTCGGCCGTGACAACTCGAAGGTACGCATGGAGGCCTGGCCGCCGGTGCGCTCGCCGGACCGCGCCCGTGCCAGCCGCTCCTCCAGCCGCTCGCGCCCGCCGAGCAGGCAGGACGAGGGGAGGCGGACGTCGTCTAGGAAGACGTCGGCGGTGTGCGAGGCGCGCAGGCCCAGCTTCTTCAGCTTCCGGGTCGAGTGCAGACCGGCCGTGCCGGGCGGGACCACGAACGCGGCCTGGCCCCGGCTGCCCAGCGACGGGTCGACGGACGCGGTGACGACGTGCACCGCGGCGATCCCGCCGTTGGTGGCGAACGCTTTCTGCCCGTTGAGCACCCACTCGTCGGCGGCCTCGTCATACACCGCGCGCGTACGCATGGCGGCGACGTCGGAGCCGGCCTCCGGCTCGGTCGAGCAGAACGCCGCGACGGCCGGGTCGGACTCGGTGCCGAAGCACTGGGGAACCCACTCGGCCAGCTGCTCGGGATCGCCGTTGCCGAAGATCGCCGCGACCGCCAGCGAAGTGCCCATGATGGACATCGCGATGCCGGCGTCGCCCCAGAACAGCTCCTCGTTGGCCAGGCACATGGACAGTCCGCTGGGATCGGCCCAGGCGTTGGCGAGGAACTCGAAGCCGTAGAGCCCGATCTTCGCGGCCTCCTGGAGCACCGGCCAGGGCGTCTCCTCGCGTTCGTCCCACTCCGCGGCAGCGGGGCGCACGACCTCGGCGGCGAAGCCGTGCACCCAGTCGCGCAGCTCGCGCTGTTCCTCGTTGAGGTCGAGCGAGAACTCCACGATCAGGCCTTCGGGATGCTGAACAGGTTGGCGATGTTGGAGGCCAGCGCGAGGTCGCCCTTGGCCTTCAGCTTGCCCGTCATGAACATCATGACCGGGTTGCCGTTGCCGGAGACGACCTTGAGGAAGTCGACCGGGCCGACCGTCAGGGCGAGCTTCGGGTCGTGCTGCGGCGTCTCCGACAGGGTGCACGCGCCCTTGGAGATGACCAGCTCGTACGTGTCAGCGCCGCCGTCAGGGGCCCCGGTGATGCTCCAGTGGATCACGGCCTCGGTGTTGCCGGCCCGGTCCGGGCGGAACAGCGCCGGCATGCGGCGGAAGATCTCGTCGAGCACCTTCGGCCGCAGGTCGCCACTCATGACCTCGGCGATCTGCGCGTCCGGCGCGGACTTGACGAGCTGGGCGAACGCGCTCGGGTCGAGCGACGAGAAGTCGGAGAGGTCGAAGTCGGGCATCATGTCCTCCGTCACGCTGAGCTTGATAACTTACTCGTGCGTAACCTTACGCGCGAGTAGGTAGGGTGGCAAGCGTGGGAAAACGACTGCCGCGCAGCGTGCGGGAACAACAGATGCTCGAGGCCGCCGTCCGGGTCTTCGCCGAACGTGGATTCCACGCCGCGACGATGGACGAGGTCGCCGAGCGCGCCGGCGTGTCGAAGCCCATGGTGTACGCGTACCTGGGCACGAAGGACGAGTTGTTCGTGGCATGCCTGCGCCGGGAAGCCGGGCGGCTGCTGGCATCCGTCGCCGGGGTCGTCGATCCGCAGCTCCCCCCGGACGAGCAGCTGTGGCGGGGGCTCCGCGGCTTCTTCAGCTACGTCGGCTCGAACCGCGACGGCTGGGCGGTCCTGTTCCGGCAGGCGCGTACGCGTGAGCCGTTCGCCGGTGAGCTGGCTCGGATGCGGCGCGGGATGGTCGCCGTGATCGCGGAGAAGCTGGCCGACGCGTTGCGGTCCCGCGGCCGGGACGTGCCGGCGGACGAACTGCAGGCGATGGCGCTGGCCTTGGTCGGTGCGGGCGAGGCGCTGGCGGACCGGCTGGTCGACACCCCGCACGAGGAGCCCGAACGCACCGCGACCCGGCTGATGAACGCGATCTGGCTGGGCGCCGAGCGGCAGCTCGACGGCGAGGTGTGGAAGCCCGTCGGAGAGGGCCGCCTGACACAGGGGCGGCTGCCTGACAACGAAACAGCTGCCTGACAAAGGAACGGCTGCCTGACGAAAGCTGACCACGGCAGGACGACACAGGCCGCCTGACGCGGAGTCAGGCGGCCCGGATGCGAGTGGGCTGAGTAGGCCGAGGGCACCGAGCGGGCTACGACGCGCTGACGGTCACGTTCGCGCTCTGTCCGATGAGGATGCCGTCCGGGACCTTGTCGAACGTCAGCACCACGGTGTAGGTCACCAGGTTGCTCGACGTCACGCCGGTCTGTGCGATCTCCGTGATCTTCGCGGTGTACTCGCCGTCGTGGCCCGGCAGCGTGACCGTCGCGGACTGCCCCATCGTCAGGGAGACGATGTCGGCCTCGCTGAACGACGCCTTCACGACCATGGTGGAGACGACGCCGATCGAGATCACGTTGCTCTTCGCGGTGTCGCCGGCCTTGATGGAGACGGTCAGGACCTTGCCCGCCACCGGTGCGGTGATAACCGTGCCGGCCAGCTCCCGCTCCGCCTTGGCCAAGGCGGCGGACTTCGTGTTCACCGACTGCTTCGCCGACAGGATCGACGAGATGAAGTTCTGGGTCTGCCCGGTCTTGGTGCCGCAGTCGGCGGCCGCGCCGCCACCGGTGCCACCGGTTCCGGCGGACGAACTCGAGGTGCTGGAGGAGCCGGTCGTCCCGCTTCCGCCGGAGGTGCTGGGCCGCGCGGTCGAAGTGGTGGCGCACGCCGACGGGCTGGCGCTCGCTGACGCCTGTACCGCCGTCAGCGACGCCTTGGCGTCGGCCAGCTCGTCCTCGGCCGTCGCGACGGCCTCCTTGGCATCGGACTGGTCGATCCGGGCCAGCTCCTGGCCCTTCGTGACGGTGTCGCCGGCCTTGACGGAGACGGAACTGACCGTGCCGCTGACCGAGAAACTCAGGTTCTGCGTGGTGATCGGCTGTACCGTGCCCTTCGCGGTCACCTCGCCGCTACTGGCCCGTTCGACCTTCTGGTCGCTCGCGGTGGGCGTCGGCGTACTGCCGCCGGTGAGCATGATCGTCCCCGTCACGCCGATCGCGGCCACGGCCGCGACGCCCGCCACGATCCAACGCATCCGATGTCCTCGCATGGTGCCGCAGTCTCGCCAGGCGTACTCGGGGGGTGCTTGGGGACACCTCGGAGCAACCTCAAAGCTCTGCGCCGATCAGATCCACACATTCCGAGGTGCGTTTGAGGCTGCGCCGAGCATCCCCGTAGGTCGTCTCTCGATGCTGCCGGGCGGAGGTGGTCATGAAGGTACACATCAAGCGCACCCTGGGCGGCTCGGTGGCGCTCGTGGTGGCGGCGCTCGCCCTCGCGGCGTGCGGCGGTTCCGGCGACGACGGAGGTTCCGGCAGCACCGGCACCGACTCGATGTCGTCGTACCAGAAGTGCCTGTCGGACAACGGCGTCACGCTGCCCAGCGGCGGCACCCGCCCGTCCGGCCGGAATTTCCCCTCCGGCATGCCGTCGGGTATGCCCACGAACCGGCCGACCGTACGCCCGTCGGGCACGGCGTTCCCGGGCGGCGGCCAGGGTTTCCCCGGCGGCGGCAACGGCGGGTTCGTCCCGGAGGGCGTCGATCCCACGAAGTGGGCCCAGGCGCAGGAGAAGTGCTCGTCGCTGCGGCCGACCGGACAGGGCGGCTTCGGCAACGGCCAGGGCGGCCCGGGTGGCGGCCAGGGCCGGAACGCGGCGTACCGCAACTGCATGTCCGAGCACGGAGTGACCATTCAGGACGGTCAGGCGCTGAACACCGCCGACGCCAAGGTGGTCGCGGCCGAGAAGGCCTGCGCCGTTCTCAAGCCCAGCGCCAGTCCGACAAACTGACACTTGCGCGACGGCAGCCCTTCGCTACACACTAGGCTCCTGCCCCGACAGGCCCGGTTCCCCCGTGCTGCGCCTGCCGGGGCAGGCTATTTTCCGGCCAGGCGTCACCCGTCCGAGGACCGCAGCAGACCCATCGCCGTCGTGACGATTCCGTCGATGAGCGTCCTGCCGGTGCCCAAGCTCTGGTTGTGATCACTGAGGACGGCGATCACCCAGTCGTGATCGTCCTCGACGATGCGCCCCACCGAGTTGGTGGCGTAAAGGCCGCCCTCGTCGTCCAGATCGACCCAGCCGACCTTGACGTAGACGGCGCTCGCGGTCGACGTGGCGCCCACGGTCACCCCGAACCGCTGCTCGTCGATGACGTTCGCCATCCAGCCCTGAAGCAGCGCGCGGTTCGCCGCCGACAGCGGGCCGTCGGTGTCGCTGACCGCGTTCAGCAGGCGGACCTGGTCGTCCACGGTGGTCGTGGTCATCCCCCAGGAGCTGCTCGGCGTCGTCTCCATCAGGCCCAGCGTGGTGTTGGCCGCGGCCAGTCCGCTCCGGCCGCCGATCGCCTTGAACAGCGCCGTGGCCGAGTCGTTGTCGCTCGCGGTGATCGCCGCCTCGGCCCAGCCCTTCTCCCGACTGCTGAGGCTCTCGCCGTCGGCCTGCCGTTGCAGCATCCGGGCGGCGATGATGTCGACCTTCACGATGCTCGCGGTCTGGAACTCCGCCGAGCCGCGGACGCTCACCGACGTTCCGGTCGTCCGGTCGTACACGGCGATCGCGGCATCGCCGCCCCGCGCGTCGATGTATGCCGAGAGTGCCGTCTCGACGGCGGCGGTGTCGATCACCCCTTCCTGACCCGCTGCGGCTGACGACGTCCCGGTGGACGGTGACGTGGATGACGTCCCCGGCGCTGAAGAGGGTGACGCAGACGACGTCGAGGTGGAGGTGGTGCTACTCACATCTGCCGTTGAGGACGGCTTGTGGGCGGTGGCGACGCCTACGCCCAGCGCCACCACGGCGGCCAGCGAAGCGACTCCTACTGCGAATAAGAGGGGTTTTCGGCTTTGCACCCGAGAAACGTGCCTTGCCCAGCTTGGCGAAGGCTGAGAATCTCGCAGCACCTTCCGAGGTTTCTCCAAGCTCAGGCGGCTACAACCATGAGATCCAGGCGAGGTGCTGGTGAGGAGAAGGAACGTGACACACACAGAGGCGGCCGCTCGGTCCACCCGAGTTCTCGTCGTCGACGACGAGCCGAACATCTGCGCTCTGCTGCAGGCCACCCTGCGGCTGACGGGCTTCGACGTCCGGGTCGCCGAGAACGGCCGCGACGCGTTGATCATCGCCGAGGAGTTCCAGCCGGAACTCGTCGTGCTCGACGTCATGCTGCCGGACATGGACGGCTTCCAGATCGCGTCCAAGCTGCGCGGCGACGGCCGAGGCACGCCCGTGCTGTTCCTCACCGCGCGCCAGTCCGTCGAGGACCGGATCTCCGGCCTGACGGTCGGTGCGGACGACTATGTGACCAAGCCGTTCAGCCTGGAGGAAGTGGTCCTGCGGATCCGCGCCATCCTGCGGCGCAGCCAGGTCAACTCGCCCTCCGACGACGACGGCGTCCTGCGCTACGCCGACCTCGAGCTGGACGAGGAGGCCCATGAGGTACGCCGGGCCGGCAAGCTCGTCGAGCTGAGCCCGACCGAGTTCAACCTGCTGCGGTACCTGATGGTCAACGCGGGCCGGGTCGTCAGCAAGGCGCAGATCCTGGACCGCGTCTGGAGCTACGACTTCGGCGGCGACGGCCGGATCGTCGAGTCCTACGTCTACTACCTGCGGAAGAAGATCGACAAGATCGATCCGCCGCTGATCCACACCGTCCGAGGCGTCGGGTACGCCCTGCGCCTGCCCCGAGCGGAAGCAGCCTGAACATGCGACTTCAGCGTCTGAGGCCGCGACGGTGGCGTCAATGGACGCTGCGGTCGCGCATGGTCGTCGCGATCGTCCTCATGGCGGGGGTCGCTCTGCTGGTGGTCAACGTCGCGGCCAGTTCCCTGATCAAGAGTTATCTGACCGACAAGCTCGACGAGCAGCTCAGCAAGTTCGGCGGTAACGGCGGCCCGGGCTACGGGAACTCCCAGAACTGGGGATCGAACGGCTCCAATGGCAGCACTGGCGGGACCAACGGCACTCCGATCCCGCCGCCCCTGGAGGAGGGCCGCGTGGTGGCCCGGTATTCCGAGGACGGAACGCGCGACAGCCGCGGCGGCTTCGGCGCGGTCGACACCACCGAGCTTCCGCTGCTGGGAGACTTCGCGCAGATCAAGGCGCGCGCCGATGGGAAGCCGTTCACCGTCGACGGGACTGACGGCAAGTACCGCGTCGTCGTCAAGAACGCGACCATGTTCGACCGATCGACCGGCAAGGACAAGACCATGTATGTCCTGTCCGCCGAGTCGCTGAACAAGATCGACGCCACCGCCAACCAGATGCTCCTGCTCGGCATCGGAGTCAGCGGAGCGATCCTGCTGATCCTCGCGATCGGGTCGGCGTACGTGGTCAAGATCGGGCTTCGGCCGTTGACTCGCATGGAGAACCTCGCGACCTCCATCGCGAGCGCCGATCCGCCGTCGGGCACCGCCGCCGACTCGCTGGTCGCCGGCCGCGTACCGGACGCCGATCCGCACACCGAGGCCGGGCGGCTGGGGCTGGCCCTCAACACGATGCTCGAACGCATCCAGTCGGCGCTGGCCGCACGGGCGGCGTCGGAGCAGAAGCTGCGGCAGTTCCTCGCCGACGCCTCGCACGAACTGCGTACGCCGTTGACCTCGATCCGTGGCTTCGCGGAGTTGTATCGGCGCACGGGGTCACAGGGCGGCCCGGAGATGAGCGAGATGATGTCGCGGATCGAGCACGAGGCCGCCCGGATGGGGCTGCTCGTCGAGGATCTGCTGCTGCTCGCCGCGCTCGACGAGGAACGGCCGTTGCGGGCGCAGCCGGTCGATCTGCTGGCCGTCGCGGCCGACACGATCAGCGACGCCCACGTACGCAATCCCACCCGGTTCGTGGCGTTGACGTCCTTCGATCCGGTGACGGTGATCGGGGACGATCATCGGCTGCGCCAGGTCGCCACCAACCTGATCAGCAACGCCGTCCGGCATACGCCGGAGCACGCCAAGGTCGAGGTCCGGGTGGCTGAGGAGAACCTCGCCGCAGTCACGTCCTTGCCGGTCGCCACGGTCGGCGTGACCCTGCCGGTGGGTACGCGAGTCGCCGTCCTCGAAGTTCAGGACAGCGGACCGGGCGTACCGCCGCAGCACGCCGAGCGGATCTTCGAACGGCTCTACCGGGCCGATCCTGGCCGGTCGCGGGCGCAGGGCGGATCGGGTCTGGGGCTGTCGATCGTGGCGGCCATCGTGGCGGCTCACGGCGGTCGGGTGGAGTTGTACACGAGCCCGGGGAAGGGTGCGACCTTCCGGGTGTTGCTCCCGCTCATGGACCTGCCCGCCTAGGATTCCGAGCTGGCTCCGAGATTCGGCCGAGTCACCATCGAGCGCGACCCGCGAGCATGCCGCCATGCGATTCTGGCGACGGCGTACTTTCCTGGTCAACAGCGTGCTCAGCGCGTTGCTGGTCGGTGGTGGCGCGTGGGCGTACACGCTGCTCAACGGGGACGGTGGAGGCTCGACAGGCACGTCGACCGCGCGTACCGGCACCGTCGCGCAGGGCACGGTCACGGCGTCCGTCACGGCTAGCGGCACGGTGGCCAGTGCGACCACCATGAACCACAACTTCGTGACCTCCGGGACGGTCACTTCGATCAAGGTCGCCGTCGGCGACAAGGTGACCAAGGGCCAGGTGCTCGCGACGGTCGACAGCACCGAGACGGCGGCGAGCCTCGCCACGGCCAAGGCCAACCTCACCGACGCCAAGTCGGCGCTGGCGGACGCGAAGGACGAGTTCGACGACGACTCCGATCAGGTCGAGCAGGCGCAGCGGTCGGTGACCAGCGCGCAGAACGCGTACGACAGCGCCAAGCGGGCCCAGGACGGCACCACCTTGAAGGCGGGCATGGCGGGCACGGTCACGGCGATGAACGGCACGGTCGGCGGCTCCTCCGCCGGCTCGTCGAGCAGCTCGGGCGGCAGCGGCGGCAACTCGACCTCGTCGAGCAGTGGTTCCAGCGCCTTCATCGTGCTCTCCGACATGGACAAGCTGCAGGTCTCGGCCAGCGTGCCGGAGTCCGACGCCACCCGGCTCAAGCTGAAGCAGAGCGCGCAGGTCACCTGGAACGCGCTGGCCAACACGACGGCCGAGGGCCTGGTCACCACGATCTCGCCGACCTCCACGACGAGCGGCGGCGTCACCTCCTACCCGATCGTGATCAGTCTGAACACGGTGCCGACCGGGGCCAAGCTCGGCCAGTCGGTGTCGATCAGCGTCGTGGTGAGCAAGGTCGAGAACGTGCTCTACGTGCCCGCCGCGGCGGTCAAGTCGGCTGGCAACCTCAAGACCGTGACCGTGGTGAACGACAGCGGCGCCCAGGAGACCCGGACGGTCACCATCGGCGTCGAGGGCGACTCGTACACGGAGATCAAGTCGGGGCTGACCGCGGGCGAGAAGGTCGTCATCGCGACCGTCACCACCAACTCCACCACCAACAACCAGTTCCCCGGCGGGGGTCAGTTCCCCGGTGGCGGACAGATCCCCGGTGGCGCGGCCGGCGGCGGCGGAGGCTTCCGATGAGCGACGTCGACCAGACTCAAGTACTCGACGGGCTGCGGAACGTCCCGCTCGGCAAGCCCGTCATCGAGGTGCACGACCTGACCAAGACGTACGGCGAAGGCGAAGCCACGGTGCACGCGCTGGCCGGGGTGTCGCTGGTCATCGAGCGCGGCGACTACGTGGCGATCATGGGGTCGTCCGGCTCCGGCAAGTCGACCCTGATGCACATCCTCGGCTGCCTGGACATTCCGACGTCGGGGACCTATCACCTCGACGGCGTGGACGTCAGCCGGCTCAACGATCAGCAGCTCGCCCTCGTACGCAACCGGCGGATCGGCTTCGTGTTCCAGGCCTTCAACCTCATCCCCCGGACGAGCGCCCTGGCCAATGTGGAACTGCCGCTCGCGTACGCCGGTGTCAAGCCGGCCCAGCGGCGTACCCGTGCGTTGGCGGCGCTGGAGATGGTCGGTCTGGGCAATCGCGCGGATCATGACCCGAACCAGTTGTCGGGTGGTCAGCAGCAGCGCGTGGCCGTGGCCCGCGCGTTGGTGAGCCAGCCCGCGTTGCTGTTGGCCGACGAGCCGACGGGCAACCTGGACAGCAAGTCGACGACGGACGTCCTGGGCGTCCTGGACGAGATCAACCGCGAGGGCCGCACGATCGTGCTGATCACGCACGAGGACGAGGTCGCGCACCACGCCCGCCGGGTGATCCGGTTGAAGGACGGCGAGATCATCAGCGACGTGCGGCAACGCGCGGTGCAGGAGGCAGCCCCATGGGCCTGATGGAGATCTTCAAATTCGCCCTGCGCGGCATCGGGGCGAACAAGCTGCGCTCCGGCCTGACGATGCTGGGCATCCTGATCGGTGTCGGCGCGGTGATCCTGCTGGTCGCGGTCGGCAACGGCTCGAAGGTCGCGGTCGAGGAGAGCCTGCAGAGCCTCGGCACCAACACGCTGACGGTCAGCAGCGGGCGCGCGGTACGCAGCTCCACCTACAGCACCGATCTGACGATGTCGATCGTGGAGGCGTTGCAGGACAAGAACGCCGCGCCCGACATCAAGAGCGTTTCGCCCGTGGTGAGCACATCGCAGACGCTGACCTACGGCGACACGGACCACAGCACGAGCGTCACCGGCACCAGCCGGGACTACCTTCAGGCGAACAACTCCACGATCGCCAAGGGCGAGTGGTTCACCGAGGACGACCTGACCAACGCGAATCGCGTACTGGTCATCGGGTCGACGACCGCCGAGGAGCTGTTCGGCACGGAGGATCCGCTCGGCAAACAGGTCAGCGTCGGCGGCCAGATCTTCACCGTGATCGGCGTACTGGAGGAGAAGGGGTCGAGCGGGTTCAACGACCCGGACGACACCGCGATCGCCCCGATCAACTCCGTCCGCAAGGCGCTCACCGGCTACGGCGCGATCAACTCGATCGTCATCGAGGCGGTCAGCGCGGACGCCGTGAGCGCGGCGCAGGCCGAGGCGACGTCCATTCTGAACACGAAGATGCACGTCACCAACTCATCGAACACGCCTTACCAGATCCGGTCGGCCTCGCAGCTGCTGGAGACGCGTACGGCGACGGCGGAGACCTTCACCACCCTGCTCGGGGCGGTCGCCGGCATCTCGCTGATCGTCGGCGGCATCGGCATCACCAACATCATGATGGTCACGGTCACCGAGCGGACCCGGGAGATCGGCATCCGCAAGGCGCTCGGCGCGCCGCGGCGGGTCATCCTCACCCAGTTCCTGCTGGAGGCCACGATGCTCTCCCTGGTCGGCGGCCTGCTCGGCGTCGCGGGCGCGTACATCGGGGCGAACTTCCAGATCACCGGCATCACCCCGGTGATCGTGCCCAGCTCGGTCTTCCTGGCCCTGGGCGTGTCCGTCGCGATCGGACTGTTCTTCGGCAGCTACCCCGCCAGCCGGGCGGCCGGTCTGCGACCCATCGACGCGCTGCGGTACGAGTAACGCCGCGGGATTAATAGGAGAAAGCGCTAATGAGCAAGCACAGCGACCAGGCGACCGGGATCGACGACCCCAGCGCGCCGATCGACGACCTCGCCGTCGGCCTGGCCAAGGCCGAGCGCAAGCCCTGGCTCACCCGCAGCACCCTCATCCTCGGGGGAGCGGTCCTGGTCGTCGCCGGATTCATCGGCGGCCTCCAGGTCGGCGGCGGCACCGAGGCGACCGCGAACACGCCGGGCGGCGGCAACAATCGGGGCGCGTACGGGTTCCCCGGCGGCGGCTACGGCTTCCCGGGCGGCGGCAACTTCGGCCAGCAGGGCGCCGGCACCGGCCAGCAGGGCACGGGCAACTCCACCCGCAACGCCACCACCGGCAAGATCAAGCTGATCGACGGCAACACGGTCTACGTCGAGCTGACCGACGGCACGGTGGTCACCGTCAAGGTCAGCGACAGCACCAAGGTGCAGTCGTCCTCGACGATCACGGTCAAGGACCTCAAGGCCGGCGCCTCGGTCACGGTCCAGGGTCAGACCGGCTCGGACGGCACCATCACCGCGGGCACCATCACCGCCACCAAATAGCACTTGTACGCACGCCGCCGCCGGCCACTTCGCCGCGTTGATCATGGGGTTTCCGGTGCCGACACGCCGTCGAGACCGCAGTCAACTCCATGATCAACGCGGCGGGAGCCGGGACGCGGCGTGGCGGGAGGGTTCGGCGCGGGAAGATGGGCGGGTGACCATCCACTCGGAGGACCCGTTCGCCACCCCCGACGCGCTGCGCTCCCCGGTACGCCGACTGCGCGGCCGGATGGCGTCGACGGTGACCCTGTGGACGGCCGGCGAGGGCCGGGGCCGGGCAGGGCTCACCGTGTCGTCGGCTGTCATCGCGGACGGCGATCCCGGCCACGTCCTGGGGCTGGTCGACGACGAGTCGGAGTTCTGGTCGGCGGCCGAGGACACCGGCCGGTTCGTGCTGACCCTGCTCGGGCCGAGTGATCGGCAGCTCGCCGACCGGTTCGCCGGGCTGATGCCCGCGCCCGGCGGATTGTTCCGGGACGACTGGTGGGTGCAGAGCGAGCACGGCCCGGTGCCGGGTGCGGATCGGACCAGCGCCGGGTGCTCCGTCGGCGAGGTGCGGCCGTTCGGCTGGGGGTTGCTCGTCGCGGCGACCATCGACGAGATTCGGTTGGGCACCGCCGCCGACCCGCTGCTTCATCACCGGGGGCGGTACCGCGAGCTGCGGTGAACGGTGTGGTGCAGGTCACTCGGCGCAGCCGGGCGACCGCTCGGCGCAACCGCCGGTCAATGCCAGATTCGTCGTTCCGTCGTGGGGAAGGGCCGCCCTAAGGTCCGCCAAACACACTCCCCCAGGCGGTGATCGGAATGACCACGGCTCCACCTCATCTCGATGAGAGTCCCTACGAGCGCGCCCAGCAGACGCCCGAGTTCAGCGGGCTGCGGCGTACGCTGCGCCGGTTCATCTTCCCGATGACGGCGGCCTTCTTCCTCTGGTACGCGCTGTACGTGCTGCTCTCGGCGTACGCGCGTGACTTCATGGGCACGGTGTTGTTCGGCAACGTCAACGTCGCGCTCGTCTTCGGTCTGCTGCAGTTCCTCTCCACCTTCCTGATCGCCTGGCTGTACGCCCGCTTCGCCGACCGCAAGCTGGACGGCACCGCGGAGGCCATCAAGACCCAGGTCGAGGCCGAGATCCAGGGGGAGACGAAGTGACCAACGCGCGTACCCTCACGATCGTCCTGTTCGTGGTCCTGGTCGCGGTGACCCTGGCGATCACGATCTGGGCGAGCCGGCAGACCCGCACCGCCACCGACTTCTACGCGGGCGGCCGGTCGTTCTCGGCGTTCCAGAACGGCATGGCGATCGGCGGCGACTACATGTCCGCCGCCTCCTTCCTCGGCATCGCCGGCATCATCGCCCTCAGCGGCTACGACGGATTCCTCTATTCCATCGGCTTCCTCGTCGCCTGGTTGGTGGCGTTGCTGCTGGTCGCGGAGTTCCTGCGGAACGCGGGCCGGTACACGATGGCCGACGTGCTCGCCTTCCGGATGCGCCAGCGTCCGGTGCGGTCGGCGGCGGCCGTCTCGACCGTGACCGTCTCCGTCTTCTACCTGATCGCCCAGATGGTCGGCGCGGGTTCGCTCGTCGCGCTGCTGCTGGGCATCAAGTCCGGGCAGACCTTCCTCGGCATGTCGGCGGAGACCGCCAAGGTCGCGACCATCCTCCTCGTCGGCGCGCTCATGATCGTCTACGTGGTCGTCGGCGGCATGAAGGGCACGACCTACGTGCAGATCGTCAAGGCGTTTCTGCTCATGGGCGGCGCCATCCTCATGACGATCCTCGTGCTCGCGGCGTACAAGTTCAATCTCTCGGACCTGCTGGGCGCGGCGGCCGAGAAGTCCGGCAAGGGCGCGGCGTTCCTGGAGCCGGGCCTGAAGTACGGCAAGGAGGTCGCGGGTGATCCGACACAGACCTTCTACAACAAGATGGATCTGTTGTCGCTCGGACTAGCGCTGGTGCTGGGCACGGCGGGTCTGCCGCACATCTTGATCCGCTTCTACACCGTGCCCACCGCGAAGGCGGCGCGCCGGAGCGTCCTCTGGGCGATCGGCATCATCGGCTCGTTCTACCTGCTCACTCTGGCTCTCGGCTTCGGCGCCGCGGCGCTCGTGGGCAGCAAGGACATCGTCGCGCAGGACCCGGGCGGCAACACGGCCGCGCCTCAGCTCGCGCAGGCCCTGGGCAAGCGGTTCCTGGGCGGGGACGTCGGCGGGGCGTCGCTGCTCGCGATCATCGCCGCGGTGGCCTTCGCGACCATTCTCGCGGTGGTCGCGGGCCTGACTCTCGCCTCGTCCTCGTCGGTCGCCCACGACTTCTACGCCAACGTGCTGCGCCGCGGTGAGGCGACGGAGCGCCAGGAGATCAACGTCGCCCGGAGTTCCGCGTTCGTGATCGGGGCGATCTCGATCGTCCTGGCGATCTTCGCGCAGAAGCTCAACGTGGCGTTCCTCGTCGCGTTGGCCTTCGCGGTGGCGGCGTCGGGCAACCTCCCGGCGATCCTCTTCAGCCTGTTCTGGAAGAGGTTCAACACCGTCGGGGCGACCGCCGCGATCTACGGCGGCCTGGGGTCGGCGGTCTTGCTCGTCGCCTTCTCCCCGGTCGTCTCCAGCCTGCCGACGTCCTGGTTCCCGGACGCCGACTTCGCCTGGTTCCCGTTGCAGAACCCCGGCATCATCTCGATCCCGCTCGGGTTCTTCTTCGGCTGGCTCGCGACGATGCTCTCCAGTGAGAAGGCCGACGACGCCCGGTACGCCGAGCTGGAGGTCCGGTCGCTGACCGGCGCGGGCGCGCACTGAGAGCCGACAGTTCGTCCGGCGGCACCCTTCCGGAGTGTTCGTAGCCGGAGCCGCCGCAGGCTGGGCACCGTCGGATAGCTGTCAAGCCGGGTGGTGGAGATCTTCTCCGCCGCCCGGCTTTTCGCTGGTCGGCGAGGTGAGAAGGTGTGCCGAGGTCGCGTCGCTACCGGCCTGGGTGTCGCACGCGTACGTACCCTGGGGGCATGGCGAACTCTTCCGGCGGTGTCTACGGCCGCCCTCGCAAGCCGAACGGCGACGACGGTGACGGGGCCACCCCGCCCGAGGGTTCCCGCGACGGTGGCCGCACGAGCGGCCGGGCGAGCGTGTCCGGAGGTCGGTCGGGCTCCTCGCGCGGCTCCTACCGGTCCGGGTCGAGCCGGCCGGGCGAGGGTCGCGGCAGCGGCGCCGGCGGGTCCGCCCGTCCCCCGGCCGGGGGCGGCGGCGGGACCTACGGCCAGCCGAAGCGCAAGGTCCAGCCGCGCTGGGGTCGGATCGCCCTGGTCCTGGGCGGTCTCGGGCTCGTCCTCGCCCTGCTGATCGGCGGCGGCGTGTGGCTCTACGGGGTCAACCTCAACAGCAAGCTGCAGAAGACCGACCCGTTCTCCTCGATCGTCGGCGACCGTCCGCTGAAGACGGTCGACGGCGCGATGAACATCCTGCTCGTGGGCAGCGACTCCCGGGACCCGGACACCGACATGTCGCAGGCCAGTTCTTGGCGCGCCGACACGATCGTGATCGTCCACGTCTCGGCCGACCACCAGCACGCGTACCTGGTGTCCATCCCGCGTGACCTCTACGTCTACATCCCGAAGACGCCCGGCGCGCAATACGGCGACACGTACGCGAAGATCAACGCCTCGTTCGCGTGGGGTGGACTGCCGATGGCCGTTCAGACGGTGGAGAACTACTCCGGAGTGCGCATCGACCACGTGGTCTCGATCGACTTCGGCGGCCTCAAGGAGGTCGTGGACGCGCTCGGCGGCGTCGACATGAAGGTCGACCGGACGATCAAGTCGATCCACAAGCCGTTCCGGACGTTCGAGAAGGGCAACCGGCACTTCAACGGGGCCGAGGCGCTGGACTACGTGCGGCAGCGCAAGCAGTTCCCGGACGGCGACTTCGCCCGCATGCGCCACCAGCAGGCGCTGCTGAAGGCGATGCTGGACAAGGCGACCAGTGCCGGCGTGATGGCCAACCCCGGGAAGCTGAACGCCTTCCTCCAGACGCTGACCAAGGCCGTGACGGTGGACAAGGACTTCGCGTTGACCGACATGGTGTTGCAGTTCCGCAGCATGAGCAGCGACAAGCTGACCTTCCTCACCAGCCCCAACCTGGGCAGCGCGATGCGTGACGGCGAAAGCGTCGTGGTCTCCGACAAGACGAAGGCGCTCGCCCTCTACGACGCGATGGCCAAGGACAAGCTCGATGCGTACGTGAAGGCGAATGCGACAAGCTCCCCGTCTGCTTCCTGAAAGTGTTCAGCGGGCATCAAGGCGGACTCGGCCGAACGGCGCGACTTTTTGGGCAACTGCCGTAAGCCGCCCCATATCGATCCTCATGGGGTGGCGAACCGTAATACAGCTTGTCTATGGTGATCGGCCAGTGGCCTCGGGGCCCGGCCACGAGAACAACCGAAGCTAGGGGAGTCGCATGCCGTCGAAGACCAGCAGCCGGCGCTCGTCGGCGGGGAGTGGTTATCCCGACGACGACCCCTATGGTTACGGCTCCCCCGACCAGGACTCGCGCGGCGGCCGGTCCGGCGGTCACAACCTGAAGCCGAAGAAGAAGAAAAAGGTCCGCAGCCCGCTCTGGACCAAGCTGATCCTGGTGCTGGGCGCGGTCGTCACCCTGGTCGGCTTCGGCGGCGTAGCCGTGGCGAAGTCCCTGATGGGCGACCTGACCAGCTCGATCGAGACCGGCACGGTGTCCGAGGACGGGGCGAAGGTCGAGAAGCAGGACGCGCGGACGGCGCTGAAGGGCCCGATCGACATCCTGATGCTCGGTCTCGACACCCGCGACGGCTGGGCCGCGAACACGTCCCGCGCCGACACGATCATCATCCTGCACATCCCGGCGACGCACGACCAGGCGTACCTGATCTCGATCCCGCGTGACGCCGAAGTGGCCATTCCGAGCTGGAAGAAGGCCAACTACAACGGCACCGCACACGACAAGATCAACGCCGCGTACTACTTCGGCTCGCAGCGCGGCCAGGGCTGGCAGGGCGGCGCCGGTCTGATGAAGAAGACCGTCGAGCAGCTCACCGGCCTGAAGTTCGACGGCGTCGTGGTGATCGACTTCAACGGCTTCAAGAACGTCATCCAGGCGATGGGCGGCGTCTACATGTGCGTGGAGAAGGACACCTGGTCCAGTCACTACATCAAGAACAAGAAGGGCGAGCCGCAGTACTACAGCTACAACGGCGACCACAAGCTCTCGAACAGCTGGATCCACAAGGCGGGGTGCCGCAACATGGCCGCCTGGGAGGCGCTGGACTTCTCCCGGCAGCGCTACGGCCTGGCGAACAGCGACTACGACCGCCAGAAGCACCAGCAGCAGCTGCTGAAGTCGATGGCGAAGAAGGCCACCAGCGCCGGTGTCATCACCAACCCGCTCAAGCTGAGTGAGCTGATCAAGGCGGCGGGCGCCTCGCTGAAGATGGACACCAACGGCGTACCGCTCGACGACTTCATCTTCACGCTCAAGTCGCTCGCCGGGTCCGACCTCATCGCGCTCAAGACGAACGCCGGCACCTACGCCAAGTCCGACTTCGGCAGCGGCGAGGGCATCACCCAGGGCACGAAGGACATGTTCAAGGCGGCGTCGGACGACCGGCTCGGGGACTTCATCACCGACAACCCCGAATACCTCATCCCCGATAAAACCGGGCAATAGCGGCATCTAGCCGAAAAAGTTACGCAATTCCCCCGCTGGGTGGCGGGCTCTCGCCTTAATCTGACTGCGAGAGCCCAGGTCGGAGGCGGGGAGCACCCGCGGTCTGGGCCCAGATTGGACGTCCGACCGTGCCATCGCACCGCTCCGATCGTCTGCTGCGCCGATGGCCGATCATCATCGCCGCCGCTGCCGTCCTGACGTTCCTGCTCGGTGTCGGCGGGGCCGCCGCGGTGCGGCTCATGATCCATCGCTACGACTCCAGCGTCACCCGAGGCGACCTGCTGTCGAGCGCGTCGCGGCCGGACGAGACGGGAGCCGATCCCCGGGTGCGGTTCCGGCAGGCTCCGCTGCACGGGCCGCTCAACTTCCTGCTCATCGGGTCGGACAAGCGATCCTGGTCGCCGGACGCCGGTCAGCGCTCCGACACGATCATCATCGCCCAGGTGAACGCGGACCTGACGAAGGTCAGTCTCCTCTCGATCCCGCGCGATCTGCAGGTGGAGATCCCGGCGGACCGGAAGGCGGGGTTCGAGGGCGGCAGCGACAAGATCAATGCGGCCTTCTCCTACGGGGGCGGCGGCAACGGCGGCGTCCAGCTGCTCTCGGCGACGCTGACCAAGCTGACCGGCGTGAAGTTCGACGGCGCCGCGATCATCGAGTTCTCCGGCTTCCAGCGGGTGATCGACCTGCTCGGCGGGGTGGACCTCTGCGTCGACCACCAGGTCCAGTCGATCCACACCGACAAGGTGTTCAAGGTCGGGTGCGTACGCATGAACGGCGCGGACGCCCTCGACTACTCGCGGCAGCGGTACGGGCTGCCTGACGGCGACTACGACCGCCAGCGCCACCAGCAGCAGCTGCTCAAGGCGATCCTCCAGCGGGCCGGCGACAGCGGGCTGGCGTACAACCCGCTGAAGCTCGACCAGCTCCTCCGGGCGGTGGGCAGCACGCTGACCGTCGACACCGGCGGCCGATCGCTGACCGACCTGCTGTTCGGCCTGCACAGGCTCGGCCCCGCCGACCTGACCGGGATCAAGGTGCCGAGCTATCCCGACATGGTCGGCGACGTGTCCTACGTCTTCCTCAGCGGCGAGGCGCCGAGCCTGTTCGTCGCGCTGCGGGCCGCCGACCTGCAGACCTGGGCGGCCGCCCATCCGAAGTGGGTCAACCCGCTCTAGGCGGCTAGCCTGGAACCGTGCGGATTCCAGTGATCGACGCCGGCCAGCTGCCGGCCGGTGCGTACCTGCTCGACGTCCGGGAGCCTGACGAGTGGTCGGCCGGGCACGCCCCGGACGCTGTGCACCTGCCGATGATGGAGGTCCCGGTCCGGCTGGCGGAGATCCCCCGCGACGGCGACGTCGTGGTGGTCTGCCGCTCCGGCGGCCGGTCCGGCCAGGTCGTCGCGTACCTCCAGCAGCAGGGCTACGACAACGTCGTCAACCTCGACGGCGGGATGCTCGACTGGGCCGCCGGCGGCCGCCCGATGGTCAGCGAAGACGGTCAGCCGGCCCGGGTCCTCTAGTGCGACAGATCCCCTTGGTCATCGCGCATCGTGGGGCTTCGGCCGCGTACCCGGAACACAGCCGGTCGGCGTACGAGAAGGCCTTGACGGACGGGGCCGACGGACTGGAGTGCGACGTGCGGCTCAGCCGCGACGGGCATCTGGTCTTGATCCACGACCGGACGCTGGACCGCACGAGCGACCAGCGCGGGCCGGTCTCGCAGCGGTCGCTCGCGCAGTTGCGCGACGTCGACTTCGGCGGCGAGCCGATCCTCACCCTCGACGACCTGATCGAGCTGGCGCGGGGCGCGGACCGCCCGGTCCGGCTGCTGGTCGAGACCAAACACCCCAACCGCTACGGCAAGGCCGTCGAGCTGCGCCTGCTCGCGCTGCTGCGCAAGCACGGTCTCGACCGCCCCCGGGAGGACGCGCCGGTGCAGGTCACCGTGATGTCCTTCTCTCCCCTGGCGGTACGCCGAGTGCGGGCCCTCGCTCCCGCGCTCCCGCGCGTGCAGTTGATGGACCTGATCCCGCCGGGCCTGAAGCCGAGCCGGCTGCCGTTCGGGGCGCGGATCGCCGGTCCGGGGCTGGAACTGGTCCGCCGCCGCCCCGACCTGGTACGCCGCCTGAAGGCGCAGGGCAACGACATCTACGTCTGGACGGTGAACGAGCTACGGGACGTGGATCTCGTGGTGAGCCTCGGGGTCGACGCCGTCATCACCGACCGGCCGGGTGAGGTGCGCTCCTATCTAGGGGTATAGCGCTCCCACTGCCTGAGCGGCAGGATCTACGAAGTGGACTCCCGCTCCCGAACGCTGATCGCCGGCCTGACCGCGATGCTGGAGAAGGTCAACTCCGGTGGTCCGGGGTTGCCCGCGATCGGCGAGCTGATCACGGCGGTGCAGGCGGGACTGGGTGCGCAGGGCCTGGCGGCGTCGGAGTACACCGTCGCGGACGGCCGGGTCATCGCGGCCCAGGGGCTGCTCGCGCCGTTCGTCGGGATCCGCTTCGACGGCATGACCGATCACGCCAAGGCGGTCCGCTCCGGTCCGGGCGTCCATGAGTACGACGTGGACGACATCCAGGCGCTCGCCCGTCAGCACCTGGCCGGGTTCGGCGTCCGCCGGCTGCTGGTCGCCTCGGCCGAGGCCGACGGCCGGGTGGTCGGCAACCTGGTGGCGGTCTTCGGCGCGGGCCAGCCGTATCTCGATCCCGAGGACGAGGCGCTGATCATGCGGCTCGCGGGCTCGGTCGCCGCGCACCTCTATACCGACCGTGTCGGCCTGCCGGTTCTCGGCGACGGCGAGGTGGCCGCGGCTCCGGGCGGGCGCGAGGTCTCCGAGCGCGGCCTGTTCGTCGCGATGGCGAGCCACGAGCTGCGGACGCCGGTCACGGTCATCAAGGGGTACGCCGACACGCTGACCGATCACTGGGACGCCCTCGACACCCGTTCGCGGATGGAGGCGATCCGGGTCATCGGGCAGCGTTCGGGCGAGCTGGCCCGGTTGATCGACCGCCTCCTGACGAGCAGCGTGGGCGGGGTCTTCGAGGTGCATCCGGCGGCGTTCGACCTCACCGAGGCGCTGCGCGGGGCCGCCGCCGACCTGCCGGCTCACCTGCGCCGGCGGCTCTCGGTCGCGTTGCCGCCGACGCTGTCCGCCGCGCTGGGCAACCGGTCGGACATCGTCACAGTGCTGACGGAACTGGTGACGAACGCCGACAAGTACTCCGGTTCGGCTGAGCCGATCACGCTGACCGCCGGTCAAGACGGCCGGACCGTCTACTTCCGGGTCTCCGATCGGGGCATCGGGGTTCGCCCGGAGGAGGTCGAAATGGCCTTCGAACGCTACTGGCAGGGTGGAGATCATGGCTCCGCGCGCCGCCCGGGTGTCGGGTTGGGTCTCTACCTCGTCCGAAAGACTATTGAACGACAAAACGGTTGGGTGTCCTTACGTCCACGGGACGGGGGAGGTACGGTCGCAGAGGTACGACTGCCGCGAGGGGACCGGTGAGGGTCCAGGGAGGCATGAGCGTGACGATGGCCGTCGCTGAACGGGCTTGGTGCGTGGTGGTGCCGCATCACGCGCAGGGTGCTCAGCAGGCACGTCATCGGCTCGCCGCCGAGCTGGCGGGCGTACTTCCCCCGGCGCTGCTCTCCGACGTCGTGGCCGTCGTCGCCGAGCTGGTCGGCAATGCCGTCCGGCACGCCGGACCGCTGCCCGGCGGGGTCGTCCGGGTCGCCTGGCGCGTGCGCGAGTTCGGCGGGGGCAATGCCGTCGAGGTGCGGGTCACCGACGGCGGGTCGACCATCGCGCTCCCCGCTCCCCGGATCGCCGGTCCGGAGGAGGTCGACGGGCGCGGGCTGACCATCGTCGAGGCGCTGTCCGATCGATGGGGAGTCGAGAAGGACGGACTCGGTCAGAGCGTCTGGGCGGAACTCAGCTGATCGCCGGTCGGGGCGAGATCCCGGGTTCGTAGGATGGTCGCGTGAGCGCTCCGAAGATTCCCAACGTGCTGGCCTCCCGGTACGCCTCCGCCGAGATGACGGCGATCTGGGCGGCCGAGGAGAAGATCCGGGCGGAACGCCGCCTCTGGCTGGCCGTCCTGCGCGCCCAACGGGATCTCGGCATCCCGGTGCCCGACGGCGTCGTCGAGGCGTACGAGGGGGTCCTCGACCAGGTGGACCTGGCCTCGATCGCCGAGCGGGAGCGGGTGACCCGGCACGACGTGAAGGCCCGCATCGAGGAGTTCAGCGCGCTCGCCGGGCATGAGCACATCCACAAGGGCATGACCTCGCGTGACCTGACCGAGAACGTCGAGCAGCTGCAGATCCGGGACTCCCTGCGGCTGATCCGGGATCGGATGGTGGCCGCGCTGGCCCGGCTCGGCGCGCTCGCGGTCCGCTACGACGAGCTGGTCCTGACCGGCCGGTCGCACAACGTCGCCGCGCAGGCCACCACGCTGGGCAAGCGCTTCGCCAGCGCGGCCCAGGAACTGCTCATCGCGTTCGACCGGGTCGAGGATCTGCTGCGCCGCTACCCGTTGCGCGGCATCAAGGGCCCGGTCGGCACCGCCGCCGACCAGCTGGATCTGCTGGACGGCGACGCCGTCAAACTGGCCGAGCTGGAGCAGGCCGTCGCCCGGCACCTCGGCTTCGAACGGGTGCTGACGAGCGTCGGCCAGGTCTACCCGCGCTCGCTCGACTTCGACGTGCTGTCGGCGCTGGCGCAGGCGGCGGCCGCACCGTCCAGCCTGGCCACCACGATCCGGCTCATGGTCGGGCAGGAGCTGGCGACCGAGGGCTTCAAGCCCGGCCAGGTCGGCTCGTCGGCGATGCCACACAAGATGAACACCCGGTCCAGCGAGCGGATCAACGGGCTCGCCGTGATCGTCCGGGGCTACCTGTCCATGGTCGGCGAGCTGGCCGGGGACCAGTGGAACGAGGGCGACGTCTCCTGCTCGGTCGTCCGCCGGGTGGCGCTGCCGGACGCGTACTTCGCGCTGGACGGGCTGTTCGAGACCTTCCTGACCGTGCTCGACGAGTTCGGGGCGTACCCGGCCGTCATCGATCGCGAGCTGGAGCGCTTCCTGCCGTTCCTCGCCACCACCAAGATCCTGGTCGCGGCGGTACGCAAGGGCGTCGGCCGCGAGGTGGCCCACGAGGCGATCAAGGAGCACGCCGTCGGGGTCGCCCTGGCGATGCGGGAACGGGGTCAGGCGGTGAACGACCTGTTCGACCGGCTGGCGGCCGATCCGCGGCTGGGCCTGACCCGGGCGGAGATCGACGACCTCGTCAAGGACCGGGCCGCCTTCGTCGGGGCGGCGAGCGCCCAGGTGGCGGAGATCGCCGCCCAGGTGCAGGAGATCACGCGGCGCTACCCGCAGGCGGCGGCGTACGCCCCCGGCGCGATCCTCTGAGCGGCCCGCTGTGGAGTGGATCACCGCCTTCCTGACCGCGTTCATCTTGATCGTCCCGGTCGAGCTGCCGGACAAGACGTTCGTCGCGACCCTCGTCCTCAGTACGCGCTATCGCCCGCTCCCGGTCTGGCTCGGCGTGAGCGCCGCCTTCGCGGTGCAGTGCGCCGTCGCGGCCGGGGCCGGAGCACTGCTCGCGCGGTTGCCCAAGACTCCGGTGACGCTGTTCGCGGCGCTGATGTTCGCGATCGGAGCGGTGATCCTGTTCCGAGGCGCGCGGAAGGCGGACTCCGAGGAGGCCGAGGCCGAGGCGGAGTACTCGGAGAAGATCACCGCGCCCCGGACGGGCTGGCGGGCGGCGCTCGCGAGCTTCGCGGTGTTGTTCGCCGCCGAATGGGGTGACCTGTCGCAGCTGGCCACGGCCGCGCTGGTGGCCCGCGGCGGGCACGCCGTCGCCGTCGGGCTCGGCGCGTTCGTCGCCCTCGCGACGGTCGCCGGAGCCGCCGTCCTGCTCGGCCGCTGGCTCCTCAAGCGCGTACGCCTGAGTGTCATCCGTTACGTCGGCGCGAGCATCTGTGCGATCTTGGCCACACTCACGGTCGTCTCTCTCGTCTGAGCCCTCGGAAAGTACACCCGCCGAGGTGGGAGCGGGGTCGAACCCCGTCGTTAACGAACGGGTCGCCGTCAAGTCGCGGCATCCGGGCAGGTAGGCTGGGCCCAGCCCGCACGAGACTGGCAACGTCAAGGAGAACCCCGTGGCTCGCGTCGTGGTAGACGTCATGCTCAAGCCCGAAATTCTGGACCCGCAGGGGCAGGCGGTCGCCAACGCGCTGCCCCGCCTAGGCGTCAGCGACGTCGCCTCGGTACGCATCGGCCGGCGCGTGGAGATCGACTTCTCTGGTGAGGCCGACCTCGACCGGGCCAAGGAGATCGCCGACAAGCTGCTGGCGAACCCGGTGATCGAGGACTACACGGTCCGGGTCGAGCAGTGAAGATCGGTGTCGTGACCTTCCCCGGGTCACTCGATGACGGGGACGCGGCGCGCGCCGCGCGATTCGGCGGCGCCGAGGCCGTCCGCCTCTGGCACGCCGACCCGGATCTGCACGGCGTCGACGCCGTGGTGCTCCCGGGTGGCTTCTCTTACGGCGACTACCTGCGCTGCGGCGCGATCGCCCGGTTCGCCCCGGTGATGGAGGCCATCACGAAGGCGGCCGGCGA
The DNA here is from genome assembly GCF_024172085.1 of Hamadaea flava. NCBI lineage: Bacteria > Bacillati > Actinomycetota > Actinomycetes > Micromonosporales > Micromonosporaceae > Hamadaea > Hamadaea flava. The sequence continues at coordinate 4,668,834 of NZ_JAMZDZ010000001.1, read as the reverse complement.
CGGTCTGCCCGTGCTCGGCATCTGCAACGGCTTCCAGATCCTGTGCGAGGCGCACCTGCTGCCCGGCGCGCTGACCCGCAATCAGCACCTGCACTTCCGTAACCGCGACCAGCGGCTCAAGATCGAGAACACGCAGACCGCCTGGACCCGGGACTTCGCCGAGAGCCAGGAGATCGTCATCCCGGTCAAGAACGGCGAGGGCTGCTACGTGGGCTCCCCGGAACTGCTGGACTCGCTCGAGGCCAACGGCCAGATCGTCGCCCGCTACGTCGGCGAGAACCCGAACGGGTCGATGCGCGACATCGCGGCCGTCCGCAACGAAGCGGGCAACGTCGTCGGCATCATGCCGCACCCTGAGCACGCGATCGACCTGCTGACCGGTCCCTCCACCGACGGACTCGGCTTCTTCACCTCGGTGCTCAAGGCGTACGCGGCGGCGACTGTGCCCGCGGCGTACGCCCCGGCCGCCGTTCCCGGCGTGGGCCACGCGCCGGAGACCGATGAGGAGGTGGAGGCGTGACCTCCGTCGAGTTGGACTTCGACACCGTCGGCCACGCCGTCCAGACCCCGGACGAGGAGCAGCCGTACGCCGAGCTGGGCCTCCAGCAGGACGAGTACCAGCGGATCCGGCAGATCCTCGGGCGGCGCCCGACGCAGTCGGAGCTGGCGATGTACTCGATCATGTGGAGTGAGCACTGCTCCTACAAGTCGAGCAAGATCCACCTGAAGCAGTTCGTCGAGAAGAAGCCGGCCAGCGATCGGATGCTGGCGGGCATCGGGGAGAACGCGGGCGTCATCGCGATCACCGACAAGCTCGCCGTCACCTTCAAGGTCGAGTCGCACAACCACCCGTCCTACGTCGAGCCCTATCAGGGCGCGGCGACCGGTGTCGGCGGCATCGTCCGGGACATCCTCGCGATGGGCGCCCGGCCGCTCGCGGTCATGGACCCGCTGCGGTTCGGTGCGGCCGACCACCCCGACACCGCCCGGGTGCTGCCCGGCGTCGTCGCGGGCGTCGGCGGCTACGGCAACTGCCTGGGCCTGCCGAACATCGGCGGCGAGGTCGTGTTCGACCCGTCCTACCAGGGCAACCCGCTGGTCAACGCGCTCTGCGTGGGTGTGCTGCCGGCCGACCGGCTCCAGCGCAAGGAGGCCGACGGCCCCGGCAACATCGTCGTCCTGATGGGCGCGAAGACCGGCCGCGACGGCATCGGCGGCGTCTCCGTGCTGGCGAGCGCCACCTTCGACGAGGGCTCCGAGCAGCGGCGGCCGTCCGTCCAGGTGGGCGACCCGTTCACGGAGAAGCTGCTCATCGAGAGCTGCCTGGAGCTGTACAACTCCGACCTCATCGTCGGCGTGCAGGACCTCGGCGGCGCCGGCCTCACCTGTGCCCTCACCGAGACCAGCGCCTCGGCCGGCACCGGCATGGACATCCAGCTGGAGACGGTGCCGCTGCGGGAGCCGTCGATGACCCCGCACGAGATCCTCGCCAGCGAGTCGCAGGAGCGCATGCTGCTGGTCGTCGAGCCGGCCAAGCTCAACGCCGTCCTCGGCATCGCCCAGCTGTGGGGCGTCCTGGCCACCCCGATCGGCGTGGTCACCGCGCCGGAGCCGGGTGAGGCCGCCGGCCGGCTGCGCATCACCTGGCGCGGCGAGACCGTCGTGGACGTCCCACCGGGCAGCCTCGTGGACGACGGACCGGTTTACGCCCGGCCGCTGAAGGAGCCGAACGACCTGCCGTTGCTGCAGGCCGACCGGGCCGAGACGCTGCCGAAGCCGGCCACCGGCGACGACCTGCGCGCCACCGTGCTGCGGATGGTCGGGTCGCCGAACCTCTGCGACAAGAGCTGGGTGACCGAGCAGTACGACCGCTACGTGCTCGGCAACACCGTGCTCGCCCAGCCGGAGGACGCCGGCCTGATCCGGCTCGACGAGAGCACCGGTCTCGGTGTGGCGATCTCGCTCGACGGCAACTCCCGTTACGCCCGGCTCGACCCGTACGCGGGCGCGCAGCTGGCGCTGGCGGAGGCGTACCGGAACGTGGCGGTCACCGGGGCCGACCCGGTCGCGGTGACGAACTGCCTGAACTTCGGCTCGCCCGAGGATCCGGCGGTCATGTGGCAGTTCGCCGAGGCGGTACGCGGCCTCGCCGACGGCTGCCTCGAGCTCGGCATCCCGGTCACCGGCGGCAACGTCAGCTTCTACAACCAGACCGGGGCGGCCGCGATCCACCCGACGCCGATCGTGGGCGTACTCGGGGTGCATCAGGACGTGACGCAGCGGGTGCCGATGGGCTTCAGCAACGCCGGTGACGTGCTGTTCGTGCTGGGTGAGACGCGCAACGAGCTGTCCGGTTCCGAATGGGCCTGGGTCGAGCACCAGCACCTCGGCGGTACGCCGCCGCAGGTGGACCTGGCCGGTGAGCGCCGCCTGGGCGACGCGATCGGGCAGGCGGCCGAGAACGGGCTGATCCGCACCGCGCACGATCTCTCCGACGGCGGGCTCGCCCAGGCGCTGGCGGAGTCGTGCCTGCGCAAGGGCTTCGGCGCGACGGTCGAGCTGCCCGGCGAGTGGTCGACCGGCTCGCAGCCGTTCGTCTTCCTCTTCTCCGAGTCCACCGGCCGGGCGCTCGTCGCGGTGCCGCCGGGCCACGAGATGGCGTTCGTCGCGCTCTGCGAGGAGCGGCAGATCCCGCTGACCCGGCTGGGCACGGTGACCGGCGAGGGTGCGGCCCTGGAGGTGGCCGACCAGTTCACGCTGCCGCTCGACGAGCTGCGCGAGGCGTGGTCGGCGACGTTGCCGAAGCTGTTCGGCTCGACCATCGCCACGAACGTGGTCCAGGAGGACTGACCCGGATCGACGACGACAGCAGGGCGCCCGCCGGGTGTCCTGCTATCGGCTTTTAGCGGGAACGCTGGCTGCTTGGCCGATTCGTCGGCGTCCTCGATTTCCGTACCGTGACCGCGTGCGACTCCCGTTCCCGATCCTGCGTACGTCCGCGCTCGCGGGCGCCCTTGTGGTGACGCTGGTCGCGACCGGTGTCGATCATTCGTCGACCGAGTCCGTCTGGCTGAGCGGCGCGCAGACCGCCTCCGGCTACACAGCGGCGGCCGGTCAGGTCGGCGCGGGTCAAGGCCTCGCCGCCGCCGCGCCGGTGGGCACCGTCATCGAGGCGGCGGCCGGTGCCGGGCACGCCTTCGGCTGGCAGACCGCGGGGGGCAAAGGCTCGACGTCCCGGCTCTGGCGCAGCGCCGACGCCTCTTTCTCCTTCACTGGTACGCCGGAAGCGCTGACCGTGTCCGCGGCTGATTCGACGTCTTCGGGTCAGGTCACGTTCACGGCGCCGTCCGGGCGGGTGCTGGAGCCCGGCACTTTCGCCACCGGCGACGGGTCGGCGCTGGGCTGGTCGGACAAAGGCACGTGTTCGTCCGAGACGCATACCTTCACGATCACGTCGCTGATCTGGGCCGCCGACGGCACGACGCTGACCGGCCTCGACGCGACGTTCGCTGGTTCCTGCGGCACGTCGGCCAAAGGCCGGGTCCTGATCAACGTGGCGAGCCCTCCTGCTCCGGCGACGGCCACCGTCACGGTGACCTCGGTGCGGTATACGAAATTGGGGCTGCCCCAGAGAGCCGGCACGAAGTTGGCCGTCTCGGGCCGGGTGGAATGCGGCGGTGCGGCTAGGGTCACCCTGACCGGGCGCCTGCTCACCAGCCCACCGGTGGCGTTCACCGCGACCGTCGTCTGCGCCCCCGGAAAGACCGTCCTGTGGTCGGTCAACCCGATTTCGGTGCGGCAGATCAAGTCGGGGACCGCCGGTTACTGGGTGTCCGGGTCGGTCTTCGACAGCTACTACCAGTACGCCGGTGACGTGCTGACCAAGGACAAGACGGTCACCGTCCGGGCGGTCGCCGCACTGCCCCGAAAGTAGGAGTCCAGGGGTGTGGGCCGATCCTCTAGCATGCTGCAAGATTCCCTCTGACCTTTCGAGGAAGCATGCGTATTTTCCGGTCGCGCCTAACATCAGGGGCAGGCCTCGCTCTCAGTGTGGTCCTGGGCAGCGCCCTGCTCGCCGCGTCACCATCACCGGCCGATGCGGTGCCGGAGACCCCGGGAAGCTTCCAGATCGCCGGTAACACCGCGGCCGGACGGCACGGGGCGTACCTGACCACCGCGGCAGGTACTCAGGTCGCGATCGACACCAGGGCGTACTCGGCCTCCGAGCACAACGTGACCATCTACGTGTCCAGTCCGGCCGCTGGTGCGTGGACGGTTTGGCTGCGCGGGCCGAACGGTGGCGGCGACCTCACTGTGGGCACGTATCAGAACGACGGCTATTTCCCGTCCGCTCCGGTGAATCCCGGATTGGGGATCCTCGGGCCGGATGGCGGGGACTCGCTTTCCCGCCTGCCGAGTTGGTTCACGGTCAACCGGATCGACATCGCGGCCGACCACACCGTCCAGGCGATCGATGTGACCTTCGTGAACTACTCCGCGGGCGGCCTGGCCGACTACGGCCGCCTCGTCGTCAATTACGACCCGGTTCCGGCGCAGGTTCGGGCCGTGGGGGCGGTCAGCTTGGACGTGACCGGGCGTGCCGCCGGGAGCGGCCTCTGGCGTACCGCGATCGGGAACTCGGTGTTCGCGTTCGTCTCACCGGACGGCGTCTACGCCGGCGGGACCGACGGTCTCGACGGCGGTGGAGTCAAATTCACCCCGGCGACCGGCAAGACGCTCGGCGTCGGCACCTACAAGTCGGGCGACGGTTCCGCCTTCGCCTGGTCCGGGAGAACTTCGGCCTGCAACACGGTGCAGACCTACGAGTTCACCGTCAGCCGGCTCACGTTCGCGGCGGACGGTTCGATCGACGTGCTGGACGCGTTCTATGCCGGGCAGTGCGACACGTCCACTGCCCAGGGTCGCGTTCTGATCGGCGTCTCAGCTGCTCCGGCGATGGCGACGGCGACCGTGAGGTACACCTCGGCCCAGCTCGGGCGGGGCAAGAACGGGATGTCGATCGTGCGGCTCGGCGGCACCGTCACCTGTGGCGCCACGACTACGGTGCACATCACCGGCGGCACCGAGGTCCAGCTTTCGAGCTCCAGGTCAGCCAGCGGCTCGTTCCAGACCATCACGGTCCCCGACTGCCGTCCCGATGTGGCGACCGCCTGGACGGCGACGGTGACGATCGCGGGGAGCGTCGTCGCGACGTCGGAGGCGTCGACCTGGGCGAGTTACGCGCTCGTCGACCCGTTCTACCGGTACACGGTAGGGAACGAGGCGGAATTCTCGCTGATCAAGCTGACTGCGGAGCCGCGGCTGCAGAGGCGCTGACCCATACCCCGGTACGCAGGAACTCCCGGATCGCCGCCTCATGGGGGGCCAGGTCGAGGCCGGCTTCGCGTACCCATGGGTCGGAGTAGTAGGTGTTGACGTAGCGTTCGCCGCCGTCGCAGAGCAACGTGACGACCGAGCCGCGTTCGCCTGCCGCCATCATGCCGGCGATCAGGCCGAACGCACCCCACAGGTTGGTCCCGGTGGAACCGCCGACGCGACGGCCGAGCAGCTCGGCGCCGACCCGCATGGCCGCGAGCGACGCGGCGTCCGGTACGGCGATCATCCGGTCGACGACCGACGGTTGGAACGACGGCTCGACTCGGGGGCGGCCGATGCCTTCGATGCGGGAGCCTCGCCCGGTCGTGGTCGTCCAGTCGGACTGTTTCCAGGCGGGGTAGAACGCCGAGTTCTCCGGATCGACGACGCAGACCTTGGTGCAGTGCTGCTGATAGCGGACGTACCGGCCGATCGTGGCGGAGGTGCCGCCGGTGCCAGCCCCGACGACGACCCAGGCCGGTACGGGGTGGGCTTCCCGCTCCATCTGCTGGTAGATCGACTCGGCGATGTTGTTGTTGCCGCGCCAGTCGGTAGCGCGCTCGGCGTAGGTGAACTGGTCCATGTAGTGACCGTCGCGGGCCTCGGCCAGCCGGCGCGCTTCCGTCACCACCTGCGCCGGGTCGTCCACGAGGTGGCACTGGCCGCCCTGGAACTCGATCAGCGAGATCTTCTCCTTGCTGGTCGAGGCGGGCATCACCGCGACGAACGGCAGACCGAGCATCCGCGCGAAGTACGCCTCGCTCACCGCCGTCGAGCCGGAGGAGGCTTCGACGATGGTGGTGTCCGGGCGGATCCAGCCGTTGCAGAGGGCGTAGAGGAAAAGCGATCGGGCCAGCCGGTGTTTGAGCGACCCCGTCGGGTGCACCGATTCGTCTTTCAAGTAGAGGTCGACGCCCCATGTCGGCGGGAGCGGGAAGGGCAGCAGATGCGTGTCGGCGGACCTGTTCGCGTCGGCCGCGACCTTGCCGATCGCGTCTGTCACCCACGCGCGGTCGCTGTCACAACAACGGTCTAGCTGCTCCATCTCGCCACCCTATCCACCTTGTGACCATGGTGACGATTCCTGCGTAACTCCCACCGAACTAGCCTGGCATGCGGCAATATACGAATGAGGTTCGCAAATAGTACAAGACAATTGCGGCGAACCTGACGAATCCGCAGTTTCAGGGATAACTATCTCTGACGGTGCTCTAATGGACTTACGTCCACACGGGGCCGAGTCCATCGGGCTGGATCCATGGAGGCTCCGTTGACGCTAGGAGGTGGGTGTTGGACACGGGAGATCGCCTGCTGACACCGGGTGAGGTGGCGGCATTGTTCCGGGTGGACCCGAAGACGGTGACGCGCTGGGCCGCCGCCGGGCGGATCGGCAGCATCCGGACTCCGGGTGGTCACCGCAGGTTCCGGGAGTCTGAGGTGCGCGCCCTCCTCGAAGGCGAGGGCGAGTTCGCCGAGGCCGCCGGGACGGCGGGTGCCGGCGGCCACCCAGCGGACACCTACGAACGGCGTCCGTCCTACTGATCGGGGTGTGGCCCAGGGTTTCCATAGTGGAAAGTCCACTGTGGCGAGGGTGCCTGGTCGCTTGGTGCACAGTCGATCGAGGCTGACACCGCGAGCGGGCACCCTCGTCGGCCCGGGTCCCTGTGGCGGCTTACGGAGTCGTAGGCTGTCGCGGACGAAACCCAATCAGACGAGAACGGGTGGTGAAGGTCGCGCCATGCCCGCGAACCGTCGAGCCGCCCAACTTCAAGAGGCCACCTGCGACGCGATCATCGACGCGGTCCGCCGGCATCTGCCGAAGAGCGCGTACCGCGAGTTCACGCTCTGGGCCTTCTCCCCGAGCAATCCGCGTCGGCATGAGTATCTTCAGGTCACCGGTCTGACGCAGCTCGTCACGATGAACGTGACCCTGGTCGGCGGCCTTGTCGACGCCGACGGCTGGCCGGTCGTCGAGCGCAAGCTCGCGCTGATGAACGCGTACCAGTATTTCGAGACGATCGCCGACAACGTCGCGATGGGGCTCGGTGCGCCCGCGCTCTCCGATTCCGGGCGAGAACGGCTCGAGCTGGTCACCGCCGTCAACCGCGCCATGATCCAAGTGCTCTCCTCGGGCCGCAGTACGCCCGGCGTACTGCTGCTCAGCGGGCACCCGCAACGCATCGCGCGCCGAGCCTCCGCCTTCGACCTCAGCCTGGCCGCGGTGAAGCACGCGGGGATCGCCGAGGAATACGCCCGCCACCGGTCGGGCGGTGCCACTCGGGCCGAAGCGCCGTCCGGCGAGCCGGTGCCCGAAGGAGCCGGAGACGGCGTGGGCGAGGTGCTGAACGTGCCGGACGAGGTCGAGTTCGGGCTCTGGGGCGCACTCGTGGCCGACCTGGAGACCTGCCGGGACGTCGCCGACATGATGGACGCCAGCCCGGTCGGCGAACTGGTCCGCGACGGGCTCATGAACCGGTACCGGGCGGTCGATCGGACGCTGCGCGCCCCGAATCTGGCCCGGATGGAGCTGGCGGCGCTCGGCGCTCACTCGATCCTGGTCGCGCCGACCCTTGCGTACGGCATCGGAGCCCTCGCGGAGGCCGTGCAGGTGGACGGCGCGTTGCCCGCGGTGGTCTCCGACGGTCTGCTGACGGACGTCCTGTTCGACGCGGCCCTGTTGGTACGCCTGCAGAACGACGTCGGCTCGCGCCTGCTCCGGATGGCCGGCGTGCAACAGGCGGCGTTGGTCCACCGGCTGACCCGGCGCGCAGTCGAGCGGCGTAAGACGATGGCCGGCGACGCGCTCGCGTTGCTGGTCGAGGAGGCGCAGACGGAGGCGGCGCTGACCCGGCTGCACAAGGACATCGTCAACGAAGAGGTCAACGTGGCGCTCTGGCACGCGCGCCGGGCGGTCGACGCCGACGGCGCGCTCAGGGCCTTCGGGGAAAGCCTGGGATATCTCACCGATCTGTACACGCAGCATTACGGGCGGCTGACCGCCGGGCTGTCGACGCTGGACGAGCGGCTCGGCGACCGCCGGGTGAGCACGGTCATCGAGCGATTCGTGAAGTTCCACGAGCGGATGTACGCCCACCGCTACACCGAGAAATACGGCGAGTACGCGATCTAGAAGACCTTCGGCAGCTGGCCGAAGTAGTACCTCGCGACCGCCTTCAGCAGCGGCCGGAAGAGCGGCCCGAAGAACTTGAAGTGGCCCGCCCCGGCGACCTCGGCCCGCATCGCGAACCGCGTCCCGCCCGACCCGGACGGCGTGAACTCGTACACCGCGGTGAACGGGGTCAGCGATTTGGTGGTTCGCAGCACGATCCGGCGCGGCGGCTGGTGCTCGTCGACGGTGAAGCGGTTGTAGAAAGGCAGTCCCAGCAAGCGGCCGCGTTGCTCGTACTCGGTGCCGACGCCGCCGTCCCCGCCGAGCAGCTTCACCTCGCGTACGCCCCGCCACCAGCGGATATCGTTGCGGGGATCGGAGACGAGCGCGAAGACCTCCTCGATCGGGCGGCCGACATCGACGCTGGTCTCCACCACGAACATGACCTTGACGCTAGGCCGGGCGCAGAACCAGGTCAACGGTCGTTAGGCTGGAATCGTGCGGCGAGAACCGTGGATCGTGGGGGTGTCCGGCGCGTCGGGTACGCCCTACGCCGCCGCCGTTCTGCGCGGTCTCATCGACGCCGGGGAACCGGTGGATCTCGTGGTCTCCCGGGCCGCTCGGCTGACCCTGCTCGACGAGACCGGCCGGTCCTTTCGCGACGCGCACTGGGCGGCCGATCTCGGTGACTGGCTGGGTGTCGGGCTCGACGATGTAGACGTCCGGTACTGGCCGGCCGGTGATCTCGCGGCCGGCCCGAGCAGCGGCTCCTATCCGGCCCGCGGCATGATCGTCGTCCCCGCCTCGACGGCGGCCTGCGCGGGGATCGCCCTGGGCCTGTCGAAGGACCTGCTCCAACGCGCGGCCGAGGTGAACCTCAAGGAGCGCCGCCGCGTGGTGATCGTGCCGCGGGAGACCCCGGTGACCCGTTCGCATCTGCTGCATCTGGTCGAGCTGATCGACGCCGGGGCCGTCGTCCTCCCGGCCAGCCCGGGGTTCTACGGTTCCGGCGCGGACGCCACGGCTCAGCAGCTCATCGACTTCGTCGCGGGCAAGGTGCTCGACGCCGCGGGCGTCAAGCACACGCTGCTCACCCGGTGGACCGGCGAGCTGGGCGCCCGCTGACCTGGTACTGCGAGGTCAGAGCAGGGCGACGACGGCGAAGGCGAAGAGTGCGATCCCGACGAAGCCGTTCGACGTGAAGAACGCCCGGTTCACCTTGGACAGATCCGTCGGCGTCACGATGACGTGCTGGTACGCGAACGCGATCGCGGTCAGGGCGAGCCCGACCCACCAGGGCCAGCCGAAGCCGACCCAGAAGCCGAAGATCACGAAGAGCGCGAACGTCACCAGGTGGGTCACCGTGGAGATCCGGAGCGCGGCGGCCACCCCATAGCGGGCCGGCACACTGCGTACGCCGATCTGCCGGTCGACCTCCGCGTCCTGGCAGGCGTAGATGAGGTCGAAGCCGCCGATCCAAAGACCCACCGCCGCGCCGAGCAGCCAGGCCGGGCCGCTGCCCGCGAAGGTGCCCGTCACGGCGAGCCAGCCGCCGACCGGTCCGACCGCCTGGGCGATCGCCAGCACGGCGTGCGGCCAGTCGGTGAAGCGCTTGGCGTACGGGTAGAGGACGAGCGGGATCACCGCGAGCGGCGACAGGACCAGGCACAGGGGGTTGAGCGCGGCGGCCGCGCCCAGGAAGACGATCAGGGCGACGATCGCGCCGGTCCAGGCGTTGCGGACGCTCACCGCGCCGGTCACCAGCTCGCGCTGAGCGGTACGCGGATTGCGCGCGTCGATGTGCCGGTCGATGATCCGGTTGGCCGCCATGGCGAAGGTACGCGCGCCGACCATCGCGATCGTGATGAGTACCAGGGTCAACCAGCTGAACTGGTCGAACCGGCTCATCGCGGTGAGCGCCGACAGGTACGCGAAGGGCAGGGCGAAGACGGAGTGCTCGATCGCGACGAGCCGCAGGAACGCCTTCACAGGCCGTACTCCTTCCAGCGCTTGGTGACCTTGTCGACGACGTCCGGCGACATGACCGCCTCGGCCGGCCAGCCGCGGTGGTAGCCCTCGCTCGGCAGTTTGCGGGTGGCGTCGACGCCGGCCTTGCCGCCCCAGAACTGCTGGTACGAGGCGTGATCGAGGTGATCCACCGGGCCTTGGGTGACGACGAGGTCGTGCGCGTAGTCGACGTTGCCGAAGGCGCGGAACGCCACCTCATTGAGGTCCCGGGGATCGCAGTCGTCGTCGACCACCACGATCAGCTTCGTCAGCGACAGCAGGTGCGCCCCCCAGATCGCGTTCATCACCTTCTGCGCATGCTTGGGAAAGCGCTTGTTGATGGCCACGACCAGGCAGTTGTGGAAGACGCCCGGCTCCGGCATGTGGTAGTCCACGATGTCCGGTACCAGGATCTTGATGAGCGGCAGGAAGATGCGCTCGGTGGCGCGGCCGATCGGCCCGTCCTCCTGCGGCGGCTTGCTCGTGATGATCGAGTGGTAGACCGGATCGCGGCGCATCGTCATGGCTTCGACGTGCAGCACCGGGAACTGCTCGACCGGGGTGTAGAAACCGGTGTGGTCGCCGAACGGCCCTTCGGCGTGGCGCTCGCCCGGCTCGACGTAGCCCTCCAGGACGATCTGTGCCTGCGCGGGAACCTGCAACGGCACGGTCAGGCAGTCGACCAGCTCGACCCGTTCACCTCGGAGGAAACCGGCGAACAGGTATTCGTCGATGTCGGACGGAAGCGGGGCGGTGGCGGCGTAGGAGACGATCGGGTCGGAGCCGATCGCGATGGCCACCGGCAGCCGCTGGCCGAGCCGCTCGGCGACGGCGTGGTGTGCGGTCGAGTCCTTGTGGATCTGCCAATGCATGCCCAGCGTGTTGCGGGAGTGCTGCTGCAGCCGATAAAGGCCGAGGTTGCGCTTGCCGGTCTCCGGGTGCTTGGTGTGGGTGAGCCCGTAGTTGTGGAAGATCCCGCCGTCGTCGGGCCAGGTGACCAGGCCCGGCAGCAGGTTCAGGTCCACGTCCGGTCCCTTGAGGACGACCTCTTGGCACGGCGCCGACTTGACCTTCTTCGGCGGTACGCTCTTGAGCTGCATCACCTTGCCGAGACCGTCCATGATCCCGGAGAAGCCCTGCGGCAGCTCGGGTTTGGCCAGCTCGCCGATCCGGGCGCCGATCTCGTCGAAGTCGGTGACGCCGAGGGCCATCGCCATCCGGCGGTCGCTGCCGAAGAGGTTGATCGCGACCGGCATGTCACCGCGCGTCGGGCGTTCGAAGAGGAGCGCTGGACCCTTGGCCCGGACGGTGCGGGTGACGATTTCGCTGATCTCCAGGGTGGGGTCCACCGGGACGGTCACCCGGTGCAACTCCCCGGCCTTCTCCAGAGCGGCGAGGAACTCGCGCAGGTCGGTGAAGGGGAAGCGCGGTGCGGCCATGGCGCAATCCTGCCACCACCGCCACGGCTAGCCGCAGTCGCCCGCCGACCACGTGTCGAACCGTGTCGTCCAGTCGACGCAGTACCCCGCCGACCCGTCGCCCGTGGTGGACGGCACGCGGTCGGCCCGCCAGAACTGGGCCTGCCCACCGGGAGTCGACTTGACCTGCACGTTGTCGAAGGCGATCGGCGGCACCGAGTAGCTCGCCGGGTTCTGGGCGTCGGAGTAGACCTCCACGTACTGCTCGACCTGCGCCGACGAGGTCAACGGCAGGCGCTGCGAGGCGAGCAGGTGCCACTTGTCGCCCCACCACAGCCAGGCCCGCCACTCGTTGGCGAGCTGGCCGGAGTCCGGTCCCGACTCCAGGTAGATCCAGATCTGGTCACCGCTGTGGATCTTGTAGTCCTCGAAGAACGTCCACGAGTTGCGGTTCGTGTCGTAGGTGTAGATCCGCTGACGGCCGCCTCCGCTCCAGCCGGTCTCCGCCCAACCCGCCTCCAGCCAGGTCGTATGTCCGTCCCCGGCGTCCCGGCGAGCCATGAACCGGGCGGCGGTGAAGTCCAGCGTGTCTTTGCGAACCGCCGCGTCGCGTACGCCGATGCGGCCCAGCACGCCGGACCAGGAGCCGGCGCTGGTCGCCCCGAGATGGCTGTACGAACCCGGGCTCCGGAGACCGGCCGGCAGCGGCGTCGCGCGTACGTGCTGGACGCTGGTGGGCCGAGCTCGGCAGGCGTCGCGCGTCAGGCTGGGCGGCTCGGCCGGTGGGCTGTCCGGCGCCGGTTGCCCCGGCCGGCAGAGCGGCAGGCGGGCCGCCGGGTCGTCGTCGAACGCGGCCCAGCCCGAGGTGGCGATCAGGACAGCGACCAGGGCGATTCGAGGCAGCCAGCGCAACGTCACAACCCGAGCAACTCGGCCGTGACAGCCCCGGTGACGGTCACCCACACTGACAGCATCGAGTGACGGCAGATCTTGCTATCATTCTGTGCATGGCCACCATGACAGTACGCGTACCCGACGAGCTGGGCGCGACCCTGCGCGACGAGGCCGAGTCCGTCGGGATCTCGGTCAACCAGGCCGTCGTCACCGCGATCGACGAATGGCTGGCCCGCCGGGCGGACGAGCGCGCCGACGACGTCTTCCGGACCATCGCCGCCGAACGCGCCGACCTGCTGCACCGGCTGGGCACCGCCTGATGGTGGTCGTCTACCTGACCGTCGAGCAGGTGGCCGGGGGCGCCCGGCACATCATCGGCGCGCACGCAGTCCTCCGCGACCCCGGGCTCCTGGCGTCGGCCGTCTTCCGGCCTCGAACGGAGGTCTTCGGCGTCGAGGCGTACCCGACGCTGCTGGGCAAGGCGGCCGCGCTGCTGCACTCGCTGGTCAGCAACCACCCGTACGTCGACGGCAACAAGCGCATGGGCTGGGCCGCCGCCGAAGCCTTCCTCCGGCTCAACGGGATGGTCTTCACCGGCCGCGACGATCCGGCCTTCGAGCTGGTCATGGACGTCGCCAAGGGCGGGATGGAGGTCCCCGAGATCGCCGAGCGCCTCGGCGCCCTGTTCAGTCCCGCATAATCGCCCCCGAAGACGCCGCTGGATCAGGGTTCTGTGTCGAATCTTGAGCCAAGATTCGACCGGGAACCCTGATCCAGTGCCAAGCCGCGAAGCCCCGAGGGCGGCTACTCCACGCCGGCGTAGCTGTGCAGACCGGTGAAGAAGAAGTTCACGCCGAACAGGTTCATCAGCATGGTGAGGAAGCCGAGGACGGCGATCCACATCACGACCCGGCGGTTGACGCTGGGCGTACTGCGGGCGTGCAGGTAGCCCGCGTAGACCACCCACGAGATGAAGGCCCAGGTCTCCTTCGGGTCCCAGCCCCAATAGCGGCCCCAGGCGGCTTCGGCCCAGACCGCGCCGGCGGCCACCCCGAAGGTGAACAGCGGGAACGCGAACGCGTGCAGCCCGAAGGTGAGTCGTTCGAGCGCCTCCGCCCGGGGCAGCCGAGCGCCCAGGGTGTACGGGAACCGGACGCGGCCCTTGTCGTATCCGTCGCGGACCAGGAACATCGCGGCCGGGACGAAGCCGACGAGCAGCAGACCCGACGCGGTGACGACCGAGGTCACGTGGATGACGAACCAGTACGACTGAAGCGCCGGGACCAGCGGGCTGATCTGCGTGTAGAGGACGAGTCCGGCGAAGCCGAGCAGCAGGATCTGGACGACGGTCAGGGGCAGGCCCAGCAGGCGCAGCTTCGGCAACCGCACCATGACGGCCAGCCAGGCGACCCCGCCGACCAGGGTCACCGCGAGCACGAACTCGTACATGTTGCCCCAGGGCATCCGGCCGGCGGCCAGGCCCCGGGTCGCGGCCGCGCCCAGGTGCAACAGGACGGCGAGCCCGGTCGCGTAGACCGCCCAGCCGCCGAGTCGCGTACCGAGGTCGGGTCCGGCCGGGTCAGCGGGCTCGGCGGGTTCGGCCGATGCCGACGGCGACGCCGGGGCGACCGGCGACTCCGCGGAAACCGGCGGGCCGCCCGCGCCGACCAGCACCCGCTCCTCCGCCGGCACGGCAGCGGCGGCTCGCCGCTTGCCCGCCAGGGAGTACTCGGAGGCGTGGAGGATCATCGCGACCAGGTAGCCCAGGATCGCGAAGACGAGCAGGTTATCGGAGAGCGTCGACAGGCTCACGGGTGTCGTCTCCCATCTCTTTGAGGTCCAGCTTGGCGACGACCGCGGCGAACTCGGCGGCGAAGCCTGGGTACTCGGAGCGCGGCAGGCCGCCGATCTCCAGCAGGTTGGTCCCGTCGTCGGACGGGGTGAGCCGGACCCAGACCCGCCGGCGCTTGCCGCCCAGCGAGAGCATCAGTCCGGCGAGCACGAGCAGGATGCTGACCAGCACCACCGGCTCGCCCGGGTCGTGCCGCAACGACACGGTCACGAACGGGCGCGTACCGAGGAACTCCAGCTTCGAGCCGTCGTCCAGGGTCCAGCTCCCGTTGACCTCCAACGACTTGCCGTCGCCGATCTGCTTCAGCTTGCCGTTGGCGACCTGTTTCTGGTTGAGCCGGTAGACCGAACTCGGTACGCCCTGGTCGATGCCGAGATCGCCCTGGTAGAAGGTCAACACCAGGCGCTGGTTGCGCTCCTCCGGGAAGATCGACCGGGTGACCATGCCGGATTCCGGTGCGGTCGGCACGTAGAGCCCGGAGAACGCGACCTGCTTGGTCCGGTCGGGCTTGCCCGTCGTCGGGTCGGCGTTGGCGTCCGGGAAGGTCGCCACGCCCTCGCTGGTCAGCGTCTGCTGGTCGGTCGGGAGGAACGGCACGACCGCGGTCTGGCTGCGGCCGTTGGTGTCGGTGTAGCGCAGGACCACGGCGTACCCGTGGCCGAGCAGGTAGACGTTGGCGTCGCCGAGGCGCAGCGGGTGGTTGACCGAGAACTCGGCGGTCTCGGTCCTCTCGCCGGTCACCGCGACGGTCGCACCGAACGACTCGGCCTGCCCGCTGTCCAGGTAGGACGCCTGGAAGCCGGTCAGCTCCAGGCAGTACTTCGGCAGGTCGGACGGGTTCACCCCGGTGCCCGGCACGTACTCGTCGAACTGCTGCGGGGTGGTGCAGAAGGCCTGCTCCGGGCCCTGCACCAGGAGCCGGTTGGCGTGCCAGCCCTGCATCGAGCCGAGCGCCACGCCGATCAAGACCCCGATCAGCGCGGTGTGGAAGACGAGGTTGCCGGTCTCCTTGAGGAAGCCCTTCTCCGCCGCGATGGTCACTGTCCCGTCGGGGTGCTCGCGGGTCACCGTCCGCCACCCGCGCAGGGCCGCGGCCAGCTCCTTGGCCCCGCGCTCGGTCCGGCCGCGGTGATGTTCCGGCAGGCGGGTCAGCCGCTTCGGAGCATCTGGTACGCGACGAAGCAGCGCCCGCGCGTGGTCACGCGTACGCGGCAGGATGCAGCCGATGAGCGAGGTGAACAGCAGCAGGTAGATCGCGGCGAACCACGGGGACCGGAAGACGTCGAAGCCGCCGAGCTTGTCGATGACCGGGGCGAGGTCCGGATGCTTGACGAAGTACTCGTTGATCTTCTCCGGGTTGACGCCCTGCTGCGGCAGGATCGAGCCCGGGATCGAGGCGACCGCCAGCAGGAAGAGCAGCACCAGCGCCGTACGCATGGAGGTGAGCTGCCGCCACGCGCCTCGGAGCTTGGCGACGACGAAGCCGAGGATCGCTTTCACAGGCTCACCGATCCTGGTCCGACGGTGGCACGCAGCCAGATGATGAACTCGCCCCAGGCCCCGGTGACCAGGGCGATGCCGACGAGCACGAGCAGGGCGCCGCCGATCCGGGTGACCCAGTGAGAGTTGCGCCGGATCGCCTTGACCACCCCGGCCAGCCGTCGCATGCCGAGGCCGAGCGCGAGGAACGGCGCCCCGATCCCGAGGCAGTACGCCGTGGCCAGGGCGGCCGCGCGGACGGGTTGCCCGCTCGTGGTGCCGAGCAACATGACCGCGCCGAGCGTCGGTCCGATGCAGGGAATCCAGCTCAAGGCGAAGACCGCGCCGAAGACGGGTGCGCCCCACAGGCCCGCCTGCGGCAGCCGGTGGATGCGTACCTCTCGTTGCAGGCCGGGGATCCAGCCGAGCATCGCGACACCGAAGAGGATGATGAGCACCCCGGCGACGATCTCCAGCGTGCGGGCGTTGCTGATCAGCTTTCCGCCGAAGCGGGCGGCGAGCACGGTCGTCGTGATGAACACGACGCCGAATCCGGCGGTGAAAAGCGCCGTCCCGGCCAGTACGCGACCACGCCGCCGCGGACCCTCCCGCTCACCGAGCGCGGCCGAGAGGTCCGCCCCGACCAGGCCGGTCACGTAGGAGAGGTAGCCCGGCACGAGCGGCAGTACGCAGGGTGACAAGAAGCTGACCAGCCCGGCGACCGCCGCGAAGAGCAGCGCGACGACGAGCGGGCCTCCGGTGGCCATGTCCTCGAAGGTCCTACCCATTGGGGGAGTCCTTCTCGGCCACCACCGCCTCGACAACCTCCCGCAGGTCGGCCGCGCGAATGTCTCGGCGCGTGATCGAAGCGATCCGGCCCTGCTGGTCGATGACCAGGGTGGACGGGATCGCCGACGGGGGGACGTCGGAGAAGCCCAGCGCGATCTTGCCGGCCGGGTCGAAGATGCTCGGATAGGTGGCGCGCCCGGAGTGGAACGCGATCGCCTTGTCCTTCTCGTCGCGGATGTTGATCCCGACGAACTGCACGCCGGAGGCCTTGGAGGATTGCCAGACCTCTTCGAGATCGGTCGCCTCGGCTCGGCAGGGCGCGCACCAGCTCGCCCAGAAGTTCACCACGACGACTTTCCCCTGGTACGCGGACAGGTCGAAACTGCCGCCCTCGAGGAGGTCGCCCGTGACGGCAGGGGCCTTCTTCCGCTTGGCGGCCTCGATCAGGCCGCTCTGCGTACCCTTCTGATCTTGATTGTCGGAGCAGGCGGCGAGGGTGACCGCGGCGAGCACGCCGAGCACCGCGGACCTGCGCGTGAGACCCATCAGGCCCCCAATCCCTTGCCGGGCCCGAGATGCGCCGCGGGCTCGGAATAGTCGATGCCGACCAGGCTGGTGCCCTCGTAACGGAAGGAGGTGAGGCTGGCCAGGGCGCACTGGCGGTTGCGCGGATCGTGCCAGAGCCGCCGCCCGGTCAGGAAGAGCCGCAGCTCCCAGATCGGCAGTTGATGCGAGACGGCCAGGGCCTCGTGCCCGCGGGCCGCGTCGCGGATGTCGTGCAGCGCGTCGCGCATGCGCTGGGCGATGTGCTTGTACGGTTCGCCCCAGCTGGGCCGGAACGGATTGATCAGCTTGGGCCACACGCGTGGGCTGAAGCCGACCGACCGGCCTTCGAACCAGTTCTCGCTCTCGATCAGGCGCAGGTCGGTCTCGACCGGCAGGCCCATGGCGGCGGCGCTCGGCTGCGCGGTCTGCACGGCGCGGTCGAGCGGGCTGCTGACGATATGCGTGATGTCGCGTTCGGCCAGGGACTTCGCGACCGCCTCGGCCATCTGCTCGCCGAGCGTGCTGAGCTTGAAGCCCGGCAGCCGTCCGTAGAGGACGCCCGTGGGGTTGTGCACCTCCCCATGGCGGAGGAAGTGAACGACCGTTTTCTCGGTCATCGGGCGCTCTCGGCCGCGGCTGCCGCGACCGGCAGCGCTTTTCCGATCACCTCGAACGCCTCGTCGTCGATCGCCGTCGAGACGAACCACGCCTCGAACGCGCTCGGCGGCAGGTAGACGCCGTTGTCGAGCATGGCGTGGAAGAACGCGCGGAAGGCCGCGACGTCCTGCGTCTTCGCCTGGTCGTAGTTCACCACTGGAGTGTCGGTGAAGAAGACTGAGAACATGCTGCCAGCCGTCGCCAGCGTGTGCGGTACGCCGGCCTGGCTCAGCGCCTCGGTCGCCAGCGTGCTGATCCTCGCCGCCGTGGCGTCGAGTTTCGCGTACGCCTCGTCGGTCGCCAGCCGCAGGCTGGTGAGCCCGGCCGCGCAGGCCAGCGGGTTACCCGAGAGGGTGCCGGCCTGGTAGACCGGACCGGCCGGGGCGAGCCGGCCCATGATCTCGGTACGCCCGCCGAACGCGGCCGCGGGCAGCCCGCCGCCCATCACCTTGCCGAAGGTCCAGAGGTCGGCGTCCACCGGATCGAGGCCCTGCCAGCCGCTCCGGGACACCCGGAAGCCGGTCATCACCTCGTCGACGATGAGCAGCGCGCCGTACCGGTGGGCGACGTCGGCCAGCCCCTGATTGAACCCGGGCAGCGGCGCGACCACGCCCATGTTCCCGGCGGCGGCCTCGGTGATGATCGCGGCGATCTCGTCGCCGTGCGCCGCGAAGGCGGCCTCGACGGCGGGGAGGTCGTTGTAGGGCAGCACGATCGTCTCGGCGGCCGACGCGCCGGTCACGCCGGGCGAGTCCGGAACCGCGGCGTCGCCGGTCTTCCCGGTGTGCGCCAGGGTCGCGACGCCGGAGCCGGCCGCGGCCAGCAGCGCGTCGACGTGCCCGTGATAGCACCCGGCGAACTTCACGATCTTCGTACGCCCGGTGAACCCACGAGCCAGCCGGATCGCCGACATCGTCGCCTCGGTGCCCGAGTTGACCAGCCGGATCTGCTCGACCGCCGTACGCCCGACCAGCTCCTCGGCCAGCTCGACCTCACCCGGGGTCGGGGTGCCGAAGCTCGTCCCCCTCGCGGCGGCGGCCTGCACCGCGGCGATCACGTCGGGCTGGGCGTGCCCGTGGATCAGCGGACCCCACGAGCAGACGAGGTCGACATAACGGTTGCCGTCGGCGTCGGTGAGCCACGGCCCCCGGCCCTCGACCATGAAGCGCGGAGTCCCACCGACCGCCCGGAAGGCGCGAACGGGGGAGTTGACCCCGCCGGGCACGATGGCCGAGGCGCGGTCGAAAAGGGCCTGGGAAGCGGGTACGTCGATCACAGCGCGCCTATTCTCGCACTGCCGTCGCGCGCTGCCGACATCCGCCCCGCGTTGAGCCGCAGATCACGGATACGCCCGGTTCCGGCTGTCGGCCGGTTCCCTCCGACGGTTCCCTGCGCGCGCCCGGCCGGATCCCTCCGCCGGCCCGACCCGGTTCCCTGCGCCGGCCCGGCCCGGTTCCCTGCGGATCACGGATACGCATGCTTCCCGGCCCCAAGATCGCATGCATAACCCTGATCCGCAGGGATCCCGCGCGCGGGATCCGCAGGGATCCCCTGCGCGGCGACGACTCCGGGGCGGTGGCGACGACCCCCAGGGCAGTGGCGACGACCGCGGGGCAGCAAAGAGCCGCGCCGCCCAGCCGAGGGGGTTGGCGGGCGGCGCGGCGGGCTCGGTCAGGCGTACAGGAGCTCCAGGCCGATGATCCGGCGGAGTCCGGCCGGCGCGGCGAGCACGGTGACCTCGCCGCCGCGACCCATGAGCACGTCGCGGCACGTTTCGAGGACGGCTCGGATGACCTCGGCCGGCAGGTTGGCGGGGATCGCGGCGTAGCCGACTCCGGCGCCGAGGCTGGCCCGGAACGCGACGGGCGCGTTGGCCGCGTCGCGCATGGCGTACGCCACGGAGGCGAGCGCGTCGGACGGCGCGTCCAGCCTGACGGCGACGTCGGTGCCGCGCCGCCACGGGTAACGCGCCCAGCCTTCGGGCGCGACGTCGTGGAAGCCCGTCTTCGGCCCGAACGCGTCGGCGAGTTCGCCGGCTCGGTCGGTGGCGCTCGCGACCGAGCCCTCGACGAGCACGGTCAGCGTGCCGACGTAGCCGATCCGGGACTCCGACAGGGCCGGCAGGTCGAGTTCGATCGCGGTCGGCACGGAACAGCACGCCTCCATCCGCGCCATGAGGTCGCCGACCTCCAGCGGGGAGGCGACGTCGTGGGAGACGTATCGGCTGGCCGGAGGCATCGATTGGACCGGCAGCGTCGCGCTCACCAGGACGCCGGTCGGCAGCCAGCGGCGGTCGCCCGGATCCGGGTGGTGCTCGGCGGACTCCGGTCGCACCGGACCGCTGGCCGGGTCGGGCTCGCCGAGGGCGACCAGGGTGCCACCGGCGCGGACGCCCCAGGCTCCGCGCAGTTGCTCGCTCGGGCGACCGAAGCGCATCGAGATCGGGCCCGCCTCGTCGGTGGCGAGGATGCCGCCGACCGTCGCGCCGGGCGACCTCGGGTCGAGCGCCAGGCGCAAGCCGTAGGCCGCGAGCCGGACCTGGGCGACCTGCAGCGGTACGCCCGCCCCGACGGTGACGACCGGACTGCCCGGCTCGTAGTGCCAGGCGCTCAGGTCACCGGTGCTCAGCGTGATGTCCACATCAGATGGCTCGGCGAACCAGGAAGCCTTGGTGGCGGCGCCGCGCGGGCGCACCTCGCGGCCCTTCTCGGCGGCGAATCGGAGAACGGTCGCGACCTCGTCGAGACGCTGCGGGCGGGCAGTCCACCGGCCGGTGCCGATCGGAGCCCGGATGGGCACAGTGCCCTCCAGAGCGCGAGCTGCCGCGAGCGTACGCGGAATGGGTATCATCTGCCCGCCTCACTGGGAGCCGATGGACGCGAAACGGCGGTGCCGGCAAGGGTTTCCCCTCGTTACCGCATTTCGTACCGCATTAGAACAACCGTTCGATATTTTAGTCCTTCACTCGACCGGGCGCAATACAGGCAGTGGGTCGGTAACCTCACCGTGTGACCAACGCTCCTACTCAGATCTCTACTCTCTCGATCAAGGCGCCGGTGGCGAAGCGGGCCGCGCACATCCGCCGGCATCACGGCGACGAGGTGATCGACGAGTACGCCTGGCTGCTGGACAAGGAAGACCCGGACACGGTCGCCTACCTGACGGCGGAGAACGCGTACACCGAGCAGCGGACCGCCGGTCAGAAGGCGCTCCAGGAGACGGTGTTCGCGGAGATCAAACGCCGGACCCAGGAGACCGACCTGTCGGTGCCGGTCCGAAAGGGCGGCCACTGGTACTACACGCGTCAGGAGGAGGGCAAGCAGTACGGCATCCAGTGCCGCGTACTCGCCGCCTCCGACGATTCGACGCCGCCGCAGAGCGACGGGGGCGCGCTGCCCGGCGAGGAGATCCTGCTCGACGGGAATCAGCTCGCCGAGGGGCACGAGTTCTTCCAGCTCGGCGCGTTCGACGTCGCGCCCGGCGGGCGGCTGCTCGCGTACTCGACGGATTTCACCGGTGACGAGCGCTTCACCCTGCGCGTCAAGGACCTGGTGACCGGCGCGGACCTGCCGGACGTCATCGACGACGTCTTCTACGGCGCGGCCTGGTCCGCGGACGCCGGGACGCTCCTCTACCTCACGGTCGACGAGGCGTGGCGGCCGAACCGCGTGTGGCGGCACCAGCTGGGGACCGATCGCGCGGCCGACGCGCTGGTCCTGGAGGAGGCCGACGAACGGTTCTGGCTCGGGGCGGAGCTGTCGCGCTCCGAGGAGTACCTGGTCATCGAGGCGCACAGCAAGGTTACGAGCGAGGCCTGGCTCATCCCGGCCACCGAGCCGACCGCCGCGCCACGCACGGTCCGCGCGCGGCGCCAGGGCGTCGAGTACACAGTAGAGCCCGACGGCGACCGCCTGCTCGTGCTCCACAACGACGGCGCGGAAGACTTCGAGCTGGCCACGGCTCCGATCGACGCTCCCGCCGAGTGGGCCCCGCTCATCGCGCATCAGCGAGGGGTACGCCTGGAGGGCGTGGACGCGTTCGCGACGCACGTCGTGGTGTCCCTGCGCCGCAACGGTCTGACCGGGCTGCGGGTACTGCCGAAGGCGGGCGAGCCGTTCGACATCGCGTTCCCGGAGCCGATCTACACGGTGGGCCTCGGCGACAACCCGGACTACCTGACGCGGGTGATCCGGCTGGGCTACACCTCGCTGGTCACGCCCGACTCGGTCTACGACTACGTGCTGGACGCCCCGGCCGGGGAGCAACTGGTGCTGCGCAAGCGCAAGCCGGTGCTCGGCGGCTTCGACCCGGATCGCTACGAGCAGCATCGGGAGTGGGCGGTGGCCGACGACGGCACCCGGGTCCCGATCTCGCTCATGTGCCTAGCCGGTACGCCCCGCGACGGGTCGGCGCCCTGTGTCCTCTACGGCTACGGGTCGTACGAGACGAGCATGGACCCCTGGTTCTCCATCCCGCGGCTGTCCCTCGTGGACCGCGGTGTCGTCTTCGCCGTCGCGCACATCCGGGGCGGCGGGGAACTCGGCCGCCGGTGGTACGAGGAGGGCAAGCTCACCGCGAAGAAGAACACCTTCACCGACTTCGCGGCGGCGGCCCGGCACCTGCAGAAGAGCGGCTGGACGAGTCCGGATCGGACGGTGGCCCGGGGCGGGTCGGCCGGTGGTCTGCTCGTCGGCGCGGTCGCCAACCTCGCGCCCGAGCTGTTCGCGGGCATCGTGGCGCAGGTGCCGTTCGTCGACGCGCTGAACACGATCCTGCGGCCGGACCTGCCGTTGACCGTTACCGAGTGGGAGGAGTGGGGCAACCCGCTGGAATCCCCAGAGGTGTACGCCTACATGAAGAGCTACTCGCCCTACGAGAACGTCCGGCCGCAGCACTACCCGGCGATCCTCGCGATGGGCGGGCTCAACGACACCCGGGTCCTCTACCACGAGCCGGCGAAGTGGATCGCGCGGCTGCGGGCGATCGCACCAGACGGGGACTACCTGCTCAAGACCGAGATGGGGGCCGGGCACGGCGGCCCGTCCGGGCGGTACGACGCCTGGAAGGAAGAGGCGTTCATGGTCGCCTGGATCCTCACCCTCGTCGGCTCTCGTTAGCAGCAGATCAGGGATATGGGTCGAATCTTGACCCAAGATTCGACCCATATCCCTGATCCGGTTGGTTCTGTGCGCTCAGTCGTCGTCGTCCCGGCGGCGACGGCGACGGCGCGAGCTGCTGCGGGAGCCGCTGCGCCGGAACCGGGGCACGTACTCCAGCTCGTAGTCGCCGCTCCGGCGACGGTACCGGCGATACTGCCGCCGCGGGCCGAACTCCGAGTACATGATGGCGGTAGCCGCGCCGAAGATGACGTACGCCCCCAGCACGATCAGCCCGTTCTTGCCCATGTCCAGCAGTGATCCGCCGCGGATCTGGAGCACGATCAGCTGCAGGACGAGGTACCAGACGGTGCCGAAGACGAGCCCGACGCCGGCGGCCGGGATGAGCTGCCCGGTGACGAACCGGCCGACGAAGATGCCGAAGACCGCGCCGGCGAAGCCGCACACGAACAGGGCGACCACGATGTCGTTCTGGGTCGACTCCTGCCCGACAAGGCGGCCGTACGCCTGGATTTCGTCCAGGAAGTAGAGGACGGCGGCGAGCACCACGCCGCCGAGCACGCCACCGATGACGCCGGCGCCGAGCCGGCTGATCACGTTGACGCGAGGGACGTATCCGTCACTCATTTCGGTTTGCGCTCCCAGCTAAGAGGGGTGTGGCAGAGCGGTGCGCACCCTACGGCCTCGCGCCCGTCTCCGCGTACGCGACACGCGGAGTCCGGGCGCAAGATGGCCGAACGGCCGATGTCCGATCAGCTGGCCGTCACCATCGGACGGACGTGCGCGAGGAGCTGGGTCAGGAACCGGCCGGGCTGGGTGAAGGCGGCGAAGTGGCTGGCGTCGTCGATCAGCGCCATCGCCTTGGCCGGGGCGTCCACCTGCTCGAAGAACTCGACCGCCGGCCCGGTCAGGGTCAGCACGTCCGAGGCGCCCTGCAGCAGGACGAACGGGACCTCGAAGCGCGTGCCGTCGGCGTACGCGTTGTAGCGCATCACCTCGTCGTGCATCTGCTTCTGCGTGTCCATGAACCCGGCCAGCAGGTGCTTCACCCCGGACAGGGAATACAGCGGCGACGTCATGGCGAGCGGGAACAGCAGCTTGGCGACGGCGTTCGGGGTGACCGGGTCGGTCTTCATCGTCACGTCCATCTTCACCTGCCAGGCCCGCAGGTCCCACCGGTTCGGGTCGTCGCCGATCTTCTCCAGTGCCGCGATCGCCTTGGTGTTGCCGGCCGCGCGTACGCGCTCCATCGCCAGGCGGTAGCCGTCCTGCTCGTTGCGATACATGTCGGTGTACATGTCGGTGCAGACGAGCGCCGAGAACAGGTCCGGCCGGCGGCGGGCCAGTGGCAGGCCGAGCAGCGTCCCCATCGAGCCCGCGAGCAGCACGACCTTGTCCTGGTCCAGGTGCCCCCGGACGAAGTCGATCACCTCGACGGCGTCGTCGGCCGACTGGGCGAACGTGTTGACGGCCGGATCGGCGGCGCCGCTGCGAGCTCGGGTCTTGCCGACGCCCCGGCGGTCCCACTGCACCACCGTGAAGTGCTTCTCCCACGATCGGATCAGCGGCGTGAAGACCGCGTACGGCGAGCCGGGGCCGCCGTGCAGGACGAACAAGACGGGGTTGGCCCGATCCTCGCCCCGGATCTGCACCCACTGCTCGACTCCGCCGATCCGCAGGTAGTGCTCCTCGGCGATGCCGTTCGGGGTGGTGATCGCCAGGTGCTTCGCGGTCGCCGAGCGGCGTACCGCCCGATAACCCAGAGCGCCCACGACGGGGAGCGCGATGACGGCGGCGGCGGTGGCGGCGACGGTCTCGATCATTTCGGTTTTCCTTCCGCGAGGGGATTTCGCCTGCCGTGCGGCGGCTGGGATGACTGTACAACCGTCTTAGACAAATGTGCAAGACGGTTGTGCTACCTTCTTTGGCATGGGAAATCGAGAGGATCTGCTGGAGGGCGCGAAGCGCTGCCTCTACGAAAAGGGGTACGCGCGCACGACCGCGCGGGACGTCGCCACCGCCGCCGGCGTGAGCCTCGCGGCGATCGGCTATCACTACGGCACCAAGGAAGCCCTGATGAACACGGCGCTGCTCCAGGCGCTGGAAGAATGGGGTGAGGACCTGGGCCGCACGATGGCGGTCGAAGCCGACCCCGCAGCTACCCCGGCGCAGCGCCTGGAATCGGTCTGGGCCCAAGTCCTGCAGTCCTTCGCCGCCCACCGTCCGCTCTGGAGCGTCCAGTTCGAGGTGCTGGGCCGGCTCGACCCGGAGATGCAGGAGACCTTCGCGGCGGCCAACCGCGGCGCTCGCCTAGCCCTGGCCGAGCTTTTCGGCGACTTCGCCGGCGGTACGCCCACCGAGACGGAAGCTCTCGCGCTCGGCACCTTCTACCAGGCGATACTCGGCGGGGTAGCCACCCAATGGCTCGTCGACCCGGACAGCGCGCTCACCGGGGCACAGTTCGTCAGCGCCGTGCGGTCGCTGGCGCCGCTCTCCACCTGACCCCGCCACTTCGCGCATCATGATCGTCTGCCGGTGTGACCGGGCGGCACAGACGCGAAACGCGCCGCCCCGGCGAGGGCGGCGCGTCGTCGACAGCGATCAGATGGAACGGGCTATCTCGGCGAGAACGTCGCTGGGCACCTCGACGACCGTCTCGTGCCCGGGGATGTCCAACTGCTCCAGGGTCTCCGGGTCGGTGACCCGCCAGCCCTGGACGATGTACGTGTCGCGGTCGGTCTTGTACAGGGAAGGACAGTTGTTCTCGTTCGAAAGTGCGGTCTTGCGGATGAAGGTCAAATGCACGCCGGACAGCATAACGGACATGTCTGTCATGGATGCGGTCACCGGACGCCACCGGATAAAGCGATCTTGCCCCTCCGTGACGCGCTGACCCGGCTGTTTCCGGTACCCTTCTGGCGGCGGGGCATTAGCTCAATGGCAGAGCTGCGGACTTTTAATCCGTAGGTTGTAGGTTCGAGTCCTACATGCCCCACACGTGCGGCGGCCCCCACCCCGGCGAGGGTGGGGGCCGTCTGCGTACTCAGGAGTCGAACTCGCCGGCCTTCACGCCGTCGACGAACGACTCCCACGCGTTGGCGGAGAACACCAGCATGTCGTGGTCGCGGTCCTTGGAGTCGCGGACTTCGACCTGCCCGCGACGGGCGCGGACCTCGACGCAGTTGGTGTCGTTGCTACGCGTGCTGGTGTGCCACTGCTCGGTGAGCAATTCGGGCTCCCTGGGTGAGATGTCGATCCAGTGCGGATGTCCGGTTTGTCATACCACAGCGGGGCCTCCACTGTGGCCCGACAGGCCCTAGTCGAGCTTCTCCCAGGTGAGCCGCCATTCAGCGCCGCAGAAGCCCGTTCAGGGTCCCGTAGTCGACGGCGTCCACAACGGACTCGTAGGTGCCGTGGGCGTACGCCTCCTCGGCGGCCCGGCGCACCAGGGCGTACGCGGCCTGCGCGATAGACGATCCGAGGCTGGCGCGGGCCACGCCCAGGTCGGCCAGTTCGGCGACGGTCGGGGAACCGGGGCCGACGAGGATGTTCACCGGCGCCGGAATGGCGGCCACGAGTTCCTTCACGTCGCGGGGTCGGCGACACCCGGCACGAAGACGCCATCGGCCCCGGCCGCCAGGTACGCGATCGCACGTTCCACCGTCTCGTCCAGCCCACCGGCACCGGCCAGGTATGTGTCGATCCGGGCGTTGACGAAGAGCCCCGAGTCCGCGGCGGCGTCGCGTACTGCCGCCAGTCGTTCGGCCTGCTCGGCGACGGGGCGGAGCACGGCCGGGCCGCCGTGGGAATTGTCCTCGATGTTGATGCCGGCCGCGCCCGCCGCGACGACCGCGCGGACCGTTTCGGCGACCTCGTCCGGGGTGGCGCCGAAGCCGGACTCGATGTCGGCGGTCACCGGTACGCCCACCGCCCGGACGATCCGCGCGATCAGCTCGACCGCCTGCTCGCGGGCGAGCACGTCGCCGTCGGGCACGCCGAGACTCCAGGCGACCCCGGCGCTCGTGGTGGCGACGGCCGGCGCACCGGCGGCGGCCACCAGGGCGGCGCTGGCGGCGTCCCAGGCATTGGCGAGGACGAGCGGGCGGCCGGGAACGTGGAGGGAACGGAACAGTTCGGCGTGAGTCATGAGCCAAGTTTCGACGGGCCGTAAGGCTGCCGGTATTGATTCGGTCCCACCTGAATCATCGGTCGAACGCCCCACCCCCCGGTTTCGCCGGTCGCCTGGAGCGAGATGACAGGATCAGGCGGTGCGCTTCTTGGTGATGGGCGCCTCGCTGCGCCCGGGGTCGTTCAACGTGACGCTGGCCGAGTTGGCCGCCTCGGTGCTCCGGGAGGGTGGCGTCGACGTCGACCTCGCGGCGTACGCCGAATTCCAGGTGCCCGGGTACGACGCCGGTGCCGAGGACGGCCAGGGCGTACCGGACGGGGCACGGCGATTCGCCGAGCGGTTGCGGTCGGTGGACGCGTTTGTGCTGGTCAGCCCGGAGTACAACGCCAGCGTTCCCGGAACGGTCAAGAACCTCGTCGACTGGGTGTCGCGCTTGAAGCCACAGCCGTTCTGGGGGCATCACGGTCTGCTCATGAGCGCCTCGCCCCGGTTGACCGGCGGCAATCGCGGGCTATGGGCGTTGCGCGTACCGCTGGAGCATCTCGGCGCGCGGATGTTTCCCGAGATGATCTCGGTCGCGCAGGCCGACACCGCGTTCACTGCGGGCGGTCTCCTCGTCGATCCGAAGCAGGCCAAGCGGATGCGGCAGTCGATCACCGACTTCGTGGCACTCGTCAGCGCCGTGAAGTCACCGGCGTGAAGTCACCGGCGTGAAGTCACCGGCGTGATGTCACCGGCGTGAAGTCATCGTCGTAGGGCGCTGAGCGCCAGGCGGATGCGGCGTACCGGGGGGACGACGACGCGCTCGCCGAACACGTCCCGGCCGCGCGCTTCCACCTCGTCGAGGATCGCGCCGTAGACCCGGTGCGCCACTCGCACGCAGCGGGCCGACGCCGGTGGCAGCAGGTCGATGCCCGGCTGCGCTGCCGCGTAGTGGATCCGGGCACGGCTCATGGCGTACCCGATGAGGGAGCGAATGGACTCCGTGGCGGGACCGGCCGCACGCAGCGCGCGCCCGGCGGTGGCCGCCTGGAGATCTTCGACGCGGACGCCGTGTTCCCGCAGGTCCGCCTGCGGAAGATAGACGCGACCGCGACCGAGGTCCTCCGCGATGTCGCGGATGAAGTTGGTGAGCTGGAAGGCCAGGCCGAGCTGGCGCGCGGGTTCGCGGGCGGCGGCCCGATCGGCGGGGGCGAGGATCGGCAGCAGCATCGTGCCGATCACCGCCGCCGATCCATCCATGTAGACGAGCAGGTCGTCGTAGGTCTCGTAGCGGGTGATCGTGAGATCCATCGCCATACTCGCGACGAACCGGTCCAGGTCCGCGACGTCAAGATCCAGCTCGCGCACGGTCCGCACGACGGCCGGCAGGATCGGGTCGCCGGCCACCGCC
Source organism: Hamadaea flava (assembly GCF_024172085.1). Lineage (NCBI taxonomy): Bacteria > Bacillati > Actinomycetota > Actinomycetes > Micromonosporales > Micromonosporaceae > Hamadaea > Hamadaea flava. The sequence continues at coordinate 4,640,068 of NZ_JAMZDZ010000001.1, read as the reverse complement.
GCCGGGTCCGCGAGCCCCGCGTGCAGGCGATCACGCAGGTGGGCCAGGGCCTCCGCGGGATGCTCCCGGCCGGGAGTGTCGACCATGTCGTCAGCGGTACGCGTGAAGCCGTAGAGCGCGTGCACGTGCCGCCTGGACGCGGCGGGCAGCAGACGGGTCGCCAGGTAGTAGCTGCGACCATGGCGGCGATGGAGTTCCCGGCATCGCTGGTACGCCGCCGCGACCTGCTCGTTCACCCGTCTCCCAGCTCTGTCGGATAATCACCAGAACGCAAGGGTACGGGGCCTGCCGGTGCGGGTTCGCCGGGAGCCGCGTGCGACTATTCGAAACGTGCGAACCATCTCCGGTCAGACAAATCGGGTCATAGTCGTCGGGGCGGGCCTCGGCGGGCTGGCCTGCGCCTTGCACCTGGCCGGCGCCGGCCGGGACGTCACCGTGATCGAGCGGGCCGGCATCCCCGGCGGCCGGGCCGGTCGGCTGGAGCTGGACGGCTATCGCTTCGACCTCGGGCCGACCGTCCTGACCGCGCCCGACCTGCTCGCCGAGCCGATGGCGGCGGTCGGGGAGGACCTGGACGACTGGCTCGACCTGATCCGGCTGGACCCGGCGTACCGGGCGCACTATCCGGACGGCAGCACCCTGGACGTCACGGCCGACTCCGATCGGATGGAGCAGGCCGTCGCCGAGCTGTGCGGCGCCCGGGAGGCCGCGGGCTACCGCCGGTTCGTGGCCTGGGCCGAGCGGCTGTGGCGGCTCGAACGCCAGGACTTCATCGACAAGAACCTGGACGGGCCACGCGACCTGCTCACGGCCAATCTGATCAAGCTCGCGCTGACCGGAGGGTTCCGCCGGCTCGGGCCGAAGATCTCCCAGTTCTTCAGCGACCCCCGAACCCGGCGGATCTTCTCGTTCCAGGCGCTCTACGCCGGGCTGGCCCCCGATCACGCCCTCGCCCTGTACGCGGTGATCTCCTACCTGGACACCGTGGCGGGGGTCTACCACCCGCGCGGTGGTATGCAGGCCGTGCCGCAGGCGCTGGCCGACGTCGCGGTCAAGCACGGCGTCACCTTCCGCTACGACACCATCGTGTCCGGAGTGGAGACGCGCGGCGACCGGGCGGTCGCGGTGCACACCGTCGACGGGGAACGCATACCGGCCGACGTCGTCGTGCTGAACCCGGACCTGGCCGCCGCGTTCTCACTGCTCCCCACGCCGGCCCCGGCCCGGCTGGAGCGGCTGCGGCCGAGTCCCAGCTGCGTCGTCCTGCACCTCGGCGCGCGCGCCCGGTACGCCGGAATCGCCCACCACAACCTGCATTTCGGGCGGGCCTGGGAGCGTACGTTCGAGGAGGTCATCGACCGCGGGGAACTGATGACCGACCCCTCGTTGCTCGTCACGAACCCGACGAAGACCGACGACACCGCCGCGCCACCGGGCCGGCAGACCTACTACGTGCTGGCCCCTGTGCCCAACCTCACGGTGGCCCCCGTCACCTGGACGACCGCGATGAGCCGCCGGTACGCCGGTGAGCTGATGGCGACGCTGGAGGAGCGCGGCTACTACGACCTCGGCCTGGACCTCGAGGTCTCGCACGTGGTGACCCCGGCGGACTGGGCCCGGGAGGGCCACGTCGCCGGCAGTCCGTTCTCGTACGCCCACACGTTCGCGCAGACCGGTCCGTTCCGGCCCGGCAACCTGCATCCCGGCCTGTCCAACGTGGTGTTCACGGGCAGTGGGACCCAGCCGGGCGTGGGCGTACCGATGGTTCTCATCTCGGGCAAGCTCGCCGCCCGCCGGATCACAGGAGACCTGGCATGACCTCTTCCGTTCGAGAATCACTGCTGGTGGAGCTGGTCTCCCCGACCGGTGAGCCGACCGGCTCGGCGACCGTCGCCGACGCCCACACCGCCCCCGGGCGGCTGCACCGGGCGTTCTCCGTGCACCTGCTCGACACCTCCGGCCGCCTCCTCCTGCAACAGCGGGCCGCCGTGAAGACCCGCTTCCCCCTGCGCTGGGCGAACGCCTGCTGTGGGCACCCGTCGCCCGGCACCACCGTGGTCGAGGCGGCGCTGACCCGGCTGGCCGAAGAACTCGGCGTGCTCGACGACCTCAGCCTGACCGAAGTCGGCGTCCACCTCTACCGGGCCGACGACCCGGACAGCGGCCTCGTCGAGCACGAGTACGACCACGTGCTCCTCGGCATCGTCGACGCGGATCTGCTCACCCTGCGGCCTGATCCGGCCGAAGTCGCCGCCGTCCGCTGGGTCGACCCAAGTGACCTGCGTACGGCGATGGCCGCGAATCCATCGCACTACTCGCCCTGGCTGGCCGGCGTCACCTCGCTCGCCCTGCGCTGACGCTCGCTCGCTCCCCGCTCGCTCGCTTTCCGCGCGCTCGCTCGCTTTCCGCGTGATCATGAACTAGTGGTCGTGCTCGACCGGTGTGTCGTGTCCGGGCCGCCCTGATCAATCCCCCGGTATCGTGATCGATCTCGCGAGTCGGACTCGCGAACTCGGCCCGGCCATGGAAGGCTGGGCGCTTGTGACTGCTGGCGGCCCTCTCGGTGGTCTGCGGGGAACCGCGTGAGGGATACCGCCCCCGGTACGCCGGCAGCCGTCCTGGGGAGGGAAGCATGCCGGTGCCCCGTGCCCGTGAACTGGCGGGTCGAACCGGTGCGGGCCTATCGCGCCTGCTCAAAGCGGTCGGCCGGCTGCTGATTCGAGCGTCGGCGGCGTTCGGACCGTGGCTGGTGAATCAATTGCGCCGACTGCGAGCGTGGTCTCGCGGGTCGAGCGTGCTTTCGTCGCGGGCCCGCCGGTCGGTGGCCAGCGCCGGGTTCGTCGCGATCCTCGGGGTCGCGGCCTTGGGCAGTTGCCTGTCGGGTCCGTCGAAGCCGGACGCGAACGTGTCGGCGACCGCCGCGCCGTCGGCCTCGGCCAGCCCGTCCGCGTCGCCGAAGCCGTCTCCGTCGCCGACCACGGTGCCGGCGCGGAAAGTGGACGAGTCGAAGCCGCCGAAGGGTTCCGTGATGAGCCGGACGGGGAATCTCACGGTCGCGCTGACCTTCGACGACGGCCCACAGCCGACGTGGACGCCGAAGGTGCTCGACCAACTGAAGGCGGCCGGGATCAAAGCGACGTTCTGCCTGATCGGACGCCAGGTGAAGGCCAACGCCGCGCTCGTACGCCGGATGGTGGCGGAGGGCCACACCCTGTGCAACCACAGCTGGTCGCACGACCTGCGCCTCGGCCACCGCACGGATGTTCAGATCAAGGCGGACATCGCGCGTACGGACGCGGCGATCCACGCCGTCGTCCCCGGCGTGCCCATTCGCTACTTCCGTCAACCGGGCGGCGAGTGGACGGCCGGCGAGGTGAAGCTGCTCAAGGAGATGGGCAAGGTCCCGCTCGGCTGGGGCGTCGACCCCTGGGACTGGAAGAGTCCCGGCGTGGCCCAGATCGTCAGCCGTGTCGTCGGTCACACTTCGCCGGGCTCGATCGTGCTCATGCACGACGGCGGCGGCGATCGGAGCCAGACCAACTCGGCCCTTCATCAGATCCTGCCCGCGCTGAAAGCAAAGTTCGTTCTCCAAGCGCTTCCACCAGGCACGGCTTGACCTGTGCGTACGCCACGGTCCGCCCGGTCGACGCTTAGTGGTAGGTCGATTTGGCGGGCCGGGAGGGCATCGCATATGCTTTGCAAGCCTCCGGCGGGGCCGGATGGGAGCAAAACAGCCTGAGTCGCAATGTGCGATGATGGTTCGGCCGCCCTCATCGTCTAGCGGCCTAGGACGCCGCCCTTTCAAGGCGGTAGCACGGGTTCGAATCCCGTTGGGGGCACGGAAGGGAGACTGGTACAGTCTCCCGAAGCAAGGTCCTGTGGAGCAGTTGGAGTGCTCGCCGCCCTGTCAAGGCGGAGGTCGCGGGTTCAAGTCCCGTCAGGACCGCCAGCGCTGACGCCGCGCGTAGTGTGCGCGGCGTTCGTGTTGAACGGCCAGGTAGCTCAGTTGGTACGAGCGTCCGACTGAAAATCGGAAGGTCGGCGGTTCGACCCCGCCCCTGGCCACTTCCCCTCAATGACCAGGCTTCGGGCCTGGTCATTTCGCGTTTCTATAGGGCAGATCGCCGAGCCGGCTAGAGGCCGAAGAGCGCTCGAACCGCCTCGCCGATTCGAGCCAGACTCGCCCCGGTGAGCATCCCGACCGGTCCGGAGAGGCGATCCGGGTTGATCGTGCCGAGAGTCGCGAGGTCGACCGCGCCGCCCACAGGATCGGGATCGGCGAGCGGGACCATCGTGGGCACCAGCGGCGTCGCCCGTCTCGTCAGGTACGCGCACACCGGCCAGGAGACCGAGTTGTGGATCTCGTTGGAGAGCACCACGACGCGTACGGATGGTCCGGAGGCGGGCGAGTAGTCCCACACCACGCCCCGGTTCACGCGGATTCGACCTGGCGGAAGTGGCGGAGTCGGTCGGCTTCGGTGTCGGCGATGAAGCGTCGGCGTCGGGCGGCGTCCTTGCGGGCCGGGTCGGCGCCGCTGTCGCGGGTCGCCTTGTCGTAGATCGCGCGGGCGAGCCACTCTCCGAGCGGTACGCCGTCGTGGCGGGCTCGGTCGCGCAGGACGTCCAGCGCGTGTTCGGGCAGTGAGGTCATCAGGTTCACCTGCGACATGCCCGAAATGATGACACGTCGGCCGCTTCAGTGCTCGCGATGATGCAGCGTGGCCACCGTCGATCCGGCGAGGGTGAGCAGGCAGTCCTCCAGCCGCCCGTCTTCCTGGGCCGCGCCGACCAGCGCCTGGGCCGTCGGCTCGTCCTCGTTCAGGTACGCGCTGATGAACCGGGCGACCCAGCGTGCGTCATACTGAGCCTCGTCGATCTCGGGGAAGTCGAGGGACCACAGGCCCGACGGGTTCCCGTCGCCGGTGATCGTGCCGGCGAGACACCAGGCCACCCCGAGCGCGCCGGAAATGCCCTGGCCACCGACTACGGTGCCGACGGTTTCGACCGCCGCCGCCCGGTCGCCCGCCAGAGCTTGGTCGAGCAGCAGCGCCGCGTCCTCGAAGACGCGGTGGGGATCGGCGGTCACGATTGGGAGCGTACGACGCGATGTCAACGCAACCGGTCAGGCACAACTTTGATGACCACTTCCCGACAGAACCCGGAGCGCGCTAGTCTCCGGGGCGAGTTGATCGTTCAGGAAGGCGACCCCTCATGCGCCCAACGCCCGGGATCCGACTGTTTCTGTGTGCCGCGCTGGCGCTGAGCGTCGCCGCCTGCGGCGAGAAGGACGAGCCGACGAACAGCCATCAGTCGATCAGGTTCTACGGCGCCGACGGCAACATGAAGAACACCATCGGCGAGCCGGTGGGCAAGGCGCAGCCCGGCCTCATCGACGGCATGAAGGGCACCACCCCGCTCACCGCGATCAGCGAGGAGTTCAAGGCCCGTCTGCGGGCCATCGACCCCAATCTCAAGGACTACTCGTACGCCGGTGAGTCGTACGACGTGATGGTCATCATGGCGTTGGCGACGCAGCTGGCCCGGACGACCGACGCGACCGTCGTCAAGAACTACGTCAACGGGGTGACGATCGGCGGCAAGGACTGCTCCACTCCGGAGGATTGTCTGGCGCTGGCCCGCAAGGGCACCGACATCCGCTACGTCGGCATCACGGTGAAGACCGGGTTCAAGGACAAGGGCGAGCCGTCCACCACGTCGTACGGGACGCTGCACTTCAGCGCGGACAGCCAGATCAACAAGCAGCTCACGGAGTATGTCGGGGCGGGCAGCGAGGCGGCCGCGTCCACCGACCCGGGTCCGGCGCCGGTGAAGACCTCGGTCAAGGAGAGCGGTGCTCCGCTGATCATCGGCGGGCTGACCGCGATCACCGGCACCAACTCCGGCAGCAACCCGCCCAAGCGGGCCGGTGCCAAGCTGGCGATCCAGGAGATCAACGCGGCGGGCGGCGTACTGGGCAAGCCGGTGCAGTTCCTCGACGGTGACGACGGCACCAACGCCGACAAGGGCAAGGCCGCCATGGACGCGCAGATCGCGCAGGGCGCTCAGATGTTCTTCGGACCGAGCAGCTCCGGCGTGGCGACCAAGCTCATCCCCGAGGCTGCGTCCCGCAAGGTCATCCTGTTCGCGCCGTCGGCGACCTCGGCCGCGCTCAGCGCGATCGACGACGGCGGCTTCTTCTTCCGGGCGGCGCCGTCGGACGAACTCCAGTCCCGGGCGCTGGCCGACGTCATCATGCGCGACGGCCTGCGCAAGATCAGCATCGTGTACCGGAAGGACGCGTACGGCGAGGGTCTGCAGCAGGGCGTCAAGGCCGAGCTGATCAAGGCGGGCGTCGACGAGATCGACATCCAGGTCGTCGGCTACGACGTCCCGGCCAGCGGCAAGCCCGAGGATCTCAAGATCCCGGACCAGGCCGCGCAGGTGAAGGAGTTCGGCCCGGAGGGCGTACTCATCATCGGCCTCACCGAGTCGACCTACGCCATCCTGGAACTGGCCGCGGCCGGCGTGGACCCGCGTACCGCCGGCTGAGCGGACGCGCCGGCTCGGAAGAGCCGGGATCGGCTCAGAAGAGCCAGAGGTCGACCTCGCGGTCCTTGAGCTTCACGGTCAGCGTCTCGCTGTCGCTGCGTTCCAGGAGTTCGAGGAATGCCTCATACATCATCACCGATTTATTCAGGATGTCGGTCTTCGAGTCGCCGGTCTTCGTGGAGATCCGGTCGATCGCCTTCATCGCACGCGGCGTGAAGTTGGCGGTGACCCTCGTCAACGAGCCGCCGACACCCTTGTCGGGTACGCGACTGTCGTCATCTCCCTGGGTGTCCTCGGACATCGTGTGTTGCACACTCATGGGGTCCAACTCCTTGTTTGCGCAGGGGGTTTGGACTGGGTGGTACCCGCTGCGACGGGTGCCACCCTTTGTTTCTCATCGGCGGCGCGTGCAGCCGGGTAATCGTACCGCTACGTTCTGCTGTATGTCACGACCACGATAGCGCACACGGTGTGCGACTGTCGAGCACATCGTGATCGTCCGACGCTGGCGATACACCAGGTCGGCCCCCGGATTACTTCGGTCCTTACTCTTCGTGGTTTCCGCTGATAACAGTCCGGAAACGACGGTCATTGGCGTCCGGGAAGTGCGGTATCCGTGTCCTAGCATGTCCGGTGTGGCATGAGTCGTTGTGATCTTCGCATGCAGCAATCAGGCATATATTGAGGCGTGATACGTGAGAACAACTGATGTACGCTACGCACGGTTACGAATGCGGTGGAGTCGACGTCGAGGACCTGGACAGGAGAGACGCGGCATGGGAGAGGCCGAGGAAGAGCAGGTCTGGGAGGAGGAACCGTCCGCGGAGGCATACCGGGCGCCGTACGCCTGGCGGCCGCTGGACGCGATCCAGCTGGATTTCATCAACAAACGGTTCACTCTCCAGACCCACGACCGCATGGGCCGCACCGGAGAGTTCGCGGTCGTCGTCACCGCCACCGCGGTGATGGTGATCCTGGCGGTGGTGCTGTGCCGGGGCTACTCGGCCGGCCCCGGAGCCACCGTCGCCGCGGTCACCGCCGCGGTGCTCGGGACGCCCACGGTCGGCTGGTTCTGGCACCGGCGGCGAACGGCCTGAGGAAACCGGGGTGGGGCCGACCGGCCCCACCCCAGCGACGGCAACAGAGAAGGGAACCCCGCGGATGAGCCTGACGATCGAACTGACCCTGACCCGGCGCTGGGAGATCCGCGACGGGGCCTACCACTACATCGTGGACAGCGACTCGGCGCTGCACGCCCGGCTGCGTACGCTCACCGGCCAGGTCGACGAGATCCAGTGCGCCCGCTACTACGGCGCCCTCCCGGCCGGAACCTACCGGCTCGAGGCGGTGGGATGCTGATGATCGGCGTCGACCGCCCCGTTGGGCGTACCCCTTGGTGGTGGAGATTGACCCGCCGACCGGAGCTGGCGCGGCTGCGGCAACGTCTCGCGGAGGATGAGCCGGGCGCGGCCCTGAGCATCGCGGAGCTGGCCGACGCGTGGCCGATCGGACGGCAGCGGTGCGTCGACGCGCTGTGCGCCCACGTACGCGAAGGCGGCCCGCAAGCGGGCGAGGCGCTGGCGGTGCTCGGCGACCGGCTGCGTCGCGACGACGGCTGGGGCGGCTTCGACATGGACCTGACCGGGGCGTTGATTCCGGCGCGCACGTTCCGCGGCGCTCATTTCACCGGTGGGCGGTTCGTCCTGCGCGGGGCGACCTTCACCCAGCAGCACGTCGGTTTCGCGGACGCGGTCTTCGCCGGCGGGCAGGTGGACTTCACCGGGACCGCGTTCGAAGGCGGCCTCGTCGACTTCACGGGAGCGGTCTTCGACGGCGGCCGGCTCGACTTCACCGGCGCGACCTTCACGGGTGCGACGGTCGACTTCTCGCTGACCGTGGTCAGCGCCGGCGCGCTCGACTTCACCCGCGCCAGCCTCGCACACGGCAAACTGGTCTTCTACGGCATGCGGTGCCTCGGCGGAGGCGTCACGTTCACCGCTGCCCGGCTCGTCGGCGCGTATGTGCTGTTCATCGGGGCGCTCATCGCGGGTGGGCGGATCGACCTCCGCCGGGCCGACCTGGCCGACGGAATGGTCGAGTTCGCGGGTACGCGGCTCGCCTCCGGCTCCGTGCTGCGGGACGGTCCCCCGGGGGCAGTGGGGACGGGGCGCTAGGGGCGCTGGGGACGGTCACCCGGGGCGCTGGGGACGCAGCGCTAGGGGCACGGAACGTCGCCCGAAAGAACGCATAAGTCGGACACGCAGGTGCCACCCACGTTACTTTCGGATCATGTCGACCGCGGGGACCCGGCTGCTGCGCAATCTGGCCAGCAGCGTGGCGGTGCTGGTCGTGATCCTCTTCGTGGCCTGGGGTCTGCCGGCGATCAACCGCCGGGTTCCGGCCGGTGCTTCGACGGTCGGCGGGCGGGCGTACGCGGTCGGCGGGGGCGTCGTGGTGATCCCGCCGGGGCAGGCCGAGCTGGACCTCACGAACACCCGGCCGGGCGCCGACCGGGGCACGGCGTTGTTCCTGATCGGCCCGGTCCGGTACGTCATCGTGGTCGCGCCGTTCACCGGCGATCTGACGGCCGCGGCGGCGAAGTTGCGCGCGAAGATCACCGGTACGCGGGGCTACCAGGTCACCGGAGCCGAGGATTCGACGACCACCGACAGCGGGTTGACCGGCGTACAGGGGTCCTACACCGCGCCCGGACGTCTCGGCCGGTACGCCGTCTTCCTCAGCGCCGGGCGCGCGATCGAGGTGACGGTCAGCGGCGCCGAACCCGATCTGGCCAATCTGATGACGGGGATCGAGGCGAGCATCGCGTCGATCGAGCAGAGGTAGGCCGCCGATGTCCACCGACTCCGTCCGGCCCACGCCCCGGACCGCCCGCGCCGTACGCTCGCTGCAGATGCCGGCCTTCTGGCTGCTCACCGGACTGCTGCTGATCTGTGGAATCCAACTGCTGGGGATCTTCGCGACGGCGTACGGGAAGTGGCCGACGGCGACGCTGACTGCGATCGTCCTGTTCGGCCTCTACGCCGTGCCGTTCTGGCTCTTCATCGCGTCGCTGGACTTCCTGGAACGGGAGCCGTGGCTGCTGCTGGCGACCGCGTTCGCGTGGGGCGCCGCAGTGGCGCCGATCGTCGCCATCCCCGGCAACCGGGCCGTGCACGATCTGCTCGCCAAACTGGTCTCCCCCGAGTTCGCCGCCGCCTGGGGGTCGGCGATCGCCGGGCCGAGCGTCGAGGAGCTGCTCAAGGGCCTGGGCGTCATCGTCCTCGTGCTGATCGCCCGGGCGCAGATCAACAGCGTGCTGGACGGCATGGTCTACGGCGCCCTCGTCGGGCTGGGCTTCCAGATCGTCGAGGACATCATCTACGCGGTCAACGCGGTCGCCGTCGCCGGTCAGGGTGACGAGATCGGCCCGGTGATCTCCACCGTCTTCCTCCGCGGGTTCCTGTCCGGCCTGTGGAGCCACACGATCTTCTCGGCGCTGGTCGGCGGCGGGATCGCGTACTTCCTGGTGCACACCCGGCGGTCGATGCTGAACCGGCTCGCGGGCGTGGCGGTGGGCTTCGGCGGGGCCTGGTTCCTGCACTTCCTGTGGAACTCGCCGCTGCTCGCGGACGGGGTGGGCGGCGGAGCCGGCGGCATCCTGCTCGGCCTGCTGATCAAGGGCCTCCCGGCCCTCGCCCTGGTGCTCAGCCTGGCCTGGCTGGCCCGGTCCCGCGAGGCGCGCTTCTACCTGGCCGAGCTCGGCGAGCTCGGCGATCCGCACGTCGCGACGCCGGGCGAGGTGGGCACGCTGGCCGAGGCCCATCTGCGGGCCCGGGCCCGCCACCACGCCAAGAAGGTCGCCGGGGGCAAGGGCGAGCGTGCGGTCCGCACATTGCAGCGTGCGCAATGCCGGTACGCCGTCGAACTGGCCCGAGCCCGCGCGGCCCATGGCGCACCGGGCGCCGACCCCGTCGTGACCCGGGCACGGGAGAGCGTGCTGGCGGCCCGCCAGCGCCTCACCCAGCTCGGCGTCGACGAAGCCTTGCCCGGTACGCACAAACACCGCCGCTGGCTCTGGTGGGTGCTCGCGGCGGTGCTGGTGGTCCTGCTGCTGATGTCGGCGTTCCGCGCCCTGGGCGGCGGCTGACCGGCAACGTTCAGACGTTGTCGGGCTTGCCGTCCTGGTCGAGGTCGACCAGGGTCACGTCGACCTCACCGTCGTGGTTGTGGTCGAGTTCCACCAGGTCGGAAACGCCGTCGCCGTCGGTGTCCTTGACCCAGACGTCGGCCTTGCCGTCGCCGTCGGTGTCAAAGGTGACCAGCGTGTTTTCCTCGTCGCCGCGAGTCTCAATCTCACTCATGAGGCATCAGGCTAGGCGGTGCGTGCGAAACGCACCACACCCCCTGATGCACCCACTGGACGACCCCACACCTTTGTGGCGGCACGCGAAGATCGCTACCCACAGAGCGAGCGCAATGTGCCTGCGCCGCTGGTGAATAACGATCTTCGACAGCGTCTACCGGGAACGCCGTATCGCCCAGTTGGGGTCGTCGTCCGCGTCTTCTGAGTCCTCGTCGGCGTCGTACTCGTCGTACTCGTCGTCGAGCTGCTCATCAGACTTTGCGGCGGCGGCTCCACCGAGTTCTCGCTGCAACGCCGCGAGGTCGGTGTTCGGGGAGTGGTACTTCAACTCCCTGGCCACCTTAGTCTGCTTGGCCTTAGCTCGGCCGCGTCCCATGGACCGACCCCCTCGCACATGAATGTCGGGGCAGCCCGAAGGCGGGCCCCGATGACGTCAGGCATCTCTCGTGGCTCATACGGTACACAGGTGTTGCCGACTTCGGCACCTCGGGCTCCACTCCATGTTGCCGTGCCGCGCGCAAACTGTCTGATTTGCGACGGTAAGGGGTTCGTTGCGGATTCGGTCGTGACCCGCGGAGCACCCCGTCCGGAGCGCTCGCGCGGGTCCTGACTAGCCCTTCAGCGCGCCTCAGCGAGGCAGGCGGATGGTCTGCAGCCGCCCGACCTCCGCCATCCGCCGCTCGGCCAGGCGGTCGGCCGCCGTGGCGGGCGACACGCCCTCGTCGTCGGCGAGTTCGAGGATCTGCTTCGTGGTCGTGTAGATCTTGGTCGCCCGCAGCTTGGCGCGGTCGAAGTTGAAGCCCTCGATCTCGTCGGCCACCTGGATCACGCCGCCGGCGTTGACGACGTAGTCCGGCGCGTAGAGGATTCCGCGCTCGGCGAGCAGCTTCTCCACCCCCGGGTGGGCCAGCTGGTTGTTGGCCGCTCCGGCGACGATCTGCGCCCGCAGCACGGGAACGGTGTCGTCGTTGAGCGCCCCGCCGAGGGCACACGGCGCGTACACCTCGATGTCGCTGGTGATGAGTTCCTGCACATCGCCCACGAGGGTGATCTGCGGGTGGGTCTGGCGAGCCCACGCGATCGCGGCCTCGCTCGGATCGGTCGCGACGACTTCGGCGCCGTCCTCAAGCAGGTGGGCGACGAGGTACTTGCCGACCTTGCCCAGCCCGGCGACGCCGACCCGGCGGCCGCGCAGCGACGGCGAGCCCCAGCGATGCTCGGCGGCGGCGCGCATGCCCTGGAAGACGCCCCAGGCGGTGAGGATGGACGAGTCGCCCGCGCCGCCGTGCTCGACGCTGCGACCGGTCACGAACCGGGTCTCGCGGGCCACCACGTCCATGTCCTGGACGTAGGTGCCGACGTCGCAAGCGGTCCAGTAGCGGCCGTTGAGCGACTGCACGAACCGGCCGTACGCCCGAAGCAGCGCCTCGGTCTTGTCCAGCACCGGGTCACCCCAGATGACGGCCTTGCCGCCGCCGAGGTCCAGCCCCGCGAGGGCGTTCTTGTACGCCATCCCGCGAGACAACTCCAGCACGTCGTGCAGAGCCTCCTCTTCGGAGGCGTATGGATAGAAGCGCGTGCCGCCGAGGGCGGGGCCGAGCGCGGTGGAATAGACGCCGATGATCGCTTTGAGGCCGGTAGTCCGGTCTTGGCAGAAGACGACCTGTTCGTGACCGGTGTCGGCGCTGAAGACGCCCATGAGAACTCCTCGTCGAGTCTGTCGCGCCGTTGTGTGGCGCGGGCCGCGGGACCCCGCATGGGGTGGCGCGAGGTCTCCTTTCGGAGCCTACTGGAGTAGCTGGTCGCGACGGTGGCCCCGACCACTCGGCGAGACGCCGTCGCGATCGCCACGCGATTCGCGCCGGGCGGAGGCAATCGGGCCGGGCAGAAGCTTTCGCACTGGGCACCGGCATTCGCGCCGGGTGAATGGGGATGGGGGCAGGCGAGTGTCCCGGGTACGTGCGGGAAGCCCTCAGCCCGTGGGAGGATCGCCACGTGCCGTCACAGTTCGCCGCGTACCTACGCGTCTATGAGCCGTTGGCCGCGTTCGACCGGGATCGTCAGCGCTTCTGGCGCCGTTACCTCGACGAGGGACGGGCCGTCGGCCCGGCCGAGGGGCCTGGTCGTCAGCGTGTCACCGTTCTCGAGGCGCTCGGCGCGAGCTGGTCGCGGCTGCCGGATCTCCCCGACGAGGCGTACGTGTTGACGACCGAGTCCGGTGCGCTCATCTGCCCCTGGAATCTGCGCGTACGCGTGGCGGAGGCGGCGCTCACGGCACGGGCCGGCGTACCCGCCATCCTCGCCGACGCGTTCGTCCCGCCCGCCCTGGCCGGGCTCGCTCAGACGGTGGTCAGCGACTTCCGGGGCGGCGCGCGCGTCCTCGACCACGGATTGCCGCGCGTGCACGAGCACGTCGCGACGTGGGGCGTACCGCTGCGGTGGTTCCTGTTCGTGGACTTCGCCGAGCGGGAGATCAGCGTCGGCGCCGGTCGCCGACTGGTGCGCTATCGGACGGAGATCGGCAAGGCGCGTCGCCGGGCCCATCAGGGGCTGGCCATTCTGCGCCGCACCATGGGCGACGCCCCGATCACCGAATCGGTCGCTGAGGGAACCCGCTGGCTGGAGGAGTTCCATCCCGGCTCGATCGTCGAACTCGACTACGGCGGCCTCGTGCATCTGTTCAACGATCAGGCGCTGTACGACGACGATTCGCCGGGCCTGGTCGCCGCGGGTCTCGCCGCGCTGAATACGGGCGACGGCGAGGCGGCGACGGATCATTACGAGCGACTGGTCGACCGCTGGCGCGAGATTCAGCTCATGGAGCGCTACAACTGATCATCAGTACGCGTTACTCGCCGGTACTTCGAGGGCTACCCGACAGAGGGAATTTGTCCGGTATTGAAGCTCTCTGGGCGCATTGAAAAACGCCTAGAAGTAAGCACAATTCCGGCCTATGCCGTCATCCCTTGAGGGCATTTTGTCCGGTTTTTTTCGGAAATATCATTGATTCATCATCCGTCCATCTACGGACCTTCACCCGTTCGGCCCATGTCGGACATCGTGGACGAGCCGGACTATGGGAGGCGCGTCGGCCGGCGGGACCCCGGCCCTCGTTAACAGGTACTTGTGGAGGAGTGACCCATGGCGTCGCGTACGCACGAACCCGAGCCGCTGCTGACCCCCGCCGAGGTGGCGTCGATGTTCCGTGTCGACCCCAAGACGGTGACCCGGTGGGCGAAGGCGGGCAAGCTCAGCGCCATCCGCACCCTGGGTGGACACCGCCGTTACCGCGAGTCGGAGGTGCGCGCGCTTCTGCAGGGTCAGATCCCGCAGCAGCGCCAGGGCGACTAATCGCCCGTCCCCCGGCGAACACCCCTGCTGGAGGGAGCCCGAGCCGTCCGACGTAGACGGTATGGGCTCCCTTCAACTATGCCCCCGCTACTTCTGCGGGCTGTTGGAGAACTGGTAGAAGGTCGGGAACGCGTCCTCGAACGGGCGCGGTCCCGCGACTGGGCCCCGCGGATCGGCGGCCCGGGTCGACCAGATCTCCTCAGCCGCCTCGACCAGCGCGGCGACGCCGTCGGCGCGTACTCGGTCGGCCAGATCAGGCGCCTCAATGAGGTGCGGCATGGTCCAGGACTCCCTCCATCAGGCGGATCTTGCTGTTGCGGCAGTGCTCGGTGACCGTCGTGTCGAATCGGCCGTGCTCGAAGTATCGGTTGGCGGCATGGCCACCGCCACAGAACCCGAAATAGGCACAGCTGTCCCGGCAGGCTTCCACGCCGCGCAGGTACTCGCTGATCCAGGGGGAATCCGTGGCGTCGGCGACGATGTCGGCCAACGCTGTACTCGTCACGTTGCCGCTGCTGAAATCGCCGTACTGCGGACTGCTGAACCCGGCCAGCTCCGGGGAGACCAGCACGACCGAGCCGTCGTACGCGATCGTCGGGATCGGATCCACCTGGCGCGGCAGGACGCCGTCCGCCTCGTTCCGGCGCAGCGCTCCGGCGTACCGGATGGCGAATTCGATGTCGCGCAACTCGATCGCGGGATCGGCGCGCCAGGCCGCGGTCAGCTCCGCCCAGAAACCGCGGACCTCGCTCTCCTCGTGGGCGTTGCTGCGGGTGTTGACGCCCTCGCGCTCCTCGATGTTGATGCCGAGGGCGTAACAGCCCAGCTCGCGGAAGAACGGGTACAGCTCGCGGGCCAGCGCCGGGCTCGGGTCGGAGACCACGCAGAGAGCCGCGAACGGCACGCCATGCCGTCGCAAAGCTTCCGCTCCGCGCATGATCTGCTGGTACGCCGCCCGCCCGGACCGGTCGACGCGCTGTGCGGTGAGCCGCTCGGGGCCGTCCACGCTCAATCCGATGTGGATGTCGTACGCCCGGAAGAACTCGCACCAGGCGTCGTCGACGAGGGTGGCGTTGGTCTGCAGGTGGTGCTCGACGCCCTGGAACGGCGTCATGAGCTGGAGAAGGCGCTCCCGGCCGGCTGCGGTGGGCTCGCCACCGTGCCAGACCACGGAGAATCGGGGCGCCTCGGTGGCCCACTGGTTCACGGTCTGCGCGACGGCCTCGGCGACGGCCGGAGCCATCCGCCGATCCTCCTTGCGCAACGGCAGATAGCAGTACGCACAGTCCAAATTGCACAGCGTCGTGGGCTGCATGATCACGTAAGAGGGCACCGAGGCGATGCCCCGCATGCCGGTGAACCGGTGTACGGAGGCCATCGCCCACCTCCTCGCGGTCGCCGCTGCCCTAGTCTGGCGCATTCCGGCCAGACTAGGGAGCCCCGCAGTTCGTTCAGCCGCGCGTGTGCGACCCGAGCATGCGTACGTTCCCCTCGCCCTCGACGACCTCGCCGACCGACCAGGACTCGACCCCACGCGCCGTGAGCAGCGCCATCGCCCGGTCGGCGTCGTTGGGCGCGACCACGGCGAACATGCCGACGCCCATGTTGAAGGTCGACTCCATCTCGGGCGCCTCGATCCGGCCCCGGCTCTGCACCAGATCGAAGATGGGCTGCGGCCGCCACGTCGAGCGGTCCACGATCGCGTCCATCGTGTCCGGCAGGACCCGGTTGAGGTTCCCCGGGATGCCGCCACCGGTGACGTGTGCGAGCGCGTGCACCTCGCACTCGGCGATCAGCGTGAGGCAGTCCTGCGCGTAGATCTTGGTGGGGGTGAGCAGCTCCTCGCCCAGCGTGTGGTTCACGCCGAGATCCTCGATGACGCTGCTCAGCCGCAGTCGGCCCTGCCCCATGAGGACGTGGCGGACCAGCGAGTAGCCGTTGGAGTGCAGACCCGACGAGCGCATCGCGATGACCACGTCGCCCAGCTGGACGCGCTCGCGGCTGAGGATCTCGTCCTCCTCCACGACGCCCACGCCGTTGGCGGAAAGGTCGTACTCGTGCGACTTCATCACGCCCGGGTGCTCGGCCGTCTCACCACCGAGCAGCGCGCAGCCCGCGGTGCGGCAACCGTCCGCGATGCCCGCGCCGATCTCGGCGACCCGATCCGGAACGACCTCGCCGCAGGCGATGTAGTCGAGCAGGAACAGCGGCTCCGCCCCACACGCCACGAGGTCGTCCACGACCATCGCGACGAGGTCGATGCCGACCGTGTCGTGGATGTCCATCGCCTGCGCGATCACCAGCTTGGTGCCGACGCCGTCCGTCGAGGACGCGAGCACCGGCTTCTTGTACTTCGTGACATCGAGCTTGAACAGGCCGGAGAAGCCGCCCAGCCCGCCCAGCACCTCCGGCCGGTGGGTGCGCTGCACCTTCGCCTTGAGCAGTTCCACCGCCTGATCGCCGGCGTGGATCGAGACTCCGGCGTCCGCGTAAGTCGCCTGGCGCCTACGACCGTTGCCGTTCTCGGCGTTCCAGAGTTGACGGCCGCCCGCGCCGTCGGTGGCTGGGCGCTCGGCTACGTGCGTCACGGTGGTACTCCCCTTTGTTCTCTCGCGGCAGCGACGACGGCCGCGTGCTCAGGCTCCGGCGCGTTCCAGGGTCGCCGGGTCCTCGTTCAGGGCCGGTTCGTCACCGGACCGGTCCCGCTGCTCGGCCTGGCCCGCCTCGTCCACACGACGGCCGACCGACTCGAGCACATGCTTTCCGATCAGATCACCGGCGGGCAGATCAATCGGGTACTGGCCGTCGAAGCAGGCCCGGCACAAGCGGTTGGCCGGCTGCTCGGTGGCGGCGATGAGACCGTTCAGCGATACGTAGCCGAGGGAGTCGGCACCGATGGCGCGACGGATGCCCTCGTTGTCCAGACCGTTGGCCAGCAGTTCGGCGCGGTCCGCGAAATCGATGCCGTAGAAGCAAGGCCACTTCACCGGCGGGGAGGAGATACGCACGTGCACCTCGATGGCGCCGGCCTCACGCAGCATCCGCACGATGGCGCGCTGGGTGTTGCCCCGCACGATCGAGTCGTCCACGACGACGATCCGCTTGCCGCGGATGACGTCGCGCAACGGGTTGAGCTTCAGCCGGATGCCCAGCTGACGAATGGTCTGCGACGGCTGGATGAAGGTCCGGCCGACGTACGCGTTCTTCACGAGGCCCATGCCGTAAGGGATGCCGGACTCTTCGGCGTAGCCGATCGCAGCGGGCGTGCCCGATTCGGGGCTGGGGATGACGAGATCCGCCTCGACCGGGTGCTCCCGGGCCAGCTGACGGCCGATCTCGGTACGCGCCGCGTAGACGTTGCGGCCGGAGATGGTGGCGTCGGGCCGGGCGAGATAGACGTATTCGAACAGGCAGCCCTTGGGGTCCGGGTTGGCGAACCGCGACGAGCGCAGGCCGTTCTCGTCGATCGCGATCAGCTCGCCGGGTTCGACCTCGCGCACGACGCTGGCGCCGACGATGTCGAGCGCGGCGGCCTCGCTCGCGACCACCCAGCCCCGCTCCAGACGACCCAGCACCAGCGGGCGTACGCCGTTGCGGTCACGAGCCGCGTACAACGTGTTCTCGTCCATGAAGACGAAGCTGAAGGCGCCCTTGACCGTGGGCAGCACCTGCAACGCGGCCGCCTCGACGCTGAGGTCGGGCGTGGCGGCGAGCAGCGTGGTGACCAGCGCGGTGTCGCTGGTCGAGCCGTCGACGTCGAGACCAAGCTCACGGATACGCGTCGCGAGATCGGCCGAGTTGACGAGATTGCCGTTGTGCGCCAAGGCGAGCGTGGTGCCGAGGTTGGTCGCCTTGATCGTCGGCTGCGCGTTCTCCCAGGTGGAGCCGCCGGTCGTCGAGTACCGGGCGTGCCCGATGGCCAGATGGCCGCGCAGGCTCGCCAAAGTCGGCTCGTCGAAGACCTGGGCGACCAGGCCGAGATCCTTGTAGACCACCACGCCGGTGCCGTCGCTGACGGCGATGCCCGCCGCCTCCTGGCCGCGGTGCTGCAGGGCGTAGAGCCCGAAGTAGGTGAGCTTGGCCACTTCCTCGCCCGGCGCCCAGACTCCGAAGACGCCACACGCGTCCTGCGGGCCTGGCCGGTAGGGGTCGAGTTCGTGGCTCAACCGGCCGTCGCCTCGGGGCACCCTGCTGCTCCCAACCTAGTGCTCGATGTCGCTGATCGGTGGTCTCGTGAGTGGTCCGCCAGGGCCTGAAGCTCTGGTGAAGCTCAGTCTGCCGTCGCGTGACAGTGTACGCGACTCGGTGGCCTTCACGGAAAGCCACCTTCCGGGTGCTTTCCGTGATAGTCCGACGTGAAGCGCGGCTCTATTGATTCTGGCAGAGTTTGCGGATTCGGAAAAGAGCGAATGATTCAGACAATCGGTATGAACGGCGATAAATCAGCGCGATTGCCACTGGCGGTGATGCGCCCGTCCGCGACGCCGTCCGCCCACGCGAGCCGTCCCGACGTCACCTTGAGGAAGGTAATTGCGTCCATCTCCACAACGTTCGGCGGCGTGCCCCGGGTATGCCGAGGTCCAGCGATGCACTGCACTGCGCCGAACGGAGGAACGCGTACCTCCACCGAACGTCCAGGCTCCCGATCTGAAAGTACGCCCAGAACGAACCGAACGGCGTCGCGCAAGGTCGTCCGCTCCGGCTCCTGATCTGCATCGATGCATGAAAGCGCCGTGAGCAGCGCCTGGGATTTATCGCGCGGTACGGACATGAGTGGACGATACGACTCTCACCCATCATGATTGGCCCCTCCCCTGGGTCGCGGAACCTTGGTCGGACAAGGCATAGTGGCGAGCGGTGCGCATCTAACGGACCGTTGCGCGTCCGCGGGGGGAGTGGAAGGAAAGGGCGGGTGACCGTGGCAACACACCGACGACGGGCCTTCTTGCTGCGTGCGGGTGTGGTCGCAAGCTTGGCGCTAGGTTCCGTCCTGGCGATCGGCGGTCCCGCGACCGCGATCGCGGCGATCTCCAATTACTCGTTGAGCGAATCCTCAGTCGACTACAACGAGACGGTCAAGGTCTCGTTCTCGGTCAAGAACGTCGGACTGGGCGACGACACGTTCGACGTGAAGGCCGAGTCCAGCAACGGCAAGCTCACCTGCTCGGGTACCTGTTCGTGGGGCGGCCAGACGTTCACCGCCGGCGAGGACAAGCAGTACTCGGCGACCTTCAAGTACTCCTCGGCGTCGACGAACGACGAGCAGGCGACGATCAAGCTCACCGCCGGCAACCAGAAGCAGGACGCCGGGACGGTCACGCTGAAGAAGTCGTCCACGACGATCAACACGATCTCGGGGAGCGTCAAGGACGTCAGCACCGGATCCAAGATCGACGGCGCGCTCGTCATCATCAAGGACCCGTCCGGCAAGACGCACAACGACACCACCGACAGCAGTGGGGCGTGGTCGTTCACCAGCAGCGCCGGCGACCCGATCCAGGCGGGCACGATCTACGTCGGCGTCAGCGCCGACGGCTACACCACGTTGACGAAGTCGTACACGGTGTCGGCCGGGCAGTCCAAGTCCGGCATCAGCATCGGCATGTCGCCCAAGGGCGCGACCGCGTCCCCGTCCGTCGAGGAGTCGCCGACCGAAGAGGCGACCGTGGACCCGAACGCGACGGCTTCCGGGGACCCCAACGCGACCGAGTCCGCAGGAGCGGGCGCGGTCGACACGACCAACTCCAGCGACGACTCCGGTAGCGGGCTGTCCTGGATGATGATCATCGTCGGCGGCCTGCTCGTGCTGCTCGGCATCGGCGCGATCGCGCTGATCCTGATGCGCCGCAACAAGGACGACGAAGACGAGGACGACGAGGACGAGGACGACGCTCCGGTACGCCGGGCGACGCCGCCTCGATCCAGCGGCGGCGGCTACTACGGAGCCCGGCCGTCGGCCGACCCGACCATGGTCGCCCGGTCGCCGATGGGCGACGCCCCGACGACGGTGCAGCGCCCCGGGGAATACGGCGCTCGCCCGCAACAGAGCGGTTGGACGGGCTACGGCCAGGACGCGCAGCCGACGCAGACCTACGGCAGCGGCGGTTACTCGCCGTCCGCCGGTGGTGCTGCCGGTGCCGGCGGTGGCGCGTACGGTTCCCCGGCCGGCGGTGGGGCGTACGGCAGTCCTTCCGCAGGTGGTTCGACCTACGGCGCGCCTTCCAGTGGGGCGTACGGCTCTCCGGCCGCTGGGCCTTCGGCCGGTGGCGGTGCGTACGGCTCCCCGGCCGGTGGTGGAGCCTACGGCTCGCCCGTCGCGGGGGCGTACGGTTCACCCGCGGCACCGACCTCCGGCTACGGTTCACCCGCGGCACCGACCTCCGGCTACGGCTCGGGCGCCCAGGGCGGCGCCGGTGGCTACGGTGCCGGACCCCAGGCCGGTGGCGGCTACGGTTCGCCGGCCACCCCCGGTTCGGAGTACGGCTCCGGCAGCGCGGGCGGCGGCTACGGCGCCAACGGCTCGGCGTACGGCAGTGGTCAGCAGGGCGGCAGCTACGACCAGGGCGGCGGCAACTACGGCGCGGCGAGCGGCGGCTACGGCCAAAGCGGCGGCTACGACCAGGGTTACGGTTCGCAGGGCGGCTACGGTCAGCAGCAACAGCAGTCCGGTGGTGGCTACGGCGACTCGGCCGGCACCTACGGCGCCGGTGGCCAGGCGAGCGGCGGCTACGACCAGGGCTACGGCTCGCAGGGAAGCTACGGTCAGCAGCAGCCGGGCGGCTATGGCGACTCGGCCGGCAACTACGGTTCGCAGAGCAACAACTACGGTTCCGGCGGCGGCTACGTCCCCGAGCAGCGCGGCAGCGGTTACGACCAGGGCGCGTACGGCGAGGCGACGCAGCGCTACAACCCGGACTCGTACGGCCAGCAGACCAACGGCTACGACGACCAGGCCCGGCGCGCCGACCGCCGTCTCGACTGGCTCGACGACTGAGCGGCGTTATCCACACCGCCTGGTAATCCACAGAACGCGGCTGCATCGCTTCGGCGGTGCGGCCGCTTTCGTTTCAGCATTCCCAGGTGGACGAACGACTACGCGCCGAACTGGCCCAAGTCCGGGACCAGATCTTGGCGATCCTGCGGGCGAAACGATGATCGGGTCACCGATCCGTGTCGTGAACGGGGTGTTCTCGACACAGATCGGCGACCCGATCAAGGAGATGTACTAAGAGGGTCAGCGGTCGGCGTACCGCTTGGGGCGGTCCTCACGGAAGCGGGGACGGCCACCACCCTCGCGGCCACCGCCATCGGGGAACCGGCGCGGCCGGTCCGAGAAGTGACGGCGCGGACGGTGCGCGGCGGCCGGGGCCGGGCGCGGCTCGTCCTTGACCGGTACGCCGCTCGGTTCGCGGGCGCCGGTCAGCTCGGCCAGGCGGGCGTCGCCGGCGCGTACGCGGTGCTCGGCGGCGTCGTCGACACCGGCCTTCTGGAGCATCATCTGCGTGCTGCGCCGCTGCTTCGGCAGGACCAGCGTGGCGACCGCGCCGGACTCGCCGGCCCGGGCGGTGCGGCCCGCCCGGTGCAGGTAGTCCTTCGGGTCGCGCGGCGGGTCGACGTGCACGACGAGGGAGACGCCGTCGACGTGGATGCCTCGGGCGGCCACGTCCGTCGCCACGAGGACGCTCGTGCGGCCTTCCTTGAACTCGGCGAGGGTACGCGTGCGGACCGCCTGGCTCTTGCCGCCGTGCAGGCCGCCGGCGCGTACGCCGACCTCGCGGAGCTGGTCGACGAGCCGGTCGACGGCCGCCTGTGTACGCGCGAAGAGCATCGTGCGGCCCGACCGGTTCGCGATCGAGGCGACGACCCGGAACTTGTCGGTCGGCGGGATAAGCAGCATCAGGTGATCCATGGTGGTGACCGAGGCGGCCGGCGGCGCGGTCGAGTGCGTCACCGGGTCGGTCATGAACCGCTGGACCAGCGTGTCGACGTCGCCGTCGAGGGTCGCGGAGAACAGCAGCCGCTGACCGCCCGCCGGGGTCTTGTCGAGCAGTTCGGTGACCTCGGGCAGGAAGCCCATGTCCGCCATCTGGTCGGCCTCGTCGAGCACCGAGATCTGCACCTCGTCGAGCGAGCAGGCGCCCCGGTTGATGAGGTCGCCCAGCCGGCCCGGCGTCGCGATCAGGATGTCGAGGCCCCGCTCCAGACCGGAGATCTGCCGGTCGTAGGGCACCCCGCCGACGGCGGTGGCCAGGAACAGGCCCAGTTCGCGGCCCAGCGGCCGGAGCGCGTCGGCGACCTGCATCGCCAGTTCCCGGGTGGGGACCAGGATCAGGCCCTTGGGGTGACGCGGGCGGGCCCGGCCGCTCTCGGCGATGCGGGCGAGCGCCGGCAGGCCGAAGGCCAGGGTCTTGCCCGAGCCGGTCTGGCCCCGGCCCAGCACGTCGCGCCCGGCGAGGGCGTCCGGCACGGTCGCGGCCTGGATCTCGAAGGGATGGGTGATGCCTTCGCGGGCCAGCGCCCGGACCAGCTTGCGCGGCAGGCCCAGCTCAGCGAAGGTGGCCTTCCCAGCCGACTCGGAGCCGCTGGTGTCAGACTCGAGGTCGAAGACGGACGGGAAGGTGGAGGGATCAGCGAAACTCAAGGTGCTCCTCGGTACTCGAACGTGGGGCATTCCATGGAGGTATCCCCGCGTCCGCGCGGCGGCCCGGAAGGCCTGCCGCCAGCATTCTTCTCGCAGGAACACGCATAGAAAACGCGTGCCGATGGGCACGCAACAGGGATAAGTGTACGTGCTCGGCTGCCCCGCTTGTCCGAATAAGGGCCCGGAGTGGCTGGGCTCACGAATCGGCCCGCCTGACGAGCCCCCGAACGTGGGAAGATCGGAACCATGGCCGACCCGTTCAGCACGGTCACGCCGGAGATGTTGCGCCGGCGGACCAGTGTGAAATGGCGCACATACCCTGAGGACGTGTTGCCGGCGTTCGTGGCCGAGATGGACGTCGACCTCGCCGACCCGGTACGCGAGGCGCTGGAGGAAGCGGTGCGCCTCAGCGACACCGGCTACCCCGCCGGCGACGGGTACGCGGAAGCGCTGAGCGCGTTCGGCGGCCGTCGCTGGGGCTGGAGTTTCGAGACGGCTCAGACGTCGCCGGTGGCCGACGTCATGACCGGGGTCGTCGAGGCACTTCGGCTCGTCACCGGCCGGGGCGATGCCGTCGTGGTCAACCCGCCCGTGTACTTCCCGTTCTTCGGCTTCGTGGAGCATGCGGGCCGCCGGATCGTGGAGGCGCCACTGGGAGCGGACGGCCGGATCGACTTCGCCGTCCTGGAGGCGGCGTTCCGGCACGCCGCGTCGGCGGGTAGTCGGGCTGCGTACCTGTTGTGTAATCCGCACAATCCCACGGGTGCCGTGCACACGCGCGCGGAGCTGGAGCAAGTCGCGCAGCTCGCCCACGGTTATGGGGTGCGGGTGGTGGCCGACGAGATCCACGCGCCGCTGGTTCCGGCGGGCGCGTCGTTCGTGCCGTATCTGAGCGTGGACGATCGCGGGTTCTCGCTGATGTCGGCGTCGAAGGCGTGGAATCTCGCCGGGCTGAAGGCGGCGCTGATGATCGGGGGCGCGCAGGCCGTCGACGACGTCCGGCGGCTGCCCGAGCACGTCGCGCACGGGACGAGCCACTTCGGCACCATCGCGCACACGGCCGCGCTGCGGCACGGCGAGCCGTGGCTGGACGATCTGCTGGCGGCCCTGGACGCCAACCGCCGCCTGCTCGGCGACCTGCTGGCCCAGCAGCTGCCGCAGGTCGGGTACCGCGCGCCGGAAGGCACCTATCTGAGCTGGTTGGACTGTCGCGAGCTGATCATCGAGGGCGAGCCCGCCGACTTCTTCCTGGAACGTGGCCGCGTCGCGTTCGCTCCCGGGCGCAAGTTCGGCACCGGCGGCGTGGGCCACGTCCGCGGCACGATCGCGGCGTCGGCGGAGTCCATTGCGGACGGTGTCGCCCGGATGGTGACCGCGCTCCGCGCCTGAGCGTTACGGAGCGGGCGTCGGCGTCGGCTCGACCGCGGGCTGGGTGGCGGCCGCCGAGTTGGTGGTGTCCTGCGGCGCCGGGGTGTCGGTCGTCTCGGCCGGCGTGGGCGACTGCGTCGTCGGCGTCGGGCTCGGCGAGCTGGTCGTCGGGCTCGGGCTCGGCGATGTCGTCGTCTGCGTCGGCTTCGCCGTCGCCGTGGCCGTGGCCGTGGCGGTCGCGGTGGGCGTCGTCGTCCGCGTCGGCGTCGGCGTCGGGGTGGCGACCTTGATGGCCGAGTAGACCCGGGTCGCGCCGAAGAAGTGCGACCACCAGACGTTCGAGATCTTCACGACGTCGCCGGTGGTCGGCGAGTGGATCATCTTGCCGTTGCCGAGGTACATGCCGACGTGGTGGATCGAGGCCGGGTTGTTCGGGTCTTCGCCGAAGAACAGCAGATCGCCGGGGAGCAAGGCGTATCGGGACACGGAGGTGTCCTTGGTGCCCTGGTACTGGTCCCGCGAGACGCGCGGCAGGGTGTGCCCGGTCGACCGGTACGCCGCCCACATCAGACCTGAGCAGTCGTAGTGGTCGGGGCCCTCGGCGCCCCACACATAGGACTTGCCGAGCTGCTTGAGGGCGAAGTTGACGGCGGCGAGCGCCTTCGGGTTCGCCTTGTAGCCGGACAGGGCGTCGGTGTTGAGGTACTGCTGGCCGAGGGCCTGTTCGGCCGCCTCCTGCTGACGCAGGATCTGCGCGACCTTCGCGGCATTACGGGTCTTCAGCTCCAACATCGCGGTGCTGCGCTGGTTGTAGCTGACCTCCGTGGTGGCGAAGCGCTGCTTCGTCTCCGTCTGGTTCTTCTGCGTCGTCTCGTACGCCGTCTTGGTCCGCTCGTACTCCGCCTTGGCCAGGGCGAGTTCGTGCGCCGCGCCGGAACTGCCGTGCACGGGGTCGTCGGCGCGCGGGGCGAGTCCGCCCAGCCCCAGGTTCGGCAGACCGCCGGACTGCACGTACGCGTCCGACGCGGCCGAGGCGAGGGCCTTCTTCGCCTTCTCCAACCGGTTCTGGGCTTCGGCGTACTCGTATTGGGCGTAGATGAACGCGTTCGTGGTGTCGGTGACCGCCTGCTTCAGTTCGTTGAGCTGCTCGGCGAGGACGGAGACCTCGGTCTGGATCGCGTTCAGCTGCGCGGCGAGCGCGGCCAGGTCGTTGCCGACGGTGCCGCCGCTCGTGGGTACGCCATAGGGCAACTGCAACGGACCATTCGGGACAGGTAGGACGCCGCCATCGGGCACCTTCTGCGCAGTCGCGGTGGTCGTCGACGGCGCCGCAGCGGCCGGAGCCGCCACTCCCGTGACGATCGCTGCCGTGAGCAGCGCAGACAACCGAGCCGCGCCAACGCGTCGTCGCGTCATGTGTCTTCTCCCCGAGGTCCCGCCGGATCCGTCCGGTGTGCCGCCTTCGTTCATAGCGCACCCGGAAGCGAAAGTCGACACCCGCGACCGTAAGGACCGAAGAACCCCCGGGTAATGTGCAGAACGGAGTCGACGGTTGGGAGGCGCAGCGGATGGACGCGGGGCTGAAGCGGGAGCTGGAAGAGAAGGTCTACGCCGGCGAAAGGCTCACCCGGGCCGACGGTGAGGCCCTGTACGCCAGCGACGATCTGGCCTGGCTGGGCCGATTGGCGCACCACCGGCGCACCGAGAAGAACGGCGACCGGGTGATGTTCAACGTCAACCGGCACCTGAACCTCACCAATGTCTGCACCGCCAGTTGTGCGTACTGTTCCTTCCAGCGCAAGCCGGGGGAGAAGGCCGCGTACACCATGCGCGTCGAGCAGGCCGTGGAGAAGGCGCTGGAGATGAAGGACGAGCAGCTCACCGAGCTGCACATCGTCAACGGTCTGCACCCGACACTCCCGTGGAAGTATTACCCCCGCGTGCTGCGCGCACTGAAGGAGGCGCTGCCCGACGTCTCGCTGAAGTGCTTCACCGCGACCGAGGTGCAGTGGTTCGAGAAGATCTCCGGCCTGCCCGCCGACGAGATCCTCGACGAGCTGATCGACGCCGGCCTGGCCTCGCTGACCGGTGGCGGCGCCGAGATCTTCGACTGGGAGATCCGTCAGCAGATCGTCGACCACGAGTGCCACTGGGAGGACTGGTCGCGGATTCACCGGCTGGCCCATGAGAAGGGGCTGCGTACCCCGGCGACCATGCTCTACGGGCACATCGAGGAACCCCGGCACCGGGTCGATCACGTGATGCGGCTGCGGGAGCTGCAAGACGAGACCGGCGGCTTCATGGTCTTCATCCCGCTGCGCTACCAGCACGACTTCCACGACAGCGCCGACGGCATCGTCCGCAACCGCATCCAGGCCAAGACGACGATGGCGTCGCCGGCCGAGTCGCTGAAGACCTTCGCGGTCTCCCGGCTGATGCTCGACAACTTCGATCACGTGAAGTGCTTCTGGGTCATGCACGGCCTCTCGGTCGCCCAGCTCTCGCTCAACTTCGGCGTGGACGACCTGGACGGCTCGGTGGTCGAGTACAAGATCACCCACGACGCCGACTCCTACGGCACGCCGGACACCATGCACCGTGAGGACCTGCTCACCCTGATCCAGGACGCCGGCTTCCGGCCGGTCGAGCGCAACACCCGCTACGAGGTGGTACGCGAGTTCGACGCGCCGGTGTCGCTGGCCGATCGGCGGCGCGAACCCCAGCAGGTCTGGGCATAGGGACTCGGCCCGGCCACTTCGTGGAACCCGCCCAGCAGCGCGTAGGCTGCTGGGCGTGAGTCCTGCTGTCAAGTACACGCTCGGGCGCATCGGCCTGTTCGTCGCCGCGTTCCTCGTGCTGCTGCCGTTCCCGCTGAGCATCTTCCTCAAGCTCGTCCTCGCCATCCTGGTATCGGCGGTGCTGAGCTGGTTCGTCCTGCGTGGCTGGCGTGAGCAGTACTCCCTCCAGCTGCAGAACGCGGTCGAGCGCCGCAAGACGGAGAAGTCGAAGCTCCGATCCGCGCTCGCCGGTGAGGACGAGCCCGCCGGGACGAAGCCGGCCACCCAGGATGAGCCCGATCACCCGACCGACGCCGAGCAGTCGCCCACCAACAGCGAACAGCGCTGAATTTCCGTCCGGGATCGGCCGTGGGTTAGCCTCTGGCTGACCGCGGTCAGCGAAGCCGGTGCGAATCCGGCGCTGTCCCGCAACTGTGATCCCTCCCCGGGCGTGACTCTGGTCGCGTACGGGCTGGTCGAGCCAGGTCGCCTCGCCGCGGTCGCGAAGTAACGCTCTCGAGGAAGGGCGTCTCGCGGGCAGGCACCCTTCACTCCTGTCGGCGGACTAACCCCTCGACCGATAGGAGGAATTCGATGTTGAGAAGACGTGCGCTCGGACTGCTCGCCGGTCTCGCCTTCGGCCTGGCCGCCTGCTCCACCGGCAACGGCGGCACGGCCACCCCCACTGCCACGCCGACCAGTGCGGCGTACCCGGTCACCGTCGGCAGTGTGACGCTCGACAAGCAGCCCGCCAAGATCGTCTCGCTCGGGCCGACGGCCACCGAGATGCTCTACGCCGTCAACGCCGGTACGCAGGTCGTCGCGGTCGACGACCAGTCCAACTACCCGGCCGGCGTACCGAAGTCGGACCTGTCCGCGTACAAGCCGAGCGCTGAGGCGATCGCCGCTAAGAACCCGGACCTGGTGGTCCTCACCAACGACAGCGACAAGATCGTCGACCAGCTCAAGGCGTTGAAGATCCCGACCTTCCTGGTTCCGGCGGCGGCGACCCTCGACGAGGCGTACGCCGAGATCACCGACCTGGGCAAGCTGACCGGCCACGCCGACGATGCCGCCAAGGTCGTGGGCGACATGAAGTCGAAGCTCGACACGATCGTGAAGTCGGTCAAGGCGCGTACCAAGCCGCTGACCTACTTCTACGAGGTCTCGCCCGACCTCTACTCGGCCACCTCGAAGACCTTCATCGGGTCGATCTTCACGCTGCTCGGCCTGCAGAACGTCGCCGACGCCGCGGACGCCGACGGCAAAGCCTTCGGGTACCCGCAGCTGTCCGCCGAGGCCCTGGTCAAGGCGAACCCCGACCTGATCTTCCTGGCCGACGCCAAGTGCTGCCAGCAGACCGCCGACACCGTCAAGGCGCGGGCGGGCTGGTCCGGCATCACCGCCGTCAGCAAGGGCCAGATCGTCGCGCTCGACGACGACATCGCCTCCCGCTGGGGGCCGCGGATCGTCGATCTCGCGCAGACCGTCGCGACCTCGGTGAACCAGATCTCCTGACGCGCTTCGCTTCGTTGATCATGGGGTTGACCGCCTCGACACGCCGTCGAGACCATCGTTAACTCCATGATCAACGCGGCGAGCGGGCGAGCATGCGGTGAGCGAGCGGAAGGGGGTGGTGATGATGGAGGTCAGGCCGGCTGGGTTGCGGCTGTCGTGGCTGCTCGCCGCGGTCGCCGTCCTCGTCGTCGCGGTCCTCGCCGGCATCGCCTTCGGGCCGGTCGGGCTGCCGCCCGGTTCGGTCGCGATCGAGCTGCTGAACCTGATTCCAGGCGTACACCTGAATTCGGGGCTGAACGAGCGCGAGATCGCCATCGTCACCGACCTGCGGCTGCCGCGTGTGGTGCTCGGCATGCTGGTCGGCTCGATGCTCGCCCTCGCCGGGGCGAGCTACCAGGGCGTCTTCCGGAATCCGCTCGCCGACCCCTATCTGCTCGGCGTCGCGGCCGGCGCGGGTCTCGGCGCCACGCTCGCCATCGCGCTGCGCGGCGGCATGTGGACCAGCGTCCCGCTCTTCGCCTTCGCCGGCGCGCTGCTCGCGGTCGGGCTCACCTATCTGCTCGGGATCGCGGGCGGCCGCGATCGCTCCGGCAGCACGCTCATTCTCGCCGGGGTCGCGATCTCGGCCTTCCTCGCCGCCATCCAGACCTACGTGCTCCAGCGCTACGCCGACAGCATCCGCGAGGTCTACTCGTGGTTGCTCGGCCGTCTCGCGACCGGCGGCTGGCACGACGTCCTGGTCATCATTCCGTACGCCGTGGTCAGCGCACTGGTCGTCCTGGCCCTGCGCCGGGAGCTGGACGTGTTGAGCGTGGGCGACGCGGAGGCGGCGAGTCTGGGGCTGCATCCCGCGCGATCCCGGCTGATCCTGGTCGCGGCGGCCAGCCTGGCGACCGCCGCCGCGGTGGCCGTCTCAGGGCTCATCGGTTTCGTCGGCATCGTGGTCCCGCACATCGTGCGGCTGCTCACCGGAGCGTCGTACCGGGCGATTCTGCCGCTGTCGATGATCTACGGCGGAGCCTTCCTGGTGGGAGCCGATCTGATCGCCCGGACCGTGGCGGCCCCGACCGAGCTGCCGATCGGCGTGGTCACCGCCTTCGTGGGGGCGCCCTTCTTCATCCTCGTCCTGCGTACGACGCGGTCGGCGAGGCTGTAGATGCTTCGGCTGCGCGGCTTCGGCGTCGTCCTCGACAAGGCGACCATCGTGGACGATGTGGACCTCGGGGTCGCCGCCGGGGAATGGGTCACGATCATCGGGCCGAACGGCGCCGGGAAGTCCACCCTGCTCCGGGCGGTCCTCGGCGAGTACGCCTACGCGGGCGAAGCGGTCCTCGGCGAGACCCCGCTCACGGAGTTGAACCGGCGGGAACGGGCTCGGCGGATGGCGGCCGTCGCGCAGTACCCCGTCGTCCCCGCCGGGATGACCGTCCTCGACTACGTCCTCCTTGGGCGTACGCCGCATATCCCGACCTTGGGCCGGGAGTCCGGCGCGGACCTGGCCGTGGTGCGGGACGTGCTGACCCGGCTGGACCTGGACCGGTTCGCGGGCCGGGAGTTGCCGACGCTGTCCGGCGGTGAGCGGCAGCGGGTGTTCCTCGCCCGTGCCCTGGCGCAGCAGGCCCCGCTGTTGTTGCTCGACGAGCCGACTAGTGCCCTGGACATCGGGCACCAGCAGGAGGTCCTCGAACTGATCGACGCGCTGCGGCGGGAGGCCGGGCTGACCGTGCTCGCGACGATGCACGACCTGTCCGTCGCCGGGGAGTACGCCGACCGTCTCGTCCTCATGGACGGCGGCCGGATCGTCGCCGACGGCCGGCCGGAGCTGGTGCTGACCGAGGACCTGCTCGCGAAGCACTATCGCGCGCGAGTCCGGATCATCCCCGGCGACCACGGCCCCTTAGTAGTCCCCACCCGCGCCGCTACCCCACCCCCACCCCCACCCCCACCCGCGCGATCATGAACTAACGGTCGTGATCGCGCGGCGTGGCGTGTCCCGGACATCCTGATCAACTCCGCGCGGGCATGATCGACTGGCGAGCCGCGCATGATCAACAGGGGCTGTCAGGCGAGGGGGGTGGGGAGGGGGCGGTCGTGCAGGACGGTCAGCGTCGTGACCGCCCGGGTCAGGACGACGTAGAGCCGGTGCAGCCCACGGGCCTCGGCTTCGACGATGGCGGCCGGTTCCACCACGATGACGTGGTCGTACTCCAGACCCTTGGCCAGCGTGGCTGGGACCACGGTCAGGCGGGAGTCGGGATCGTCGTCGTCCAACGAGGTGGGCGAGTACTTCGCGAGCGAGCGTGCCACGGAGTCGACCGCGTCCTGTGCGCTGATCACGCCGACTGAGCCGGGTTGGGCCAGCGCTGCCTCGACCGCCTCGGCCAGCGCTTCTGGGGCGGCGGTCGGGCGGATGGCGAGCCACCCGTCCGGGCGCAGCGACTGGGCCGGCGGGACGTCCACGCCCAGCGCCGGGAGCAGCCGGTTCGCCAGCTCGACGACCTGCTCCGGTACGCGGAAACCGGTGGTCAGCGGCGTCACCACGGCATCGGGCTTGCCGAGGTGGCCCAGGGTGTCCTGCCACTGCTTCGCCGCCCAGGGCGCGGTGCCCTGCGCGAGGTCCCCGAGCAGCGTCACGGAGCCGTGCGTACTGCGTCGGGCGATGGCGCGGGCCTGCATGGGGGACAGGTCCTGGGCCTCGTCGACGATGATGTGGCCGAAGCCGCCCGGTCGCTCGATCAGCCCGGCCGCCTCGTCGAGGAGGACCAGGTCGGCGGCGGTCCACTTCGCCGACTTCGCGGTCTTCGACGGCTTCGTCCAGCGCAGTTCCTCGGCCTCGGACTCGGTGAGCAGTTCGTGTTCGGGGGCGGTGAGGAACTCGAAGACCAGCTCGGCCGGGGTGACCGCGGGCCACACCTGGTCGAGGAGCGCCACGACGGGTTTCGCCTTGGTCATCCGGCGGCGCCACGCCTCACCGGGCGAGTCGCCCCGCCGAGCCTCCGACTGTCGCAGCAACAGGTCGACGACCCGGGCCCGGACGTGTTCCCGGCCCAGGGCGTACGGGGGTTCGCCGCGGCGTACGTCGTCGACGATCCGGGCCAGTACCCCGGCGTCGACCCGCCAGCGATAGGAATCGTCCGGCACCGTCAACGGCTCCTGCGGCCGGCGTACGCGTCGCCACAGCAGATCGTGGAGCACCTGGGCGAGCCGCGGGTCGTGCTTGAGCGCCTCGGCCTCGGGCGTGTCCGCCGCCCGGACCTCGACGGTCGCGATCAGATCGTCGACCGTGGACTGGCTGACCTCGATCTCGCCGAGCGCCGGGAGGACGGCGGCGATGTAGCGCAGGAAGGCCCGGTTGGGTCCCAGGATCAGTACGCCCGCCCGCCGCAGCCGTTCGCGGTGCAGATAGAGCAGGTACGCCGCGCGGTGCAGGCCGACGGCCGTCTTCCCGGTGCCCGGTGCCCCCTGTACGCAGATCGACTCCTCCAGTGCTGCCCGGACGAGTTCGTCCTGCTCCGGCTGGATGGTGGCGACGATGTCGCGCATCGGGCCGACGCGGGGCCGTTCGATTTCGGCGGTGAGGATCGCGCTCTTCGTGCCGAGTTCCTCGCCGAGGGTCAGGTGCTCGTCTTCGAAGCTGGTCAGCTCGCCGGCGTTGAAGCCGAACCGGCGGCGGACCGCGATGTCCTGCGGGTCGGACGCGCTCGCCCGGTAGAACGAGCGGGAGACGGGTGCGCGCCAGTCCAGGACCATCGGCTCCCCGGCGGCGTCGGTGACGTGCCGGCGGCCGATGTGGAAGGCGTGACCGGCGCTCTCGGCGTCGGCGGCGTCCGCCCCGAAGGTGAGTTTGCCGAAGAACAGGGGCGTGTTCGGGTCGTCGGCCAGCTCCTTGATCCGCTTGGCCAGGGCGCGGCCGAGGGTCTCGGCGGAGAAGGGGTCGCCGGCGACTTTGTCTCCGGTGGCGAACAGGACCTCGACGTGCTCGCGCATCGCCTGCAAGGCGGCTCGGCTGACGGTGAGGTGCGTACGCTCGGCGGCTAGTTCGTGGTCGAGCTCGGGCGTCACTGCTACTCCCTGAAGGCAGTTCGGGCCGCCCGGCGCTCCGCCGCGGGCCGCGTGGGACCCGCCGGGCGGTGTCGGCTGTGCCATTCATCGGGATGAGCCGACCATGCTACTCGCGCATATTCGCCGCTCGGCAACCTATTATTCGAGCGTGCCCGGGGACACCTCTCACAAGATCACCGATCCGTCGGTGATCCGGGCGCTGGCGCATCCGGCCCGGCTGGCGATTCTGGAGTACCTCGGGTCCACGTCGCGAGAGATCACCGCGACCGAGGCGGCCGAGGTCGCCGGGCTCAGTCCGAGCGCCACGAGCTATCACCTGCGCGCCCTGGCGAAGGCCGGGATCATCCACGACGCGCCCAGCCGGGGCGACGGCCGGGAACGGGTCTATCGAGGGCCTGGCGAGACGCACATCGAGGTCGACACCGACGCCGGTGACGACCTGGAGATGAAGGCGCTCAAGGAGCAGCTGCTGGATCTTCTGCTCGCCCGAAGCCAGGAGCGGCTGACCCGGTGGCGGCATCAGTACGAGGCCGAACCGGACAACTGGCGCGAGGCGACCGTGATCAACGAGACCATGATCATGGTCACCGCCGATGAGCTGACCGAGCTGACTGAGCAGATCGCCCAGCTCGTCGGGCGGTACCGCCGCAGTGTGCGGCAGGACGACGCGCCGACGGACGCCCGGATCGTCTCGATGCTCGTCCGCGCGCTCCCCCAGTAAGCCGACACCGTGCTCGTGCCGGGGGACTTGTGCACCCGGATGTGAAAATGTATTTTCGCAATATGTCTTTCACATCAACGCGGTGGCGCGACGTCTGGATCGCGGCGGGCTCCAACGCCGTGACGAACATGGGCTCGTTCCTGGTGCTCACCACGCTGATGCTGACGCTCCAGGAGGAGGGCCAGGGCGGACCCGCCGTCGCGGCCGTGATCATCGCCGAGGCGCTGCCGATCGTGCTGCTGGCGGCGATCACGGGCCGGCTCGCCGACCGGGTCGACTCACGGCTGCTGCTGCTCGTGGCCGGTGGCGTACAGGTCGGGGCGTGTCTCGCCCTGTCGGCTGTGGACGGCATGGCGCCCCGGGTCGCGCTGCTCACCCTGATCTTCGTCGGCACGGCGATCGCGCAGCCGGTGCGGCAGGCGCTGATGATGACCATGGCGAGCCGGGAGGACCTGCCCAAGGTGAGCGGCATCGCCCAGACCGCCGGCTCGATCGGCGCGATCGCCGGGCCCGCCGTCGCCGGGTTCGCCCAGGACGGCCTGGGTACGTCGGCCACGCTGCGAGTGGCGGCACTCGCCTTCTCCGCGACGATCATCGCGGGGCTGTCGCTCCAGACGCGACGGGGGGGCGATCAGCGCCCAGCCGACGCACGCGCGGAGACCGCCCCAGTACGCATGGACGGCCTGCTGCGGGTGGTCACCATCGGGTTCGCCGTGGTGGTCGGCTGCATCGCGGCCGCGAACGTCGTCGAGGTCTTCTACGTCAAGGAGACGCTGGGCGCTTCGAGCAGCGCGTACGGGGTGATCAATAGCATGTGGACGGTCGGGATGATCGCCGGGACGTGGATCACCGCCCGGCTGATCCGGCGAGCGGGCGACACCTCGGTCGTCGCCGGAGCATTCGCCGCCCTCGCGTTGACCTGCGCGGTCCTGGCGGTGTCGTCGCTGGCCCCGGCGGTCGCCTGGATCGTGCCGCTGTGGCTGCTCGGCGGCGGCCTCAACGGAGCGGAGAACGTACAGGTGTTCACCGTCTTCGGTCGCCGCGCCCCGGACCACGCCCGCGGCCGGTTGTCCGCCCGGCTCAACGCCGCCGTCCAAGGCGCCGCCCTGTTCGGGTACGCGATGGGCGGGCTCGTCCTCGAATGGTGGCAGCCCCGGACCGTGCTGGCCGTCGGCGGCGTACTCGGGGTGCTGGCCGTGCTGGCGGTCGCGCCCTGGATCCGTACCGCCGTCCGCCGGGAACGCCAGGAGACGCACCGGATCACGGATCCGAGTGGGATCTCGGCCCAAGATTCGACGGAGGACCCTGAACCAGCGCTTGACGGAGCGACCGCCGTTGCCAGGGCGCGGGGGGCCTCAGCCAAATAGCGGACAGCGGGCGTGCGGCCAGGAAAGTTAGGGTCACCGGATGCGAAAGTCCGCCTGGCTCGACGTCTGGATCATCGCCGTTTCGCAGATCATCTCGGGTTCGGGAGCGTACCTCGCGCTCACCACGCTCATCCTGACCTTGCAGGACACGGGCGCGACCGGACTCGCGGTGGCCGGCGTCACGGTGGCGGCGTCGCTGCCGGTCGTGGCGCTCGCGCCGGTCACGGGACGGCTCGCCGACCGGTTCGACTCGCGGCTGCTGATGGTGGTCGCCGGTGTCGTGCAGATCGCCGGCTGTCTGCTGCTGTCGTTCGCCGGGTCCACCGTGCTGCGGATCGCCTGCGTCCTGCTGATCTACTCAGGAACCGCGCTCGGCCTGCCCGTGCGCGCGGCGCTCCTCCCGGTCATGGTGACCGAAGAGGACCTGCCCCGGGCGGGCGCGATCAACCAGTCCGCCACCGTCATCGGCTCGATGTTCGGCCCGCCGATCGCCGGCTTCGCGTACCACGCGGTCGGGTCGGCCCCGGGCACGCTGCGCTGGGCGGCGGTGGGATTCCTCGCGACCGTCGTCGGCGGGCTCCTTGTGCGTACCCGTCGGGGCACGAGAATGGGCGAGGAGCATCCGGCGGCGGCCGGCGCGGCGCGACCGCCCATGGACCGGCTGCTCAAGGTGGTCTTCATCGGACTCGCGGCGGTTGTCGGCGCGATCAGCGCGGTCGACGTCGTGGCCGTGTTCTTCGTGCGCGAGACGCTGGAGTCGTCGGCCCAGACCTACGGTCTGATCATGGCGACCTGGCCGATCGGCATGGTCGCAGGGGCGTGGGGCCAGGCGAAACTCGCGGAGAAGGCACCCGACGCGCGGCTCAGCGGCTGGCTGTTCGGCTCGCTCGCGATCACCGCGACCGGCGTGGTGCTGCTCGCGGCGGTCGGCTCCGCGCCGTGGATGGTGCCGATCTGGCTCGCCGGCGGCCTGCTCAACGGTGCGGCCAATGTGCTCGTCACGACCCTGGTCGCACGCCGGTCGCCGGTCGCGAACCGCGGCCACGTCGCCGCGATCATGCAGGCCGCGGTCCAGGCCTCGCTGCTGGCCGGCTACCTCTTCGCGGGTCTGGCGCTCACCGCGAACCTCACGCCGCGCATGATCATCCTGGGCTGCGGAGTCATCGCCGTGGTCACCGTCGCGTTCATTTCTCCTTGGGTACGCGCGGCGGCGCGGTCGTCGGAACTGGTCACCTCGCCCGTCCTCGGCGATCGGGTGCCCCAGCCGCAGGAGTAGCCTTCGGTTCCGTGAGCTCAGCAGCGGTACGCCGGCCCCGGGTGGGGCACATCCAGTTCCTGAACTGCCTGCCCCTGTACTGGGGCTTGATGCGTACCGGCTCGCTGATCGATGTCGACCTCGTCAAGGACTCCCCCGATCGGCTGAACTCCGCCCTGGTCGCCGGTGATCTGGACATCGGCCCGATCTCGCTGGTCGAGTACCTGCGGCACGCCGACGAGCTGCTCGTCCTGCCGGACATCGCGGTCGGCTCGGACGGGCCGGTGCTCAGCGTCAATCTCGTCTCGACCCTGCCGCTCGATCAGCTGGACGGCGCCCGGGTCGCGCTCGGGTCGACGTCGCGTACCGGGGTGCTGCTGGCCCAGCTGCTGCTGGAGCAGCGGCACGAGGTCAAGCCGACCTACTTCCGCTGCCCGCCCGACCTCACCGAGATGATGCTGGAGGCCCCGGCCGGGGTGCTGATCGGCGATGTGGCCCTGCGCGCGCTCTACGAAGCGCCCCAGCGCGGGCTGACCGTCACCGACCTCGGCGCGGCCTGGCGAGAGTGGACCGGGCTGCCGATGGTCTTCGCCGTCTGGGCGGTCCGCCGGGAGTTCGCCGTCGCCCATCCGGGCCTGGTCAAGGACGTCCACGAGGCGTTCCTGCGCTCGCGGGACCTGTCGCTGGCCGAGATCGACGAGGTCGCCGAGGCGGCGGCGCGGTGGGAGCCGTTCGACGCGGCCACCCTCGCCGGCTACTTCCGTACGCTCGACTTCTCCCTCGGGGAGCGCCAGGTCGCCGGGGCACGCGAGTTCGCCCGCCGGGCCGCCGAGGTCGGGGCGGCGCCCGCGTTGGGGCCGGACGGGCCCGCCTTCTTCGCGGCCTGACCCCCGCAGACCGGGTGCGCCGATCCACAGGGGCCAGGAGGCGAGCTGACGATCAGTCGATCGTGGCCCAGTCGAACTGCCAGGGGGACTCCATCCCGTAGATCTCTCCGGTGACGTTGCCCAGGAGAGTGGGCGATGTTCCGCTCTTGAGGACGGCGATGGAGCCGTGCCGGTCGTTGTAGAAGTCCGAGCACACGAGGATCGCTTCCAACGGACCGGTGCCGTCCAGATTGAGCATCGCGGGTTCATCCCCGACGTTGCCGGTCACATTGAGCGACTCCCGGGTGAACTGCTTCACCCCGGTCAAGGTGAAGAAACCGGACGCCGTGCCGGGAAGGTAGACCGCTGCCCCCGGGATCCGGACCCACTCCGTGCCGTTCCACTCCGAACCCGACGGGCAGGTCCACAGCAGATCTGGATGCCCATCGCCGCTCATGTCCCCGACGGAGATCCGGGTGCAGTCGACCTTCTGGACGTACGCCGGCATCCCGGCGGTGTGCTGAAGCAGGTTCTTGCGGCCGGTCGGGGTCAGCCCGGACGCCGAACCGGCGACGATCACGACGCCGCCGATCCACAGGATGAAGACCTCGGCCCGGCCGTCGTTGTTGAGATCGGCCACCTTGACGTCGAAGCCGAAGGCGTTGACCCCGCCGACGTCGGCCCAGTCGATGTACCGGGTGTCCCAGCCCAACGCCTCGGTGACCCCGCTCAGCGCGACGCCGTTCGCCGAACCGCGGAACAGCGTCACGCTTCCGTTGGCAGCCGGCCACCCCGGCGAATAGCCGCCGGGCCACCAGTCGCCGGGTACGCCCACCACGAGGTCGGCGTACTGGTCGCCGGTGATCTTGCCGATCGCCAGCGAGTAGCCGAACTCGTCCCCAGCGGCCACCGCCTCGGGAACGCCGGGCATCCCCCGGCGCACCGTCTTGGCCCCTGCGGTCGTGAGGCCGGTGGGGCCGCCGAGCAGGGTGATCACCTCGCCGGCGTTCTCGGCCGTGCCCACGGTCTTCAGCGGCGCGCCGACGGCCAGGTCGTCGCGGCCGTCGCCGTTGAGGTCCCCGGTCGCCAGGGCGGTGCCGAACCATGCGTCGTAGTCGCGGGGCGACAGGCCGAGATCGGTGGCGCGGATTCGGGTGACGGTGTCGGTTCGCAGCCCGTCCGGGCCGCCGCGGAAGATCCGCAACTGTCCGGGCAGGACGGCCCCGCTTCGGTTCGTCCGACCGGTCTTCCGGTGCAACACCGGCAGGGTGACGTAGTCGTAGGCGTTGGCGACGACGAGATCGTCGTAACCGTCGCCGTCGAAGTCCCCGGCGGCGACGTTCGCCTGGAAGGTCGCTTTAGGCGGTGCCAGCAGCACGTCGGCGGTGTGCGACTTCGAGTAGTCCACGACGACGCCCCGGACGAGCATCGTCACGACCAGGTCGTCGAGGCCGTCCCCGTCGAAATCGGCCTTCGTCGGGCCGGTCGGATCGGTTGCCGGCGCCGGGCGTACCAGGCCGGACGGCGTCCGCCGCGCGGTGAGGTCGTAGTCGTTGAGCTTGTAGATCTCGTCGAGCCGCGAATAGTCGCGCCGTGGCAGCGCGGTCGCCGACGCCAGCTTCGGGTCCGGCGTACGCGCGCCGGGAAGGATCGGCCGTGGCTTGGTGGGGGTGGTGGTGACCTTCGTCGGCACCCGTACTGGCGTCTGCGCCGGGGTGGTGGACCCCGTGACGAGCAGGGTTACGGCCAGTACGCCGGCCGCTGCCTCACGTGCGTACATCTAAACCTCCCCGTTGGTCGAGGAGATCCTGACGATTCACTGGGAGCTGTGCAAGAGCCGACCGGTCAGGCCGCGGGAGCCTGGTAGGTCAACTGTTTCGCCACCGTCGCGCAGACCTTCGCCGCCGCCGCGAGACCGGCCGAGTCCTTCTGCCCGGAGGCGGACTTCACCGGTTTGATCCGGACCTGTACGGCCAGCACCCAGTCGTCGTGAACGGCCAGGCAGTTGACGTGCCAGAGCACGTCCTTGTACAGCATCGTCCAGCCGTTCTTGATGCTCGTCTCGGGGACGAGGTTCTTCGGCAGGCCGTCGATGATGCCCCAGTGGCCGCCGCCGGTGGTCTTCTGCTGGTCCTTGGCGGCGGTGGTGCCCTGCACCTGTTTCATCAGCGACAGGACGTGGTCGGTCCATTTCTCCCCGGCGGCCCGGCCGTCGCCGACGCACAGGCCCAGCCGCACGGCGTCCTGGGCCGTCATCGTCGTGTACGCCCAGCCCTGGCTGTTCGCCTTGGTGCCCTTGAGGCCGCAGGTCTTGACCATGCGGCCGATCGCCGCCGACCCGCCGTCCTGTTTGTACAGCCAAGTCGCGGAGTTGTCGTTGCTGTTGATGATCGCCGTCTTGACGTAGTTGAGGGCGGTCGTGGTCGGCTCCTTCGCGCCCAGGCGGCGCAGGTAGTCCGAGACCAGCCACGTCTTGATCATCGACTCGGTGGAGTTCGTCTTGGTGGCGCTGTTGGCCGACCCCGTCATCTTGTTCGTCCGCCGGTCGTAGAACGCCCAGGCGAAGAAGCCGCCAGGCGGCGTCGTGACGGTGACCGGCAGGTCCCCGTTGAGGGTCGGAGGTGGGGGCGGCTCGGGCGACTTGGTCGGGGAAGCCGACGCGGACACCCCACCACCCGAGCCGCCGGTGTGCTTGGCGGTCGGGGAGAGCTTGGCGTACACGGCAGTGCCGACCAGGCCGACGCCGACGATCACCGCGCACGTGGCGAGGACCAGGGGGAAGTTCCTGCGCGCCAAGGGAGACTCCGAGGGTGGAGGGGTAGAGGGGTGTTCAGTTCTTCAGTGCCGCGGCGACCTGTTTGCAGATGCCCGCACCGTAGGCCTCGCCATTGGAGAAACTCAACGGGTATGAGGTCATCACACCCATCGACCATTTGTCGCCGATGGCCAGACAGTTCACGGTGTAGGTCTGCGTGGCCTGCCGGTCGACCCAGCCGTTCTTGATCGCGATGTTCTTCGCGATGTCGTCGGTGAACGCTTTCTTGATGCCCCAAGTGCCGAGGATGGTTGTCCGCATCTTCGTCAGCAACCAAGGCGTCCACTTCTCGCCGGCCGCCGTGCCGGACGAGATGCACGCGCCGAGCTTCGCCGTGTCGTACGCCGAGAGCAGGGTGTTGCTCCAGTTGTCGTCAGACTTCGAGTCCTCGAGTTTGCACATCGAGATCATGCGCTTGGTCGAGGCCGAGTTGCCGACCGCGCTGAACAGCGTGCTGGCCGCGTTGTTGTCACTGCGCTGGACGGCTTTCGCCGCGAGGTCCAGATAGGTGGAACTCGGCGTCTTGCCGTTCTCGGCCTGGCGGCGCAGATAGTCCGCGGCGATCCAAGCCTTGATCATCGACGCCGTCTTCTGCGTGTCGTGCATGTTGTCCGAGCCGTAGATCTTGCCCGTCCGCAGGTCCATCAGCGCCCAGGAGTACTTCCCGGTCATCTTGACCTTCACGGTGTGCGGGCCGACGAGCAGATCCGACATGTTCGCCGGCACCGTCGCCCCGGTCGGGGCCGGGTCGGCCGACGGCTCCCCGGTCGCCTCCGCCGACGGACTCCCGGTCGGCTCGTGCGAGGTGGGGCTCGGTGTCGAGTGGGGGAACGCCGCGTACACGGCGGCGCCGCCGAGCAGGATGGCGGCGACTGCGAAGGCCAGGAGCCAGCAGGATGCCTTGGACATCAACCCTCCGCGGAGGCCGGTTGGTAGACGAGTTGCTCTGCCACGGACTTGCAGACGTTCGCCCCGTACGCCAGACCGAGTTTGCCCGGGTACTTCACCTGCACGGCGAGCGTCCAGTCACTGTGGACGGCGAGGCAGTTCACGTGCCACTTGCCGTCCGCATTGATCAACGTCCAGCCGTTCTTGATCGCGGTGTCGGATTGAAGCTGGGCGGGCAGGCCGTCGACGATGCCCCAGTGACCGCCGCCCCAGGTGGCGTGCTGGTCGGCGGTGGCGACGGTGCCGCGTACGTGCTCCATCTCGTTCAGCAGGTAGGACGTCCACTTGTCGCCGGCCGCCGTGCCGTCGGCGATGCAGTCGCCCATCCGGGCCGCGTCGCGGGCGGTCAGCTGCGTCATGCTCCACCAGCCGCTCTTGAGCACGGGCTGGTCGGTGAGGTCGCAGGTGCTGAACAGCCGCTTGATCGAGGAGTTGCCGCCGTCCTTGAGATACAGCCACTGCGCCGAGTCGTCGTTGCTGTCCCGGATCGCCGTCGACATCTTCTGCTTCTCGGCGGCGGTCGGATCCCGGTCGCCCAGGCGCTTGAGGAAGTCGGCGACCAACCACGCCTTCACCATCGACTCGGTGGTGTTGTGGTAGCTCGTCGAGTTCGCCGAGCCGGTGGTGGTCCCGGTCGTCCGGTCCAGCAGCGACCAGGCGTACGCCGCGCCGGTGGCCGGCTTCACCTGCACCGGAGTGGTCTCGCGCAGGGTCGGTGGCGGAGGCGGCTCCGGCGACTTCGAGGCCGACGGCGACGTGGGCACGAACGGTAGGCCGGCCGCGTGCGACGGATACAGGGTGGTGCCCAGCAACAGGCCGAGACCTGCGACGACGCTCAGGCAGGCCACGACGAGCAGGGCTCGGCGGGTGGGCATGAGGGGGCTACTCCGGGGGTGGTGAATCAGGGGTGGTCGGGGGTCCTTCTGGAGCACCCCACCCTAGGCCATCAGCATCGGAAGCGGCTACGCCGGTGCTGGGCGGCGGCCGGGAAGGTGTGACAGAGCTTGCCCGAAACCGGCGCGAGCTGTAACACTGGACGGATGGGTGAGGGACTGCTGGACCAGGTCGCGGAGGCCGAGGCCGAGCTGCTCGCGGCGGGCCATCAGCGGCTCGCGCGAGGCGACGACGTGCAGGCATGGTTCGATGCCGTGATCGAGGCCGACCAGAAGGTCGAGCCCCGCGACTGGATGCCCGACGACTACCGCAAGGGACTCGTCCGGCAGATCGCCCAGCACGCGCACTCCGAGATCATCGGCATGCAACCCGAGGGCAACTGGATCAGCCGCGCGCCGACCCTGAAACGTAAGGCGATCCTGCTCGCGAAGGTGCAGGACGAGGCCGGGCACGGGCTCTACCTCTACGCCGCGGCGGAGACGCTCGGCGTCACCCGGGAGGAACTCGTCGACGCCCTCATCGAAGGCCGTCAGAAGTACAGCTCGATCTTCAACTATCCGACGTTGACCTGGGCCGACGTCGGCGCGATCGGCTG
Source organism: Hamadaea flava (assembly GCF_024172085.1). NCBI lineage: Bacteria > Bacillati > Actinomycetota > Actinomycetes > Micromonosporales > Micromonosporaceae > Hamadaea > Hamadaea flava. The sequence goes on along the minus strand of NZ_JAMZDZ010000001.1, from coordinate 4,597,978 downwards.
GCTCGTGGACGGCGCGGCGATCGTCAACCAGGTGCCGCTGTGCCGCTGCTCCTACGGGCCGTACGCCCGCGCGATGATCCGCATCTGCAAGGAGGAATCCTTCCACCAGCGGCAGGGCTATGAGATCCTGCACACTCTCAGTCACGGCACCCCGGAACAGCGGGCGATGGCGCAGGACTCGCTGGACCGCTGGTGGTATCCGTCCCTCGCGATGTTCGGCCCGCCGGACACCCAGTCGACGCACAGCGCGAAGTCGATGGGCTGGAAGATCAAGCGGCATTCCAACGACGAGTTGCGGCAGCGGTTCGTCGACATGTGCGTACCGCAGGCCAAGGTGCTCGGGCTGACGATCCCGGACCCGGACCTGCGCTGGAACGACGAACGCGGGCACCACGACTTCACCGAGCCGGACTACGCCGAGCTGATGCGGGTGGTCGCCGGGGACGGCCCGTGCAACGCCGAACGGATGGCGCACCGTCGCCGGGCCCACGATGAAGGGGCCTGGGTGCGGGAGGCCGCAGCAGAGTATGCCGAGAAGGCGGCCTCAAGGAAGAAAGCGGGAGATCGATGACCCTTTGGGAGGTGTTCATCCGGCCTCGGCGCGGGCTGTCGCACACCCACGCCGGCAGCGTGCACGCCGACGACGCGGAAACCGCGCTGCGCAACGCGCGCGACGTCTACACCCGCCGGCAGGAGGGCGTGTCGATCTGGGTCGTCCGGGCCGCCGACATCACGGCGAGCAGCCCGGAGGAGAAGGACCCGTTCTTCGCCCCGGCCGCCGACAAGATCTACCGCTACCCCACGTTCTACGAGGTCCCCGAAGGAGCGCCGCACCTGTGACCGAGCTGGCGCACGATCCGATCATGCTCGGCGACGACGCGCTGCTCGCGGCGCAGCGGCTCGCCGAGTGGGCCTCGCGCGCGCCGACGATGGAGGAAGACGTCGCGCTCGCCAACATCGCGCTCGACCAACTCGGGGCGGCCCGGCTGTTCCTGTCGCTGGCCGGTGACGAGGACGAACTGGCCTACCGGCGGGACGATCGCGAGTTCCGCAACTGTCTGCTCGTCGAACTGCCCAACGGACCTGCCCGCGGCGACCTCGACTTCGGCTGGACTATCGCCAAGCTGCTGTTCCTGTCGGCGGCGCAACGCCAGACCTACGAGGTGCTCGCGGCCGAAGGCGGGCCGCTGGGGGAGATCGCGGCGAAGACGGTCAAAGAATCCGCCTACCACTTCGACCACGCGAGCCTGTGGACGCGGCGGCTCGGTGACGGAACGCCGGAGTCCCACCATCGGATGACCGGCGCCGTCCAGCGCCTTTGGGCGTACACGTTCGACCTGGCCCAGGATCGCGCGGCCTGGCTGGCCGTGATCGAGCCGGTGCTCGCGGAGGCCGGGCTCGAGCGGCCCGCGGAGCCCGAGCCCAAGCTCGGCGGCCGCGCCGGGCAGCACACCGAGCACCTGAGCTACCTGCTGGCCGAGATGCAGGTCCTGCATCGCGCACATCCCGGCGCGAAATGGTAGACCTGCGGGCCGTCGCGGGCGCGGTGCTGGACCCCGAGCTGCGCGTGGTCACCATCGCCGAGCTGGGCATCCTGCGGTCCGTGCGGGTCGAGCCGGACCAGACGGTACGCGTGGAGATCACCCCGACGTACGCGGGCTGCCCGGCGATGGACGCGATCCGGGACGACATCCGCAGCGCCCTGGCCGGGGTCGGCCACCCGGAGGTGGAGGTCGTGACGGTGCTGAGCCCGCCGTGGAGCACCGACATGATCACGGCGTCGGGGCGGGCGGCGCTCGAACGAGCGGGCATCGCACCGCCGACGGCCGGACCGGTCGCGCTTACCCTGGCGCCGGTGTGCCCGCGCTGCGGTTCCGGGCGGACCGAGGAGATCAGCCGGTTCGGGCCGACCGCATGCCAGTCGATCTGGCGGTGCACGTCCTGTCTGGAGCCGTTCGACCATGTAAGGCGGTTTTAGGTGAGATTCGAGACGCTGACCGTCGGCGCCGTCGAACCGGCCTGCGCGGACGGGGTGGTCATCACCTTCGCCGTCCCGGCTGAACTGCGTGCGGCCTTCGCGTTCCAAGCCGGCCAGCACGTGACGCTGGACGAGAAGCTGCGGCGGTCGTACTCGATCTGCTCGACCCCGGCTGACCTGGCCGCCCGGGGCTCGTTGTCGGTCGGCGTACGCCTGCTGCCGGACGGCGAGTTCTCCGCGATCGCGGCGTCCCTGGCACCGGGTATGCAAGTGGCGGTCTCCGCCCCGTTGGGCCGGTTCACCAGCCCGTTCGAGGCCGCCCGGAAGCGGCGGTACGGTGCGATCGTCGGCGGTTCCGGGATCACGCCCGTGCTCTCCCTGGCCGGGGCCGCGCTCGACCTCGAACCGCGCAGCACCTTCGCGGTGATCTGCGCCAACCGGACGTCGGGCAGCGCGTTCGCCGTCGACGAGCTGGCCGACCTCAAGGACCGCTACCCGGATCGGCTGCAAGTGCTGCACGTGCTGTCCCGGGAGCCGGGCGCGCCGCTGCACGGCCGGATCACCGCCGACCTCGTGACCGAGCTGTTGCCCGTGGTCGGGCCGGTCGACGAATGGTTCCTGTGTGGTCCACTCGGCCTGGTCGAGAGCGCGCGGTCGACGGTCGCCGCGACCGGGGCGCAGGTGCATGTGGAGCTGTTCCACGTCGGCCCGGTGCCCACCCCGCCGGAAGCGCCCTCCGGCGCGGGAGACGTCCAGGTGGAGATCCGGCTGGACGGGCGCGCCACGTCGTTCACCATGGGCAGCGGCGAACGGGTGCTGGACGCCGCCCTGCGGCACCGCTCGGAACTCCCGTACGCCTGCCGCGGCGGAGTCTGTTCGACCTGCCGGGCTCGGGTCGTCTCCGGGACGGTCGAGATGGCGGCCAACTGGGCCCTGGACCCGGCCGAGACGGCCGCCGGATACGTGCTGACCTGCCAGTCCCACCCGACCTCCGCGGAGCTCGTCGTCGACTACGACGCCTGACCCTCTGGTGACGCGGCCTCGCGTCCTTCGCGGCGCGGCCTCGCGTCGTCCTTTGGCGCTGGATCACGGATCTCGGTCGAATCCTGGGGCAAGATTCGACTCGGATCCCTGATCCAGCGCCGATGGGCGGCCGGGTGGTGTCGGTCTCATCCGGGATGCGGGAGTGGCATATCGGGCGTTTTACCCGGTGTACCGCCCGGCCGTGAAAGTGTTCACAAGCTCTTGTCCAGCATCCGGGACAAGCAGTGATACTGGTGGCGACCGGTACCCACCTTCGAGGACTGGATCGTCTATGAGCGCACAGTCGCGCAGTTTGACCGTCGGCGTCATCGGCGCCGGACGGGTCGGCGCCATCCTGGGCGCGGCGCTGGCCGCCGCGGGTCACCACGTGGTGGCTGCCTCGGGCGTATCCGCCGCTGCCAAGCACCGGATCGCCACCCTTCTCCCGCAGGCTCGCAACCTCCCGGCCGATCAGGTCGCGCGCGAGGCTCATGACCTGCTCATCATCGCCGTACCGGATGACGCGCTGGCCGCCGTGGTGGCCGGGCTCGCCGGGATCGGCGCCTTGCACCCCGGTCAGGTCGTGGCGCACACCTCCGGCGCGCACGGGCTGGGCGTACTGGAGCCGGCGCGCGCTGTCGGCGCCCGTCCGCTGGCGCTGCACCCCGCGATGACCTTCACCGGTACGCCGGCCGACCTGGCCCGGCTCGACGACGGCGTCTCCTTCGGCGTGACCGCTCCGCCGGAGCTGGCCGTCATCGCCCACGATCTCGTCGACGACCTGCAGGGGCAGCTCGAATGGATCGACGAGCAGGATCGCCCGCTCTATCACGCCGCCCTCGCGCACGGGGCCAACCACCTGGTGACGCTGGTCAACGAGGCAGCCGATCGGCTCCGCGACGCGGGCGTCACGCATCCCGAGAAGGTGCTCGCACCGTTGCTGCGCGCGGCCTTGGAGAACGCCCTGGCCAGCGGCGATGCCGCGTTGACCGGCCCGGTCTCGCGGGGTGACGCGGGGACGGTCGCCAAGCACGTCGCCGCGATGGGCGCCGTCGCCCCCGATTCGGTCCCCGCGTACCTGGCGCTGGCTCGGCGTACCGCCGACCGGGCGATCGCGGTCGGACGGCTGCGCCCCACCGACGCGGAGCCACTGCTCGACGTGCTGGCCGGCAAGCCGGAGACGGTGCATTCATGAATCTCGTGACGAGTCGCGCGGACCTCGAGGTCGCGCGCGGCCGCGCTGACGGCCGGGTCGCGGTCGTGATGACCATGGGCGCGCTCCACGACGGGCACGCCACCCTGATGCGGGAGGCCCGCAAGCACGCGGACTTCCTCATCGCGACGATCTTCGTGAACCCGCTGCAGTTCGGGCCGAACGAGGACTTCCAGCGCTACCCCCGGACGTTGGACGCCGACCTGGAGATCTGCCGCGCCGAGGGCGTCGACCTGGTCTTCGCCCCCACGCCCGACGTGATGTACCCAGACGGCGAGCCGTCGATCCTGATCGACCCGGGTCCGCTCGGCGTCGAGCTGGAAGGCGCGGTACGCCCCGGCCACTTCGCCGGTGTGCTGACCGTCGTCTGCAAGCTCCTCCACCTGACCGGCGCGGACGCGGCGTTCTTCGGGGAGAAGGACTACCAGCAGCTCACCCTGATCAAGGCGATGGCACGGACGCTGGATCTGGATGTCGAGATCGTCGGCGTGCCGACCGTACGCGAGGCGGACGGCCTGGCGATGTCCAGCCGCAATCGCTACCTCTCCGCCGACGAGCGGACGCTGGCCCGGGCCCTGTCCCGCGCACTGCGTGCCGGGGCGGAGGCGGCGCTCGCCGGCGGCGACGTGCTCGCCACGGCGGGTGCGGAGCTGACCGGCGTCCAGCCGGACTACCTGGAACTGAGAGCCCCCGACCTCGGCCCGGCCCCGGAGACCGGCGAGGCGCGGCTGCTGGTGGCGGCCCGCGTCGGGACCACTCGCCTGATCGACAACACGCACATCCACCTGGGGAGTGACCGATGATCCGCACGATGCTCAAGTCCAAGATCCACCGGGCCACGGTGACCCAGGCCGACCTGCACTACGTCGGCTCCGTCACGGTCGACTCCGAGCTGATGGCCGCGGCCGACCTGCTGCCCGGCGAGAAGGTCGCGATCGTCGACGTCACCAACGGCGCCCGGCTCGAGACGTACGTGATCGAGGGCGCGCCGGGCTCGGGCGTGATCGGCATCAATGGCGCAGCGGCGCATCTCGTCCACCCCGGCGACCTGGTGATCATGATCGCGTACGCCCAGTTCGACGACGCCGAGGCGCGGACGTATCGGCCTCGGGTGGTCCACGTGGACGCCGACAACAAGATCATCGAGCTGGGCGCCGACCCGGCCGAGGCCGTCCCCGGAATGGTCGGCGACCTCGTGAGCGGCCGCGCCTGACGCGGTGATCAGCGACGGTCAGAGACCGGTTTCGAGATAGGACAGGGCCTCGTCGACGAGTTCGGCGAGGTCCTTCTCCGGATCGGCGATCCACGTCTCGAAGACCGCGAGGATGGCTCCCATCATCGCGCCGGTCGTCGCGCGTACGCGGGGATGCGAGACCGGCAGCCCCAGGTGCTCGCCGATGAGTTCGTCGAACACGTGCTGGGTGTTGAGCCAGTTGTCCCAGACCCGGGCCTTGACCTGCGGCGTCGTGAACATGAGCACCGTACGCTCGCGGATGGCGTCGACGTCGCGCCGGGGCAGGCCGGTGAACGTGCTGCGGATGACTTCCCGGATGCGACCGATCGGCGAGCCGGCCGGGGTCAGCTCGTGCCAGCGCTCGACGAACATCGGGTCGTACTCGTCCTGGATGATCACGTCTTCCTTGGTCGGGAAGTATCGGAAGAAGGTCGCCGGCGAGACCTCGGCGGCGGCCGCGATCTGATCCACGGTGGTGGCGTCGTAGCCCTGTTCGCGGATCAGTCGCATGGCCGCTTCCTGGATCGCCTTGCGCGTCTTGGCCTTCTTCCGCTCGCGCAATCCCGGTTGGACGTCAGACCTCGAGTCGGGCATGTGCTGATTCTGCGCCAGGGACGGCCGTCGTGACGGGGCGGCCGGGCAGGAACAGCGCGGAGAGCACTGCTCCGAGCAGGGCGACCGCACCGCTGACGGCGAGGACCGCGGACATCCCGGCCAGGAAGGCCGGCACGGCGTCGAGGTTCGGCACACGGATCGCGGCCAGGACCGATTCCTTGGCGGCGGAGGCGACCGCCGGGGGCAGTCCCGAGGTGTCCAGCCGCGCGGTGTAGACCGCCGCGAGCAGACTGCCGAGCGCCGCTACCCCCAGCGCACCGCCGACCTGCCGCATCGCCTGTACCGCGCCCGAGCCGACCCCGCTCTTGCCCTCGGGCAGGCTGGCCAGCACCGCGTCCATCGCCGACGGCATGCACAGCCCCAGGCCGAAGCCCAGCACCGTCAACCACAGCGCGGTCCAGGCGTACCCGTCGGCGCGCCCGGTCAGCGCGCCCAGGCCGAGCCCGGCCGCCGCCACCGCGAGGCCCGCCGACACCACCACTCGCGCGCCGAGTCGAGCCGCCACTCGGGTCCCGAGGCGCGCGGCCACGATCAGGCCCCCGATCATCGGCAGCAGCCGCACACCCACGCCCAGCGCGTCGTATCGCATCCTCGCCGCGAGGTACTGCGGCACCACGAACAGCACGCCCATCATCGCGAAGCTCGCCGCCGTGGCGGCCAGCGAACCCCACAGGAAGTTCCGGTCCGCGAACAGCCTGCGGTCGATCAACGGGTACGCCGACCGCCCGAGCCGGATCCAGAAGATCCCCAGGACCACCACCCCGGCGGCGACCCACGGGAAGGCGGTGGCCCAGCCGTCGACCGGCGCGAGGATGACGCCGTAGACGAAGGCGCCGAGGCCGGCCACCGAGAGCACCGCTCCGGGGAGATCCACCCGTTGTGCGTGGGGATCCCGCGACTCCGGGAGCAGGACCGCGGCCGCGAGCACGGCGACCACCACGACCGGGATGTTGATCAGGAAGATCGACCCCCAGTGGAAATGATCGAGGAGATAGCCGCCGAGGACCGGACCGATCGGTACACCGAGGGCGACCGCGATCGACCAGGTGGCGATGGCCCGGGGCTGTTCCGCCCGGTCGAAGACGACGGGCAGCACCGACATGGTCAGCGGCATGATCAGGGCGGCGCCGAGGCCCATGACCGCCCGCGCCGCGACCAGTTGCGGCACGTTCTCGGCGTACGCGGCGACGGCGGAGGCCGCGCCGAACAGCAGCAGCCCGGCGATGAGCCACCGTTTGCGGCCGTGCCGATCGCCGAGCAGCCCGGCCGGGAGCAGCGCTACGGCGAAAACCACGATGTAGGAGTCCACGATCCACTGCAGATCGTCGGTGCCGGCGTCGAGATCGTCGGCCAGCGTCGGCAGCGCCACGTTGAGCACCGTGCCGTCCAGGCCGATGACCAGGACGGACAACGCCAGGACCGCCAGAATCCACCAGCGCGATCGGCGCACCGAAGTGAGAGTAGCCATGTTTTGAGAGTAACTCTCAAAAGCTCGCTCCTGTCAAGGGCAACGTGAAGCGCTGTCATGTCGTAAGCTCCGCACTCCGAGACATCGGAACGGGGACTTGGGGAGATGACGATGCGGCGCTGGATCGCGACCGTGGCGCTGGCGGGCGCCGCTGTCCTGGGGCTGACCGGCTGCGGTCTGCCGGACGGGGTCGACGGGAACCTGACCGACCAGTGGGCGGCGCTCCCCGCCCCGGACGGCTTCACTCCCAGTGCGGACACCTGCCACTCGGCGTACGCCGCCACCGGCTATCGCAGCAGCTACCAGCCGGTCGACTGCGCGCAGTCGCACATGACCGAGACGGTCTACGTCGGCACCGACGACGCCCTGACCTCGCCGCCGAAGAGCGGGACCGCCGAGTACCTCAAGCTGGCGCGGACCTGCGAGACCAAGGTCAACGAGTTCGTCGGCGGCGACTGGCACGACGGCAAGCTCTGGTTCGGGCTGACCCTGCCGACCGCCGCCGCCTGGACCGGCGGCGCGCACTGGTACCGCTGCGAGTTGATCACCCTGGAGCAGGTCTTCGGTGAGGAGACCACCCACACCGGGTCGTTGAAGGGCGAGCTGACCAAGCCGGGGTCGCCGATCCGTCTCGGCTGCTTCAGCTACGCCAGCGGCAAGAGCGTCACCCCGGTGGCCTGCACCGCGAAGCACAACGCGGAGTACGTCGGTTCGATCGTGGTGGCCGGCTTCGCCGCCGCCAACGATCGGACGAAGATGATCAAGGCGTGCCACCAGCGGATCGCCGCGTACGTGGGGATGAAGTACTCCAGCGACATGAAGTACCGCACCGGCGTGTTCTGGGACCCGATGACGGCGGCCGAATTCGCCGACGGCGACCACAAGGTCCGCTGCTACGCCTGGTTCTCCCCGGACACCAAGACGAAGTCGATCAAGGGTGCGGGCGCGAAGGCCCTGCCCATCCACTACGCCTAGGCCGCAGCATGTCAACGGACACGCCCGGGAGCTCTCGGGCGAGCGGCCAGAAGTGCGGTCAGTGACCGCGCTTACGTTTCCGTGGTGGAAACGTCCGGGGAACGGTTGACTGTCCTTATGCCAGACACTGTCGGGCTCCCCGCGAGGTTGCCCGCTCCCGAGCCCGGTTGGGCCGAGTCGACCGACGTCGTCGTGATCGGATCGGGCGTCGCCGGGCTCACCACCGCCCTGCACCTGCGTGAGGCGGGCCTGCACGTCACCGTCGTGACCAAGGTCAACATCGACGACGGGTCGACGCGCTGGGCCCAAGGCGGGATCGCGGCGGTCCTCGACCCGTTCGACAGTCCGGCCGCCCACGCGGAGGACACCAAGGTCGCCGGGGTCGGCCTGTGCGACCCGGCCGCCGTCGAGGTGCTGGTCACCGAGGGCCCCGATCGCGTACGCGAACTGATCCGCTGGGGTACCCAGTTCGACCGCAACCCGGACGGCTCGCTGATGTTGACCCGCGAAGGCGGCCACCACGCGAACCGGATCGTCCACGCGGGCGGCGACGCCACCGGGGCCGAGGTCCAGCGAGCACTGCACACGGCGGTGCACCGTGATCCCTGGATCCGCCTCGTCGAGCACGCGCTCGTCCTCGACCTGCTGCGCGACTCGACCGGCCGGGCCTGCGGCATCACCTTGCACGTCCTCGGCGAGGGCCGGCCCGACGGCGTCGGCGCCATCCACGCTCGCGCGGTCGTGCTGGCCACCGGCGGCATGGGCCAGATCTTCGCCGCCACCACGAATCCGGTCGTGTCCACCGGTGACGGCGTCGCGCTCGCGCTGCGGGCCGGGGCGACGGTCACCGATCTGGAGTTCGTCCAGTTCCACCCGACCGCGCTCTACCTGCGCGGCAGCGGCTCGGCCCAGCAGCCGCTGGTCTCTGAGGCGTTGCGCGGCGAAGGGGCGTACCTGGTCGACGGCGACGGCAAGCGGTTCATGGTCGGGCAGCACGAACTGGCCGAACTCGCCCCCCGCGACATCGTCGCCAAGGGCATCCATCGGCAACTGCTGGCGAGCGGCGCCGAGCACGTCTACCTCGACGCCCGGCACGTCGAGCGGGTGACCGAGCGGTTCCCGACGATCACGGCGTACTGCCGGGCGGCCGGCGTCGACCCGGCGCAGGACCTGATCCCGGTCGCCCCGGCGGCGCACTACGCCAGCGGCGGGGTCCGGACCGACCTGCACGGGCGCACCTCCATCCCCGGCCTGTACGCCTGTGGCGAGGTCGCCTGCACCGGGGTGCACGGTGCCAACCGGCTCGCCTCGAACTCCCTGCTCGAAGGGCTCGTCTTCAGCCGCCGGATCGCCGCCGACATCGCGGCCGAGAAGCCGGACTTCGCCGATCCGGTCAACGCGCACGAGGTGCCCGGCGGGGAACCGCCGTCGTCCGAGGGCGAGGCGACCTGGCGGGCCAACCTGCAGCTGGCCATGTCCCGGGGCGCCGGCGTCCTGCGTACGGCGGCGGGGTTGGCCGAGGCCCAGGCGGTGCTCGCCGAACTCGCCACGCGTACGCCCCGGCGCGGCACCGACGGCTGGGAGCTGACCAACCTTCTCACCGTGGCGTCCGCCCTGGTCCGGGCGGCCTCGCTGCGGGAGGAGACGCGCGGCTGCCACTGGCGCGAAGACCACCCCCAGGCCGAGGAGAGCTGGCGCGGACATCTGCTGGCCCGGCTGGCCGACGGCGGCGTCACCGACGATTGGGAGCCCATGCGATGAGGGAACAGACCGCGCGGGCGCTCCGCGCCGAAGGCATGGACCCGGGTGAGGTCCAGCGCATCGTCCAGACCGCGCTCCTGGAGGATCTCGGTCCCACCTGGACGGACGTCACCAGTTTCGCCACCATCCCGGCCGACCAGACCGACACCGGGGACGTCGTCGCCCGAGCAGTCGGCGTGGTCGCCGGACTGCACGTCGCCGCCGCCGTCTTCGAAGAGGTCGAAGCACTGGTGATCGAGGATTCGGGCGGTGTGCGTACAAGTGTGGAATTGATCGCGCGAGACGGCGCGCGAGTGACCCGCGACGACGTGCTGGCCACGGTGAGCGGTCCCACCCGCGTGCTGTTGATGGCCGAGCGGACCGCGCTCAACCTGCTGTGCCGGATGTCCGGGGTGGCGACCCACACGCGGGCCTGGGCCGACGAGCTGACCGGGACCACCGCGACCGTGCTCGACACCCGCAAGACCACGCCGGGCCTGCGCGTCCTGGAGAAGTACGCGGTCCGCGCGGGCGGCGGCACGAACAAGCGCATGGGCCTCTACGACGTCGCGATGATCAAGGACAACCACAAGCTCGCGGCGGGTTCGATCACCGCGGCCTACCAGCGGGTACGCGAGACCTCCCCAGACGTTCCGGTGCAGGTGGAGGTCACGACGCTGGCCGAGGCGGTCGAGGCGACCGACGCCGGGGCCGACTTCCTGCTGCTGGACAACATGGCGCCCGACCTGCTCCGGCAGGTCGTGGTGGCGGTGGGCGAGCGGGTGGAGCTGGAGGCGACCGGCGGCCTGACGCTGGAGGTGGCCCGCAAGTACGCCGAGACCGGCGTCGACTACCTCAGCGTCGGTGGCCTGACCCACTCGTCCCCTATCGTGGACATCGCGTTGGATCTGCGACCTCGGGGCTGACCTTGCTGCTGTGTATCGACATCGGTAACACCAATACGGTGCTCGCCACTTTCGAGGGCGACAAGATCGTCCACTCCTGGCGGGTGAAGACCGACGCCCGCAACACCGCCGACGAACTCGGTCTGATGTTCCGCGGGCTGCTCGCCGGGGACAACGTCGAGATCACCGGCGTGGCCGCATGCTCGACCGTCCCGGCGGCGCTGCGGTCGCTGCGGACCATGCTCACGCGGTACTACGGCGGCATCCCGACCGTGATCGTCGAGCCCGGTGTGAAAACCGGCGTCCAACTGGCCATCGACAACCCCAAAGAGGTCGGCAGCGACCGGGTGGTCAACACGCTGGCCGCCCACACCCTCTACGGCGGGCCGGCCATCGTCGTCGACTTCGGCACCTCGACCAACTTCGACGCGGTGAGCGAACGGGGGGAGTTCCTGGGCGGCGTACTGGCCCCCGGGATCGAGATCTCCGTCGAGGCGCTCGCCGCCCGGGCCGCCCAGCTCCGCAAGGTCGAGCTGATCAAGCCGCCCAAGGTCATCGGCAAGAACACCGTGGAATGCCTCCAGTCCGGGGTGGTCTACGGCTTCGCCGGACAGGTCGACGGAATCGTGGAGCGGATGATCGGCGAACTCGGGCCGGTGACGGCCGTCATAGCGACCGGCGGACTGGCCCCAGTCGTCGTGGGCGAATGCCGGACGATCACCCACCACGAGCCGATGATCACCCTGATCGGCCTCCGAATGATCTTCGACCGCAACCTCTAGCTCCGGTCCCAAAGTCGCCGAAATTGGTTGGCCTGGGAATTCGCCGGTGGGCGTACTGCGTTATTGGCTCCCTTTTCCCGAGGGCATCGCCGATTCTCGTCGACAAGAATCCGCCGGGCCGAACGGGCGACCGGCGCGGCGACCGGCGTACGCCACCGTCGGATTCGAATGAGCGTAACCGCGCCGCCTTCGGTGAATGGCGAGTGTCGACCGGCCGTCGAACGGCTATCCCACGAGTACGCCCGGAGCCCGTTCGGGCGGGCGGCGTACGCCTGTGAGCGCTGGAACGGCAGCCTGATCCGTGTTGACCAGGTCAGCGAACCAGGAGCGAGCGGCCGAATACCAACTGCGACGGCGATCGCCGAATCGTTTGATCCGGATCGCATTTCTCGCGGTACGCGAAAATCACGAAACGACAGCGGGCCTTGGCCATTTCCGACGCATTATCGCTATGCTGCTTCCAACGTACATTGGACACGGGAATCCCGGCGATGGAGGCAAGTAATGGCGAGGCAGCAGATCGTCGTCTACAAGGATGATCTGGACGGGACCGAAGAGGGCGTGCGTCCGGTGAAGTTCGGCCTGGACGGCGCGAACTACGAGATCGACCTCGGGCCCTCCAACTACGCGAAGCTGAAGGAGATCCTCGAGCCGTACATCGAGGCGGGGTCCAAGGTCAGCGGACGCGCCCCGACCGGGCGGGTGGCTCCGGCGCGCCGGGCGGCGGCAGCGGCCGAGCAGAAGGAGTTCAACGCTCGCGTACGCGACTGGGCGGCGAAGAACGGTCACAAGGTCAAGCCGCGTGGCCGGGTTCCGGAGAAGGTCATCGACGCCTACCACGAGGCGGGCGGCAAGTAACCCAGGCAGACCGCCTGGCGGGGCGGGCGACGCGCGGAACTCAGCTGCGAATTTCGCTGTCCGCGTACAAGGGTGCGGGCATGGAACACCGCAGTGTTGAGTGAGGTTGGCTCATACGTCGGTGGCAACGGCGGCCGGCGGGGGTAATACCCCTGTCCAGGCCGCTTTGTCATAGACGGAAAGTGACCAACCGGATACACAACGGTGACCAGACCGACGGTCAGCGGACCCCAGCGGTGTCGGCGGTCAGCGATAGAGTGATGAGAAAGCCGCGAAGCGCGGTAAACGTGAGGAGCTCGGAGATGTTTGAGCGGTTCACCGACCGAGCGCGTCGGGTGGTGGTTCTGGCCCAGGAAGAGGCCAGGATGCTCAACCACAACTACATCGGAACCGAGCACATCCTGCTCGGCCTGATCCACGAGGGCGAGGGCGTCGCGGCGAAGGCGCTGGAGAGTCTCGGCATCTCGCTGGAGGGTGTCCGCCAGCAGGTGGAGGAGATCATCGGTCAGGGCCAGCAGGCCCCGAGCGGCCACATCCCCTTCACCCCCCGCGCCAAGAAGGTGCTGGAGCTGAGCCTGCGGGAGGCGCTGCAGCTCGGCCACAACTACATCGGCACGGAGCACATCCTGCTCGGGCTGATCCGCGAGGGCGAGGGCGTCGCCGCCCAGGTGCTCGTGAAGCTCGGTGCCGACCTCAACCGGGTCCGGCAGCAGGTCATTCAGCTGCTCTCGGGCTACCAGGGCAAGGAGCCGGCGGCCGCCGGAACCAGCGCGACGGGCGAGACCGCGCCGTCGACGAGCCTGGTGCTGGACCAGTTCGGTCGTAACCTGACCCAGTCGGCGCGGGAGGGCAAGCTCGACCCCGTGATCGGTCGGGAGAAGGAGATCGAGCGGGTCATGCAGGTGTTGTCCCGCCGGACGAAGAACAATCCTGTGCTGATCGGTGAGCCGGGCGTCGGTAAGACGACGGTGGTCGAGGGTCTGGCGCAGAAGATCGTCAAGGGCGAGGTGCCGGAGACGCTCAAGGACAAGCAGCTGTACACGCTGGACCTGGGCGCTCTGGTGGCCGGTTCCCGGTATCGCGGTGACTTCGAGGAGCGCCTGAAGAAGGTCCTCAAGGAGATCCGCACGCGCGGCGACATCATCCTGTTCATCGACGAGATCCACACCTTGGTCGGCGCGGGCGCCGCCGAGGGCGCGATCGACGCGGCGAGCATCCTCAAGCCGATGCTGGCCCGGGGTGAGCTGCAGACCATCGGCGCGACCACGCTGGACGAGTACCGCAAGCACCTGGAGAAGGACGCGGCGCTGGAGCGGCGCTTCCAGCCGATCCAGGTCGGCGAGCCCTCGGTGGCCCACACCATCGAGATGCTGAAGGGGTTGCGGGATCGGTATGAGGCGCATCATCGGGTGACGATCACCGATGCGGCGTTGGTGGCGGCGGCGAATCTGGCCGATCGGTATATCTCTGACCGGTATCTGCCGGACAAGGCGATCGATTTGATCGATGAGGCGGGGGCGCGGATGCGTATCCGTCGGATGACTGCTCCGCCGGACCTGCGGGACTTCGATGAGAAGATCGCTCAGGTGCGTCGGGACAAGGAGTCGGCGATCGACGCGCAGGACTTCGAGCGGGCCGCGCAGCTGCGGGACAAGGAGAAGACGCTGCTGCAGCAGAAGGCTCAGCGGGAGAAGGAGTGGAAGGCCGGCGACCTCGATGTGGTGAGTGAGGTCGACGACGAGCAGATCGCTGAGGTGTTGGCGAACTGGACCGGTATTCCGGTGTACAAGCTGACCGAGGAGGAGACCGCTCGGCTGCTGCGGATGGAAGACGAGCTGCATAAGCGGGTCGTCGGTCAGATCGACGCGGTCAAGGCGGTGTCCAAGGCGATCCGGCGTACGCGGGCGGGTTTGAAGGACCCCAAGCGGCCCAGCGGCTCGTTCATTTTCGCCGGTCCGTCGGGTATCGGTAAGACGGAGCTGTCGAAGGCTCTGGCGGAGTTCCTGTTCGGGTCTGAGGATGCGCTGATCCAGCTGGACATGTCGGAGTTCCATGACCGGTACACGGTGTCGCGTCTGGTTGGCGCCCCGCCCGGATATGTGGGCTATGACGAGGGTGGTCAGCTGACGGAGAAGGTGCGCCGGCGGCCGTTCTCGGTGGTGTTGTTCGATGAGATCGAGAAGGCTCATCCGGATGTGTTCAACACGTTGCTGCAGATTCTGGAGGACGGTCGGCTGACCGATGGTCAGGGGCGCATCGTGGACTTCAAGAACACGGTGATCATCTTGACGACGAACTTGGGTACGCGGGATGTGGCCAAGGCGGTGTCGTTGGGGTTCGCGGCCAGTAATGATCTGGACTCGAACTATGAGCGGATGAAGCAGAAGGTCAACGACGAGCTGAAGAACCATTTCCGGCCGGAGTTCTTGAACCGTATTGATGACACGATCGTGTTCCACCAGCTCAGTGAGGACAACATCCTTGAGATCGTGGACATCATGATCAAGCGGATCGAGGCTCAGCTGCGTAACAAGGACATGACGCTGGAGTTGACCGGGAACGCGAAGCGGTGGCTGGCCAAGAAGGGTTGGGACCCGGTGATGGGTGCCCGTCCGCTGCGCCGGACCATTCAGCGGGAGATCGAGGACTCGCTGTCGGAGCGGATCCTGTTCAACGAGCTCAAGTCCGGGCAGAAGGTCGTCGTCGACTGCGAAGGCGACCCGTCCGACATCGAGAACTCCAAGCTCGTCTTCCTCGGATCGACGCGGGAGACCGAGCACGAGGCGGATGCCGAGGCGACTCCGGTCGCCGCGGCGCCGACCGAGTCGGCTGCCTGATAGATCGCGAAACAAGAAAGGGCGGGCCCGCGGGCCCGCCCTTTCTGCATGATTCGATCAGCCGTCGCACGCTCCGGCGCACGATCCCTGGACGTACTGCTCGAGCAGGGCGGGCTGAACGCCGGACTGCTTCATCTTGGTCAGCACCGCCAGGAAGTCGTCCGGGTACGCCGGCCGGAAATGCATCAGCACGATGTGCCCGGGCTGGATGGTGTGGTTGCTGGTCTGGTACCGGACCTTGCCCTTGTCGACCGTCTCGGTCCAGTAGAAGACCACCTTCTGCCCGCATTCCCGGGCGACCTGGAGGGTGGTGTCGTCGTAGTTGCCGTACGGCGGGCGGAACAGCGTCGGGCGCCGGCCGAAGAGCTTGCCGAGCCGGTCGGCCGCATCGCAGATCTCGTGGTGCTGGAAGGCGTACGTCTTGCCCTTCAGGGAGGTGTGCGTGATCGTGTGGTTCTCGATCACCGCCCCGGACGCCTGGAGCGCCTTGAAGTAGTCGGTGTGCCCCTCGACGTACTGCAGGGTCAGGAACAGGGTGATGCGTACGCCGGACGCCTTGAGCAGCTGCAACGCCATCGGGTGCCGCGTCGCGCCGTCGTCGATGGTCAGGAAGGCCACCTTCTGCGTCGTCGGCACCTTGAACCACAGCGGCGAACTGGTCCCGGCGTCCACGTTGACCGACGCCGGCGGCGGCAGTGGGCCGAACTGCGGGAGTCGGCTCGTGTACCAGGCCAGATCCTTCACCGTGCTCGCCGACGGGCTGGGCCGCTTGGTCGGCGAGGACGACGGCTTGCCCGACGGGCTGTCCGACGGCGACGGTGAAGCCTCCAGCGTCGGATCGAGCGTCGGCTCGTCGCCGGCGGGCGCCGAGGTCGGCGGCGGGACGAAGGTGGGCTGCTTCGACGGTCCGCTGCCGCAGGCGGCCACGACGGCGGTGAGCAGCGCCAAGGACGCGGCGATGCTCAGCCGGAGGCCGGTGTGCGACATAGGACGGTTGCGGCGGGGGCTCACGGGCGAAGCGTAAGCTGGTAGCGCGCTGAGCGCCACCAATCAGGCGACGACTTTAATCACCGAGTCGCGCCGTGTTCATCACCGAATCTTGCCGCGTCTCGCCCGCAAGTGCGAAGCGGTCCCGGCCCGACCTGGTCACCAGGCCGTCGGCGAGCAGGCTGGCCAAGGCTCGGTCGCGTTGCTCCGGCAGATGCCAGAGCACCGCGATGCGGTCGCCCGGCACCGGTTCACTGCTCCCCCGCAGCTCGGCCATGATCAACCCCCGAACCTGCCGGTCGGTGCCCGCGTACCCCTGGGGTCGGCGCGAGGGTCCGGTGCTCGCCGGCCGCCCCGCGGCCAGCCAGGCACACGAGCTGGTCAGTGGGCAGTCCGCGCAGTTCTGGTTACGGGCCGTGCAGATCACTGCCCCCAGCTCCATGTACGCCGCACTGACGCGGGCGGCGACCGCTGGTTCGGCCGGCAGCAACCCCTCGACCAAGGCGAGATCGGCCGGTGTGGTCGCGGGACCGGGCTCGGCGGCCCCGCTGACCGCGCGGGCGGCCAGTCGTCGCACGTTCACGTCGACCACCGGGTGCCGCTGCCCGTACGCGAACGCGGCGACCGCCCGAGCGGTGTAGTCCCCGATGCCGGGCAGCGCCAACAACTGCTCCAGCCGGGAGGGCACCTCGCCGTCGTGGCGTTCGACGATCGCCGCCGCACAGGCGTGCAACCGCATCGCCCGGCGCGGGTAGCCGAGCCGGCCCCAGGCGCGGATGGCGTCGGCGGCGGTGTCCGCGGCGAGATGAGCCGGGGTGGGCCAGCGGCGTACCCAGTCGGTCCAGACCGGCAGGACGCGGCTGACCGGCGTCTGCTGGAGCATCACCTCGCTGACGAGGATCGGCCACGCCCCCACACCGGGTACGCGCCACGGCAGGTCACGGGCGTTGCGCTCGAACCAGTCCAGAGCGACCTCGGCGATCGGCATGTCCCCCACCCTACGTGCCGTCCCGGAGGGTGGACGGAGCACAATGCACCGATGACCGAACTCGCCGTCACCGTGCTCGGACACGACCGTCCGGGCATCGTCGCCGACGTCGCCGGAGTCCTCTCGACGCTCGGGGCGAACCTCACCGACTCGACCATGACCCGGTTGCGTGGGCACTTCGCGATGACTCTGATCTGCGCCGGAGAACTGTCCGTCGGGCAGGTCGAGGAGGCGCTGCGCCCGCTGACCGCCGACGGTCGCCTGCTCGTCGGCGTACGCGAGGTCGGCGCGGACGAGGACAGCCCGAGTGCCGGCGTTCCCCACCTGGTGAGCGTGCACGGCGCCGACCGGCTCGGCATCGTGGCGGCGGTGACCCGGGCGCTGGCCGAGGCCGGCGGCAACATCACCGATCTGTCGACCCGGCTGGTCGGGCCGCTCTACGTGCTGGTGGCCGAGGTCGAGCTACCGAAGGACAGCACCGAGGCGGTCGCCGCCCGGCTGGCCGAGGTCAGCGAGGAACTGGGCGTCGAGGTGACGCTCCGGCGGACCGAGGCGGACCTGCTGTGACCTCCGACAACGAACTGGCCCGCTACGAGTCGCTGGGCGTCGAGGGCGCCGTCCGGCCGGTGCTGACCGCACCTCATCCGGCGCTGGCGCGACCGGGTGAGCTGGTCGACCCGACCGATCCCGAGGTGGTACGCCTCGCCGCCGACCTGTTCGCGACGATGCGGGTCTCCCCCGGGTGTGTCGGGCTGGCCGCGCCGCAGGTAGGCGTCTCGGCCCGGCTGTTCGTCGTGGACGTGACCGGGCATCCGAAGAGCAACACGGTGCACGGGGCGTACGCCCTGGCCAACGCCGAGATCGTCGAGTCCACCCGCTGGCGGCCCGGCCGCGAGGGCTGCATGTCGGTGCCCGATCTGACCGGGGACGTCAAACGAGCCAGCCGCGTCGTCGTGGTGGGGGAGGCGCCCGGTACCGGCGCGAAGATCACGCTCACGACCGACGCCTTCGAGGCTCGCGCGCTCCAGCACGAGATCGACCACTGTGCCGGCCTGCTGTTCCTGGACCGGGTCAGCGGCGCGCACGCCCTCTATCAGCGCAAGGTCTACTTGTGACTGTCGGCCGTCCGGTGGTGTGTCGGCGCTTTGCGCAGGAGCGCCCTGGCATTAGCGTGTGGGCATTATGAGACTCACGGTGGGTCCGTTGCCGGCCGCTGTCTATTGGCGTCGGCGCGCGGTAGTGCTCGGAGGCGTGCTGATCGTCGCACTCCTCGTCTCATACGCGTGCACGTCGGGCCCTAAAACCTCGGCGTCGGGCAATCCCAGTTCGACGAGGAGCCCCAGCGCCGCGGCGACGGGGAACAACGTCCCCGCCAACGAGGTCTCCCCGACGGCGAGCCCGTCCGCCTCGGCCGCGCCGACCCAGACCGCGCTGGCCAGCGACGAACCCGTGGACCCGCGCGCGTGCACGGACGCCGAGCTGAAGGTGACCGCGAAGCCGGTTCAGACCAGCGTCAACCGGGGCGCCAGCGTCTTGATCTACCTGTACATCAAGAACGTGTCCAACCGGACCTGCACCCGTGACATCGGCCCGGACCTGCAGGAGCTGCGGGTGGTTCAGGGCGCGGAGAAGATCTGGTCCTCGGACGACTGCGACCCGCCCCGGGGCACGAACGTGCACACCTTCCAGCAGGGGCTGGAGGTGTCGTTCAACGTCGAGTGGAACGGCAAGCTCAGCACCTCGTGCAGCACGACGGCGAAGCGTACGCCGACCGGGCCGGCGCCCGATCCGGGTAAGTATCAGGTCGTCGGCCGGGTCGGCACGAAGCTGAGCGACGGGGTCACCCTCACCATCAAGTGAGGCGTCAGACGTAACGCTCCAGGATGGACGCCTCCGCGAGGCGGGACAGCCCTTCGCGTACGCCTCGGGCGCGGGCGTCGCCCACCCCGTCGACCGCCTGGAGATCCTCGACCGTCGCCCCGAGCAGCCGCTGCAGGCTGCCGAAATGGTCGACGAGCCGGTCGACGACCGCCCCGGGCAGCCGGGGGACCTTGGCGAGCAGCCGGAAGCCGCGCGGGCTGACGGCGGCGTCGAGCGCCTCGGTGGAAGCCGGGTAGCCCATCGCGCGGGCGACCGCCACGAGGTCGATCAGCTCGGTGGCGCTGAGCATGTCCAACTCCACCAGCGCCTCATCCGCCGTACGCGCCTTGCGGCCGGTCGGCAGGTAGTCGCGGATCACGAGGGTGCGGTCGGCGTCGACGCCCGCCATCAGCTCGTCGAGCTGGAGCGACAGCAGCCGGCCGTCGGTGCCCAGTTCCACCACGTAACCCGCGATCTCGTCGGAGATCCGGCGGACCATCTCCAGGCGCTGCACGACGGCCAACGCGTCGCGTACCGTCACGAGATCCTCGATCTCGAGCGCGGACAGCGTGCCGCTGACCTCGTCGAGCCGGAGCTTGTAGCGCTCCAGCGTGGCCAGGGCCTGGTTGGCCCGGGAGAGGATGGCGGCCGAGTCGTCGAGGACGTGTCGGGTGCTGTTGATGTAGAGCCCGATGATGCGCATGGACTGGCTGACCGAGATGACCGGGAAGCCGGTCTGCTTGGCCACCCGCTCGGCGGTGCGGTGCCGGGTGCCGGACTCCTCGGACGGGATGGAGGGGTCGGGCATCAGGTGGACCGCGGCGCGCAGGATGCGGGTGCCGTCCGTCGACAGGACGACGGCACCGTCCATCTTGCACAGCTCGCGGAGCCGCGTCGCGGAGAACTCCACGTCGAGCGGGAAACCGCCGGTGCAGATGGACTCGACCGTCTTGTCGTGACCGAGCACGATCAGCGCACCGGTCCGCCCCCGGAGGATGCGTTCGAGGCTGTCGCGCAGCGGGGTGCCCGGGGCCATCCGGGCGAGGGTGGCCCGGATCGGATCGCCACCCATGGCGTTCCAGCTCGGTTCGCGTTCGCTCGGCACGGCCACAGTCTACGGGGTTCGCTCGGCGGCGAGCAGCGCCGACATCTTGAGGGCTTCCGGTAGATCCGCGACCTCGTGCACCTTCAGACCGGCCGGGCCCGTTCCCTTGGCGGGCGCGCAGCCGGCCGGCACCAAAGCCACGGTGAAACCCAGGCGGGCGGCCTCGGCGAGGCGCTGCGAGACGTTGCCGATCCGCCGGATCTCCCCGGTCAGGCCGACCTCGCCGACGGCCACGAGGTTGGGGACGGTGGCGAGGTTCACCTTGGCCGACGCGATGGCCAGCGCCATGGCGAGGTCGACCGAAGGCTCGGTGACTTTGATGCCGCCCACGGTCGAGGCGAACACCTCGCGTTCGTGCAGACCCTTGCCCGGGCCTCGGCGTTCCAGCACGGCAAGCAGCATGGCCAGCCGGGCCGAGTCGAGGCCGGAGACGGTCCGCCGGGGTGAGCCGTTGGCCGGGCTCGCGCCGATCAGCGCCTGGACCTCGGTGACCAGCGCGCGGCGGCCCTCCATCACCACGGTGCAGCAAGTGCCGGGCACGGGCTCGGCATGCCTGGTCATGAACAGCCCTGAGGGATCGGGCAGCGAGGCGATGCCGGTCTCGTGCATCTCGAAGCAGCCGACCTCGTCCACGCTGCCGAACCGGTTCTTGAGCCCCCGGATGAGCCGGAGCGAGGAGTGCTTGTCCCCCTCGAACTGCAGCACGACGTCGACCAGGTGCTCCAGGACGCGCGGTCCGGCGACGTTGCCGTCCTTGGTGACGTGGCCCACGAGGATCGTCGCGATGCCGCGCTCCTTCGCCGTCGCGATCAGCGCTGCGGTCACCGCCCGGACCTGGGTGACGCCGCCCGGTACGCCGTCGGAGGTGGGCGAGGAGAAGGTCTGGACACTGTCGACGATGAGCAGGCCGGGCCGGACCGCGTCGACGTGGCCGAGCAGCGCCGCGAGATCGGTCTCGGCCGCCAGGTAGAGGCGCTCGTGGAGGGTCTGCATCCGTTCGGCCCGCAGCCGGACCTGGCTGACCGACTCTTCGCCGCTGACGACCAGCGAATTGCTCCCGGAGTGGACGGCCCATTGCTGGGCCACGTCGAGGAGCAGCGTGGACTTGCCGACCCCAGGCTCGCCGGCGAGCAGCACGACGCCGCCCGGCACCAGACCTCCACCCAGTACGCGATCCAGCTCGCTGACATGGGTCGGGACGGCTCGGGCCGGAACAGGGCTGATCTCAGCGATCGGCCGGGCGGGCTCGCCGGGCATGCGCGGCGAGATCTGGCGCAACGCCATCGGGGCGGCCGCGGCCGGGGCCGACTCCACGACCGAGCCCCACTCGCCGCACTCCGGGCAGCGGCCCACCCATTTCGGCGGCTGGTAGCCGCAGGCGTCGCAGAGGAACGCGGGCCGGGGAGCCTTCGCCGGCGCCTTGGTCGGTCGGGTCACGTCGAGAACCGTAGCGTCCCCTTACGACAAACGAGGGCGGACCCGACCGGGCCCGCCCTCGTTTCAGCGAAAGGTGCTACTCGTGCTTGACCTCGATCGACCCGCGGGGCTGCGGCGAGAGCGGGTTCGACAGCGGCACCCGGCAGATGGCCTGGCCATTGGCGAAGACGCAGGAGTCGTTCGGGCGCGCCGTCGGGGCCGCGTCGGCCGCCGGCGAGGCGGGCGTCTGGTTGAGCTGCAGGTCGGTGCCCACCGTGAACTGGAAGGCGACGCTGCGGACCAGGTCGCCGGGCTTGAGTGCCTCGGTCAGGCCCTGCAGGACGAGCGACTGGCCCTCGCCCTGGCCGAAGGAGACGAAGCCGCCCGACGGGATCGTGAAGGTGGCCGGGCCGCTGGGTGCGGCACTGGTCGCCGACGGGCTCGCCTTCGGGCTGGCCGACCCGGTCGCGGTCGGGCTGGCCGTGCCGGTGGCCGTCGGGCTTGCGGTGGCCGTGGGGGACGGGGACTCGGTGGGCTGAGCGGACGCGCCGCCCTTGCCCACGGTCACCGAGGCGGCTGCACCGGGCGCGGTGACGGCGACCTTCAGCGGCTGCGGGGTGTCGTTGAAGATGCCGACCTGCAGCTGGGCCGAGCCGCCCTTGGCGTACCCCTTGTTGGTGTCGTAGACGACCGCGAGATCGCGGAGCGCGATGCTGCCGCCCTGCGTCGCGGGGTTGCTGCTGTTCACGTAGAACGTCTGGTTCACGCCAGGCACCGCGGGCGCCATGTACGCCGTCTGCGTGACCTGTCCGGCGCTGCACGCGCCCAGGGCGGTGGTCGCCGCGGCCAGGGCGGCGAGCGCGATGGCCCGGCCCGTGCTCTTCCGGGCGAACCGGGCGGGGAGCTCAGTCACGCGCGTCACGTCGGTCCTCCTCAGACCCATGAAGGCTGTGCGCTCAGGGGGGCCGGCGACGGCCGGTCTACGGGCGCAATTCCTTCGACAGACTAGTTGGCGGAGATCCGCTGCCTTCGCCGACCCGCCCATCCGCTCAGGCGGAGTTAGAGGAGTGCAAATACGGCCAGGCCAGTAAGGATGGCGCCGACGGCACGGGAGCGGGACTCGCCGAGGCGCTGCGGCAGCCCGCGTACGCCGGTCGCGTCATCCATCTCCAGATCGGGGACGGCGTTGAGCAGATGAGCCGCCCCGCCGAAGCAGGCCGCGGCTACCACCAGCTGTCCCGGCGGGGTGGCTGGGACGGCGGCGATGATGAACATCGGGATCGCGGCGAACGACACCAGGTACGGGACGATCGAGAAGACGGTGCCCTTGAGCGGCCAGTTGTAGAGCTGGGCGCTGACCAGCCCGACGACGGCCGCGCCGGCCGCCAGGGGACGTGTGGACGAGACGGCCAAGGCGATCATGGCGAGTGAGGCGATCAGGGCGGCGGTGGCGACCCACGGCCGGCCCTGGGGCCATTCGAGGGCCAGCGGCTTGTCGGCACGGCGTACGGCCCGGTCCCGGTCGGCGTCGATCGCGTCGTTGGCCCAGCCCACGGCCAGTTGACTCGTCCCGACCACCCCGGCGACGAGAAGCACCCCGGCCGTGCGGTGCCCCACCGCGTACGCGATGAGGCCGCTCAGGATGGTGACGGCAGCGACGGGAGCGGGATGGCAGCAGCGCAGCAACGCCGAGACGGGCCATAGCGCGCTCCCGGTGCTCCCCGCGCTCATGAAGTGCTCGGTGGGGGGCTGACCGAGGCGGCGCTCGCCGAGGTGGCGATCACCGAGGCGCTCGCCGTGGCCGAAACGTCGGCGACCGACGGACTGGCGCCCGTGGACGTCGAGGCCGTGGCGGAGGCTGTGACGACGGTGTTACCGGTCGGCGGCACGCTCTTGGCCGGCATCGGGGTCGGGTTGTCCCGGGGCGACATCACCCCGCTCCAGGTGACCGCGATGAGACCGACCAGGGTGATCAGCACGGCGATGGCCAGGATCAGCAGCGGGAGAAGCGCGGACGGCTCGTCCGGATCGTCGATCTGCTCAGGCAGGTGCAGGCGGCGGCGCCAGACTCGCATCCGCTCGGCCCGGCGGGCCCGGCGGGCGGCCCGGCGCAGTTCGCGACGGACGATCTCGGCCTCTTCATCGAGCTCTGCCGGATCGTCCGGGATCACGACCTCGCCCCATTCGGGTGGAAGGTCGGGAAGCCCGTTCCCCAGCGTGCCCATCGCCCCGGACTCCTCCTGCATGGTGGCTTTCAGTGTGCCGCTGCGGGCGGCCGAGCGCCAGACGTTCTTCGCCTCGACGTTCGGGACTTTCAGTCAACTACCGGGCACTCTCCGTCACCAACGGCTCCTCTGGCATCCTTGGGATACCCACCTAAACCGGTCGTCATGCCTCTTCTTCGCGGATCCCGCAAGCCGGAGTGCTCACTATTACAGGCACTGTGAGCTGCGCTAACGGTGAGACGCAGGGTGGGACATCAGTGCGGAGCCGTGTTACCCTAGACACAGCGAAAGGGGTTTCGTACCTATGGTTTTCAGTGTCGGCGAGACCGTTGTCTACCCCCACCACGGGGCCGCACTCATCGAGGCTATCGAGACTCGCATCATCAAGGGTGAGGAAAAGCAGTACCTCGTCCTTCGTGTCGCTCAAGGCGATCTGACGGTGCGCGTCCCCGCTGAGAACGCCGAGATCGTCGGCGTGCGCGAGGTCGTTGGAGAAGAGGGCCTGACCAAGGTCTTCGATGTCCTGCGAGCTCCGCACACCGAGGAGCCGACCAACTGGTCGCGGCGTTACAAGGCGAACCTGGAGAAGCTGGCCTCCGGCAATCCGCTCAAGGTCGCCGAGGTCGTGCGAGACCTCTGGCGGCGCGAGCGCGAGCGTGG
This sequence comes from Hamadaea flava, assembly GCF_024172085.1. Classification (NCBI taxonomy): domain Bacteria; kingdom Bacillati; phylum Actinomycetota; class Actinomycetes; order Micromonosporales; family Micromonosporaceae; genus Hamadaea; species Hamadaea flava. Next base: position 4,573,109 of record NZ_JAMZDZ010000001.1, on the reverse strand, counting down.
CCTCTCGGCCGGAGAGAAGCGCATGCTCGCGAAGGCTCGCGACATCCTCGTCGGCGAGGTGGCTCTCGCCGAGCGGAGCACCAAGGACGAGGCTGAGGTTCTGCTCGACAAGGTGCTGCACGAGGCATAACACCCCCGTGATCGAAAAACTCGCAGACCGCGGCATCACCACATCAAGTGGTGATGCCGCGGTTCTCGTTCCCGCCGCGGGGGCCGGTGTACGGCTCGGTGGCGACGTTCCCAAGGCGCTACGTGAACTGCGCGGCGAATCATTGCTCGTACACGCGGTCAAGCGGGCGGCCGCCGCGGCGTCGGTTCGGTTGATCGTCGTCGCCGCTCCCCCGCACCTCGTCAGCGAGGTCCGAGAACTGCTGACGGGGGTCGACGCGGACCTGGTCGTGGTGGCCGGGGGAGCCAGCCGTCAGGACTCCGTCGCCCGGGCCCTGGCCGTGGTCCCTGAGGGGATCGACATCGTGCTCGTCCACGACGCCGCTCGGGCGCTCACCCCGCCGGAGCTGGTCGACGCCGTCGCCTCAGCGGTACGCGCAGGGCACGGCGCTGTCATCCCGGTGCTTCCGGTGGTCGACACGATCAAGCGCGTCGACTCGAACGGAGACGTCGCCGCGACCGTCGACCGCAGCGAGCTGCGAGCCGTGCAGACTCCGCAGGGCTTCCGGCGTGAGGTGCTGGTCAAGGCACACGCGGAAGCGGGCGGTGAGCATACCGACGACGCCGGGATGGTGGAGCGGCTCGGCCTGCCGGTGCACTGCGTACCGGGGTCGGAGCTGGCCCTCAAGATCACCCGGCCGGTCGATCTGATCATCGCCGAAGCACTACTGACGGCGGAGGTGGCCCCGTGAGGGTCGGCATCGGCACTGACATCCACGCGTTCGGCGAAGACCGCGAGTGCTGGGTCGCCGGGTTGCACTGGCCCGGCGAGCGTGGCCTCGACGGGCACTCCGACGGCGACGTCGCCGCCCACGCGGCCTGCAACGCGCTGTTCACCGCGGCCGGGCTGGGCGATCTCGGCGCGAACTTCGGCGTCGACCGGCCCGAGTTCCGGGGCGCGGCCGGCGTGACACTCCTGGCCGAGGCAGCCCGGCTGGTCCGAGCCGCCGGATTCGAGATCGGCAACGTCTCCGTGCAGGTCATCGGAGTGGCCCCGCGGATCGGCAAGCGCCGGGCGGAAGCGGAGAAAGTGCTCTCCGAAGCGGCGGGCGCACCGATCACCCTGTCCGGCGCGACCACGGACGGGCTCGGTTTCACCGGCCGGGCCGAAGGGCTGGCGGCGGTTGCGGTCGCCCTCCTGACTCCCGCTCCCGCGAGCCGCGCGGAGTTACCTGCGGATCACGGTTACGCAGGCTAAGAACCGCTCGGGAAGCATGCATAACTGTGATCCGCAGCGGGCACAGCGATCCGCAGCGGGCACAGCGATCCGGCAAGAGCGACGAGCGTCAGCCGGCGCCGTCCGGCCGAGCAGCCCCCGGCCGAGCCCACGTCCACGCGTACGCGTCGTCTTCGCAAGCGAGTCCGGCGTCGCACAGGTCGAGGGGCCGGAACGTGTCGACCATGACGGCCAGTTCGTCGAAGTAGTCCGCGCCGATCGCGCGTTCGGCCGCACCGGGCTGGGGCCCGTGGGTGAAGCCGGACGGGTGCAGCGAGATGGAACCCTGTTCGATGCCGGAGCCGCGCCGAGCCTCGTAGTTCCCGCCGGTGTAGAAGAGCATCTCGTCGGAGTCGACGTTGTGGTGGTTGTACGGCACCGGGATCGCCAGCGGGTGGTAGTCGACCTTGCGCGGGACGAACGAGCAGATCACGAAGTTCGGGCCTTGGAAGGTCTGGTGTACGGGCGGCGGCTGGTGGATCCGGCCGGTGATGGGCTCGAAGTCGTGGATGGAGAACGCCCACGGGTAGAGGTGCCCGTCCCAGCCCACCACGTCGAACGGATGGTGCGCGTAGGTGAACTTCGTCCATCCGCGCCGATGCTGGACCAGGACGTCGACCTCGGTCTCGTCGACGAGCAGCGGCGCGGACGGGCCTCGGACATCTCGTTCGCAGTACGGCGAGTGCTCCAGGAACTGGCCGCGGACGGAGAGGTAGCGCTTGGGCGGGCCGATGTGCCCGGTCGCTTCGATCGCCAGGATCCGGACCGGCGCGCCGATCGGCACCACGCGGTAGATCACCGAAGTCGGGATGATCACGTAGTCGCCTTCGCCCGCTTCGAGCAGCCCGAACGAGGTCTCGAAGACGGCTCGGCCGGATTCCAGGTAGAGGCACTCGTCGCCGACGGCGTTCCGGTAGAGCGGAGACGGGGTATCGGCGACCACGTAGGAGATGCGTACGTCGTCGTTGGCGAGCAGGTGCTGCCGGCCGGTGACCGCGTCGGCGCCGCCGACTTCCAGCTTGTGCGTCTGCAGGTGGCGGGGCTTCAGCGGGCGGTTGGGCACGCGGCTCCAGGCCGGCGGGTCGTACGCCTCGGCCGCCACGATCGCCGTCGGGAGGTACCGGTGGTAGAGCAGCGAGGAGTCGGAGGAGAACCCCTCCTGGCCCATCAGCTCCTCGGCGTACAGCGTGCCGTCCGGCTGGCGGAACTGGGTATGTCGCTTCCGCGGGATCTCCCCGACGCTCCGGTAGTACGGCATCGTGACCTCCCAAGATTGCCCGCTGTGCATACTCGATCGTCCGATTATCGGACAGACTTGTCCGCTCCGCAATGCATCCGCTAGATTGCCTGATCATGTCAACGGCGGCGAGCGCATCAGTCCCACCGCTCCTGAAGCGGTTGCTCGACGATGCCGCCGTGTTCCCGCCGGGCAACGCGACGCTGCCGCAGGCCGTCACCGGGCATAGAGAGCACCGCTCCGCCTGGTACGCCGCTCTCGTCGGAGTGCTCCTGCTGCCGGCGTCCGGTTTGAAGGAAGCCGCCGCGCAGGTACGCGCGGACGAGCGGATCGAGGTCGGCGTCATCGGCGACCTCCCCTTATCCCAGTTGTCCACCGCGCTCTCGGGGGGCGATCCCCGGATATCGGTGCAACAGGTGGAGACGGCCGTCGCCAAACGCGGCGAGGATCCCCAGCCGGGCTTGCGAGCGCTGCTCTCGATGCTCGCCGAGCACGACCTCATGGGATACGCCGAGATTCCGCTGACCTGGGGATTGCTGGGCGCTCTGGACACCGTCGCCGAAGCACGCGCCGCCGGCCAGCCGGTCGCGGCGAAGTTCCGCACCGGGGGCCTGGCCGCAGAGCTGTTCCCCACTCCGATGGAACTCGCCGCGGTGATCTGCGCCTGCCGCGACCGCGCGCTGCCGTTCAAGCTCACCGCCGGGTTGCACCACGCCGTGCGCCACACCGATCCGGAGACCGGCTTCGTCCACCACGGTTTCCTCAACGTGCTCGCGGGCGCCTGCGCCGCCGCGGAAGGCGCCGAGGTCGCCGACGTCGCGGCCGTGATCGGGACGACCCAGCCGCTGACCTTGATGGAGGCGGCGCGTACTCGCCGTCATGCCGAGCGCCCGCTCTGGGTCGGCTACGGCACCTGTTCGATCGCCGAGCCGCTGGAAGACCTGATCCAGCTCGGTCTGCTCGGCTTGTAACCCGGGAGGGTCAGTGCTCGATCACCTGCCGTATGGCGTCTTTCGACGTATCGGGGAGACCCGGTGCGCGGCCCGCTGGGGCGATCACCTGATCGACCTTCACGCGGCGGAGACGCGCGGGTCGATCTCCGCCGGCGGCGCACTGCTCGCGCCCACCCTCCAGAAGTTCCTGGCCGCGGGCCCAGACGTCTGGCAACGGGTACGCCGAGAGCTGCTGGATCTGGTCAGCAGCCCTGCGCTCGCAGAACTCCTGGTCCCGTTGAGCGAGGTCGAGCTGGTGTTGCCGTTCGAGGTGGCCGACTACGTCGACTTCTACTCCTCCGAACACCACGCGTCGAACGTCGGCCGAATCTTCCGGCCGGGCCAACCGCCGGTGTTGCCGAACTGGCGTCACCTGCCGATCGGTTACCACGGACGAGCCGGCACCGTAGTGGTGTCGGGTACTGAGATCATCCGGCCGTCCGGCCTGCTCTCCCCCGGCGTCGTCGGGCCGTGCCGCCGCCTCGACATCGAGGCCGAGGTCGGCTTCGTCGTGGGTACGCCGTCCGAGCTGGGCACTCCGGTGCCGCCGGCGGACTTCGCCCAGCACGTCTTCGGGGTGGTGCTGGTCAACGACTGGTCCGCCCGCGACATCCAGGCGTTCGAGAACCAGCCTTTGGGTCCGTTCCTCGGCAAATCCTTTGCGACGTCTGTGTCGGCTTGGATCACCCCGCTCGCCGCGCTCGCCGACGCCTGGGTCGCCGCGCCGACACAGGATCCGCCGGTCGCGGACCATCTCGCGGACTCACCGCATCTCGGGCTCGACTTGCGGATGACCGTCACCTGGAACGGGGTGGAGGTCAGCCGGCCGCCGTTCGCCTCGATGTACTGGACGCCGGCTCAGCAGTTGGCCCACCTCACGAGCAACGGGGCCAGTCTGCGTACGGGGGACTTGTTCGCCTCCGGAACGGTGTCCGGTCCCGAACGGAATCAGGTCGGTTCTTTCCTCGAACTCACCTTGGGTGGCACCGAACCGAGGGAAATTTCGGGGCAGCAGCGCACCTTCCTGGAAGCCGGCGACGAGGTCCTGATCAGCGCGTACGCCCCCGGACCGGACGGTTCCCGGATCGATCTCGGATCGGTAGCGGGAAAGATTCGAGATAATTGATTTGCGGTCCCTGCGGGGTCTGCGTAATGTTCTCTCTGCCAGCGCGGAACGGACAAACGAGCCGGAAACACTCGGATCGGAAGGCCGGAGCGGGGCAGGCTACAACCGGGCGGTGCGGGGTTGACTTCGCGAAATTGACCGGCTAAAGTAGTCAAGCCAGCAAGGAACGGCGGAGCACGTCTCCGAGCCACATCTGCTGGATCCCCCTGGAAACACAACATCACTACTCGTGGTGTGCGTCTCTATGGGAACCGGGCGAGGCGGGTTGACACCGCGAACTCGACCGAGTAAGTTAGATGAGTTGCCCCGAGCAAGGTCCCACAATGTGGGATCACGGTCCGGTGTGTGCTTGTTCTTTGAGAACTCAACAGGGTGCTTGTAAAGCCAGTGCCAAAGTATGCACATATCATCCTCGTGATGATTCCTTTGGTTGCACCGCTGAGGCGGTGTTGCCAGGATTTTTGAATTCTTTGTTGGAGAGTTTGATCCTGGCTCAGGACGAACGCTGGCGGCGTGCTTAACACATGCAAGTCGAGCGGAAAGGCCCTTCGGGGTACTCGAGCGGCGAACGGGTGAGTAACACGTGAGTAACCTGCCCCGGGCTCTGGGATAACTGTCGGAAACGATGGCTAATACCGGATATACACATTTGATCGCATGGTTGGGTGTGGAAAGTTTTTCGGCTTGGGATGGGCTCGCGGCCTATCAGCTTGTTGGTGGGGTGATGGCCTACCAAGGCTTTGACGGGTAGCCGGCCTGAGAGGGCGACCGGCCACACTGGGACTGAGACACGGCCCAGACTCCTACGGGAGGCAGCAGTGGGGAATATTGCACAATGGGCGAAAGCCTGATGCAGCGACGCCGCGTGAGGGATGACGGCCTTCGGGTTGTAAACCTCTTTCAGCAGGGACGAAGCGCAAGTGACGGTACCTGCAGAAGAAGCGCCGGCCAACTACGTGCCAGCAGCCGCGGTAAGACGTAGGGCGCGAGCGTTGTCCGGATTTATTGGGCGTAAAGAGCTCGTAGGCGGCTCGTTGCGTCAACCGTGAAAACCCGGGGCTTAACTTCGGGCTTGCGGTTGATACGGGCGGGCTGGAGTTCGGTAGGGGAGACTGGAATTCCTGGTGTAGCGGTGAAATGCGCAGATATCAGGAGGAACACCGGTGGCGAAGGCGGGTCTCTGGGCCGATACTGACGCTGAGGAGCGAAAGCGTGGGGAGCGAACAGGATTAGATACCCTGGTAGTCCACGCTGTAAACGTTGGGCGCTAGGTGTGGGGGGCCTCTCCGGTTTCCTGTGCCGTAGCTAACGCATTAAGCGCCCCGCCTGGGGAGTACGGCCGCAAGGCTAAAACTCAAAGGAATTGACGGGGGCCCGCACAAGCGGCGGAGCATGCGGATTAATTCGATGCAACGCGAAGAACCTTACCTGGGTTTGACATCACCGGAAATCTCGCAGAGATGCGGGGTCCTTCGGGGTCGGTGACAGGTGGTGCATGGCTGTCGTCAGCTCGTGTCGTGAGATGTTGGGTTAAGTCCCGCAACGAGCGCAACCCTCGTTCCATGTTGCCAGCGGGTTATGCCGGGGACTCATGGGAGACTGCCGGGGTCAACTCGGAGGAAGGTGGGGATGACGTCAAGTCATCATGCCCCTTATGTCCAGGGCTTCACGCATGCTACAATGGCCGGTACAATGGGCTGCGATGCCGTAAGGTGGAGCGAATCCCAAAAAGCCGGTCTCAGTTCGGATCGGGGTCTGCAACTCGACCCCGTGAAGTCGGAGTCGCTAGTAATCGCAGATCAGCATTGCTGCGGTGAATACGTTCCCGGGCCTTGTACACACCGCCCGTCACGTCACGAAAGTCGGCAACACCCGAAGCCCGTGGCCTAACCCTTGTGGAGGGAGCGGTCGAAGGTGGGGCTGGCGATTGGGACGAAGTCGTAACAAGGTAGCCGTACCGGAAGGTGCGGCTGGATCACCTCCTTTCTAAGGAGCACCTCCCTGTGAAAGCAGGGCAGGACCTCACGGATGGCGAATGTCTGTCCGGGGGGCTCAATTGGCGGAGACACTGGTTAGTCTGGGCCGGCAACGGCCGACCTCTTAGTACTGCGGGGCGAAAGTTCTGCGTGGAACAGGGTTGGTGCGGCTGGTATCGGATGATGAGCACCCTGTTGGGTATCTGAGAGAACAAGCCTCTGGGGCGGTTTTCTTGGGTCCGATCACTTCCTTGCGGTCAAACTGCTCGGGTTTTTCTCGGGTGTGTGTCTCGCGGGTGGGTTGTGGTTGGTTGTTTGTTGAGATGTGGATAGTGGACGCGAGCATCTTGTTTCTCTGCATGTTTTTGACATGTTTGTAGAAGCCGAGAAGTATCTATCTGTCTTTGGTCAAGTTGTTAAGGGCGGACGGTGGATGCCTTGGCACCAGGAGCCGATGAAGGACGTGGGAGGCCGCGATAGGCCTGGGGGAGCTGTCAACCTAGCTGTGATCCCAGGGTGTCCGAATGGGGGAACCCAGCACGAGTCATGTCGTGTTACCTGCACCTGAATTCATAGGGTGTAGGGGGGAACGCCGGGAAGTGAAACATCTCAGTACCGGCAGGAAGAGAAAACAATAGTGATTCCGTGAGTAGTGGCGAGCGAAAGCGGATGTAGCCTAAACTTTGCGTGTGTGATACCTGTCAGGGGTTGCACGTGGGGGGTTGTGGGATGCCACGGATCGGGCTGACAACCGGTCGAGGAGTTACAAAATCTGGGGTTAGTCGAAGCGCATGGGAAGGCGCACCGTAGACGGTGATAGTCCGGTAGGTGAAAGTTCCAGATCTCCTGTGGCGTGTCCCGAGTAGCGGCGGACTCCTGTAATCTGCCGTGAATCTGCCAGGACCACCTGGTAAGGCTGAATACTACCTGGTGACCGATAGCGGACAAGTACCGTGAGGGAATGGTGAAAAGTACCCCGGGAGGGGAGTGAAATAGTACCTGAAACCGTTCGCCTACAATCCGTCGGAGCTGACAGCGTAAGCTGAAGGTGACGGCGTGCCTTTTGAAGAATGAGCCTGCGAGTTAGTGGCATGTGGCGAGGTTAACCCGGGTGGGGTAGCCGTAGCGAAAGCGAGTCTGAATAGGGCGGTTCAGTCGCGTGTCCTAGACCCGAAGCGGAGTGATCTAGCCATGGGCAGGCTGAAGCGAAGGTAAGACTTCGTGGAGGGCCGAACCCACCAACGTTGAAAAGTTGGGGGATGACCTGTGGTTAGGGGTGAAAGGCCAATCAAACTCCGTGATAGCTGGTTCTCCCCGAAATGCATTTAGGTGCAGCGTCACGTGTTTCTTGCCGGAGGTAGAGCTACTGGATGGCCTAGGGGGCCTACAAGCTTACCGAAGTCAGCTAAACTCCGAATGCCGGTAAGTGAGAGCGTGGCAGTGAGACTGCGGGGGATAAGCTTCGTAGTCGAGAGGGAAACAGCCCAGATCGCCGGCTAAGGCCCCTAAGCGTGTGCTAAGTGGGAAAGGATGTGGGATCGCGCAGACAACCAGGAGGTTGGCTTAGAAGCAGCCACCCTTGAAAGAGTGCGTAATAGCTCACTGGTCAAGTGGTTCCGCGCCGACAATGTAGCGGGGCTCAAGCACACCGCCGAAGCCGTGGCACTCACACTTTGCTCGGCCGGATGTACCTGCGGGTCTCCGGTCTAGGCGTGTGGGTGGGTAGGGGAGCGTCGTGCGTGCGGGGAAGCGGCAGGGTGACCTAGCCGTGGAGCGCGTGCGAGTGAGAATGCAGGCATGAGTAGCGAAAGCAGGGTGAGAAACCCTGCCGCCGGATGACCAAGGGTTCCAGAGTCAAGCTTATCTGCTCTGGGTGAGTCGGGACCTAAGGCGAGGCCGAGAGGCGTAGTCGATGGACAACGGGTTGATATTCCCGTACCCGCGAAGCAGCGTCAACGCTGAACCTCACTGTACTAACCTCCTGCGGGAGCGGAGGCCTTCGGGCTGAGGCTTTTGTGGTTGGGATCTTGGTGGGTAGTAGGTGAGCGATGGGGTGACGCAGGAAGGTAGCTGAGCCCGGCCGGTGGTTGTGCCGGGGTAAGCGTGTAGCCCGTGCCATAGGTAAATCCGTGGCACATGGGGGTGAGACGTGATGCCGAGCCGTATCAGGTGAAGTCAGTGATCCTATGCTGCCGAGAAAAGCCTCTAGCGAGTTGTGAGCGGCCCGTACCCGAAACCGACACAGGTGGTCAGGTAGAGAATACCGAGGCGACGGGCGAACTGTGGTTAAGGAACTCGGCAAATTGCCCCCGTAACTTAGGGAGAAGGGGGGCCTCTGCTGGTGATGGCACATGCTGTCTGAGCTGGTGGGGGTCGCAGAGAGCAGGGGGAAGCGACTGTTTACTAAAAACACAGGTCCATGCGAAGTCGTAAGACGCTGTATATGGACTGACGCCTGCCCGGTGCTGGAACGTTAAGGGGACCGGTTAGCCTCACGGCGAAGCTGAGAACTTAAGCGCCAGTAAACGGCGGTGGTAACTATAACCATCCTAAGGTAGCGAAATTCCTTGTCGGGTAAGTTCCGACCTGCACGAATGGCGTAACGACTTCCCCACTGTCTCAACCACAGGCCCGGCGAAATTGCACTACGAGTAAAGATGCTCGTTACGCGCGGCAGGACGGAAAGACCCCGGGACCTTTACTATAGCTTGACATTGGTATTCGGACTCAATTGTGTAGGATAGGTGGGAGCCTGTGAAGCTCGGACGCCAGTTCGGGTGGAGGCAACGTTGAAATACCACTCTGTTGTGTTTGGGTATCTAACTTCGGACCGTTATCCGGTTCAGGGACAGTGTCTGGTGGGTAGTTTAACTGGGGCGGTTGCCTCCTAAAGGGTAACGGAGGCGCCCAAAGGTTCCCTCAGCCTGGTTGGCAATCAGGTGTTGAGTGCAAGTGCACAAGGGAGCTTGACTGTGAGACTGACGGGTCGAGCAGGGACGAAAGTCGGGACTAGTGATCCGGCACTGGCTTGTGGAAGCGGTGTCGCTCAACGGATAAAAGGTACCCCGGGGATAACAGGCTGATCTTCCCCAAGAGTCCATATCGACGGGATGGTTTGGCACCTCGATGTCGGCTCGTCGCATCCTGGGGCTGTAGCAGGTCCCAAGGGTTGGGCTGTTCGCCCATTAAAGCGGTACGCGAGCTGGGTTTAGAACGTCGTGAGACAGTTCGGTCCCTATCCGCCGTGCGCGCAGGAGACTTGAGAAGGGCTGTCCCTAGTACGAGAGGACCGGGACGGACGAACCTCTGGTGTGCCAGTTGTACCGCCAGGTGCATGGCTGGTTGGCTACGTTCGGAAGGGATAACCGCTGAAAGCATCTAAGCGGGAAGCTCGCTTCAAGATGAGGTCTCCCACCACGTGAGTGGGTAAGGCCCCCAGGTAGACGACTGGGTTGATAGGCCAGACATGTAAGCTCGGTAACGGGTTCAGTGGACTGGTACTAATAGGCCGAGGACTTGACTAAAACATTCGACGATAGATTCGTCTTGTTGCTCGCGTTCACTTTTCACATCACGACCAGCAACCACTCGTAGCCGGATTTGGGCTCGTGGTTTGACAGGTTGATAGTGTTACGGCGGTCATGGCGGAGGGGAAACGCCCGGTTACATTCCGAACCCGGAAGCTAAGCCCTCCAGCGCCGATGGTACTGCACCGGGGACGGTGTGGGAGAGTAGGACACCGCCGGACAAACTTTCGATAAGGCCCTCCACTTCGGTGGAGGGCCTTATTGTGTTTGCGTTTTCCCACGCCGCTTAGAATGCCGATCATGCGCCGAATCACGGGCTGGAAGAAGTACGCGTTGTGGGCGGCGCTGGGCGTCGTGACCCTGGCCGCCTCCGGTGCCGTCGTGTGGCGCGTACTGGGGCCGGCAGAGGTAGTCACGACGGCGGGGACGGCGTACCCGAGTCCTTCGGTCACTCCGTCGGCCGGTGCGCTCGGTGCGCTCATCAACAGCCCGCTGATCGTCGACGAACAGCTCCGGGTGTACGCCGCCAAGCGGCAGATCCAGGCCGACGACCAGCCGGCGTACCGGTATGAGACGAGCCCGTTCTGGTCGTATCGGCGGTGGCCGCAGCAGCTCATCGGGTTGGTGCATCCGCCGACGGAGTCGACGTCGGGCGTACCGGTGGTCGTGGGGAGCTGGTCGGACGGCAAGCTCATCGCGATCGACGCCCGGACCGGCCAGGTCGCCTGGGAGTCCGATGCCGCAGTGCTCGGGACGGAGTATCCCGGTCGGCGTACCGGGTCCGCGGTCGTCTGGACGCCTGCGGGGTTGCTCACCGGGGTGACGACTGCAGGCAAGGGCGTCGTGGTGACGGCCAAGGAAGGTCTCACCGCCACAGACGCCGCTTCCGGCACCCGATTGTGGAGTACGCCGGACACCGGCTGCGCCGCGCTCGCGTTCACTGTCCGCAACGAGGTGGTGGTCCCCGATCGGTGTGACACCCCGACGGTGCTGCGCCGCTATGACCTCACCACCGGTACGCCGACCGACCTGCCGATCACGGTGACGAAGACGGCCACGCGGCCGGTGTCGCCGCTCGGCTGCCGCGTCGGCGTCTCCGAGTGCGGCGGGGTGCGTACGCAGGACGCGGCCTGGATCTGGGCAGACGGTACGCCCAAGGCGGCCGCGGGCCTCAAGGGTGAGAGCGTTTGGCTGGCCGGCACGACCGCGGTCGACGCCCCGCTCGGCGATACCGCGGACACCAGAGCGCTGACCGGCAAGGACCCCGTCACGGGTGCGGTGCGGTGGACCTGGAGCGCGGTCGGGGCGGACCCCTCCGACGCCCAGATCATCGCGACGACCCCGGAGCGGATTCTGTTGCTGACCCGGGCCCGGACGTTGATCGCCGTCGACCCGAATACGGGGAACGAACTGACCCGGATCTCGGTGATCATGGATCACGACCCGAAACAGCAGTACGCCGTCGGCCCGGTCTACGCGAGCGGGGTCTACGTGGCGATCGAGCGCCTGACCATGACCGCCGCGCAGGCCGAAACCGACGACGAGTACTACTTCACGAACCGGCCGGTGTTGCTGGCCGCGAGCTGACGAGCGGCTAGAAGGCCTTCTCGGCGGCGTTGAGGAAGGTGTCGTTCTCCTCGGGCGTACCGATGGTCACCCGGACGCCGTCGCCGGCGAACGGGCGGACGATCACGCCGGCTTGCTCGCACGTCTCGGCGAACGCCGTCGACCCGTCGCCCAGCGGCAGCCAGACGAAGTTCGCCTGCGACTCGGGGATGTCCTGACCCAGCTTGAGCAGCGTGTCCCGGACCCGAGAGCGCTCGGCGACGACGAGGGCGGCCCGGCGGGCCATCTCCTCCTCCTGGTCGAGCGCCGCGAGCGCGGCGGCCTGGGCGGCGATGTTGGTCGAGAACGGGGTGATGACCTTGCGGACCGCCTCGGCGACCTCCGGCTGCGCCACCAGGTAGCCCGCCCGCAGTCCGGCCAGGCCCCACGCCTTGGACAGCGTACGCAGCACGACCACGTTGGGCCGGTCACCGAACTCCGCCAAACCGTCCGGCACGTCCGCGTCGGTCACGAACTCCCGGTACGCCTCGTCCAGGACGACGACGACCTCGGGGCCCACTGCGTCCAGGAACTCGCGGAGCTCGGCCCGCCTGATCGGCGTACCAGTCGGATTGTTGGGGTTGCAGACGATGACCAGCTTGGTCCGCGACGTGACCGCGGCCGCCATGGCGGGCAGGTCGTGCTCGTGGGTCGCAGTGTTGGGCACGCGGACGGACGTGGCGCCGGTCGTGGCCGCGATGATCGGGTACGCCTCGAAAGACCGCCACGAGTAGACGACCTCGTCGCCGGGCAGACAGGTGGCCCGCATGATGTGCTCCGTCATGGCGACGGAGCCGCAGCCGGCGGCGATCCGGTCGACCGCGACGCCGAGGCGGGCCGAGAGCTTCTCGCGGAGCGCGACGACGCCGAGGTCCGGATAGCGGTGTACGCCCTGGGCGGCCTCGACGATCGCCTCGACGACACCGGGCAGCGGGCCGTAGGGGACCTCGTTACTGGCGAGCTTGATCGAGCCCGGCACCGTCCGCCCAGGGACGTAGCTCGGCAGCGCGGCCAGGTCGGCACGGGTGAGATTCATCGCGGCCTCCTCCTTCAGTTCAATGGTGCCTTGCGATCGGGGATGCGCACCACGAAGGTGCGGGCCAGCCGGTCGTGCCAGGCCAGCCGCAGGACCGAGTCGGTCGCGACGAAGAAGTTGTCGATGATCGGCAGGACGAACCCGAAGACGCCGCAGCAGACGTAGAGCAGGAACGGGTAGCCGAACAGCGACCAGCGCCGGAAGGAGCGGCCGAACGGCAGCCGCTCGGTGCTCTCCCAGGGGATGACCCGCAGGCCGAGCGCCATCTTGCCGAGCGTCTGACCGCGGCTGTGGGTCACCGGCACCTCATATGCGAACCAGAGGGCGTACGCGATCAGGGAGATGATCAGGCCGAGTTCGCCGACCTTGCTCCAGGACTGGGGGTCCAGTTCGCCCGAGCGCAGCCACTCCTGGCCCAGCGTGGCCGACTCCATGATCCACTGGAAGAGGAAGTAACCGTTGAAGATCAGGTTCAGGACGAGCAGCGCGCCGAGGTCGATGGCGCGGGCGGCGAGCCGGCGGCCAGGCGAGGCGAGCGCGAGACCGTGCGGGGTCACCGGGCCGGTCGGCGGGAACGCGATGTCCTCGGGCCACCATGGCGGCTTCACGGGCGCGTACGGGCCGGGCGGCGGGTTACCGGGCGGCTGCTGGCCGGGGAACGTGACGGGCGGCGGCGCGACCGCCGTCTCGACCGGCTGCGCCGTGCCCGCCGGCGTCGACGGGTCTTCCGTCTGCTGGTCGGCCCATCCTTCGCCGTCCCAGTAACGGGTCGTGTCGGGATCGGCGGGATCGGGGTACCACCCGGGAGCTACGGACATCTCATCAACCGATCTTCACTACGACGGTGCGGGCGGCCTTGTCGTGCAGGCATTGCTGAAGCGGCTTGTCCCAGAGCTGCCACAGCCCGTCGACGTAGGAGAAGCCCGGGACGAGTGCGGCACCGTGTTCGACCAACCAGCGCTTGGCGAGCATGCCGCGCGTACGCTCGGTGGCCGGGTCCACCGGAACGATCTTAAGCTTGACCACCTTCTTGCCGATCGTCTGCCCCGACCGCCAGGTGAACTCCACCAGGTAGAGGTAGGAGATGATCAGGTTCACGATCAGGAGGGCGCCGAAGATCGCCAGGTAGCCCCAGATCAGGCTGGTGAACTCCGAGCCGTCCACTTCGACGGTGCCGTCGGCGGAGGTCTGGAGCGTGGTGACCTCGGAGACGAAGGCGTAGACCCACCAGATCAGCAGCGGGATCGCGAAGGCCGTGCTGATCGCGCCCATGATGAGCCCGTCGATCAGGTACGCGCCCAGGCGGCTGAAGAAGTCGGCCAGCGGCTGCCCGTTGGGCGCCAGCGGCGGAGGCTGCAGATAAACCGGTCTCGGGTAGCCGGGCGGGGGCGCGTACCCGGGATGGGGGTATCCGGGGTGGGCCTGCTGGGGCACCGCGTACCCGCCCGCCGGCACCCCCGCCGGGGCGGCCGGCTGAGCCGGCGCGGCCGGTTCAGGTGCGACCGGTTCAGGTGCGGGTTCAACGGGCGGCGACGATGTGGGTCCAGTCACGGCAGACATCCTGTCACGGCGCGACCACCGATGCCGTCGCCTGTTTCGCAGCAGATCAGGGATCTCGGTCGAATCTTGCACTGACCGCACTCCTGGCGGCCCGCCCAAGAGGCTCCCCGGCGATTCGACCGAGATCCCTGATCCAGCGCTTCGGGTGAAGCGGTCAAGGGCGGTCAGAGGTTTCCGCGGACCTCTTGCTCGCGCTCGATCGCCTCGAACAGGGCCTTGAAGTTGCCCTTGCCGAAGCCGAGCGAGCCGTGCCGCTCGATCAGCTCGAAGAACACGGTCGGCCGGTCCTGGACCGGCTTGGTGAAGATCTGCAGCAGGTAGCCGTCCTCGTCCCGGTCGACCAGGATGCGGCGCGCCTTCAGCTCCTCGATCGGGACCCGGACGACACCGATGCGCTCGCGCAGCTCCGGGTCGTCGTAGTAGGAGTCCGGGGTGGCCAGGAACTCGACGCCGGCCGCGGCCATGGCGTCCACGCTCGCCAGGATGTCGTTGGTGGCCAGCGCGATGTGCTGCGCGCCGGGGCCGCCGTAGAACTCCAGGTACTCGTCGATCTGCGACTTGCGCTTGCCGACGGCCGGCTCGTTGAGCGGGAACTTGACCTTGCGCGTACCGTTCGCGACCACCTTCGACATGAGCGCCGAGTAGTCGGTCGCGATGTCGTCGCCGATGAACTCCGCCATGTTCGTGAAGCCCATGACCTTGTGGTAGAACTCCACCCACTCGTCCATCTTGCCCAGTTCGACGTTGCCGACGACGTGGTCGACCGCCTGGAACCGGCGCTTGCCGGGGGCCACGATCGGGGCGCGCTCGATGAACCCGGGCAGGAACGGGCCGGTGTAGTTCGACCGGTCGACCAGCGTGTGACGGGTGTCGCCGTAGGCCGCGACGGCGGCGTACCGGACCGAACCGTGCTCGTCCTCGACGGTGGTGGGCGCTGTGAGGCCGGTCGCGCCGCTGGCGGTCGCGTGGGCGTACGCCGCGTCGACGTCCGGCACCTCCAGCGCGATGTCCACGACGCCGTCGCCGTGCTTGGCGTGGTGGTCGGCGCCCGGGGCGGCGGCGTGGACCGCACCCCGCAGCACGAACCGAGCTGAGCCGCTGACCAGCACGTACTCGGCGTAGTCGCGGTAGCCCTGCTCGGGGCCGCGGTAGGCGACCAGAGTCATCCCGAAGGCGGTCGAGTAATAATGCGCGGCCTGCTTGGCGTTGCCGACGAGGAACGCGACGTGGTCGACCGCTTTGACGGGGAAGACGTCCTGCTCATCGGCGGCCTCGTGGGCGGCCGGGATGGTCTGCGTGCTCATGGGGGTAGCCTGCGTCACACCGACCGGATGGGCAACCAGTACGGTGATCACTAGTCAAGTTGTGCAATCTGTATCGCGGGATCGGTGATTAGGTGGACAAGATGCCTAGCGAGGTCGACGCCCTGGATGCCCGGCTGATCCGGCTGCTGAACGAGGAGCCGCGGATCGGCGTACTGGAGTGCGCTCGTCGCCTGGCGGTCGCCCGGGGCACCGTGCAGGCACGCCTCGACCGCCTGCAGGCGCGGGGTGTGATCACCGGATTCGGGCCGCAACTCGACCCCGCCGCCCTCGGGTACGCCGTCACCGCCTTCGTCACGCTGGAGATCCGGCAGAGCCGGGGACACGACGCGGTGGCTGAACATCTTGTCGCCATCCCGGAGGTCCTGGAGGTCCACACGATCACCGGATCGGGCGACCTCGTCTGCCGGGTCGTGGCCCGATCGAACGCCGATCTGCAGCGGGTGATCGACGGGATCGTGGGCTATCACGCCATCGTCCGCGCCTCGACGATCATCGCGCTCGCCGAGCAGATCCCCTATCGGGTCCTGCCGCTCGTCGAAGCGGCGGCCGCAGTAGCTGGGTGATTCGCCCCAATATCACGTTGATCATGGACTGTCCGGTGGCGACACGCCGTCGAGTCAACGGTCAACTTCATGATCAACGGGCTGGTGGCGGATACCGTGTCCGCGTGGCCAAGGGGAGGTCGACCGCTTCGGGCTGGCTCGTCGCCGGTCTCCTTGTGCTGATCATCCTGGTGAGCACCGGCGTGTGGAACCCCTTCCCGGGCATCTGGAACTGGATCAACACCTCGGCCACGCTCGCCGACCCCGCGCCGAAATGGCAGGAGCGCCTCGGCGGCGTACCGGTCCACGTGCTCAACGGCGACGGCACGGTCATCGTCGAGCAGCGCGAATCCGTCGAAGGCCGGTCATTGACCACTGGTGCGCACCTCTGGCAGCAGGAGGCCGACTGGACGGCGCTGGCCGGCTCGACCGGGCGTACCGTCGTGGTCACCGGCAAGTTCCTCGTCAAGGGCTACCGCGTGCTCGATCCGCGTACCGGAAACCAGCTGCGCAAGAACGACAAGGCCGCGGCGGTCTGGACCTTCTCCGACGCGATGATCGACGTCACCTGCCGCAACTCGCAGGACTGCGTCCTCACCGCCCGGGAGCCGGCCAGCGGTGACGAGAAATGGCGGGCCGACCTGCCCGGCGTCGGCTTCGTGCTCTTCGCCGACAACCCGGACCTGCCCGGCCTGCGCCCGTTCGAGGTCGACCAGGCCGACGGCTCGATCGCCGGGCCCAGCCGCATGCCCCGCTACCTCGGCTTCCCGATCGACGACGAGATCCACCTCGTCGACACGCGTACCGGGGAGGTGGTCAACGTGCTCAAGAACGCGAAGAACGAGCGCGTCTACCTCGCCGGCGGCCGGGTGCTGCACAGCGAGGCCAAACCGATCTCGGGCGGCTGCGAACAACACCTCGTCGCCCGCGATCCGAACACCAACCGGGTCGTCTGGCGGCTCGACGGGTTCAACCTCGGCACCATCTCCGGCGCGGCCTGCGACCAGCGGTCCGAGCCGCGCGGCGCCGGATCCGCGCTGCTCGCCACCCGGCCCGACGGGCGCCAGGTCATGCTCGACGCGGCGGACGGCCGCCAACTGCTGGTCGCCCCGGCGGGCGCGAAGATCATCGCAAGCGACGGGGTACGCGCAGTGGTGCGGTCGAAGGACGGCAAGACGCTCACGGCGTACCAGTTGGGCGAGTCCGACGCGTTGTGGAGCCGGAAGGCCGACCCCAAGGCGAGCGTGGCCGTCACGCGTACTCATATCGTGGTCTTCGATCGGAAGCCCGACCGGATCCGGGTGCTGGCGCCGGACAGCGGACAGCCGGTCGTGGAGGCCGCGAGCGACGCGAAGGTGTTGACCCTGCTGCCGCAAGGGCTGTTGCTGGGCGACCGGCGGGATCTCGGCCTGCTGGCGTTCCCGAGCGTCCAACCGTGAGGTGAGGCACCGCTCCCGCTGGAGGCGACCGGCGGGTAGGTACTCTCATGTTCATGAGTTCCGGGGAGTTTGGGTACGCGCCGCTGCTGCCACTGGCGCCTGACGCGACCGAGTATCGGCTGATCACGGACGAGGGTGTGGACGTGGTCCGCGGTCCGGGCGGGCGCGACTTCCTCACCGTGGAGCCGGCGGTGCTCACCCAGCTGACCGCGGAGGCGATGCACGACATCGCCCACTTCCTGCGCCCGGCACACCTGACCCAGCTGCGGTCGATCCTCGACGACCCGCAGGCTTCGCCGAACGACCGGTTCGTCGCCCTGGACCTGCTGCGCAACGCGAACATCGCGGCCGGCGGCGTACTGCCGATGTGCCAGGACACCGGCACCGCGATCGTCATGGGCAAGCGCGGTCGCCACGTTCTCACCGACGGCGCCGACGAGCCCGCCATCGCGCGCGGCGTCTTCGAGGCGTACACCAAGCTGAACCTGCGATACTCGCAGCTCGCCCCACTGTCCATGTGGGAGGAACGCAACACCGGCAGCAACCTGCCCGCGCAGATCGAGATCTTCGCCGAGGACCCCGACGGGCACCCTGACGCGTACAAGTTCCTGTTCATGGCCAAGGGCGGCGGTTCGGCGAACAAGTCGTACCTGTTCCAGGAGACCAAGGCCCTGCTCAACCCGACCCGGATGATGCAGTTCCTCGAGGAGAAGCTGCGCGCCATCGGGACCAGCGCCTGCCCGCCCTACCATCTGGCCGTCGTCATCGGCGGCACCAGCGGCGAGCACGCCCTCAAGACCGCCAAGCTGGCCTCGGCGAAGTACCTCGACGGGCTGCCCACCTCGGGATCGATGCTGGCGCACGGGTTCCGTGACGTCGAACTCGAAGCCGAAGTGCTGGAGCTGACCCGGAACTTCGGGATCGGTGCGCAGTTCGGCGGCCGCTACTTCTGCCACGACGTCCGCGTCGTCCGGCTGCCCCGCCACGGCGCCTCGTGCCCGGTCGCGATCGCCGTGTCCTGCTCGGCCGACCGTCAGGCGGTCGCGAAGATCACGCCGTCGGGCGTCTGGCTGGAGCGTCTGGAGACGGACCCGGCCCGGTTCCTGCCGCACACCACGGCGGAAGACGTCAGCGAAGAGGTCGTCCACGTCGACCTCAACCAGCCGATGTCGGAGATCCGCAAGACCCTGGCGCAGTACCCGGTGAAGACCCGGCTCTCGCTGAACGGTCCGCTCGTCGTCGCCCGCGACATCGCCCACGCGAAGATCGCCGAGCGCCTCGACGCCGGTGAGCCGCTCCCGCAATACCTGCGCGACCACGCCGTCTACTACGCCGGCCCGGCGAAGACGCCCGAGGGGTACGCCTCCGGCTCGTTCGGCCCGACCACGGCCGGCCGGATGGACTCCTATGTGGCCAAGTTCCAGGAGGCCGGCGGCTCCTACGTGATGCTGGCCAAGGGCAACCGGTCGCAGCAGGTCACCGACGCGTGCGCCAAGTTCGGCGGCTTCTACCTCGGCTCGATCGGCGGACCGGCCGCGCGCCTGGCCGCCGACTGCATCAAGCACGTCGAGGTCCTGGAGTACGCCGAACTCGGCATGGAAGCGGTGTGGAAGATCGAGGTCGAGGACTTCCCCGCGTTCATCGTCGTCGACGACAAGGGCAACGACTTCTACGCCGCGACGTCGCAGCCGGTGCTCACCATCGGCCGTCGCTGAGCCTTGCCGGAGCCGGGGCCGCCCGCGTGGACGGCCCCGGCTCTGCTCAGCCGACGAGGATCGTCGTGTAGGTGTAGCCGGAGAGAACACCGGCCGTCGTGCGGCTGCGAACCGTGAGCGAGTGGTAGTAGCCGTCGGTCGCGGTCCAGGTGATCGTCGCGGTTCCGTCCGGGCCGATGACAGCCGCCTGCTGGTCGGCACCCTCGAACTGGTAGACGAAGTCAGCACCGCCGTCGAGCTGGTTGGTGAGGACGAAGGTGCAGAGCTGTCCCGGGCTGACCGTCGTCGGGTACGCGCAATCCGGCGAAGTGATCACCGGGGCACGGGGATCGACCTCGAACGCGTACTCAGTCGCGTCCGAGAGCTGCCCCGAAGTGCTGCGCGACCGTACTGTCAGGTGATACCAGCCGGCAGCCGTGGGCGCCCAGTCGATCGCCGCCGAGCCGTCCGCCCGGGCCGGGATCACCCGTTCAGCCTCGTAGCTGAACTGGTAGACGTACTCCACGACGTTGGACGCCGTCGGCGTCAGCTCGAACCTCCCGATCGTGCCGGGACCGCCGGACCGAGCCCCGGCCGGATACACGGTCGACTCGACCTTCGGCGCGATCGACGTACCCACGAAGTAGCCGTTGAAAGGCATGGAGGTCGTGCCGTCGCCGGTGACGCTGTAGACCTCCAGCCAGATTGCCGCCGAACGAAGGACCAGGGAGACCGTGGCCTTCCCCTCCGCGTCCGCCACGACCTCGCCACTCTCACCGTCGTTGGTGGAGTATTGGTAGCTCACCACGCCGTGCGAATGCGGGGCGAAGGTGAAATTGACGGTGGTCCCGACGACCGGGCCGGGGCCGTTGCTCGGGAAGTCGGCCGAGGTGACCACGGGCGTGCTGTCCGACCAGATGAAGGCCCAGTTCGTGCCGGACTTCACGCCGTCGGCGGTCACGCTGTAGAGGTACACGACGCTGCCGTCCTGCGCCGGCGTCACGTCCAGTACGGCGGTTCCGTCTGCGGCGGCCGCGATCTCCTGCTCGGCCGCGCCGTCGACCTGGTAGCGATACTTGACGACATCGGCCATGCGGGGTTGCAGCGACAGGTGATGCGGATCGCCCACCCACGCGTCCGGCGTGAGGTCGGTGATCAGCGGCGCCGTCGGCTTGACGAGGAAGTAGTACCGCGTGTCGGGCGAGCTGTTGAAGGCTCGGTCGACCGCCTCCACCACCAGGGTCTGCGGACCGTCACGGGTCGGGGTGTAGTCCACGATGGCGGACCCGCCGGGATGGTCGGCCGCGACATACCGGTACGCGCCGGACTCGCCCCACAGGAAGCCCGTCGTGTCGGGATCACCGGCGGCGTCGAAGACGAACTTGCCGGTGATGCCAGGTCCCCCGTGCGTCCACTGATCGTCGTCGGGGTAATCCGTCGAGGTGACCGTCGGAGCCGTAGCCGGTCCCGTCCGGTCGACGGTGAACCTGCATTCCTGAGTCCACTCCGACTCGCCGCCGTTGCCGTCCACGCCCTTGACCGCGATCGCGTACTCCCGGCCGTCCGTCAATCGCTCGGCCGGGATCGACAGCCTCGCGGTGAAGGGCGAGGACACGGTCGGTTCCAACCGCCATTCCTGGCGCTCGGCTGCCGCGTCCGTGGGCCAGAGCGCGAATACCGCGCCCACCGAGGAACCGATCCCGACCGGGCTGACGTCCGGATCGGTGACTAGGGCTGTCACGACCGGGCTCTGCCAGCGTACGTAGAGTTCTGCGCCGCAGGCCTGGCCATCGATCTTCACGTTGGTAGGGACGGTGGGGGGAAGGTTGGAAATGACCGACATGGGGACGTCGGGGTCGATCGAGCGTCCAAGATGGATGTTGCCTTCGTGCTCCTCCGGCACCCGGATCTCGAGAGTAACGGCCGTCTCGCCGGCCGCTACCGCCTGCCGAACCGCATCCGTGACGGCCATCGTGAACCCGCTGGCCGGGCACCAGTAGCCGCCCGGCACCGCGATCTGGGTCAGTTCCGTCGGAGCGTGCGTCCAGGTCGTCGCCGAGGTGATCGGCGTGGTCGTCCACAGTTCCCAGGTTCGGGGCTTGGAGCAGTCCTCGACCACGACGTCCTTGGCGAAGGCGTTCGCCTCGAGGATGGTCTGCCCCGACAGCCCGCTGAGGTCGAACGTGAAGTAGCCGCGGGACTTGTGATGCTTGCCCGCGTCGTCCCGCCAGGAGCCGATCGGCACCGGCTCGGCCGCCTTGAAATGGGCGACGGTGGGCTCACGTGAATCGGTGTACGCCCACGCGACCGGATGCAGCGCCTGGATGGAAGCGGCTGCGGCGGGCTGTGCCATGGCCGCGGTCAACGCGGTCCCGGCGACGGCTGCGGCGGTCAGGCGCGCGATGCCACGATAGACCGACCGTAGACGGCGGCCGGAATCCTCCCCGTGTAACGAGAACACTGGTCTCCTTTCTCGACAGATCGAGTGATCTGCCGTGGAGGGTAGACCGGTAGCGCCAGCGGCGCCTGCCTGTTCAGGGGGCTACTGGAGCGCTTGGGCGACCGCGGCGGCGGCGGTGAGCAGGGGTTCGCGTACGGCGGCGGGGTCCAACTCACCCAGCGACACGACACCGACGCTGGCCGAGATGCCTTCGACGCCGAGCACCGGGGCGGCCAGCCCGAACGCGCCCGGCTGCAACTCGCCCGCCGACCGGCTCAGCTCGCCCGTGACGATGGCCTTCCCGGCCGCGCCCCGATCGAGGGGATGCCGGGAGCCGACCCGGTACGCCACATGGAACATCGTCGAACTGGGTTCCACCACGGCGACGGCCACCGCTTCTGCCCCGTCGGCCAGGGTGAGATGCGCCGTCGCGCCGACCTGCTCGGCGAGCGTACGCAGAGCGGGCAGAGCGGCGTCGGCCAGCAGCGGTTGTGCTCGCCGGGCCAGGTGGATCAGGCCGATCCCCGGCAAGAGGCGGCCGGCCGAGTCCCGGCGTACCATGCTGTGCTCGCCGAGGGTGGCGGCGAGCCGATAGACGACCGCGCGCCCGACGTTCAGCCGGTTGGCCGCCTCGGTCACGGTGACCCCGGCCGGGCTGTCCGCGACCAGGGTGAGCAGGCGCAGCCCGCGATCGAGCGTCTGAGCGGTGTCCATGGCGCACAGAGTACGTTGGTCCGGTGATCACGACCGTGGCGTTCGACGCCGATTACACCCTCGTCGACCTGCTGCCCGCCGTGCTGGCCGGACTGGCCGCCGTCACGGCGGAGACCGGGGTGCCGGTGGAGGTGTTGCGGGCCGACGCCTCCGCGCACTGGGCGGCCACGCCAGAGCTGCCGGCGCGTGACATCCGGATCGCCGCGATGCGGCAGTCGCTGGCCCGCCACGGCCAGGAGGCGCGGCTGGACGAGATGGCGGCGCTGTTCTTCGAGATCCGGTACGCCCAGAGCCGCCCCTACCCAGGTGTCGTCGAGCTGCTTGCCAAGCTGCGCAGCGACTTCCAGCTCGGGTACGCCACGAACGCGAACAGCCGGGCGGACCTGGTCGGTCTCGACGGGTTGTTCGCGTTCGAGATCTACGCCCTGCAGAACGGGGTCCCGAAGAAGCCGGCCGCCGCGTTCTTCCATGCGGTGCTCGCCGCGGCGAAGGCCGGCCCGGCGGAGGTCGTCTACGTCGGCGACACGTACGCCCACGACGTGGTCGGCGCGGCGGCGGTCGGGCTGCGGACGGTGTGGCTCAACCGGGCCGGCGATCCCGTACCCGGCTCGGTCGTGCCGGACGCCGTGATCGACTCGCTCGACGAGCTTCCGGCGGTGCTTTCTCGCTGGAATGCCGCCTGAGCCCTTTCCCGGTGGATCACGGTTACGCACGCGATCTTGGCGGCCGGAAGCATGGATATCCCTGATCTGGGGTGAACGGTAAGGCGGTCCCGCTGTCGCTGGGCGCTTTGACTATCCTTGACGAGTGACGCTGAGACTCTTCGACACCGCAACCCGGTCCGTGCGCGACTTCGTGCCGCGCGTACCCGGCAAGGTTTCGATGTATGTCTGTGGTCTCACCGTGCAGTCGCCGCCACACATCGGGCACCTTCGTTCCGGCGTCAACAACGACGTGCTGCGCCGCTGGCTGATCCACAACGGGCTGGCCGTCACCTATGTCCGGAACATCACCGACATCGACGACAAGGTGCTGGCCAAGGCGGTCGAGCAGGACAAGCCGTTCTGGTCCATCGCGTACGCGAACGAGGTGCGCCTCGAAGCCGAGTACCGGGCGTTGAACGTCGCCGCGCCGACCTATGAGCCGCGGGCGACCGGGCACATCCCGGAGATGATCGAGCTCATCCAGATCCTGATCGAGCGTGGCCACGCGTACGCCGCCGAGGACGGTTCCGGCGACGTCTACTTCGACGTCAAGACCTACCCCGAGTACGGTGCGCTCTCCGGCCAGCGGGTCGACGAGATGCTGCCCGCCGGGGACGCCCCCGACCGGTCCAAGCGGGACCCCCGGGACTTCGCGCTCTGGAAGGGCGTCAAGGCGGGCGAGCCGGCGAACGCGTACTGGCCGTCGCCCTGGGGCCGGGGCCGGCCGGGCTGGCACATCGAGTGCTCGGCGATGACCTGGCGCTATCTCGGCGCCGAGTTCGACCTCCACGGCGGTGGCCTGGACATCTCCTTCCCGCACCACGAGAACGAGATCGCCCAGTCCCGCTCGGCCGGGCTGCCCTTCGCCCGCTACTGGGTGCACAACGCGATGCTCAACCTGGGCGGCAGCAAGATGGCCAAGTCCGTCGGCAACGTGCTCGACGTCGAGGCGATCAAGCAGCTCGGCGTACGCCCGATCGAGCTGCGCTACTACCTCAGCGCGGCGCACTACCGGTCGATCATCGAGTACTCCGAGGAGTCGCTGCGCGAGGCGGCCACCGGCTTCCAGCGGATCGAGGGCTTCATCCAGCGCGCGACCGAGGTCGTGGGCGAGGTCGAGCCGTCGGTGTTCTGCGCCGAGTTCGCCGAGGCGATGGACGACGACCTGAACACGTCGGCCGCGTTCGCCGCGATCCACGACGTGGTACGCGAAGGCAACACCGCGCTCGCGGCCGGCGAGACGAAGGCGGCCGCGGGGGCGCTGGCGAGCGTCCGCGCGATGCTCGGCGTCCTCGGGCTCGACCCGCTCGACCCGGCCTGGGCGCAGGGCGACTCGGCGAGCGGCGGGCTGCGATCCACGGTGGACGCACTCGTCGCGCTCGCCCTCCAGCAGCGGGCCGCCGCCCGCGAACGCAAGGACTGGGCCGCCGCAGACGCGGTCCGCGACCAGCTCAAGCAGGCCGGCGTCCAGGTCGAGGACACCCCGCACGGCCCGCGATGGACGATCGGAAGTGACAAGTAATGCCCGGCAACTCCCAGCGCCGCAACGCGCGTACCACCTCGAAGAAGGGCGCGTCGGGCGGGTCGGGTGGCAAGGGCCGCGACACGCTCAAGGGCCGGGGCAAGACCCTGCCCGCTGACGAGCGCCCGTGGCACAAGGGCTACTCGGGGACCGAGAAGCTGCCCTCGAAGACCGCATGGAAGCAGGACAAGGAGCGCAAGGCGGCCGCGGCCGAAGGTCGCGCGCCCAAGATCGGCAAGCCCGGCTCGAAGGACACCACCTGGGGCAAGGGCGGCACCGGCAAGGGCGCCCCGGTCAAGCGCACCGCCAGCCGCACCCCGGTCTCGCGCGGCCCGAAGGTCGCGCCCGGCCGCCGGTCGGCCACCCCGAAGGACGCTCCCGAGCTGCTCGTCGGGCGCAATCCGGTGGTCGAGGCGCTGCGCGCGCACGTACCGGCCACCGCGATCTACGTGGCCCTCGGCATCGACATCGACGAGCGGGTTTCCGAGGCGGTACGCACAGCGGGCGATCGCGGCATCCCGTTGCTCGAGGTCAGCCGGGCGGAGTTGGACCGGCTGACCGGTGGCGTGCTGCACCAAGGCATCGGAATCCAGGTGCCGCCGTTCGCGTACGAACCCTTCGAAGATCTGCTGAACGCGGCGCTGGAGCAGCCCACGGCCCCGTTGCTGGTGGCGCTGGACGGGGTGACCGACCCGCGCAACCTGGGCGCGGTCATCCGATCCGCCGCCGCTTTCGGAGCGCATGGGGTGTTCGTGCCGGAACGCCGGGCTTCTGGGATCACCGCGACCGCCTGGCGCACCAGCGCGGGCGCGGCGGCCCGAGTGCCGGTCTCCCAGGTCACCAACCTGACCCGGTCGCTCAAGCAGGCCCAGCAGGAAGGGTTCACCGTCGTCGGACTGGACGCCGACGGCGAAACCGACCTCTACAACCTGGAAGCGGCGGTCGGCCCGCTCGTGATCGTGGTCGGCTCGGAGGGGCGCGGGCTGTCCCGCCTCGTCGGGGCCACCTGTGACCTGCGGGTGAGCATTCCGATGGCGTCGACGGTGGAGTCCCTGAACGCTTCGGTGGCCGCCGCGGTGACACTGGCCGAGGTCGCTCGGCGTCGCGCGGAATAGTCCGATTCATCCGGGGGTAACAACACCGGGTGACAGATCTCAGGCATCGGCCGCACACCGAGGAGTCCACGGCCGACCTGGTACGCCAGGCGACCGAGCAAATCAGCACGCTCGTTCGGCAGGAGATGCAGCTGGCCCGGACCGAGCTGGCCGAGAAGGGCAAACGCGTCGGTCTGGGCGTCGGGCTGTTCGCCGGCTCCGGCGTGGCTGTGTTCTACGCCGTCGGCGCCCTGCTCGTCGCGGCCGGACTTGCGCTCGCCTTGGTCATGCCGGGCTGGCTGGCCGCGCTGATCGTCGGCGTCGTGCTGCTGATCGTGGCCGGGGTGGAGGCACTCCTCGGCCGGGGCCAGGTCAAACGGGGTACGCCGTTGACCCCGAACCAGACGGTCGACAGCGTACGGGCCGACCTCAACCAGGTGAACGAGGCCTTCGGCGAGAGGAACTCCCGATGACCGCGCACGACATGCCCACCCACAACGACATGCCCACGCACAACGGTCAACCGAAACCGATGAGCGTCGCGGAGTTGAGCGGCGAGATCGCGCAGACCCGGCAGGCCCTGGGCGAGACCGTCCGGGCGTTGGCGGCTAAGGCTGACGTGAAGAGTCGCGCCGGCGACTTCGTTCAGGAGACCCGGGAGCGAGCGTCGGACTCGGTCCGGGCGCACTGGACACAGCTCACCGCGATCGGCATCGGCGTACTCGCTGCTGTCGGCGCTGTCCTGATCTGGCGTAACCGTGAGGCGGTGAACTCATGATGGTGATCCCCGACCCGCTGAGCCCGACGCGGCCCGATCCGCTGCCCGACCCGTTCCCGGTACCGGACCCGGCCCCGCTGCCGAAGCCGGAGCCGGAACCTGAGCCGCCGGCTCCGGAACCGCAGCCGGCTCCGCTGCCCGGACTGTCCGGGTAGGACTCGGCTACTCAGCAGTCCTAGTAGTACTCGCCCAACGGCACGTCGCACCACTGCCCGCCGATGCGACGCAGGACGAGGTCGTGCTCGTAGTCCGGCGTCGGCCGGCCGCGCTCGACCTCGTCGGCGTACGCCTCGGAGTCGTCCTTCGGGATGTAGCCCAGCGCTTCACCCTCGGCCAGCGAGAGGAAGCGCCGGGTGTTCCGGCTGATTCCCCAGAGGCGGCGGAATCCGGGCGACTCCACCGCGAGGCAGACCTCGAACATGCTCGTCGCGTCGTCGGGCGACAGCCACAGCCCGAGCGAGCGGACGTCGGTCGGCTGCGGCATGCACATCCCGATCCGGGGGCAGAGCACGTCGATCCCGTACCGGTCGGCGTACAGGCTGGCCATCGCCTCGCCGGCGACCTTGCTCCAGCCGTAGAGGGTGTCCGGGCGGCCGGGCGCGTCGGCGGGGAACCCCTCCGGCGGCGCGTCGACGCGGTCGAGGAATCCCGCGACGTGGTTGGAGGACGCGAAGATCACTCGGCGTACGCCGCCCCGTCGCACGGCTTCGAAGAGGTTGTACGTCCCGAGAGCATTGTTCTCCAAAACGTCGGAGATGTTGGACTCCCGGCTCTGGCCGCCCAGGTGGATGACGGCGTCGGCCCCGGCGACCACGGATTCCACGCCGGCCAGGTCCGTGAGCGTGCCGGTGGAGACCTCGGCGTCCTCGCCGGGCACGGGGGGCTCGGGCGGGACGATGTCGACCAGCCGGAGCGTTCGCCCGGGGCGGGCCAATCGCTGACGGAGTAGGCGGCCGACCTTACCGGCCGCGCCGGTGATCACGACGGTCTGCGACATGCCGCCCAGCATAGGGCACGTTCGCCGTACTTGAACAGCATCCACATATGTGGACGGCGGGCCACGCCGACTATAGCGGCAGATCAGGGATCTGCAGCGGATCTTGGGTCAAGATCCGCGGCAGATCCCTGATCCAGTCGAAACGGCGACACCGTGGAGCGGAGGAACCGTGGAGCGGGGGAACCGTGGAGCGGGGGAACCGGGGGTGGGCTACAGGCGGGCGCCGGCGAAGAGGGGGACCAGTACGGCCACGGCCGGCGCGGGCAACACCGGTCCGGCCCGTAGGGCGGGCGTCCAGCCCGCGTCGGTGCCCAGATCCGGGTCGTGAGCCGAGTTGTACGCGTCGAGCAGGCTCACGGGCTTGGGCGTACCGTTGCCGAGGCGAAGCCAGGTGCCGCGCTCGGTGAGGGCCGTGCCGCCCCAGTCGTGGACGATCTCGGCGGGGTCCACGCCGTCGGCGAGGGCGACGTAGTTGTTCTCGGCGTACAGGGCCGACTGGACGCCGACGCCCCAGGCGTACTGGAAGTCGTCGCCGCCGAGCCGGTAGGCGTTGTTGTAGAGGTCGACCTGCCCGAACCGGACGCGCGGCAGTCGCTGATAGGTGCCCTCGAAGTAATTGTGGTGCAGGGTCACCTTCAGCCGGCCGGGATCGCCGCCGGACGGGTTGTCGGTCGAGCCGATCAGCATCACCTTGTCGTGCCCCGTGACCGCGCTGTAGGAGACCGTCACCAGGTTCGACGTGTGCGTGATGTCCATCGCGCCGTCGTGCACCTGGTACGGCCGTCCGAAGTAGATCGGCTGGTTGGCGTCCGGGTTGCCCGCGTCGGAGAACGAGTTGTGGTCGAGCCAGACGTGCTGGCTGCGCCGGACCGAGAGGTTGTCGAACTGCGAGTTCCAGTTGCCGGTCGCGCCGTCGGTCGGCGACCAGGCCGGGAAGCAGTCGTGCGAGTCGGCGAAGGTCAGGTTGCGCACGATGACGTTGTCTGCCGTGTCGATCATCAGGGTCAGCTCGTCGAAGCGAGCGCCGCGCAAGCCGACGATGGTCGTGTTCGGGCCGATGTTGATCTGCGTCTGCGCGGTCTGGTTCGCCACCGAGCGGACCCGGGCGTCCTCCAGCGGACCGGTCGGCTTCGTCCGGCCCCACGTCTCCGGGGCGTACGCCGTCAGGTACGAGCTGAGCGAGTACGCCGGATCGGCGAGGTCGGCACAGGCGAGCCGAGTCCCGTCGGCGTCCTCGAAACCGTTGACCGCGCCGCGCACGAAGATGAGCTTCGGGGTGGCGTTGGTCCGGTTGGTCGCGTTGTCCCCGCCGAGGGCGGCGACCAACTCGGCCCGGTCGTCGACCACGAAGACGTGATCGTCGTCGGCCGCCGAGCCGCCGGTCGTCCCGGTCCCCTCGGCGGCCCAGCCGTCACCGGCCGGCAGGGCGGCCCGGCCGAGGGCGAGGGACCAGGGCGTCAGCCCGCCCCGTGACCCGCCCGAGGCGGCGGCGGGGACGGCCGCGCCGGTCGCCAGCAGCGCCAGCATGGCCACCGCGGCGGAGGATCGAAGAGTTCTCATGCGCTCGACTGTGCGCCGCCCGGTTATAACAGTCAATACTATCTATTTGCAGATGTTTTGCGGTCAATTTGGGACAAAGAGGATTACCTCAGTGAGGAAATCACCGAGTTTTGTCTACTTTGGCGGCGTTCCTCGCGGCCGTGTCACTCCCGCTGTTGCAGTGGGGTTTGCGAAGGCAGGTCGCCGAGTTCCGAGAACAACGCGAGGCGACGCGCCGCTGTGCGTACCAGCTGATCTATGCCTGGAACGACCAGCTGGCGGGCCGGGCCCTCGTTGCGCTCGACGAGACGGGCCAGGTCGAGGGGCCGAGGTGCCGGCGCCGCCTGAAGGTGCTCGAGCACCGCGGTGAACGCGGCCGTGGCCGCGAGCGGCGCGATCAGCTCGTCGCGCTGGTCGAGGAGGTTGAGCAGCAGGTCGTGGCGGCCAGTGGCCTCCCAGTCCGATGAGGACATTCGGAGCCGGTCGGTCGGGTACTCCAGCTCGGCCTCGCCGGCCGTGCCCTGCACCAGGATCGAGCCGGGCAGGAAACCCTCGGCGCACAAGGTGACCGCGACGACGACGGTCGGCCCGGCGACCGGCCGGATCCGCAGGCAGGCGGTGTCGTCCACCTCGATCGGCCGGGTCCGATAACGCTCGACCTCGATCGACGCGATCCGGACCGGCTGCGGCAGCAGGGCGAGACAGTCCATCGTGGCGTGGGCGAACGGATTGGCCAGTGCCCCGTCCAGCGACGGCCGGCCGTCGACCGTACGCTTGCCCGCCCACGGCGACCGGCCCCAGTACCCGTCGTCGCGCTGCCACGCCGCGAAGGCGGAGATGCCGGTGATCTCGCCGAGTTCACCACTCTCGATCGCCGCCCGGACGCGCGTCAAGCCGATCGAACCCAACGCCTGGAAGCCGACCTGGCACACTCGGCCGGTGGCGCGGAGTTCGGCTTCGAGCGTGTCCTGGTCGGCGAGCGAGAGCATCGGCGGCTTCTCGAGGAGGATGTCCGCGCCGGCACGTACGCATTCCAGCGCGATCGGCAGATGCGTGTGCGGCGGAGTGCAGATCACGACGACATCCGGCTGGGTCTCGGCCAGCATCGCGTGGTGATCCCGGAAGACCGGAACCTCCCCGGCGTCGTCGACCTCGGCCACGTCGCAGTACGCCGCGATCTCCAGCCGGCCCGCCGCGCTCAACTCGACGAGCTTCCGGCGGTGGTTCCGGCCGTGGCCGTTCGCCCCGATCAGCGCTACCCGCTTCGGCCCTCCTTCGGGGCTCGGCCCCTTGGGCGCTGGCGCCTCCGCTTCTGCGGGCGCTGGCGCGGGCTTCTTGGGTGCTGGATCAGGGATGTGGGTCGAATCTTGGGCCATGATTCGACCCACATCCCTGATCTGCTGGGTCACGACGCGCCCCCGATGGCGGAGAGGGTGGCGCGGACGCCGTGGGCGGTGAGGGCGCGGTACCACTCGTGGACGAGGGAACGGAACTCCTCGTCCGCCGCGAGCTCGGCGGGGAAGATCTCCCTCAGCGACAGCAACTGGTCGACGACGGAACCGGACGCGGCGAGCTTGGCCTTGATCTGTGGAGCCATCGGATCGTTGAGCGGCAACGCCGTCCCGTCGTCGGCCGTGCCTTCGGCGAACCGCATCCAGGCCGCGACGACGAGCGCGCCGACGCGGGGCGACAGCCCACGGGCGCGCGAGTCGAGCACCGTACGCAGGACGCGATACGGAAGCTTCTGACTGCCGTCCATCGCCACTTGAACGGTGCGGTAGCGAACGGCGGGATCGGCGAACCGCTCCAATACCTCGTCGCCGTACTCGACGACGGAGACGCCGGGCGGTGGGGTGAAACTCTGGGCGATCTCGTCGGCGATGAACTGCCGCAGCACGTCGGTCAGCCCTGGCATCCGCAGCGCGTCGGCGATCGTCTCGTAGCCGGCGACCGCCCCAAGATAGGCCACCGTGGAGTGGACGCCGTTGAGCGTACGCAGTTTCAGCTGCTCCCAGGGGGCGACGTCGTCGGTGAGCACCGCTCCGGCCAGGTCCCAGGCGGGTCGCCCGCCCGGGAAGGCGTCCTCGATGACCCACTGCTTGTAGGGCTCGGCCTCGACCGCCGCCTGATCCTCGACGCCGAGCGCGTTGCGTACGAGGGCATAGGTCTGGTCGGTGCTCGCGGGAACGATCCGGTCCACCATCGTCCGGGGGAAGGTCACCGTCTTGGGCAGCTCGACCGCTTCCGCGATCAGCGCGCGCAACTGCGATCCGTTCGACGGCAGGTTGTCACAACTCACCACGGCCAACGGCGGCGCGCCCGCGATGATCCGCGCGCGGATTCCATCGACGAGCAGCTTCACCATCGCCGACCCAGGCTGGTAGGCCTTCTCGGTCACGGTCAGCGTCACCACGCGGATCGCGGGATCAGCCAGCAGGCCGGTCACCGCCGACCGCTCGCTCGGCGCGTGCAGCACCCGGCCGACAGCGGCGATCACCCTGGTACGCGCACCGGCGCCGGACAGGCTCGTGACGCTGAAGAGCCCGTCCTGCGCCCGCATCGCGTCCACGACGGCGGTGGAGTTGGGGGCGACCTCGGCGATCGCCCAGTCCCCGCCGCCGGCCGCGATGGCGTCCTCGGTGTAGACGGCCTGATGCGCCCGGTGGAACGCGCCGACTCCCAAGTGGACGATCCCGACGCCCGGCGTGTCGATCGTCGGCCGGGCCTCGGCCGGGATCGTGCTGAGCGAGTCCTTCGTCAGGCGCGCCATACCGGACCGTCCGGGAAGGCGTACTCCGCGATCGACTCGGGACGCAGCGTCGTGCTGTAACCGGGCTGCTCGGGCAGCAGGTACCGGCCGTCCTTGGTGCGTACCGGGTCGACGAAGTGCTCGTGCAGGTGGTCGACGTATTCCACCATCCGGCCGTCCAGCGACGTGCCGACCCGCAGGTAGTCGAAGATCGCCAAGTGCTGGACGTACTCGCAGAGGCCGACGCCGCCCGCGTGCGGGCACACGGGTACGCCGAACTTCGCCGCCATCAGCAGCTCGGCCAGCACCTCGTTGACCCCGGCCACCCGGCAGGCGTCGATCTGCATGACGCCGATCGCGTCGGCCTGGAGCAGCTGCTTGAAGATGACCCGGTTGGCCGCCACCTCGCCGGTCGCCACCCGGATCGGGTCCACGGCGCGGGCGATGCGAGCGTGCCCGAGCACGTCGTCGGCGTGCGTCGGCTCCTCGATCCAGTACGGGTCCACCTCGGCGAGGACGGCCATGTTGGCGATCGCCTCGTCGACGTCCCAGACCTGGTTGGCGTCCATCATGAGGAGGGCGTCCGGGCCGATCTCCGCCCGGATGATCCGCGCGCGGCGGATGTCGTCGTCGATCGGGCCGCCGACCTTCATCTTCATCGCGCGCCAGCCCTCCTCGTACGCCGTACGAGTCAGGGCGCGCACCTTGTCGTCCGGGTAGCCGAGCCAGCCCACCGACGTCGTGTACGACGGGAAGCCGTCGCGTTCCAGCAACGCGAGCCGGTCGGCCAGGCCGTCGCGGCCGCGTTCGAGGATGTCGAGGGCCTCGGCCGGGGTGATGGCGTCGGTGATGTGGTGGAAGTCGACCGTCCGGACCAGTTCCTCGCTCGGCAGCTCGGCGAGGAGTCGCCACAACGGCACGCCGGCCGCCTTGGCCCGCAGATCCCACACCGCGTTGACCAGCGCGCCGGCCGCCATGTGGATGACGCCCTTCTCCGGCCCGAGCCAGCGCAGCTGGACGTCGGCGGTCAACGACCGCCAGAACGCCACCGGCTCGTCCACGATCTCGGCCAGGTCGCGGCCGACCACATGGTGCTGGAGGGCGGTGATCGCGGCACAGGTGATCTCGTTGCCGCGCCCGTTCGTGAAGGTGAAGCCCGCGCCGGCCAGGCCGTCGTCGGTCTTCAGCTCCACATAGGAGGCGGAGTAGTCGCCGCGGTTGATCGCGTCCGACCCGTCGCCGGCGGCGGCGGTGGGAAAGCGGACGTCGTGCACCTCGGCGGCAATGATCTTGGTCATTCGCTCACTACCTTAAAGATTCGTTTGGGCTGGTGGTACGCGATGTCGGCGGCGGTCTCGGCGGCTTCGTCCAGGGTCAGCCGGTGTTCGGCGACCAACCGGGCGAGGAAGCCGGCGTCGACCCGGCGGGCGATGTCGTGCCGGACGGGGATGGAGCAGAAGGCGCGGGTGTCGTCGACGAACCCGGCGGTGTTGGCGAAGCCGGCGGTCTCGGTCACGGCCTCCCGGAAGCGGCGCATGGCTTCGGGAGAGTCCAGGAACCACCACGGCGCGCCGAGATAAAGGGCGGCGTACCCGCCGGCAAGGGGCGCCAGCTCGCGGGTGAACGTCGTCTCGTCCAATGTGTAGAGAACCAGGCGCAGGCTTGGATCGTTGCCGTGCTCGCTCAGCAGCGGGGCCAGCCCGTTCACGTAGTCGGTGGCCTGCGGGATGTCCCCGCCGACGTCCGTTCCGTACGCCCCGTGCAGCCAGGTGTTGTGATTGCGGACCGAGCCGGGATGCAACTGCATGACCATCCCGTCGTCGATCGACATCCGGGCGAACTCGACCAGCATCACGGCGCGGAACGCCTCCGCGTCGGCGGGGGTCGCCTCGTCGCGCAGTCCTCGTTCGAAGAGCTCCCGCTTCTCCGGCTCGGGGAGGACGAGCGTACGCGCGGTGGGGTGGCCGTGATCGCTGGACGTGGTGCCCATCGCGAGGAACGCGGCCCGTCGTTGCCGGAGTGCGGCGAGGTAACCGGTGAACGTCAGCGTGTCCTCGCCGGTGATCTCGCCGAGCTTGGCGACGCGCTGCCGCCAGGCCTGCGTACCGGCTGCTCCGGTGAGGCCGCCGAATTCCATGTCGACCACGTCGTCCGGCCGGAAGGTGCTGACGACCCGGTCGCCCCAGCCGTCGGCGGCCAGCTTCGCGTGCTGCGTCAACGGATCCAGCGGCGACTCGGTCGTGGCGAGCACCTCGATGTTGAACCGCTCGAACAGCGCCCGGGGCCGGAACTCCGGCCGGGCCAGGCAGCCGGCGACGGCGTCGTAGATCTCGTCGGCGGTGTCCGCGCTCAACGGCGCGGTGACCCCGAAGACGCCGTCGAGCGTCTGCTCCAGCCACAGCTTGGACGGTGTGCCCCGGAACAGATGCCAATGGGCGGCGAAGGTGCGCCAGATCTCGCGCGGCTCGACGGCCGCGGTCGAACCGTCCCGCCGAGGCACGCCGAGCGCGTCCGGATGCACGCCCTGGCTGTAGAGCATCCGGGTCAGGTAGTGATCGGGCACCACGAACAAGTGGGCCGGATCGTCGAACGGCTCGTCGTCGGCGAGCAGCCGCGGGTCGATGTGCCCATGCGGCGAGATGAGCGGCAGGTCCCTGACGTGGGCGTACAGCTCGCGGGTGATCTCCCGCTGCCGTGGGTCGGCCGGGAACAGCAGATCTGGGTGTGGCAAGGCGACTCCCGTTCAGGGCGTTGCGGCCGCCGGCCTAGGCGCTGGATCAGGGATCGCGGTCGAATCTCGATCCCTGATTCGACGGGGAACCCTGATCCAGTGCGCAGAGCGGGCGGCCCGGGGACTACAGGGTCAGCAGATCGGGGACGTGCACCGGGGCGCCGGTGGCCAGGGCACGGTTGGCGGCCAGGCCGGTGAGCAGGGCGAGCGCGCCGTCGCGTTCGGTCGCGCTGCGGCGCAGGGGATCGGTGGCGCCGCCGAAGAGGATGGCGGCCATCTTCGCGTCCGCGCCGCCATGACCTTCGCGGGACTTCTCCGGGACGTCGATCTCGACCGGCGGCTCCCAGAACCGGTGCAGCGTCAGGCGTACCCGGCCCTGCTCGGCCGCCGCCTCCTCGCCGTGCAGCGCGGCGCCCTTCAGCGCGGCCGCGGCGCCCAGGCTGACATGGTCGTTCTCGACGACCTCCAGTTCCAGGCGTCCTCGGCTGCCGTTGACCATCAGGCGATACCCCTCCCAGGGCGAGTACGCCGTGAGGTGGTAGCTCATCGTGGCCCCGGTGTTGTAGCGCACCATCACGGCGAGGTCGTCCTCGATGGTGATGTCGCCGCCGAAGACGTTGCGGTCCCGCTGGTAGCCGTCGGCCGGCTCGGCGTCGAGATACAGCTCGCGCAGGCGCGGATGATCGGCGAGGTGCAGGGCGAACGGGTCGTCCTGGGCGGCGGCCGAACCGTGCGCGCGCTCGTAATCGCGGGCGTACCCGTGGCGGCGGCCGGTCTCGCCGTAGAAGAACAACTGCCCGTACGCGAAGACGTCGACGGGCCGCGCGGAGAGCCACCAGTTGACCAGGTCGAAGTGGTGGCCGGACTTGTGCACGAGCAGGCCGCCCGAGTTCTCCTTCTCCCGATGCCACCGGCGGAAGTAGTCCGCGCCGTGGCGTACGTCGAGGAGCCACTCGAAGTGCACCGACCCGATCTCGCCGACGGCGCCCTCGTCGAGCAGTCGCTTGACCTGCTCGTGCACCGGACTGAACCGGTAGTTGAAGGTGACCGTGACGTTCCGGCCGGTCTCGGCGACGGTGCCGAGGATCGCCTCGCAGCCGGCGAGGTCGGTCGTCATCGGCTTCTCCGTCAGCACGTCGCAGCCGGCGCGCAGCGCCCGCGTGATGTAGTCCGCGTGCGTACTGTCCATAGTGGTCACGATGACCGCGTCGACCTGCTCTTTAGCGAGCATCTCGGTGAAATCGGCTGCGTCGTACGCGGGAACCGGACCCGCGCCGAGATCGGCGAGGAACCGCTGGTGCGCCTGTACGCGTACCGGATTGGTGTCGCAGAGCGCGACCAGCGACGCCGTTGCCGCGTGGTCGCGGACGACGGCCCGCTCGAACATCTCCGCCCGTGAACCCGTTCCGACCAGCGCGTAACGCTTGGGTCCGGTCATCGGTCGCCTCCCCAGGGGAACTGCAAAGGTTTGCAGCAGAACTAACCATGAGTCGCCAGCGGCGTCAACAGTTCGATAACGGGGCCGCCGGTATTGCACCGCTTGATGTGGATATTTGGGTGAAGAAGTGGGGTCTCCGGAAACCGGTCGGCAATATTCGGGCGTTGACAACACAGCAAGCGTTTGCATTAATTGGCCAACCAAGAGTGAGGGGGGTGACTATGCCGGCGACCATCCGGGACGTCGCGCGAGCGTCGGGAGTGCACATCTCCACCGTGTCGCGTGCCTTCTCCGCGCCGCAGTTGGTCAACCCCGAGACTCGCAGCAAGGTGCTCGAGACCGCCGAGAAGCTGGGATACCGCCCCAACCGGGCGGCGCGGGCGCTCATCACCGGCCGTACCCACAACATCGGGCTGATCGTCGCCGACATCGCCAACCCGTTCTTCCCGCCGCTGATCAAGGCGGCGGAGCGCGAAGCGCGCCACCGCGACTACCACGTCTTCGTCGCCGACAGCAACGAGGACCCGGCGGTCGAGGAGGAACTCGTTCGCGCGCTCGCCAAGCAGGTCGACGGGATTCTGCTGGTCAGCCCCCGGCTGGCCAACAGCATCATCGAGGGCCTGTCACGCGAGGCGGCTCTCGTCGTGGTCAACCGGCAGGTGCCCGGCCTGCCGTCGGTGGTCATGGACGTCAGCCAAGGCGCCCGTTCGGCGATCGAACACCTCGCCGAGTTGGGCCACCGTTCCATCGGCTACCTCGGCGGACCGCGCGGATCCTGGACGAACCGTGAGATCCGCCGGGCCGCGACCGCCGCCGCCCGTACCTTGGGCGGCCCCGGCGATCCCGTCGAGGTGACCGCGCTCGGCCCGAACGCGCCCACCGGCGACGGCGGGCTCATCGCGGCCGAACAGGTGCACCGGGCGGGCTTCACCGCCGTGCTCGCCTACAACGACCTGATGGCGATCGGCCTCATCGAAGGTCTCGCCACTCTGGGCGTACGCGTTCCGCAGGACGTCAGCGTGGTCGGTATCGACGACATCGCGCTGAGTCGGCTGACCCGGCCGGGTCTGACCACGGTGG
This sequence comes from Hamadaea flava, assembly GCF_024172085.1. NCBI lineage: Bacteria > Bacillati > Actinomycetota > Actinomycetes > Micromonosporales > Micromonosporaceae > Hamadaea > Hamadaea flava. The sequence continues at coordinate 4,535,880 of NZ_JAMZDZ010000001.1, read as the reverse complement.
CCAATCCCACGGCCGCCGCCGGGCGGGCCGCCGTCGACATGCTCCTGCAACACGGCGACGACCGTCGTACCACCGGGCAGATCACCCTCGCGACCGAACTGGTCATCCGCGACTCCACGGGCCCGGGTCCGCAGGGCAATGCGGACCCGGGCTAATGCGGCCGTCACCGCCTCCGCGGAGTCGTCTCCTACGCGTCAAGGAGTCAGTGCCATGAAACCCACAGCACCCCTCGCGGTGGGCGCCCACTCGCCGCTGCACAACGGTAGCGCCAGCCGCCGGACCCTGTTGAGGGGCATCGCGGCGGCCGCGCTCGCCGCCCCCGCCGCCGCAGTCCTGGCCGCCTGCGGCGACGACAAGCCGTCCAACGACCCGAACGCGCCGGTCGAGTTGTCGATCTTCTGGTGGGGCGGCGACGCCCGCGCGAAGATGACCGAGGACGCGCTGGCGCTCTACACCGCCAAGCACCCGAACGTCACCTTCAAGAAGACCTGGCAGGCCAACGCCGGGTACTACGACAAGCTCGCCACTCTGACGGCGGGCGGCAACGCGCCGGACATCTTCCAGATCGACGACGGCGCGCTGTCGGAGTACGCCGAGCGCAACCAGACGCTGGACCTCTCGAAGTACGCCGACTCCAACAAGCTCGACAAGAGCAAGATCCTGCCGGGTCTGTGGCAGGCCGGCGTGGTCGAGGGCAAGGCGGCCGGCGTGCCGATGGGGGAGAACACCCCCGGCATGATCTACGACAAGGGTCTGCTGAAGACCCTCGGCCTGCCCGAGCCGACCACCGGCATGACGTGGGACGCCCTGATCGCCTGGGCGGCGCAGGTCACCTCGAAGTCCGGCGGCAAGGTCTTCGGCACGATGGACCCGTCCGCCGACTACAAGGCGCTGTGGGTCTGGCTGCGTCAGCAGGGCAAGCAGCTCTACGACGGCAAGAAGGTCGGCGCCTCCGCCGAGGACCTGACCAAGTGGTTCGACCTCTGGAAGGGTGCCCGGGACACGAAAGCGGCTCCGCCCGCCGACGTCATCCACGGCGCGAACGCCGGTGCGGTCGCCAACCAGCTCGTGGTCACCGGCAAGGCGGCCACCTCGTTCATGTGGGCCAACCAGCTCCCCGAGCTGCAGAAGGCCACCAAGAGCGAACTGGGCGTGGTGGCGTACCCGGGCGACCCGAGTGGCCAGTGGGCACGGGCCGCGCTGTACTTCTCCATCTACAAGGGATCCAAGCACGCCGACGTCGCCGTGGACGTGCTGAACTTCCTGGTCAACGACGTGGAGGCGGGCAAGGTTCTCGGCACCGACCGGGGTCTCAACGCCAACACCGACGTGCGTACGGCGGTCGCGTCCACCCTCAAGGACGCGGCGGCCACCGCGGCCCAGTTCGAGACCGACCTGGCGAGCAAGTTCGGCCAGCCGCCGACCGTGCCGCCGAAGGGTCACGTCAAGGTCCGTTCGCTGCTCATCACGTACGCCGAGAACGTGCAGTACGGGAAGGCGACCTCGGCCGCGGCGGCCGACGCGTTCCTGAAGGAAGCCAATGCAGCCCTCGCTGGCTGAGCTCGGCCCTCGCACCGACGCCGGGCCGCTCGCCCCTCAGCGAGCGGCCCGGCGCCGCGGCAGCAGCCGCCGCGGCGAAGCGACGGCCGGCTACGTCTTCCTCTCCCCTTGGCTGCTCGGGCTCCTCGGGATCACCGCGCTGCCGATGATCTTCTCGCTCGTCCTCAGCTTCACGGACTACGAACTGCTCGACGACTGGTCGCAGGTGCAGTTCGTCGGGCTGGCGAACTACAAGCGCATGTTCACCGAGGATCCGCACTACTGGCACTCGGTCGCCGTCACCCTCAGGTACGCCTTGATCGCAGTGCCGCTGAAGCTCGCTGCCGCGCTCGGCGTCGCGTTGCTGCTGCGTCGGGACCGGAAGGGCAACGGGCTGTTCCGCGGTCTGTTCTACTTGCCGTCGCTGCTCGGCGGCAGCGTCGCGCTGGCCCTGGTGTGGCTGGCCATGTTCAGCCGGGACGGCGCGTTCAACGCCTTCCTGGGCATCTTCGGCATCGAGGGCAAGCCGTGGGTCAACGATCCCGACTGGTCGCTCTCGACGCTGATCGTGCTGGCGGTGTGGCAGTTCGGCGCGCCGATGGTCATCTTCCTCGCCGGGCTCAAGCAGATCCCGGTCGAGCTGTACGAGGCCGCGTCGGTGGACGGCGCCAGCCGGCTCCGCCAGTTCTGGCACATCACGCTGCCGATGCTGAGCCCGGTGCTGTTCTTCAACCTCGTCATGGAGGTCATCCACGGCTTCCAGGGCTTCACCGGGGCGTACGTGATCAGCGGCGGTGAGGGCGGTCCGGTGGACTCCACCCTCATGTACACGCTGTACCTCTACGTCGCGGGCTTCACCGACTTCAAGATGGCGTACGCCTCCGCGATGGCCTGGGTGTTCCTGCTGGTGATCGGCGTGATCACGGCCGGGCTCTTCGCCACCGGCCGGTACTGGGTGCACTACTCGGACGGAGGGGACAAGTGACCAAGAACATCGCCCGCATCGCCGTCCTCGTCGTCGTGGTGGCGGCGGTGCTCTATCCGCTGATCTGGATGATCGGCAGCTCGCTGAAGTCGCCGGAAGAGATCAGCAACAATCTCTCGGTCATTCCGCGCGAGTTCACCTGGTCCAACTACGACAAGGGCTGGACCAGTCTCGACATCGTGTTCGGCCGGTTCTTCCTCAACAGCGCGATCATCGCGCTGGCGACCGTGCTGGCCAACTGCGTCTCGTGCCTGCTCGCGGCGTACGCCTTCGCCCGGTTGCAGTTCCGGGGCCGGGCGCTGTTCTTCACGATCATGATCGGGACGCTGCTGCTGCCGCACCACGTGCTGCTCATCCCGCAGTACCTGCTGTTCAACAACTTCGGCTGGATCAACACCCCATTGCCGCTGGTGGTGCCGAAGATGCTGGCGACCGAGGCGTTCTTCGTCTTCCTGATGGTGCAGTTCATGCGGGGCATCCCGCGCGAACTCGACGAGGCGGCGAAGATCGACGGCGCCGACCCCTACCGGATCTTCCGGCACGTGATCTTCCCGCTGGCCCGGCCGGCGCTGGTCACCACGGCGATCTTCTCGTTCATCTGGACCTGGAACGACTTCCTGCCGCAGCTGATCTACCTCAACGACCTGTCGCACTACACCGTCCCGGTGGCCCTGCGGCTGTTCGTCGACTCCAGCGGGCAGAGCTCGATCGGGCCGATGTTCGCGATGTCGGTGCTCTCGCTGCTGCCGGTGTTCCTCTTCTTCCTCGCGTTCCAGCGGCTCCTGGTCGAAGGCATCAACACGGCGGGGCTCAAGGGATGAAGACCGCCGGACTGCGCCCCGCCTGGCAGGACACCGTGTCCGACGCCGCCGATCTCGCCCTGCTCGGGATCGTCGCGTTCGTGGCGTCACTGCCCGTCGTCACGGCGGGCGCCGCGGTGTCCGCCGCCAGCCGCGCGGTCCACGACCGCCAAGCGCTGGGGAGTCTCCCCTCTTGGCGGACAAGTCTGGGGCGCTTCGTCCGGGGACTGGTGCCCGGCCTGGGTGCCACAGTCGTGACCCTCGCGCTGGTCGCGCTCATCGTCATCGATGTGCGCGGCCTGGCGCGGGGCGTCGTGCCCGGGGGTGGTCCGGCGCTCGCGCTCACCGTCACGGTGATCGCGTTGATCATCGGGTACGCCGGACTGACAGTGGTCGAAGTCGGCACGGGGGCCGGCTGGCTAGCCGCCGTACGCGCGGCCGGCGGGCTGGCCTGGCGGCGACCGGGCGCACTGGTCGCCGCCGGAGGCATCGGGGTGATCGCGGTGCTGCTGGCGGTGGCGATCCCCGTGACCCTGCCGCTGGTCTTCGGCGGCTGGCTCCATGCCCTTCACGCCGTCTCCGCCCTGCTCGCCGCTCGCTCGCGCCCCACCACTCCCTAACCGCCCCCCACCCCGCCCCCGGCTCTGTCCGGTTGATCATGAACTTTTGGGCGTGATCGACCGGTGTGTCGTGTCCGCAGCACCCTGATCGACTCCTCCAGCGCGTGATCAACTCCGCGCGTCGAAGGCCGGGCGGGCGGCAGGAGAGCGCGCCAGAATGGGGGAATGACGAAGTACCGGGTGGAACACGACACCATGGGCGAGGTCCAGGTCCCCGAGGACGCGCTGTGGGGCGCGCAGACGCAGCGTGCGGTGGAGAACTTCCCGATCTCGGGGCAGCCGCTGCCGAGCGAGCTGATCCACGCGCTGGCCGAGATCAAAGCCGCCGCGGCGAGCGCGAACGGTGCTCTCGGCGTACTCGACGACGACATGGCGCGGGCGATCGGGGCAGCTGCCTCGGCGGTCGCGGCCGGCTCGCATGACGCGCACTTCCCGATCGATGTGTTCCAGACCGGTTCGGGCACCTCGACGAACATGAACGTCAACGAGGTCGTCGCCCGGCTCGCGAGCGCCGATCTCGACCGTCCGGTGCATCCCAACGACCACGTCAACGCCTCGCAGTCCAGCAACGACGTGTTCCCGTCGGGCGTACAGCTGGCCGCGTTGCGCGGAGTCGCCACCGATCTGGTGCCCGCGCTGGACCAGCTCGCGTCCGCACTGACGGCGAAGTCGACGGAGTTCACGGCGATCGTCAAAGCCGGGCGTACGCACCTCATGGACGCGACGCCGGTGACGCTGGGCCAGGAGTTCGGCGGGTACGCCTTCCAACTGCGCCGCGCGATCGAACGCCTGGAGGCGGTGGCACCCCGGCTCGGTGAACTGCCGCTCGGCGGTAGCGCCGTGGGCACGGGCGTCAACGTCCCGGACGGATTCGCCGCGCACGTGACACAGGTACTCGCCGCGTTGACCGGGCTGCCGATCCGGGAGGCCGCCGACCACTTCGCCGCGCAAGGCGCCGCGGACGCGCTCGTCGAGGTTTCGGCGCAACTCCGTGGGGCCGCCGTCAGCCTCTACAAGATCGCGAACGACATCCGGTGGATGGGCTCCGGGCCGCGAGCGGGCCTACGTGAGCTGGGCATACCCGATCTGCAGCCGGGATCCTCGATCATGCCGGGCAAGGTGAACCCGGTCCTCGCCGAGGCCGCGCGCCAGGTGTGCGCGCAGGTGATCGGCAACGACGCCACCGTGGCCTTCGCCGGTACGCAGGCCGAGTTCGAGCTGATCGTGATGCTGCCCGTGATGGCACGCAACATCCTGGAGTCGATCCGGCTGCTCGCCAACGTCTCCCGGGTCTTCGCCGAGCGCTGCGTCGCCGGGCTCACCGCGAACGAGGAGGTCGGCCGGGCGTACGCCGAAGGGTCGCCGGCGATCGTGACTCCGCTCAATCGCGTACTGGGGTATGAGGAGGCCGCCTCGATCGCCAAGGAGGCGCTGGCCACGGGACGGTCGATCCGGGAGGTCGTCGTCGCCCGGGGGCACGTCGCGACCGGAAAGATCAGCGCGGACGACCTCGACCGGCTGCTCGACGTGCTCGCGATGACCGGCGCCCGCCCGGTCTGACCCACCCTTTCCGGCTGGATCGCACCGGGAGTTGATCAGGGTCGCCGGGGAACGATCAGGGCGCAGGGGACACGACACGCCGGTCGATCACGACCGTTGGTTCATGATCGCGCGGAAAGGGCGGGGGGTGAGGGGGAGGGGGAGGGGTTAGCGGATGCCGTGGCGGCGAAGGAGGGTGGCTAGGCCGGCGGTGGCGCGGGTGACCGCTTCGGCGACCCGGGCGACCTCGGCATCGGTCGCCAGCGGCGCCGGCATCGAGCAGCTGATCGCGTCGGTCGCCGGGATGCGATAGTCCACGGTGGCCGCTACGCAGGCGACGCCCAGGGTGCCCTGCTCTTGTTCGAGCGCCCAGCCTCGGTTGCGTACGCCGTCCAGCTCCTCGTGCAGGCCGGCGCGTGAGGTGATGGTCCGTTCGGTGTAGCGCTCCAATTGGGGCGGCAGGATCTTGTCGATCTCGTCCGTGGTGAGCTGGGCGAGCAGCGCCTGGCCGAGTGCGGTGAGGTGGGCGGGCAGCTTCCGGCCGACGCGCGAGACGACGTGCTTGCTCTCCCGGGCGTCGCGGCTGGCGAGGTAGAGCACGCTGCCGTCGTCGCGGCGGGCATAGTGGACGGTGTAGCCGACTTCGGCGCGCAGGTCTTCGAGTGCCGCGTACGCGAACGGCAGGGCCGGATCGCGATCCAGGTACGCCGTCCCGGACAGCAGTGCGTGCGGCCCGACGCCGAAGGCGCCGCCGGACTCGTCGGCCTCGACCCACTTCAGTTCGCGCAGGGTCCGGATGAGCGCGTGGAGACTGGACCGCGGGTAGCCCATTCGCTCCTGGAGCTGCGACAACGTGAGCTTGGTCGGCGAGGCGGCCAGCGTCTCGAGGATGTGGACGGTGCGCTCGGCCGACTTCACCGGGGAGAGTTCAGTACCCATGGTCACCAACCAGCTCGAAGGTATTGACCGTCACTGTACCGGAGGCTAACTTGTCGTTGCGTCACCGTCACATCTCAAGAAGCCGTCCACATATGTGAACGCGCCAGAACACCGCAGAGCCACCGAGAGGGGCACCGTGCGACTTCAGGGTCTGCTCTCCTTCCCGCTCACGCCGTTCACCGCTGACGGCGCCGAGGTCGCGCTCGACGTCTTCGCCGACCATGTCGAGGCGCAGATCGCGGCCGGACCCAGCGGCCTGTTCGTGGCCTGCGGAACCGGCGAGTTCACCGCGCTGAGCCTGGCCGAATACCGCGACGTGGTCGCGACGGCCGTCCGCGTGGCCCGGAATCGGGTGCCGGTGTTCGCCGGGGCGGGCGGGGGTCCGCAGCTCGCCCGCGAGTTCGCGGTCGTCGCGGCCGAGCATGGCGCGAACGGGCTGCTGCTCTTGCCGCCCTATCTGGTGGCCGCGCCGCCGCGGGGTCTCGTGGAGCACGTACGCCTGGTCGCGGGCGCGACCGACCTGCCGATCGCGGTGTATCAGCGGGCGAACGCGGTCCTCGATCCGGCCGCGGCGGTGGCGTTGCTCGACGTTCCGACCGTCGTGGGGATCAAGGACGGTCGCGGCGACGTCGACGCCATGCTGCGCCTGGTCACCGCGGTACGCACCAGCGGCCATCCCCGGGCGGCCGAGTTCGGCTTCCTGAACGGGTTGCCGACGGCCGAGCTGAGCGTCCGGGCGTACCGGGCGATCGGGGTGGACAGCTATTCCTCGGCGGTGTTGTGCTTCGCCCCGGAGATCGCGACCCGGTTCTGGCGTGCGGTCGAGGCGGACGACGAGGAGGCGATGAACGCCCTCCTGGCGACGTTCTACCTGCCGCTGGTCGCGTTGCGCGACAAGGTCCCGGGGTATGCCGTCGCGCTGGTGAAGGCGGGTGCGCGGCTGCGGGGGGTCGACGTCGGCCCGGTGCGGCCGCCGCTGGTGGACCTGACGCCGGAGCACCTCGACGAACTTGTCTCGATCCTCGCCGCCGGACTGGATCTCGCCAAGACACTCGACTCGGCGAAGGCGCCCGACACCTCGACAGACGCGGAGACGGCGAAGGGATCGCTCCAGTGAAGATCAGGGAAGTTCGGATCACTCCGATCGCGTTTCCCGATCCGCCGCTGCTCAATGCCGCGGGCGTACACCAGCCGTGGGCGCTGCGCACGATCGTCGAGGTCGACTGCGGTGACGGCTTGGTCGGCCTGGGTGAGACCTACGGCGACGCCCCGCACCTGAAGCTGATGCGGGCGGTCGCGCCGCATCTCGCCGGGCACGACGTCTTCGCGACCACCAAGATCCAGCGTGCCGTTCAGGCGCTGGTGGGGGAGAAGGACGCCCCGGACTTGCACGGGCTGACGGGCCGGTCGAGTCCGGAGAAGACGGTCTCCCGCGTGTTCTCGCCGATCGAGGTCGCCTGCCTGGATCTCCAGGGTCAGGCGACCGGCCGGCCGGTGCACGACCTGCTGGGCGGAGCCGTCCGTGACGCGGTGCCCTTCTCCGCCTACCTCTTCTACAAGTACGCCGCCCACCCGGGTCAGGACGAGGATCCGTTCGGCGAGGCGCTGACGCCGGTGCAGATCGTGGCGCAGGCCGGGCGCATGATCCAGCAGTACGGGTTCGGTTCGATCAAGCTCAAGGGCGGGGTCTTCCCGCCGGACGAGGAGCTCGCGGCCGTCAGAGCCCTGCGCGAGGCGTTCCCCGATCATCCACTTCGGATCGATCCGAACGCGGTGTGGGGTGTGGAGACTTCGCAGCGCATCGCCGCCGAGGCGGACGGGCTGCTGGAGTACCTGGAGGACCCCACGCCGGGCCGCGCCGGGATGGCCGAGGTCGCGAAGTCGGCGTCGATGCCGTTGGCGACCAACATGTGCGTGGTCGCCTTCGACCACCTGCCGGAGGCGATCGAGCTGGGCAGCGTCCAGGTGATCCTCTCCGACCATCACTACTGGGGCGGCCTGCGGCAGTCGGCCCGGCTCGCCGGGATCTGCCAGACCTGGGGGATCGGGCTGTCCATGCACTCCAACAGCCACCTCGGGATCAGCCTGGCCGCGATGACCCACCTCGGCGCGGCCGTCCCCGAACTCTCGTACGCGGCCGACACGCATACGCCGTGGCAGTTGGGGGTGGACGTGGTGGAGACGCCGCTGCGGTTCGTCGACGGGGCGGTGCCGGTGCCGACCGGTCCGGGGCTCGGCGTCACGCTCGACCGGGACGCGCTCGCGCGGATGCACGAGGACTACCTGCGCTGCGGAGTCACCGAACGCGACGACACCACCTATATGCGGCGGACGTTCGACCCCGAGTTCCGGAACACCAGCCCACGATGGTGACGCCGAACCCGCGTCACGCGATCAGGCTGAGCGGTCACGCGTACCCGTGGGATTGCAACGGTGACCCGGCCTTCGCGGATCGGGTGCGTGACCACGGTCTGGAGTGGGTGACCTTGGCCGCGGCCTATCACTCGACGCGGGCCGCGACCCCGCTGCATCCCGGCCGTCAGCTGGTGGACGCGCATTCCGCGGCGCTGTACCGGCCGGTGCGCGACGTCTGGCGGCGGCTGCGGCCGATCGGCGCGAGCTGGCTGCCGGAGCCGGACCCGTTCGGCCAGGCCGCGCGGGGCCTGCGGCGAAAAGGGCTGAAGGTGAGCGCGTGGATCGTGCTCACCCACAACACCCGGCTGGGCCGCGAACATCCGGACGTCTCGGTGATCAACTGTTTCGGCGAGCGGTACCCCTATGCGTTGTGCCCGGCCCAGGAGGAGGTCCGCGACTACGCGGCCACGCTGGCGGCCGAGGCGCTGCACGACGTCGAGGTGGACGCGGTCTCGCTGGAGGCCTGCGGCCAGCTCGGCCTCGTCCACCTCAGCCACCACGAGAAGACCGACGACGCCTGGACCCCGCTCGCCCAGCGGCTGCTGTCGGTCTGCTGCTGCGCGGCGTGCCGCTCCGCCTGGTCCGCGCGGGGTCTCGACGCGATCGAGGTGGTCGCGGCGTTGCGGGCCGCGGTCCGGTCCGGCGGCGACCTCACGCCCGAGACCTCCGCGTTGGTCCTGGCCGCGCGGCAGCAGGCGGCCGATCAGTTGCGCGCGGCCGTTCTCCAGCTTGTACGCGAGAAGCAGCCGACGGCCGAGGTGACTCTCCACGGACACCCGGATCCCTGGGCGACCGGGGCCTCGCCGGGGCTCACCCCGACGGCAGCGGCCGACGTGGCGGCCGTGCTCGTGCCGTGCTGGCCGGTCGGGCCGGGAAGCTACGACCTCGTCGAGCGCGCCGCCGAGTTCGGTAGTGTGGACGCGTACCTGACGGTCCTCCCGCCGGCAGGTGCCGACGCCGTCGTCGCGCACGGGCAACGCCTGGTCGCGGCCGGGGCCGACCGGATCAGCCTCTACCACCTGGGGCTGGCCGCGGCCTGGCGGCAACCACTGTTCACGCAGCTCGTCGCTGCCCTCTCGGGAGGTCGCTCGTGAGTCTCGTCTTCCACGTCCCGTCCACCTCGCCCGGTACGCCGGCCCAGCGCCGGGAACTCCTGCACGCCTTGGCCACCGCCCTGGAAGCGGCCCGCGACGAGGTCGTCAAGGTCGCCGGGGCGGAGACCGGGCTGACCGACGCCCGGCTGAACGGGGAACTCGACCGGACCTCCGGCCAACTGCGGCTGCTCGGCGACTACGTGGCCGACGGACGGCATCAGTCCACCCGCGTCTCGCCCGGAGCCGGCCCCGGTGGCGTCGACATCCGGCAGATCGTCGTACCCGTCGGGCCGGTCGCCGTGTTCGCCGCCTCCAACTTCCCGCTCGCCTTCGGCGTACTGGGGGGCGACACCGGCTCGGCCCTGGCGGCGGGCTGCCCCGTGCTGGTCAAGGCACACCCGGCGCAGCCGCGTACGTCGGAACTGCTCGCCTCGATCGCCGCGCCCATCCTCGGGGGCGCCTTCGCGATCGTCCACGGCGGCGCCGATGTCTCCCTGGCGGTCGTACGCCATCCGGAGATCAAGGCAGTGGGCTTCACCGGCTCGCTGGTCGGCGGCCGGGCGCTGATGGACGAAGCCGCCGCCCGCCCCGACCCCATCCCCGTGTACGCCGAGATGGGCTCGATCAATCCGGTCTTCGTCCTGCCCGGGGCGGCCGCCGACCTGGACCGGGCGGGCGCGCTGGCCGCCGCCGTCACCGGCTCGTCGGGACAGCTCTGCACCAAGCCCGGCCTGGTCGTCGTCCCGTCGACCGCGACCCCGTTCGCCGAAGCGCTGGCGGAGGCGGTCGCGGACACCCCGGTGCACCGGATGCTGACTGACGGGATGGCGGCCGCGCACGCGGACTGGATCGGCACACTGCGTACGTCGGGTCTGGCCGTCTCCATCGGGACGGCGACGCCCGCCGCGGTCGCCACCATCGTGGACGCCGACTCGCTGGGCGAATCACTGCTGTCCGAGCACTTCGGGCCGTCCGTCGTGATCGTCCTCGCCGACGACTTCCCCGCGCTGGCCGCGACGCTGGACGGTCAGCTCACCGCCACCGTCCACGCCTCGCTTCCGGAGGACGCCGAAGACGCCCGGGACCTGCTGCCCGTGCTGGTGCAGAAGGCCGGCCGGGTGGTGTGGAACGGCGTACCCACCGGGGTGGCCGTGGTGGACGCGATGCTGCACGGCGGACCCTGGCCCGCGACCTCGGCCGCGTGGTCGACCTCGGTCGGGACGGCGGCCGTGGAGCGCTTCCAGCGCCCAGTGGCCCTCCAAGGCGTCCCCACCGACCTCCTCCCCTGACGCCCCCCTCCGCCCTTTCCCGCCCCCCTTTCCGCCCCCTTCCCCGCCCCCCTTTCCGCGCGATCATGAACTAACGGTCGTGATCAACCGGCGTGTCGTGTCCGTAGCTCCCTGATCAACTCCGCGGCGGCATGATCAACGGGGCGCTGTCCGACGCGGGGTCGTCGGCAGCGTGGAGCTGTCGGCGCGGTGGCGAAGGCGTCGACGGAGGGGAACCGTCGGCGGCCGCAGGGAGCTGCGGTCAGGCGGCTTTCTTCCGTGTCGTCTTCTTCGCGGGGGCGGCCTTCGTCGCCGACTTCGCCTTGGAACCCGTGGACTTCGAGGCGCTGGCCTTCGGAGAGGCGCTCTTCGATGAGGCCGCTTTGGCGGTGGTCGCCGACTTCTTGGTGGTGGACTTGGCGGCCGGTGCCTTCTTGGCGGTGGACTTGGCGGCAGGGGCGGTTTTGGCCGCCGGTGCCGCCTTCTTCGCCGGTCGGCCGCCACGGTCGCGGGCCGCTTCGACGGAGGCGGTCAGGACGGAGAGCAGGTCGGTGGACTTCGTCGGCTTCTCGGCCGGCACCGCGATGGTCTCGCCGTTCAGCTTGGCCTCTACCAGCTCCTGAACCGCCTCGCGGTACTCGTCGGTGTGCTCGGCGGGATCGAAGTCACCCGCCATGGACTCGACCAGCGCCAGGGCCATCTGCCGCTCCTGCGGCCGGATCTTGGCGTCCTTGCCGGCGAAGTCGAAGTCGGGCTCGCGTACCTCGTCGGGCCAGAGCATCATGCTCAGCACGAGCACGTCGTCGCGTACGCGGATGGCCGCCAGATGTTCCTTCTGACGCAGGGCGATCTTGGCGATCCCGACCCGATCGGCCCGGCCGAGCGCCTCCTTGATCAGCAGGTATGGCTTGAGCGCGGCCGCACCGTCCGGGGCCAGGTAGTACGCCTTGTCGAACAGGATGGGGTCGACCTGCTCGGACGGCACGAATTCGAGGACGTTGACCGTTTTGGCCGTCGCCACCGGTACCTCGTCGAGATCGTGGTCGGTCAGGACGACCATCTCGCCGTCGACCTCGATGCCCTTGCCGATCTCGGCGTACGGGACCTCCTCGCCGTCGGCCGAGCAGACCCGCTTCATCTGGATCCGGCCGCCGTCGGCCGCGTGGACCTGGTGAAAGCGGAGATTCTTCTCCTCGGTCGCGGTGTAGAGCTTCACGGGTACGCCGACCAGGCCGAGCGAGATCGACCCCTTCCAGAGCGCGCGCATGGTCGCCATGACCTCAGCGTGGCACGCCGAAATTTCCGGCAAGAGGGATTTGTCGGATCTCGTGCGGAGAGGGAAGATGGGAGAGCCGCCTGGGGGACTTGAACCCCCAACCTTCCGATTACAAGTCGGGTGCGCTACCAATTGCGCCAAGGCGGCGATGCCGGACATCGTACCCGGCCGGTCCACCCTGAGTAACCGCCCGGTCCGGCGTGAGCGTAACCGCCCGGTCCACCGCGAATCGGGCACGGTCCGCCCTGGGGGCTGTCGATCCCTCGGCCACCTGGTGTCCAGCAGATGATCGAGGACTTGGCAGGCGGCTCGAATGCGGTTACCTTGGCTGCCAGACCGGGTGTTCGTGTGCCCGGACCTTTTACTCGGATCGTCCGGCACGTTCCTGCCGGTGGAAGGAAGCACCCCTTATGGCTACGGTCTCTTACCGTAAGGCGTCCCGGATCTACCCGGGCAGCCAGAAGCCCGCCGTCGACTCGCTCGAGCTCGAGATCCAGGACGGCGAGTTCCTCGTCCTCGTCGGCCCGTCCGGCTGTGGCAAGTCCACCAGCCTCCGGATGCTGGCCGGTCTGGAAGACGTCGACTCCGGCGCGATCTACATCGACGACCGCGAGGTCACCAACCTCCCGCCCAAGGCCCGCGACATCGCGATGGTCTTCCAGAACTACGCGCTGTACCCGCACATGACGGTGTACGAGAACATGGCGTTCGCGCTCAAGCTGCGCAAGACCCCGAAGTCGGAGATCGACGTCCGGGTCAAGAAGGCCGCGCAGATGCTGCAGCTGGAGGACTACCTCAGCCGGAAGCCGAAGGCGCTCTCCGGTGGTCAGCGTCAGCGTGTCGCGATGGGCCGTGCCATCGTCCGGGAGCCGCAGGTCTTCCTCATGGACGAGCCGCTGTCGAACCTTGACGCCAAGCTCCGGGTGCAGACCCGTTCGCAGATCGCCGGTCTCCAGAAGGAACTCGGCATCACCACGGTCTACGTCACGCACGACCAGATCGAGGCCATGACCATGGGCCACCGGGTCGCGGTCATGCTCGACGGCGTGCTGCAGCAGGTCGCGAGCCCCCGTGAGCTCTACGACCGGCCGTCCAACGTCTTCGTCGCGGGCTTCATCGGCTCGCCGGCGATGAACATCAAGAAGGTCCAGCTCACCGACGCGGGCGCGGTCTTCGCGTCGCTGGTGCTGCCGCTGACCCGCGAGCAGGTCGAGGCGGCCCGCGCCGAGGGCGGCGACGGTCAGGTCATCGTGGGCTTCCGCCCCGAGGACTGCGACCTCGTCGGCGCCGGCGACGGCGGCATGCCCGTCGAGGTCGAGCTGGTCGAGGACCTGGGCGCCGAGGCGAACGTCTACGGCCACGCCCAGATCAACGGCGGTCTCGAGCGCTTCGTCGTGAAGACCGACCGGCGCAGCATGCCGGACATGGGCGAGACGGTCTACGTCAAGCCGCGCGTCGGCCAGCACCACGTCTTCAACGCCGCCACCGAGCAGCGCATCTGACGCAGAGCACACAGAACGGCCCCGGCGCTCGCGTCGGGGCCGTTCTTTTCTGGCAGTGATCAGTCGAGCGGCAGCAGGCTCGCCACCGTGCCGACCAGCGGCAGGCTGCGCAGAATGCCCGAGGCGACCGGCAGCGAGCCGACGATGGGCAGGTCGCTCACGACCGGCAGCTGCGACAGCGTACGCCCGAGCGAGAGGCCCGGCAGCGAGCTGACGACGGGCAGGCCCGACTCGCCGCGCGACGGGAACTCCGCGTCCTCACCGGCGACCGGGCGGTCGGTCTCGGCGTGGCGCGCCGCGTGGGCCTGCGGAGCCGCGACGCGGGTGACCGCCGTCGGGGCCGACGCCGGCCGGGCCGTGGTCATGCCGGGCGCCGGGAGGGCGCTCAGCGGCTCTGCCTGCGTACCACCGAGGAGACCGCCGGTGACGCCGCCGAGCGGGTTGCCCCCCAGAGAGCCCAGCGCGTCACCGCCGGTGACGCCGCCCAGGCCGCCCGTGAGCCCACCCAGGATGCCGCCGGAGTCGCCACCGGTGAGCCCGCCGAGTACGCCGCCCGTGCCACCGCCGAGCAGGTCGCCCACCATCGGGAGGCTGCCGACGACCGGCAGGCCGGCGGAGCGGCCGTCGCTGAGCAGCCCCCGGCTCATGAGCTGGTTGACCACCGGGACGTTGTCGATGCTGGGCAGGCCCTGCCCGTTGAGCACGGTGCCGACGACGGGCAGCTTCTGGGCCAGGTTGCCGACGACGATGATCTTGCCAAGCCCCGAGTCGCTGAGGATCGGGCCGACCAGCGGCAGACCGTCCACGACCGGGATGCTCTCCGGCGCGACCATCTTGACGTCGACGTTCGGGTTGTCGGCGAAGAACATCGACGGGTCGAGCCCGCTCAGGTCGTCGCCGAGCAGGGCGTCGTCGCCGACCGCCGAGTCGTCGCCGAGGTCCCAGTCCAGGTCGAACGGGCTCGGCGCCTGCGCGCCGTCCGGTCCGAGGTTGCTCGCGGCCTGCGCGATCATCATCGGGACGAGGTTCTGGCCGGCCTGGGTGAGCTGGTCGGCGATCGCCGGGTCGAGGTCGGCCTGGGTGCCGGTCGAGGTCTGCACGGCGGGGTCGTCGTCGCCCAGCGCGGCCGGGTCGAACTGCGCCGGGTCGAACTGGTTCGGGTCGAATTGCGACGGGTCGAACTGCCCGGCGTCGAACTGGTTCGGGTCGACGGCCGGAGCCTGCCGGGCCGGCTGAGCCGGCTGAGCCACTGCGTCGCCGCCGGTCAGCCCGCCGGTGAGGCCGCCGAGCAGGTTGCCGCCGGTGAGCCCGCCGAGGATGCCGCCGGAGTCACCGCCGCCGGTGAGCCCGCCGAGCAGGTTGCCGCCGCCGGCGGCGTCGCCACCGGTCAGGCCGCTGGTGAGGCCGCCACGGGTGAGCCCGTCGACGACGTTCAGCGGGCCGCTGGAACCGGTGAGCCCGCCGAGGATGCCCCCGGCACCCCCGCTACCGGTGAGGCCGTCGGTCAGGTTCGACAGCCCTGGCAGCCCCTCCGTGCGCTCGGGGAGCATCGCCACGGCCGGAACCGAGTCGGCCAGGCTGGGCAGGCGGCCGCCGAGGAAGACGTCCTGCCGCTGCGGAAGGTGCGCGGTGACACCCGCGCGGCCGTCGTTCGTCCGCAGCTGCAGCGGAGCCCTCGCGTCCAGGCCGGCGTCGACGCCGTTGCCGGGCAGATCCACGGAGACTCCGAGATCTGACAGGCCGTTGGTCGGCGAGAAGATGTTGTTCAGGAGTCCGCGCAGGGCCTGGGGGTCGGTCACGGGCGCTGCCGTGGCCTCATGGGCGTGCGCAGCGGCGCCGCCGAGCAACCAGATACCGCTCGCGACGCCGACGGTGCCGACGGCGCGGAAGAGCCACTTGTTCATGTCCATCCATTCGTTGCTGACCGGTGCACCGAAGCACGTCCGTGTGCAGTCGTCCGACGAATTCAACGACCAACTCGGGCAAATCGTTCTGCACAGGCACGTAACACCCGATGAAGGGGGATGCTGCGAACCCCTACGATGCGGGCGTGGCCCCCTCAGCCTCCCTGCCCCCGTTCAGCCGGGGCGTACCGAAGATGCTGGCCGCGTTGCGGCCGTCCGGGCGTGCCGGTGACGGCGACACCTTCGTCGTGTGCGGCGCGAACGCATTGACCTATCGGCTCGTGGAGGAGCTGAGTCAGCGCTACGGCGCGCAGGTCACGGTGATGATGACGCCGGCGCAGAAGCGCTCCGGCCGCGACTTCTCCGACCTCGCGGGCGTACGCGTGGTGACCGCGGAGCGGTTGGACGACCGGGCCTTCGTCAGCGCCGGGATCCGTACCGCGGCCGGCTTGGCGCTGACCGAGCAGGACGACGTCGGCAACATCCACGCCGCGATGCGAGCCGAGGAGATCAACAGCCGCCTGCGGATCGTGATCCGGATGTTCAACCTGAGCCTCGGGCTGCGCGTACGGCAGCTGTTCCGGGATTGCGCGATCATCTCCGACTCCGCCATCGCCGCCCCGGCGTTCGTCCAGGCGGCGCTCGGCGACGGTGCGCCGACCTACTTCCGGCTCTCCGGCCGTACGCTCTACGCCGCGTCCCGGGCGGACGTCGCCCCGAGCGACGTGATCTGCGATCTGTCGCAGACCGGCCCGGACGGGGCACCCGACGTACTGCCCGTCGTCGACCGCCCGGGCCCTACCGACGTGGTGCTTGCGGTGGCCCACGGGGAACGGCAGACCAACGGCCACGCCCGGGGTACGCCGCTGCGCAAGGCCCGGCCGTGGAGTCTCGGCCCGCTCGTGCGGAACCTGCGGCAGTCGGTCAGCCGGTCGCTGCGGATCGCGTTGGCGGTGACCTTCGGCGTACTGCTGGCCGGTGGGGTGAGCCTGGTGATCAGCAGCGGCGAGGGCGTCTGGGTCGGGATCTATCAAACGCTGCTCACGGCGTTCTCCGGCGCCGACGCCAGCGAGGACATCGCGGTCCAGATCAGTCAGCTCGTCGTCACGGTCGCCGGGATGGCCCTCGTCCCGCTGCTCACCGCGACGGTGGTCGAGGGCCTGGTCAACACCCGGCTGGCGGTGTCCTCCGGGCGGCTGCTGACCCGCCGGGAGAACCACGTCGTCGTGGTCGGGCTGGGCAACGTAGGCACGCGGGTCATCCGATCACTGCACGACTTGGGCGTACCGGTCGTCGCCATCGACAAGAACCCCGACGCGCGGGGCGTGGCGCTGGCCCGCGAGCTGGAGATTCCACTGATCATCGGGGACGCCAGCCGGGAGGAGACGCTCCGGACCGCCTCGATCACGACCTGCTCCGCGCTGGTCATCGTCTCCACCGACGACGTGGTCAATCTGGAGGCGGCGCTCGGCGGCCGCACCCTGCGGCCCGGCCTCAAGGTCGTGGTGCGCCTGTTCGACACCGACTTCGCCGAGCGCCTGCAACGGACCTTCAGCATCGGCACCTCCCGCAGCGTGTCCGCGCTGGCGGCCCCGGCGTTCGCGGCCTCGCTGCTCGAACGGGAGGTGCTCGCCACCATCCCGATCGGCCGCCGGGTCCTGCTCGTCGCCGAGCTGCCGATCGCCCCCGGGTCCCGGCTCGACGGCCGGGCCATCGGCGAGATCGGCTCAGCCGGCGAGGCCCGCGTGATCGCCCTCAGCGCGCTGGGCGAACCCCGGCCGATCTGGTCACCGGCCACGGAACGCCGGCTGGAACCGCTCGACCGGCTCACCGTGATCGCGACCCGAGCCGGGCTGAGTCGGCTGCTACGGCTCGCGGCGGCGCCGGACGACCCGATCGGTCACGCCGTCGCGGTGGCTCGCTGATAGATCAAGAGCCTGCGGGTACGCCGCCAGAGGCGACGGACGCGGCGACGCGCGGGGAAGGTGATCAGCAGCAGCCCCAGCAGCACCAATCCGGCCGTACGCACGAGGCCGGCGGTGTCGACGGGCGGCCCGGACATCTGCCGCCAGGAGTTGAACCCGACTCCGGCGGCGAACACGTCGACGGTGGCCTGGCAGGCAGCGTACTCGGAGCCGGCGGTGGTCTGCTCGCACTGCGTACGCAGGTCGGCGACCAGCCGGGCGTCGATCGCCGTACGCGCGTCCACGCCGAGCGGCTCACCCCGGCGTTCGGCGTACCGGAGCAGGTCGTAGCCGAAGTCATGGGCCTTGCAGGCGATGTCGAACGCGAACGGGCGGCCCTGGCCGGGAACCGAGCAGGAGCCGTTCGGGTTGGTCGTGCGTACTTCCCCGTCGGCCAGCGTGGCGGTGATCGGGGTGTAGCCCATGACCGCGGCGAATCCGTCGGGCACCGCGGCCCGCCCGGTACGCATCAACGCGGTGACGGCGGCGCCCGCGGCCGGATCGCTCTTGCCGGTCGACGCGGGGGCGGGGGCGACGATGAGGATGGTGCTGAGCACGGCACCTAGGGCGGCGGCGAGCCAGAGCTTGCGTCGTCGCGTCACGAGGGTTCCTCGCCATCGTCGGTGGGGGGAACCCCCGGGGGTCGGTCCACTGCGTCCTGTCAGCGCGGGAGGGGGCCCGCCCCGGGGATGAACGCGCAGGCCAGGCTACCGATCGGGACTATGGAATCCGGGGAGGCTGTGACATCTGTCACCCATCGTGTCGCCCGGCCGGGGTCGGCCGGACCGGGCTGGCGACTCCGACGAGTCCGGCCTACAACTCCGGCGAAACGGTCTCCTCGACGGGCTCGTCGTCCTCGCCGGCGTCGTAGCCGAGGATCGCCTGCTCGTCGGGGCGGTGCACGAGGACGTCGTTGAGGAATGACTGGACCGCCGGGGCCAGGCCGACGTCGCGGCCCGCCTTCTCCGACAGGTGGAAGCGGTGCTCGATGATCTGGACGAACAACTCCGGCGGCTCCAGCTTGCGCCGCAGCGCGGCGGGCACCGCCCGGACCACCGGCTCGAAGACCTCGGTGAGCCAGCGGTGGGCCGCCTGCGACTCGTCGGCGAGATCCGACTCGGCCCGGTACGCGTCGAGGTCGTTGAGCAGCCGGCGCGCCTGGTTCTCCTCGGCGTCCAGGCCGGTCAGGCGCAGCAGGCGGCGGGTGTGGTGGCCGGCGTCGACCACCTTCGGCCGGATGTGCACCTGGCTGTCGACCACCGACATCGAGACCTCCTCGACGTCGAAGCCCATCTCGTTGAGCCGGCGGATGCGGCGCTCCATGTTGCGCCGGGTGTCCTTCTCGACCTTCTCCTCGTGGGTCAGCTCGTGCCACAGCGTCTCGTAGCGCCGGACGACCTCGTCGGAGACCTGCTCGGGGTCGATCGCCTCGTGCAGCAGCCCGGCCGCCTGAAGGTCCAGCGACTCTCCGAAGATGTTCGTCCGGGCGATCTCCAGGTCCTCGTCCCGCTGGCCGTTGGACAGCCGCAGGTGCAGCGCGCCGGTCTCCGCGTCGACCAGGTACGCCGCGAACGCCCCGGCGTCCCGGCGGAACAGCGTGTTCGACAGCGAGCAGTCGCCCCAGAAGAAGCCGAGCAGGTGCAGCCGGACGAGCAGGGCTGCCAGCGCGTCGAGCAGCCGGTTCATCGTCTCCGGGCGCAGCGTGTGCGAGAAGACGGCCCGGTACGGCAGGGAGAACTGGAGATGCCGGGTCACCAGCACCGGCTCCAGGTGCTCACCGTCGGCCGCCACCCGGTCGGCCACGATGGCGACCGCCTCCACCGCCGGGGCGCCCAGCCGTTCGAGCGCCCGGAGCAGGTCGTACTCCCGTTCCGCGATGCGCTCGCGCGTCTCCTTGGCCGCGTACACGGTGCCGTCGAGGCGCACGAAACGCACGACATGCCGGGAGATGCCCTGGGGCAGCGCCACGAGGTGGTCCGACGGCCAGTCCTCGAGCGGCGTGGGCCAGGGCAGCTCGAGCAGGGCCGGGTCGACTAGGGCCGAGGTGATCCGCACTCGACCATCCTCCTGGATCAGCGCACGCGTCGCGAGTAGATCGTGGCTCGTTGCACATCCCGTGAAGCCGGCCACCCTCAGGAGGCGATGAATGCGACGTACCCTGGCTCTCGCTCTGGGCCTCGCGGCCGTGCTGGCGGCGGGCACCGCGACCGCCGCGCACGTGCTGCGCCCGGACGACCAGCCCCAGCAGCAGATCTGGTCCACCGGGGCGGAGGAGACCGGCAAGGTCGAGGCCGCGCGGACCACTCTCGGCTACGTGGGTACGCGTAAAGACGCGACCTTCCGCTATCCCGGGGCCGACTATGTGAAGGTCCACTTCACCCGGTTGGCGTTGCTGCCCGGCGACTATCTGACGGTCTCCCGGCCGGACGGCGGGGAGATCCAGCGATACGACGGAAAGCTGCTGGAAGGCGTGACCGACACCGTCAACGATCTTGTCGACGGGTCGGGCGGCAAGTGGGCGATGTCGATCACCGGTGACACCGCGGTCGTCCGCCTGCACCTGGCCGATGACGTCCTCGGGCTCCGTGGCAGCCTCGCGCAGCTCGGCGTGACGGTCGACAAGGTGGCCCGGGGCATGACCGCCACCGAGCGCGCGGCCAAGAAGGCCGACGACGACCGCAAGCGCGAACTCGCCCGCACCGGGCGGGAGGAGAGCGTCTGCGGCGGCGACGACAAGACCGACGCGGTCTGCTACAAGACCACCGATCCGGTCATGTACCAGCGCTCGAAGGCGGTCGCCCGGCTGCTGATCAAGGGCACCGAGCTGTGCACCGCTTGGCGGGTCGGCCCCGACAACCGGATGATCACCAACCACCACTGCTTCACCACCGACGCCGAGGCGGCCGACACCGAGGTGTGGTTCAACTACTCCTGCGCCCGCTGCGGCGGGTACGAGGTGTTCAAGCCGACCAAGGTCTGGGCCGCACACGTCCTGTCCACCGACAAGCGCCTGGACTACACGCTGTTCACCGTGGACGACTTCGCCTCGGTCCAGCAGTACGGCTATCTCCAGTTCGACGTCCGCGCGCCGAACAAGGGTGAGCAGGTCTACATCCCGCAGAACCCGGCCGGCGAGCCGACCGCGATCGCCGCGTCGAGCGACTCCGACCGCCAGGGCAACTGTCAGATCGTCGATCCGGCGTACGACGGGTATGACACCGACACCGACGCGTCGTACTACTGCGACACCGAGGGCGGCTCGTCCGGATCACCGGTGATCTCCCGGGTCACGAACAAGGTGATCGCGTTGCACCACTTCGGCGGCTGCCCCAACTCGGGCGTACGCATCGACGAGATCTATCAGGCGATCGGGCGGCTGCTGTAGTTTGGGCGGATGATCTCCCCCCGGTGGCGTTCCTGGTGGTGGGACGGCCTGCTGCTGGCAGGGCTGGCCGTCACCACCTGGCTGGCCGCCGCCGGGGTCACCGACGATCTCGACCTGGCGATCCGGGCCTGGTGCATGGATCACGACCCGTCCGGGGCGCGACGCGTCGCCATCGCGCTGAACCACTTCGGCCAGGGCTGGGTGCTCACCTGGGTGCTCACGGGTGGGCTCACGCTCGCCGCCCTCGTGCGTACGTGGAAAGTGCAGGTGGTGTTGCCGGGGGCGGCGGCGTACCTGCTCGCCGGGCTCGGGGCGGGTCCGCTGAAGATCTGGTCCGAACGGGACGCGCCCAGTTCGACGCAGTTTCCGCCGGACATCGCCGTCCAGTTCTTCAACGACGCCGCCGACTATTCCCGGTCGTATCCGTCCGGGCACCTCGTGAACACGTTCGTCTGGTGGCCGGCGATCCTGACGCTGCTGGCGATCGTGCTCGGCCGCGCGGTGCCCACCGGCGTACGCCGTTTCCTGCTGATCGCGCCGCCGACCATCGTCTTCGGGACGACGGTCTTCCTGTCGTACCACTGGTTCACCGACGACATCGCGGGCGTCTTCCTGGGTCTCTTCCTCGCCCGCCTGTACGCCCGCATCCCCTGGACGCGAGTCGGCCTGTCCGTTCCCACCAGATCAGGGATCCACGTCGAATCTTGAGCGAAGATTCGACCCGGATCCCTGATCCAGCGCGAAACGAAACGGCGCGGTGACTAGCCCAGGAGGGTGAGGAAGGCGGCGACGGTATCGGCCATCGCGGCCCGGGCGGGCTTGAGGTACTTCCGCGGGTCCACCAGTTTGGCGTCGCCGTCGAGGATCGGCCGGACCGCACCGGTGAACGCGATGTTCAGCGCCGTCCCGATGTTGACCTTCGCCAGGCCGCCCGCGACCGCCCGGCGTAGCTCGTCGTCGCCGACGCCGGACGACCCGTGCAGGACGAGCGGCACCTCCACCGCCGTCCGCAGGGCCGCGATCAGGTCGTGGTCGAGGACCGCGTCGCGGCTGGTCATCGCGTGCGAGGAGCCGACGGCGACGGCGAGACCGTCCACACCCGTCTGCGCCACGTAGTCGGTCGCGTCGGCCGGTGACGTCCGCGCTCCCGGCGCATGTGCCGACAGCGGCGCCTCGCCGTTCTTGCCACCGACCTTGCCCAGCTCCGACTCCACCCAGAGCCCGTGCGCGTGGCCGAACTCGGCGGCCGAGCGTGTCGCGGCGACGTTGTCGGCGTACGCCATGGTCGACGCGTCGAACATCACGCTGCTGAAACCGTGCTGCGGGGCCTGTTTGAGCAGCTCGACCGACTCCACGTGATCGAGATGCAGCGCACACGGCACCGTCGCGTCCCGGGCGACCGCGAGCGTCGCGGCGGCGATCGGGCCGAGCCTGCCGTGGTGGAACTTCACGGCGTTCTCGCTGATCTGGAGGATCACCGGCCGGCCCGCGGCCTCAGCGCCGGCGACGATCGCCTCGGCGTGCTCCAGAGTGATCACGTTGAACGCGGCCACCCCGGTGCCGTTCGCCGCTGCCCCGGCCACCAACTCCGCAGTAGAGACGACGCTCATGCGATCACCAACTCCTCGGTAGAGACGACACTCATGCGGTCACGACCGAGGTCACCTCGAAGGACGGGGAGAGCGTGACGACGTCGGCGCGTTTGCCGACTTCCAGCGAACCGCGGTCGCCGTCCAGGCCGAGGACGGCCGCCGGGGTCGTGCTCGTCGCGCGTACCACATCGGAGATCGTGAGACCGGCGCCCACAGCCTGGCGGAAGGCCGCGTCCATGGTGAGCGTGGAACCGGCGATGGACCCGTCGCGCGCGAGGCGCGCCAGCCGACCGGCCACGACGACCGCCTGGCCGCCGAGTTCGTACTCGCCGTCGGGCATGCCCGCCGCGGCCATCGCGTCGGTGACCAGCAGGGTCCGATCCGGACCGGCCGAACGAGCGGCGAAGGCGAGCGTCCCGTCGTGCAGGTGGAAGCCGTCGGCGACGAGTTCCACCGCGATCTGCGCCGCGCCGAGCAGGGCCAGGATCGGTCCGGGTTCGCGGTGGTGGATGGGCCGCATGCCGTTGAACAGGTGCGTGGCGACGGTGGCTCCGGCGGAGATCCCGGCGAGCGCCTGCTCGTAGGAGGCGTCGGTGTGCCCGATCGCGGCCACGACGCCCTCGGCGACCAGCAGTCCGATGGCGTCGAGGGCGCCGGCGCGCTCGGGCGCGATCGTCATCATCCGGACCGCGCCCTCGCCCAGCTTGATCAGCTCGGCGATCTCGGCGGTCGACGGATCCCGCAGGTACGCCGGATTCTGCGCCCCGCACCGCAGCTCGGCCAGGTACGGCCCTTCGAAGTGGATGCCGCCGAGGACGCCCTCCTCGACCAGCGGCCGGTACGCGACCGTCGCGTCCCGCATCAGTTCGAACGGGCTGCTGACCAGGCTGGCGAGCACCGTGGTGGTGCCGTGCCCACGGTGGAAGGCGGCCACCTCGCGGGCGGCGTCGGCGTCACCGGTGGTGAAGGTGTGCCCACCTCCGCCGTGCGTGTGGATGTCCACGAAACCCGGGACGATCCACTGCTCGGTGTCCGCCTTGCCGGGCGTGATCGCGGCGATGCGGCCGTCCTCGACGCTCAGCGAGCCGGTGACGATGCCGGACGGGGTGACGATCTTGCCGCTCAACCGGGTCACAGCTCGGCCTCCAGAGGGGTCAGCACCGCGGGGTCGGTGGGGTGGTCGAACTCGGCGACGGTCAGCGCGAGCAGAGCCGCGCCGAGGCAGCCCGCCTCGTCGCCGAGCCGCGCCCGGACGATCTCGGGCTCGGTGAAGAACGCGATCCGGTCGCGCAACGCCTGCCGGAGCGGGGTGAGTAGCTGCTCGCCGGCCTCGGCCAGGCCGCCGCCGATGATGACCTGCGACGGGTCGTACAGGGCTTGCGCGGTGAGCAGCGCGTCCGCCAGCGCGTCCACCGTCTCGGCCCACACCTCGGCCGCGACGGGATCCCCGGCGGCCGCTTGCGACGCGACCTCGCGAGCCGACGCTGTCACACCGACGCGTTCGGAGTACCGCCGCCCGACTGCCGAGGCGGACGCGATGGCTTCGAGGCAGCCCCGCTGACCGCAGCCGCAGACCGGGCCGCCCGGCCGGACGATGATGTGCCCGATCTCGCCCGCACCCCAGTGGCCGCCCGCCAGCACCTTGCCGCCGACGATGTGCGCCGCGGCGATCCCGGTGCCGATGGGGATGAAGAGCACCTGGTCGTAGCCGGCTCCGGCGCCCAGCGTCGCCTCGGCCAACCCACCCGTACGCACGTCGTGCCCGACGCGTACGGGCAGTCCGACGCGGGCGGTCGCGAGGTCGCGCAGCGGCACGTTCCGCATGCCGCCGGTGTTCGCGGCGTACCGGATGACGCCCTCGGCCTCGTCCACGACGCCGGGAATGCAGATGCCGACCGCCACCGGGACGAGGTCGTCGGCGACCGCCTTGGCGGCCAGCCCTTCGACGACACTCAAGATCGTCTCGACGACCGCGTCCGCGCCTCGCTCGGCGCCGGTCGTGTGCCGTTCCGAGTGGACGACCTGGTGGTCGGGGGTGACCAGGGCGCATTTGATGCCGGTGCCGCCGACGTCGACGGCGATGACCACCTGCGCTTCGACGTCGGTCCGGCCGATCGGCTCCGGCATCCCGTTGTAGTTCTCGCTCACGGTTCCAGGATCACCGATCGGGTGAGGTTCCGGGGAGTGTCGGGGTCCAGTCCCTTGTGCCGGGCGAGCGCGACGGCGAAGCGCTGGGCCAGAATCAGGTCGGCCATCGGGTCGCGGCCGGAGGCGTTCACGAAGGTCGCGCCGGTCCGGGCGACGTCGGCGTCCAGACCGGCCGGCACCTCGCCGAACGCCCAGACAGCGCGGCCGGGAGCGGAGATCGAGATCGGGCCGTGGCGGAAGTCCATCGCCGGGTACGCCTCGGTCCAGAACGCGGCGGCCTCCCGGCACTTCAGGGCGGCCTCCTGCGCCAGGCCGACGGTCCAGCCGCGGCCGACGAAGGTCACCTGCTCGGTGGCGGTCGGGTCGAGCGGCAGCTCGGCGGTCACGGTCTGCTCGGCGTCGGCGATCGCACCGCTGAGGTCTTCGCCGAGATGAGCCCGGAACAGCGCGAGAGCGCTGGTCGCGAACCGGGTCTGCACCACCGACTTCTCGTCCGCCCAGGGGAGCAGGACGGTCTCGTCGGCGGCCGTCACCGCGGGCGAGTCCGGGTCGCCGATGATCGCCGTGGTCGGGATCGAGGTGGCGGCGATGAGGTCGAGGACCTCGGTGGTCGTCCCGGAGCGGGTGATCGCCACGATCCGGTCGTACGCGCGGTTCAGCGGGAACTCCGAGCCGGCGAAGGCGTCGGTCTCGCCGAGCCCGGCTGCCTCCCGGAGCCCGGCGTACGCCATCGCCATGAACCAGGAGGTGCCGCAGCCGACGACGGCCACCCGTTCGCCCGGACGGGGCAGCGCGCCGGCCGCCTCGCCGGCCAGATCGACCGCCCGTCGCCAGGACGCCGGCTGGCTGGCGATCTCCTCATCGACGTACGCCATGAACCCACCTTTGCTCAAATCAGCTCGTTACAGCGATGTTTCGAGCGACATTGTGCGCGAGGCGGCGAACCGCCCGCAAGCCGCGCCGGACTTCGCGCAGGTCCACGCTTTGCATCCGGGGTTATCGAGCATTAGTGTGCACGAAACTACTCACCAAACGCGCAGGAGGCGACCGGTGGACCGCTATGCGCGGTGGAACTCCCTGCTGGAGCTGCTGACCGACACCGGCCGGGTCACAGTCGAGGAGGCGGCCGAGCGCCTCGACGTCTCCCAGGCGACCATCCGGCGCGACTTCGACCAGCTGGCCCAGCAGCAGATGATCACGCGTACGCGGGGCGGCGCGGTCGCCAACGGCGTCTCCTACGACCTGCCGCTGCGCTACAAGACGGCCAAGCACTCCGAGGAGAAGCAGCGCATCGGGGCGGCCGCCGCCGCGCTGGTCAGCCCGGGGATGGTCGTCGGCCTCAACGGCGGCACCACCACCACCGAAGTGGCCCGGGCCCTCGCCGTACGCCCCGATCTGGCGTCGGGCGCGGACGACGCGCAGCTGACCGTGGTCACCAACGCGCTCAACATCGCCAACGAACTGCTCGTCCGGTCCCGGATGAAGATCGTGGTCACCGGCGGTGTCGTCCGCCCGCAGTCGTTCGAGCTGGTCGGCCCGCTCGGCGGCGGCATCCTGCGCGAGGTCACCCTCGACGTCGCCCTGCTCGGGGTGGACGCGCTCGACGTCACCCTGGGCGCGGCCGCCCACCACGAGGGCGAGGCCGCGATGAACTCGCTGATGGTGGCGCGAGCCAAACGGGTCGTCATCATCGCCGACGCCTCGAAGCTCGGCGGTCACGCGTTCGCCCGGATCTGCTCGGTCGACCGGATCGAAACACTGGTCACCGACTCCAGCGCCAACCCCGACCTGATCGAGGGCTTCCGGCACGCCGGCCTCACCGTCATCGTCGCCTGACCCCCGTCGGGCGCGTTCGGCACGCCTTCGGGCGCTGGATCAGGGATATGGGTCGAATCTTGGCCCAAGATTCCAGGCATATCCCTGATCTGCTGCCAACGTGGTGCACGAAACGCCGGGCGGTTGACGAGGGTCAGCGGTAGCTCGGAATGCGCTGTACTGTCCCCGCATGGCTCCCGTACTCGAGATTCACGGGCTTCACAAGACCTACCGTGGGCTGTTCGGCGGAT
Organism: Hamadaea flava; assembly: GCF_024172085.1. Taxonomy (NCBI): domain Bacteria; kingdom Bacillati; phylum Actinomycetota; class Actinomycetes; order Micromonosporales; family Micromonosporaceae; genus Hamadaea; species Hamadaea flava. Next base: position 4,508,844 of record NZ_JAMZDZ010000001.1, on the reverse strand, counting down.
CGCGTACCGCCCTGGACGGCTTCGACATGGTGGTCGAGGCCGGTGAGGTGCACGGCTTCCTCGGCCCCAACGGTTCCGGGAAGACGACGACGCTGCGTACCCTGCTCGGCCTGATCAAGGCCAACGGCGGCGAGATGCGCGTCCTCGGCCGCCCGGTACCCGACCACCTGCCCGCCGTGATCGGCGAGGTCGGAGCCATCGTCGAGAGCCCGCAGTTCTTCGGGCACTTCTCCGCGCGCGACACGCTCAGCCTGCTCGCCGACGCCGGGAACGTGCCGCAGACCAGAGTGGACGAAGTCCTGGAACTCGTCGGGCTGCGTGACCGCGCCAAGGACAAGGTCAAGGCGTACTCGCTGGGCATGAAGCAGCGGCTCGCGGTGGCGTCCGCGCTGCTCAAGCAGCCGCGTCTGCTCATCCTCGACGAGCCGGCCAACGGCCTCGACCCCGGCGGCATCCGCGAGATGCGCGACCTCATGCGCGGGCTCGCCGCGGGCGGCATGACCGTGGTGCTCTCCAGCCACATCCTCAACGAGGTCGAACAGATCTGCGACAGCGTCACCATCATCTCGCGCGGCCGCCGCGTCACCGCCGGCTCCGTGGCGCAGGTCCTGGCCGCGCATTCCACCGGTCAGGTGTTGGTACGCCTGGAGTCGCCGGCTGATCTCGCGACGGCTGGCGCGGCGTTGACCGAGGCCGGTGGACGGGTCACGGCCCACCCCGATCATCTGCTGGTCGCCGGGATCGCCAAGCCCGCCGAGATCACCCGTACGCTTGCCGCCCGGGACCTGTTCGTCAGCGAGCTGTCCCCGGTGGTGGCCGACCTGGAGAGCGTCTTCCTCCAGCTCACCGGCACCGCCCCGGTCACCGGTCAGCACCGGCAGGTGGACCAGTCCGTCGTCGCTCCCGTCTCTGAGGTGACCGCATGAGTCTCGTCCGCGCCGAGCGCCGCCGCCTGCACAAGCGGCGCGTCACCCAGGTCATGCTCGTGGTCGGCCTGCTCATCCTCGGCCTGATCGCGGCGGGCGCCTGGTTCTCCAACCAGAAGGTGAGCGACGCGACCCGGGCGAGCGCGGCGGCCCAGGCGCAGCAGCAATTCGAGCAGAACGAAAAGGACTGGAACGACCGCTTCAAGCAGATGTGCGAGGAGGACGTCAAGGCCGGTCGGGCGCCTGAAGGCGCGTGCCAGGGTCCGCGTCCCGAGGACTTCCGGGCCGAGTACTACATGCCGAGCACGTTCGACTTCAAGTCGTCGTTCCGCGAGATGATCATGGTCTGGGCGATGATCCTCGCCTTCGTCGCGCTCGTCATCGGAGCCTCCTCGATCGGCGCCGAGTGGAGCAGCGGCAGCATGATGAACCTGCTGACCTGGCAGCCCCGCCGCGTACGCGTCCTCGCCACGAAGCTGGGTGTGCTGGTCGCCTCGCTGATCGGGTGGGCGATCGTCGTCGGAGCACTGTGGACGGCGGCGATGTGGGTCACCGCGGTCTATCGCGGCACCACGGCCGGGATGACGTCGGGTACCTGGCAGTCCTTCGGACTCACCGGACTGCGCGGGCTCGGGGTCGTGGCGGCCGGGGCCATCTTCGGCTTCGTGCTGGCGTCGCTGGGGCGGCGTACGGCGGTCGCGATGGGCGTCCTGATCGCCCTGATCGTCGTCACCCAGTTCGGGCTCACGATTCTGCTGTTCATGGCGAAGGTCCGCTACCCGGAACTGTTCTTCGTGGGCAACTACCTTCAGGCCTGGATGAACGGCTCGGTCACGCTCTACGACCAGAACAGCTGCGTCTACGACACCGGAATCTGCCAGCCGGCGACCCTGGTGCTCACCTGGCAGAAGGCGGGCTCCATCTTCGGGGCCGGGCTGGTTGCCTTGGTGGGCCTGGCCATGTGGCAGATCCGCACCCGCGACGTCGCCTGATCTCCCGTTCGAGACGTCGCTTGATTTCCCCGTTAGACTGGGCGAACGTGCTCGGGATAACGGGGAGGGTCAATTTATGGCGGAAGTGGATGTCCACCGACAAGCCATAATCCCCTCCCAACGTGAAGCGACCGTGCCGACGGCCGAGGAGTCCGACGACTTCCTCGACTCGGACCTGCCCGCGCGTCCGATCCCGACGCAGCGCGTCACGCTGTCCGAACGGGATCAGGCGATGCTGGCCTTCGAACGGCAGTGGTGGAAGCACGCCGGGGCCAAGGAACAGGCCATCCGGGAGACCTTCGAGGTCAGCGCGACCCGCTACTACCAGCAGCTCAACAAGCTCCTGGACGATCCGCAGGCGTTGGCGTACGACGCGGTGCTGGTCAACCGGCTGCGGCGGCTGCGCATGAGCCGCGCGCGCAGCCGGGCCTGAACCGGCTCGCCTCACCCGGCGGCGCGCTGGTAGCGATCGGCCACCTTGCGCAGCTCCTCGACGAGTTCGGGAGAGTCCACCACGGTGAAGTCGTGGCCGATCGCGCCCAGCCAGACCGCCATCATCTCCACGTTGTCCGCGCCGAGCGTGATCGCGCTGCGCTCGTCGTCGACCGCCTCGACCGGGCCCAGCATGGCGGGCAGCCGCTCGGCGACCACTTCGGCCGAGGCGTGGACGATGATCCGGGCGGTGAACCGCCACGTCGCCGAGCCGACGCCGCGTGACACGTACGCCGCCAGATCCTCGGCCGGCAGCGGCCGGGGAGCGAAGCGTGGGCCGGTCGGGATCTTCGGCTCCATCCGATCCACCCGGAAGGTACGCCAATCCTGCCGCTCGACGTCCCAGGCGACCAGGTACCAGCGGCGACCCCAGGTCACGAGGCGATAGGGCTCGACGTCGCGGCGGCTGACCGAGGTGTCGTGCGACCGATAGTCGAAGCGCAGGCGTTCGTGGTCGCGGGCGGCGTTCGCGATCGCGGTCAGCACGGCCGCGTCGACGCGGGGACCGGGCTGGTCCGGCCCGACTGCCACGGTGTAGCTCTGCAACGTGTTGACGCGACGGCGCAACCGGCTCGGCAGCACCTGTTCCAGCTTGGCCAGCGCCCGGAGCGCGGTCTCCTCGATCCCGGCGACCGAACCGGTGGCCGCCGTACGCAGCCCGACCGCGACGGCGACGGCCTCCTCGTCGTCGAGGAGCAGCGGCGGCAGGTTGGCGCCCGCCCCGAGCCGGTAGCCGCCGATCGCGCCCCGGGTGGCGTGCACGGGATAGCCGAGCGAGCGCAGCCGGTCGACGTCGTTGCGGACGGTCCGGGTGCTCACTTCGAGGCGGCCGGCCAGCTCGCTGCCGCTCCATTCGCGTGGGGTCTGGAGGAGGGAGAGCAGACGAAGCAGGCGGGCGGAGGTTTCCAACATGCCGTCATTCTGCCGGAGCATTAGGAACGGGGTGTTCCTATTGGATTGGCAGAGTCAGCGGCATGAGAAATCACAAGTGGCTCGGCCTCTTCGCCATCCTCGCCGCGACGATCATGAACCTGCTCGACTCGACGGTGGTCACGGTGGCCGCCCCGGCCATCCGCGCCGACCTCGGCGGCTCGTACGCCAGCCTGCAGTGGATCGCCGCGTCCTACACCTTGGCGCTGGCGGTCGGGCTGCTCACCGGCGGGCGGCTCGGCGACATGTTCGGCCGCCGCCGGATGCTCATGATCGGCGTGGTCGGCTTCGTCGTCGCCTCGCTGGCCTGCGCCGCCGCCTGGTCGCCGGAGGCGTTGATCGGCGCGCGCGTACTGCAAGGGCTGTTCGGCGCGGTCATGATCCCGCAAGGCTTCGGGCTCATCCGGGACCTCTTCCCGCCGCACGAGATCGGCAAGGCGTTCGGCGCGTTCGGCCCGATCATCGGCCTGTCCACGATCCTCGGCCCGATCGTGGCCGGCCTGCTCGTCGACGCCGACCTGTTCGGCACCGGATGGCGCGCGGTCTTCGCCGTCAACCTCCCGATCGGGCTCTTCGCGCTGCTGGCCGGGGCGAAAGCACTTCCCCTCGGCGTCAGCCCCGCTGCGCGTACCCTTCGCTTGGACGTGGGCGGCGCGGTGCTGGCCGGGGCCGGAATGCTGATGCTGGTCTACCCGCTGGTGCAGGGCCGCGAGCTGGGCTGGCCCGCGTGGCTCTTCGCCCTGCTCGCCGCGTCGGTGGCCGTGCTCGGGGTGTTCGTCATGAGCCAGGTACGCCGCAAGCGGTCCGGTCGCACGCCGCTCGTCGAACTGAGCGTCTTCAGCAAGCGGTCCTACTCGACCGGTGTCCTCTTCGTGATCGTCTTCTTCGGTGCGGTCGTCGGTCTGTCCCTCGCGATCGGCCTGTTCCTGCAGCTCGGACTGGGTTACAGCCCGGTCAAGGCCAGCCTGACCATGGCGACCTGGGCGGTCGGCGCGTTCGTCGGCACCGGGTTCGCCGCCGGGACGATGGCCAAGCTCGGCCGGCACGTCCTGCACCTCGGGCTGGCGCTCATCGCAGCCGGACTGACCTGGGTGTACGCCGTCTTCGCGCAGGCCGGCGTGGGTGTCGACGGCGGCGACCTGGCCCTGCCGCTGCTCGTCTACGGCGTCGGCATGGGCATGATCTTCGTGCCGCTGTTCGACATCATCATGGCCGGCGTCGCCGATCACGAGGTCGGCTCGGCCTCCGGGATGCTGGAGTCGCTCCAGCAGTTGGGCGCGTCGCTGGGCGTGGCCGTGCTCGGCACCGTCTTCTTCGGCACGATCGGTACGCGCTTCGACCCGGCGACCTCCGTGGCCGCGTCGAAGACGGTCACCCTGATCACCCTCGGGCTGATCGGGCTGGCCTTCGTCCTCGGCTTCTTCCTGCCGCGCCGCGCCCGCGCACACGCCCCCGCCGCTCCCGTTCCCGCTGACGCTCCCGACCTCGTCGCCGCCTGAGTTCTGGCGGCAGATCAGGGATATGCATGCGATCTTGGGGTTCGGAAGCATGCATATCCCTGATCTGCTCGGAACCGCCATCGGTGGGAAACGGCCGCATCGGGGGGAACCCCGATGCCGGTGTGCCGACCCACCCTTACGGTTGGCCTCATGCGCAGCATCTCCCGGCGCCTTGTCGGCGTCGTAGCCGCGATCGGCCTAGCCGTCGCGGCGGTCGCGATCGCGGCCCAGCCCGCTCAGGCGGCGTACCAGACGGTGGAGACGATGGTGCCGGGCGCGCAAGGCGACGATCCCGCCGTCCTCGACACCACGCTGTATCTCCCGAGCGACGGCAAGAGCAAGCATCCCGCGGTGCTGCTGGCGCACGGCTTCGGCGGAACGAAGCTGTCGGTCGCGCAGGACGCCAAGGATCTCGCCGATCGCGGGTACGCGGTCCTCACCTACTCCGCGCGCGGGTTCGGGCGCAGCACCGGGCACATCCACCTGGACGCCCCGCAGTACGAGATCAAGGACGCCCAGCTGCTGCTGGACTGGCTGGCCGCGCGTACGGACATCGAACTCGACGGCGCGGGAGATCCCAAGGTCGGCGTGGTCGGCGGTTCCTACGGCGGTGGCCTCGCCCTCCTGCTCGCGGCGTACGACCAGCGTGTGGACGCGATCGTGCCGATGATCACCTGGAACGACCTGGGCACCGCGCTCGTGCCGAACGGCGTGTTCAAGCAGGCATGGGCGGGCGTCTTCTTCGCCGGCGGCGCTTCCGCCATGGGCGCGCCGGCCAAGGGCGCCGGGGCGGGCGATCCCGCTTGTGGCCGGTGGGCGGCCGACGTGTGCGCGGCGTACCTCAAGCTCGCGACGACCGGTGTGCTCGACGATCAGACGAAGGCACTGCTGGGCGAGCGCAGCCCGGCCGGCGTGCTCAACCGGATCAAGGCGCCGACCCTGCTGGTCCAAGGCGAGGCGGACACCCTCTTCCCGTTGTCCGAAGCGGACGCGAACGCGCACGGCATCACCAACGCTCCCGTACGCGTGGCCTGGTTCACCGGCGGCCACGACGGCGGCGACGGCGCGCAGTCCGATCAGGACCGGGTCAAGTTCCTGATGCTGCAATGGCTCGACCACTACGTACGCGGCGACGGCGACGCTCCGTCGACGAGTTTCACCTACTCCCGGGTCACCGGGCTCGACGCCGTCGAGCGGGGGCGGCTCGCCACCGGCTACTCCGTGGACGCGTACCCGGGGATGGGGGGCGACGCGACGACCACGGTCGAGCTGAGCGGCCGGGCCCAGGAGATCGCCAGCCCGCCGAACGGCTCACCCGCGGCGGTGTCCTCGCTGCCCGGCGCGGGCGCGGCCGCTTCGTTGCTCAGCAGCCTCGCCGCCGACCTGCCCGGCCAGCACGCCCGGTTCGACACCGAGCCGATCAGCGGCGGGCTGACCGTCGTCGGCTCGCCCAAGGTCCGGATCAAGGTGGCCTCGCCGACCGGCGAGGCGACGATCTTCGTCAAGCTTTACGACGTCGCGCCGGACGGCACCGCCACGTTGGACAACGGGCTGCTCACGCCGCTCAGGCTCACCGGACTGCCGGCGTCGCTGAGCACGGCCCAGCCGGTCGAGGTCACCCTGCCGGGCATCGTGCACCGGGTCGAGGACGGCAACCGGCTGCGGCTCGTCGTCGCCACCGCCGACCAGGCGTACCTCGGGCCGGTCGACCCCGTCACCTACTCGGTGGACCTGGCCGCCGCCCAGCTCACGCTGCCGACGGTGAACGGCACGCCGATCCAGACCTCCGAGGCGCTCTGGGTCTGGGTGCTCGCCGGCCTGGTCGCGGCGCTGATCATCGGGGTGATCGCGGCCGTGGTCATCGCGCGGATCCGCGGCCGGCGCAAAGAACAGAAGATCACCGAGGAGTACGCCGAGACGCCGCTGTCGGTCAAGGGACTGCGGAAGACGTACGGGAAGTTCGTGGCGGTCGACGAGATCAGCTTCACCGTCGAACGGGGTCAGGTCGTCGGTCTCCTCGGCCCGAACGGCGCCGGGAAGACGACCAGCCTCCGCGTGCTCATGGGGCTCACCCAGGCGACCGCCGGCGACGTGCTGATCTTCGGGCACAAACTGGCCCCGGGCGCGCCGGTGCTCTCCCGGATCGGGGCGCTCGTCGAAGGGCCGGGCTTCCTGCCCCACCTCACCGGTGAGCAGAACCTGCGCGCGTACTGGCGGGCGACCGGACGGCCCTGGGAGGACGCGCAGTTCACCGAGGCGCTGGCGATCGCCGGACTCGGCGACGCGATCCATCGACGGGTCAAGACGTACTCGCACGGCATGAAACAGCGGCTGGCCGTCGCCCAGGCCATGCTCGGCCTGCCCGAACTGCTCGTGCTGGACGAGCCGACCGACGGCCTCGACCCGCCCCAGATCGCCGAGATGCGCCGTGTCCTCCAGCGGTACGCGGTCGACGGCCGGGCGGTGCTGGTCTCCAGCCACCTGCTGGCCGAGGTCGAGCAGACCTGCACGCACGCCGTCGTCGTCCACAAGGGCCGGGTAGTGGCCTCGGGCCGGGTGGACGAGATCGTCGGCGACACCCCGACGACCCAGTTCGAGGTGAACGATCTCGATCTGGCTCAGAAGGTGCTCGACCGGGTGGACGGCGTCGCCGGGTACGCCGTCGACGGCGACCGCACGCTCGTCGCCGACCTGGGCGAGGTGTCCCGCAGCGAAGCGGTCGCCGCCCTGGTCCGCGCCGGGGTCGGCGTCGACCGGGTGACCCCGCGACGGCGGCTCGAAGACGCGTTCCTCGCCCTGGTCGGCGACTCGACGGCAGGAAGTGGAGACCGATGAGCACCCTCACCGTTCAGGGCGCGGCCGAGGGCTACCGCGCGCACCGCACGTTGACCGTCGGCTCGGAGTGGCGTCGGCAATGGCGCCGTCGGCGTACGCAGTTGGCGCTGGGCTTCATGGTCCTGCTCCCGCTGATCCTGCTGGTCGCCTTCCAGCTCGGCTCGTCCGACGACGACGAGTCCGGCGGCCGCGGCCAGTTCTCCGCACTCGTCGACGTCGCGACCGCGGGCGGGCTCAACTTCGCGTTGTTCACGCTGTTCGTCAGCTCCGGCTTCCTGCTGGTCGTCGTGGTCGCCCTGTTCTGCGGCGACACCGTCGCCAGCGAGGCGAGTTGGGGGAGCCTGCGCTATCTGCTGGCGATCCCGGTTCCGCGGGCCCGCCTGCTGGGCGTGAAGCTGACCGTCGCCCTCGGCTACTGCGCGGTGGCCATGCTGACCCTGCTCGGCACCGCGCTCGCCGTCGGCACCCTGCGCTACGGCTGGCACCCGCTGCGCTCCGGCCTCGCCGCCGACATCCCCACCGGCGAGGGCCTCGTCCGGCTGCTCGCCGTCACCGGTTACCTGGGGCTCTCCCTGCTGGTCGTGGCCGGGCTGGCGTTCCTGCTCTCCACGCTGACCGACGCCCCGCTCGGCGCGGTCGGCGGTGCGGTGCTGCTCTACATCGTGTCCAGCATCCTCAACCAGATCACGGCGCTCGGCGTCATCCGGAACCTGCTGCCGACCCACTACAGCCAGGCGTACCTGGGGCTGCTGACGACGCCGGTGCAGGTGGACGACGTCGTCAAGGGCGCGATCTCGGCGGCGGCGTACGCCGCGATCTTCTGGATCGCCGCCTGGATCCGCTTCCTCCGGAAGGACGTCACCTCGTAACCGCCTCATGACCGAGAGGTGAGAGTCACATCTCACCTCTCGGAACCTGGTCGCAGCCGGGATCATGGTTCTGCTTAACTGGCTGCACAACCGAATACCTCATCCAGAGGAGCAGAGGGACACGGCCCGATGAAGCTCCGGCAACCCCTGGCCCGGCCATAGTGCTGCGGCGGTAGGTGCCAACTCCGTCCGGATTCAACCCGGGAAGATGAGAGGAAAGTTCTCATGACTGTGCTTGGCACGGCATCGCCCGCCCGCAACCTCGTCTGTCGCGCCTGCGGCGCCACCTACCCCCTCGCGGCTCAGCACGCCTGTTTCGAGTGCTTCGGACCGCTCGAAGTCGCGTACGACATCGAAGCTTTGAAGCAGGTGACCCGCGAGCAGATCGAGGCGGGCCCGAACAACATCTGGCGCTATGCCGGCCTGCTGCCCGCTGGCCAGGACGAGGCCGCGCGGGTGACCCTGAACCCGGGTCTCACGCCGCTCGTGCGCGCGGACCTGCTGGCCGCGGAGCTGGGCATCACCGGCGGTCTGTGGATCAAGGACGACTCCGCCAACCCGACCCACTCGTTCAAGGACCGCGTCGTGTCGGTCGCGCTCAGCGCGGCGAAGGCTTTGGGCTTCCAGCGGTACGCCTGCGCGTCGACTGGCAACCTCGCGAACTCGGTCGCCGCGCACGCCGCCCGCGCCGGTGTCCCGTCGGTGGTGTTCGTGCCGCACGACCTGGAGCCCGGCAAGATCGTGACGACGGCGGTCTACGGCGGTGACCTGGTCGCGATCGAGGGCTCCTACGACGACGTCAACCGGCTCTGCTCGGAGCTGGTCGAGACCGACGAGTTCGAGGACACCGCGTTCGTCAACGTCAACGTCCGGCCGTTCTACGCCGAGGGCTCGAAGACGCTGGGCTATGAGGTCGCCGAGCAGCTCGGCTGGCGGATCCCGGCGCAGGTGGTCATCCCGATGGCCTCCGGCGAGCTGCTGACCAAGATCGACAAGGCGTTCGAGGAGCTGGTCGAGATCGGGCTGGTCGAGGCGCCCGCCGAGGGCTGGACGGTCTTCGGCGCGCAGTCGGCCGGGTGCAACCCGATCGCGCTGGCGCTGCACAACGACACCGACGAGATCCAGCCGCAGAAGCCGACCGGCATCGCGAAGTCCCTGAACATCGGCGACCCCGCCGCCGGCCCGTACGCCCTGGAGTCGGTGCGCCGCACGGGCGGCTGGATGGAGTACGCCGACGACGAGGAGATCCGCGCTGGCATCCAGCTGCTGGCCCGAACCACCGGCGTGTTCGCCGAGACGGCCGGCGGCGTGACCACGGCCTGCCTCGTCAAGCTCGTCAAGACCGGTCGCCTCGACCCGGCCAAGGAGACCGTCGTGTTCAACACCGGCGAGGGTCTGAAGACCATCGACGCCGTCGCCGAGCAGGTCGGCCCGACCTACCGGGTCAAGCCGTCGCTCAAGGCGGCCAAGGAAGCCGGCCTCCTCTGACGGCTCCTTGAGCACTCTCTTCGAGCGCTGTCCTCCAGCTCTGTCTTTGAGCGCTGGATCAGGATTCTGGGTCGAATCTTGGGGCAAGATTCGAGCGGGAACCCTGATCCAGCGTCCGTCCCAGCGTCCGGCGTGAACGGTGAAAACCGGGTGCGGCCGCGCCCGTCGTGGGCGACGCTGGGGGCATGAGTCTGCAGATCACCCCCGTGACCCCCGGCGATCCCGAGTCACTCGACAACTACGTCATCGCCGCGACGGCTTTGCATAAACATGAAACGCCCGCGTTCCCGCCACCGACGCGAAAGCGCCTGGAGCGCATGTTCGAGCATCCCTGGCCAGGCAACGTCCACGAGAACTACGTCGCGCTGGCGGCCGGCGAGGTCGTCGGATTCGTCGACGTGGAGCACTACACCGAGGACAACCTCGACAAGGCCGGCCTCGAGATCGGCGTCTCCCCCGAGCACCGGCGCCGCGGCTTCGGCCGTGAGCTGCTCGCCTTCGCCGAGGATCGGGCGCGCGAACTGGGCAAGAAGACGGTCAACAGCCACTCCGCCTGGACCCTGCCCGAGCTGAACCTGGTCGCTCCGGACGAAGACGGCCCGGCATTCGCCCGCGCGATGGGATATCGCGACGCGTTGCCCGAGGTCAACCGGGTCCTCCAGCTGTCGGACGGCGACGAGTCCGTCCTCGACGAGATGCTCGCCCACGCGCGCGCCAAGGCCGACGGTTATCGCCTGATCCGGTGGAACGACCCGACTCCCGACGACATCGTCCACGACATCGCGTACCTGGACGGGCGGCTGCTCGCCGACGCGCCGATGGGCGACACCGGCTGGGAGCCGATGAACGTCGACGCCGACCGCGTACGCAAGACGGAGGCGGCGATCATGGCCCGCGGCCGGACCAGCTTCCACACCGGCATGGTGCACGAGGAGACCGGCCGGGTCGTCGCCTGGACGACGATCTCCGCCGAGGACGATAGCGACTGGCACGGCTGGCAGCAGATCACCATCGTCGATCCCGATCACCGGGGTCACCGCCTCGGCGCCCTCGTCAAGGTCGAGAACCTGCGGTGGTACCGGGAGCAGAACCCGAAGGTCACCGCGATCGACACGTTCAACGCGGCGGAGAACGGCTACATGATCTCGATCAACGAGCAGATGGGCTTCCGCCCCCAGTACGCCTTCCAGAACTGGCGCAAGGACTTCTGAGCGGATCAAGCGTGTCGGGTACGCCCTGAGCTGGGCGTACCCGGCATCATGGTGCCATGATCAAGCGGGGGGTCATGCTGGTCGTGGCGTTGGTCATGGGTCTGCCCGGGGCGGCCTGGGCGGACGATCCGTTCGAGGCCCGGGTGTACGCCACCCGCGAGGGCCTGATCGGCGAGGTGACCGCGAACGGACACCGCATCGCGAGCGAGGACCTCTTCGCCGCACTGCCGTCCCGGCTCGGCCTAGCGGGCCGCAACCAGGGCAATCGCACCGTACGCGTCTGCACCGCGACCCGGTGTGTCTTCATTCCGGTCTGGGACGTCGGCCCGTGGAACACCAAGGACGACTACTGGAACGCGAACCGTCAGATGTGGAAGGACCTGCCTCGGGGCAAGCCGGCCGCGCAGGCGGCGTACGCGGACGGCTACAACCGGGGGCGCGACGAGTTCGGGCGTACCGTCAGCAATCCGGCGGGCATCGACCTCGCGGACCGCGCCTTCCGCGACGGCCTCGGGCTGCGTGACAACGCCTGGGTCCGCGTGGCCTTCCTGTGGACGACCCCAGGCCCGCGCGGCTCGGTCGCCACCGACGGCTCCCCACTGCTGGTCCGCGACAAGCCGTCGCGCACCGGCGCGGTCGTGGGGTTCGCCGCCGGCGCCGCGCAGCTTCCCATCTCCTGCCAGATACGCGGTGAGCAGATCACCGGTGAGGCGGGCGCGACGGATCTGTGGGATCGCGTGGCGCCTGGGAAGTACGTGTCGCACGCCTTCGTGGCGACCCCGGCAGGCTTCACCGCCCCTCCCTGCACCCCCGCGCCCTAGCGGAGCATGCGGAGCAAGGCGAGGCCTTGCACGGTCACCGGGCGGAAGACTTTGAGGCGGGACAGGCCGACGAGGTGTTCCAGGTACAGGACGCCGCGCTGGATGATCTTGTGGGTCTTCGTCTGGTCCGGCGACTCGTCGTGCACCCAGTAGACGACGACGCCGAGCTGGAGCAGCCAGAGCAGTTCGGGCAGCTCGGCCCGGAGGGCCGGGTCCATCTTGGTGGTCGTGCCGTCGACGAGTCGCTGGAAGATGTCGAGCGAGATCTTCCGGGACTCCTCGGACTCCGGGCTGAACGGGCTGACCGGTGAACCCGGCACGGCGGCGAGCCCGATGAACTTGCCGGCGAACTCGTGGTGCGGCCCCCAGACGCGCATCCCCGACTCCAGTACGCCGAGCAGCTGGTCGCCGAATGCGCCCCCGGCGGTCAGGATCGGCTCGACGGCGGCGGAGTGCTCGCGCTGGAGTTCGAGGTAGAACTCCTGGACGAGGGCTTCCTTGCTGCTGAAGTAGTAGTACGCGTTGCCGACCGAGAGCCCGGCGGCCGAGGCGATGGCCCGCATGGTCGTCTTCTCGTAGCCGTTCTCGCCGAAGAGCCGGATCGCGGTCTCGACGATCAGGCGGCGGGTCTGCTCGCCCTTGCCGGATGTGGCGCCGGGGCTGGGTTCGGTCACGTCGTTCACCGTATAACCAGGCGGAGCGTGGCTCGCGCCACGCTCCGCCTGCCCCCGATCGAGTGAGTCACGCGCGACTCACAGTGGCGGTTGCAGCTGAGTTTGCGGCTGCATCGCCGGTCGCGGTCCTTGCGGCGGCTGGTACGCCGCGGTGGCGGCGGGGTGCTGCGGCCGTCCCGGCGGGAGGTGCGGCGGCACGAGCTGGGCCAGGTTCTGGCGCTGGATCCGCTTGCGGAACCGGGTCAGCACGAAGACGTTGAAGAAGTGGATCGCGCCGAGCGCGAGCATCACGATGCCGAGCTTGGTGACCAGGTTCTCGACGGCGGCGGTGGCGTCGGTGACGGTCTCGGTCGTCTTCATGGCGAGCGCTACGTACCCCAGGTTGAGCAGGTAGAAGCCGACGACCAGCAGCTTGTTGACGCTGGCGGCGAGCTCCTCGTCAGCGAGCGCGTCCTTCAGGAACACCTGCCCGTTGCGAAACAGCGTCCGGGCGACCCAGACGGTCAGCGCGACGGTGACTACCAGATAGGCCAGGTAGAGGCCGAGCTTGGGATCCATTGCCCCAACTCCAGTCGGTGACGACGTGGTCGAGCGCGTCTTTTGAACGCGTTCAACTTGACGACTCAGACGCTAGCACCACGACTTGAACGCGTTCAAGTGTGACCGTGACCACGCGTCGGGCATGATGAGGGCATGTCTTTCTTCGCCACCCATGAAGAGCTGCTCGACCGGGCACAGCGGGCGATCGCCGAGCGTGTGTACTGGTCGGCGTACCCCGAGTCGCCGAGCCCCAAGGTCTGGGGGGAGGCCGCCGCGCCCGACGGGAAGGCGGCGTTCGAAGCCCTGCTCGGCCAGGACTTCCCGTTGCCCGGCTCAGGAGCACGGATCGCCCCGGAGAAGTCCCCGTTCGGTATCGACCTGGACGTCCGGTACGCGACCACGCCCGCCGCGGAGTTGATCGCGAACGCGTCCGCCGCGCTGCCGGCCTGGCGCGACGCGGGTGCGCAGACGCGTACGGGGGTCGGGCTGGAGATCCTCGACCGGCTCAAGGGCCGGGTGTTCGAGCTGGCCAACGCGGTGCACGCGACGACCGGGCAGCCCTTCGTGATGGCGTTCCAGGCCGGTGGGCCGCACGCGCTCGACCGTGCGCTGGAGGCGATCGCGTACGCGTACGTGGAGATGACGCGGCAGGCGCCGACCGCGACCTGGGAGAAGAGGGGCGAAGTCTTCACGAAGACCTTCCACGTCGTCCCGCGCGGGGTCGCCCTGGTCATCGGCTGCAACACCTTCCCGACCTGGAACTCGTGGCCGGGCTTCTTCGCCTCGCTGGTGACCGGCAACCCGGTCGTCGTCAAGCCCCACCCGCGCGCGGTGCTGCCGCTGGCGATCACCGTGCAGATCGCGCGCGAGGTGCTCGCCGAGGCCGGGCTGCCCGAGGACGTCGTGCAGCTCGCGGTGGACACCCGGGAGGCTCCGATCGCCTCGGAGCTGGCGCTCGACCCGGCCGTGAAGATCATCGACTTCACCGGCTCGACGGCGTACGGGGAATGGCTGGAGGCCAACGCGCGGCAGGCCCAGGTCTACACGGAGAAGGCCGGGGTCAACACGGTCATCGTGGACTCCACCGACGACTTCGCCGGGATGTGCCGGAACCTGGCCTTCTCGCTCACGCTCTACAGCGGCCAGATGTGCACGACCCCGCAGAACCTGCTGATCCCGGCCGGGGGCGTCCCGACCGAGACTGGGCCGAAGTCGTTCGACGAGGTGGTCGCCGGGATCAAGGGTGCCGTCGAGGCGATCACCGCCGACCCGGCCAAGGCCGTCGAGCTCACCGGGGCCGTCGTCAACGAGGCCGTCCTCGACCGGATCGACGCGGCCCGCGCGCTGGGCGACGTCGTCCTCGACAGCCGCCCGCTCGACCATCCCGCGTACGCCGAAGCGACTGTGCGTACGCCGATGATCGTGTCGGTGAAGGACGGCTATGACACCGAGTGCTTCGGGCCGGTCGCCTTCGCCATCGCGACCGCGTCGACCGAGGACTCGCTGACGATCTTCCGGAAGACCGTGGGCGCGAAGGGCGCCATCACGGCCGCCGTCTACTCCACCTCCGAAGCGGTGCTCGACGAAGTCGAGCTGGCCGCGCAGGAGGTCGGCGTACACCTGTCGGAGAACCTGACCGGCGGAGTGTTCGTCAACCAGTCCGCCGCGTTCTCCGACTTCCACGCCAGCGGCGCGAACGCGGCGGCCAACGCCTCGCTCACCGACGGGGCGTACGTGGCCGGCCGGTTCCGCATCGTGCAGTCGCGCCGCCCCGCGCCGGCGGCCTAGTCGAGCGCCCGCTCTGCCAGGAGGTCCGACCCGACCTCCTGGCAGACCTGCTTTCCGTGGCCCAGCCCCAGCCGTTTCGGATACCGCAACAGGACGCTGACCACCCAGGCCGGTCCGATCGCCAGGCAGGCGACGTGCCACTGGTCGTCCTCGGGGCGCATGAACCAGCCGTTCTTGATGGCCACGGCGGCTCGATCCGACTTCGGCAACGCCAGTCGTACGCCGAAGTCGCCTTCTCCGCGTACCTGTCTCATCTGGGTGAGCAGCCACTCCGTCCATCGTGGACCGGCCGCCGTCCCCTCCGCCAAGCACTCACCGAGGCGTACGGTGTCGCGGGCCGACACGATGGTCGGGCTCCACCGGTTCTCCTGATAATCGGGCGCGCTGTCGGCCAGCCCGCACACGGACACCATCCGCTCGATCGTCACGATGCCGCCGTTGAGCCCGAAGACCTTCGTCGCCGCCGCGTTGTCGCTGTCGACGATCATCCGGCGCAGCATCGCCTGCGCCTTCGCGTCCGGGTCGGGATTCGTCTGCGTCAGGTAGTCCGCGGCCAGCCACACTTTCACCATCGACATCGTGTCGCTGTGTTCGGCCAGGTTCGCCGAGCCGACTACTTCCCGCGTACGCCGATTCAGGAGCGCCCAACTGAAGAAGCCCGGCGACTTGACGCGTACAAGTGGAGCGACCGGAGCCGACGCGGACGGCGACGGCGGCGCGGAGGCGGCGTTGACAGTGGAATGCGCGGGTTGTGGAGTCTCATGTAATGAGACCACCGCGACCGCCACGAGAAGGCCGATCGCGCACAAAAGAACCGATACCTGAACGTGATTCGGGCGCCAGCGGGTCGTCACGACGGGGTCAACCCGCGACGCCCGGAGATGGTGACGCAGGGCCGCTGACCAGGGCAGTCACCTGTCCGAATTCGGGTAGTGCGCAAGCGCACACTCTCAAGTATCGTGCGGTTCTGGCTGATGACATCGCTGGAGCCGGATGGATCTTCGATGTCATGGCTCCGGCGGGCGAACGCCCTTCGGGGGTCTACGACAGACCCAGCACCATCGAAGTGAGGAAGTGTCACAGTGGCACAGGGCACCGTCAAGTGGTTCAACAGCGAGAAGGGCTACGGCTTCATCGCCGTCGACGGGGGTCAGGACGTCTTCGTCCACTTCTCGGCGATCGAGATGGACGGCTACAAGGCGCTCGACGACGGCCAGCGCGTCGAGTTCGAGATTGCGCAGGGCCAGAAGGGTCCGCAGGCCGAGAAGGTCCGGATCATCGCCTGACCAGAAGCTTCAGCACCCCGGCGGCGCCGGCTGGCGAGGCTCATCCCCCCTCGCGAGTCCGGCGCCTTCTCATGCCCGCCGTTCCCCCTCACGGAGTGCCCGATGACCGAACTGCCGCCACCGTCCGACTATCTGCCCCCGCCGGCCGCCTACCAGGCGCCGGGGCAGCAGTACCCGAATCCGTACGACCCCCTCGTGAACCCGCCGTACGCGGGGATCGGGGGCTGGTTCGGCCGCATGTCGTCGGTGTTCCAGCGGTCATGGAAGTCCATCGCCGCCGTCTTCGCCATCACCCACCTGCTGCCCTCCATTGTGCTCGCCGTCGTGTCGGCGGTCGGCACGGCAGCGGTGCTGGTGCCGTGGCAGCAGGAGGTGCTCGACGCCGCCGAGTCCGGTGAGAACCCCCGGTTCGACACGCTCCTCGGTCCGTTCCTCGGGTTGATGGGCGCCCTCGTCGTCGCCGCGGTGCTCTTCACGGTGGTGGAGGCGGCCGGTTACGCCGCGGGCACCTATGTGGTGACTCGGGACGCGGCCGGCGCCCCGACCTCGGTCGGCGACGCGCTGCGGTACGGCTTCCGGCGGTGCCTCGGCCTGTTCGGCTGGAATCTCCTCACCGCTCTGCTCATCATCGCCGGGGCCGTCGCCTGCGTGCTGCCGGCGTTCTACGTGCTCGCCGCCACCGCCCTGGTCGGGCCGATCTACCTGTTCGAGCGGCGTACGCCCATCGGCCGGTCCTTCACGATCTTCAACAACAACCTCGGCCGGGTGCTCGGGCGGCTGGCCATGATCCTCGTGATCCTCATCGGCGGCTCGATCGTGACCAGCACGGTGGAGAACGTCCTCAACCTGGCCTTCGGCGGGCTCGGCTCGTTCAGCGCCGACCCGGGCAGCTCGGTGCAGCTCGCCGGGCAGACCGGGCTGTCGATGGCCGGCTCGGCGGTCGTGGCGGGCGTCGGAGCCGTCATCGGGCTGCCGTTCACGATGATCCAGTTCGTCGGGATCCTTCTCACGTACGCCGAACAGCGGGGGCACGAGGGGCCGGTCTCGGCGGGCTCGCTCGCCGCCGAACTCGACTGACTTCGGGGCTCGTTTTCCCAGATCAGGGTTATGCCTGCGATCTTGTGCCAAGATCACAGGCATAACCCTGATCTGCTGCTCCAGGGCGGACTCGCTTGCACTCGGCAGGGCAGAGTGCTAAACAAGGTGTTGGCACTCAGCTCGAACGAGTGCCAACACAATGGAAACCAAGAGTCGGAGCGGTGGGGTCGCCTGACCGTCCTCCTGGCGAGGGCGTTCGGTGACCGGTCGTCGCGGGCTATCCGCCCGGCGAAGGTGTATCAGACAGGCGGCGTTTCGTGCCCACCAAGGTGCGGAATGCCGGGATTGTCCAGGAGGACATCGCCGTTATGGCCAAGATGATCGCATTCGACGAGGAGGCGCGCCGCGGCCTTGAGCGGGGCATGAACACCCTCGCCGACGCCGTGAAGGTGACGCTCGGCCCGAAGGGCCGCAACGTCGTGCTGGAGAAGAAGTGGGGTGCTCCGACCATCACCAACGATGGTGTGAGCATCGCCAAGGAGATCGAGCTCGACGACCCGTACGAGAAGATCGGCGCCGAGCTGGTCAAGGAGGTCGCCAAGAAGACCGACGACGTCGCCGGTGACGGCACGACGACGGCGACCGTCCTGGCCCAGGCGCTGGTCCGGGAGGGCCTGCGCAACGTCGCGGCCGGCGCGAACCCGATGGCCCTCAAGCGGGGCATCGAGACCGCCGTCGCGTCCGTCGCCGAGGAGCTGGCCAAGCTCGCCAAGGACGTCGAGACCAAGGAGCAGATCGCCTCGACCGCGTCGATCTCCGCCGCGGACACGACCGTCGGCGAGATCATCGCCGAGGCGATGGACAAGGTCGGCAAGGAAGGCGTCATCACCGTCGAGGAGAGCAACACCTTCGGCCTGGAGCTTGAGCTCACCGAGGGTATGCGCTTCGACAAGGGCTTCAACTCGGCGTACTTCGCGACCGACGCGGAGCGCATGGAGGCCGTCCTCGAGGACGCCTACATCCTGATCGCGAACAGCAAGATCAGTAACGTCAAGGACATGCTGCCCATCCTCGAGAAGGTCATGCAGTCCGGCAAGCCGCTGACGATCATCGCCGAGGACGTCGAGGGCGAGGCCCTGGCCACGCTCATCGTCAACAAGATCCGCGGCACCTTCAAGTCCGTCGCCGTCAAGGCCCCGGGCTTCGGCGACCGCCGCAAGGCCATGCTGCAGGACATCGCGATCCTGACCGGCGGCCAGGTCATCTCCGAGGAGGTCGGCCTCAAGCTGGACTCCGTCGGCCTCGACATGCTGGGCCGCGCTCGCAAGGTCGTCGTCACCAAGGACGAGACCACGATCGTCGAGGGCGCTGGTGACACCGAGCAGATCAACGGCCGGGTGAACCAGATCCGCGCCGAGATCGAGAAGTCGGACTCCGACTACGACCGCGAGAAGCTCCAGGAGCGTCTGGCGAAGCTGGCCGGCGGCGTGGCCGTCATCAAGGTCGGCGCGGCCACCGAGGTCGAGCTGAAGGAGCGCAAGCACCGCATCGAGGACGCCGTTCGCAACGCGAAGGCGGCCGTCGAGGAGGGCATCGTCGCCGGCGGTGGCGTCGCCCTCGTGCAGGCCGGCAAGAGCGCGTTCGACAAGCTCGACCTGGCGGGCGACGAGGCGACCGGCGCCAACATCGTCAAGGTGGCGCTCGACGCGCCGCTGCGGCAGATCGCCGTCAACGCCGGCCTTGAGGGCGGCGTCGTGTCGGAGAAGGTCCGCAACCTGGAGACGGGTCACGGCCTGAACGCCGCCACCGGTGAGTACGTCGACATGCTGAAGGCCGGCATCATCGACCCGGCGAAGGTCACCCGGTCCGCGCTGCAGAACGCGGCGTCGATCGCGGCCCTCTTCCTCACCACCGAGGCCGTCGTGGCCGACAAGCCGGAGAAGGCCGCCGCGCCGGCCGCTCCGGGCGGCGGTGACATGGACTTCTGATCGCTCGCGATCAGAAGCAGAGGCACAGCTAAGCGCTTGCGCTTAGAAGCTCTTCGGGGCGGCCGGGGTTTCCCGGCCGCCCCTTTTCCCTGCGGATCACGGTTACGCATGCCAAACCGGCTCGGTGAGGCATGCGCAACCGTGATCCGCGCCTATCGGCGGGCCGAGGACGGGGCGTCCCGGGGGACAATGGGGGCGTGATCTACGTCGACCGGGCCCGGTGGCCCGCCCATGGGCGGTTGTGGGCGCATCTGGTCAGCGACGTCTCGTACGCCGAACTGCACGTCTTCGCCGAGATGATCGGTGCTCCGCCGCGCGGCTTCGACCGGGACCACTACGACATCCCGGCGGCCCGGGTGCCCTGGGCGATCTGGCTCGGCGCAGATCTGGTCGAGTCCCGCGAGATCGCGGCCCGGCTGCGCGCCGCCGGACTCCGCCGGCCGAAGCACCTCAGTCACCGCTGATCCAGCGCTCAAGTCGTCAGGGAGGCCAGTTCGCGGGTGAGGTTGGCCCGCGCCTTCTCCTCCCACGATTCGGCCAACGCCGGGATGCGGAAGAGCGCCGGCAGGTCCAGCAGACTCCGCAACACGGCGGCTCGTCCACTGCGGAACGCGTCGTCGGGAACGTGGGCGTACTCGGCTCGCACGGCGGCGGCGTACTCCAGATAGGACGGCCAGTCTCGGGCCAGGACGGCCAGGTCCGCGTCTGCCAGCAAGGCGCCGTTGCGGTCGCCGGGTTCCACCGTGTGACCGGCCGTCAGGCGTACCAGTCGTGCGACCTCCGCGACGGCCGGATCGGGCAGTTCGCAGCGGTCCAAGAGCTCCGCGGACAAGATCGCGCTGGCTTCCTCGTTGCCCGCGGATCGCGGGTCGTAGATCGCGTCGTGCCCCCACGCCGCCAGCCGGACGAGGTCGGGATCGTCCGCGAAAGCCGCGTGCTCGTCGATGACCGCGAGCATGAACCGCAGGTGGTCGACGGTGTGATAGTGCCGGTGCGGCTCCGACCACCGGGCCAGCAAGTCGGCGGCGACGGCGTCGTCCGGGCGGCCGCCGGCGGCGATCACGCTTGAGCGGAAGTGTCCGGTCAGGTCCACATCGCGAGCATAGTTCCAACCCCGTTCACCATCCCGTGCGCGCGGTTTGCCATGATCCCAGACGTGACACCCCTGCTCGAGGTCATCGCGCTCAGCCCGGCCGACGCCGAGGCCGCGCAGGCGGGCGGAGCCGACCGGCTCGAGCTCGTCGCGCAGATGTCGGCCGACGGCCTCAGTCCCACGCCCTCAGTCGCGGCTGCGGTCGTCGCCGCCACCGATCTCCCGGTACGCGCGATGCTGCGCACGACAGCCGACTTCGCGGCTGGGCCGGACCTGGTGGGGCTCGCGGACGAACTGCTCGCGACGGGGGTGGCCGGGCTGGTCTTCGGGTTCCTCGACGACTCCGGCGAGGTCGACGTCGCGACCTGCGAACGGATCGCGGAGCGGCTGCACGGGCGGCCGTGGACGTTCCACCGCGCCATCGACCATGCCCGGGACACCGATCGCGCCTGGGTCGACGTGCTCGACCTGCCGGGCGTCGACGCCGTGCTGACCGCTGGGTCGCCGGTGGGCGTACGCGAAGGCTGGGTGAACCTCGTCAAGCGTGACCCCAGCCGGGTGCTCGCCGGTGGCGGGCTCACCGAGGATGTGGTTCCGGCGTTGCTGGACGCGGGGATCCGGGCGTTTCACGTGGGCAGTACCGCTCGGGAGGACGGCTTGTGGACCTCGCCGGTGTGCCCGTCGGCCGTCGGGCGCTGGCGCGCCCTCCTCTCCTAGCCGTCTGGATGCAGATCACGGTTACGCAGGCAGAAACCGGCTCGGGAAGCCTGCACATCCGTGATCTGCCGCAAACAGCTACATGGATTCCAAAGCCCGGCCCTTCGTCTCCCGGACGGTTCGGAGGACGAAGATGAAGGCGAGCGTCGCGAAGATCGTGTAGACCAGGTACGCGAAGCCGAGGCCGATGTCGGACAGCGCCGGGAAGGTCGAGGAGACCAGCCAGTTGGCGATCCACTGGGCGGCGGCGGCGACCGCGAGCGCGGTGACGCGGATCTTGTTGCTGAACATCTCGCCGAGCAGGACCCAGACCACGGGTCCCCAGCTCATGCCGAAGGACACCACGTAGAGGTTGGCCGCGACCAGGGCGATCTTGCCCACCGTCGGGCTCAGGGTGAGGCTGTCACCGCTGCCGGTCGCCGTGCTGAAGGCCCAGGCCAGCGTGCCGAGGGTGATCATCATGCCGGCCGCGCCGATGAGCAGCAGCGGCTTCCGCCCGATCTTGTCCACCAGCGCGATCGCGACCAGTGTGGTGACGACGTTCGTGACGCTGGTGATCACGGAGATGACGAACGAGTCGCTCTCGTTGAACCCGACGGCCTGCCACAGCGTGGTCGAGTAGTAGAAGATCACGTTGATGCCGACGAACTGCTGGAACACCGACAGCAGGATGCCGACCCAGACGATCGGGAGCAGCCCGAACCGTGGTCCCTTCAGGTCGCGCAGCTGAACCTTGTCCTGGATGCCGCGCAGGCTGGCCTGGATGTCGCGGACCTGCTGGGCGGTGTTGCCGCCGACGATGCGGTCGAGGACGGTCTTGGCCTCATCGAGCCGGCCCCGGCGGACGAGATATCGGGGGGACTCGGGAATCTGGAGCGCGAAGATCAGGTACACGATCGCCGGGATGCACTCGGCGGCGAACATCCAGCGCCAGGCGTCACCGCCCCAGCCGATCGGGTTGCCGGCGCCGCCCGCGCTCTTGGCGATGGCGTAGTTCACGAGCTGGGAGGCGAAGATGCCCGTGACGATGGCCAGCTGCTGCAGCGAGCCCAGCCGCCCCCGGATGTCGGGCGGGCTGATCTCGGCGATGTATGCCGGGGCGATGACGCTCGCCGCGCCCACCGCGAGTCCACCTAGGATGCGCCACGCCGTGAGGTCGATCGGGCCGACCGCCAGGGCCGAGCCGATCGAGCCGATGAAGAAGACGATCGCGGCGATCACCATCACCTTGAGCCGGCCGTAGCGGTCGGCGAGGGGACCGGCGTACCAGGCGCCGACCGCCGAGCCGAGCAGGGCCGAGGAGACCACGAAGCCCAGTACCGCCGAGTTCAGGTGGAAGTCTTCCTTGATGGCGTCGACCGCGCCGTTGATGACGGCGGTGTCGTAACCGAACAGGAATCCGCCGAGCGCCGCCGCCGAGGCGACGAGCAGGACCGCACCGGTGTGGTGGGCGTGCGTACTGGTGGCAGAGGGCTGCATGAGGCCATCCTGCCCGACCCAAAAGCGACGGATGTCCGTTTCGGGAAAATTGGCGTTACAGGTCTTTGCTGTACAGGAAGAAGACCCGCTCGATGTACGCGTCCGCCGCCTGGGCGTAGAACGGCACCGGCCCGACCCAGCCGATCTGCGCCCGGGTCACGCCCGCCTTCGCCTGATCGGCCAGGCAACGCCGCAGCAACACCGAACCGATCCCCAGCCCCTTGGCGGCCGGCCGGGTACCCATCGGCCCGAACCAGCCCGGTCGCGTACAACCCCAGGCCGCGAATGCGATCGGCTCGCCGTCTTGCACGGCGATGTGCACCGCCTGCGCGGAGGTGATCTCGGCGGCCCAGTGCCCGCCCCATTCGGCGGCGATGATCGGCCGCAGCCGGGCGACGTCGTTCGCCTCGGCCACGCGTACCTCGACGCCCTGCTCGGCGAGCCGGGCCTCGGCGGCCGAGGTGTCGGCCAGCGCCTTCGACCCCGGTCGCAACTCGGCGGTCATGTTCCAGGCGGTGCGCTCATGGGCGTATCCGGCCTTGGTGAGCGTGCAGATCGCCGGGGTGTAGCGCACGTCCACGCCCGGGAACGCGTAGTCCGGCGGGTTGCCGGCCACCCGGACGACCTCACAACCCAGCTCGCGCAGCCCCTGCTCGGCCTGCGCGATCAGCTCGCTGCCCAGGCCGCGCCGCCGGTGCCCGGGATCGACCGCCAGCAGGTCCAGGTGCCCGACCGTGGGGTCCGCGTGGCTCACCGCGGCGAAGGCCACGCCGATCACGCGCGCCCCGTCGGTCGCCACGAAGCCGGTGGTACGCCGTTCGTCGGTCGGCCGGAGCAGTTCCACGATCTCGCGCGCTTCGGCCGCGTCCTCCGGGAGGAAGCTGCGCGTGAGCAGGTCGACGGTGCCGGGAAGGTGGTCGATGTGGAAGCGCTCCATGATCGCTGAGCGTACTCGGTCAACCTGACTGCACTCCTGGCGGCTCACGCCAGCGCTCCCCGGCGGGAGCCCTGTTCCCCCGGGTTTTCCCCAGGTGTGTGAATGACGCTCGGCGGTCTACATTCCGGAGTGTGGGTGTTGTGGATCAGTTGCGGGCGCTCTTGCCCGCCGATCGGGTGATCACCGATCGGGACCTGGTGGAGATGTACCGGCGGGACGAGGCCGACCTCGTGGCGGACGGCCTGCCTGCCGTGGTGGTGCGGCCGCGGAGCACCGACGAAGTCGTGGCCGTCGTCAAGGCCGCGGCCGAGCACGGGGTGCCGGTGGTGCCGCAGGGCGCCCGGACCGGGTTGGCCGGCGGCGCGAACGCCGTGGACGGCTGCGTCGTGCTGAGCCTGACGCTGATGGACCAGATCCTGGAGATCGACCCGGTCAACCGGATCGCCGTCGTGCAGCCTGGCGTGGTCAACGCCGTCCTCGGCCGGGCCGTACGCGAGAAGGGCCTGCACTACCCGCCGGACCCGGGTTCGTTCGAGTCGTCGACGATCGGTGGCAACGTGGCCACCAACGCGGGCGGCATGTGCTGCGTGAAATACGGCGTCACCACGGGATATGTCATCGGGCTGGAGGTCGTCCTCGCCGACGGGGAGGTGCTGCGCACCGGCCGGCGTACGCCGAAGGGTGTCGCGGGCTATGACCTGACCAGCCTGTTCGTCGGCTCCGAGGGCACGCTAGGGATCGTCACCGAGGTGACGGTGGCCTTGCGCCCCGCGCCGGAGCAGTCGCTGAGCCTGGTCGCCGTCTTCCCCACCACCGCCACCGCCGGCAAGGCGGTCAACGAGATCATGGCGAGCGGTGCCGCCCCGAGCCTGCTGGAGCTGCTGGACAACGTCCATCTGCGCGCCATCGAGGCGTACCGGCCGATGGGGCTGGATCAGGAGGCCGCGGCGATCCTGCTGGCGGCGGCCGACACCGGTGGCCGGGCCGCCGCCGACCTCGACCGGATCGCCGAACTGGCGCTGGCGGCGGGCGCGACCGAGGTCTACCGGGCCACCGACGACGAGGAAGCCGCCGCCCTGTTGCAGGCGCGGCGGGCGGCGCACCCGGCGATGGAGCACCTCGCGGCCGGGATGCACGACCGCGGCGGCCTGATCTTGGACGACATCGCGGTGCCCCGGTCCCGGCTAGCCGAGCTGCTCGACGGCATCGCCGAGATCGCCGCCCGCCACGAGATCACCGTCGGGGTGGTCGGCCACGCCGGCGACGGCAACCTGCATCCGAACATCGTGGTGGACCGGGCTGATCCGGCCAGCGTCCAGCGTGGCCACGTCGTCTTCGACGAGATCATGGAGCTGGGCCTGGCGTTGGGCGGCACGTGCACCGGCGAACACGGGGTCGGCCTGCTCAAACGCGGCTGGCTGGCGACCGAGGCCGGACCGGTCAGCATGCGCGTTCAAAAGGCGATCAAGGACGCCCTGGACCCGCGCGGCATCCTCAACCCGGGCAAGATCTTCTAATCCCTGCGGATCACGGTTACGCATGCCAAAACCGCCCGCGGAGGCATGCGTAACCGTGATCTTCACCTAACGCGAGGAGCGGGTGCGGGCGGCGTCCGCGGAGGCGTCGTCGGGCATCGTCTGCGACCGCCGTTCGGCGTCCACCCGGCGCTCGTACGCCTCGACCTCGGCGCGCGTGGTGGCCTCGTCCCAGCCCAGGACGCCGGCCATGATCCGGGCCGCGTGCGGCGCCGTCTCGACCCCGCGATGTTCGGTCTCGATGCTGATCCGCGTACGCCGAGTCAGCACATCGTCGAGGTGCAGCGCCCCTTCGGCACCGGCCGCGTACGCCACTTCGACGGCGAGGTATTCGGGCGCGCCCTCCAACGGATCGCCCAGATCGACGGCGGAGTCGATCAAGTGCAGCAGGTCGACGGTCAGCGTCCCGTAGCGTTCCAGCAGGTGTTCGACCGCGCCGACGGTGAGTCGTGACTTCGCCCGCCGGGCGAGTTCGGCCCGCCGACGCCACATCGCCTGATAGCCGTCCGCCCCGAGGAGCGGCAGGTCGTCGGTCGCCGACTCCAGACCGCCTTGTCCGGGCCGCTTTCGGCCCTCCGCCCAGCTCGCCGGATCGAGCGACCGGAGCCGGCGGACGACGCGGTCCACGACGTCGGACGCCATGACCCGGTAGGTCGTGAGCTTGCCCCCGGCCACCAGGAACAGCCCGAGCATCGGTTCGACGACGGCGTGCTCCCGGCTGAGCGCCGAGGTGGAGTCCTCCTCGCCGGACAGCAGGGGACGGAGTCCGGCGTACACGCCTTCGATGTCGTCCCGGCCGATCGGGCGGTCGAGGACCTTGTTCACCTCGCTGAGCAGGTAGTCGATGTCGCGCGCGCTGGCCGCCGGATGTTCCCGGTCGAGCATCCAGTCCGTGTCGGTGGTGCCGATGAGCCAGTGCCCGCCCCACGGGATCACGAACAGCACGCTCGACGCCGTACGCAGGATCAGCCCGACGTCGCCGGTGATGGCTGACCGGGGGACCACCAGGTGGATGCCCTTCGAAGCGCGTACGCGCAGCCCAGGCCGGGCGTCGGGGAGCAGCGCGGTGATGTCGTCGCTCCAGACGCCGGTCGCGGCGACGACGGTCCGGGCCCGGATGGTGAACTCCCGGCCGGTCTCGTCCGTTGCGCGTACCCCGGTGATCTCCCGAGCCTGGCGCGTGAGACCGGTCGCCCGCACCCGGGTGACCACCGCCGCGCCGAGACTCGCGGCCGTACGCGCCAGCGAGATCACGAGCCGCGCGTCGTCCACCTGGCCGTCGAAATAGCGGATGGCGCCGACCGCGGCCTCCGGCCGCAAGGACGGGAAGAGCTGGTGCGCGCCGCGCTGGGTGAGGTGGCGGTGCAGCGGCATGCCGCGGCCGGACGCGCCCTGAAGCCCGGCGGCGAACGCGTCGTAGAGCGCGACCCCGGCACCGTAGTAGACCCGATTCCAGGCGCGCTTCCATGCCGCGTCACCCGGGAGGGGGACCAGGAACGGCACGGGCCGGACGAGGTGCGGCGCGAGCCGGGTGGCGAGCAGCCCGCGTTCCCGCAACGCCTCGTGGACGAGGTGGAACTCCAGTTGCTCCAGATAACGCAGCCCGCCGTGGACGAGCTTGCTCGACCGCGACGACGTGCCGCTGGCCAAGTCGTTCGCCTCGATCAAGGCGACGGACAAGCCGCGGGAGGCGGCATCGAGCGCGGCCCCGGCGCCGGTCACGCCGCCCCCGATGACCAGCACGTCGAACTCTTCCTCGGCGAGCCGGCGCAGATCGGTGACGCGGCGTGCGGGCGACAGGGTGCCGGCGGTGTTCCGGGAGACCTGACGGTCGCGCACACCTGCACGATACTGTGCGATCATGGCCGATCAGCCGCCTTCCGCGCAGTGGCATACGCCACCTGGCCCGCCGGCCCCGCCCGCTCCGGCGACGACGTCGAGCACCGGTGCGATCGTCGCGGCCGCATTCGTCGGCGTCGGTCTCGTCGCGCTCGCCCTGTTCTGGCAGGTCGCGGGCTGGTTGGCCGATCAGGTCTTCCTGCAGCTCGACGTGCCGCAGCCGTGGTGGATCTGGGTCGTCGTGGCCCTCGTGCTCGGCCTCCTCGCCGGGGTGCCGTCGCTACTGCTCGCCCTGATTCCCCGGTCGCCCGCCGTCCGCGAGACCGGCCGCGCCTGGCTGATCGCGACCGGAGTCGCAGTGCTCGGCGGAGTCCTCCGAGTGGTGCCCGATCCGCAGAACGAGGCGTACCTGTTCGTGCTCGCGCTCGCGCTGGGGGTCGCGGCGTTCTTCCTGCGCCGCCGGCCCCGCACCGCCGGCAGCGTCGGGCTCGCCATCGTCGCCGGGCTCGTCGCGCTGATGCCGTGGCTGGTCCTGGGCTCCCTAGGCGGCGCCCTGGAGACTCTGCTCGCCGTGCTCGCGGCGGCGTCCGCGGGCTGGCTCGCCTCGTCCATGCTGGACGGACCGTTCTGGGCGGCGTTCGGCGTCGGCGCTGGACCTGCCGTTAGCGTTGAACCTCCCGTCAGCGCTGGATCAGGGTTTCCGGTCGAATCTTTCCCCAAGATTCGACCGGAAACCGTGATCCAGCTGGAAAGCGGCGGCCGGGCTCGGCGGGTCGTGGTGGGCGGGCTGGTGGCAGGCGTCGCGTTCGCGCTGTTCGCGGCCGGTCTGGGAGCGTCCGGCGCGCAGCTCGCGGCCATGTTCGTGCTGCCGCCGCTCGGCTTCGCCGCCGCCGCGCTCGCCTCTTCGCGTACGACGGGCTGGCTCGTCGGGATCGCTGCGCTCGGCCCGCTCGCCTTCGTCGACCCCGACGAGGTCAGCCTCTTCCTGCTTGGCCGCGACATTCCCTTCTGGACTCTCGTCGCGACCGGCGGGTCACTCGCGGTGGGGCTGGTGCTCGCGCTGGTCTACGGCCTCGCGGTCCGGAAAACCCCGCACAAGGCCGTCGCCTGGTCACTCGCCGCGCTGGTCGTCCTCGCGTCGATCAGCTTGTACGCCGTGAGCGGTCAACCAGGTCTGCACGGTGAACGGCTGTTCGTGGTGATGAAGGAGCAGGCGTCGCTGGCCGGGCTCCCGACGACGACCGGGCCTGGCAGCGGGCGGGACGCCCGGGTGGCCGCCGTCTACCAGCGGCTCGTGCAGCAGGCCGACCGTACGCAGGCCGACCTGCGCAAGCAGCTCGACCGCTGGCACCTGTCCTACCGGCCGTACTACCTGGTCAACGGCATCCAGGTGGACGGCGGCCCGCTCGTACGCCAGTGGCTGTCCGCCCGCGACGACGTGGATCGCGTTCTGCTCGATCCGGTGCTGCGCCCGTTGCCGTCGGAGATCGAGACCCACCACGGGCCGTTGACCTCGCCCGGCACGGACCATTGGAACATCGACATGGTCGGTGCGCCGACCGCGTGGGCGGAGGGGGTCACCGGCTCCGGCGTCGTCGTCGGCTCCTCGGACTCCGGAGCGGACGGTACGCATCCCGCGCTGGCCGCGAACTTCCGAGGCGGCCCCGACTCCTGGTACGACCCATGGAACGGGACGACCCAGCCGACCGACCACAACGGCCACGGTACGCACACCCTCGCGACCGCGGTCGGCCACGACGGCGTCGGTGTCGCACCCGGCGCGCAGTGGATCGGCTGCGTCAACCTCGCCCGGAACATGGGCAGCCCGTCCTACTACCTGGACTGCCTCCAGTTCATGCTGGCACCGTTCCCCACCGGCGGGAACCCGTTCACCGACGGGCACCCGGATCGGGCCCCGAACATCCTCACCAACTCGTGGGGCTGCCCCGAAGCCGAAGGCTGCGACCCGGCCTCGCTGCGGCCCGCGATCGACGCGCTGGCCGCCGCTGGAATAGCGGTCGTCGTCGCGGCCGGCAACAGCGGACCGCGCTGCGGCAGCATCACGGACCCGCCCGCCACGTACGCCTCAGCGATCACCGTCGCGGCCGTGAACAGCGACGGCGCCGTCACCGACTTCTCCAGCCGGGGTTCGTCCGAGACGCCGGGTAAGCCCGACATCGCCGCACCCGGCGAACAGGTGCTCTCGGCGATGCCAGGCGGCACCTACGAGAAGGCGGACGGCACCTCGATGGCCACCCCGCACGTCGCGGGCGTGATCGCCCTGCTGTGGTCGAAGGAGCCTGCGCTGATCGGCGACCTCACCGCCACCCGCCAGCGCCTCACCGCCGCAGCCCGCCCCGCCACCACCCCCACCTCGTCCACCGACTCCTCCGGCTGCACCCCCTCCGCCTACACCGTCGGCGCCGGCATCGCCCACTTCCCCCTCACCCCGTCCCGATGATCATGAACTATCGGTCGTGATCGACCGGTGTGTCGTGTCCGCGCGACCCTGATCAACTCCGCGGCTCAATGATCTGTGAGGCTCTTTGTCAAGCGTTTGTGTGTTGTTGCAGGTGGCGGTAGAGCTGTCGGGCGAGGTAGCGCTTGATGCAGCGGGTGGTAGCGGCGGGGGTTTTGCCTTCGGTGGTGCGGCGTTGGGTGTAGTCGATGGTGGGTTGGTGGTAGCGGCGTCGGTTGCAGGCGATGGTGTGCAGGGCGGCGTTGAGGGTGCGGTCGCCGCCGTGATTGAGGCGCATGCGTTGGTTGCGGCCGCTGCTGGTGGGGATGGGGCTGGTGCCGGCGAGGGCGGCGAAGGCGGCTTCGGAGCGGATGCGGCCGGGGTGGGACCAGGCGAGCAGGATGGTGGCGGCGCTGACGGGTCCGATGCCGGGCTGGTCGAGCAGGGTGGGCATCCAGGCGTGGATCAGTTGGCGTAGTTGGCGCAGGTTGGCGGTGATCGCTTGGTCCAGGGCGCGGATCTGGTGGGCCAGGTCGATGAGCAAACTGGTGCGGATCGGGTCGGTGTCGGGCAGGTTGTGGGTGAGTAGGTGGTTGATTTGGGTGGTGGTGGTGCGGCCGCGCAGGATGGTGCGCAGGGTTTCGTCGGCGGTCAGGATCAGTGATTTGAGTAGGTTGACGGTGGCGGTGCGGGTGTCGGTGTAGTGGCGGCGGGCTGCCAGCAGGGTGCGGAGGTTTTCGCGGATGCCGTCGGCGCGGGGCTGGGCGGGGGGTTTGTCGTCGGCTAGGACGTTTCGGGCGGCGGCGATGGCGTCGAGGGTGTCGGATTTGCCGCCGCGTCGGCGGCGGGTTGTGGGTGGGGTGGGTGCCTGGACGACTTCGGCGGTGACGGCGAGGAGTGCGCGGGTCAGGCCGACGCCGTGGGCGCGGGTGCCTTCCAGTGCCCAGACCAGCCGCGGGCCGGGGGCGTGCTCGGCGGCCCACCCGATCAGCTGCGTGTAGCCGGCCGGTGTGGCGGGCACGGTGTGCTCGGCTAGGACTGTTCCTACGGGTGAGACCAGGGCGGCGCTGTGGGTGTCGGTGTGGGTGTCGACCCCGATGACGGCGTCTACCCTTTCTGCCAGGATGGGCATGACGGATGCTCCCGAATTCTGTGACGGCGACATTCGTTGTCGGCGTCGGACCCGGGAACAGGCACCTGGCGGCATATCTGTGAGAAGTCACGCGCTAGCACGCGGACAGGCTTCTGATCAGGCCAGCAAGGTGAGGCCGGGACCGGCGCCGGCGATCAACACGGACAGGTCAAGCGACGGGCACGCCCACGGGCGGCCAGATCATTGCTGAGTCACGTGTCGATCACCGGCACCGAACCTAGCGGATCACGAACCCCGGGCCCGATCCCCACAGCTATAGAAGCGTCAAACGCCGAGCCACCCTGCGGATGAGCGGCGGCGAATGAGTCAGGTCAGTTGGGTGAAGTGTTTCGGGGCGGGTGGGGGCGGCTTCGAACTCGCCTTGCCGACCGCTCGGCGTACGTCTCGTTCGGCTTCCCGCGAATCCATCCCGCCCGCGCGGAGGAGGTCGGTCGCCATCGACCGGACCTGGGCCACGATGACGCTCCCGGAGAACCCCAACCCGCTCAGGTACGCGTCCGACGCGTTGCGTACCGATCGGATGGCGGCTTCCCGGCTGGCGTCGGGCGGCAGCTCTTCGGCGTACTCACGGTGCACCCAGCGGATGGTGTCGGCGAGTGAGCGGAGCGAGGAGACGAGGGCGGTCGGGACGGGTTCTTCGTCGCGGATGACCGAGACGCTTCGGCGGATCAGGACCCGGGAGTTCCGCAGGCAGCGCGCGATGTGGTCCTGCCCGTCGACGTACTGGGCCAGCGCGCCGCGTTTGCCCCAGCGGATCGGGGAGAGGGTGGCGATCTCGCTGGCCGCCGTGAGCGCCTCCTCGAACGCGGCGAGGTGCTTCTCCGCCTCGCCGAGATCCGTCAGCGCCTCCTCGGCCTTGCTCCGGTCCCGGTGTTCCAGCGCCTCCGCGGTCAGGCGTACGCCGTCGGCCAGGTCGTCGAGCAGCGGCCCGGCGGCCCGGGAGACGACGGTCAGCGGGTTCTGCGGCAGGACCAGGGCCATCACCGCCAGGCCCACGCCGCCGCCCACGATCGCGTCGATGAACCGGCTGAACAGGTACTCGTCGTTGGCCGGGATGACCGCGACGACCAGGACCGCGCCCGCGGCGGACTGCATCACGAGCGACGGCCCACCTCCGGCGAAGATCGCGACCAGGATCGCGAGCACGACGACCAGCGATATCTGCCAGGCGCCCCGGCCGATCACGAGGATCAGCGCCTCACCGAGGAGGATGCCGAAGGCGTTGCCGAGGACGATCTCGACGGCCCGGCGCATCCGCTGCCCGACCGAGACCGCGAGCGTCGCCACGGCGGAGATCGGCGCGAAGTACGGCTGCGGATGGTGCATCAGGTTGTGTGCGATGAACCAGGCGATGCCGGCCGCGACGGCGGCTTGCACGGCGATGCCGAGGCTGCCCCGTGTGCGCTGGATACGGCGCTGCAGGGTGGCCTTGAACGCGACCTCCACGTCCGAACGCTACCTGTGACCAGCCCTTCGGCAGGCCGGAATCGCACTGATCATGGGGTTCGCGGTCCCGACACGCTGTCGAGACCACGGTTAACCCCATGATCAACGGAAAGGTTAGGCAGCGCAGGCGGAGGGTGGGGTGGGGGTGGCGGTCGGGGCGCTGGCGACGACGGCCGCGAGCGAGGTCAGGAACGCGTCCACGTCCGCCTCGGTGGTGCCGAGGCCGATCGACGCACGCAGCGCGGTCGCCGGGGCGTACGCCCAACCGGCGCGCTGGGCAGCCTCGCCGAGTAGGCGACGGGCCAGCGGATGCGCGCAGAACAGCCCATCGCGTACGCCGATGTCCCGGCGGGCCAGCCCGGCGGCGACCTCGGCGGACTCCCGGCCGGCGACGGCGAACGAGACGATCCCGACACGGGGCGCGTCCTCGGCGAAGACACGCAGCTCGGCGACCCCGTCGAGGGCGGCCAGCCCGGTACGCAGTCGCCGCAGCAGGACCTGCTCGCGGTCGGCCAGCGCCACCCGGTCGGCGGCTTCGAGCGCCTCGCACACGGCTGCGAGCGCGACCGCGCCCAGCAGGTTCGGCGTACCCGCCTCGTGCCGGGCCGGGCCGGTCGCCCAGTGGACGTCGTGGGTGGCGTCGCCGACCTTCGCGCTCGCACCCCCGCCCGCGAGGTAGGGCGTCGCCGCGTCCAGCCAGTCCGACCGGCCGACCAGGACGCCCGCCCCGAACGGCGCGTACAGCTTGTGGCCGGACAGCGCCAGATAGTCCGCGCCGAGGGTGGCGAGGTCGACGGGGTGATGCGGGGCGAGCTGGGCGGCGTCGACCGCCACCCGAGCGCCGTGCCGCCGCGCCACCAGGGACAGCTCCCGGATCGGCCACAGCTCCCCGGTCACGTTCGTCGCGGCGGTGACGCTGACGAGCAGCGGCGTCGCCGGCTCGCCCAGCACCGTGCCCCGCCGCAGCTCGCGAAGGGCCGAGTCCAGCGACCGGACCGCCTCACCGGGCGACGCCGGCACCGGCAGGCGTACGCACTCCTTCCAGGGCAGCAGGTTCGCGTGGTGCTCGCCGGCGAAGGTCACGACCAGGGTCTCGGCCGGAATGACATGCGCGAGCAGGTTCAGTGCGTCCGTCGTGTTTCGAGTGAAGATGACGTAGTCGTCCGCGCGCGCCCCGACGAAGTCACCCACCGTCTGGCGAGCGCGCTCATAGGCCAGGGTGCAGCGCTGAGACAAGGCTCCCGCGCCCCGGTGCACACTCGCGTACCAGGGCAGAATCTCGTTCACCGCGTCGCTCGCCGCCCGCGCGCACGGCGCGGTCGCGGCATAGTCCAGATTGATCTGACCTGGTACGCCGAGAACGGCGGGCTCGGCGACGGGGACGAGGTCGGTGACCTGACAGGGAGCCTCGAGTACAGCGGTCATGGCAGTGCCCTCCCGGGGTCCAGGGACCCCGGGTGCTCGACCAGGGAACGGGGTCCGCGCTTGCCTCGCGCGCTCATCGAGCGAGGCCCGGTCATCACCCGGGGCACCCCACCGCAGATAGGAGGGTTGCCGGACGGCTAGCCGGGGCTGTACACCGTCACTCGTGACCTGATCCACACCCTAGCGTGGGTAAGCTGCGTTGCATGTCCGAGTTCCCGCCGAGTGGGATACCCCACAGCGAACCGACACCCGCCCCGGCCCAGCCCGTGGGATGGCCGGCGCCGGGTGGTCTGCCGCCCGCGCCGCTGCGCCCGAGCGGGTGGCAACGCTGGAAGCGACCGGTGACCCTCGGCGGCGTCATCGTCTTCTTCGCGGCCGCCTCGATCGCGATGCTCGTCTTCCTCGGCTTCAACATGGGAGTCCAGGCCCTGCTGGTCGGGTTGGCGGCGGCCATCGTGCCGGTGCCGATCCTGGTCTTCTGCTTCCTCTGGCTCGACCGCTACGAGCCGGAGCCGACCTGGGCGCTGGTGGTCTGCTTCGCCTGGGGCGCGGTGATCGCGACCGGCATCGCGTTGATCGTGAACACCTGGAGTTCCAAGATCTTCGAGCAGAACGGGATCTCCGACGGCATCGTGGCGGTGGTCGTCGCGCCGTTCATCGAGGAGCTGAGCAAGGCGGCCGCCCCGTTGCTGCTGCTCTTGCTGCGCCGCAAGGAGATCTCCGGGATCACCGACGGCATCGTCTACTGCGGACTGTCGGCGACCGGCTTCGCGATGACGGAGAACATCCTCTACCTCGGTGGTCACGCGTACGCCGCGGGCAGCGAGGAGTACGGCGTCAACACCGGGCTGCAGATGCTCTTCGCGACCTTCCTGGTCCGGGTGCTCTTCTCGGCGTTCGCCCATCCGCTGTTCACCTCGATGACCGGCGTCGGGATCGGCATCGCCGCGCGTACGGCGAGCCCGGTAGTGCGCTGGCTGGCGCCGGTCGCCGGTCTCCTCGTCGCCATGATGCTGCACGGCACGTGGAACCTGATCCCCACGATCGCCGCCGCCACCGGGCAGACCATCCTCGTCCTCTACGGCTACTTCGCCCTGGAGATGCCGATCTTCCTGGCCATGGTGGCGTTCGCCCTCTGGCTGCGCTCGCACGAGGGCCGAATCACCGTACGCGCGCTGCCGGCGTACGTGCGGGCCGGCTGGTTCAGCCCGCCCGAGGTCGCCGCGCTGGCCTCCCTCAGCCGCCGGCACGCCGCCCGGACGTGGGCCAAGCGGGTCGCGGGCGACCCCGGTCGCAAGGCGATGACCGCGTTCCAGTTCGCCGCCACCCGGCTGGCCCTGGTCCGTGACGGCATCGAGCGCGGCTTGAACCGTACGCCCGAACAGCAGGCCAAGGCGCGCGACGAGGAGCGCTCGCTGCTCGAACAGATCACGGCTGCCCGCGAGGTGTACGTCGGGCGCGACCCGCAGACGCCACCCGCCCGGTGGACGGGTACGGCGTACGAGTTGAGCTTCCCGGACGGCGAGACGCGAACCGTGTCGCCGCCCCCGGAGCCGGTGGTGCCGATCCCCGTGCTCATGCCCCCGCCGCCGGCGCCCACCTGGGGCTATCCCGGCTGGCGGAGGTGAGTCAGGCGGTGGCCGTGGTCGCGGCCTCCCGCTGAGCCGACTCCTCGCGGAGCTTGGCCTCGATCTGCTTGCGCCGGCCGATCATCGCCCGGATGCCGGTGTTGAACATGGCGACCAGCGGCACCGCGATGAGCGCGCCGATGATCCCGGCGATGGCCAGGCCGCCGGCGATCGCCGCGATGACGGCGAGCGGGTGGATGGCGACCGCCTTGCCCATGATCAACGGCTGGAGGACGTGCCCCTCCAACTGCTGTACGCCGATCACGACGGCCAGCACGATGAGCGCGGTGACCCAGCCGTTGGTAACCCCCGCTACCAGGACCGCGACCGCGCCCGACACGGTGGCGCCGATGATCGGGATGAAGGCGAACAGGAAGACCAGAGCGGCCAGCGGGAGGGCGAGCGGCACCTTCAGGATCCAGAGGCCGACCCCGATGCCGATGGCGTCGATGAAGGCGACCAGGACGGTGGCACGCACATAGGAGACCAGCGTGTGCCACGCGGCGCGGCCGGAGTAGTCGATCGCCTCGCGGGTCGCCGGCGGCAGTACGCCGACGAAGAAGCGCCAGATGATGTTGCCGTCCCGCAGGAAGAAGAAGAGCGAGAAGAGCACCAGGAACAGGCCGGTCAGCACGTCGGCGGTGGTCGACGCGGTCGCGAGCGCGCTGCTGGTGAGCTTGTCGCGGTTCTCCGTGACCCACTTCTGAATCTGGTCGCCGAACGCCGTGAGCTGCTCGTTGGTCAACCCGAGCGGGCCGGACTTGAGCCACCCCCGGATGCCCTCGACGCCCTTGGCGGCGTTGTCGGCGACCTGCGGGACGTTGTCGACGAACTGCGTGATGACGATGGTGAGCACACCTGCGACCGCCCCGATGCCGAGCAGCACCACGATCGCCGTGGCGAGGGAACGGGGCAGGAACCGGGAGAGCACCCCGACGAACGAGCCCAGGAGCGCGCTGAGCAGCAACGCGATCACCAGCGGGATGATCACGTGCGAGAGGGTGTTCACCAGCTTCAGCGCGAAGTAGACGATGATGCCGAGGATCAGCACGCGCCAGCCCCAGGCGGCGGCGACGCGCAGGCCGACGGGCACCTCCACGTCGTCACGGCTGGAGGTGCTGCTGTGCACCACTTCTGGGGTCTTCGGTGAGGGGTCGGCCACGGGATCCTCCTCGGCCTGCTCGTTGTGCTGGGCGCGGCGGGCGCGCACGCCGGCGCGCCCAGCCTGGTAGGCCCTCTTGATGTTGGCCCGGGCCTGCTCGAACCGCCCCAACGCACACCTCCTGCCACCTGTCTGAGCACGTCGGCCGGTCTTACCGTATCCGGCGGCGGCATCCCGGGCATCCGGGGATACACCCATCTCGCCGTCAGGGACCTCCGAGGCCGTGCCGTCGGGCACCGGGCCGGATCCGGCGTCGGGTAGCGTGCCTGACCGTGACCGCAGCAAGTCAGCCCGACTCCGGCCTTCCCATTCGCCTCCTGCTGGACCGGGTTCTGGTCCGTCTCGAAACCGGTGACGGCGAGCGCCTCTCGGCCGCCGGCATCGTCATCCCCGCTACCGCGTCGGTCGCGCACCGGCTCGCCTGGGCGACCGCCGTCGCGGTCGGCCCTAACGTCCGCTCGATCGTGACCGGCGACCGCGTCCTGTTCGACCCGGACGACCGCTCGGAGGTCGAGTTGCACGGCCGGGACTACATCCTGCTCCGGGAGCGTGACATCCACGCCGTGGCGGCGACCCGGATCGAGGAGAACGGCACCGGCCTCTACCTCTGACACTCACCCTTCCACGGTTATGCTACTACTGCTGTAGCATTGAGGCATGCTGTACGCCATGCCCGCGCTGGACGGCGACGACCGCCGAGTCCTCGGCGAACTCGACGCGATGCGCGCCGACCTCCAACTGCACCTCCGGGAGAAGCCCCGGTGGGAAGGCCAGCTGCGCCGAAGCCTGTTCGCCGCCGCCATCCAGGGATCCAACACGATCGAGCGAATCACGATCAGTGACTCCGACGCCCGGGCGCTGGTCGAGCACGCGCCGATGTCGGCCGACGCGAACGAGCAGACCCAACAAGCGGTCATCGGCTACCGGGACGCGATGAGCTACGTGCGGCAGGCTCCGACGCTGCCGTTCTTCGCGTACTCCGAGACGCTGCTGTCCACGCTGCACTTCATGATCACGAAGTACCAGCCCGCGAAGTGGCCGGGGCGGTATCGGGCCGGCGGCATCTACGTCACCAGCGCGGACCCGCTGGAGCCCGCGTACACCGGGCCGGACGCCGATCGGGTGCCCGGGCTCATGGACGAGCTGGTCGGCTGGCTGCGCGAGGGCGACCTGGACGCGCCGGCCTATGCGCGCGCCGCCATGGCCCACTTGAACCTGGTCTGCGTCCACCCATGGCGAGACGGCAACGGCCGCATGGCGCGAGCGCTGCACACCTTGGTGCTCACTCGGGCGGGCGAACTCTCCGCAGAGTTCTCGTCGATCGAGGAGTGGCTCGGCGAACAGGTCCACACCGTCCAGTACTACGAAGCGCTGCGTACGACGCAGGACGGCACCTTCCAACCGGAGCGCGACGCCCACACCTGGCTGCGCTTCGTCCTGAGCGCGCACCACCGGCAGGCGCAACGCGTCCAGCGGCGGTACCAGTGGACGGTGAAGATCTGGGAGGACATGGCGCAGCTCGCCGGCCAGCACGGACTGCCCGAGCGCGTGGTCTCCGCGCTGTACGCCGCGGCCGTCGGCGAGCTTCGGCGTACGACCTATCAGCAGGACGAGGATCTCAGCCGTGACCAGGCCATCCGCGACATTCAGGCGTTGAGCCGGATCGGCCTGCTGCGCTCACGCGGGAACGCGACGACTCGGGTCTACCTTGTGGACGGTCCGGCGGCGGAGGCGGTGGAGGCCGCGACCGCCGCGGTGCGGGCTCCCGGCCGCGACCCCTACCTCCAGAGGTAGCCGGCTAGTTGGCGCCCAGGCGCTTGAGGGCGGCGAGGGCGACATCCCGCTTGGTCGTGTACCAGAACGGCGGCAGGCTCTTACGCAGGAAGGCGCCGTAGCCCCGGGCCGTCTCCAGCCGGGAGTCCAGCACCGCCACCACGCCCTTGTCCGAGGTGGACCGGATGAGCCGACCGACACCCTGCGCCAGGCGTACGGCGGCGATCGGGACGCTGACCGAGGCGAAGCCGGAGCCGCCCACGTCGTCCACCGCCGCGCTCCGGGCCGCCGCGAGCGGCTCGTCCGGGCGCGGGAACGGCAGTCGGTCGATCACGACGAGCTGGCAGGCGTCGCCGGGCACGTCCACGCCCTGCCAGAGCGACATCACGCCGAACAGGCAGCTGGCCTTGTCGGCCCGGAACTTGCGGACCAGCAGCGGCAGCGCCTCGTCGCCCTGCAGGAACACGGTGTAGTCCGTCTTCATGCGGACCAGTTCGGCGGCCTGCTGGGCGGCTCGCCGAGAGCTGAACAGCCCGAGCGTACGCCCGCCGAGCGCCTCGATCAGGGCCAGCAACTCCTCGGCGGCCGCGTCGGGCAGACCGGACGCGGCCGGTCGGGGCAGATGCGCCGCGACGTAGAGGATGCCCTGCTTGGCGTAGTCGAACGGGGAGCCCACGTCGAGCGAGGTCCAGGGCAGCTCATTGTGCTCGGCCGGGGGCTTCTCCGTCTTCGGCGGCAGCGTGCCGACCGGTGCCTTGGCCGCGGCGTCCGGCGCCGGCGGCGTCTTCGCGATCAGCCCCAGCGACCGGGCGACCGGTTCGAACGTGCCGCCCAGGGTCAGCGTGGCGGAGGTGGCCACGACCGTGCGCTCCTCGTAGAGCTTCTCGGCCAGCAGGCCCGCCACCGACAGCGGCGCGACGACCAGCGCCCGGCGGGGCTCGTGCTCGACCCAGGCCACGTCGTAGTCGGCCGCCGCGAGCAGTCGTTGCGCCGTGGCGTTCAACTCGGTCAGGGTCGCCTTCGCCTGCTGTTTGCGGACGGGGTCGGGGTCGTCGGCCTTGACCTCGCCGATCTGCCGCAACGCCCGGCTGGTCGCGCCGTCGATCAGCGTGCAGGCCTCGTGCAGCACGTTCGGCAGGCCGCTCTGCAGCCGGCCGGCAGGGGTTTCGACCAGGCCCAGGGTCAGCGCGTCGGCTGCTTCCTGCAGCGAGGCGTGATCCTCGGGCTCGATGTAGGAGCGCGACGCCCGAGCGGTGCGGTCGACCGCCTCGGCGGTCATCTCCGCCTGAGTCGCGCTGGAGACCCGGTCGGCCAGTTCGTGTGCCTCGTCGATGATCAGCAGCTTGTGCGGCGGAACGATCTGCCGCCCGGCCATCATGTCGACGGCGAGCAGCGAGTGGTTGGTCACGACCAGGTCGGCCTCGCGGGCGCGGGCGCGAGACGCCTCGGCGAAGCACTCCTGCCCGTAAGGACAGCGGCTGGCCCCGACGCACTCCCGGGCCGGCATGCTGACCTGCCGCCAGATGACGTCGTCGACGCCCGGATCCAGTTCGTCCCGGTCGCCGGTGTCGGTCTTCGCCGCCCAGTCGCGCAGCCGGTCGAACTGCTTGCCGAGCCGCCCGGCCTCGCCGATCCACACCGTCTTCGTCTTCGCCGGGCCCGTCTCGGCGACGGTGGCGTCGAACAGCCCGGCCTGCGGCTCCTCCTCGGCGTCGCCGGCGTGCTCCAGCTTCGCGACACACAGGTAGTGATGGCGGCCCTTGAGGACGGCGAAGGTGGGCTCCCGGCCCAGCAGCGGCCGGACCGCCTCGGCCAGCCGGGGCAGATCATGGTCGACCAGCTGAGACTGCAAGGCGAGGGTGGCCGTGGAGATGACGACCGGACCGTCCACAGTCAACGCGGGGGACAGGTAGCCCAGTGACTTTCCGGTGCCGGTGCCGGCCTGGACGAGCAGGTGCTCCCCGGACCGCAGGGACTCGGCGATCGCCGAGGTCATCGCCTCCTGGCCGGGACGGGCTGATCCGCCGGGGACCGCGCCGACCGCGGCGGCCAGGATCTCTTCTGCGGTGGCTGCCTTCCGTCGGGTCACGTCACGACCCTAGCGGTCCGGGCCGACAACTCCGCCCCCGCACGCGGGCGGTGGGCGTACCGGCCGCTCGATCGCCGATCGGCGTGGCGCGCTCGGGGTGACGCCGTGTGACAGGATGGGGAGGCGATGGACGAGCAGCACCAGGCGCCGCTGCCGGACGATCGCCACCTTCCCGTGGCGGTCGCGCATATGGGCGACCGCGTCCGGGTGGAGATCACCAAGTTCGACGGCACACCTCACCGCGGCTATCCCGCCGTCCTGCTCGGCTCCGACGACTACGGCCGGTGGCTCGGCGTACTGCCGGGGACGGTGTCCGACAGCGGCATCCG
This sequence comes from Hamadaea flava, assembly GCF_024172085.1. Classification (NCBI taxonomy): domain Bacteria; kingdom Bacillati; phylum Actinomycetota; class Actinomycetes; order Micromonosporales; family Micromonosporaceae; genus Hamadaea; species Hamadaea flava. Next base: position 4,468,404 of record NZ_JAMZDZ010000001.1, on the reverse strand, counting down.
GCACGAGCGGCCCTGGGTCCTGCTGGTCCCGGAGGACGCCTGGTGGACGGCGATGTTCAATCCGCCGCCGCAGGGCAGCGAGATCTACTGCGACATCACCACCCCCGCGGAGTGGATCGCCGACCGCGTCCTGCTCGCCGACCTCGACCTCGACGTCAAGCGACGCCGGGAGTCCGGCGTGGTGCTCCTCGTCGACACCGACGAGTTCGACGAGCATCGGCAGCGGTTCGCGTACCCGGCCGGGCTGGTCGAGCAGGCCTGGGCGGCCGCACGGTATCTGCAGCGGGCGCTCGCCGACGGCAGCGAGCCGTTCGCCTCGGTGTACCGGCAATGGCTGGACAAGGTCGTCGCCTGGGCACCGGTGGACTTAGCGGCCGACCCACACGACCAGGCATAACTTCGCAAAACCCGGCACGCTGGTGACGAATGCGTGATGATCTGGACATGACACGCCGGTTGAGCGAACTGCTGAGGGTCCCGCCGGGTGCTGTGGACCTCCGCGCGATCGACCCGCGCGGTACGCCCGGCCTGCCCAGGTCGGCGGGCAAGGACCCCAAGACCTGGGCGCGGGCGCAGCTGCCCATCCTCGGCGCGGAGCTGTTCGCCTGGCAGGAGAAGCTGTTCGCGCAGGCGAAGACCGGCGCATCCCGGCAGCGGCTGCTGCTCCTGCTGCAGGCGATGGACTGCGGCGGCAAGGACGGGACGATCAAGAAGGTCGTCGGCGAGTTCAACCCGCAGGGCGTACACATCGTCGCGTTCGGCAAGCCGACCGAGGAGGAGCTGGCCCACGACTTCCTCTGGCGGATCGAGCGTGGGCTGCCCGGTGCGGGCATGATCGGCGTGTTCAACCGGTCGCACTACGAAGACGTCCTGGTGGTACGGGTGCACAACCTGGTGCCGCCGCGCACCTGGCGAGCCCGGTACGCCAAGATCAACCGCTTCGAGCGGAAGCTCGTCGCGGACGGCTGCGCTGTGGTGAAGGTCATGCTGCACATCTCCCCGGCGGAGCAGAAGCAGCGGTTGCTGGACCGGCTCGACGACCCCACGAAGTACTGGAAGTACGACTCCGGCGACATCGACGAGCGCGCGCTGTGGCCGGCGTACCAGGACGCCTATGCCGATGCGCTGGGCAAATGCGACAGCGACGACGCACCCTGGTACGTCGTCCCCGCCGACCGCAAGTGGTACCGCGACTGGGCTGTGGCGAATCTCCTGCTGGAGAAACTGCGTGAGCTGAGTCCCGCGTACCCGCCAGCCGATTTCGACCCAGATGTCGAACGTGGCCGATTGGTAACGCAGCCCGAGGTGAACAGTGGGTGAACACCAAATGAATCAAAGGTGGCATCGGGTGACCTGCCGTTGACGAAGACGTGAAGCACCCTAGTATTCGGCCCGAAACCCGATCATCGCGGTTGCCGTTCCGCCGCCGGATAGTCCATCTACGACAGATGAGGTTGTGCCGTGAAGTTCTCCCTTCGCCCGCAGGACGCGGCCTTCTACGACTTCTTCAGCCGAGCCGCGCAGAACCTGATGCACGGGACCGAGATGCTCATGGAGCTGGCCCTGCCGGGCGCCGACGTGCAGTCGGTCAGTGAGCGCCTCGGCGACCTGGAGCACGACAGCGACCAGATCACCCACGAGCTGTACAACAAGATCAACTCGACCTTCATCACCCCGTTCGACCGCTCGGACATCTACAACCTGGGCTCGGGCCTGGACGACGTGATGGACCATCTCGAGGCGGCCGGCAACCTGGTCTACCTCTACGGTCTGACCAAGCTCCCGGCGCTGCCGCGGGAGATGCACGAGCTGGTCGACGTGCTCGACCAGCAGGCCAAGATCACGGCCAACGCCATGCCGCAGCTCAAGGGCATGAAGAACCTCCAGGAGTACTGGGTCGAGATCAACCGGCTCGAGAACGAGGGCGACCGGGCGTACCGGATGCTGCTGGTCCGGCTGTTCTCCGGCGAGTACGACGCCCTGACCGTGCTCAAGATGAAGGAGGTCGCCGACGAGCTGGAGAAGGCGTGCGACGCCTTCGAGCACGTCGCGAACACCATCGAGACCATCGCGGTCAAGGAGTCCTAAGCCTTGGACGCCATGTTCTGGGCCGTGGCCGCGGTGATCGCCGCCGCGATGATCTTCGACTATACGAACGGCTTCCACGACGCCGCGAACGCCATCGCGACCAGCGTGTCGACCCGCGCGCTCACCCCGCGCGTCGCACTGCTGGTGGCCGCGCTCGGCAACTTCATCGGTACGCACTTCGGCGCGAAGGTGGCGTCGACCGTCGGCAGCGGACTGGTGACCCTGCCCGCCGGCAAGGCCAGCCTGGGCATCGTGCTCGCGGGGGTCATCGGCGCCATCGGCTGGAACCTGCTCACCTGGTACTTCGGGATCCCGTCCTCCTCGACGCACGCGCTTTTCGGCGGCCTCGTCGGCGCGACCCTGATCGGCATCTGGTTCGGTATCGACGCCACGGTGCTCTGGAGCGGCCTCCTCGAGAAGGTCGTCATCCCGATGGTGCTGTCCCCGGTGGTCGGCTTCATCCTCGGCGCGATCGTGATGGTCGCGGTCATGTGGATCTTCCGGAAGGGGCACCCGGGCAAGCTCAATCGGGGTTTCCGCTGGGCGCAGACCGCCTCGGCCGCCGCGATGTCCGTCGGCCACGGTATGCAGGACGCCGCCAAGACGATGGGCATCATCGTGCTGGCCCTGTACGCCGGCGGGTACCAGCAGGACCCGGGCCACATCCCCTGGTGGGTCTACTACACGTCGGCCACTGTGCTGGCGCTCGGCACGTACGCCGGCGGCTGGCGGATCATCCGCACCCTGGGCCGCAAGATCATCGACCTGGGCCCGGCCGAAGGGTTCGCGGCCGAGAGCGTGGCCAGCAGCGTGCTCTACTACAACGCTCTGGTGCTGGGCGCGCCGATCTCCACCACGCACACGATCACCTCGGCGATCATGGGCGTCGGCGCGACGAAGAAGCTCTCCGCGGTCCGCTGGGGCGTCGCCGGGAACATCGTGACCGCCTGGGTCCTGACCTTCCCCGGCGCCGCCCTCATCTCGGTGCTCGCGTACCTGGTGATCCGGCCGTTCTTCTGACCGATGGGCGGCGGTGTCAGCCGCCGACGCGGACCAGCCTCGCGCTGAGGTGGTCCTGCATCGGCTGGCCCACCGCCGCCATCTCGTACGCGTACAGCAGCTCGCCGTTGACGACGCCGAACAGGCGGTGCCCCGCCCGCACCTCCTTGGCCGTCGGCGTACGCACGACGGCGTCGGTCTGCACGTCCAGCCGGGGCGGGTTGGCCTCGGCCTGGCCGAAGTACAGCTCCATGATCCCGGTCGGGTTGGACAGGAGCATCTCGACCTCGTCGCCGTTGGACGCCGGCCGCCACCAGCCGACCTCCCGGAAAGCGGGCCGGATCGGCGTGCCGTCCTCCTCGATCAGCCAGGCCCGTGACTCGTAGTGCAGGAACGGCCGGCCGTCGTGGCTGATCCGGATCTCCTGCGCGTAGTCGAAGTCCTCGATCGTCGAATAGCCGCCCTTGCCGCGACCGCGCCACTCGCCGACGAACGGCAGCAGGCCCAGCAGGTCGGAATGCAGATCGGGGCCGACGCGCAGGTCGTGCGTGTCCTCGTAGGGATATGGCTCCACCGGGGGCGCGTTGAGCCACGGCGGCTGCATCGGATTCTCACTCACCAGCGTCCCCTTGCGATTCTGACTGCGACATAGACGAGGCCGCCGGCGAGCGCGCCGAAGCCCGCCACCAGCAGACTCACGAACCCGATCTCCGTGACCACGTCTGTCATCTTAGGCTGCGAGGTATGAGCCGAAAGCTTGTCGTCAAGGTCACCGCGGGTCGCGACGCCCCGGAACGGTGCGCGCAGGCGTTCACCGTCGCCGCGACCGCCCTCGCCGCCGGAGCCGAGGTCTCCCTCTGGCTGACCGGCGAGTCCAGCTGGTACGCGTTGCCGGGCCGGGCCGAGGAGTTCGAACTGCCGCACTCCGCTCCGTTGGACGATCTGCTCGCCGCCATCGTCGCCGGTGGTCAGGTCACCTTGTGCACGCAGTGCGCGCAGCGGCGCAACATCACCGAGGCCGACGTCATCGAGGGCGTACGCATCGCCGGTGCGGCGACGTTCGTCGAGGAGATCCTGGCCGACGGAGTCCAGGCGCTCGTCTACTGAGCCTGACTACTGAGTCTGGCTGCCGAGCCGGGTTATTGGGCCTCTCGGCAGCCGGACAGGAGAGAAACCACGACAGATCCCGGGTCGGCGCCCTTGCGCCCGCGGACGGCCACGAAATCGCCGGCGTCCGCGTAGAGGGTCACGGTGGCGTCGCCCTGGGTCGTGGTCGCGTGATACGCCTTCGGCAACTCCGCGGCGATCGAGCGAAGCAGGGTCGCCTCGTCGCCCGGGGTGGTGGTGAAGGTCAACTCCCGCTTCACGGAGCGCCCGCCGCGAGCGTTCGTGATCTCGCACGTGCTTTCGGCGTACTCGCTGATCTTGACGCTGCTGGAGACGGCCGAGAGTTCCCCGGTGACGCGGTCCATCGTGGCCCTGGCCTGGGCCACGGTGGTCTGGCCGGGCACGGTGGCCGGATCGCGGTGGTAGGAGTAGACGGCCAGGCCGACCAGGAGCAGAGCCCAGGCCGCGACTCCCGCGATCACCAGTCGCTTGCGCATGGCCCCATAGTGACAGGGCGCGTCACCTGACGGTGACGCGCCCTGTCGGGGTAAGAGCGTGGGCTTTAGGAAACGGATACCTGGAACTCGTTGACGCCGCGGTCGACGGAGACCTCGCCGCCGCCGTTGCCGAAGCGGGACAGCGCGCGGACCGTCCACTGGCCGGGCGCGGCGAAGAACCGGAAGCGGCCGGCCGGCGAGGTCACGACCTCGGCGGTGAACTCACCGGTGCGGTCGAGCAGTCGGACGTACGCCCCGGCGACCGGGTCGCCGGAAGCGGCGAGGACGACGCCGGAGATCACGGTCTCCTTCTCGAGGTCGACGCTCGCGGGGATGGGGGCCGCCTGGTCGGGGGCGGCGCAGGACGTAACGGTCATCTTGATCAGCCCTCCAGAGAACCGGGCTCGTCGCCCAGCGCCACCGGCACGCCGACGAGCGAGCCGTACTCGGTCCAGCTTCCGTCGTAGTTCTTGACGCTCGGCTCGCCCAGCAGCTCGTGCAGGACGAACCAGGTGTGCGAGGAACGCTCGCCGATGCGGCAGTACGCGATGGTCTCCTTGGACTTGTCCAAGCCGGCCGCCGTGTACAGGTCCGTCAGCTCCTCGTCGGTCTTGAACGTGCCGTCCTCGTTGGCCGCCTTGCTCCACGGCACGCTGATCGCGGTCGGCACGTGGCCGGCGCGCTGCGCCTGCTCCTGCGGCAGGTGCGCCGGAGCCAGCAGGCGGCCGGCGTACTCGTCGGGGCTGCGGACGTCGACGAGGTTCTGCGTGCCGATCGCCTGCACGACGTCGTCGCGGAAGGCGCGGATCGACAGGTCCTGGTCCTGAGCCAGGTAGGCGGTCGCCGGACGGTTAGGGACGTCCTTGGTGTAGGGCCGGGCGTCCAGCTCCCACTTCTTGCGACCACCGTCGAGCAGCCGGACGTCGCCGTGCCCGTACAGCTTGAAGTACCAGTACGCGTACGCGGCGAACCAGTTGTTGTTGCCGCCGTAGAGGATGACGGTGTCGTCGTTGGCGATGCCGCGCGCCGACAGCAGCGCCTCGAACTGCTGCTTGTTGACGAAGTCCCGGCGAACCTGGTCCTGCAGATCGGTCTTCCAGTCGATCTTCACAGCGCCGGGGATGTGCCCGCCGTCGTAGGCGGTGGTGTCCTCGTCGACCTCGACGAAGACGAGACCGGGGGCCTCGAGGTTCTTCTCGGCCCAGTCGGCCGTGACGAGTGCGGTGTCGCGACTCATGGAAAGCTCTCCCTTGATGGATGGCTAGGGTGAGTCGGCGCTCGCGCTTCAAGCATGATCTTCGATGGAGAACGCGCCGCGCCCGACCCTGTAAGGAACGGGTACCTACGACAGCGGCGTCGCTACAGCCTCTACAGGCGTGAGGGAAAGGCAGGCATGACTGCCGGCGCCGCCGTCAGCAGACGGGGCGACACAGGCAGGCGGCCACGCGGCACAGGTCGACCGCGCGCCTCTTAGTGAGCAGGATGCCCATAGCCAGCGACCCTACCAGCCCCGTCGTGGTTCGCCGAACAACCAGCCCACAATCCGGGACTGCCCGCGGATCATGGCTATTTTCCTGCGGATCATGGTTACGCATGCGATCTTGAGCGGCTTTGACCTGTGTAACCGTGATCCGCAGGTAATGCGGCCGCACTGAGTTGCGGTCCGCTGTGGCGCAGGGCACGATCGTCAGGTGTTCCCCGCCCCCGAAGATCAGCGACAAGATCGCAGGTCACGCAGCGACCGGCCGCGTGAGCGCGAGCTGCCGCCGGAAGACCTGGACCAGGACGAACTCGACGACGACATGGAGCCGCCGTTCGTCCCCGTACGCCGGCTGCTCTCCCTGTTCATCGCTGGGTTCTCGGCGATGCTCGGGGTCGGCCTGATCTTCGGCGCGCAGACCTCCGGCCCCAACGCGCGCACGTCGTACGCCGTCGTCATCTTCGGCGTACAGGTGTTGTTCCTGCTGTCCTGGACGATGGCGATGCGCCCGCCGGGGATGAAGGTCGTGGCCGCGGCCGGTCTGCTGACCGCGATCGCGGCCGACATCGCGGCCGTCTATCCCGATGTGGCCGGGCTCGGCCCGCTGGCGCTGGCCGCGGTCGTCGGGTTCGTCGCCGCGTTCGTGGGGCAGATGGTCACCGGCGCGGTCCGGATGCGGGTCACCGAGTCGCTCGGCGCGACGCTGCTGGTGGTGATCGGCGTGGTCAGCTTCTCGACGCTCATCGTGCTGACCCGCATTCCCAAGGGCACCCAGGCGATCGTCGTCTGCCTCACCGCGACCGGCGTCGCGCTGCTGGTGGCCCGGCTGATGGACACCGTCGCCCCGGTGCCGCGGATCGCCGCCCAGGTGCCGCGCGGATCGCTGGGCGTGGTCGTCGGGGCGTGCGCGGGCACGATCGCCGCGACCATCTGGGGCAGCTATCTCGTCGGATTCGGGCCGAAGGAGGCTGCCTTCATCGGGCTGGCCGCCGCCGGTGCCGGTGTCCTCGCCGACCTGGCCGTCGGGTTCGCCGAGGCCGGCCGGGAACTGGCCGGGGACGCGCCCACGATGTGGCTCGCCCGGCACATGCAGGGACCGCTCGGCGGGTTCGCGCTCGCCGCCCCGGTCGCGTACGCCGTCTCCGCGATCTTCCTGACCTGACGCACCGCTCGACGCATACACCTGACGCACCGCTCGACGCACGCCCTGACGCACTGCTCGACGCACCGAGTTCACGAAGACCCCCACGGGACGAGGAGAAACCTTGCGCCGGTTCCTGATCACCGCGGTAGTACTCGTCCTCATCGTCGGGGTGGGCGTGTTCGCGATGGATCGCGCGGTCGCCGCGTACGCCGAGGATCAGATCAAGCAGCAGACGGTCGCCGAGGTGTCCCGCCGGGGGATGAGCTCCGGGGAGCCGAGCGTCGACGTGGGCGGGTTCCCGTTCATCACCGAAGTGATGAGCGGCAAGTACGACCAGATCGTCATCGTCCTGCCGAACCTGGCGGGGCAGGGCATCACGCTGCCGAAGTTCACCCTGACCGCGTCCGGGGTGAACGCCCCGCTGGACGCCCTGCGCTCGGGCGAGGGCACGATCACGGCCGACAAGGTCACCGGCACCTCGGTCGTGCCTTGGGACGTCGTGGTGAAGCAGACGAAGTTCAAGGGCCTGACACTGGCGGCCGACGCCGACGGCACGTTGAGGGTGTCGGGCGAGGCGACGCTGGGCGGCTTCAGCATCCCGCTGACCGGCAAGGCCAAGGTCACCCTGGCCGGGCCGACGAAACTGCGGGTGCAGGTCACCGAGCTGAACGGGACGGACGCCAACCTCAACGCGCTGGTCAAGTCGCTGATCGCGGCGTACCAGGACAAGCTGGTCTTCGACGTGGCGCTGCCGAAGCTGCCCTATGACCTCAAACTCCAGAAGATCAACGCCACCCCGGACGGGCTCGACATCACGGCGTACGCCGAAAACGTCCCGCTGAATCAATAAGAGATGTCACGTCTGTGAATTCGTGTTTCGGCTTGATGAACCAAGTCTCAACTTGACCACGACGCCGCGCACCAGGTGGAACAACCCTGGTGTTCGGGGTTAGTTCGGCTAGAGTCAAGCCTTAACCCGCCCGTCAGTGCCGCCGGGGAGTTCCACCCCCCGTGTGTGACGGAGGTAGATGTGGAGATACTGCTTCTCGTGACGCCGCGCGCCGGCGAGCCCTCGATGGTGCTCCCCGCGCTCGATCTGCTGCCTCACGCCGTCCGGACCGCCCCTCGTGACGTGCGGACGCTCGTCTCTGCTCCCAGCCCCGACGCGGTGCTGGTCGACGCGCGGTCCGAGCTGTCCGACGCCCGTGCCACCTGTCGCATGCTGCACGCGACCGGGATCGGCGTACCGCTGATCGCTGTTGTGAGCGAGGCCGGTCTGATCGCCCTCAACTCCGACTGGGGCGTGGACGACGTCATCCTCGCCACCGCCGGTCCGGCCGAGGTCGAGGCGCGGCTGCGGCTGGCCGTGGGCCGGCTGACCTCCGCGACCGCCAGCGCCAGCGGGCAGATCCGCGGCGGCGAGCTGACGATCGACCCCGACACCTACGCGGCGAAGCTGAAGGGCCGCCCGCTCGACCTCACCTACAAGGAGTTCGAGCTGCTGAAGTTCCTCGCCCAGCACCCAGGCCGGGTGTTCACCCGCGACCAGCTGCTGCGCGAGGTCTGGGGCTACGACTACTTCGGCGGCACCCGGACCGTCGACGTCCACGTCCGGCGGCTGCGCGCGAAGCTCGGCTCGGAATACGAGTCGATGATCGGCACCGTGCGCCAGGTCGGCTACAAGTTCGTCCTGCCGTCGGCGCGGCACACCGAGGAGGGCCTCCCGGCCACCGCGAAGGAGCGCATCGCGCTCTGACGCTCCGAGGGGCTGCGGCAGGTGAGGACAATCCCGAAGGCCGGGACGCACGAAACGAGCGCAGGCCCTAGTCTGTCGGCATGATCGCCAAGCCGAACGTCAGAGTGGAACGCGCCGGTCGGCTGACGCCCGATCAGGTGACTCAGGCGGTCGAGCTGGCCGATCTCGCCGGTGACGTCGACGGGGCGTACCCGCTGTCCGAGCACGTCATGCTGCATCTGCGGCAAGGCGGCGAGGTGCCGGCCGTCCACCTCCTCGTCACGGACGAGGTCGGCCGGCTCGTCGGCTACGCGCACGTCGACCCGACCGACAAGATCGCCGGGCCGAGCGCCGAGCTGGTGGTGCATCCGCTGCGACGGCGGCGCGGTCTCGGCCGCGCGCTCGTCACTGCGGCGCTGGCTGTGGCGGCGGAGAACGATCCGTCCGGACGGCTGCGGCTGTGGGCGCACGGCGATCATCCGTCGGCGGGCGCGCTCGCCGTCTCGCTCGGCTTCACCCGCGCTCGCGTGCTGCTGCAGATGCGCCGCTCGCTGTTCAGCCCCGTCCCGGCCGCGCCGCTGCCGCCCGGGGTCGCCGTCCGCGCCTTCGTCCCAGGCCGCGACGACCAGGCTTGGCTGCGGGTCAATGCCCGCGCCTTCGCGGACCATCCGGAACAGGGCCGCTGGACTCTCGAAGATCTACGCGTACGCATGGCGGAGCGGTGGTTCGACGCCGAGGGGTTCTTCGTGGCGTACCGGGAGGCCGAGCCGGACGGGGAGTTGCTGGGCTTCCACTGGACGAAGGTCCACGGCAGCCATGCCGCCGACGGGCCTGAAGGCGATCACCAGCACGAGCCGATCGGCGAGGTCTACGTGCTCGGCGTCGACCCGGCGGCGCACGGGCTGGGGCTGGGTGCGGCGCTGACCGCGGTGGGCTTGACGCATCTGCGCCATCGGGGACTGGATCAGGTCATGCTCTACGTCGACGAGGCGAACACCGCGGCGGTCAAGCTCTACCAACGCCTCGGATTCGTCCGCTGGGCCACCGACATCTGCTTCGAACGGCTCTAGATCGGGCTATTCCCAACCGTGATATCGGCGGGCGAGGATGGTCGGCATGGTCCGCGACGCGCTCGCCCCGCCCGCCGCCTTCGTCGCCTACGTCGAGAGCCGGCTGCCGCTGCTCATCCGGGAAGTCCGGCGATATGTCCCCGACGAGCGCTTCGCCGACCAGGCTGCCCGGGACCTGCTGGCCTCGGTGGCGCTCCGCTGGCCCTGGTACGCGCGCCTCCCCGGAGCCGCCCGGCAGGATCCCGAGAAGGCCGCCGACAAGGTGCTCCGGCGGGGCTTCGCCGACGTCGTCAAGGAATACGCCGATCCGCAGCGCGAGATCCGGCTGTCGCTCGCCGAGACCGATCCTGACGAGGACGTCCGCCCGGTTCCGCTGCCTGACGAGGCGCCCCGGCGATCTCGTCTCCACGGTTCGCTGAGCCCGGCCGACGAGGCGCAGTTCATCTGGGAGCGGTCGGCGCAGACGGTGCGGCGGCGAAGCGTGATCGTCGGCGGTCTCGCCCTGATCGGGCTGGTCATGACGGTCAGTCGCCCGCGCCCGGAGAGTACGCCGGAGGGCGAGACGTCCGGCTCGCCGAGTCCAGAGTCGACCACCCTGCCCACCGGCGTCGACGTCGTGCCGCCGTTGGCCGAGCTGAGCCGGCTGCCCGTACGCCGTTCCCCGTTGCCGGCCGAGATCGAGTTCGAGAAGGCGTCGGTGAGCCTGCCGCGTGGACGCCGAGCCCGAGGCGTGTTCAGCGCGACCGAGGAGTCCGCCGTCCTGCTGCTCGACGACGGCCGCCTGTACGCCGTACCCGACCTGCGCGTCCGGCCGGACAACCCCGGTGTGATGTCGCCGGACGGGCGCTACATCGCCTTTCGCGACGCCAACCAGATGCTGTTCGACGTCGCGACCGGATCGGTCCACACGCTCGACAAGGTGACCACGGTCAGCGCGCCGATCTGGCTCGACCCCCAGCACCTCCTGTACGCCGCGGTCGGCGGAAGCCAGGTCGTGCGGGCCGACGGGCAGCTCACCGATCTGCTCGACGCCGTCGACCTCAACGACGTCGTGGCGCCCGAAGGTCACAAGGACCCGATGATGGGCGACCCGATTCTGCGGACGACCGAGCTGCTCGCCCTCGGCCGGCCGTTGACCGCCCCCGCCCGCGTACGCCGATACACCGCGAACAAGTCCGAGCCGGTCGACACGAGCCTCGACGGTGAGCTGACGGCCTGGGTCGGACTGTGGCGAGGGCTCGGCTTCGCGCTGTCCACCGGGCCGAACCCGGCCGATCGGGGCCGCCTCGTCCGCCGCTGCCAGACCCCGGGCCACGTGCCCGCCCGGTACGGCGAGGTGGTCAGCGCGACGGCGGCGCTCCGGGCGGCGACGGGCGCGGTGTTGCGCGTACTCGTGGAGACGATGAAGACCGAGGCGGACCGGGTCGAGCCGGTGGGCTGGCTGGATGCGGCCACCGTGCTGCTGTCGGCGAACGGTGACAGCGCGACGGTGATCGTGGCCTGGGGGATCGAGAGCGGCAAGCTCGAGCTGATCACGGTGATCAACCGGAACGTTCGGCTGGCCCTGGCCGACCTGTCGATCCTTCCCGCCCGCTGACGCGGGTTAGGAGAAGGCGGGGATGCCGGTGAGGGTCTGGCCGATCACCAGCTGGTGGATCTCCGAGGTGCCCTCGTAGGTCAGCACGCTTTCCAGGTTGTTGGCGTGCCGCATGATCGGGTACTCGCCGGAGACGCCGTTCGCACCGAGGATCGTCCGGCACGTCCGGGCGATCTGGATCGCCTCGCGGGTGCTGTTGAGCTTCGCCAGGCTCACCATCGGCGGGGTCAGCCGGCCCGCGTCGGCCGTCCGGCCCAGGTGCAGCGCGAGCAGCAGCCCCTTCTGCAGCTCCAGGGCCATGTCGGCCAGCTTCGCCTGGGTCAGCTGGAACCCGGCGAGCGGCTTGCCGAACTGCTCCCGCGTCGTCGCGTACGCCAAAGCCGTCTCCAGGCAGTCGCGGGCCGCCCCGAGCGCCCCCCAGGCGATGCCGTAGCGGGCTTCGGTCAGGCAGGACAGCGGCGCCCGCAGACCGGTCGCACCGGGCAGGATCGCGTCCGCCGGGAGGTGTACGTCGTCGAGGACGATCTCGCCCGTGAGGCTGGCTCGGAGGGAGAGCTTCTGAGTGATCTCCCGGACGGTGACGCCCGGGGTGTCCAGCGGCACGAGGAATCCGCGCACCCCCGCGTCCGGTACGCGAGCCCAGATGACCGCGATGTCGGCGACCGGCGCGTTGGTGATCCACATCTTGACCCCGCGGAGGAGCCAGCCGTCGCCGTCGGCGACCGCCCGGGTCGCCATCGAAGCCGGGTCGGAGCCGTGGTCCGGCTCGGTCAGGCCGAAGCAGCCGATGAGTTCGCCGCGGGCCATGCCGGGCAGCCAGCGATCCTTCTGCTCGTCGGAGCCGTACGCGTGGATGGCCTCCATCGCCAGCGAGCCTTGGACGCTGACCAGCGATCGGATGCCGGAGTCCGCCGCCTCCAGTTCGAGACAGGCCAGCCCGTACGCCACCGCGGACATCCCGGCACAGCCGTGGCCGTGCAGCCGCATCCCGAGCAGCCCCAGCTCACCGAAGTCGCGGGCCAGCTCCCGGGCGGGCAACGCCGCCTGCTCGAACCACCCGGCGACGTGGGGCCGGACCTTCTTGTCCAGCAGCGCGCGGACCGCATCCCGGATGTCGCGTTCCTCTGGGGTCAGCAGCGCGTCGATTTCCAGGATGTCCCAGGCGGCAGTCGTCACAGGACCAGCACCCTAGCGTGGATCTGGTGCCGCTGCTGCAGCGCCGCCCGCAGGGCCCGGTGCAGGCCGTCCTCCAAATACATGGCGCCTTCCCACTGAACGACGTGCGGGAAGAGGTCGCCGTAGAAGGTGGAGTCCTCGGCGAGCAGCTTGTCCAGCGCGAGTTCGCGCTTGGTGGTGACGAGCTGGTCGAGCCGGACCGGCCGGGGCGGGATCTCGGACCACTGCTTCAGGGAGTAACCGTGTTCCGGATAAGGGCGCCCGTCCCGGACGCCTTTGAAGATCACTGTGCCGCCCCCTCCCTAGGACACGCCGCCGAATACGTCCCAGGCGACCGTCGTCGTCCGGGACGCTACCCACCCTAACCGCACTTGGCGAGCACTATCCCCGCCTATCGGCGTACGCCCAGCATCTGGCGGGCTTGCGCCGAGGTCGTCGGCGGCCGCTGGGCGAGCCGGGCGAACCCCGCCGCCCGGGCTACGAGCTGGGCGTTCGACTCCACCGGCTGGCCCTTGGCGTACGTGATGGTGTCTTCCATCCCCACCCGGAGATGCCCGCCGGCCGACAACGAGGCGAGCAGGACCGGCAGGGTCGCCCGGCCGATGCCGGTGGCGGAGAACGTCGTCCCGGCTGGCAGGTCGGCCAGCGCGGTGGTGCAGGCGACCAGCGCGGCGGTCGTGCCCGGCATCCCGCCCGGTACGCCCATCACGAAGTCGACGTGCACGTGCCCGCCCGCGGGCAGGCCGTACTTGTCCAGCAGCCGCTGAAGCGCCCACAGTTGGCCGAGGTCGAAGATCTCGTACTCGGGGACGATGCCGCGGTCCTGCATCCGGGTGTGCAGCTCGACGATGAACTCCCAGCGGTTGAGGAAGACGTCCTCGCCGAAGTTCACCGTGCCCATCGTGCAGCTCGCCATGTCGGGCGCGGCGTCGAGGACGGCCAGCCGGGCCTCCTCCGGGTCGTGCACCGAGCCGCCCGAGGAGAGCTGGACGATCAGGTCGGTGTCCTGCCGCAACGCCGCCACCGTCTCCCGCAGGCGGCCCTGGTCGAGCGTCGGCTGGGCCTTCTCGTCCCGGATGTGGACGTGGATCACGCTCGCGCCGACCGACTCGCACTCCTGTGCGGTCGCCACCAGCTCGTCGAGGGTGACGGGCAGGGCCGGCACGTCGGCCTTGGCCGATTCGGCCCCGGTCGGGGCAACGGTGATCAACGTCGTCGTCGTCATGGCCGCATCCTGCCACGTCAGCGGAGTTTTTTCACTCCGGGTCGATCGCGGCCACAGATTCTCCGACCATGAGGGGGGTCTCGTCGGAGATATTCCGCTTCAGGAGGGCGAGGGCGATCATGCCCAGTTCATGGTGCTGCACGGCGGTGCCGACGAAACCGATCGCCCGGCCGTCGGCGCTGACGGGCGTACCCTGCGCCGGGAGCTGGTCGGTCGCGATGCCGTCCAAGTGCAGCAACGCCAGGCGGCGCGGCGGGCGGCCGAGGTTGTGCACCCGCGCGATCGTCTCCTGCCCGCGGTAGCAGCCCTTCTCCAGATGCACGGCATCCGCGGTCCAGTCCACCTCCGCCGGCAACGTGCGGTGATCGGTCTCCAACCCCAGCCGGGCCCGCCGGGCTTCCACCCGCATCGACTCGTACGCCCAAAGCCCGGCCCTGGGCACGTCGAGTTCGTCCGCGACCGCGTCGACGGCGTCGCGGGGCACTAGCAGATCCACGCCGAACTCACCCCGGCGCGCCCATCCGCCGAAGGCCGGCTGAACTGCGTACAAGCTGGTCGGAAGGGGTGGGACGGAACCGGCGGTGAACTTCGGACCGGGCACCGGCGCGATGGCCGGGGCCGGCAGCTCGACGATCTTGGCCGCCGCCGGGCCGACCAGGCTGAGGACCGCCCAGCTCGCCGTGACGTCGGCCGGCTCGACCCGCATGAGGAAGCGCATCTTCTCGAGGAAGGCGAGCAGGTCGGACTGGGTCCCCGGCTCGACGTCGAGCCAGGTCGTCTCGCCGTCGTCGGTGACAAGCGCGTGATGCTCGATGTGGCCGTGCGGGGACAGGAAGAGCGTCTCGGTGCCCTGGCCGGGCCGCAGTGCGGTCAGGTGCTGCGTGGAGATGCTGTGCAGCCAGCTCAACCGGTCGGCGCCCGGGATGGCCAGCACCCCGCGATTGCCCCGGTCGACCAGACCGGCCTCGGTGGCGAGCAGCCGCTGCTCCCGGAGCGGATCGCCGAAATGCGCCGGTACGCCGGCGTCGCGCGACTCCGGCGCGAGGTCCTCGATCATAACGACGCTCACTGGCAACTCCCGCAGGTCCCGAAGAGGGCGACGTGCCCCACGTCCAAGTTGAATCCTCGCTCGGCCCGCAGCTGTTGCGCCAATGGTGTGACGCTCTCCACGGCCAGCTCCTGCACGTGCCCGCAGGCCCGGCAGACCAGATGCACGTGCCGGTCCTCGGCGGCGTGGAAGGTGGGCGCGCCGTGCGACAGATGCGCGTGCGTCACCAGGCCGAGGTCTTCCAGCAGCTCCAGCGTGCGATAGATGGTCGTGATGTTCACGCCGGAGGCGATGCACTGCACCTTGGCGTGGATCTCGTCGGGCGTGGCGTGACCCAGTTCCCGCACGGCCTCCAGGACCAGTTGCCGCTGGGCGGTCAGGCGCAGGCCTCGCTCCTTCAACGCACGGGCGAGGGAGTCGGACACCCGTCGATCATAGTTCGCGTTCCGCCAAGGTCCCTTGCCGCGCGCTTCGGTCTGGCTGGGGAGTGCGGGGGGATCTTGCGAGTGGCTAGGCTGCCTGCCGTGACCGTCACCGTTCTCGCCGTGCTCGGACGCGGCCTGGTCGATCCCGCCACCCCGGTGCTGCGCGCCGACGACCTCGGGCTGCTGCGCGGCGACGGGGTCTTCGAAGCCGTCCACGTCCGCGGCGGCAAGCCGTGGATGCTCGACGAGCACCTGGCCCGGCTCGCCCGGTCGGCCGCCCGGATGGAGCTGCCCCTGCCGGCACCGGAGGCGCTGCACGACCTGATCGACCAGGTCTGCGCCCGGGTCGGACCGCAGGAGCACTCGCTGCGGCTCATCTGCACCCGCGGTTCCGAGGAGGGCGGCGACCCGACCTTCCTCGTCCTCGGGTCGCCGGTCGGCGCGGTGTCGATCAACGCCCGCGACACCGGAGTCCGCGTACGCACCGCGACCCTCGGGTACGCCGTCGGCGCGCGTACGCCGGCTCCGTGGCTGCTCGGCGGTGTGAAGTCGTTGTCGTACGCGATCAACATGGCGTCGCAGCGCTGGGCCTGGTCGCAGGGAGCCGACGACGTCGTATGGGTGTCGGCGGACGACTACGTCCTGGAGGCCCCCACCGCGACGGTCGTCTGGCGAGACGGTTCGCGGCTGCTCACGGTGCCCTCGGCGGAGACCGGGATCCTCGCCGGGACCACCGCGCGCCACCTGCTCGACCGGGCGGGCGAATTCGGCCTCACCGCGGGGGAGGAGCTGATCACCCCGGCTGGGCTCGTCGCGGCCGACGGCGCCTGGCTGATCTCCAGCATCCGGGGCGTCGCCGAACTGCGGTCGATCGACGGCCAGCCGCTCGGCCCGTCCCCGCTGACCGCCGACATCCGCCGCCTCCTGGGCTTCTGACCCACCCTCCCCCGTTCTTTTCGCGCGATCATGAACTAACCGTCATGATCGACCGGCGTGTCATGTCCCCAGCGCCCTGATCGATCCCCGGCGGCCGTGATCAATCTCGGGTCAGCCGCGCAGAAGTCGATCACGGTGTTAAGGAGTCGATCAGGGTCGGGCGGACGCGACACGCCGGTTGATCACGCACGTAGGTTCATGATCGCGCGGAAAGACGCGGGGGGTCGCGCGGGGAGGGCCGCGTACGCTTCGCGGATGACCAATCCGTTCGACGGCATCCCCGGCGCCGACCTCGCGTACTTCCGGGAGCAATCGGAGCGGTTCGCCGCTTCGGGGGCGAGCCCGGCCGTGCCGCGTCTGGCCGCGACGGCGATCCTGTTGCGTCCGGACGGCGCGGTGCTGCTCATGCGCCGCCCGGTGAAGATGGTCTTCGGCGGTCGCTGGGTCTTCCCCGGCGGCAGCGCCGATCCGATCGACGCCGAGCCCGGCGGGTCCGAGCTGGAGATCGCCGCGCGGGCCGCCCTTCGGGAGGTACGCGAGGAGACCGGGCTGGTCGTCGCGGCTGAGCAGTTGCTGGCGTGGGCGCGGTGGGTCACTCCGGAGTTCGAGCCCCGGCGGTTCGACACCTACTTCTTCATTGGCCTGGTCGACGCGGAGACCGACGCGGTGGAGGTCAATGGAGAGACCGAGGAGCATCGGTGGCTGACCGCCACCGCCGCGCTGGCCGGCTACGCCGCGGGCCAGTTGTCCATGCTGCCGCCGACCGTCGTCACGCTGCGAGAACTGGCCGATCTGAGCACAATGGACGCCGTACGCGCGGCGGCGGTCGCCAAGGACCTCAGCTCACCGATTCTGCCGCGCCTGCCGTAGCCGCCTCGACCGGCGCCGACTGGGCGGGGACGGTGGCGGCGAGCGTCCGCACCCGCTGATCGGCGACCTGCGTGGCGCGGTAGATCATGTAGATCACGGCCAGCTCGAACAGAACCGTGAGAGCGGCGGCGGCGAGGATCACCCAGATGATCGCGCCGGTCGCGAACGCCCCGACGACGGGCGCGACGATGAACGCCGCCATCTGGAACTCGATGCCGCCGAACAGGTGCGGCCGGATGCGGCTCCGCTGGAGCAGTTGGCGTGCGCGGGAGAAGACGCTGCGCTTGCCGTTCCCGGCGAGGGCGGTCATGCGGACGGCGCCGGCCTCGTTCACGGCCGCCCCGGTGCCCTCGACCTTGCTGCTGACCTCGCGGTGGACCTTGGCGACCTCCAGCGCGTTGAGGTAGCGGAACATGTCCAGGAAGATCACCACGGTCGCCACGACCAGGTACGCCGCGTTGTGCGTGGCCGCGTACTGGCCGCCCATGAGCGCGGCGGTGCAGGCGACGATGCGAATCCGGTCGAGGATGTAATCCAGCCAGGCGCCGAAGATCGAGCCGTTGCCGGTGAGCCGGGCGACCTTCCCGTCGACGCAGTCGAAGGTGAAGCTCACGTGGTAGAAGAACGCGCCCAGGATCAGCCACAGCGGATCGGCCAGCGCGAAGCAGGCGGCGGCCACCAGGCCGATCCCGAAGGCGATGAGGGTGATCCGGTTGGGGGTCAGGGAACGGACGGCGGCCACCCGGCGGGTGATCCGGGCCGCGATCGGGTCGACCAGCAGAACGGTCCACCAGGAGTCCCGGTCCTTGTAGGTGCGCTCCTTGACCTCGGCCAACGGGAACAGCGTCATGTTCGGGTCCTGCCTGCTTCGTCTTCACTTGCGCGGGGATGAATTGCGGTGTGGTGCGTGGGGTGAACAGCGGACAAACCGCCGGTAAACGCTATCGCATCGGTCTGCTGCACGGGTAGGCGAATCGCGGCGATCTGGCCGGTCACGGAGCGCGCCGCACGATAGACCATGAAGATCACAGCCAGCTCAAAGAGAATCATCAGGGCGGCCGCCGTGACGCTGACCCCAATGACTGCTCCCCGGCCGAGGATCGCGCCGGCGAGCGGGGCGACGATCAGCAGCGCCATCTGGAATTCGATGCCGCCGACGAGGTGCGGCCGGATTCGGCTGCGCCGCAGCCAACCGCGTACGCGGCCGAACAGGCCCTGGTCGTTGCCGGTCAACTGCATGATCGACCGGTTGCCGGGGCGCTTGGCCGCCTCGGCTTCGTCCACAGCCGACACCAACCCGGCTTCGGCCCGGCGGGCCTCCAGCCGCGTACGCATCTCGGTGTTGATCTGGAAGATCTCCTGGGAGTTCACGTAGTGGAACAGTTCCAGGACGAGCGCGCCCGCGCCGACGATCAGGTACGCGACGTTCTTCGTGGCCGCGTACTGGCCGCCGAAGAGCGCGGCCACGCAGGTGATGATCCGGACGTGGTCGAAGATGTAGTCGAGCCACATCCCGAAGATCGAACCGGTGCCGTTGAGTCGCGCGATCTTGCCGTCGACGCAGTCCAGCAGGAAGCTCACGTAGTAGAGCGCCGCCCCCGCCACCAGCCAACCCGTCGTCGCCCGGCTGAAGCAGAACGCCGCGACCAGGCCGATCGTGAACGCGGTCAAGGTGACCCGGTTCGGCGTGATCCAGCGGACGCCCGCGAACACCCTGGTCAGCCGGACCGCGACGGGGTCGACCAGCAGGACGGTCCACCAGGAGTCCCGTTCCTTGCAGGTCCGGGCCTTGACTTCGGCGACGGTGAGCATGGTGCTAGAGGCTAGCGCACCCATCGTTGTTCTTCCGTTAACGCCGGGTTGGCCGGACCTGCATGACACCCGGTGACCAGCCGTTTAGCGGCGCGTCATTTCGGGCACCTCGTGCCCGTCCGCCCCGGTCCGGCCGCCCCCCGCCCGGTCCGCGCGGATCAAGGTCTTTCGGCTGTCGTACGCGGGCCTTACCGTTTAGGGCAACACCGTCAGCCCGGTAGTGGACCGGTCTGGGAGGAGACGCGAGATGAGCGACGACCCGACCCATGGCGTGACCGCCGGGGAGCCTCTTGGGCGAGCCGCCAGGAGTGCGGTCGGCCAGGCCGAGCCGGACACCGAGGTGCTGCCCGGACCGCCTGGCCCGGCGTACATCCTCGAACCGCGTTCGTCCGGATTCGGCCGCAAGGTCTTCTGGTTCCTCATGATCGTCGGCTTGGGTGCGGTCGCCGTGCTCGGCCTCAACCTGACCGGGCTCCTGCCCGAGTTCCACAATCCGTTCGCCAAGCAGACGGTCGTCAAGCAGCAGCCCCCGCTGCTCATCTCGATCAAGGACCTGAGCCGGTTCGTCGCCGCCGAGGGCGAGTTCCAGGTGGTCATCGACTTGAAGAAGGACCGTAAGTACGTTCCGGACTTCCTGGTCAACGACCGGGTCCTCTATGTGGCGTACGGGACCGTCCAGGCGTATGTCGAGTTCGGGACGCTTTCCGACAAGGCCATCCTGCAGGACGACGAGAAGAAGACGGTGAAGATCACGCTGCCCGGTCCGCAGTTGGAGCAGCCGCATCTCGATCTCGGCCGCAGCTACGCCTTCGCCGAGGAACGTGGCCTGTTCAACCGGGTCGGCGACTTCTTCGACGGCGACACCAACCGCCAGCAGGAGGTGATGGTGCTCGCCGAGCAGAAGCTGGGTGAGGCCGCCACCGCGAGCGAGTTGAAGCAGCGCGCGGAGAACAACACGCGCGCGATGCTCACCGGCATGATGCGCTCGCTGGGCTATACCGCCACCGTCGAGTTCTCCAACGCCTGACGGGTTCGTCGCGCCGACCTCCCGGGCGTGACAGCCGGCACTTCGGTCCCGGAGACAAGCGCTCACGCGGACGGCCGCCCCCGGCCGGGCACAGTAGGCTGGGGGCCGCCGGGAACGAGCACGACGAGGTGCGTGGTCTCGGCCTCGGAGGAGTGTTGTGATCAGCGTTTTCGACCTGTTCAAGGTCGGCATCGGGCCGTCCAGCTCGCATACGGTGGGGCCGATGCGGGCCGCTCGGACGTTCGTGGCCGGACTCAAGGCCGACGGCGTACTCGCCGACGTGGCCTCGATCCAGGCGGAACTCTTCGGCTCGCTGGGCGCGACCGGCCACGGCCACGGCAGCGACAAGGCGGTGCTGCTCGGGCTGGCCGGGGAGGACCCGGAGACCGTCGACACCCAGACCGCCGACGAGCGGGCCGGCGTCATGCGGGCAGCCGGGCGGGTCGCCCTGCTGGGCGTACACGACGCCACCGTCGAGCTGACCCTGCACCGGCGGCGGGCGCTGCCCTATCACCCCAACGGCATGACCTTCGCCGCCCGGGACGCGGCGGGTGCGGTCCTGCGTAGCCGCACCTACTACTCCGTGGGCGGCGGATTCGTGGTCGACGAGGCGGCGGCGGGGGCCGACCGGATCAAGGCCGACGACACTCCCGTGCGCTATCCCTTCAGCACCGGCGCCGAACTGCTGGCCCACACCCGGGAGACCGGGCTGCGGATCAGCGACGTGATGCTCGCCAACGAGCTGTCCTGGCGCTCCGAGGCCGACGTCCGGGCCGGTTTGCTGCACATCTGGCAGGTGATGGCCGACTGCGTCGAGGCCGGCTGCACGCGGGAGGGCACTCTGCCCGGCGGGCTCAAGGTGCGCCGCCGCGCCGCCGAGCTACGTCGCCAGCTTCAGTCGGAAGTCGGCCGGTTGGGCATGACCGATCCGCTGCGCGTCATGGACTGGGTGACGCTGTTCGCCCTGGCCGTGAACGAGGAGAACGCGGGCGGAGGTCGAGTGGTGACCGCACCCACGAACGGAGCCGCAGGCATCGTTCCGGCGGTGTTGCACTATTACGCCCGATTCGTCCCGGCAGCCGACGACGACGGCATCATTCGCTTCCTGCTCACCGCGGGCGCGGTCGGCGTCCTGTTCAAGGAGAACGCCTCGATCTCCGGTGCCGAGGTCGGCTGCCAGGGCGAGGTCGGCTCGGCCTGTTCGATGGCGGCGGCCGGGCTGGCCGAGGTGATGGGCGGGTCGCCCGCGCAGGTGGAAAACGCCGCCGAAATCGCTATGGAACACAACCTCGGTCTGACCTGCGATCCTGTGGGTGGTCTGGTGCAGATCCCCTGCATCGAGCGGAACGCCGTCGCCAGTGTGAAGGCGATCACAGCGGTCCGCCTGGCCCTTCGAGGCGACGGGAACCATTACGTCAGCCTCGACAAGGTGATCAAGACAATGCGGGAGACCGGAGCCGACATGAAGGTGAAGTACAAGGAGACCGCTCGCGGTGGCCTTGCGGTCAACGTCATCGAGTGCTGACCGTGGGTCTATCCGAGCGGGAGAGCGCTGTTACCCTTGCGCCCACAGTCTTTGAGGATGATGACGCCGGGAGGTCCTGGGTGAGTACGAGCGTGGCCGGGGTCTGGGGCCATCGCAGTACGCTGCGTGTACTCGTGCAGCGGGATCTGGCCGTCAAGTATCAGCAGTCGGTGCTGGGATACCTGTGGTCGTTGATCGAACCGCTGTCGATGGGCCTGATCTATTGGTTCGTCTTCGGTGTGCTCTACGGCAGCCGCAGCACCTTCGAGGGTGCGTCCTATCCGCTGTTCATCCTTTCCGGCATCTTCGCCTGGCAGTGGTTCAGCAGCGCGTTGTCGGAGTCGACGACCGCGCTCACCGCGCAGGCCCGCCTGATCACGACGATCAAGGTGCCGCGCGAGATCTTCCCGCTCGGCCGGGTCACCGGCCGGTTCGCCGAGTACCTCGCGGGCATTCCGGTGCTGATCGCGGCGGCGATCATCTTCCACGGTCACGTCACGTGGCGTACGGCGGTGGGCATCCCGCTCGCGGTGGTGCTCCAGTTCGTCCTGCTGACCGGCGTCGCGCTGCTGCTCAGCGGCCTCAACGTGATGCTCCCGGACGTCGAGCGGTTCATCCGGCTCGCGCAGCGGATCCTGCTCTACGCCGCGCCGGTGATCTACCCCCTCGAGAAGGTCGTCAACAGCAAGGACGTCCCCGAGTGGGTGAAGATCCTCTACCAGGCCAATCCGCTGGTCGGGATCATGCAGCTCCAGCATTCCGCGTGGTTCCCGCAGGAGTGGCCGTCGCTCGGGCTGCTGCTCTCCTGCGCCGCCGGGTGCACCCTCGTTCTCCTCCTCGGCTGGTGGACGTTCCACAAGCTTGAGCCCTCGGTTCTCAAGGAGCTGTGACCCCGTGAGCGAACCCATCATCAGCGCCCGGAACCTCGGCGTACGGTTCGTCAAAGGTCGCCGTCGCAACCTTCAGGTTCGCGAGCTGGTCTTCCACGGCCGCAAGCGCGCCATCCACAAGGGTGTGGAAGGCGAGTTCTGGCCGCTGCGGAAGCTCTCCTTCGACATCAAGCCGGGTGAGGCCGTCGGGGTCATCGGCAAGAACGGCACCGGCAAGAGCACCCTGCTGAAGCTGATCGCCGGGGTGCTCATCCCGGACGAGGGCAACATCCGCGTACGCGGACGGGTGGCGCCGCTGCTGGAGCTGTCGGCCGGCTTCTCCAACGACCTGACCGGTCGGGAGAACCTGAACCTGGTGGGTTCCCTGCATGGGCTGACCAAGCAGGAGCTGGCCGCGAAGTTCGACGAGATCGTGGACTTCGCCGGGGAGCAGGTCGCGAAGTCGATCGACTCGCCGGTGCGTCACTACTCGTCGGGCATGAAGGTCCGGCTGGGCTTCTCGATCATCTCCCAGTTGCAGCACCCGATCCTGCTGGTGGACGAGGTCATGGCGGTCGGCGACGCCGAGTTCCGGGCCAAGTGCTACGGCACGATGCAGCGGCTGCTCGCCGAGGGCCGGACGATGGTGCTGGTCTCGCACAACGAGGCCGACCTCACCGGCTTCTGCACCCGCGGGCTGTTCCTCGACCGCGGTGAGCTGCGCGTCGACGGCACGGTGGAGCAGGCGCTGCAGGCGTACAAGGGCGGACCGGTACCGGCTCCGGCCGTGGCCTGATCTGTCGCGATTCATCCGATAATTCGCATGCGGCATGCGATGATGCAGCGTGCCGTTGCTGAGCGTCGTGGTGCCGGTCTACCGGGTCGAGGCGTACCTGAGGCAGTGCCTCGACTCGATCCTGCGATCGGCTCCAGAGGATTTCGAGCTGATCGTCGTGGACGACTGCTCGCCCGACGGCTCGGGTGACATCGCCGACGAGTACGCCGCCCGCGACCCTCGTGTCCGCGTACGACATCTGACCGAGAATGTGGGCCTCGGCCGGGCCCGAAACGCGGGCCTGGACGAGGCGACCGGCGCTTTCGTCTGGTTCGTGGACAGCGACGACTGGCTGGCCGACGGGGCGATCGCCGCGGCGATCCGGCGCCTGACCGCCGACCCGGCGCTCGACATGCTGATCGTCGACTTCGCCCGGTACGCCGAAGACACCCGGACGAGCCGGCGCAGCGCCGTGGCGCGGGCGTTGGCACGGTCGCCGGGGCCGGAGGTGTTCTCGGCGGTGGAGCGGCCGTCGGTCGTCGGGCTGCTGCACGTGGCCTGGAACCGGGTCGTACGCCGCCAGTTCCTTCTCGATGAGGGGCTGCGCTTCCACCCGGGCCTGTATGAGGACGTGTCCTGGACGTATCCGGCGGTGCTCGCCGCACGCCGGATCGCCTTCCTCGACCAGGTCTGTGTCTATTACCGACTGCGCGAGGGCGCGATCACGTCCACTGGCGGGGCCCGCCATCTCGGCATGATCCACCACTGGGAGCTGGTCTTCGCGGCCGTGCCGGCGGACCACCCGTTGCGGCCTGTCCTCTTCGAACAGTCGATGCGGCAGGGCATCGCCGTCCTCGGCAACGAGACCAGAGTGCCCGATGCCCGGCTACGCAGGGAGTTCTTCCTTCGGCTGGCCGCCTTCCAACACCGGTACGCCCCGCCGGGATGGGCGCCGCCGGGCGGCCGAATCCATCAGATCAAATACGTTCTGTTGGCCAAGCGGCTGTACCCGGTTTATTCGGTGCTGCGATGGGGGTACAAGGCCGCCCGGCGACAGGACCCCTCTTTCTAGCTGCTGCGTAACGGCGCCAATACGGGCTGAACATCAAACGTTTACCCGATGTACGGACCGAGAGGTTTTCGTCACAGTTACGAGACTTGCGGCCGGAACAGTGTGGGAGGTGACGGTGACTACCGTCGCGCTCAAGGACGTGACCAAGGTCTTCCCGGACGGGACGGTCGCGGTCGACAATGTGAACCTGGACGTGGCTGACGGGGAGTTCATGGTCCTCCTCGGTCCGTCCGGCTGTGGCAAGTCCACGGTGCTGCGCATGGTTGCCGGGCTGGAGGACCCGTCGAGCGGCGCGATCATGCTCGACGGTGTGCTGGCGAACCAGCTCGCACCGCGCGATCGGCGGATCGCCATGGTGTTCCAGGACTTCGCGCTCTACCCGCACATGACCGTCGGGGACAACATCGGCTTCCCGCTGCGACTGTCCGGTGTGGAGCCCCAGCCCAGGCAGGAGCGGGTCGCCGACGTCGCCGCCGCGCTCGGCATCGGTGACGTGCTCGCCCGCAAGCCCAGCCAGCTCTCGGGCGGCCAGCGGCAGCGGGTGGCGATGGGGCGGGCCATCGTGCGCCGTCCGGGCCTCTTCCTGATGGACGAGCCGCTGTCCAACCTGGACAGTGGACTGCGCGCCGAGCTGCGGGCGGAGATCTCCGGTCTGGTCCACGAGCTGGGCGTCAGCACCATCTACGTCACGCACGACCAGGCCGAGGCGCTGACCATGGCCGACCGCGTCGCCATCATGCGCAAGGGCGTGCTGCAGGACGTCGGCACCCCGACCCAGGTCTACGGCAAGCCGGCGACCCTCTACGTCGCGGCGTTCCTCGGCAGCCCGCGGATGAACCTGCTGGAGGCGTCGGTCTACGTCCACCTGGACCGCTACGTCCAGCTGAACCTCGGCGAGCAGTCGCTCTATCTGCGGTGGGACGACATTCGCGCCCGCGCGGTGTCGCACTACCACGGCGAGCGCATCGTCGTCGGCGTACGGGCGGAGGCGCTGATGCCGGTCGCCCCGGACACTCCCGGCGACGTGCTCCAGGGCCGCATCCGCTACCTCGAACACCACGGCCACGAGTCGCTGGCCTTCGTGGACATCGGCGCGACCGCCGTCGTCATCGACGAACTGGGCGGCGCTCCGGCCGAAGGCACCGACGAGAACGGCAACCGGGGCCTGCGCCGCTTCGGCCACGTCCTCAGCCGGCTCAGCGGCCGCGCGACGCCCCGCGACCCGGCCGCCGCGACGGCGGTCGCCGAGCGCACCAGCGTCCTCAGCGACGGCCGCCACCACCGCCGCCCGGCCGAACTGGCGGTCCGGCTCGCGCCGTACCCGCAGGTGACGAACGGTCATCCGCTGGCCGTGTCGGTGCGGATGGAGGCGCTGCACTTCTTCGACGAGCGGGGCGACCGGATCGACATCGGCCGCCGGTGACCTCCCGGCAGGTCGTCCGCCGGCAGCGTAGCCGGTGGGCGATCGGCCGGAAACGGGGCAAGATCAAGCGATGCGCTTGACCGTCGTCGGCTGCTCCGGTTCGATCCCCGGCCCGAACTCGGCCTGTTCCAGTTACCTGCTGGAGCGGGAGGGCTTCCGGCTGCTGCTCGACGCGGGCACGGGCTCGGCCGGCCCGCTGCTGCGATACACCGATCCGGGCGCGCTCGACGCCGTCTTCATCTCGCACTCGCACGGCGACCACTCGGACGACCTGTTCGCGATCGGGTACCACAAGGAACGGTTCCACCCGGAGGCGCCGCCGATCCCGGTCTACGGTCCGGACACGCTGCGGATCTGGCAGCACGACGCCGACGCGGAGCTGCGGCGCGTACCGGAGGCGTTGGCCACGACCCGGATCGGTCCGTTCACGGTGCGGCTCGCTCCGGTCCGCCACACCCGCGACACCTGGGCGATCCGCCTCGACGACCGGTTCTGCTACACCGCCGACTCCGAGCCGTGCGCCGAGTTGGACGAGCTGGCGGCCGGCTGCGACGTCGTGCTCGCCGAGGCCGCCGGGTTCGACGCCGAGCCGGAGAAGGGCCATCTGAGCGCGGGCGACGCGGGGCGCCTGGCCACGTCGGCCGGCGCGCGACTGCTGGTCATCACGCATCTCCGGCCCTGGCACGATCCGGTCGCGCTGCTCGCGGAAGCCGCGGCCCACGCGCGGTGCCCGGTGGTCGCGGCGACCCCCGGTCTCCGTCTCTCCCTCTAAGGACAAGGGATACGCACAACGGTGGCCCCCCAGTCGGGGAGCCACCGTCAGACGGGCATTCAGTGGCCGAACGAGATCCAGTTGACGTTGACGAAGTCGGCGGGCTGGCCGCTGCTGAAGGTCAGGTAGACGTTGTGCGTACCGGTGACGGCGGTGATGTTGGCCGGCACCGTGGACCACGTCTGCCAGCCGCCGGTGTTGGCGAGCGCGAACGACCCGATCGGGGCGTTGGACAGACTGTCGAGGCGTATTTGGACCAGGCCGCTCACGCCACCGGCGGCGCCGCTGGCCACGCGTCCGTAGAACTGCGTCGCCGGAGTGCTGCCGAAGTTGACGTTCTGGTACAGCGCCCAGTCGCCGTTGGTGACGTACGACAGGTTCTGCCCGCCGCCGCTGTCGGTGCACGTTTCCAGTTGCGTACCGCTCTGGGAGTTGTAGGACTCGGCCTGAATCGTCGAGTACGCGTCGCGCGTACCGCTGCCGGTGGTGGCCGACGGAGTCGGGGAGCTCGTCGAGCCGCTGCCGGCCTTGCTGTAGACGGCGACGTAGTCGACCTTCATCGGGATGCCGGAGACGGTGGCCGACGTGGGACCGCCGCCGAACGCGGCCGGGAAGCCGCCGCCCATCGCGACGTTCAGGATGACGTAGAAGCCGTGGTTGGTGGCGTTCGTCCAGGTCGTGACGTCGACCTGGTTAGCGTTGACGGTGTGGAACTGGACGCCGTCGAGGTACCACCGCATCTGCTGCGGGCTGGTGCTGCGGTCCCACTCCACGCGGTAGGTGTGGAAGTCCGCCTGGCAGGTGGTGGGGGAGCAGGCCCGCTGGCCGCCGATGCCGCTGGTCTCGTTGCACGGTCCGCCGGGCGTCGTGCCACAGTGGAGGGTCGCCCACTCGTTGTTGATCCCGTTGACGTTCTCCATGATGTCGATCTCGCCGATGCTCGGCCAGTTCCAGTAGTTCCCGCGATACGGCGCGCCCAGCATCCAGAACGCCGGCCAGTAGCCGAGCGCCGAGTTGCCGGTGACGTTCGGCAGCTGAATCCGGGCCTCGACCCGCAGTACGCCGTTCGACGGCGGCTGGAAGTCGGAGCGGACGGTCTCGATCCGGCCGGAGGTCCAGTTCCCGGCGCCGTCCCGGACCGGGGTGATCAGCAGGTTCCCCGAGCCGTCCAACCGGACGTTCGTGGTGCTGGAGGTCATCGTCTCGACCTCGCCGGTGCCGAAGTTGGCCGGCCCGCCGGGATAGCTGGTTCCGGTGGTGTACTGCCAGTTCGCCGTGTTGACGCCGGAGCCGGCGCTGCCGGTGAAGTCGTCGGCGAAGACCTGGGTCCAGCCGCTGGGGGTGGACGGGAGGGCGGCGTTGGCGCCGAGCGTGCCGGCGAACGCGGCGGCCGCGGTGAGGCCGAGGGCGACGGCCGCGACCAGCAGCCGCTGGGGCGAGGAGTTCTGTGAGAGCGCTCTCATGGACGTATAGATAACCCCGGCGTTACACAAACGTCAATACTTCGATGCTGCCTACAGGGTGCGGGAGAAGACCATCATGTCCTTGCCCGGCCCGTCGTACCCGGCGACGGGGCCGCGTACGGCGAACCCCATGCGCTGGTGGAAGGCGATCGACCCGGCGTTGACGGGGGCGGTGATCGCCCCGGCCCGCGTACGCCCGTCGGCCCGGGCCAGTTCGAAGAAGCGCTCGTAGAGGAGACGGCCGAGGCCGGTGCTCCGCACCGCCGGGTTGACCCCGACGAAATGGATGTACGCGTCCTCGGCCGACGACGGCGACAGGATGCCGATGAGGAACCCGGCCAGTACGCCGTCCGACGTCGCGATCAGGCTCGTCCGGTGGAAGTGGTCGAAGAACAGCCGGGGCAGCGAGCCGGCGATCGGGCGGCCCCACCAGTCGTCGACGACGGCGATGATCGGGTCGTAGTCCTCGGACCGGGCGGCACGGATCTCCATCCCGCGATCATCCCCGCACGCGTTTGTCCTCCGCCGTCGGCCCCCACGACTCCAGGAACACCGGGGCGTCCAAGGCGGCTGCGATGGCGTCGGCCGACGGGTGGCCGTCGAGCACCGGAGCGGCCGTGAACAGCTGGGCCGTCAGCTTCTCCTGGTACGCCAAGTCCCCGAACTCGCCCAGCGCGATCCGCTCACCGGTCTCGTAGCCTGGGCACATCCGCAGTCCGGGCGTACGCGCGGCGACGTCGAGATGGGTGACGGCCAGCGCGTCCACGCCGCCGCAGACCTCGACGGCGTACCGGTGGGCGACGGCGTCGAAATGACCGACCCGGAACCCGCCCTGCCAGCGACCGTCCGTGTTGTACGCGTCCGGCAGCGCGGCGGTCAGGTGCGCGTCCTCGGTCACCATCGGGCCCGGCCCGTGCCGAGTCGTGTACGCGCGGACGACGCCGAGCCGGCGGGCCTGTTCGCCGGCCTCGTCCAGCAGCGTCATCGCGTTGTCGAAGGTCGTCGTCGACCAGGTGGTGTAGGGATGCCAGCCACGCCATTCGTCCAACAGCACGCCCTGCGCGCCTTCGAAGACACACGGCCCGGCGGCCAGCAGCTCCGCGCCGTAGGCGCCATCCACAATCGACACCGTGCGGCCGAAGTCCTCGTAGGCGGTCGCCACGTCCTCGACGGGCACGTCATACCCCAAGCCGCCCAGCTCGGTGCTCAGCTCTTCGCGTACCAGCTGGAAAACGCGACGGAGCCGCGCCGGATCGCGGACGTCACCCACCCGCGGCGCGTCGGGGTGCGCGAGGCTGAAGGCCATCACCTCGCCCACCCCGACCCCGCACGAACCGTGACGCTCCCCGCCTCGCCGGGTTTCGCGCAGGCGATTGGCCGCGCGGTGCCACGGCGTCGCGAGCAACGCGCGTTCGTCGACGGTCAATCTCTCCCATGTTGGTACGCCCAACGCCGCGAGATGCCGTTCCTCCATCGCGAGCAGCACCGGATCGACGACCATGAAGCGGGACAGATGCGTTCGCACGCCCGGCCGGAACGAGCCCGAGCCGAACTGGGAGAAGGTGTGGTGGCGTCCGTCGGACGCCACCACGTTGTGGGCGGCCTGCGCGCCCCCGTTGAACCGGACGACCGCGAAGACCGGTTCGTTGGCGCAGAGCCAGTCCACGACCGTGCCCTTGCCGGCGTCGCCGTAGCCGAGATCGACGACCACCGTGTGCCGGGCGTCGATCACAGGCGGACCACTCGGGACAGCGCGCGGCCGACGACGAACCCGGCCCCCGAGCCGACCTCGTCCAGGTCGCCGAGACCCTGGTCCAGGCTGATGGCCCGCTCGCCGAGACCCACGGTGAGGGCGATGGTCTCGCACACCGCGTCGAGGTCGTCCAGCTCGATGACGTTCTGCCCGAGCAGCCGCCGCCAGTAGCCGAGGATCTGGCGGTCCCCGGCGTAGTTCGTGCCGGCCGGGAGGATGTAGTAGACGTCGTAGCTCTGCTGCAGCTCGGCCACGATGGACTCGGTCCGGATCGGACCGGGCAGGCGATCGCCGATCACCCGGCTGACCTCAGCCGGACTGACCTCGGGGTACGCCATCTCGTCGCCGATGATGAACAGGTAACCACGCCGCCCCCGCCGCCGGAAGCAGTCGATGTCGGTGTGGCGCGCCATGAAGTACATGGCCAGCTCGTAGGACTCGGTGCGCTGACCGCCCCCGCCGCCTTCGAGCACGATGCGGCCGAGGTCGTCGTCCATCCGGTTGTCCGACTCGAACTGCCCGACCTGGAGCGGTACGCGATCGCAGGTGGCGTCGCCGATCGCCCCGAACATGAGTTGCGGGTCGGTGGCGTAGCCCTTGCGGACGAGCAGCTCGAAGAGATCCGGCAGCTTCGTCTGCAGCGTGCGTGGCACGTGCCCCATCGACCCGGTGACGTCGAAGAGCACCGCGATCGCCGTCGACCGGGGGTGCTCTACGCTGTCCCGGCTCTCCCGCAGCCGGGCCTGCCGTGGATCCAGCCGGGGATGCACCGTCCGCGCGCCGCTGTCGCTGTACGCGAAGGCGCTCCCGCCGGTGGCCGCCCGGTACCGTTCCCCGGCCTGGTAGACGTCGGTGGACCAGCGTCCGCTTCCCATCTCGTTCCCCTTCCCGGTTGTTCCTGTGTGGCTGCTTGTCTTGTGACTGCTTGTCTTGTGGCTGCTTGTCTTGTGGCTGCTTGTCTTGTGGCTGCTTGCTTCGTGATCGCTTGCTTCGCGGCCGGGTTCGCCGCTTGTCGGTGCACGGCGTCTTCGCCGGTGCCGGCGCTATCGGACGTCGTCTTCGCTAGCGGGGCGTAGCAGTGCGGGGTGTAGCAGGCGGGCGTCGCCGGCGCGATAAAGGCGGGCGCGCGGACCACCGCGTTCACCGCCGCGCTCGGTCGTGGCACCGGTGCTCTCCACGAAACCCGGCACCGAGAGGACCTTGCGATGGAAGTTCCCGGCGTGCAGGTCCTCGCCCCAGACCGCGGAGTACACCGCGCGCAGTTCGGCGACGGTGAACTCGGAGCCGACGAAAGCCGTCGCCAGCGGCGTGTACTCCAACTTCGACCGAGCGCGTTCGAGCCCGGCCGACAGGATCTCGTCGTGATCGAAGGCCAGCCCGGAAACCTCGTCCACCGGGAACCAGCTGGCCGCGGCGGCGTCGCCGCCCGAACGCGGATCCGGCAGGCTCGGCGCGAACGCCAGGTACGCCACCGACACGACCCGCATCCGGGGATCGCGGCACGGATCGCCGAACGTGCCCAGCTGCTCCAGATGAACCCGCCGCATGGCGTCCTGTTCCGGCGTCAGACCGGTCTCCTCGGCGAGTTCCCGCCGCGCTGCATCGTCCAACGTCTCCTCGCGGACGAAGCCGCCCGGCAATGCCTTTCGGCCGGCGTAGGGGTGTTCGCCGCGCTCGATGAGCAGGACGTGGAGACGACCGTCGCGGATCGTCAGCGCCACGACGTCGACCGTCACCGCCGTCGCCGGAAAGGCCCGGGGGTCGTACGCGTCGAGGTACTCACGTTCGGAGGTCATGTCGGCCCTGTCTTTCTCGTACCGAGATTAACTCACTCTGAGAACAACATACGCCCGGTTGTGCCACTTGGGCAAGGTGGTTTTCCTGCAGATCACGGTTACGCATGCTTCCGCGGGCCGATTTGGCCTGCGTAACCGTGATCCGCCGGCTACCCCCGCGGACGCGGTGGGGGCGGGGAGACGGTGGGGAGTTAGCGGCGGAGGCGGCGGCGGGCCTTGCGCAACGCCGACAGCGGCCCGGTGACCACCCGGCCGATCATGAACGTGACCGATCGGCGCAGGTCGGCCAGCTGGCGGTCCCGCTTGACGACCAGCTCCTCGAGGAACGTGGTCTGCGCCTGGGCCTCGGCGAGCGCAGTGGTAAGTCGCGCGACGGTGGCCAGGGCCTCCCGTTGACCCTCCGGAGCAGTGCTCTCGCCGGTCGGTTCGCCCAGCGCCGCAGCGATCTCGGCGTCCAGGTCTGCGGCGGTGCGTACGTCGTCGAGGGTGATCGTCAGTCCGGCGGTCGCCGCCAGCGTGATCGTCAGCCGTTCGACGGAGACTCCGACCGGCCACGGGTTCTCGTACGCCCCGGACCGCAGTCGCTGGGCGAACCGCAGGAACGCCCGTGTCGCCGCCGTCTCGGCCGTCGGTTCGGTAGTGCTCGCCCAGCTGGGGTCGAACAGCTCCAGCCCGTCGCCGGTGTCGACGACGTTGTCCAGGGTCGCCCCGATCCGCCCGTCGCGCGTACGCAGCCAGGCCACGTATCGGGTGAGCAGGGTGCGTACCGTCGCGAGGTCGTGCTGGCCGCACGCGTCGAGGAGGACGTCTTCGACCATTGGCCCGGCGCTCACCCGGCCGGCGAGCAGCTCCGGCGATCGGGTGAACCCGTTCTTCGTCCGCTGGGCCGGCTCGCCGGCGGGTTCGCGGTGCCAGCCATCGGCGTCGGCCCGGAGGACCTGGACGACGGCGAAGTCGGGCGCGACCGGGCGATCCGCGTACGCCGTGGCCGCGGGCGCGGAGCCGGTCGGTGTCCCGGTGTGGCCGACGAACAGCCACGCCGGGGCGAGTTCGCAGCCCAGGCCGGCCCGGATCGCGTCCCGGACGAGGCGACGCGGATCGGTGACAACGGGATGGTCCGGCGACCAGGCCCAGGCCGACGTGATCAGGCCGCTGAGCTGCTCGGTGAGCGCTGCTCGCTCGACGACAGCCGTCGGTGCGTCCAACCCCGGGAACAGCCCGAACGTCCGGACGTCGGCCAGGTCGAGCGTCGTCAGCGCATCGCCCAGGCCGGTGACGGGGCGCGAAGCCGTCCCGGTGGGCCAGTCGTCGTTCGAGGCGCGTACGCCGGAGCGCGGGTCGGCGATGCGGTCGGCGCCGAAGGGATTGGCGACCACGACGGCGAGCGTGCCGCCCGGCCGGAGCGTACGCCGCAGCGCAGCGACCGCGTCCGGCCAGCTCAGCACGTGTTCGGGCGTGTTCAGCCGGGCGATCCCGCCGAGCGCGAGGACGGCGTCGTATCCCGTGCGGCCGAACATGTTCAGGCTGCCGTTGTGGACGGTCACCGGCAGCCCGGCGTACGCCGTCTGCGCGGTCTCGGCATCGGTGTGGCCGCGGAGCAGGAGGTCGACGTGCGTACCGGTCGCCACGAGCGAGCGGATCAGCTCATCGTCGCCGGGCCCGGCGATCAGAACGCGTCCGCCCGGCGGGATCAGGTCCCGGATCGCCTGGCTGAGCACGGCCGCCGAACCCGGCCGGTCGGCGGGCGGCTCCATCCAGTCGAGCATCTCCTCACCAGCGAGGTTGACCGCGTCCACCTTCAGTCCCTCCGGTCGGTTCGCTGATGCGGCACCTCGGCGGTGCCGGAGTCGGGTAGCGCCCAGCCGCAGACGTCGGCGAGTTCGGCCGGGCTCAGGAGCCGGCTCAAGCCGAGTTCCTCGTCGGCCACCGCAGTGGCGGCCACCCGATCCACGAACGTCGCGTGCATCTGCGGCCAAGTACGCCGGATGCGGGCGTTCCCGCCGTAGATCGGATGCTCGTTCTCGATGAGCATCTCGTCGCCGTAGATGCCGACCTCGCAGCCCACGCTCGCGCCGTAGAGCACCGCTGTCGCCAGCCGGTTGGACACCACCCGCCGATGCCGGCGCAGCTCGTGAAGCTGATTGCGCAGCATCGCGTTGCTGCCGCGGTCGAACCCGCCGGTGCGGTACCCGTGACAGATGACGCGGAACCCGGCCTTCTCGTACGCCCGCCGGATCTCCGGCTGCTCGTACTCCAGCCAATAGAGCGCGGCCGTGACCGGGCCGTCCTCGGTCTCGCGTACCTCGCGGGCGAGCTTCTCGTGATCGCCGGTCACCGACTGCGACGGGATGCCGTGGAACGGATAGAAGATGGTGCCCGTGCGTTCCTGCGGCTCGCCCGGCTGCACCCGCAACAAGTACGCCCACGGCGACCCGATGACGCGATAATTCCGATCACCGTAGCGCCACCCGCGCCGCATCGGTCGAGCCGACCAGACCAGCTTCGTCGCCCCCGGCATCAGCGGCGTCCGGATGCCGAACCCGTTGTGGACGTTCCACCCGTGCTGCAGGTATCCGTCGATGCGCGGCGCGCGGCCCGAACCCAGTCCCGCGTACTCAGCGAGGAACTGAGAATGGCCGTACCAATGGTTCTGCGGGTGCATCGACTTCTTTCACGGCGGCGGGGAGTCAGGGCGCTCCCAGCGTACCGGCTGGGCCGAAAAAGCCGGCCGCCCACAGATCAAAACGGTCACGCGGACCGAACGTGGACGAAACCGCGTCGGCTATGGGTCGGGCGAGGCTTGCCCGGACGAGGAATCTCGCTGGTGCCGATGGGCGGCCGATCGGAGCCCGGCACGGCGACGGCCGCAGGCCAGAGATGATCATGCCGCTGGCCTGCGGCCTCCCGGTGGCCCCGGCGCGAATCGAACGCGCGACACCCGCTTTAGGAGAGCGGTGCTCTATCCCCTGAGCTACGAGGCCCTGCGCGTCGAGTCTACGGACCTTGGGCACCTCGGCGCGAGTCGGTATGCAACCGCAGTGTGAGACGCCCGCCGCCCAAGCATGACCAGGCGAAACGCGCTCACGTTAGGCTTTGCCGATGACCCCCGGGACTGCGGATCTCACGGTACGGACACTGGGCGAGTGCAGGATCGACTCGCCGCTGGTGGCGCTGCCCGCCGACGGGCCGACCACCGAGCACTACGTCCGCGAGGACGACCGGGTCCTCTTCGACGACACCCTGCAGATGGTCGCCGCCCGCGGCCTCGACTCGGGCGAGCTGCCGGGGTTCGAGCCCACCGGGCCGCGGCGCAAGATCTTCTTCCAGCCGTCGAAGACCCGGGTCGGCATCGTCACCTGCGGCGGCCTGTGCCCGGGACTCAACGACGTCATCCGGGGGCTGGTCCGGGAGCTGAACGACCACTACGGGGTCAAGAAGATCTACGGCTTCCGCAACGGCTACCAGGGTTTCATCTCCAAATACGGCCGGGAGGTCGTGGAGTTGACCCCGCAGAGCGTCAGCGGGATCAACGAGTACGGCGGCACCATTCTCGGCACCTCGCGGGGTGAGCAGGACGCTGACGAGATCGTCGACTGCCTCGAACACATGAGCATCAACGTGTTGTTCGTGATCGGCGGCGACGGTTCGATGCGGGGCGCGCTGCGGATCGCCGACACCGTCCAGGAGCGCAATCTCAAGATCGCGGTGGTCGGCGTGCCGAAGACCATCGACAACGACATCCCGTACATCGATCAGTCCTTCGGCTTCCAGACCGCGTTCGCGAAGGCGACCGAGTCGATCCGCGGGGCGAGCGTCGAGGCGCGGGCGGTGCCGAACGGCGTCGGGCTGGTGCACGTGATGGGCCGGCACTCGGGGTTCATCGCCTGCTACGCGGCACTGGCCAACAACGACGCGGACTACGTCCTCATCCCCGAGGTTCCATTCGAACTGGACGGTGAGAACGGCTTCCTTGCGCATCTGCGCCGCCGGGTCGAGCGCCGCGGCCGGGCTGTCGTGGTGGCGGCCGAAGGGGCAGGCCAGGAGTTCCTGGCCGACGCGACCCATCCGGGGCACGACGCGTCGGGCAACCGGCGGCTACGCGACATCGGGCAGTTCCTTCGGCACCGCATCGCTGACCACTTCGCCGAGCACGGGCTCGAGATGAACATGAAGTACATCGACCCCAGCTACGCCATCCGCAGTGTGCCGGCCAACCCGTACGACAGCGTCCACTGCATCCGGTTGGCGCACGCCGCCGTCCACGCCGCGATGGCCGGGCGTACGGCGATGGTCGTCGGGCGATGGCGCGGCCGGTTCGTGCACGTGCCGATCTCGCTGGCGATCAGCAAGCGCAACCAGGTCGACCCGCATGGCGACCTGTGGATGTCGGTGCTGGAGGCGACCGGTCAGCCCCGTACCTTCGGCTAGGTCCATGTCGCGCGGGGTACCTATACTTCGACCCGCGCCGTAGGTGTGGGTGGTCGCAAGCTCTGGGGAGGGCATCGGTGGCATGAGTGGAGTCATGGGCAGGGTCGCCCGCGCACCGATGCAGTGGTTCCTCTACCTGGTGGGCGGGCTCGCGCTCGCGGTGTCCGCGGCCTTCGGCGGCTTCGCGCCGGTCAAGCAGGCGGAACCGGTGCTCAAGGTGGGCGAGGTCAACGCGGGCACGCCGTGGAATGTCAAGATCACGAGTGTACGCCTGGTGGGCAGCCTGGAACCGCAGGTGAGACTGAAGGATTCGGCGGACCATTGGTTGGCCGTCATCGCCGAGGTCGAGATCACCGACGTGGTGAGCCGGCGCGATATCCGCGACATCGTTCTGGTCAAGGACGTTCCGGGCATCCTTCACTACGAGTTCAACGGCGACGGTCCCGAGTTCGCCCGCGAGGTCGTCGTGACCAGCGACGGCACCAGGGTCGAGGCGCTGCATCCGGGCCTCACCGAGAAGGTCGCCTTCCTCTGGGAAGTCAAGCCCGACACCGTGCCCACCCAGGTCGAGGTGGAGATCTGGGGCAAGACACATCGGAAGAGTTCCCTCACGGACCTGATGGAGTGGCTCGACCACGTTCCACGTGCGGTGCTGACCGTGCCGGTGGAGGACAAGCGCAATGGCTGACGGCACATCCTCGACGCCACCGGTCTTCCGCCGGCTGGGCACCGGCGCTCTGGTGCTCGCCGCCCTCGCGATCGGCGGGGTGATCAGCAATTACAAGCCCAGCCCGGAGACTCAGCAGCGCCCGTACATCACCAGCGGCGGCACTGAACAGACCGTCCACACTCGATCGTTCGACGCCAGGTTCCTCGGCGTACGCGGCGGCGAGGCGATCGGCTCCGGCGGCATCCTGCATGAGAGCAAGGGCGTCTGGGTCATCGTCAAAGTCCGGCTGACGGCGAACCACGAAGCCACCCGGATCTTCTACGCCGCCCTACGCGACGGCGACGAACGCACTTTCATCGCCAGCGGCCGGGTCACCCAGAACGCACTGGGCGGTCGGAATCTGCAACCGGGCATCCCGGTCGACATGGAGTTCGCCTTCGAGGTCCCCACCGAGGTGCCGCTGAAACTCGCCCTGCGGCTTGCCACCGACTCCCTGGATCAACGGATGGACGGGATGGCCGAGATCGACCTGCCGATCAGCCGGGACGACCTGACGAAGTGGCAGACCGACAAGAACCCGATGACGATCGCGCGGCCGGTCCTGGCCGGGGCGAGCTCAAGCCCGACGCCCCAGCCGACCAGGACGTCCACGCCAAGCGCGACGTCGAGCCCCAGCGCCACGTCCAGTCCCAAGGCGACGTCGAGCCCGAAGGCCACGACGAGTCACCGCGTGACTCCGCGGGTGACGTCGAGTCCCACCGTGAGGAGCAGCTCATGACCGAGCAGTGGGATCCACAAGGCAACCCGGTGCCGCCCCCGCCGGGCCAGCACTCCGCGCCGGGGCAGCCCGGGTCGCACGCGCAGCCGGGCCAGCCTGTGCCGGGCCAGCCTGTGCCGGGCCAGCCGCAGGGCTATTCGCAGTCCGGCCAGCCGGGGTACTCGACGCAGTCCGGTTCCCCAGCTCAACCGGGGTATCCGCCGCAGCCTGGGTATCCGGCTCAGCCCGGTCATCCGGGGGCCGCTGCCGCCCCGGGCACTGCGGCGCCTGGCTATACCGCGCCCGCCGGTCGGCCCGCGCAGTCCGGCTACCCTGTGCAGCCCGGCAACCCGGCACAGACGGGCAGCCCGGCGCAAGCGGGCTACGCGCCACAGGCTGGTTACGGCCAGTCGGCTTACGGCCAGCCCGCGCAGCCTGCTCAGTCCGCCCAGCCGGCTGCTGGTGGGGCAGCCCAGTCTGCATATGGTCAGTCTGCTTACGGGCAGTCGGCTTACGGCCAGCCTGCGCAGTCCGCCCAACCTGCCTATGGCCAGCCCACTCAGCCCGCGCAGCATGGCCAGCCGGCTTACGGCCAGCCTGCCCAGGCCGCTTATGGGCAGTCGGCTGGGCCCGGCCAGACAACTGCTGGCCAGCCGGGGCAACCCGCGTATGGTCAGCCCGCCCAGGCCGCGCAGCCTGCCTATGGTCAGCCCGGTCAGCCAGCTCAGCATGGTCAGTCGGCCTATGGCCAGCCGAGCCAATCCGCGCAGCCCGGCCAGTCTGCTTACGGTGCGCCCGCCCAGCCTGCTCAGCATGGCCAGCCGAGCCAATCTGCGCAGCCCAGCCATCCTGCCTACGGCGCCCCCGGCCAGCCTGCTTACGGTGCGCAAAATCCGGCGGCGCAATCGGGTCAGCCTGCCTACGGTCAGCCTGCTTACGGTGCGCAAAATCCGGCGGCGCAACCGGGTCAGCCTGCCTACGGTCAGCCTGGGCAATCGGGTTACGCCCAGCCTGCTTATGCCCAGCCTGCTTACGGCCAGCCGGCGCAACCCGGCCAGGCATCGTCGGTGAGTTACGCCCAGCCTGGCTATGGGCAGCAGCCGGGCCAGCCGGCGCAACCCGGGCAGCCGAACTACGGGCAGCCGAACTACGGCCAGCCGGGTCAAACCGCGCAGCCGGGGACTCCTGGGTTCGTACCGCCGCCGGGCTTCGGCGCGCCGGGCCAGCCGGGACTGCCGGGCCAGCCGGGACTGCCGGGCCAGCCGGGACAGGTTGCGGGCTATCCGATGCGCCCTGGGCAACCTGGAATGCCGACCCCGAGCCAGGTTCCGCCACAGTCGCCGATCACCCAGGGCCGCTCTGCGCGACCGGGCTGGTGGCGTCGCAACATCTTCGGCGTCCTGCTGCTCGTTCCGGCGCTGGTGTTGACGGCCGTGGAGCCGGTCATCAGCAACTACGAGACGCTGTGGACACGTCGGGAACGGGTCCCCGCCCAGGTCGCCGAGGGTGCCTGGGCGAGCTACGGCGGCGTACGCGTTCGCCTGGTCGAGGTGGCCGAGGAGAAGGATCTTCCCGCGTACGGCGGACAGCGCAAGCCGGCCCCGACCGGGATGCGGGTCGTCCGGGTAGTGCTGGCGTTCGAAGGACCGGGCACGGCGCTCAGCCTGTGCAAGCTCACCTTGCTGTCGACCGCCGGCGACGAGTACGCCGCCCGCCCGGACGAGTTGAGCGGTGCCAGCCTCGGCTACGACCCGTGTTCGGTCGAGGAAGCGATCGAGTCCGTTGACCAGGTCGGGACGTCGACGAGCGCGTCACCGTCCACCGCGGCGACGTCGGCAGCAACGAACCCGACTCCGAACGTCGACCCGAGTGCGACGCGCCAGTGGCGGACCGAGACCTACTTCGTCATGCCGCTGGATGCGTACCCGGGCAAGGTGCACCTCTCGCTCAGCACCCTGCTGCCGGACTATCTGATCCTCAACTAGCTGATCCTCAACCAGCCTCGCGCGAGCGCAGGATCCGGTCGGTCGCCGCGCCGAGCAGGCAGATCAGCAGGACGAAGCGGATCGCGGTGTTGATCGGCGACAGCAGGTACGACAGGGGCCACCAGACCTCCTGGAGATCCTGCGGGCCGATGAGGAGCCGTTCGAGTTCCCAGAGGCCGGCGTCCACCGACTGAAGCAGCACGAAGACCAGGCAGAACAGCAGCATCGGCCGAAGACCGGCCTTGGCCAGCATCCGCAGGCTGCCGAGGAGCGGGCCGAAGCGCTTCTGCAGCTCGGCGTTGAGCGGGTTCGCGATGGATTTGACCACGGGCATGGTGTTGAGGCGCCGGGCTGTCGCGGTGAGGATGCGCTCGTCGGTGAGCTTCGGCTCGTCGATGGTTCGGCCGTAGACGACCGCGCCCATGGTGAGCCACGCGATCGGGGCGAGGAAGACGAGATCGGCGTTCTCCCAGAGGAGGCGGGACCACTCGCTGAGGATGCTGGCGATCTGAGTGCCGGGCAGCTTCTCCAGCGCGTCGTGGAACCAGGTGCCGACCTGTCGCTGGCCGAACCACTCGTCGAAGTTGGTACGCGAAGCGTTGACCCCCATGACGAGGGTCCCGACCCAGATGACCTCCACATACGCCCCGATGATGACGGTCCAGCGCAGGGCCCGGCGCCGTCGTAGCCGTCCGAGGAGGAAGCGGAGGACCACTGCGACCGCGACGACGGAGATGATCCCGACGGTCGGCGAGAAGGGTAGATGATCCAAAGTGGAGAACGGATCGTTCCGCCAGACCTCGTACGCGAATCGTGTGAAGTCGTCCTTCATATACCCGTACGCCGAATAGATCGCGAGGTACGGCACGGCGACGGAGCCGATGAAGTCGAGCAAGGTCGGCGGGCGCTCGCCGGTGCTCCCGAACGTCGGTGGATCGGCGTCGAGGTGCGGCAGCGAGGCGCGTACCACGCGAAGCATGTAGACCAGCGACGTCAGGGTCGCGATCGGCGCGAGGATGATCACCAGCAGCCCCAGGGTGCTGTTGACCAGAGCGGCCTTGACCGCGCCTTCGAGGATCAGGTCGTGGGCGGCGACACCGGTCAGCGCCAAGGTGATCAGCACCGGCCAGTGCCGTCCGAAGACGACGCCCGCCTGGCGTAGCACCCAGAGGCTGTCGGCGAGCGCCGCGAACCTGCGGGAACGAGGGGCCTCGTACGCGATCGCGGACATGGCGGTCAGAGTAGCGAACGCCGACGACACCGATCCGCCCGCCAGTCAGCGCAGTCCACCCGTTGATCAGTCCGTTAGGGAGTTGATCAGGGAGCCCGGTACGCGAAACCACCCGGTCGATCACGACCGCTAGTTCATGATCACGCGGAAAGCGGCGGCGGAAAGCGGGAAAGCGGCGGCGGAAAGCGGGAAAGCGGGGGCGGTGGAGGGGCGAGGCGGGTTAGGCCGGCGATGCCGGCGACGTACTCCGACGGCGAGGGGCCGCCGGTGAGGACGCGCTGGAGGGCGTACCCCTGGGCCAGGGACAGCAGCACGCCGGAGAGTTCGTCGGCGGTGACGCCTTCGGGGAGCGGCAGTTCGGAGGCGTACTCCCGGAATTCGTCGCGCAGTCGTGCGTACAAGTCGGTCACGAGGACACGCAGCGACGGATTGGTGAGTGACTCAGACCAGACCTGGAGCGCGACCCGGAACATGCCGTCGGGGCCGAGGGCCGGTTCCATGACCGTGAGCGCCGCGGCGAGGGTGTCTTCGACCGGGAGCCGGGGGCGCGCGCTGGTGACCTGGTGCAGTCGTCCGGTGATCTCGTCGACGACCTGGCCGACGATGGCCGCGATCAGTTCTTCTTTGCTCTTGAAGTACCGGTAGACCGCACCGACCGACAGTCCTGCTTCCTTGATCACGTCTTGCATGGTCGTGGCGTGGAAGCCGTTGCGCGTGAAGCAGGCCCGCGCCGCGTCGATGATCTGCTGGCGGCGGGCGGCGAGGTGCTGGTCGGAGACGCGCGGCATGGGTCACATCGTAAAACGAACGTTCGTTCTTGACACTGGCGTGGGCCTGGAAGCATGCTGTGGGCAATAGAGAACGAGCATTCGTTTTATTGGAGGAGCCATGAAACGAGCCGCACTCCTCGCGGCCGTCGTCATCGTGGCGCAGGCACTGCTCATCCCGCTCTTCGTCGGTCCCGCCGCCAACATGGCCCCGCGGGACCTGCCGATCGCCGTCGCCGGGCCGGGCCCCGCGACCAGCGCGATCACCGCGAAGTTGCAGGCGGAGGAGGGTGCGTTCACGATCACGCAGGCGGCCGACGCCACCGCCGCCGACCAGCTCATCCGCGATCGCGAGGTCTACGGCGCGTTCGTGGTGACGGCGTCCGGCGTCGAGGTCCACACCGCGCCCGCCGCGAGCCCCGTGGTCGCCACGCTGCTCAGCGCGGCCGCCGCCGAGAACAACGCCAAGGTGGTCGCGGTGGTCCCGCTCCCGGCCGACGATCCGCGCGGTGCCGGCTTCACGGCCGGCTTCCTGCCCCTGCTGCTCACCGGCATGCTCGCGGGCATCCTGCTGGTCGTCCTGGTTCCGCTGAAGTGGGCCCGCCTTCTGGGTTCCCTCGGGTACGCCGTAGGCAGCGGCCTGATCGGGTCGGTCGTGTTGCGCGAGTGGCTCGGGGTGATCACGGGGAACTACTGGGCCGACGCGGCCGCGGTCGGACTCGTGGGGCTGGCGGCCTCAGCCCTGGTGGCCGGGCTTGGCAGCGTCTTCGGACCGCCCGGCATCGGGCTCGGCGCGCTGACAGTGTTCCTGGTCGGCAACCCGTTGTCCGGGGTCGCCGGGGCGCCGGAACTCCTGCCGCAGCCCTGGGGTGACGTGGGGCAGCATCTTCCGGCCGGAGCCGGGGCGACGCTACTGCGCAGTGTCGCGTTCTTCGACGGCGCCGGCAGCGCGTACTCGATGTGGGTATTGATCGCCTATGCCGTCGGCGGTCTGGCCCTGATCGCAGTGGGCAGGTCCACGCGGCCGGCCGTGCAGCCGGTGGCGGAACCCGTCCGCGAGCCCGTGGCGGCCTGACCCCGCCCGCATGATCGTCGGCTGCCGCCGATCAGTGGGTCTGGCCGCCAAGATCGCCGGTTGCCGCCGTTCATGGAGGTCGCGACGGCCAAGAACGGCGGCAGCCGACGATCAAAGACGCGTTTCCGCGTTGATCGTCGGCTGCCGCCGATCTTCGTGCGTGGATCAGAGCTGCGAGATGACGTAGTCGATGCTCGCCGTGAGCGCCTCGACGTCGGCCGGCTCGACGGCCGGGTAGAGCGCGATGCGCAGCTGGTTGCGGCCGAGCTTCCGGTAGGGCTCGGTGTCGACGATGCCGTTGGCCCGCAGGGTCTTGGCGATCGCCGTCGCGTCGACGCCCTCGGCGAAGTCGATCGTCGCGACCACGTTGGACCGCAGGCCCGGGTCGGTGACGAACGGCGTCGCGACCGGCGACTTCTCGGCCCAGTTGTAGACGATCGCGGCGCTCTCCGCGGTCCGCGCCGCCGCCCAGGCCAGGCCGCCCTGCTTGTTCATCCACTCGGTCTGCTCGGCCGCGAGGAAGACCGTCGCGACGGCGGGCGTGTTGAGCGTCTGCTCCAGGCGCGAGTTGTCGATCGCCGTGACCAGGTCGAGGAAGGCCGGGATGTAGCGGCCGGTCGCCTTGATCTCGTTCGCCCGCTCGATCGCGGCCGGCGAGAGCAGTGCGATCCACAGCCCGCCGTCGGAGGCGAAGCACTTCTGCGGGGCGAAGTAGTAGACGTCGCTCTGCGTCAGATCGACGGCCAGGCCACCGGCGGCCGACGTGGCGTCGTGCAGCAGCAGCGCGCCCTCGTCCGCCCCGGCCACGCGGGTCACCGGCACGGCCACACCCGTGGACGTCTCGTTCTGCGCCACGCCGTACGCGTCGACGCCGGCCTCCGCGACCAGGTCGGCGGCGGTGCCCGGGTCGGCCTTGCGAACGGTCGGCTCACCGAGGAACGGCGCGTCCTTGACGGCCTTGGCGAACTTGGCGCCGAACTCCCCGAACGTGGCGAACTGGGCCCGATCGCGGATCAGCGAGAACGCGGCGACCTCCCAGAAGGCGGTCGTCCCGCCGTTGCCGAGAATGACCTCGTAGCCCTCCGGCAGGGAGAAGAACTCGGCGAGGCCGGCCCGCAGCCGGGCGACCTGCTCCTTGACCGGCTTCTGCCGGTGGGAGGTCCCCAGGAGGGACGTTCCGGTCTCGGCCAGGGCGGTCACCGCCTCGGTCCGAATCTTGGACGGGCCGCAGCCGAAGCGACCGTCGGCGGGCTTGAGCGAGTCGGGGATGCGGATCGGATCAGCCATGGATATCGAATCCTTAACGGGCCGTGACGGGACACCCGGCAACACTGCCGATGTCGCATCCTCCCACGTCAGGCTCGGCCCGCCGACACGCCGCCCACGAAGTGGCCCGTGACGGTCGTCACGGGCCACTGTCGATCAAGTGCCTGATCAGGCTGGTTGTGCGGGTGGTGCGCAGGCGGTCGCTCAGCCGTGCGCGATGGCGTCCCAGCCCTCGACGTCCTGCGGCTTGCGCGTACCCGGGCCGATGTACTTGGCCGAGGGACGGACGAGCCGGTTGAGCTTCTTCTGCTCGAGGATGTGCGCCGACCAGCCGGCCACCCGGGCGCAGGTGAACATCGAGGTGAACATGTGCGACGGGACCTCGGCGAAGTCGAGGACGACAGCCGACCAGAACTCGACGTTGGTCTCGAGGACGCGGTCGGGCTTGCGGGCGCGCAGCTCGGCGAGAGCGGCCTTCTCCAGCGCCTCGGCGACCTCGTAGCGCGGCGCGCCGAGTTCCTTCGCCGTACGCCGCAGGAC
The DNA here is from genome assembly GCF_024172085.1 of Hamadaea flava. NCBI lineage: Bacteria > Bacillati > Actinomycetota > Actinomycetes > Micromonosporales > Micromonosporaceae > Hamadaea > Hamadaea flava. Next base: position 4,424,001 of record NZ_JAMZDZ010000001.1, on the reverse strand, counting down.
GCGGGCGCGCGGGTCCTCGGCCCGGTAGACGCGGTGGCCGAAGCCCATCAGGCGCTCGCCCCGGTCGAGGACGCCCTTGACGTACTCCTCGGCGTTCCCGGAGCGCTCGACGCCCTCGATCATGTGCAGTACGCGGCTGGGCGCGCCACCGTGCAGCGGGCCGGACAGGGCGCCGATCCCGGAGGAGATGCAGGCAGCGGCGTCGGCACCGGTGGAGGCGACGATCCGGGCGGTGAAGGTGGAGGCGTTCAGGCCGTGCTCGGCCGCCGAGATGAAGTACGCGTCGACCGCCTTGACGTGCCGCGGGTCGGGCTCGCCCCGCCAGCGCTTCATGAAGCGCTCGACGATGGTGGCCGCCTTGTCGATCTCGCGCTGCGGGACGGCCGGCAGGCCGAGGCCCCGGGCGGACTGCGCGACGAAGCTCAGCGCGGTCACCGATACGCGGGCGAGGTCCTCACGGGCCTGCTCGTCGGCGATGTCGAGGAGCTGGCCGAGACCCCAGTACGGCGCGAGCATGGCGACGGCGGACTGCACGTCGACCCGGATGTCACCGGAGTGCACCGGGACCGGGAACGGCTCGGCCGGGGGCAGGCCAGGGCCGAATTTGCCGTCGACCAGCAGCGCCCAGACGTTTCCGAAGGACACGTGGCCGATCAGGTCTTCGATGTCGACCCCGCGATAGCGCAGCGAGCCGCCCTCTTTGTCGGGCTCGGCGATCTCGGTCTCGAAGGCTACGACGCCCTCCAGCCCCGGCTTGAACTCGGACATTCCGCTCTCTCCCTATGGGACGCTCCGTGGAACCCGGCTGCTTCGCGCGTACGACCCGCAGGCGGGGGATGCTGAGTGGCTGTCAACGTCCACGGCTGCGGACGCTGAGTGGCTGTCAACGTCCACGGCTGCGGACGCTGAGTGGCTGTCAACGTCCACCGGCGTGGACGCTGAGTGGTCGTTCAGCGCACATCTTGCCCCCACGATGGGCATCGAGGCGAGCCTCGCGGGCCTCCGACAAGCGACATTCTCCCGCTTTGCGCCCGGTTTCGCTGCGAAACTCCGTTCGGAACCGCTGGTGACGACACATCTTCGAGCAAAGCCTCGACGGTGTATGAGTATGTGATCGTGACCACGAACACACCCGACCTCCCGCACATGCGCAACGACTACCGGCTCGACACCCTCGTCGAGACGGACCTCGCCGCAAGCTGGCACGAACAGTTCGCCGCGTGGCTCGCCGACGCCGTCGACGCCGGGCTGCCGGAGCCGAACGCCATGATCGTCGCGACCGCCTCCCCGGAGGGCCGGCCCAGCGCGCGGACGGTGCTGCTCAAGGCGTACGACGAGGGCGGGTTCTCGTTCTTCACCAACTACACGTCTCGCAAGGGCGGCGAACTCGACGCCAACCCGTACGCGAGCCTGCTGTTCCCGTGGCACGCCATGCAGCGGCAGGTGATCGTCACCGGCCGGGCGGTCCGGGTGCCGCGGGCGGAGACCGAGGCGTACTTCGCCGAGCGACCGCGCGGGTCGCAGCTCGGGGCCTGGGCCAGCCCGCAGTCCTCGGTGATCGACGGGCGCGAGCCGCTGGAGGACGCGTGGGAGGCGTACGCGGAACGCTTCGCCGGCGAAGTGCCACCCCCGCCGCACTGGGGCGGCTACCGCGTCGCCCCCGACACTGTGGAGTTCTGGCAGGGCCGGCCGTCCCGCCTCCACGACCGGCTCCGCTTCCGGCGCCTGGTGACCGGGACGACTCTTGATCACGACGAGTGGATCGTGGAACGCTTGGCTCCGTGACGGCGACCCCCCTCGCCCGCCGGTTCCTCATCGACCTGACACCGCTGCGGCACACGACGTACCGCCGTGTCTTCGTGGGCAACGCCTTCGGCTTCTTCGGCGCCCAGTTCACGGCGGTCGCCGTGCCGGTGCAGATGTACGCCCTGACGAAGTCCTCGCTGTGGGTCGGTCTTCTGGGACTGGCCGGCTTCGTGCCCATGCTCGTCTTCTCGATCTGGGGCGGGGCGTACGCCGACGCGATGGACCGCCGTCGGCTGCTGCTGACCTCGTCGGTCATCGTCTGGCTGGCGACCCTGTTCCTGTTCGTCGCGACGGTGACCGGCCTGGTCAATCCGGTGCTGCTGCTGATCGCGCTGTTCGTGCAGACCACGGGATTCGCGGTGTCGACGCCGACCCGGCAGTCGATCCTGCCCCGGCTGGTCGGCGAGGCGGATCTGGCCTCGGCCACCACGCTCAACTTCACGATGATGAACGCGATGATCGTGTTCGGCCCGCTCGCGGCCGGCATGCTGCTCGCGTTCGCGCCCGGTCGAGGTGGGCTGACCGTCGCGTACCTCTTCGACGCGCTGCTCTTCACGGCCAGCCTCTGGGCCACCTATCGGCTGCCGCAGTTGCCCGCCCACGATTCGGCCGCCCCGGCGGGCTGGCGGAGCATCGTGGACGGGTTCGGCTTCCTGCTGCGTACGCCGATCCTGCTCGCGTCGTTCGCCGTCGACCTCGTCGCGATGGTGATCGCCCTGCCGAGAGCACTGTTCCCGCAGCTCGGGGCGGAGCGGTTCGGCGGCGACGGGGCCGCGGTCGGCTGGCTCTACGCGGCCATCGCGATCGGCACCGTGGCCGCCGGGCTCACCTCGGGCTGGATCTCCCGCGTACGCCGTCAGGGGCTGGCCCTGCTCGCTGCGGTGGTCGGCTGGGGTGCGGCGGTCGCCGCAGCCGGGTTCGTCCACCAACTCTGGCTGGTCGTGCTGCTGCTCGCCGTCGGCGGGGTGTTCGACCTGGTCAGCTCGGTCTACCGCAACATCATCATGCTGGAGGCCTGCCCCGACGAGCTGCGCGGCCGGGTGCAGGGCGTACGCACAGCGGTCGTCGTCGGCGGACCCCGCCTCGGCGACCTTCGCGCCGGCGCGACCGCGGCCGCCTTCGGCGTCACGGGCGCCTGGGTCGGTGGCGGTGTCGCGTGTGTGCTGCTTGTTGTCACGCTCGCCGTGGTCGTCCCTTCGTTGGTCCGGTATACGAAGCCGCGAACGGTCGGTTAAGGTTCGCCCATGCCACAAGCGCCGTCGGGCACACAATGGACGATCAGTCACGCCGACCAGACCGCCACGGTCGTGGAGATCGGCGGGGGACTGCGTACCTATCGGGCCGGTGACCGGGAAGTCCTCGACGGGTACGCCGAGGACGAGATCAGCCCCGCGGGTGCGGGCCAGGTCCTCGCGCCCTGGCCCAACCGGCTGCGGGACGGCCAGTACGCCTTCGGCGGCAACACCTACCAGCTGCCGCTGTCGGAGCCCACCACGCACAGCGCGATCCACGGCCTCGTCCGGTGGCTGCCGTGGCGGCTGCTCGACCAGGGCCCGTCGCACGTCACGCTCGGTCTCGAACTGGCCGCGCGTCCGGCGTACCCGTGGAGTTTGAGCTTGACCACCCGCTATGAGCTGGCCGGCGACGGACTGACGGTGACGCACGGCGCGACCGACACCGCCGCGGAGCCGGCACCGTTCGGCCTGGGCACCCACCCGTATCTGATGCCGGCCGGGAGTGTCGAGGACACCTGGCTGACCGTGCCCGCGCGGTCCCGGCTGCTGGTCGACGGCCGCAGCCTGCCGATCGGCGCGGCCAAGGTGGCCGGCTCGGAGTGGGACTACACGACCGCCAAGCGGATCGGATCCGGTCGCCTCGACACCGCGTTCGGCGACGTCATCCGGGGCGAGGACGGGCGGCACGCGGTTGTGCTCGGCGGCCCCGACGCGCCGCTGACCAGCGTCTGGGCTGATGCCTCGTTCGGCTGGTGGCAGCTGTACACCGCGGACAGCGCCGCCCAGCCGCGCCGCCGCCGGTCGATCGCCGTCGAGCCGATGACCTGCCCGCCGGACGCGCTGCGCTCGGGCCGGGACCTGATCGTGCTCAAGCCCGGCGAGCCGTGGACCGCCTCCTGGGGCATCACCCCTCACTGACCTCGCGCTGCCCACGCGCCCCCTTCGCCGTCCCGCGCCCCCTCCGGCCCGGTGCGGTCCGCATCGCTTGTTGATCACCTGCCTGCGGGAATGATCAGGGTCGCGCGGACACGACACGCCGGTCGATCACGACCGAAAGTTCATGATCGCGCCCTCAAAAGGGGGGAAGGCGCTAGCGCGGGGTGAAGCGGGTGCGGTGGACGACCTCGTCGACGCCGCGGCGGCCGCGGCGGAGCGAAGGCGAGCGCCGGTCCGGTGCGCGGTAGCCCACGGTGATCGCCCCGATCGGCGTGTACGAGCCGGGCACGTCGAACGCGGCCCGGAACGCGTCGACCCGGGCGGGTGGGATGCCGAAGAAGCACGCGCCGAGTCCATTGTCGACCGCGGTGAGCAGCATCATCAGTGAGGCCATCCCGGCGTCGATGTGCCAGTAGGGGACCGGCCAGCGGGACTCGTCGCGATCGGTCCAGCCCTTGTCCGGCTCGGCGTACCGGTCCAGGTAAGCGTCTTTGCAGGACAGCGGCACGATGATCACCGGCGCCGACCGCATGCCGCGCAGCCAGTTGTCCGGTGGTCCAGCGGCCGGCGGCGTGGTCGCGGCCCAGAACTCGGCCACCGAGGCCGGGGTGTCGAGGACGAGGAACGCCCAGCCTTGCGAGAAGCCCGCGCTCGGGGCGTGGATCGCGTGCTGAAGGAGTTCATCGACGATCTCCGGTGGCACCGGGCGATCGGGGTCGTAGTTGCGCACCATTCGCCGCCGGGCGACGACATCGCGGAATTCCATGCCCTCTACCCTGCCAGTATGGGCAAGACCTATCAGGGTGGCGAGCTGCTCGCCGAAGTCGTCCGGTCGGGGTTCGTCGAGGGGCTGCACCGTGGTTCGGTGGTCGTCCTCGACGCCACGGGCACGCGGGTCGCGTCCGCGGGCGACGTCGAGGCGCCGATCTTCCCGCGCTCGTCGAACAAGCCCATGCAGGCGGTGGGCATGCTCCGCGCGGGGCTGCGGCTCACCGACCCGGCTGATCTCGCTCTCGCCGCCGCGAGTCACTTCGGCCAGGACTTTCACATCTCACGGGTACGCGCACTGCTGCGCTCCGCCGGGGTCGACGAGTCGGCGCTGCGCTGCCCGCCGGATCTTCCCCTGGACGAGGCCGCGCGGGCCGAGGTGCTGCGCGCGGGCGGCCGGGCCGAGCGCGTCTACATGAACTGTTCGGGCAAGCACACGGGGATGCTGCTCACCTGCCTCGCGGCGGGCTGGGCGACCGAGGGGTACCTCGATCCCGAGCACCCGTTGCAGGAGCGGCTGCGGGACGCGGTCGAGTCGTTCGCGGGCGAGCCGGTGGCCGCGACCGGGGTCGACGGCTGCGGCGCGCCGGTGCTCGCGATCTCGCTGACCGGGCTCGCGCGGGCGTTCCTCGCGCTGGTGGAGGCGCCGGTGGGCTCGGCGGAGCGGTCGGTGGCCGACGCGATGCGGGCGTACCCGGAACTGGTGAGCGGCACCGGGCAGGACGACGACCGCTTGATGAAGGGCGTACCGGGGTTGCTGTCGAAGGGCGGAGCCGAGGGCGTGCACGCGCTGGCCGTCCCCGGGGTCGGCGCGGTCGCGGTGAAGATCGACGACGGTGGGATGCGGGCGCGCATGCCGATCGTGGTGAGCGCGTTGCGCCGCTTGGGCGTCGAAGCGCCCGTACTCTCTGAGCTGACCGAGTTTCAGCTGCTCGGTGGGGGAGAGCCGGTGGGGGCGGTTCGGGCCACCTGGTGACTCTGCTAACTCTTGTTAGCATTCTGCTTGCAGGAGTTAACACCCTGGCATACCTTGGGTGAGTGCACACGCCCGACATCGGCTCCTTCATCAAGGACCTGCGCGAGAACGCCAAGATCTCGCTCCGGCAGCTCGCCGAGCAGGCCGGTGTCAGCAACGCGTACATCAGCCAGATCGAGCGGGGGTTGCGTAAGCCGAGCGCGGAGGTGCTCGCTTCCATCGCGGGCGCGCTGCGTGTCTCGACTCCGGCGATGTACCTGCGGGCGGGACTGCTCGGGAAGGACGACACGCACGGCGTCGTCGCGGCCATCTCGGCCGATCCCGAGTTGACCCTGGCGCAGAAGCAGTCCCTGACCCAGATCTACGAGACATTCCGCCGGGAGAACGCGCGGGACACCGACCGTGACGACGCCGGCATCGCCGAGAGCGCCGCCGTTGAGGAGGAATACCAGTGAGCACCACCGACCAGAAGCACTCCAACGCCGTGTACGCCGCTGCCGGCATCGGCGACCTGGCCGTCGAGCAGCTGAAGAAGATTCCGGCGCTGGCCGAGCAGCTGCGTAGCAAGGCCGGGCAGCTGCGTGAGCAGGGGCCGACGCTGCGCGCCCAGGCCACCGAGAAGGCCGCCGAGCTGACCGGCAAGGTCGACGTCGAGCGCATCCGCACCGTTCTGATGACGAACGCGCAGAAGGCCGCCGAGAAGGCGACCGCCCTCTACGGCGACCTCGTCGCCCGGGGTGAGCGCGTCGTCGACACCGAGCCCGGCGCGGCCGACGTGGTCGACTCCGAGATCGTCGACCCGGCCCCGCAGGCGACCGCCGACCCGGAGGCGCCCGACGCGCCGAAGCCCGCCGCCAAGCCGACCGCCCGCAAGCCGAAGGCCACGCCAGAGGGCTGAGAAAAACGCCGATGCGCTGGGGTCGTCCTCGTGATGTGCGAGGACGACCCCAGTTGCATACTCTTGGCGGCATGGGACTGGTTTCGTCGTCGTATTTCGCCGACACCATCGTGGGCTGGCTGAACCTGATCATCAACGTCGCGGCGATCATCTTGGAGGCCTGGGCGGTCATCCACTGCGCCATGCAGCGGCCGGACGCGTTCACCGCCCTCGGCACGCCCATCCCCAAGGGCGGCTGGCTGGTCATCCTCATCCTGTCCCTGATCATCACGCTGTTCTTCGGCGTCCTGGGCTCGCTGTTCATGCTGGGTCTGATCGGTCTCGGCTTCACCGGCTTCTACCTCCTCCAGCTGCGCTCGGGCTTCCGAGAACTCCTGGAGGGTCGCTGGTGAACCAGTTCCGCTGGCCGCCGCCGCCGGACGGCACACCCCGGCGGGTGCGGCCGCGGTACGGGGCGCCCCGGTCGGCCCGCCCGGCCCCGCTCGCGGCGACGACCGAACTGATCGCCACGCCGCACGGCGTACTGCTGGAGCGGCTCGTCACCGGCATCGGCGACCCCGTGACCGTCTTCGCGCACGGGCTGGCCCAGGGCATCCCGGAGACCCGCGTCTACGGCAGCGGCGTCACCGGCCGGCGGGTGTTCTTCCAGTTCCGGGGGCACGGCCGATCCGACGCCCCGCCCGGCGAGTGGACGTACGCCGACCTCACGCGGGACCTGCGGGCGATCGCGGACCTCTCCGGCGCGACGCGCGCGCTCGGCGTCAGCCTCGGGGCCGGCGCCCTCACCCGGCTGCTGGTGGACTCGCCGGACCGGTTCGAGAAGCTCGTCTTCGTCCTGCCGGCGGTGCTGACCCAGCGGGTCTCGACGGCCAGCCAGGAGCGCATCACGACGCTGCTGGAGGCGCTCGACAGCGGCGACATCGGCCAGCTCGCCAATCAGCTGGTGGCCGAGGTGCCCAAGACGTTCCGCAACGCCGCACCCGGCTGGGCGTACGTGCGGCAGCGGCTCGATGCGCTGCTCCGTGACGGGCTCGCACCGGGCGTCGCCGCCTTCGCCGAGCAGTCCGCGATCCTCGACCTCACAGCGCTGGCCAAGGTGCGAGTGCCGGCCTTGGTGATCGGCTGCCTCGGCGACGAGCTGCACCCGGTCGGCGTGGCCGAGGAACTGGCCGAAGCGCTGCCCAACGCGCAGGTGCAGATCTATCAGCGCCCGGCCCTGCTCTGGACCGAACGCGCCGAGCTGCGTGACCGCATCTCGTCGTTCCTGAACGACTGAGCGGCACCGCCTGAGCCAGCGCCTGACCGGACCGGCTCGGGAGTACGCTCGCCCGCATGGGTGTGACGCGCCATGGGCGTACCGACCGCTTGGACCTGCTGGACCCCACCCTGCGTGAGTGGGAGTGCACCGTGGTGGCCGCGGACCCCGAGACCGGCATCGTGCTGGACCGGTCGGCGTTCTACCCGGGCGGCGGCGGCCAGCCGCCGGACCACGGCGTGCTGCTGTGGCAGGGCGTGCAGACCCGGATCGCCGGGACGCGCAAGGGCGACGACCTCTACCTGATTCCGGTCGAGGGCGACCCGATCCCGCCGGTCGGCACGCAGGTCGTCGGCGCGGTCGAGGACGAGCGGCGGTCGCTGCTCATGCGCACGCACTCCGGCCTGCACATCCTGTGCGGCGTGGTGTTCCGCGACTTCGGCGCGTTGGTGACGGGCGGCAACATGGAGCCCGGCGAGGCGCGGATGGACTTCAACCTCCCCGAGGTGCCCGCCGAGTTCAAGGCGCGGCTGGAAGAGCTGGTCAACGCCGAGATCGTGGCCGACCGGAAGGTCGTCACCAAGGTGCTCGCCCGTGACGAGGCGCTCGCCCTGCCCGACATCATCCGGACGCAGTCCAACCTCATTCCGGCGGACGAGGCGGAGATCCGGATCGTCGACATCGTGGGTCTCGACGTCCAGGCCGACGGCGGTACGCACGTCGCCTCGACCTCGGCGGTCGGCAAGGTGCAGGTCGTGAAGGTGGAGAGCAAGGGCAAGGCGAACCGTCGGGTTCGCGTACGCCTGGGGTAGCCGTCCTCCGCTAAGCTGCGCGTCCATGATGGCGCAGTTGTTCGAGGGCGTACGCATCTTCGGCCGCGGCCTGAGGATCTACGGACGCAATCCGGGGCTGGTCGTGCTGGGCATCATTCCGGCCCTGATCACCCTGCTCCTGTTCGCGTTCCTCTTCGGACTGCTGCTGTACTTCGTGGACGACCTGAGCGCCACCGTCACGTGGTTCGCCGACGACTGGTCCACCGGCTGGCGTACGGCGACCCGGATCGCGGCCGGAGTCGGGCTCGTCGGAGTCGCGATGCTGCTCTGGGTCGTCTCGTTCACGGCGATCACGCTGCTCATCGGCGACCCGTTCTACGAGAAGATCGCCGAGCAGGTCGAGGTCTCGCTCGGCGGCGTACCGGACGAGGTCGACCGGACCTTCTGGCAGGAGTTGTCCCGCGGGCTGCGGGACTCGCTGCGGCTGATGCTCATCTCCACGCTCTTCGGCATCCCGCTGTTCCTAGCCGGGTTCATCCCGATCGTCGGCCAGACCGTCATCCCGGTGATCGGCGCGCTGGTCGGCGGCTGGTTCCTCGCGGTCGAACTCGTCGGCGTCGCCTTCTCCCGGCGGGGCCTGACCTTCCGGGACCGCGTCGCGAAACTCCGCGGGCACCGGTGGATCGCGGTCGGCTTCGGCGCCTGCGTCTTCCTCTGCTTCCTGATCCCGCTCGGCGCGGTCTTCGTGATGCCCGCGGCGGTGGCGGGCGGGACCATCCTCGCCCGCCAGGTCCTCGGTGCGGAGACTCCGGTCCCAGCCGTCCCGCAGGCCTGATCCCTCAGGTGGCGACCGGCGTACGCCGATGCTGGAGCACGTCCGCCTCCTCGGCCGGTACGCCCGACGCGACGAGCAGGTGCAGCACGGCGGCGTCGGCGCTGGCCGCCACCCCGGCGGCGCCCAGGCTGAGCTTCTCCTCCCGCATCATCGCCACCCATTGGGCGGCCGAGATGAGCAGCGGCCGGGCGTCGCGCGGGCACCCCTGGCGCTCCAACTGCTCCCGGAGTACGCCGATCCCGTCCGCCAGCGCGTCCAGCGCCTGCGGCAACGCGACGGGCACCGGCTCGCCCGCCCGTAGAACGCCCCACCAGGCGTGCTGAGCGAGACTGCGGATGTGGCGTACGGCGTACCCGATCTCGGTGGCCATGCCGGTGTGCGTGGTGAGGTCCTGGCCGGTCGACCAGCGCAGGATCAGGGCTGAACGGCGTACCTGTAGGAGGGCCTCCTCCAGCCGGCGCAGCCAGACGTCGGTCTCCACGAGCGCGTAGACCGCGGCGCCGGCGGTGGCCGGATCGTGCTGCCGCAGTGCGGTGGAGACGGCCCGGAGGTTGGTCGTGAGGCTGGTGAGCAGCGGGTCGATCGCCTGGTTGACGAGGGTGACCGGGGATCGGGGCGTGGTGAACCAGGCAACCCCGAGCGCGGTGGCCATGCCTACCGCCGCATCGATCAGCACGTGCGGGGTACTCCAGCTCGGTCCGACGACCGCGGTGAGCAGTGCTCCGACCGCGACGCCGAAGAGCATCTCGACCGCTCGGCGGTGATGCCGGGCACAGATCAGCTCCATGGTGGCGACGGCGAAGAGTGGGGCGAAGACCGGGAACCCTTGGTGGCCGAGGAGAAAAGCCAGCACGGTGGAGCCGATCGCCGCCAAGAGGATCTGGACGGCGATCGGCCGGATCACCGGCCAGCTGTCCTTCAACATGGCCCACCAGGTGCGCGGCGAACCCGAAGACGGCAGAGCCGAGGCGAAAGCGCGGGAGGTGGACATCCGTCAAGTCTCCGGGGTCGGCCCGTATTGTCCACACTTAGGGGAAAGATGTGGTTAACCCCGCATTGGCATGGCGGTCTCACAGGCGATTCTCAGCGCCGAGAGGGATGATGTTGCCCAGGCCGCCAGTTGACACCTGGCAAGGGAGGCGACCACCGCGGTCGTCACCCGGCTGTATCGAACAGGAGTGATCGTGCACAGCCACAACGGGCTCAAGACGGCCGCGCTGCTCGGCCTCCTGACCGCGATGATCCTCGCGGTCGGGTATTGGCTGGGCGGCAGCACGGGTCTCGTCATCGCCGTCGTCCTCTCCCTGGTCATGAACGGCGTCAGCTACTTCTTCTCCGACAAGCTCGCGCTGCGGTCGATGGGCGCACAGCCGGTCACCGAACAAGAGTTCCCGGCGCTCTACCAGATGGTCCGCGAGCTCTCGCAGCAGGCGGGCAAGCCGATGCCGCGGCTGTACGTCAGCCCCACCTCGCAGCCCAACGCCTTCGCCACCGGCCGCAACCCGCAGAACGCCGCGGTCTGCGTGACCGAGGGCATCACGCGCATCCTGGACTACCGGGAGCTGCGCGGCGTGATCGGCCACGAACTGTCGCACGTCTACAACCGCGACATCCTGATCTCCAGCGTGGCGGGCGCCCTCGCGGGCATCATCACCATGCTGGCCAACCTCGCCTGGTTCATCCCGATGGGCGGCGACGACGAAGACGGCCCCAACCCGGCGGTCTTCCTCATGATGCTGATCCTCGGCCCGCTGGCCGCGTCGGTCATCCAACTGGCCGTCAGCCGGAGCCGCGAGTTCCAGGCCGACCAGTCAGGCGCCTCGCTCACCAACGACCCGCTCGCGCTCGCCTCGGCACTGCGCAAGATCCACATGGGTACGCAGCAGCTGCCGCTCCCGGCGGACAACCGGCTGACGAGCACCGCACACCTGATGATCGACAACCCGTTCAAGGGCGGCGGCATCGCCAACCTCTTCTCGACGCACCCGCCGATGGAAGAGCGCGTCCGCCGGCTCGAACTGATGGCGGCCAACTCCGGCCCCATCCAGTACGCCCGCTGACCCCAACCTCTTTCGCTGTGCGGCCTCGCCCTCCCCGGGCGGGGCCGCACTTTTCCTCGCCCCTCCTGCTTTCCGCGCGACGCCCCCTGCTTTCCGCGCGACGCCCCCCTGCTTTCCGCGCGACGCCCCCCTGCTTTCCGCGCGACGCCCCCCTGCTTTCAGCGCGACGCCCCCCTGCTTTCCGCGCGATCATGAACTATTGGTCGTGATCGACCGGCGTGTCGTGTCCGCAGCGCCCTGATCGTTTCCCGCGCGCCCTGATCGATCCGCCCGCGTGCCTGAGCGCTGATCCGGCGTGGAGTTGATCTAGAAATTGGCGTCGAACAGAGCCAAGACGTCTGCTCCTGGGTCATCTTCGCCGTTCTGGCTGAACGCCACGATGGCCTGCCGGACCATTCGCAGGTGACTGAAACTCAGCGCGGCGAAGATGGCCATGAGCACCGTCTGCGCCACCTCCTGTACCCGGTCCTCCAGATCGAACTCTCCGGACCACAGGACCACCGACGCACCCACAAACGATCCGATGAACAAAACGCCGAAGCCAATCGCATACGCGCTTTGGCGGACTATGTAGGCGACGTATTGCGCCTCATGCTTCCGCAGGTAGTCGTACAGGCGATCTTTAACTGCGGCGCGTCTCTCTTTCCGACCACGGAGTGGTTTGATAATGCGCGCGAGTTGCGCGCCTACCCATGGCGACGTCACATTCACGGCATAGCCGGCCACGATCGACAACAGCGTTGCCAGAAGCATCTCCCAGATCATAAGCGTCTATCTCACAGCCCGTAGTGCGCGAGTACATCGGCCGTCCGGGCGGTCCGCTGCCTTCGACGGTGTGCCCGCCCACCCGAACCGGTCGCGGACCTACCTCGATGAACAACATCGCGGACCATCGACGGCTCGAACCGCGTTGCGATCAAAGCTGACGTTCGGAATCTCCGGTCGATCCGGTCGATGGAGCGCGTTGGAGCGCGTTGGAGCGACACGCGAGGGTGTATGGCGTTCCACCGAATCTTGAGCAACGGCTACTACCGCGACAGCGTCTTCTACAGCGTCATCGCCTCCGAGTGGCCGGCGATCGCGGAGCGTTCACGCTCCATGTTGGCGGCATGATCGCTCAGTACGGCACGGCAGATGGAAGCGACGGTGCGGATGATCGGGATGAGGTGACATGGCACATCCCGAGTCGAAGTCGCCGGGACGACAGCCGGCCAGAGGGTCGTCCACAATTAGGCTGCTCCTACGCCTTCTCGGACCGATGGTCGCATTGGCGGGCTTCATATTCGTAGCAGTGGATTTTGCCTTCCATCCGGAAGGGTCTGATTCGCCAGGCGTTGCGCTGTCTATCGTGCTGACATTCGCGACGTATTTCGCAGTCAGGGTGGTTGTGATCATTCGCCAGGAGCGCCGACGGACGAGAGACCACGGCACTGACGAGCCGCAACCGTCCTAGGCATGAGATGGCGCAGGCGTAGTTCCCCAGAGAAGCCGTACATGGCCGGACTCAGCCGGACACCGCAGGGCGTAAAACGATCAAGGCCCTGAACCAGGCGTACTGGTTCAGGGCCTTGATCTTTGCTTGTGGCGGGTGAAGGGTTCGAACCTTCGTAGCTTTCGCGACGGATTTACAGACCGACAACTGCATGGCTATAACCTGGTGAAACATCTCAGGAGCGGGTCCGCCGACACGCATGCGACATAGTCGAGACCGCAGCAAACCGCGCGAACGGTACGGGACGTGCCGCAGCCGAACGCAGATGGCGCCCAATGTCGGCAACAAGACCGACGGGCGACCCGATCAGGGGTACCACGCATACCCGTGGATGGTTAGAACGTTGGAGTGAGACTGCCTCAATGGCTTAGGGCATCGCGCCATGATCGGCCATCGGATCTGGTCAAGTTCCCACTAGCCCTGACGCTGGTCATTACGGCGGCGCTGCTTGTCCTGATCTTGTCTGGATGGATCTTGTGGTTGGGTCTGGGGGCACCTGCCATCGGCAGCAGTCCAACACCGGCCAACGCAATGCCATCAGGCTCGTCGACCCCGAATCAATCTCGGCTGACGACTGAGGACCAGCTTCGCCTAGTGCAGATATCGCTGATCATCACCGGGGGCCTGGGAGGCGTGGTCGCCCTCGTCGTTGCATACCGGAAACAACGAATTTCTGAGGACGCGCATCGATGGGCTGAGGGTGCCGACCTACGGGCGATTGAGGCCGCCAAACGTGACGACACCAAGCACTTCAATGAGCGCTTTGCGTCAGCCAGTGCTCAACTGGGACATGGAGTCCGCGGCAGTCCGCCTCGCAGGTATCTACGCGATGGCCGGTTTGGCAGACGACTGGCCTTCCGGGCGTCAGACATGTATCGACGTGCTCTGTGCCTACTTGCGGATGCCTTATCAACCGGATTTCCAGGCTCAGGCAGCAGCGAGAACCAGGTGGAAGGAGGGCGAACGAGAGGTCAGGTTGTCGATAATCACCGTGATCCGAGATCACCTACGTGATCATCGGGGCGATCAGGAGCGGATGGCTTCAACGTGGCAGGGGCGCAGCATGGACTTCACCGGCGCAGTCTTCGATGGCGGCGACTTCTCGCACGCTGTATTCGCTGGCGGCATCGTGGACTTTAGCCGCGCAACCTTCACTGGTGGCAACGTCCGGTTCGGCAGTGCGACGTTTTCCGGTGCGAGGGTCCGGTTCAGTGGCGCGACGTTCTCCGAAGGCGTGGTCGGGTTCTCCCGCGCGACGTTCTCCGGTGGCGTGGTCGACTTCGATGGCGCGAGCTTCTCCGAAGGCAGAGTCGGGTTCAATGCTGCGACGTTTTCCGGTGCGCGGGTCCGGTTCAATGCTGCGACGTTCTCTGGAAGCCTCGTCGGGTTCCCCTTGGCGAAGTTCTGCGGCGGCGAGGTCGAGTTCAGCAATGCGAGCTTCGCCGGCGGCAGGGTCGGGTTCATGCGCGCGATCTTCGATGGTGGCAAGGTCGGATTCTTCGGCGCGAGGTTTGTTGGAGGTACGGTTGACCTCTCGGCTGTGCGGCCATACAACACGCCCGCCATGTTCTCGTGGGCCACACAGCCAGACGGACTTCGGCTTCCGCCCGAGGTTGACGCGGATCGACACGATGTTCATGGCGATAGGGCTCGAAGCATGCCGGGCGGAGCAGCAGAGCAGGCGCAGCGTCAAACAGCAGAGATCCCGTGAACCGAAGCGCTCTTTGTCCCGAATTAGGTTCAGCGCTCTAGGTCACCTCGGCAAATCCATGTCAGCGCTGGTCAGGGTCTCGGGCGAGGTTGGTCTGTGGTGGTCACCCGGGCTTGGCGTTGCAAGATCTTCTCCCAGGTTTCTCCCCATACCGAGTCGTCTGGCGACCGGCACTTGATGACGCCCGAACTGTCGTCCCTCGTCAGGTGTCATTCCGGGCAGACTTGTCGCAGGGCCGAGCGCGACCGGCGTGTTGGCCTCCTGGTCGGGCGAGCCCTTCACTGCGACACCGCTGACGTGCGAACATTGGCACGTCACGTTGCGAGAGGATCACTGATGTCAATTCCTTGGATCGGTGCGGCCGCGACCGTCGTGGTCGTTGGCGACTTCAAGCCGACGCGTATCCATCCGAAGTGGTTATACGAGGCGGGGCTCATCAGCCAAGCCGATGCCCTGGGTTCGGTGGTTCAAGCTGCTGTACCTGGCGAGGTCTCAGTGTTTCGCACGGACTGGTTTCAATGTGATGTTCAGTCTGATCGCCTCACCGTCGTCGTAGCAGACCCCGCAGACTTTGAACGCTTGCGTGACTTAGTGGCCGGACTCCTCCGTTCGCTGACCGAGCTACAGTGCCAGCAAATGGGAATAAACAGGGTCGTACATCTCCAAATGGGGGATGCAGGGCAATACAATAGGGTCGGTGATCAACTTGCCAACAACGAGATCTGGGCCGGGACCCTACTGCTGCCTGGTATGCGGAACCTCACGACCTGGGGCGTTCGCCCAGACCTTTATGGCGGGAGAATCCAGGTTCAGGTCGAGCCATCCCAAAAGGTCAAGAATGGCGTATACGTTGCGGTAAACGATCATTTCGATCTGACGGCGGTCGAGCGCCAACCAACATCGCGAGATGAGGTACCGATCCGCAGCGATCCCGAAGAAGACGATCGAACCGCGAACGCCGCCAAGACTCAGCGTGCAATTACCATTCTGATGGAGGAGTGGACCGAGTCGATGCGGCGCGCTGACGAAATCATTGATCATGTTGGGGCGATGGGTAAGGTGTGACAATGTCTACGATCGCGGCCCAGGCAAGTTCGAGAGCAGCGCTTGCATCGACATCCTCTGACCAGCTGCAGGAAGCATCCTGGCTTTCTAGCGCCTCCTTTCGTGAGACCACCCTTCGGAGGCGTCGGCGGGCCGCTGTGAAAGACGTCGACGACTTAACGAGCGCCGAGGAACCGTTGTCGGAAATTCCGTCGACCTTCGCGCCCGCCCGCGGCGATGCGGCCCGCGAACTCGTTGTGGGAATGCAGAAATGGCACGGTCGGATTCTTCAGCTTGAGGATTCGATCGTGACAGTCGAGCTTTCACCTCTTGATCATCAAGGCCCAAAACTCCAGGCTGACTTTGCGCTCGACCTGCTCTCACCCAACGAGGACGAGGTCCGTCCAGGCGATTTGGTCTATTTGACGGTCCGAACCGTGGTTGGCTCTGGGGGACGTAAGACTCAAACATCGACCTTGACGCCAAGTTTGCCGGGCCGGTGGACCGACGTGGAAGTTGCGAAGATCAACGAAGCGGCCGAGGAGAGGCTGAGAGGGCTTGAGCAATTCTTTGACCGATAAGCCTGGTGATGACGTCGTCGAAGTATCGATCTTCGGGCCAGGTAAAGGTGAGTGTGTACTCGTTCATTTCGGCTCCAATGAGTGGCTGATCGTTGATTCGTGTGTCGACCAAGTAACTGATACCCAGCCAGCTTTGGATTACCTATCTAATATTGGCGTTGACTACTCAAGCGTAAAGTACGTGATTGCCTCGCATGCCCACGACGATCATGTTGCAGGGATTTCCAGCGTGTATGAGTCTTGCGAGCGAGCGAAGTTCGTTTGCTCGGCCGCGGCGACCAGTAAAGAGATGTTAAGCCTCATCGAGGCTGACCGAAAATCGCCTCCTGACAATCGAGTTCGACGTGAGTACGACCGAGTCTTCGACATCGCAAGAGATCGAGGTGTTGTGACTGGAGCGATTCAATTAGTACATGGTCTGGAAGGCAGGGTAATACTTGAGCGATTCGCCGGTAGTGGCCAGACCGAGGTTCTGATCCGTTCACTGTCGCCATCCGACCTTTCGGTGATGCGATCACGAGAGGCATTGGGCAGCATCGTCCCCACTGTTGGCAAGGCAAGACGCTCGAACGAAATCGATGAGAACGAGTTTTCGGTCGTGCTATGGATCGAGGCGCTAGGCAAGCAAATGTTGCTGGGGGCCGACATGACTAAGGAGCCGGCGGGAACTGGCTGGCACGCCATTCTGGCGACGTTTGCACCTGCCGCTAAAGCTGATGTGTTCAAGGTGCCGCATCATGGATCGCCAAACGCTCATCATCCGGACGTATGGGACCGTCTATTAGTCGATGATCCTATTGCATTGTTGGCGCCATATCGGGCGGGCAACCCGAAGCGGCCGTCATCGGACGACATCGCGCGGATCTGTGCACTGTCAAGTCGGGCCTTCGTCACCGCGAATCCCGCGATGCCAACGCCATCTAACAAAGTCAAACGCGAAATGATGGCACTGGGACCGCTTGCCCGTAATGCCCGTGAGCCGTGGGGAATCAGCGGACAGGTTAGAGCGCGATCGCGCGTGGGCGAGGCAAATTGGTCGATTGACCTGCTTCCGCCCGCACGGCGACTTGAAGATTGCACCTAGAGACCGCGGCTAGCGGCCTCGCTGACGCGGTGCGGTGGCTCGCCGCCTACACGGTGAAGCTCGACGCGCTCGCCGACGCCGTCGTTGTCCGCAGCGCGCTCGACCTGCTGAAGCTGAAGGCAGACCAGAAGACACCCGCCGCCCCCGCCACCGTCGCGCGCAAGCGCGCTGTGTTCTCGGGTGCGTTGAAGTACGGAGTCGAACTCAAGCACCTGGCCAGTCACCCGATGAGTGACGTGAGCTGGACCGCTCCGGCGGTCGCGGAGGAAATCGACCGTCGCGTTGTCGTCAACCCACCACAGGCACGACGCCTGCTCGGCGCGGTCCGCGAGATCGCCCCCGAGTTGGAGGCGTTCTTCGGATCGATGTACTACGCCGCGCTTCGGCCCGAAGAGGCGCTGCACCTCGCCAATGAGGAGTACGAGCGGCCGAGGCTGGCTGGCGCCTGGGGCTGGCTGCATCTCACCGGAGCCACCGTCACTGTCGGGAAGGACTGGGGTGATGCTGACTCGACCCAGGAGGAGCGAGGACTTAAGCATCGGTCGGCCAAGGCCACACGATCGGTGCCGGTCTGCCCCGAGTTGGTGGCGCTACTCGACGCGCACGTCGAGACGTATGGCGTCGCGCCAAACGGTCGGCTTTTCGTCACCAGGCGCGGGCCGGGCGGCCGGTATGTGCCCACGGCCGGCCAGCCCATCCCGAACAACACCTATACATCCGTCTGGCGGAGGGTGCGTCAGGCAGTCCTGACGACCGTCGAGCAGCGCTCGCCGCTGGCCAAGGTGCCGTATCACCTCCGCCACGCTGCCGTGTCGCTCTGGCTGAACGCGGGGGTGTCCGCTCCGCAGGTGGCCGAGTGGGCGGGGCACAGCGTCAACGTCCTGATGCGGGTGTACGCGAAGTGCATCTACGGACAGGAAGCGGCGGCGCGTCTGCGCATCGAGGCCGCGCTCGCACAGCAGTGGGGGCCAGGTGAGCGGTCCGGCGAGTAGTTGATCTCGCCGACACGTATACGACACAGCCGGTGAGAATCGACGGGATTCCGTGGGACTGAGCGGGACGAGCACGAAAGAGCCCCTGACCGCGTTCCCGCAGGTCAGGGGCTCTTTTTGCTGCTTGTGGCGGGTGAAGGGTTCGAACCTTCGTAGCTTTCGCGACGGATTTACAGAGGAGATCGCGTACGGGTTGTGACCTGCGCGGATTCAGGTCTCCTGCTGAACTTTGACGAGCATTTGCCGATGAGGGGCCGAGCCGCTCGGGCTAGTACCTGCGATTGCACCGGGGGGCCTCCGAACAGCCGACGCCGCGCTCCGTGTCCTGGAGCTGACTCTAAAGTGGCTTGCATCTATCGGCCAGGCAGGGCAAAGTCACCGAGGCATCAGGCGCAGAAGGAGGCACGATGGGTCTGCCCAGTGAAGATCAGATTATCTCTGCATTGGATCAGACGGGATTCTTGCTGGAGCAGCGTGTAGCGCAAGTCTTCGCGAAGAAGGGATGGGCGCCGAGCGTCGGCTGGCCCTTCCGTGACAAAGAAACCGGAAAGTCGCGTGAGATCGATGTCTTCATCTCGAACGGCGAGTTCGTCGGTGACCTGAACCTGGCCGCGTTCTTCATCAATACACACATCATCGTTGAATGCAAGAACACTCAAAATCCGTTCGTGGTTGTCGGCTCGAAGGACCACGGACCGTCACTAGCGATTGACGACTTCTGCGACTCTGAATTCGACCCTTTGGTGATGGGATTCGAAAAGGATCCTTATGCGTCAACCCCCGGTAAGCTTCGGTTCCATGACATACCGGGTTGGCCCCAGAAGGAGACCGCCAGAGGTAATCAGCTACTTCGCATGCATCAACAATCCGGCACATGGAAAGCTGACAACGCGAATGTTCACGACAGCATTCAGTATCCAATGGCGAAGGCGATCCAGTCAGTCCGCGATGAAGGCTTTGATTACTACGCCTCCGATCGATGGAGAGAAGACGATCCTCTATCCCCGTCTTTCGCATTCGTGTATCCCATCGTGGTGACTGCTGGTCCAGTTTTCACTGTGCTGGTTGACGCTCAAGGTTCAACCGTCAGTCAGGTCCCGTGGGCGCAAGTTGTCCGGCAGCTAGACGATGTGAATCTCTCTGGTACCTTCTTTTTCGAGATCGTCAGCTTTACTGAGCTGGAACGGTACATTGATTTCCGCATCGAGCAGTTTCTCAGTGGCCTATATCGTCGTTTGAGCGAGAACTTGCGCTTTGCTGATCCAGACTGGTTGCTTGCAAACCTGGGTCGGCCTCATGCCGAGGCATTCTTTGAGCATTGGCGCAAGGTGGTTGCGGCACGCCGGGCAGGCACCATCACCTAATCGACAGCAGAGAAATCCCATGCTGGCGTCAAGTCAGCCTGTCACTGAGGGGCTAGAGGTTGCGCACTCGTGGAACTGACGCAGCGGATCTCTGGGCTGACAGGGCAGGAACTCCCAGTTGTTGAAGCCCTCGCCGCTAGGGGTTGGGGTCGGCGATGGGCTTTGACCGCTGGGAAGAAGACGCGGGTCGGTGACTTGGCAACCGTGGCCGTAGCGGTATGCGGCACAGACGTCGGGGTGGATGAAGTCGGCTACCCACCATCGGCCTTCGCCGTCCTGGCGCACGGTGAAGGTCCACAGCGTGACGCCGAGCTTTGCGTTGCCCCAGTAGGGGAAGGCGTCGACCGGGTAGGTCTCCTCGGCGATCACCTCGTAAGTCAGCTTGCCGGGCTCGCCGGGGACCTTGCTCGCCATGGCCAGGTTGTATCGGGTGCGCTGCCAATCTTTGCCCGGCGGTGGTGTCTCACCGGGAACGGGTGCGTCAAGGACAGCCCTTACCTGCCTCACGCGGTCGAGGACGGCGGAACGGCTCTTGCGGCGCACGCTGGCCCCGATCTTCATCTCGCCCTCTTCGGTTAGCGGCTCGCGATACTGCGAGAACGCCGACGAGAAGAAGGCAAAGACGGCGGAGCTGTCGAACGCTGCACCCTTACCGGCTGAGTGGTTGACGGCGTACGTCCACCATGTCGCGCTCGGCAGGCCGAGGCAAAGAGCGAGAGCGACAGCCGCGCTCGCTGCCATCACGTAGCTACGGGCCGGGCGTAACGTCCGCAGGATCGCGATTGCCCACCACGGTGCGGCGAGCACTAGCCAGGTGAAGGCGATCCATCGCCAGGTGCCCAATGCCGACGTGGCCGCCGCGTCTGCTGCCAGCCAGTGCAAGACGCCGCCAACGATGACGGCGACCAGGCCCGCGAACGTGGTTGCCAGGGTGAGGCGGAGCCACCGAGGCCGGAGAAATGCGGCTATCTGGCTGCCTATTGAGTCGGTCGGTGTAGTCGGTTTCCCCAAGGTCATAGATCTTGGCATACATCACTGTCTGCCCTGTTGCCAAGATCTATCCCGAACTAACGAACACATGTTCTAATATCGCTCGTGTGACAGTCGAGCGCGGCACCCGGGTTGACCTGCTGAGAGTCACCTATGAGTGCCGCGCGCGCTGGCGGAACGGGTCATCGGGATCGTGGCGCGAGCACCACATCAGCGTTGGCGTTCTCGGCGATGGCCGCTGGTACGTCAACATGACCGGCCACGGTGGCGACACGCGCGCGTACCAAACTAAGGCCGAAGCATGGCGAGTGATCCGGAACCTCATGAGTGCTCATGGCGATGGACCATGGCAACCGGTTAGCTGCTACGGGACTTCCCTCCTGAGAGGCGGCGGCTGACCTGGTCGGGACTGTCTAGCCTGCCTGCGGCCAAAGCGCCGGCTATTCGGCCCCCGATTGGCGGAGGTTGTGCCGCAGGGCACCCAGTGATTCGGTGAGAAGCGTTTGCTCAAACTCCTGCGGGTCGTCCACGCCCGGCCTGTAGGCCGCCATCATCTCGTGTGCCTGGTCGTACCACTGGAGAAAACAGGGTTCCTCGCTGGCCTCCATGCGACCTTGGCCGACTGCATGGCGAAGTATGACCGCCAGCTCCGCAGCCATGAGTCGCTCCTTGCTTTCGTCGGTGCGCTGGGGGTGTGACCAGTCATCGGTGACGACAGGCGTCATGCGCGGAGCATGCTGGTTCCAGTGCAGCAGCAGGGTTACATCGCTGGTGAATCCGGACGGCAGCTCGGCGGGCCAAAACTCCCGCCGAACGGCGCGCTGCCCCGACCAGGGCGTAGGCCCTACCTTGGGCAAGATCTCCGGAAACAGCACTCCCATCAGTGGAGTGAAGAATCCCCGCATCCACATCTGGGGATACAGCGGCCTCCAGTACAGATTGCTGATCGTCGCGTCCGTAATGCCTTGCAAGATCGGATCTGCCAGGACGGAAACGAGCGGTGGGTCCCCGTAGTAGTGCAGGTCTCCGTCAATCAGGCAGATCACATCTCCGCTGGATGCCTGAACACCAGCGTGCATGGCCGACCCCTTGCCAACGGGCGCTTCTACAACCTTCGCTCCCGCTGCCGCCGCAAGTTCGGCAGTGTTGTCGGTACATCCACTCGCGGCAACGATCACCTCATGATCCGAGCCACCGAGGCGGCTAAGCCCATCAAAGGCGTCAGCCACCGAGCGCGTGATCCGATCCGCTTCGTTGTGTGCCGGAAGGACGACGCTCACCGACCCGGCAGCCTCGCGGCTCACCGTGCGATGCTGAGCGATGTCTAGTCCTAATGCCGGATCGATTCTCGGCCGCTCACTCTTCACAGTCGATCTGCCTTCTCGTCGTACTTCGGATGGTCGGTGGGCCACCGCTGTAGCTGTTCGGTAAACGCAATCTCGGTACGGTCCGCCGGGTAAAGAGCGTCCGAGAGTTCTACGACACGACCGGTGATGTCGACCGACCGGCTACGAACCCGCAGCAGCGAAACTCCCTGTTCCATCCCCCATTTCTGTCGATCGCCGGGCGTCGGTTGCATCGCGATGACGCCGCGCACGAACCGATCAATCTCAATGCCTACCGTGTAGAGCTGGTGTTGGTGGCCGCCGGGCCACGGCTCGTTGGCATCGTCGAGCAGAGCTGGGTTGCCCTCGATTAGCGCGAGTGGGATGTAGGAGACGCTGAAACTCAGCCGGTGGCCGCTAGCAGGGTCGGTCATCTCATAGGTCCGCTGTTGAACGAGCGTGCCCGGTTCGATGCCGAACTCGGCAGCGATCTCA
Source organism: Hamadaea flava (assembly GCF_024172085.1). Taxonomy (NCBI): domain Bacteria; kingdom Bacillati; phylum Actinomycetota; class Actinomycetes; order Micromonosporales; family Micromonosporaceae; genus Hamadaea; species Hamadaea flava. The sequence goes on along the minus strand of NZ_JAMZDZ010000001.1, from coordinate 4,401,381 downwards.
GCGGACGCGGGCACTACTTCGTATTGATGGGTCGACTGAATCTCCTCGATGGGGATACCGGCGGTCAGCTCGATAGCTCCGCGTGCGGCCCGCACCGACGACGGCATTAGAACCAGGTCCTTCTGCTCCTGACTCCATTCGTTCGACAGCGTGATGCGCTTGGGCGGAATCCGCACCGTGGCGCGCTTGCCACGGCCACCGCTGACACGGCCCTCGGACTTCAGGACGTCTAGCGCCTCCCGCGCTACCAACGTCGAACAACGCCACTGCGACGAGAGCTCCTCGATGGTCGGCAGTGGATCGCCTGGCTTCAAGTGGCCGTCCACGATCTGCGCGCGCAAGGCGTCGGCGATCCGGTACTTGACCGGCAGCGTCGCCTCAGTGGTGTGTGCCTGCATGGCGTCCATTAGAGCAGCAAGTTTGCCAGTTTGCTAGCGAGGTGTTGACACCGTCGTGTGACGCGGCTTACGCTCCTCGCAAGTTCGCTAGCAAACCGGCAAACTAGCGAGGAAAGACCTGATCCTGGCCTGTGGTGACGGACGGCGAAGCGGCTTCGGCTGTGACGCAGGTTTCGGCCATTGAGCGCTTGGCACCACTTGAGAAGTGAATAGCGATAGCGGAACGCGCTGGCTGGCCGTTGTGACAGCCACCAAATCCCTGCGTTGACCCCGGGTCGGTTCCGGGCGAGCAGGCGGCGGGGCCAGCGCTAATGCACACAGCGTTTCCCGACTGGCTACGGCCTGTCTGACCTGTTCTTCATGCGCCGAGGCGCAGTCCTCCTTGCTTGGCGGCTAGGGACTGCGCCTCGGCTCCCACTCCCGAAGGAGCGTTTCCATGCTCGCATCCCTTGCCGCGTCGGTGCGGATCACGGTCCCGAAAAGCGCCGTGCTCTGCCCCTGCGTCTGCGGCGCGCTCGCCGTCATGTCGACCGCCAAACGCCGCTGCATCCGTTGCGGCGGCACCGCGACCGGCCCGAAGGCCACGCGGAACGCTGGAAGGAACTGAGCGACCCCATGGACTTCAACGACTTGACCGGCCCGTCCGAGGCCGAGCTGACCGCTATCGAGCTGGAATGGCCGCTGATCGCGGCCGAGCTGGACCTGACACAGGCCGAGATTCTGCTGCTGACGGCCGACGGCGGCCCGTCCGAGCTGGACTGGAAGCGGCTGCGCCGCGCCGAGCGCGAGCGCCTGGCAGCGCTGCGGGACCTGCTGAACCTGACCGAGGCCGCTATGCGGCCGGTACGCCGGTTGGCGGTCGCCTGATGCCCGACTTCGACTACGACGGCCCCGCCGGGCCGAGCGCCTTCCGGCGGCATGTCGCGCCGGTCGCGGTGCGCCTTGAAGGCTCGGAGCAGGCCGTGACGAACGCCGTCGCGGTGCTGCGTGAGGTCTTCACCGTTGCCTACGAGTCGAGCCTGTTCCGCAACGACGACGGCTCAACCCACCTCGACCTGACCCTTTCCCGTGACTACCCCTACTCGGGAGGCTCCAAGTGACTGCCCCGACCAGCGCCTACCCCGTAGCGGTAGAAGACCTGCTGCCGCACGCGCGCACCCTCGCCGACACGATCGGGACAACGCCGTCCCGCAACGCGCTCATGCGGCACCTGAAGATCGGTGCCCCGAAAGCGGCGGCGCTGCGCGACGCGCTGACCGCCACCGACTTCCCCCCGACTCCGGCGGCAACGCCGGTGATCGAGCCGACCCCGGCAGACCCGCCCGCCAGTCCCGCCAACCCGCCGGTCCCATCGCCGGTGATCGAGCCTGTGGCGACGCCTACGGTGATCGACACTCCGGCCGTTGCGCCGCTGGCAGCGGTTGACGGACACCCGGCCACACTCGCGCCCACGGCGGCCACGGTGCGCACCCCCCATCGGGTCCGGTCCTGGCCGGTCTTCCTGATCGCCCTTCCCGCGTTCGTGGCCATCTGGTCCGGCTGGGTCGGGCTCGGCGAGCTGACCGGGTTCGGCATCGTGCACCCGCTGCCGGGCATCTGGGACGACTTCTCACTGAACACCGCCGTCACCCTGCCGATCGGCGTCGAGGTCTACGCGGCGTTCGCCCTGCGGGCGTGGCTGGCCGGTAGCGCGGTTCCGGCGGTCGCCCGCCGGTTCGCCAAGTGGTCGGCGATCTGCTCGCTGCTGGTCGGCTCGGCCGGACAGGTCGCCTACCACCTCATGGAATCCGCCGGCATGACCGCCGCCCCCTGGTGGATCACCACATTGGTTTCCTGCCTGCCCGTCGCAGTGCTCGGCATGGGCGCCGCTCTGGCCCACCTGCTCAACAGCCACGACGACAGCGAGACGGCATGAGCAGCCGGTATGCGGATCTGGCCGCCCTGTGTGGCCAGATCCGCGCCCATGACACCGACTATCCCGCCCGGTACCGGCTGATCCTGGCCGCGCTGGCGGAGGCATCCCGGCTCGGGCTGCCGTGCGGGATCGGCTACGACAACAAGCCTTCCGCCGTCCCCGGCCTGCGGATCGTCGTGTACATCGACCTTCCCGGCCACGGTCAGGTCAGTTGGCACATGCCCGAGTACCCCGGTCAATGGGATCGCCACGGCACGCCTACCAAACTCCGGCGGCTGGAACGGTTCGCCGCCGAGCACGTATCCCCGGCTCCTCAGGCCCGTCATGCCGACGCGAGCAACACGACGGTTGTCGTCTCCGGCGACGGCGGCTCCACCGTGGTGATCGGGCAGATCAACGCCAACGTGATCCGCTTCCGGCCCTGATGGTGACCGCCAGCGTGCAGACCGAGCCCTCATGGCGGTTCGGTCTGTGCGCTGGCCGCCACCGTGGCGGACGGAAGGAGTACCACCGCAATGAGCTACCTCAACCACCCCGACACTGCGGCTGCTGGCGACACGGCCGATACCCATCACCTGACCGCGTCGGCCGTCGTGCTCGACGTGACCGCCCGCCGGGTGCTGCTCGTGCACCACCTCGGAGCCGACATGTTCCTGTTCCCCGGTGGGCACGTCGAGCCCGGCGAGGCCCCGCACACCACCGCGATCCGCGAGGTGGCCGAAGAGACCGGGCTGACCATTGACCTGGTCTCACCCACACCCGACCTGACGGCGCTGTACGGCATGGGCATGACACCCGCGCCGATGCCGTTCCTGGTCGCCCGGATGCCCGCGCCGGTCTGGCCCGACAGCGTCCAGCACGAGCACACCGACTTCCTGTACCTGGCGACCGGCGACAGCCGCGCACCGCTGACCATGCAGGCCGACGAGGTCGGCTCGATCGTGTGGGCGCACGTCAACGAGCTGCACCGGCTCAACATCCGCGCCGAGGTCGAGTACGTGACCCTGGCCGCCCTGCGCACCCTCACCGCGTCGCCGACGCCGGGCGTGAACACCGTGAACGTCGTGTCCGGCAACGCCCGCGTCGGCATTCAGGCCGGTGTGATCAACAGCAACCAGCACCGATGACGCGCCGGGGCGTGACCTCCTGGCCTCGCAAACCGCAGGTCACGCCCCGCACACCCCCTCCAGCCATCTGACGGAAGGTGCCTGCTCATCATGGCAATCAACGAAGACGCTCCGCGCGACTGGGATGCCGGACTTGCCGAGCTGCTCAACGGCGAGCAGCAGACCGGCAACGCCGGATCCCATTTCGATGTCGCGCTCGACGAGGAACCACAGCCCGGCGGCATGCCCGTCGCGCTGCCCGACCTGGCCCCCGGCGGAAAGCGTCGCCAGGTCATCCCGAACGTGTTCCGGTCGCTGACCGCGCTGCGCGCCGAGGCGGTGCGAGCGTTGGGCCGCTGCGGTCACATTGTGGCGTTCCACCTGGTCCGTAGCCCCTGGTACGGGGTGCGCGCTACCGGCTACGCCCTGCGCGGTATCCCGGTCGTGATCGGGCGGCAACTGCGGTGGTGGTGGGTCAACGAGGCCCGCACCTTGGAGCAGGCCGCCGCGAACGCCGACGACGGCAAGATGTGGGCCACGGTCCACCGCGAGGGCAAGAACACCAGGTTCTTCCGGTTCCTGGTGCTCGCGGCGGAAGCGGCCGGGCTGGCGTTCGGCATCAACATGCTCGGCACCGCGCCGTGGTGGGCAACCGCGGGGGCGGTCGCCGCCGGTATCGGGGTGCTGCGCCACTTCGGCCAACCGGCCGGGACGGCGATCGTGTCCCCGGCGGTGGTCGGTGGCCGGTTCCGCAAGCTCAACCCCGACATCGTCGTGCGTGCCTACTACGCCGCCGGTCTCGGGCATCCTGACCGGCCCGGTCAGCAGATCGCGTTCGGGTCGACGATGGCCCGTGACCCGTCCGGCACCGGTTCCCAGGTGCTCATTGACCTGCCCTACGGCAAGACGTTCGACGACGCGATCAAGGCCAAGGGAGCTATCGCCTCGGGTCTGGATGTGTCCCCGAATCAGGTGTTCATCAGCCGTGACGTGACCAGTCATCGGCGGCATGTGCTGTTCGTCGCCGACCGTGACCCACTGGCCATTCCCGCAGGGCGTACGCCACTGCTGGACGGCAAGGTGCGCGACATCTGGTCCCCGGCACCGTTCGGGCTGGATGAGCGTGGCCGGAAGGTCGGGCTGCTGCTGATGTGGATCAGCGTGCTGATCGGCGCACAGCCACGTAAGGGCAAGACGTTCTCGGCTCGGGCGTTGGCGCTGTACGCGGCCATGGACCCGTACGTGAAGCTGCTGATCGTGGACGGGAAGATGTCGGCCGACTGGGACAAGTTCCGCCTGGTCGCGCACCGGTGGGTGTGCGGCGTCGTGCCCAACAGCCGCGACAACGACCCCATCACGCACGTGCTCGACATGCTCCGCGAGGTCAAGAAGCACATTGAGACCGTCAACGACTTCCTGGCCAAACTGCCGGTCACCGAATGCCCCGAAGGCAAGATCACCCGGGAACTGTCGCGCAAGTACGAGCAGCTGCGCGTGTGGGTTCTTGTCATGGAGGAGTTTCAGAACTACTTCGAGACCGACGACCAGGAGGTCAACCGGGAGATCGCGGCCCTGCTGTCGTTCATCAAAGCCGTGGGTCCCTCGGCCGGGGTGGTGATGATCTCGGCCAGCCAGAAGCCGTCCGGTGTCGGCGCGGGTGACGTGTCGCGGTTGTTCAACCGGTTCCGGGACAACCACGATGTTCGGTTCGCGCTCAAGTGCGGAAACCGGATCGTGTCGGAGGCCATCCTCGGCGGCGACGCCTACGCCGAAGGGTTCGACGCCTCCACTCTGCCGACCGGCGACAACTATCGCGGCGTCGGCATCCTCTACGGGGCGTCCGACGACACCCCGGTCGTGCGGACCTACCTCGCCGACCACACCGACGCCGAGAAGATCCTCACCGCCGCCCGCAAGCATCGCGTGGCGGCCGGGACGCTGTCCGGCTACGCCGCCGGGGAGCAGATCACCCGCGACGTGCGAGACGTGCTCGCCGACGCGGTCGCCATGTTCCACCCCGGCGAGAACGGCCTCTCCTGGCAGCGCCTCGCCGAACGGCTGGCCGAGCGCATCCCCGAGCACTACGCCGACATCACCGCCGAGACGATCTCCGCACAACTCCGGGCGCTTCATGTACCCAGCGTGAACATCAAGGAAGACGGACGCTCGCCCAAGGGTGCCCGACTTGTGGAGATTCAGGCCGCCGCGACTCGCCGCGATCGGTAGCGGCACCCGCGCTACCGGTAGCGCTCGCGCTACCCACCCCGCTACCACCGCTACCAGGCAAGAAAACCCCTGGTAGCGGGTAGCGGGCTGCCCTCCAACACCCCGAAAACCTGCCTGTGGAGGCATTCCGTGGCATCCGACGCCGCTACCGCTACCCCCACGACCATGATCACCGCCTTGCCGTTCATCGTCGCCGCTGTCGTCACGCTCGGTTACGCCTGGCTGTGCTGGCTGCGCCCGTTCCGCCCCTGCCCGATGTGCAAAGGCCAGGGCTGGAAGTCCACCCGCATCCTGCGCCGCCCCAAGACCTGCCGCCTGTGCGGCGGCGACGGCTGGCGACTGCGCCTCGGCCGACGCCTGTTCAACCACCTGCGCCGAACGCGGCTCGCCGCCGTACGCAGCGAAACCACGCTCACCCGCACCATCAACCGCGCCAAGGAAGGCACCCGATGATCACCCGAATCTACGAGCTGGTGACCGGCACGCCGTGGACCACCGGCCGCAGCGCGGTGGCTGAGTTCGGCCCCACCATCGCCACCCGATACCCCGAACTGGCCGAACTGACCGACCGCGAACTGTGCTCGATGACACCGAAGACCGCCATCGCCTACGCCGAGGCACAGCGCGCCAACACCGCCGAGGCGTGGGAGCGGTTCGACAACCACCTGGTAGCCGACCGCCTCCGCGTGCTGTTCCACGTCTAGCCGACAGACCACACGACGCGGCCGACAACGCATGTCGGCCGCGTCCGTCATGGAAGGAGGACACCTACGGTGTCTCACCCCTGGTTGGCGGCTGCGCTGCGCTACGCCGCCAACGGATGGCCCGTCTTCATGCTCGGACGCACCAAACGCCCCTTAGGTAACTGCGCCAACTGCCCTAAGGACAACGCCCCGGGCGCACATGACCCGCAAGCCTGCCGCTGCCTGACCTGTCACGGGTTCTACGCCGCCAGCCGCGATCCGCTCACCATCCGGCGCATGCTCAACTTCGAGCCGCGCGGCATGCTCGCCATCCGCACGGGGGCCGCGTCCGGTCTGGTCGGTGTCGACGTCGATCCGGCCAAGGGCGGCATGGCCAGCCTCACCCAGCTCATCGCCCGTGGGATGACCCCGCCGACCCGCTACGTCGTCACCGGCTCCGGTGGGCTGCACCTGTACTACCGGCATCCCGGCCCGCACGTGAAGGTCCCCAGCACGAACGGGAAGTTGGCCCCGGGGATCGACATCAAAGCCGACGGCGGCTACCTCGCGGCACCGCCCAGCGTGCACCCGGACACCCGGCGACCGTACGCGTGGGCCGACGACCAGGCTCCGATAACCGAGGTGGCCCCGCCCCTGCTGACGTGGTGCCTCACGCCCGACCCGCGACCAGCGCAACGCCCGGCCTCCCGCCCGACACACATCACCACTGGGGGCGGGGCCATCTCCTATCCCGACCGGCTCATGGACACCCTGCTAGCCCGCATCAGCGAAGCCCCAGACGGTCGCCGGAGGGTGACCCTCTACGGCTGCGCACGCGGTGCGGCCCGCATCGTCGCCGCCGGACACCTCACCGGCACAGCCGCCTTTGACCTGCTCGTCGCGGCGTGCGACCGGGCGGGCTGGCCGCCGGCCAAATCCACACCCAACGCGATCCGTGACGGGTTCGCCGTCGAAGGAGTACACCTGTGACCCGACCCGACAAGCCGAAGCACGTCAACGGGGCCGAGCTACTCGACCGGCTCCGTGCGGCCATCCGGCAGTACGTGATCCTGCCCGACAACGAATCCTTGGACGCCGTGGTCTTGTGGGTCGCAGCGACCTACGGTCTGGCCGCGTGGGCGTGTGCCGCCCGCCTGGTCATCCGTGCACCCGAGAAGCGCTGCGGCAAGTCCCGCTTGCTAGACCTGGTGGAGGCTGCCTGCCACAACCCGCTGATCACCGTCAACGCCAGCCCCGCCGCCGTGTACCGGGCGATCGGCACCGAGGACCCGCCGACGCTGCTCATCGACGAGTACGACACGATCTTTGGCCCGGCGGTCGCCGGATCGAACGAGGACCTGCGCGGGCTGCTCAACGCCGGTCACCAGCGCAACCGGCCCGCGCTGCGCTACGACGCCAACAGCCAGCGCGTTGAGCGCATCCCCACGTTCGCCATGGCGGCCATGGCCGGAATTGGCGCCGCACCCGACACCATCGAAGACCGGGCTGTGGTCATCCACATGCGCCGCCGGGCGACGCGGGAGAAGGTGTCGCCGTGGCGGGTCATGCGGGACCGGCCCATCCTGGCCACCATCGGCAACGAGGTGCGTGACTGGATCACCGCCCACCTCGACGAGCTGCGTACCGCCGAGCCGGTCATGCCTGTAGAGGACCGTGACGCCGACACGTGGGAGCCGCTGATCGCGGTAGCCGACCTGGCGGGCGGGGACTGGCCGATCCGGGCGCGTACCGCCGCCGTCACCCTCACCGGCGCTCGGGAAGAGACCGCCGCCAACTCCGACCGCGTCCGGCTGCTCACCGACTGCCGCACGGTCTTCACCGCCGCCGGGGCTGACGCCGAGGCGCTGCCGACCGGGCACCTGCTCTCCCAACTCCGGGCGATGGATGAGGCACCGTGGGCCGATCTGACCGCCGTGAAGCTCGGCGCGCTGCTGCGGGAGTTCGAGGTGAAGTCGACCAACATCCGGTTCACGACCGGTCAAGCCAAGGGCTACCACCGAGCGGCATTCATTGATGCGTGGGACCGGTATTGCGCCCCCGAATGCCCGGACACCCCGGGGGAGCCGTCCCAGCCGTCCCAGCCGTCCCAGCCCAGCTCAGCCCCGGGACGGGTAAAAACGTGGGACGGCTCAACCCGTCCCAGTCAAGATCTCGTCCCAGGCTTGACCAGCAATGGGACGGGTGGGACGGCTGGGACGGCTACCCCCGCCCCTGCGGGACACAACTCGCCCCGGGACGGTCGCCACTTGCGCGCCGTACCCCCGCCAGACGAAGCGACCGGCACCGCGTAGACCCCGCCCCGCCGGACTCCTGAGAGCCACACAGCCAACTATGCGCATGCCTAGATACCAGACAGGTCGAGATCTTGGCTCAGCGTGGCTCTCAGAGGGCTAACGCAGCACAACCGCACGACGCACCCCGCTACGACGCGCAGCACCCCGAACGACACGGCCTCGGCGCGTGCCACCGATGGGCGCGCCGAGGCCACTCCCAACCTCTCACCAGGGCAAGGAGTGACCTCATCATGGCAACCGCCGCCCCCGCACGAAATCGCTCGACCGAGCCAAAGCGTGCCGACCTCCTCAAGCTCGCCGAAGTGCTTGAGGAGCTGGACGTGCCCAAATCCACCTTCTTCCGCTGGAAGGCGCTGGGCGCTGCGCCCAGGACGATCAAGTACCCGAATGGCAGTTTGCGCATCCGCCGACGCGACTTGGATGCCTGGCTGTCCGCGCGCGAGGAGACAGCGTGAGCAGTTACAACGTCCGTCTTTGGGAGATCAAGGAGTACAAGGGCAAGCGCAAGTCAACCTACAGAGTGAGGTGGACCGTCGCCGGTCAGGAGTTCGGCGAGACGTTCTCCACGCGACCGCTCGCCGAGTCCTTCCTTGCGAAATTGCGTACGGCGACGCGTGAGGGCGTGCCGTTCGATGAGGCATGCGGCCTGCCCGAGCCGATGGCACGCGCGCTCAACTCCAAGACCTGGTACGAGCACGCCTGCGCCTACGTGGATATGAAGTGGCCTCGGGCATCGGGCAAGCACCGCACGGGCATTGCGGAGTCACTGACAACGGCGACGATGGCGCTGCTGACGACAGAGCGCGGCGCGCCGCCTGACGAGCAACTCCGGGCCGCGCTCTACGGCTGGGCCTACAACGCTGGACGCCGCAAGGAGGGACCGCCTCCCGACAAGCACGCGAGCGCGATCCGGTGGCTGGAGACCAACACGGTTCGGCTCATCGATCTGGCAGAGCCTGCTCTGGTTCGCAAGGTGCTGGACGCTCTGTCGATCACCCTGGACGGGAGGCTAGCGGCGGCTAGCACCATGGCGCGCAAGCGAGCTGTCTTCTCGAATGCCCTGCTGTACGCCGTCGAGCTGCGCGCCCTACCGTCGCACCCGATGGCCGCCGTTGGCTGGAAGCCAACCAAGACCAACGAGGAGGTAGACCGCAGGGTCGTCGCCAACCACGCGCAGGCGAAGGCTCTCTTCCGCGCGGTGGAGGAGATCTACCCGGAACTGGGCGCGTTCTTCGCCAGCATGTTCTACTCCGCTCTCCGACCGGAGGAAGCGCTACAGGTGCGCGATGCGGACTGCGAATTGCCAGCGGACGACGAAGAGTGGGGGACCTATCACCTCACCGGCGCGACCGTCAACGTGGGCCGAGCATGGAGCGACGACGGCACGTCGCACGAAGATCGCGGGCTCAAGCATCGGTCAGCCAAGGCGACGCGCGACGTGCCCATTCCGCCCCCGCTGGTGAAGATCCTTCGCGCACATCGGGGGAAGTACCCGCCGGGACGCGACGGTCGCCTCTTCGTGAGCCGCCGTGGACCTGGCGGAACCTACTTCCCAACCTGGCCAGGAAGCACCATCCCCAACAACACCTATCCAACCGTATGGAAGAAGGCGCGGGAGCGAGCGCTCACGGCCGATCAGGCAGCGTCGCCGCTCGCGGCCCGGCCGTACGACCTTCGGCATGCTGCCGTGTCGATCTGGCTGAACGCGGGCGTAGCGCCTACCCAAGTCGCGGAGTGGGCGGGGCACAGCGTCCAAGTGCTCATGCGCGTCTATGCCAAGTGCGTCTATGGCCAAGAGGATGCGGCGCGCCGAAGGATCGAGGCAGCGTTGCGGGAGCAGGACCGGCAGAGCTGATCTTGCGCTAGAACTTTGCCGCGTATTTGCCGGGACGAGTGAGCCACGGCCGGACTCCGTGGGACCGAGTGGGACCGACACGAAAGAGCCCCTGACCACGTTTCCGCAGGTCAGGGGCTCTTTTTGCTGCTTGTGGCGGGTGAAGGGTTCGAACCTTCGTAGCTTTCGCGACGGATTTACAGTCCGCTCCCATTGACCACTCGGGCAACCCGCCAAAGCCGTCGCCACGCCTTCGGCCGGAGCGTCGGGCGCGTTGACTTGAGAAAGGATAGCGGTACCGGAGGGCGTTCGTGCAACCGGGTTGCCTGGCTCACTTCGCAACCCGGTGTCGCGGCCCGATAGGCTGATGAACCGTACATATCTCCAGTCCATGAAGATCGGCCGTCATGCGGCGGCCAGTCCACGAGGAGCAGGGAAGATGGCTGCCAACCCGTCGTTCGACATCGTCAGCAAGGTCGACCGCCAGGAGGTCGACAACGCGCTGCACCAGACGGAGAAGGAGCTGGGTACGCGGTTCGACTTCCGCGGCACCGGCGCCTCGATCTCCTGGGCCGGCGAGGAAGCCGTGGCGCTGTCGGCGGAGACCGAGGATCGGGTCAAGGCGGCGCTGGAGGTCTTCAAGGAGAAGCTGATCAAGCGGAACATCTCCTTGAAGTCGCTCGACGCCGGTGAGCCGAAGACATCGGGCAAGGGTTACAAGATCGATTGCAAGATCATTCAGGGCATCGATCAGGAGAAGGCCAAGGCGATCAGCAAGAAGATTCGTGACGAAGGTCCCAAGGGCGTTCAGGCGCAGATCCAGGGCGATCAACTTCGAGTGACCGGCAAGAAGAAGGATGACCTGCAGGAAGTCATCACTCTGCTGAAAGCCGGGGACTTCGGAGTGGCGCTTCAGTTCACGAACTATCGTTGACTTCTCGGAATCGGTTCCTTACTGTGAGCAATACTCAGAGTCGGACAGGTCGGACTCAACGGAACAGTCGGACCCGGCCGGGGTCCGCCGAGTGTCGACATTCTCAGCGCTATGGGACGAAACCGCGCAAGTCCTAGCGCTGGCTCCGCGTTGGGGCTTTCCCTGCCACGCGCTAATGTGACACTATCCGTTGAACCCCCATGCCTATGCCGCATTGAGATTGTCAGGAGTCGCCGATGAGCGCTAGCAAGCTTCGTCGAGGGCTGGTGCTCGGCATGCTGGCCGCCGTAATCGGTGGCGGTGCAGCAGGCCTGAGCGCGGCTCCCTCGGTTCTCGCGGATTTCGACTGGAACTCGCCCGCCGCTGCTGTCGACACCGAGACGCACAGCGTGCCGCAACAGGACGTCATCCTCACCGCGACCGACTTCGACTGGAACTGACTGTCGGAGTGATCTGAGGGCTAAACCATAGGGGGCCCAATTGGCGCGCTCGGCAGCGGTCGCGCGGCGCAGCTCGGAGCTGAGCTGGCTCGTCACCGGCCCCCTAGCGCTCATCTCGATCGTACTGACCTCGGTCATCGCGGCCAGGGTCGAGACTCCCATCGGTAGCTGGGGCCTGGGCCTCGTCTTTCTGGCCCTGTTCATCGCCGCTGATGTGGCCACGCTCGTCTTCCAGGTTCATCGGAACGCCATAGTCGCCTCGCTCTCCGAGATCCCCTTGGTGCTCGGGCTGGCGTTCCTGCCCCCGGTGACGCTGATCGTCGTTCGCGTACTCGCGAAGGCGCTGATTCAGGCTCACCGGCGGGTGCCGCCAGTGAAGGCGGCGTTCAACGTCGCATCGGTCGCCGCGAACGTCACGGCGGCCGAACTCGTCGTCACACCGGTCATCCCCGACGATCCGGTCGCGCGGAGCGTGTGGCTCGTTCAGCCGACGACGTGGCTGCTCCTCGCCGGTGCCGTGTTCCTCAGCGTGCTGGTCTCGCTGGCTGCGGTCACCGGAGTCATCGCTCTGGTGCAGGGACGGGTTTGGACCAAGCAACTGGCCAACACCGCCATCGCCGGGTTCGGCGTCGCCTCGATCAACGTAGTGATCGGCATCGTCGTGCTGATCCTGATGCAACAGAACCCCTGGGCGATTCTGCTGGTGCTGGCGCTCGCCTTCGGATTCGTCCTCGCGTACCGGTCCTATGCGAACTTCATGCGTCAGCACAGCAGTCTGGCCGAGATCTACGACGTCACTCGGGCAGTCGCGGACACCCCGCACGACGGGACTCTCACCGATGTTCTGCTCGGCAAAGTGCGGGCCCTCCTCAAAGCCGAGTACGCGACGCTCTGGGTGCCGGCTCAGGGGCGATACCCGGAGTTGCTGCTCAGCGCGAAAGAGGACGCGCTCGGCCTGATCGATCTCGTGGGGACGCCGGACATCCTGCGTCAGCAGGTGATGGAGTCGGGCGAGACGATCGCTGTCGGGGAGGCTTTCGGCGACAGCGAGCACTTGGCCGAACTCCGTGCGACCGGGGTCAAGGACGCCATCGTCGTGCCGCTACGGGCGGGCTCCGCGGTCATCGGAACGCTCGAAGTCGCGGGCCGGATCGGCGATCTCGGCAAGTTCGGTCCGACTGAGGTCAAACTCCTGGAGGCGATCGCTGCGCATGCCGCGGTCGCTGTGGAGAACTCACGTCTCGTCGACCGGTTGCGCTACGACGCGTACCACGATGCGTTGACCGGGCTGCCGAACCGCCGCCGTGTGACCACGGCGCTGGAGGAGTCGGTGAAGGTTCGCGCGCCGGGTGAGGTGGTCGCGGTCCTGTTCTTCGATGTGGACTCGTTGCGGGACGTGAACGACTCGCTCGGGTACGCGGCCGGCGACCGGCTGATCGGCGAGGTGGCGACGCGATTGCGTAGCGCGGCCGCGGCGGGGGCGTTGGTCGGCCGGGTGGGCGGTGACGAGTTCGTCGTGACGTTGCGGATTCCGAGCGCCGAGGCGGCGACCAGTTTGGCGACGAGTCTGCGTAAGCAGTTGCAGCAGCCGTTGAGCTTCGGGACGCTGACGCTGGACGTGGACACGGCGGTCGGCATCGTGGTGCATCCCGATCACGGGACCGATCCCGCCACCTTGTTGCAGCGAGCCGAGTTGGCCACGCATGCCGCGAAGTCCAGTGCGAACGGCGTACAGCTGTTCAGTCTGGGCATGGAGTCGCGGTCGGTGCGGCGGCTGGGGCTGGCGGGGGATCTGCGCCGGGCGCTGGACAACAACGAGCTGGAGGTCTACTTCCAGCCCAAGGTGGACCTGCGGGACCGGCATCTGGTCGGTGTGGAGTGTCTGGCCCGCTGGGAGCATCCGACGCACGGTTCGGTGGCGCCGGAGGACTTCGTGGCGGTCGCCGAGCACACGGGGCAACTCAGCCGGCTTACCGAGGCCGTGCTGCGCGAGGGACTGCGGCGGGCGCGGGAATGGATCGACGCTGGGCGGCCGCTCGGCGTGGCGGTCAACCTCTCCGCGCGTACCCTGCTCGACACCGAGTTCCCGAACCGGGTCGACGAGATCCTCCGGGAGTACGCGGTCTCGCCGGACCGGCTCACCCTGGAGATCACCGAGGACGGTTTCGTCGGTGAGGAGGATCGGCCGTTGCCGACTCTGCGCCGGCTTTACGAGCTGGGCGTACGCCTCTCGGTGGACGACTTCGGGACGGGCTATTCGTCGCTGTCGTATCTGCGCCGGCTGCCGGTGCACGAGGTGAAGATCGACCGGTCGTTCGTGCAGGGCATGGCGACCGACGCCGGCGATCTGGCGATCGTGCGGGCGGTGGTCGACATCTCGCGGCACTTCGGTCTGGCGGTGGTGGCCGAGGGAGTCGAGAGTGAACTCACGCTCGATCTGCTGGCCGAGATCGGCTGCGACATCGGGCAGGGCTTCCTCTTCAGCCGGCCGCTGCCGTACGAGCGGCTGGAGGCTTGGCTGGGGGCCCGGACGGACGGCGAACCGACGCCTGGCGGCGAAGTCAGGCGGCTGCGCGCGGTCGGCTGACCGGCCGCGAAACACGGCGCGAGTCGAAGGGGTAACCCGATTTCGTGGAATGGGGGCCGCCGTGTACTCTTACCAAGGCGCGCGACGCGGTAAGCGTGGCGCACGCCCCCTTAGCTCAGTCGGCAGAGCGTCTCCATGGTAAGGAGAAGGTCTACGGTTCGATTCCGTAAGGGGGCTCGACCCGGGTGTCTCAGGACAACCCGCGCCCAGCGGTGTAGCTCAGTTGGTAGAGCAAGCGGCTCATAATCGCTGTGTCGCCGGTTCAAGTCCGGCCACCGCTACTTGAGCGTCGTCACATTTGTGGCTCGCTCTTTTGCGTTTCAGCGCAGTGTTCTCCTACGCTGGGACCTCGATATGCACAGCTCATTCAGGAAGGCACTGCTGTGGCTAAGGCGACTGACGTACGTCCAAAGATCACCATGGCGTGCGTGGACTGTAAAGAGCGTAACTACATCACCAAGAAGAACCGGCGTAACGACCCGGACCGGATCGAGCTGAAGAAGTTCTGCCCGCGTTGCGGCAAGCACACCGCGCACCGCGAGACCCGCTGATCCGGCGGCTCCGCCAGCAGCTTTCCAGAAAGACCGGCGCCCGATTGGGCTGCCGGTCTTTCTGCTGTGTGAACGCGAAATCACGTCGAGTGGCCTACCTGAGTTGGCAACGGGGACGCCTACCCGTACACTGGTCCGCCGTGGGGTGAGTGACCCCAGCCAGTGGTGCACGCCGCCGGCTGAGGTGTGCTGACCGCACAGGGGTGTGGCGCAATTGGTAGCGCAGCGGTCTCCAAAACCGCAGGTTGCAGGTTCGAGTCCTGTCGCCCCTGCGGCTTGATGCCTTCCGGAGCGGGGCCTGGCCTCCAGTCAACGCAGGCGCGTTTCGGCGGGCGTTGGGCTAGCGTGTGACTGAGTGCGGAAACAAGCACTCCCACCCCCGCGACACGGAAGTAGGGCGAAGTGGCCGAGAGCAATCGACGTGGCGAGGGCGCCGCGGCCGAGCACGTCGAAGACGTGTTCGACGACGCTGTCGACGACGACGCCGAGCTGACCGAGGAAAGCCCGACCGACAAGAAGTCGACCAAGGCGGCGTCGAACAAGGACGCGAAGGATGCCAAGGCGGCGAAGCGTTCGGAGGGCCGGGGCCTGTTCGGCCTGCGCCGGATCTGGCTGTTCTTCCGTGAGGTCATCGGCGAGCTGCGCAAGGTCATCTGGCCGACGCGCAATGATCTGTTGACCTACACCGCTGTCGTGGTGGTATTCGTTGCGATCATGATGACGCTCGTCGGCCTCCTCGATCTCGGTTATGCCAAGGGTGTGCTGTACATCTTCGGCAACCCTAAGTGACAGATGTGACGGAAGTGAGCGAGCGTGGCTGAGTACGACGAGACCGCCGTGACCGACGAGGTCACCGACCAGGCCGAAGAGACGGCAGTGGTCGAGCCGGCGGACGACGACGCTCCCTTCGACCCGGTCGCCGAGCTGCGGCAGAAGCTTCGCTTCGCCCCCGGCGACTGGTACGTGGTGCACTCGTACGCCGGTTACGAGAACAAGGTCAAGACGAACCTCGAGACCCGGATCACCAGCCTCGACATGGAGGACTTCATCTTCCAGGTGGAGGTCCCGACCCGCGAAGAGGCCGAGATCAAGAACGGCAAGCGGCAGGTCGTCACGAACAAGGTGTTCCCGGGTTACATCCTCGTCCGGATGGACCTGACGCCGGAGTCCTACTCCTGCGTCCGCAACACCCCCGGGGTGACGGGCTTCGTCGGTGCGACCGACCGGGCTGACCGTCCCGCGCCGTTGAGCCTCGACGAGGTCCTCAAGTGGCTCGCCCCGGCAGCTGTGGCTGAGCCGGGCAAGAAGGCCAAGGTCGAGGTCAAGGTGCTGGACTTCGAGGTCGGCGACTCGGTCACGGTGACCGACGGCGCCTTCGCCTCGCTGCAGGCCACCATCAACGAGATCAACGCGGACCAGCAGAAGCTGAAGGTTCTGGTCTCGATCTTCGGCCGCGAGACCCCGGTGGAGCTCAACTTCAACCAGGTCTCGAAGATCTGAGATACGGCCCGTTGCTTTCCTGACGGCGCTGCCCGTCGTGTGCCGCGAGCACACGACGGGGTCATGCGCCTCGCGAGAAGACCTCGACGGGAAGAATATGGATCCGCATCTCAGTCTCAGGGCCAGGTTCGAAGATCGAATTTACCGGCGTTATCATGGAACGTCTGGCCTGTGAACAGGTGCGCTGACCGTGCGCGCTGAGCAGGCCGGTCCGGTGAAAACCACCCCGGGCGGGATGCGGCCGCACCCTGCCCATACAGCCCAGGAAGAGACATGCCTCCGAAGAAGAAGAAGATCGTCAAGACGTTCACGCTTCAGCTGAAGGCTGCGTCGGCGACTCCGGCTCCGCCGGTTGGTCCCGCGCTCGGTCAGCACGGTGTGAACATCATGGAGTTCGTCAAGGCGTACAACGCCGCGACCGACTCGATGCGCGGTGACGTCGTTCCGGCGCAGATCACCGTTTACGAGGACCGGTCCTTCACCTTCGTGCTGAAGACCCCGCCCGCCGCCCAGCTGCTGATCAAGGCGGCCGGCGTGCCCAAGGGCTCGGGTGTCCCGCACAAGGAGAAGGTCGGCAAGGTCACCAGCGCCCAGGTGCGGGAGATCGCCGAGAAGAAGATGGCCGACCTCAACGCCAACGACGTCGAGCAGGCCATGAAGATCATCGCCGGCACCGCCCGGTCGATGGGCATCACCGTCAACGAGTGACCTTGAGGCGCCCGCTCGCCGGGTGCCGTGGGAGAGCCGCCCCACGCGGCTCGTTGCAGACCACAGGAGATTAAGCAGAGATGCAGCACAGCAAGGCTTACAAGCAGGCGGCCGAGAAGATCGACCGCGCCAAGCTCTACGCCCCCGCCGACGCCATCAAGCTGGCGAAGGAGACGAGCCCCACCAAGTTCGACGCCACGGTCGAGGTCGCGATGCGCCTCGGTGTCGACCCGCGTAAGGCGGACCAGATGGTCCGGGGCACCGTCAACCTGCCGCACGGCACCGGTAAGACCGCGCGAGTGATCGTGTTCGCTGCCGGTGAGAAGGCGGCCGAGGCGGAAGCCGCCGGCGCCGACGTCGTCGGCACCGACGAGCTGGTCGCCCGGATTCAGGAGGGCTGGCTGGAGTTCGACGCGGCGATCGCCACGCCGGACCAGATGGCCAAGATCGGCCGGATCGCGCGGATCCTGGGCCCGCGCGGCCTCATGCCGAACCCGAAGACCGGCACGGTCACCATGGACGTCACCAAGGCCGTCAACGAGATCAAGGGTGGCAAGATCACCTTCCGGGTGGACAAGCACTCCAACCTCCACCTGATCATCGGCAAGGCGTCGTTCTCGGCCGAGCAGCTGATCGACAACTACGCCGCCGTCGTCGACGAGGTGCAGCGGGCCAAGCCGTCCGCGGCCAAGGGCAAGTACGTCAAGAAGATCACCGTCACCACGACCATGGGCCCCGGCGTCCCGGTCGACCCGAACGTGACGCGGAACTTCCACGAGGGCGCGGAGGGCTGACCCCCACCCGTCCGTCGGACGTAGACAGAGGCTTGAGCTCCCCCGTGGCGCTCAAGCCTCTGTCGCTTTTTCTACCGCAGACGTCTGACAGTTCCATGGGTGACGTGCGGCACGGATTTGGACGTGTCACCGGATGTCCGCTATCGTTACTGGAGTTTCACCCAAAGACCGCTGGTCATCGCGCCCGCAAGGGCGTGGTCGAAGGTCCCGCGACAGCGGGCGACCCGCGCAGGATGACGGATTTGCTCCCGGCGCTCAGCGCCGAAGAAGCCCCGTGCGCCTGCGCCGGGGCGTTTTGCTTTTCTCGGTTCCTCCCCGCCCGGGTTCCACCGGGCGCGACCTGACCAGCTCGAAGCAGGAGAGAGGAGGGACATGGCGGACAAGCCGATTCGGGCCGACAAGGCGGGCGCCGTTGCGGAGCTCACCGAGAACTTCCGTAACTCGCCGGCCACCGTGCTCACCGAGTACCGCGGACTGACCGTGGCGCAGCTGACCGAGCTGCGGCGCTCGCTGGGCCGTACGACCAGCTACACGGTCGCGAAGAACACGCTCGCGAAGCGGGCCGCGACCGAGGCGGGCATCGAAGGCCTCGATGCGCTGTTCACCGGTCCTACCGCGCTCGCCTTCGTCTCCGGCGACCCCGTCGAGGCGGCGAAGAGCCTTCGTGATTTCGCGAAGGCCAACCCGCTCCTCGTCATCAAGGGTGGCGTTTTCGAGGGCAAGGCGATCACGGCGGCCGAGGTCACCAAGATCGCCGATCTGGAGTCCCGCGATGTGCTGCTGGCCAAGCTGGCCGGCGCCATGAAGGCGAACCTGAGCAAGGCCGCGGCCGTGCTCCAGGCCCCGCTTTCGAAGACCGTTCGCACGGTCGCCGCACTGCAGGACAAGCGCGCGAAGGAAGGCGCCGAGTAGCCCTGCGGGCTCCGGCACCACCGATCAACGTTTTCGTAGTTTGAGAAAGGACGCCACAATCATGGCGAAGCTGAGCACCGAGGAGCTCCTTGACGCGTTCAAGGAGATGACCCTGATCGAGCTCTCCGAGTTCGTGAAGCAGTTCGAGAGCACCTTCGAGGTCACCGCCGCCGCGCCGGTCGCCGTCGCGGGCGTTGCCGCCGCCGGTGGCGGCGCGGAGGCTCCGGCCGTCGAGGAGCAGGACGAGTTCGACGTCGTCCTGGAGAACGACGGTGGCAAGAAGATCCAGGTCATCAAGGTCGTGCGTGAGCTGACCGGCCTGGGTCTGAAGGAGGCCAAGGACCTCGTCGAGGCCGCCCCCAAGGCGATCCTCGAGAAGGTCAACAAGGAGACCGCCGACAAGGCCAAGGGCAAGCTCGAGGCTGAGGGCGCGGGCGTCACGCTCAAGTGACCTCTGCCGAAAGGGGGCCGTGGACATCCACGGCCCCCTTTCGCGTACTCAGGAGACGAAGGTGTCGCGACGCAGGAACGTGAGGATGTTGATCACGTTCAGCGACATCAGGGTCAGCAGGAGCGTCCGGTCCAGCAGCTCTCTCGCCCCGATCCGGCCGAGCACGAAGAAGATCGGGACGATCTCCAAAAGGAACCGGGGGAGGGAACCCAGCGGGTCGTCGGGCCCCACCTCGGTGATCAACAGCGGCAGGAACAGCGCCGCGGCGTACATGATGAGATAGCGCTGATCAGCGCGGAACCGGAACGGCCCCACCAGCGCGAGCACGAGGGTGATCAGCCCGAGCCCGAACAGCGCGAGCTGCTGCGCGTAGAGCAGGCTCCGTGCGCTGAGCAGCGGCTGCTCGCCGATCAGCCGCAACGCGTGCCACTGCGGCACGCCGGGCCATTGATAAGCCCGATGCCAGTGGTCCTGGGCATGCGCGAAGGCCAGGGCATCGCCGGTGGTCGTCCAGCAATACCACGAGTACGCCAAAAGCCCGGCCGGGACCAGGAGAAGCGCGAGCGCAGACCACCGGGGGCGGCGATGCACCCGCAGATATTCGTACGCCAAGGGCAGCAGGAGAAGCAGTCCGAAGAGCCGGACAGTGCCGGCGAGACCGCCCAGGAGTCCCGCGATCCACCAGTTCCCCCGTCGCGCCGCATAGAGCGCGCCGACCGCGAAGACGATGAACAAGCCTTCGTTGTACGGGGCATAGAGGAAGAACGCGGTCGGGAACGCCACGACATAGAAGACCGTACGCCGCGCGACCGGGCCGTCGAACTCATGCTCGGCGAGCCGCTGGATCAGGATCAGCGCCGCGAGTGCGACGAGCATCGTGACGATCGGGCCGGCCACCCGTTGCCCGCCGGGCAGATAGTCGCTGGCGTGCAGGAGCAGTGGGTACGCGGGAAAGAAGGCGTGCCGTTCGAAGGTGTCGTATCCACGTTCGGCGATGTCGAGATAGTGGCCTGAGTCCCAGATGAGCCAGTCCTCGAAGATCAGCTTGGCCGGACGCGGCTCGGTGCCCAGCACGCGATAGTGGTACGCCGTCGTGATGAGGAAGATCAGGGCCCCGACACCCCACGCGACCAGGGCCGGAAGGTAACGCCGGAGAGTCTGGCGGGCGGGCGCCCGGCGTGTCGCGGGCGCGGTCAGCACGTTCGAAGTCATGGCTCCTCGACGGGTCTTTCGGCCGGTCAGCGGGGGGTCTCGGGCGGATTTGCCAGGCTTCGCCGACGGCTCATGATGCCACGCCCACACTGTTATGCGGCATGGTCTTGACGTGGCAGGCGGCGGAGGGCACGCTGATGTCAGTACACAACGCTGGTTGCCGAAGAAAGGACAGTCGCCACCGAAGTACCCGAGACGGTCCCCGATCTGTTCGAGGGAAACTGTCGCCCCTCTGGGTTAGGGTGGTGTGCGACACGTCTGGCCCGGTCTTGCCGTGGCGACTTTACAGCGGCGTGCCTTCCGGCTACACTGCTAGTTTGCGCTGCCCTTCTATCTGCCCCTGCCTGGGATGACTTCCCGCGGACCTTCCGCGCGGTAGTTCCGGATCAGGGGTTGTTGGAGTGCACGCGTAACGGCCGTTGCACCACCGGTCCTCGGAAGGACGTATCTTGGCAACTTCCCGCCCTGCGAAGACCAGTCGTACGTCGAGCGCTTTCGCTCCCCGCCGGATCTCCTTCGGCAGGATCACCGAACATCTAGAGGTCCCCAACCTTCTCGCCATCCAGACCGAGTCCTTCGACTGGCTGGTCGGCAACGAGGCTTGGCAGACCCGCTCGGCAGCTGATCAGCACGCCCGCTCGGGCCTCGCAGAAATCCTCGAAGAGATCAGTCCCATCGAGGACTTCTCCGGCACCATGTCGCTTTCCTTCTCCAACCCGCGCTTCGAAGAGGTCAAGGCCTCGATCGAGGAATGCAAGGAGAAGGACCTCACCTACTGCGCGCCGCTCTTCGTTACCGCAGAGTTCACCAACAACACCACCGGCGAGATCAAGAGCCAGACGGTGTTCATGGGTGACTTCCCGATGATGACGCCCAAGGGCACTTTCATCATCAACGGCACGGAGCGGATCGTCGTCTCCCAGCTTGTCCGTTCTCCGGGTGTCTACTTCACCAAGGAGCCGGACAAGACCTCCGACCGTGACCTGACGAGTGTCAAGGTCATCCCGAGCCGGGGCGCCTGGCTCGAATTCGACATCGACAAGCGCGACACCGTCGGCGTGCGGATCGACCGCAAGCGCCGGCAGGCCGTCACCGTCCTGCTGAAGGCGATCGGCTGGTCCGCGGACCAGATCCGGGAGCGCTTCGGCTGGTCTGAGCTGCTCATGACCACGCTGGAG
Organism: Hamadaea flava; assembly: GCF_024172085.1. Lineage (NCBI taxonomy): Bacteria > Bacillati > Actinomycetota > Actinomycetes > Micromonosporales > Micromonosporaceae > Hamadaea > Hamadaea flava. Next base: position 4,379,637 of record NZ_JAMZDZ010000001.1, on the reverse strand, counting down.
AAGGACCACATCGCCAGCCAGGACGAGGCGCTGCTCGACATCTACCGCAAGCTGCGTCCGGGCGAGCCGCCGACGCGGGAGAACGCGCAGACCCTTCTCGACAACCTCTTCTTCAACCCGAAGCGGTACGACGTCGCGAAGGTCGGTCGCTACAAGTTCAACAAGAAGCTCGAGGTCGACGTCCCGATCACCACGGGCGTCCTGACCGAAGAGGACATCGTCTCGACCGTCGAGTACCTCGCGCGCCTGCACGTGGGCGAAGAGGGCTACGAGGCCGACGACATCGACCACTTCGGCAACCGGCGGCTGCGTACCGTGGGCGAACTCATCCAGAACCAGGTCCGTGTCGGCCTGTCCCGGATGGAGCGCGTCGTCCGCGAGCGTATGACGACCCAGGACGTCGAGGCGATCACGCCGCAGACCCTGATCAACATCCGCCCCGTGGTGGCCGCGATCAAGGAGTTCTTCGGCACGTCGCAGCTCTCCCAGTTCATGGACCAGACCAACCCGCTCGCGGGTCTGACCCACCGGCGCCGGCTGTCGGCGCTCGGCCCGGGTGGTCTGTCCCGGGAGCGCGCCGGCTTCGAGGTTCGTGACGTCCACCCGTCGCACTACGGCCGCATGTGCCCGATCGAGACGCCGGAAGGCCCGAACATCGGCCTCATCGGCGCGCTGTCCACCTTCGCCCGGGTCAACCCGTTCGGCTTCATCGAGACGCCGTACCGGAAGGTCGTCGAGGGTCGTGTGAGCGACCAGATCGACTACCTGACCGCGGACGAAGAGGACCGGCACGTCATCGCGCAGGCCAACGAGCCGCTGATGGCCGACGGTCACTTCGTCGGCGACCGGGTGCTCGTCCGCCGGAAGGGCGGCGAGGTCGACTTCGTCGCGCCGACGCAGGTCGACTACATGGACGTCTCGCCGCGCCAGATGGTGTCGGTCGCGACCGCCATGATCCCGTTCCTCGAGCACGACGACGCCAACCGGGCCCTGATGGGCGCGAACATGCAGCGTCAGGCCGTGCCGCTGGTCAAGGCGGAGTCTCCGCTGGTCGGCACCGGCATGGAGTACCGGGCCGCGGTCGACGCCGGCGACGTGGTCGTGGCCGAGGTCGGCGGTGTGGTCGAGGACCTCTGCGCCGACTACGTGACGGTTCACCAGGACGACGGTCACCGCCGCACGTACCTGCTGCACAAGTTCCGCCGCTCCAACTCGGGCTCCTGCGTCAACCAGAAGCCCGTCGTCTTCGAGGGCGACCGCGTCGAGGCCGGCCAGGTCATCGCCGACGGTCCCTGCACCGACGAGGGCGAGATGGCGCTCGGACGCAACCTGCTGGTCGCGTTCATGCCGTGGGAGGGCCACAACTACGAGGACGCGATCATCCTGTCGCAGCGCCTCGTGCAGGAGGACGTGCTCACCTCGATCCACATCGAGGAGCACGAGGTCGACGCCCGGGACACCAAGCTCGGCCCGGAGGAGATCACCCGCGACATCCCGAACGTCAGCGAGGAGATGCTCGCGGACCTCGACGAGCGCGGCATCATCCGGATCGGCGCCGAGGTCGTCCCCGGCGACATCCTGGTCGGCAAGGTGACGCCCAAGGGCGAGACCGAGCTGACCCCGGAGGAGCGGCTGCTCCGCGCGATCTTCGGCGAGAAGGCGCGTGAGGTCCGGGACACCTCGCTGAAGGTTCCGCACGGCGAGACCGGCACGGTCATCGGCGTACGCACCTTCTCCCGTGAGGACGGCGACGAGCTGCCTCCGGGTGTGAACGAGCTGGTCCGGGTCTACGTGGCCCAGAAGCGGAAGATCCAGGACGGTGACAAGCTCGCGGGCCGCCACGGCAACAAGGGCGTCATCTCCAAGATCCTTCCGGTCGAGGACATGCCGTTCCTCGAGGACGGCACGCCGGTCGACATCGTGCTCAACCCGCTGGGTGTCCCCTCGCGAATGAACATCGGGCAGGTCCTGGAGACCCACCTCGGGTGGGTGGCCAAGACCGGCTGGAAGATCGAGGGCGAGGACGCGGACTGGAAGAAGGCTCTCCGGTCGATCGACGCTCACGAGTCGGTGCCCGACACGAACGTCGCCACGCCGGTCTTCGACGGCGCCAAGGAGGAGGAGATCACCGGTCTGCTCGCCTCGACGCTGCCGAACCGTGACGGCAAGCAGCTCGTGGGGGCGTCCGGCAAGGCCCAGCTGTTCGACGGCCGCAGCGGTGAGCCGCTGCCGGACCCGATCGCGGTGGGCTACATCTACATCCTGAAGCTGAACCACCTGGTCGACGACAAGATCCACGCTCGGTCGACCGGTCCGTACTCGATGATCACGCAGCAGCCGCTGGGTGGTAAGGCGCAGTTCGGTGGTCAGCGTTTCGGTGAGATGGAGTGCTGGGCGATGCAGGCCTACGGCGCGGCGTACGCGTTGCAGGAGCTGCTCACCATCAAGTCCGACGACGTCCTCGGCCGGGTGAAGGTCTACGAGGCGATCGTCAAGGGCGAGAACATCCCCGAGCCGGGTATCCCGGAATCGTTCAAGGTCCTCCTCAAGGAACTCCAGTCGCTCTGCCTGAACGTGGAGGTCCTCTCCAGCGACGGCGTCGCCCTGGAGATGCGGGAGACCGACGACGAGGTGTTCCGGGCGGCCGAGGAGCTGGGCATCGACTTGTCCCGCCGGCCCAATGAAGGCGTGATCAGCGTCGACGAAGTCTGATCAAGGTGCTTGCCGGGGGCCGCGAGGCCCCCGGCTCACCCCACGAAGACGACCTAGGCAAGAACGAGCCAGAAGGAAATTAAGTGCTCGACGTTAACTTCTTCGATGAGCTGCGAATCGCCTTGGCGAGCGCGGAAGACATTCGACGCTGGTCGCACGGCGAGGTCAAGAAGCCCGAGACCATCAACTACCGCACCCTGAAGCCCGAGAAGGACGGACTCTTCTGCGAGAAGATCTTCGGTCCGCAGCGGGACTGGGAGTGCTACTGCGGTAAGTACAAGCGGGTCCGCTTCAAGGGCATCGTCTGTGAGCGGTGTGGCGTCGAGGTGACCCGGTCCAAGGTGCGTCGTGAGCGGATGGGCCACATCGAGCTCGCCGCTCCGGTGACGCACATCTGGTACTTCAAGGGCGTCCCGAGCCGGCTGGGCTACCTGCTCGACCTGGCTCCGAAGGACCTTGAGAAGATCATCTACTTCGCTTCCTACGTCATCACGAGCGTTGACACCGAGGCGCGTCACCGCGATCTCTCGACCATCGAGAACGAGATCTTCGCGGAGAAGCGCCAGGCCGAGAACGCCCGCGACGCCGAGATCGAGAAGCGCGCCGCCAAGCTCGAGGCCGACCTGGCCGAGCTGGAGGCCGAAGGCGCCAAGGCCGACGTGCGCCGCAAGGTCAAGGAGTCCGGCGAGCGCGAGATGCGCCAGATCCGGGACAAGGCGCAGCGCGAGATCGACCGGCTCGACGAGGTACTCGACACCTTCCGGAAGCTGGACTCGAAGCAGCTGGTCACCGACGAGCTGCTCTACCGGGAGCTGCGCGACCGGTTCGGCGAGTACTTCACGGGCGGCATGGGCGCCGAGGCGATCAAGGCGCTGCTGGAGAACATGGACCTCAGCGACGAGGCCGACTCGCTCCGGGAGACCATCCGCACCGGCAAGGGCCAGCGGAAGATCCGGGCGCTCAAGCGGCTGAAGGTCGTGGCGGCGTTCCTGAACACCAACAACTCGCCGCTCGGCATGGTCCTGGACTGCGTACCGGTCATCCCGCCGGACCTGCGCCCGATGGTGCAGCTCGACGGTGGCCGCTTCGCCACGAGCGACCTGAACGACCTCTACCGTCGCGTGATCAACCGCAACAACCGCCTCAAGCGTCTGATCGACCTCGGCGCGCCCGAGATCATCGTGAACAACGAGAAGCGGATGCTGCAGGAGGCCGTCGACGCGCTGTTCGACAACGGCCGGCGCGGCCGTCCGGTCACCGGGCCGGGCAACCGCCCGCTGAAGTCGCTGTCCGACATGCTCAAGGGCAAGCAGGGCCGGTTCCGGCAGAACCTGCTCGGCAAGCGCGTGGACTACTCCGGCCGGTCGGTCATCGTCGTCGGCCCGCGGCTGAAGCTGCACCAGTGCGGTCTGCCCAAGCAGATGGCGCTGGAGCTGTTCAAGCCGTTCGTGATGAAGCGTCTGGTCGACCTGAACCACGCGCAGAACATCAAGTCCGCCAAGCGGATGGTCGAGCGTCAGCGGCCGGTCGTGTGGGACGTCCTCGAAGAGGTCATCACCGAGCACCCGGTTCTGCTGAACCGCGCGCCGACCCTGCACCGTCTGGGCATCCAGGCCTTCGAGCCGCAGCTGGTCGAGGGCAAGGCGATCCAGATCCACCCGCTCGTCTGCACCGCGTTCAACGCGGACTTCGACGGCGACCAGATGGCGGTGCACGTGCCGCTGTCGGCTGAGGCGCAGGCCGAGGCCCGCATCCTGATGCTGTCCTCGAACAACATCCTCAAGCCGGCCGACGGCAAGCCGGTCACCATGCCCACCCAGGACATGGTCATCGGGCTCTACCACCTGACGCACCTGCGGAACGGTCTGATCGGCGAGGGCCGGGCGTTCAGCACGGACGCCGAGGCGCGGATGGCGTACGACCAGGGCGAGCTGCACCTGCAGGCGCCGGTCAAGATCCGCCTCGACGGCCTGATCGGCGTGGACAACGGAGTGGGCAAGCCCGAGTGGGAGGCCCCGGAGGACTGGGAGCCCGGTCAGCCGCTGATCGTGGACACCACCCTCGGCCGGGTCCTGTTCAACGAGACGCTGCCGGTCGGCTACCGCTTCGTGAACTACGAGATCCGCAAGGGCCAGCTCTCGGCGATCGTCAACGACCTCGCCGAGCGCTTCCCGAAGGTCGCCCTGGCGGCGACGCTCGACGCGCTCAAGGAAGCCGGGTTCCACTGGGCCACCTGGTCCGGCGTGACCATCGGCATCGAGGACGTCGTCCAGCCGCCGGCCAAGAAGGGCATCCTCGAGCGCTACGAGAAGGAGGCCGAGCGGATCGACAAGCAGTACCAGCGCGGCCTCATGACCTCTGAGGAGCGCCGGGGCGAGCTGATCCAGATCTGGACCAAGGCGACCAACGAGGTCGCCAAGGAGATGGAGACGGCCCTGCCGCAGGAGGGCTCGCTGTGGAAGATGATCCACTCGGGCGCCCGCGGTAACCTGCTCCAGCTGCGCCAGATCGCCGCGATCCGTGGTCTGGTGGCCAACCCGAAGGGCGAGATCATCCCGCGTCCGATCAAGTCCTCGTTCCGCGAGGGTCTTTCGGTGCTGGAGTACTTCATCTCGACCCACGGTGCTCGTAAGGGTCTGGCCGACACCGCGCTGCGTACCGCCGACTCGGGTTACCTGACCCGTCGTCTGGTGGACGTCTCGCAGGACGTCATCATCCGCGAAGAGGACTGCGGCACCGACCGGGCCATCCCGATCCACGTCGGCGAGCGCGCCGACGGCACGGTGGTCGTGCACGAGTTCGCGGAGACCGGCGGCCACGCGCGTACGCTCGCCGACGACGTCACCGACGACGCGGGCAAGCTCGTCGCGTCCCGGGGTGTCGACCTCAACTCGATCATCATCGACGCGCTGGTCAAGGCCGGTGTCGAGACGGTTCGAGTGCGGAGTGTGCTGACCTGTGAGTCGAAGCTCGGCGTCTGCGCCGCCTGCTACGGGCGGTCGCTGCCGACCGGTAAGACGGTCGACGTCGGCGAGGCGGTCGGCATCATCGCGGCCCAGTCCATCGGTGAGCCCGGTACGCAGCTGACGATGCGTACCTTCCACACCGGTGGTGTCGCGGGTGAGGACATCACCCAGGGTCTGCCCCGTGTCCAGGAGATCTTCGAGGCGCGAGTGCCCAAGGGCAAGGCGCCGATCGCGGAGACCCCGGGCCGGATCCGGATCGAGGACGGCGACCGGTCGCGGAAGATCATCATCGTGCCGGACGACGGCAGCGACGAGATCGTCCACGACAAGATCTCCAAGCGCGTACGCCTTCGGGTGCACGACGGCGCGCACGTGGAGGTCGGCGAGAAGCTGACCGAGGGCACCATCGACCCGCACGAGCTCCTCCGGGTGCTCGGCCCGCGGGCGGTGCAGGTCCACCTGACCCAGGAGGTCCAGGAGGTCTACCGGTCGCAGGGCGTGATGATCCACGACAAGCACATCGAGATCATCATTCGGCAGATGCTCAAGCGCGTCACGGTCATCGACTCCGGCGCGACCGAGTTCCTGCCGGGTGTGCTGGTCGACCGGGCTCAGTTCGAGTCGGAGAACCGGCGCGTCGTGTCCGAGGGCGGCGAGCCCGCGGCCGGACGTCCGGTGCTGATGGGTATCACGAAGGCGTCGCTCGCCACCGAGTCGTGGCTCTCGGCCGCCTCCTTCCAGGAGACGACCCGGGTGCTCACCGAAGCGGCGATCAACAGCCGGAGCGACTCGCTCATCGGCCTCAAGGAGAACGTCATCATCGGTAAGCTCATCCCGGCCGGTACCGGCATCAGCAAGTACCGCAACATCCGGGTGGAGCCGACCGAGGAGGCGAAGGCGAAGGTCTACTCGATGACCGCCGCCTACGGCGAGACCGACTACGGGTTCGGCCCGGCGAGCGGTCTGGCCGTCCCGCTGGACGACTTCGACTTCGGTGCGTACCGCTGATCTTCGAGATCTGCTGAACAAACGCAAGACGCGGCCCGCGATCACTTCCGATCGCGGGCCGCGTCGCGTTGATAATCTACGCGAATGCGACACCCGGACGATCCGGAGCCGATCCGCGACAGCAAGGCCCTGACCGCGTACATCTTGGGATGGATTGCCGTGGCCACGGGCCTGCTCGTGGGCGGCGTGGTCCCGGCCGTCGTGGCGTTGGCCCTGGCCCGGCAGGCTCGCGGCGAGATAGCGGACGGGCAGGGCTGGCGCACCGGCGATCGGCTGGCGGTACGCGGACAGCTGCTCGCCTGGATCGCGCTGGGGCTCGCGGTGCTCGCTGTCTGTGCGGCCGTGACCATCGGCGTGCTGTTGCGGTCGGCGAATCCGAACCATGACTTTCCGCCGGGCGTGAACTGACCGCAACTTCTGACTGCACTTCTGGCGGCTCGGTCGAGAGCCTCCTCAGCAGCGCGAGCCGAGACGCCGATCAGGGGAGTGTGCGAGGATCGCAGACGTGACCCAGTCGACCGGTATGCCGGCCCCGATCCCGCCCGTGCGGTTCCCGCCGCCGGCCCGGATCGAACCCGTCCCCGGTACGCCCTACGGCCTGGCCATCCTGCCGATCCGCCCGATCCTGACCGGGCTGGCCTCGGGCAGCCTGGCCGCCGGGATCGCCGGACTGCTCGTCAGCGGGATCGTGGCGCTCTTCGCGTTGGCCGCCACGAGCGCCGACTGGGGTGCGCTCGCCGCCGGTGCGTTCGCGGTGCTGGCCCTGGTGTTGAGCGGCGGCGCGGTGGTGCTCGGCGCGCTCGGGCTGCGCCAGATCCGGCGATCGTCGGCGTTGACCGGCAAGGGTTTGGCCATCAGCGGGCTGATCTGCGGCGGGGTCGGCGTCGTCGTGACGGTCATCGCTGTGATCTCGGCCATCCTGCTGGTGGCGACGCGAGCCTGACCTGCGTACGCGCCATCGCAGCCCGGTGGGCCCGCTCACAGCCGCCGATCCCGTGCGACGCGGACGAACCGAGCGGGTAGACTGTTCGTGGAGCGGCCTGGAGTGAGGCGTGCCGCGAAAACGGTACGGGTGTCCCAACGAGAAATCGGACTGGTGAAAATCGGTCGGGAGCCCCCGTTTTGACCTGCGCGCTCGCGATGGGTACTCTTTCCCCTCGTGCCCAGGCATGCCTGGGCTCATCGTGCGTGCGCGATGGACGGCGGCCGCAAGGCGTCGGCAGCGCACCGCGACAACGGCAAACCCCGGCGGGCGAGTGATCGCGCGCCTGGCCCGTGGACCGGACGACACGCCCGACCGCGGGGGTCGGCAACGACCGCGATGCCCCAGGGAATCCCCTGGTCGGCGACGCGGGCGGAGCCGGTCGAATACAGGTTCGGCCGACCGGTGAGCGTCGCGGAGACGTCCATCGGCCGATCCAGTGTGAAGACCCTGGTCGCACCCAGCGACCTTGTACAGGAGAGAACGGGAGCGGAGACACCCGGTGCCCACTATTCAGCAGTTGGTCCGCAAGGGCCGCCAGGCCAAGACGAGCAAGACCAAGACGCCGGCGCTCAAGGGCAGCCCGCAGCGTCGTGGCGTGTGCACGCGCGTGTACACCACCACTCCCAAGAAGCCGAACTCGGCTCTCCGGAAGGTCGCTCGCGTCAAGCTCAGCAGCCAGATCGAGGTGACCGCCTACATCCCGGGCGTGGGTCACAACCTGCAGGAGCACTCGATCGTCCTCGTTCGTGGCGGCCGCGTTAAGGACCTCCCCGGCGTTCGTTACAAGATCATTCGTGGTTCGCTGGACACCCAGGGCGTCCGCAACCGCAAGCAGGCGCGCAGCCGTTACGGCGCGAAGCTTGTCAAGGAAGGGAAGAAGTAACGATGCCGCGTAAGGGACCTGCTCCGCGTCGCCCGCTCATCGCCGACCCGGTGTACAGCTCGCCGCTGGTCACCCAGCTCGTCAACAAGATCCTGCAGGAAGGCAAGCGTCAGCTCGCCGAGCGGATCGTGTACGGCGCCCTCGAAGGCTGCCGCGAGAAGACCGGCACCGACCCGGTCGTCACGCTCAAGCGCGCGATGGACAACGTCAAGCCGACCCTCGAGGTCCGCAGCCGCCGTGTCGGTGGCGCGACCTACCAGGTGCCGGTCGAGGTTCGCCCGGCCCGCGCGACCACGCTGGGTCTGCGCTGGCTGGTGACCTACTCCAAGGCTCGCCGGGAGAAGACCATGGTCGAGCGGCTCATGAACGAGCTGCTGGACGCCAGCAACGGCCTCGGCGCCGCCGTCAAGCGGCGCGAGGACACGCACAAGATGGCGGAGTCGAACAAGGCCTTCGCTCACTACCGTTGGTGAAATTCCTTCGACGCAGTCGACGGAATTTCATCCGGCGGTAGCAACAGCACAGTCGGTGGTGACCGGGCCGCAGGCCCGTCCGGACGCCCGGCCCACCGACACCCAGAACCTAGGTAAACCCACCTTCTGAAGGGAACTCGAAAGTGGCCGCCGCAAACGCCGCGCTCGCCAAGCTCCGCAACATCGGCATCATGGCGCACATCGACGCCGGTAAGACGACCACGACCGAGCGCATCCTGTTCTACACCGGCATCACCCACAAGATCGGCGAGGTCCACGAGGGCGCCGCCGTGATGGACTGGATGGAGCAGGAGCAGGAGCGTGGTATCACGATCACTTCTGCCGCCACCAAGTGCGAGTGGAAGGGCCATCCGATCAACATCATCGACACGCCCGGCCACGTCGACTTCACGGTCGAGGTCGAGCGGTCGCTGCGCGTACTCGACGGTGCGGTGGCGGTCTACGACGGCGTCGCCGGCGTAGAGCCGCAGACCGAGAACGTCTGGCGTCAGGCTGACAAGTACAACGTTCCGCGTATGTGCTTCGTCAACAAGCTGGACCGGACCGGCGCCGACTTCTTCCGCTGCGTGCAGATGATGATCGACCGGCTCAACGCGACCCCGCTCGTGCTGCAGATCCCGATCGGGCTCGAAGGCGACCACATCGGCGTCGTCGACCTGCTGGGCATGCGCGCCCTCACCTGGCGCGGCGAGACCCAGAAGGGCGAGGACTACGCGGTCGAGGAGGTCCCGGCCGACCTTCAGGCGCAGGCGGAGGAGTGGCGTACCAAGCTGCTCGAGACGCTCGCCGAGGCCGACGACGACATCATGGAGAAGTACCTCGAGGGTGGGGAGTTCACCCTGGAGGAGCTGAAGGCCGCGATCCGTCGCGCCACCATCGCCGGTAAGGTCAACCCGGTCGTCACCGGCTCCGCGTTCAAGAACAAGGGCGTGCAGCCGATGCTGGACGCCGTCGTCGACTACCTGCCGTCTCCGCTGGACATCCCGGCGATCGACGGCACGCTCATGGACGGCGAGACCGTCGTCGAGCGGCACGCCGACGTCAGCGAGCCCTTCTCCGGCCTGGCCTTCAAGGTCCAGACCGACAAGCACCTGGGCAAGCTCACCTACGTGCGGGTCTACTCGGGCACGGTCGAGTCCGGCACCCAGGTCATCAACTCCACGAAGGACCGCAAGGAGCGGATCGGCAAGATCTACCAGATGCACGCGAACAAGCGCGAAGAGCGTACGTCCGCGCAGGCTGGTGACATCATCGCCGTCCAGGGTCTGAAGCAGACCACCACGGGTGACACGCTGTGCGACCCGGCCAACGCGGTGATTCTGGAGTCGATGACCTTCCCGGAGCCCGTCATCGACGTCGCGATCGAGCCGAAGACCAAGGCCGACCAGGAGAAGCTCTCCACCGCCATCCAGAAGCTGGCCGAAGAGGACCCGACCTTCCGCGTCAAGAACGACGAGGAGACGGGCCAGACGGTCATCTCCGGCATGGGCGAGCTCCACCTGGAAATCCTCGTCGACCGGATGAAGCGCGAGTTCAACGTCGAGGCGAACGTCGGCAAGCCGCAGGTCGCGTACCGCGAGACCATCCGCCGCGCGGTGGACAAGGTCGAGTACACGCACAAGAAGCAGACCGGTGGTTCCGGCCAGTACGCGTCGGTGATCATCTCCCTCGAGCCGCTGCCGCTCGACGGCGAGGCGACTTACGAGTTCGTCAACGGCGTCACCGGTGGTCGTATCCCGAAGGAGTACATCCCGTCGGTCGACGCCGGTGCGCAGGACGCCATGCAGTACGGCGTACTCGCCGGCTACCCGCTGGTCGGCGTCAAGCTGACCCTGGTGGACGGCAAGTACCACGAGGTCGACTCGTCCGAGATGGCGTTCAAGATCGCCGGCTCGATGGTGCTGAAGGAGGCGGCCCGCAGGGCTGACCCGGCACTGCTCGAGCCGATGATGGCCGTTGAGGTCACCACTCCTGAGGAGAACATGGGTGACGTCATCGGCGACCTGAACTCCCGCCGCGGCATCATCCAGGCGATGGAGGAGCGTGGCGGCGCCCGCGTCGTCCGTGCCCTGGTGCCGCTGTCGGAGATGTTCGGCTACGTCGGCGACCTCCGGTCGAAGACGCAGGGCCGGGCGAGCTACAGCATGCAGTTCGACTCCTACGCCGAGGTTCCCACGAACGTCGCGAAGGAGATCATCTCGAAGGCGACCGGCGAGTAATTCGCCGTTAGCGTTGGGGAACGCCTGACCGGTCATCGTGGCCGGTCAGGCGACTAGGAGAAGTCCAAAGCGCCGTGTGGCGCCGTCGGGCGTACGAACCAGACAGTCCACAGGAGGACACCAGTGGCGAAGGCGAAGTTCGAGCGGACTAAGCCGCACGTCAACATCGGCACCATTGGTCACATCGACCACGGTAAGACGACGCTGACGGCGGCCATCACGAAGGTCCTGCACGACAAGTACCCGGACCTCAACCCGTACACGCCGTTCGACGAGATCGACAAGGCGCCGGAGGAGAAGGCCCGCGGCATCACCATCTCGATCGCTCACGTCGAGTACCAGACCGAGTCGCGGCACTACGCGCACGTCGACTGCCCCGGTCACGCCGACTACATCAAGAACATGATCACCGGTGCCGCGCAGATGGACGGCGCGATCCTGGTGGTCGCGGCGACCGACGGCCCGATGCCGCAGACCAAGGAGCACGTGCTCCTGGCCCGCCAGGTCGGCGTTCCGTACATCGTCGTGGCGCTCAACAAGGCCGACATGGTCGACGACGCCGAGCTGCTCGACCTCGTCGAGCTCGAGGTCCGCGAGCTGCTGAGCACCTACGAGTTCCCGGGCGACGACGTCCCGGTCGTGCGGGTGTCGGCGCTCAAGGCGCTCGAGGGCGACGCGGAGTGGACCCAGGCTCTCCTCGGTCTGATGGACGCGGTCGACACCGCGATCCCGCAGCCCGAGCGTGAGACCGAGAAGCCGTTCCTCATGCCCGTTGAGGACGTGTTCACGATCACCGGTCGTGGCACCGTCGTCACCGGTCGTGTCGAGCGTGGCGTCCTGCTCCCGAACGAGGATGTCGAGATCATCGGCATCAAGGACAAGGCGCTCAAGACCAAGGTCACCGCGATCGAGATGTTCCGCAAGACCCTCGATGACGCGCGTGCCGGAGAGAACGTCGGTCTGCTCCTGCGCGGTATCAAGCGTGAGGAGGTCGAGCGCGGCATGGTCGTCATCAAGCCGGGCACGACCACCCCGCACACCGAGTTCGAGGCGACGGTCTACATCCTCTCCAAGGAGGAGGGTGGCCGCCACACCCCGTTCTTCCAGAACTACCGTCCGCAGTTCTACTTCCGTACCACGGACGTCACCGGCGTCGTCACGCTGCCCGAGGGCACCGAGATGGTCATGCCGGGCGACACCACCAACATGACGGTGAAGCTGATCCAGCCCATCGCCATGGAGGAGAGCCTGCGGTTCGCGATCCGGGAAGGTGGCCGCACCGTCGGCGCCGGCCGGGTCACCAAGATCCTCAAGTGATCCATCAGCGGGCGCCCCGATCCGTCGGGGCGCCCGCTGCATGATCTGGGCCACATGCCAGGCTCGCCCGGCGTGAAGGTCGGCACCCCGATTTCACATTGCCGCACCCAGTACGGCATAATGAACAGGTTGCGTTGCGGCTGGTTCGTGCCTGCCCACTGATGTGGGCGTCGGTGCGCCGGCCACCGCGGGGCCGGCGATCCGTCTGAAGACGGCGATCGCAGGCGTCGCCCAGCCCCTTGTGCGGGCGTGACGCTCGCCGGGTCAATCCCAACCCTTGTGGGGATGCAGACTGGCCCGACGCGCGACACGCCCGACCGCGGGGGTCGGAAGGACCAGCCGGACGAGCTCTGATTGAGCAGCTCAGACGGGTTGACAAGAAGAGAGCGGACGGCCTGAAACCGCCGGCGGACACACTCCGGCGAGGGTCACAACGAGAGAAGGAAACAGAAGCCACCATGGCGGGACAGAAGATCCGCATCCGGCTCAAGGCCTACGACCACGAGGTCGTCGACTCGTCGGCACGCAAGATCGTCGAGACGGTGACTCGTACGGGCGCTCAGGTCGCGGGCCCGGTGCCGCTGCCCACGGAGATCAACCGCTTCTGCGTGATCCGCTCGCCGCACAAGTACAAGGACTCGCGCGAGCACTTCGAGATGCGTACGCACAAGCGTCTGATCGACATCATCGACCCGACCCCCAAGACGGTCGACTCGCTTATGCGTCTCGACCTGCCGGCAGGCGTCGACATCGAGATCAAGCTGTAGGGACCGGACACTCATGGACAGGCAAGTCAAGGGCCTCCTGGGCGCCAAGCTGGGCATGACCCAGCTGTGGGACAACAACAAGGTCGTGCCGGTGACGGTCGTCGAGGTCAGCCCGAATGTGGTGACCCAGGTCCGCACCGCCGACGTCGACGGTTACTCGGCCGTTCAGCTCGCCTATGGCGCGATCAACCCGCGGAAGGTCAACAAGCCGCGCGGTGGTCACTTCGCCAAGGCCGGCGTCGCGCCCCGTCGGCACATCGTCGAGCTGCGCACGGCTGACGCCGGCGAGTACACGCTCGGCCAGGAACTCACCGTCGACACGTTCGCGGCCGGCCAGGCCATCGACGTGACCGGTAAGACCAAGGGCAAGGGCTTCGCGGGTGTGATGAAGCGTCACGGCTTCCACGGCCTGAAGTCCTCGCACGGTGTCGAGCGCAAGCACCGCTCGCCGGGCTCCATCGGCGCCTGCGCGACCCCCGGTCGCGTCTTCAAGGGCGTACGCATGGCCGGCCGGATGGGTGGCGTGCGGTACACCGCGCAGGGCCTGACGGTTCAGGCGGTGGACGCGGAGAACAACCTGCTGCTGGTGCGCGGCGCCATCCCGGGCCCCAAGGGCGCCCTGGTGCTGGTTCGCTCGGCGGCGAAGGACAAGAAGGGTGGTGCGAAGAAGTGACCGCGGTTGACGTTATCGGCGTCGACGGTGCCAAGGCCGGTTCGGTCGAGCTGCCCAGCGACATCTTCGACGTCCAGGCCAACATCCCGCTGATGCACCAGGTCGTCACGGCGCAGCTCGCCGCGGCCCGTCAGGGTACGCACAAGGCGAAGTCCCGCGGCGAGGTGTCCGGTGGTGGCAGGAAGCCGTACAAGCAGAAGGGCACCGGTCGCGCTCGCCAGGGTTCGACCCGGGCGCCGCAGTTCGCCGGTGGTGGCGTCGTCCACGGCCCCGTGCCGCGTGACTACAGCCAGCGCACCCCGAAGAAGATGAAGGCCGCCGCGCTGCGTGGCGCCCTCTCGGACCGGGCGCGCGAGAGCCGGGTGCACGTGGTCGAGGCGTTCGTGGACGGCGAGCAGCCGTCGACGAAGGCGGCTCTGGCCACTCTGAAGGCGATCGGCGTCGACGAGGCGAAGTCGCTGGTCGTGCTGGGCGCGGAGGACGAGCTGAACTGGGTCAGCCTGCGCAACCTGCCGCTGGTGCACCTCCTCGAGGCCGGCCAGCTCAACACGTACGACGTCCTCGTCGCCGACCACGTGATCTTCACGAAGGAGGCGCTGGAGGAGTTCCTCGGCGTTCGTACGGGCACCGAGGAGGGTGACAAGTGACCACCATCGCCGACCCGCGGGACATCATCGTCGCCCCGGTCGTCTCCGAGAAGAGCTACAGCGAGCTCACGCGCAACTGGTACACGTTCCTCGTGCACCCGGATGCCAACAAGACCGCGATCAAGATCGCGATCGAGCAGATCTTCAACGTACGCGTGCTCACGGTGAACACGCTCAACCGCGAGGGCAAGCGCAAGCGGACCCGCAACGGTTGGGGCAAGCGCAAGGACACCAAGCGCGCCATGGTGAAGCTGGCCGATGGAGACCGCATCGAGGTCTTCGGCGGACCGGTGAGCTGAGGGGTATAAGACAATGGCTATTCGTAAGTACAAGCCGACGACGCCGGGCCGCCGTGGCTCCAGTGTCGCCGACTTCGCGGAGATCACCCGGTCTACCCCGGAGAAGTCGCTCGTCGTGCCGCTGCCCAAGAAGGGCGGCCGCAACGTCCACGGCCGGATCACCACCCGGCACCAGGGCGGCGGTCACAAGCGTCAGTACCGTCTGATCGACTTCAAGCGGGCGGACAAGGACGGCATCCCCGCCAAGGTCGCGCACATCGAGTACGACCCGAACCGCACCGCGCGGATCGCGCTGCTGCACTACGCCGACGGCGAGAAGCGCTACATCCTGGCGCCGAAGGACCTGAAGCAGGGCGACGCGGTCGAGTCGGGCACCGGCGCGGACATCAAGCCGGGCAACAACCTGCCGTTGCGCAACATCCCGGTCGGCACCACGGTGCACAACGTGGAGCTGCGCCCGGGCGGTGGCTCGAAGCTGGCCCGTTCCGCGGGCACCGGCATCCAGCTGCTGGGTCGCGAGGAGGACTACGCCACGCTGCGTATGCCGTCCGGCGAAATCCGCAAGGTGGACGTCCGCTGCCGCGCCACGGTTGGCGAGATCGGCAACGCCGAGCAGTCCAACATCAACTGGGGCAAGGCCGGCCGCATGCGCTGGAAGGGCAAGCGCCCGACCGTCCGTGGTGTCGCCATGAACCCGGTCGACCACCCGCACGGTGGTGGTGAGGGCAAGACCTCCGGTGGTCGCCACCCGGTGAACCCGCAGGGTAAGCCCGAGGGCCGCACCCGTCGTAAGGGCCAGCCGAGTGACCGGCTGATCGTTCGCCGCCGCTACGCGAACCGCAAGCGCGGCTGAGGGAGATAGAAGATGCCTCGCAGCCTGAAGAAGGGCCCGTTCATCGACGGCCACCTGCTCAAGAAGGTGGAAGTTCAGAACGAGAAGGGCTCCAAGAACGTCATCAAGACCTGGTCGCGGCGTTCCACGATCATCCCCGAGATGCTCGGGCACACGATCGCGGTGCACGACGGACGCAAGCACGTCCCGGTCTTCGTGAGCGAAGCGATGGTCGGGCACAAGCTCGGCGAGTTCGCGCTGACCCGCACGTTCAAGGGTCACGAGAAGGACGACCGGAAGAGCCGCCGTCGCTGACGGTGGACCGTTGAGGATCAAGGGGAAACACGAAATGCCTACCCAGGACGCGCAGGCGCCCGGTGCCCGGGCTGTAGCCCGCCACGTGGGCCTGTCCGCCACCAAGGCGCGCCGTGTGGTGAACCTCGTCCGCGGTCTGCCCGCGAAGGAGGCTCTCACGGTGCTGCAGTTCGCGCCGCAGGCGGCCAGTGAGCCCGTGTACAAGGTGCTCGCCAGTGCCATCGCGAACGCGGAGAACAACGAGCGGCTGGACCCGGACGCGCTCCTGGTCAGCGCCGCGTACGTGGACGAGGGTCCGACGCTGAAGCGGTTCCGGCCGCGGGCGCAGGGCCGGGCGTACCGCATCCGCAAGCGCACGTGCCACATCACCATCGAGGTGGAGGCCGTCGCTCCGCGTACGCCGGCTCGGGCCGCGAAGAAGGCAGCGGCCGCGAAGGCGACGCCGGCGAAGGCCGCGCCCGCCCAGGCCGAGACCGCCGAGCAGGAGGAGACCGAGTAATGGGTCAGAAAGTTCACCCGACCGGCTTCCGGCTCGGCATCTCGACCGACTGGAAGTCCCGCTGGTACGCCGACAAGCTGTACAAGGACTACATCGGCGAGGATGTCAAGATCCGGAAGATGATGTCGAAGGGCCTCGAGCGCGCCGGCATCTCCAAGGTCGACATCGAGCGGACCCGCGACAAGGTGCGCGTCGACATCCACACCGCCCGGCCGGGCATCGTCATCGGCCGGAAGGGTGCGGAGGCCGAGCGCCTGCGCGGTGAGCTGGAGAAGCTCACCGGCAAGCAGGTCCAGCTGAACATCCTCGAGGTGAAGAACCCCGAGTCGGACGCGCAGCTCGTGGCGCAGGGCGTCGCCGAGCAGCTGTCCAGCCGGGTCAGCTTCCGTCGTGCGATGCGCAAGTCGATGCAGTCGGCGATGAAGAACCCGCTCGTGCGGGGCATCCGGGTGCAGGTCTCGGGCCGCCTGGGCGGCGCCGAGATGAGCCGCACGGAGTTCTACCGCGAGGGCCGGGTTCCGCTGCACACGCTGCGGGCCAACATCGAGTACGGCTTCTTCGAGGCGCGTACGACCTTCGGCCGCATCGGCGTGAAGGTTTGGATCTACAAGGGTGACGCCGTCCCGGGCCGTGAGGCCCTGGCCGACGCCGGCGCGCAGCGCCCGCGTCGTGAGCGGGCCGATCGTCCGGAGCGGCCGCGCCGCACCCGGTCGGGCTCGTCCGGCACCACCGCGGGTGGCACCGAGGCCGGCCGGGCGGCCGCCGCGGCTGCCGCCGGTACCGAGAACACCACCGAGGCGGCTCCCGAGGCCGCGCCGGTGCAGACGCAGGAGGGCTGATCAATGCTGATGCCGCGCAAGCCCCCAAAGGGCTTCCGCAAGCCGCACCACCCCGACCGCAGTGGCGCGTCGAAGGGCGGCAACCGGGTGGTGTTCGGCGAGTTCGGCATCCAGGCGCTCGAGTCGGCGTACGTCACGAACCGCCAGATCGAGTCGGCGCGTATCGCGATGACCCGTCACATTCGTCGTGGTGGCAAGGTCTGGATCACGGTCTACCCGGACCAGGCTCTGACCAAGAAGCCCGCCGAGACCCGGATGGGTTCCGGTAAGGGCTCGCCGGAGTGGTGGGTCGCGAACGTCAAGCCGGGCCGCATTCTCTTCGAGATGCAGTTCCCGAACGAGGCGATCGCGCGTGAGGCGATGCGTCGCGCGATCCACAAGCTCCCGATGAAGTGCCGCATCGTGACGCGTGAAGTGGGTGAAATGTGATGGCGGCGGGCACGAAGTCGGCCGAGCTGCGTGAACTCTCCGGCGAGGAGTTGGTCACGAAGCTGCGGGAGGCCAAGGCGGAGCTGTTCAACCTCCGCGTGCAGGGTGCGACCGGGCAGCTGGACAACAACCGGCGGCTGCAGGTCATCCGCAAGGACATCGCCCGGATCTACACGATCATGCGTGAGCGCGAGCTGGGGCTCTCAGCCGCGCCGACTGAGGTGGCGTAATCAACATGAGTGAGACCAACGAGAAGGCCGCCGAGCGGACCTCGCGTAAGGTGCGCGAGGGCCTGGTGGTCAGCGACAAGATGGACAAGACCGTGGTCGTCGAGGTCGAGGACCGGGTCAAGCACCCGCTGTACGGCAAGGTTCTGCGCCGTGCCAGCAAGCTGAAGGCGCACGACGAGCAGAACGCGTGCGGCATCGGTGACCGGGTGCTCCTGATGGAGACTCGTCCGCTGTCCGCCACCAAGCGGTGGCGGGTCGTGGAGATCCTCGAGAAGGCCAAGTGACGGCTGGGCTTCCCCCGGCAAATAAGACAGCCCACGCTCCGCGGGGCCGGTTCGCCCGGTTCCGCGGGGTGGGGACGAGTTCCGCCAAGCTTCGGTGTTCCGGAGAACTGGCAGACATACAGGAGTTGACGTGATCCAGCAGGAGTCGCGACTGCGAGTCGCCGACAACACGGGTGCCCGGGAGATTCTGTGCATCCGCGTTCTCGGTGGTTCGGGTCGGCGCTACGCGAGCATCGGCGACGTCATCGTGGCCACCGTCAAGGACGCCATCCCGGGCGCCGGCGTGAAGAAGGGCGATGTCGTCAAGGCGGTCATCGTCCGGACGGCCAAGGAGAAGCGCCGGCCCGACGGCTCGTACATCAAGTTCGACGAGAACGCCGCTGTCATCATCAAGGACGGTGGCGACCCGCGCGGTACCCGCATCTTCGGCCCGGTCGGCCGGGAGCTGCGGGACAAGCGGTTCATGAAGATTATTTCGCTCGCCCCGGAGGTGCTCTGATCATGAAGATCAAGAAGGGCGACACCGTAGTGGTGATCTCCGGCAAGGACAAGGGCATCGAGGGCAAGGTCATCGCGGCCTACCCGAGGATCGAGAAGGTCCTGGTCGAGGGCGTCAACCGGATCAAGAAGCACACCAAGATCCGCACCACCCAGCGGGGCGCGAAGAGCGGCGGCATCGTCACTCAGGAAGCGCCGATCCACGTCTCGAAGGTCGCGTACCTGGAGGACGGGAAGCCGACCCGGGTGGGTTACAAGATCGACGAGAACGGCAGCAAGGTCCGTATCTCCCGCCGCAGCGGCAAGGAGCTGTGATGTCGACGGCGACTGTTGAGAAGACCCTTCCCCGCTTGAAGACCAAGTACCGGGAGCAGATCGTGCCGGCGCTGCGTGAGCAGTTCCAGTACGCCAACCCGATGCAGGTTCCGGGGCTGACCAAGATCGTCGTGAACATGGGTGTGGGCGAGGCCGCCCGCGACGCCAAGAAGATCGACGGTGCGGTTCGCGACCTGACGGCCATCACCGGCCAGAAGCCGCAGATCCGGAAGGCGACCAAGTCCATCGCGCAGTTCAAGCTGCGCGAGGGTATGCCGATCGGCGCGAAGGTGACCCTGCGCGGCGACCGCATGTGGGAGTTCCTGGACCGGCTGCTGGCGATCGCCCTGCCGCGTATCCGTGACTTCCGCGGTCTGGACGGGCGCAAGCTCGACGGGCACGGCAACTACACGTTCGGTCTGACCGAGCAGTCGGTCTTCCACGAGATCGACCAGGACCGGATCGACTCGGTTCGGGGCATGGACATCACCCTGGTGACCAGCGCCACGACCGACGATGAGGGCCGGGCGCTGCTGAAGCTGCTGGGCTTCCCGTTCAAGGAGAACTGATATGGCCAAGAAGGCGCTGATCATCAAGGCGGCCGCGAAGCCGAAGTTCGCCGTGCGTGCCTACACCCGCTGCCAGCGGTGTGGTCGGCCGAAGTCCGTCTACCGGAAGTTCGGTCTCTGCCGGGTCTGCATCCGGGAGATGGCGCACCGTGGCGAGCTGCCCGGCGTGTCGAAGGCTTCGTGGTAAACGATCACATCTCCAGCGGCCTCAAGGGGCCGTTGGCGACCGAATACTTGCTTCGCCGTAGGCCCCGGCCGGGATCGTCCGGCAGCCGGCGGAACCGCGGCGAGAGAGGTTAAGACAAACCATGACGATGACCGACCCAATCGCAGACATGCTGACGCGTCTGCGTAACGCCAACCAGGCGTATCACGACCGGGTGCAGATGCCCTACTCGAAGATCAAGGCGAACATCGCCGAGGTCCTCAAGGCCGAGGGCTACATCTCCGCCTGGGCGGTTGAGGAGCCCGAGGAGGGGGCTGTCGGCAAGACGCTGACGGTCGACCTCAAGTACGGCCCGAGCCGTGAGCGCAGCCTCGCCGGCATCCGCCGGGTCTCCAAGCCCGGCCTTCGGGTCTACGCCCGTTCGCAGGAGCTCCCCAAGGTGCTCGGCGGCCTGGGCGTGGCGATCATCTCGACGTCCCAGGGACTGCTCACCGATCGGCAGGCCCGCAAGCGAGGGGTGGGCGGGGAAGTCCTCGCCTACGTCTGGTGAGGAAGGTCTGCAATGTCGCGAATCGGACGTAAGGCGATCCCGGTCCCGACCGGGGTCGACATCACCATCGATGGCCCGACCGTCAAGGTCAAGGGCCCCAAGGGCGCTCTCGAGCACACCCTCGCCGAGCCGATCACTGCCGAGCGCAGTGAGAGCGGCGAGCTGCTCATCAGCCGCCCGAACGACGAGCGCCGCGCCAAGGAGCTGCACGGTCTCTCGCGTACCCTGGTCGCCAACATGATCGTCGGCGTCACCGAGGGCTACCGCAAGAGCCTGGAGATCAACGGCACGGGTTACCGCGTCACCGCCAAGGGCTCGGACCTCGAGTTCGCCCTGGGCTTCTCGCACCCGGTGCTGGTGACCGCCCCCGCGGGCATCACCTTCACGGTGGAGCGGCCGACGCTGTTCCACGTGTCGGGTATCGACAAGCAGCTGGTCGGCGAGGTCTCCGCGAAGATCAGGAAGATCCGTCCGCCGGAGCCCTACAAGGGCAAGGGTGTCAAGTACACGGACGAGGTCATCCGCCGCAAGGCTGGAAAGGCAGGTAAGAAGTGAGCGCCCAGCTCCTCAAGCGCCGCAGCGGCGTCGCGGCTCAGCGCGCCGTCGGCAAGGCGCGCCGGCACTTCCGGATCCGCAAGAACCTCAGCGGAACGGCGGAGCGGCCGCGTCTGGTGGTCACCCGCAGCCTGCGGCAGATCACCGTGCAGATCGTGGACGACATCAAGGGTCACACCCTCGTGTCGGCCTCTTCCATGGACGCCTCGATCCGGGGCGCCGAGGGCACCAAGAGCGACCTCGCCACGAAGGTGGGCGCTCTGGTGGCCGAGCGCGCCAAGGCCGCGGGCATCAGCAAGGTTGTGTTCGACCGTGGCGGCAACCGCTACGCCGGCCGTATTGCGGCTCTGGCGGACGCGGCCCGCAGCGGCGGGCTCGAGTTCTAGGAAGGAGTGGATCGAATAATGGCAGGTCCACAGCGCCGGGGCTCCGGGTCCGGTAACAGCAACGAGTCCGGCGACGGTCAGCGTCGCGGTCGCGGCGACCGTCGCGACGGCGGCCGGGACCGCGCGCCGGTCGAGAAGACCCCGCACATCGAGCGGGTCGTCACGATCAACCGCGTCGCGAAGGTCGTCAAGGGCGGTCGTCGGTTCAGCTTCACCGCGCTGGTCGTGGTGGGCGACGGCGACGGCACGGTCGGCGTCGGCTACGGCAAGGCCAAGGAGGTGCCCGCGGCGATCGCCAAGGGTGTCGAGGAGGCCAAGAAGCACTTCTTCAAGGTGCCGCGGATCGGTTCGTCCATCCCGCACCCGGTGCTGGGCGAGGACGCCGCGGGCGTCGTCCTGCTGAAGCCGGCGAGCGCTGGTACCGGTGTCATCGCCGGTGGCCCGGTGCGTGCCGTGCTGGAGTGCGCCGGCATCCACGACGTGCTCTCCAAGAGCCTCGGCTCGTCCAACCCGATCAACATCGTCCACGCCGCCGTGAAGGCGCTGCGGATGCTGGAGTCGCCCGAGGCTGTCGCCGCTCGCCGCGGTCTGCCGGTCGAGGACGTGGCCCCGGCCCGCATGCTGGCACTGCGCGCGGGAGCGGGTGCGTGATGGCGCGGCTGAAGGTTACGCAGGTCCGGTCCGAGATCGGTGCCAAGTTCAACCAGCGCGAGTCGCTGCGTTCGCTCGGCCTGAAGCGGATCAACGATGTGGTCGTCAAGGAGGACCGTCCCGAGATTCGCGGGATGATCTTCACGGTGAACCACCTGGTCAAGGTTGAGGAGGTCGACTGATGACGATCAAGGTCCACCACCTCCGTCCGGCAGCCGGCGCCAAGACCGCGAAGACCCGTGTCGGTCGCGGTGAGGGCTCCAAGGGTAAGACCGCCGGTCGCGGTACGAAGGGTACGAAGGCCCGTTACCAGGTCTCGGCGGCGTTCGAGGGCGGGCAGATGCCCATCCACATGCGCCTGCCGAAGCTGAAGGGCTTCAAGAACAAGTTCAAGGTCGTGTTCCAGGTCGTGAACCTGGACCGGCTGGCCGAGCTGTTCCCGAACGGCGGCCAGGTCGGCCCGCAGGAGCTGGCCGAGGCCGGCGCGGTCCGCAAGGGCCAGCCGGTCAAGGTGCTCGGCACCGGCGACCTCGGCGGCATCGCTCTCCAGATCTCGGCGCACGCGTTCAGCGCGTCCGCCAAGGAGAAGATCGCCGCCGCCGGTGGCACCGCCACCGAGCTGTAAGCCAGGCAGGCTCGGTGGCAAGCTACCGAGCTGTTAAGCACGGGCAATCAGGGCGCCGGCTGCTGCTTCCTTCTGTGGAGTCGGCAGTCGGCGCCTTGCTTTTAGCACAGGTCCAGGGGCACCGAGGCAAATAATGTGTCGACACCCCTGAGCAGAACCACCCTTGGACTGTTACAGTCCAAACCCAGCTATGGGATTCGTCCCGTAGCCATCCCGTCACGCCCCCGCCACCGACCCCGAAAAGGTCGCCTCGCGCAGGAGGATAGAGTTGCTCTCCGCGTTTCTCAGTGCGTTCAAGACGCCTGACCTGCGCAAGAAGCTGCTGTTCACGGCGGCCATCATCGCGCTTTACCGGCTCGGTGCCACCATTCCCAGCCCCGGCGTCTCCTACGGCAACGTCCAGGAGTGCATCAAGAACGCACAGGCGGGGGACACCAACGGGATCTTCAGCCTGCTGAACCTCTTCTCCGGCGGAGCGCTGCTCTCGCTGTCGGTGTTCGCGCTGGGCATCATGCCCTACATCACCGCGTCGATCATCCTGCAGCTGCTGACCGTCGTGATCCCGCGGCTCGAGCAGCTGCGCAAGGAGGGCCAGTCCGGCCAGGCGAAGATCACGCAGTACACCCGGTACCTGACCCTGGGTCTGGCCGTCCTGCAGTCGTCCGCGTTCGTCGCGCTCGGCAAGTCGGGCCAGCTGTTCGGCAACGCCTGCCCGGCCGGCGTCGAGATCATCCCGCAGACCGCGATCCCGCAGTGGCTGACCCTGGCTTCGCTCGTGATCACGATGACCGCCGGCACCGGCGTCATCATGTGGCTGGGCGAGCTGATCACCGACCGCGGTATCGGCAACGGC
Organism: Hamadaea flava; assembly: GCF_024172085.1. NCBI lineage: Bacteria > Bacillati > Actinomycetota > Actinomycetes > Micromonosporales > Micromonosporaceae > Hamadaea > Hamadaea flava. Next base: position 4,356,071 of record NZ_JAMZDZ010000001.1, on the reverse strand, counting down.
ATGTCCGTCCTGATCTTCACCTCGATCGCCGCCCGGCTTCCCGCCGAGGGCTGGCAGATCTACAAGTCCAAGGGCGCGTACTGGTTCGTCGGCGTACTGGTTCTGGTCGTCGCGATCATCGCTGCCGTGGTCTACATCGAGCAGGCGCAACGCCGGATCCCCGTGCAGTACGCCAAGCGCATGGTCGGCCGGCGCATGTACGGCGGCACCTCGACCTACATCCCGCTCAAGGTCAACCAGGCCGGCGTCATCCCGGTCATCTTCGGCTCGTCCCTGCTCTACCTGCCGCAGTTGGCGCTCCAGTTCACCAAGAGCGACGACCCGGGCAAGGTCTGGACGTGGGTCGACCGGCACCTGGCCAACCCGAGCGACTGGGTCTACATCCTGACCTACTTCCTGCTGATCATCTTCTTCACCTACTTCTACGTGTCGATCACCTTCAACCCGACTGAGGTGGCCGACAACATGAAGAAGTACGGCGGGTTCGTGCAGGGCATCCGGCCCGGCAAGCCCACCGCCGACTACCTGGACTTCATCCTGACCCGGATCACCCTGCCGGGTGCCCTCTACCTGGGCATCATCGCGGTCCTGCCGAACTTCTTCTTCATGTGGCTCGGCGGCAGCAGTTACCAGAACTTCCCGTTCGGTGGCACCGCGGTACTGATCATGGTCGGCGTCGGCCTGGAGACGGTCAAGCAGATCGAAAGCCAGCTCATGCAGCGGAACTACGAAGGCTTCCTGCGATGAGGCTGGTTCTCGTCGGCCCGCCGGGCGCGGGGAAGGGTACGCAGGCGGAGTTCATCGCCTCGACCCTCTCCGTGCCCAAGATCTCCACCGGCGACATCTTCCGGGCGAACGTGTCCCAGGGCACGCCGCTGGGGCTGGAAGCCAAGCGGTACATGGATTCCGGCGGTCTCGTCCCGGACGAGGTCACCATCAACATGGTGCGGGACCGGTTGGCCGAGCCCGACGCCGCCGACGGTTTCCTGCTCGACGGTTTTCCGCGTACGGTGCCGCAGGCGACCGCGCTCGACAAGATGCTCGCCGATGCCGGTACGGCGCTCGACCTGGTGCTGGAACTCGTCGTCGACAACGACGAGGTGATCCGGCGGCTGTCCGGGCGGCGTACCTGCCACAACTGCGGCAAGATCTGGCACGTCGAGTTCGACCCGCCCACCAAGGAGGGCGTCTGCGACCGGTGCAACGGATCGTTGTACCAGCGCGACGACGACAAGCCGGAGACGATCGCGGAGCGGCTGCGCGTCTACGAGCGTGACACCGCGCCGCTGGCGGACTACTACGGCGCCCAGAACAAGCTGGTGGGCATCGACGCCACCGGCCCGGTGGAGGACGTCACCGCGCGCGCGATCGACGCCCTGCGCTCCTACGGTGGCTGACGCCGCTATCCGCCCGCCCCGAGGAAGCGCCCTCCGGGACTGACTTAGTCTGGTCTAATGCGTCACCAGCTCGACATTCAGGTCAAAACGCCGGCCCAGCTCGCGAAGATGCGGCAGGCCGGTCTGGTCGTGGCCGCGGCCCTGGCCGCGATGCGCGAGGCCGTGCGGCCGGGGATCTCCACCGCCGATCTCGACGCGCTCGCCGAGAAGGTCATCCGGGACGCCGGCGCGATCCCGTCGTTCAAGGGCTACCAGGGTTTCCCTGCCTCGATCTGCGCCTCGGTCAACGAGCAGATCGTGCACGGCATCCCGTCCGGTGGGCAGGTGCTCGCCGACGGCGATCTGATCTCCATCGACTGCGGCGCGATCCTGGACGGCTGGCACGGCGACTCGGCGATCACCGTCGGGGTCGGCGCGGCCGCACCGGAGCTGACGCGGATGGCCGCGGTCGCGGAGGACGCGATGTGGGCGGGGATCGCCGCCGCCGCCCGCGGTGTGCGGTCCGGCCGCGGCAGGCTCACCGACATCTCGTACGCGATCCAGGCGTCGATCCGGGGCGAGAAGTCGGCCCTCGTCGGCCGGGTGACCGGCACGCGGCGGCGGTACGGCATCGTCGACGGGTACGGCGGCCACGGTATCGGCACCGAGATGCACCAGGATCCGCACATCCTCAACCACGGGCGGCCCGGTAAGGGTCCGTTCCTCGTGCCGGGGATGGCGCTGGCCATCGAGCCGATGATCACGATGGGCTCTCCGCGTACGCTCGAACTGGGCGACGGCTGGACGGTGGTGAGCGTCGACGGCTCGTACGCCGCCCATGTCGAGCACTCGATCGGCCTCTACGAGGACGGCGTGTGGGTGTTCACCGCGGAGGACGGCGGTCGCGACCGCCTCGGCGATCTGGTCACCGCGAGCGCCGCGTGACTCCGCTGCGTAACTCCGTGGGGTAACGGAGATCACGACGCGCCGGCTGTGACGCGCCCGACCGCGGGTGCGGCGGACCCTGATTTGGCGTCGATGCATATGGCCGCGTAGACTGGCTCAACGGCGCACCGCGTCCCCTCTGTCATGCCTGCCAATGCTCCGGCGGATGACAGTGCCGCGGCTGGCGTGCCGGCGACCCGGGTTCCGGGCCACCTGCGCGAGGACAACGTGAGCCAATCAATGCAGCCGATGTCAGGTAGCGGAGGACATGCCGAAGAAGGACGGGGCCATCGAGATCGAGGGCCGGGTCATCGAGCCACTCCCGAACGCAATGTTCCGGGTGGAACTGGCCAATGGTCACAAAGTCTTGGCCCACATCAGCGGAAAGATGCGCCAGCACTACATCCGCATCCTGCCCGAAGACCGGGTGGTCGTAGAGCTGTCGCCCTATGACCTCACGCGGGGCCGGATCGTCTACCGCTACAAGTAGCAACAGCACACCGACATCGGACGCATGTCCGTGTCCAAAACCGGAGTAAAGGCGAACCGTGAAGGTCAAGCCGAGCGTTAAGAAGATCTGCAACAAGTGCCGCGTCATCCGCCGGCACGGCCGGGTCATGGTCATCTGTGACGACCCGCGCCACAAGCAGCGCCAGGGCTGAGCCCCGGCGCTGAACGCGTCCGCAGATCACGCACGTCCGAATAGCTCGTCCCGGCCGCGGGGACGTCCCCATCGGGGAAACTCTCGTGGCTGACCCCCGGTCGGAGGCCGGGGCCCCATCCGGGCAGGTGGGGAAGGGGCCGGGTACAGACCTCCGCCACATCCACGAGGAGCTAGCCCACACATGGCACGTCTTCTGGGCGTCGACCTCCCGCGCGAGAAGCGCATGGAGATCGCGCTGACCTACATCTTCGGCGTTGGCCGTACGCGAGCGGCTGAGACGCTCGCGGCCACCGGTATCGACCCCAACAAGCGGGCGAGGGACCTCACCGACGAAGAGGTCGTTCAGCTTCGTGATCACATCGAAGCCAATTTCAAGGTAGAGGGCGACCTGCGCCGCGAGGTCGCCGCTGACATCCGCCGCAAGGTGGAGATCGGCTGCTACGCGGGCATCCGGCACCGCAAGGGCCTGCCCGTCCGTGGTCAGCGCACGCGGACCAACGCGCGTACGCGCAAGGGTCCGAAGCGGACTGTCGCGGGCAAGAAGAAGCCCGGCAAGAAGTAGTAGCTGGATCGAGAAGGAGCGCATAGAACTATGCCGCCGAAGGCACGCGCCGGGACACCCGTCAAGAAGGTCCGGCGTAAGGAACGCAAGAACGTCTCCCACGGGCAGGCGCACATCAAGAGCACCTTCAACAACACCATCGTGTCCATCACGGACCCGACCGGTGCTGTGATCTCCTGGGCCTCCGCCGGCCAGGTCGGATTCAAGGGCTCCCGGAAGTCGACGCCGTTCGCCGCGCAGCTGGCCGCCGAGGCCGCTGCCCGCCGCGCCATGGAGCACGGCATGCGCAAGGTCGACGTGTTCGTCAAGGGCCCGGGTTCGGGCCGCGAGACCGCCATCCGTTCGCTGACCGCCGCCGGTCTTGAGGTCGGGGTCATCTCCGACGTCACGCCGCAGCCGCACAACGGATGCCGTCCGCCGAAGCGTCGTCGGGTCTAAGGGGAGATAGAGGAAGATGGCTCGTTACACCGGCGCCGACTGCCGCCGCTGCCGTCGCGAGAAGACCAAGCTGTTCCTGAAGGGCAGCAAGTGCGACGGGCCGAAGTGCCCGTTCGAGTCCCGGCCGTTCCCGCCCGGGCAGCACGGTCGCGGCCGCACCAAGGACACCGAATACCTGCTCCAGCTGCGTGAGAAGCAGAAGGCCCGCCGGATCTACGGCGTGCTGGAGAAGCAGTTCCGCACCTACTACGAGGAGGCCAACCGCAAGGCTGGCAAGACCGGTGAGGTGCTGCTGCAGATTCTCGAGTCGCGGCTGGACAACGTGGTCTACCGGGCTGGCTACGCCAAGTCCCGCGACCACGCCCGTCAGCTGGTCAAGCACGGTCACTTCACGGTGAACGGCAAGAAGGTCGACATCCCGTCGTACCGCGTCTCCGACCACGACATCGTCGAGGTCCGGACGAAGTCGAAGGAGCTGACCCCGTTCCAGGTCGCGCAGGGCGAGGCGGGCAGCCGCACCGTTCCGGCGTGGCTCGAAGCGATCCCCAGCCAGCTCAAGATCCTGGTTCACTCGCTTCCGGCCCGGGGTGCCATCGACACCCAGGTCCAGGAGCAGCTCATCGTCGAGCTCTACTCCAAGTAGGCATTGGCATCCCCGGATGCGGTCCCTGGCGGCGTTGCTCGCCGCCCCTGTGCCCGAGCACACGTCGGCGGCGTGCGCCCGGCCAGGAACCGCCCCGGGGCGCCACTGCCTTCGTTGTAGATAGGCGAAGGGCAGAGATCCTCATAGGCGAGCGTCATATAGCGGGCGCTCCTGAAAGAGAAGAGATACGAAGTGCTCATCACGCAGCGGCCGACTCTTACCGAAGAGTCGATCAGCGAGGTTCGCTCCCGGTTCACCATCGAGCCGCTGGAGCCGGGCTTCGGCTACACGCTCGGCAACTCGCTCCGTCGTACCCTGCTCAGCTCGATCCCCGGCGCTGCCGTGACGAGCATCAAGGTCGACGGCGTCCTGCACGAGTTCACCACGATCCCCGGGGTCAAGGAGGACGTGGTCGAGCTCGTCATGAACGTCAAGGAGCTGTCGGTCAGCTCCGAGCACGACGAGCCGGTCAGCATGTACCTGCGCAAGCAGGGCCCGGGCGACGTGACCGCCGGTGACATCCAGCCCCCGGCCGGTGTCTCGGTGCACAACCCCGACCTGAAGCTGGCGACGCTCAACAGCAAGGGCCGGCTGGACATGGAGCTGACGGTCGAGCGCGGCCGGGGCTACGTCACCGCGGCGCAGAACAAGCAGGGCGGCGCCGAGATCGGCCGGATTCCGGTCGACTCGATCTACTCGCCCGTGCTCAAGGTGACCTACCGTGTCGAAGCCACCCGTGTCGAGCAGCGCACGGACTTCGACCGCCTGATCATCGACGTCGAGACCAAGGCCTCGATCTCCCCGCGTACCGCGCTGGCGTCGGCCGGCTCGACCCTGGTCGAGCTGTTCGGGCTGTGCCGGGAGCTGGACGAGACCGCCGAGGGCATCGACATCGGCCCGTCGCCGCAGGACGCGCAGCTCGCTGCCGACCTGGCGCTGCCGATCGAGGAGCTGGACCTCACCGTTCGCTCGTACAACTGCCTCAAGCGCGAGGGGATCAACACCGTCGGTGAGCTGATCGGGCGTACCGAGGCCGACCTCCTCGATATAAGGAATTTCGGGCAGAAGTCGATCGACGAGGTCAAGATGAAGCTGGCCGGAATGGGCCTGGGCCTGAAGGACTCGGCGCCCAGCTTCGACCCGGCGAACGTCGTCGACTCCTACGGCGACGCCGACTATGACGACGCCGACTCGGACACCGACGTCGACGACTACCGCGAGACCGAGCAGCTGTAACCCGCTGCCGCCACCACACAGGGAGCAGAACCATGCCCACGCCCACCAAGGGCCCCCGCCTCGGCGGCAGCCCCGCGCACGAGCGGCTGATGCTCGCCAACCTGGCGACTTCGCTGTTCAAGCACGGCCGGATCACCACCACGGAGACCAAGGCGAAGCGGCTCCGGCCGATCGCCGAGCGTCTGGTGACCTTCGCCAAGCGTGACGACCTGGCGGCCCGCCGTCGCGTCCGTCGCGTCATCCGCGAGAAGGACACCTTCGTGGAGCTCTTCGAGCAGATCGCGCCGCGCTACGTGAACCGGCCGGGCGGCTACACCCGCATCGTGAAGATCGGCCCGCGCCGCGGCGACGCCGCGCCGATGGCGATCATCGAACTGGTCGAGGAACTCGAGGTGGCCACCACCGCGAACGCGAAGACCGAGAAGCGGAAGGCCGCCAAGGCCGATGTGGTCGCGGCGCTCGCGGGTGACACCGACGAGGAGACCCCGGCCGTCGCGAGCAAGGCCGACGACGCCGACGACACCGCGAACGTGTCCGACGAGGACACCGCCGCCGAGGTCGAGGCGATCGAGGCCGAGGCCGACGACAAGAAGTAAGCACATCCCGTCAGCGAGCCGGCATCTGTCGAAGGTGCCGGCTCGCTGCGTGTCCCGGCGGACGGTCTCGGAGGGGGAAAGATGACGCGGATCCGGCTCGACCTCTCCTATGACGGCACCGACTTCTCCGGCTGGGCCGTCCAGCCGGAGCGGCGTACCGTCGCGGGCGTGCTCATGGCCGAGCTTGATCGGATCCTCGGCGCGGGCACCGCGACCGGGCTCACGGTCGCCGGTCGCACCGATGCCGGAGTCCACGCCACCGGCCAGGTCGCGCACGTCGACCTCCCGGGTGACACCTGGTCCGCGGTGCGCGAGACCCTGGTCCGGCGGCTGTCCGGGCTTCTCCCGCTCGATCTACGGGTACGCACAGCGCAGGAGACGCCGCCGGAGTTCGACGCCCGGTTCTCGGCGCTGTACCGCCGATACGAGTACCGCGTTACCGACGCCCCGTTCGGCGCCGAGCCGCTGCGCCGCCGCGACACGCTGGCCTGGCCGCGGCGGCTCGATCTCGACCGGCTGAACGAGGCGGCCGAGGGGCTCCTCGGTGAGCACGACTTCGCGGCGTACTGCCGGCGCAAGGAGAACGCCACGACGATCCGGCGGATCACCCGGCTGGATTGGCGGCGGGATCCCGACGGCATCCTGGTGGCCACCGTGCAGGCCGACGCGTTCTGCCAGAACATGGTCCGCAGCCTGATGGGCGGCCTGCTCACGACCGGGGACGGGCGGCGGCCTACGACATGGCCGGCCACCCTGCTCACGCGTACGCAGCGAGCCGACGACGTGCCGGTGGTGCCCCCGCATGGGCTGGCCCTGGTCGAGGTCGGCTATCCCGAGGACGCGTCCGCGCTGGCCGAACGGGCCGACGCGACCCGGCGAATGCGTACGCGTTAGTCCCGGCTGACGCGCAGGACGCGGAACCCCTTCTGGGAGGCGTGCCGCTCGACGATCCAGCCTTGGTCCTGCAACCACTTCTGCAGCGAGTCCCCGCCGAGGTTCTTCCCGACGACGAGCCAGGCCACTCCGTCGGGAGCCAGCCGGGGCAGCCAGCGCAGCAGCAACCCGTGCAGCTCCGACTTTCCGACGTGAATCGGAGGGTTGGACCAGATCTGCTGGAACTCGACCTCGTCACCGACCTCGTCCGGCGCCTCTACGCGTACCCGTTGGGCAAGCTCGAGCGTCTCGGCATTGCGCCGGGCCAGTTCCCGGGCCCGCTCGTTGACGTCCACCGCGACCACCTGCGCGAGCGGCGCGACGGTCGCGAGCACGGCGGTGATGGGACCGTAGCCGCACCCGAGGTCGAGCAGGGTGCCGCGGGTGTCGGGGCCGGGCAGGTCCGCCTTGCGGAGCAGGACCGCGGTGCCGGGGTCGAGCCGGTCCGAGGAGAAGACGCCGGTCGACGCGGCGAGCGTGTAGTCGTGCCCGCCGATGCTGAAGGAGACCTCACGCGGGCGCGCCACCGAGCCGGGCGCGGGCGTGAAGTAGTGCTCGCCTGTCACGACACATTTCACCATCACGCCGATGGGCGGGCTTGTCGGGGGCTGAAGATCGGTATTATCCTCTATCCTCCCTTTCTATGGGAATGGTGCACTCGTCCGAAACATCCCCTCGGGCGAGAGTCGAAACGCGCCGCGCCGCCCGGCGACCCGCCCCCCGATCCCACCGGGCGCCGGCCTTCGGCTTCTGGGACGCGTTCCCGACGGCGTGGTTCAAGGCGAGCCTGGCCGGGCTGGCCGCGCTCGTGCTGCTGATGGTGTGCGGCTTCGGCAGCTGGCAGATCCTGCGCGACGAGCAGGCCGGTACGCGCGCCACGGCGAACGAGCCGAAGCCCACCGCGCTCCCGCGCGACATCGGTACGCGCGAAGCCGACCCGCGGCCGCTCACCTCCGCCGAGGTGTTCCCCGGTCGGCAGCTCTCGATCGACCCGGCGCAACCCGCTTACCAGCTGATCGGCGCGCAGAACCAGGTCAACTGCAAGAACGCGGCCGACGGCGGGATCGCCGCCCTCGTGGCCGGGCTGGGCTGCTCCCAGGTCGTCCGGGCGACCCTGCGCTCACCGACGCGGGACTACCTCGTCACCGGGGGCGTGTTCAACCTGGCCACGACCGACGCGGCGAAGACGGCGTACGACCGGATCAAACAGATCGTCGACAACCGGCAGGGCCGGTTCAAGGGATACGTGCCGACAAACGCGGCGAAGCCGCTGGCGCTGGCGTCGACGCACCTCGGCTGGGACTACCGCGGACATTTCCTCGTCTACTGCGTGATCGCGCGGGCGGACGGCAAGGACTTCGCCGACGGCGACCCGTACGCCCAGCAGATCCTCTACGACGTCATCGAGATGCACCTGCTCGGGACAGTCGTCCAGAAGCGGTCGGTGCGGCCTATCTCTTCTTGACCTGGTGCGGCCTATCTCTTCTTGACGCGGTGCAGCCGGAACGGCTTGCGGGTCGCCCGGAGCACGGTCGCCGGCCGAGGGGCCTCGGATTCGCTGTCGTCGGGCGTCTGGACGGTCTCCTGCGCCTCCAGCGAGATGAGGACGCAATCTCTCGCCCACCGGGCCACGACCTCCTCGGTCGTCCCTGAGGCGTTGAGCCGCTTCTGCGCCAGCTGCGGCGCGACCGTCTCGAACTCGGTGCCGTTCGAATGGATCTCCGTGATCGCCGCGTCGAACGACACGATCCGGCCGCCGTGGTCACCCCGCAGGCTGACGGTGGCACGCGACTCCGCGCTCAAGGCGTCGGCGAGACCGGGCAGATCCTGCTCGCCGGGGCCGGAGATGACGTAGAGCTTGCCCTCCAACGGGAGGCACCAGACGGCGTAGGCCGGGCCGCCGAACGCCACCCAGGCGATCGCGGCCTTCTTCGACGCCTCCTCCACGAGCGGATTCATGCGCTCATCCTATGCGGCCACCCCGCTGCCTCCCGCCGGCTTTCCCTGCGGATCACGGTTGTGCATGCCAAATCCGGCCGGGGATGCCTGCGTAACCGTGATCCGCAGGGAAAGGGCGCGCAGGTGGGAGGGTCAGGCGGCGACGAGGGAGGGGGAGAAGATCTCGGTGAGCGATCGGGCCGAGGGCCCGCAGAACTCCTCGTCGGGCCGGAACACCAGGTGGTCGCCGAGGTCGGGGGCGGCCAGGCGGATGGCGTACATGCCGATCGCGTTCGCGCCGGTGAGTTCGCGGGAACCACCGTCGCCGACGTAGAGGCAGTGTCGCGGTTCCACCCGGAGGGCGGCACAGGCCGCGAGATAGATCATCGGATCCGGCTTAACCGCTCCGATATGGACGGAGAAGATCATCTTGTCCAGCAGTGGCGCGATCGGCAGCGTCGGCAGGATCTCGGTCAGCTCGTGCGTGCAGTCGCTGACGACGGCGATCCGGACACCCTGCTGACGCAGGTGGCTCAGGACGGCGTACGCGTCGGCGCGAAGCCGGATGTCGGCCCGCAGCGCGGCGACCCGGGCACGATAGGCGGCACGCAACGTCTCGGCGTCCGGGCGCAGCCCGAGTTCGGCCGCGACCCAGCGCAGCGTCGTCGGCCCGTCCCCGTAATCACCCCGGCTGCGTCGGTAGAACGAGGTGTCGAGGACGGCGTTGAGCTCCGCCGGCGAACAGCCCAGCAGGCGCGCCACCGCGGCGTGCCCGTCGCCGCGCGGGGCGGCCTGGGTGAGGGTGCCGAAGAAGTCGAAGAGGACGGCTCGAGGCGATCCGGGCGATGCCAACACAGCAGACGAGTCCCAAAGTGAAAGTTGCATATTGCAAGCGACTGCCCGAGCGTAGCGACTCCTTCACCGGCTGTGCATCCGCCAAGCGGCGGGGAACCGAGGGTCACCTGACTGTTACCGTCACGACGTGAAGATCAGCTTGCCGACCCTGCTCGCGTTGACGCTGGCCGTCGTCGCGATCTCGACGTCGGGCCCGCTGATCGCGTACGCGGCGGCCCCGGCGCTGGCGCTCGCCTTCTGGCGCAACGCTTTGGCCACCGCCGTACTGACGCCGGCCGCGTTGGTGACTCGGCGCGCCGAACTCGCCCGGCTGTGGCGCGGCAAGGAATTCCGGTGGAGCGTCCTGGCCGGCCTCGCGCTCGCCGTCCACTTCGCCACGTGGATGGCCGGCGCGCAGCTCACGGCCGTCGCGACGGCCACCGCGCTGGCGGCGACCCAACCCGTGTGGGCCGGGCTGATCGCGTACTGGCAGGGCGATCGGCCGACCCGCGCCATGTGGCTCGGCATCCTCGCCGCCGTCCTCGGCGTCACCCTGGCCACCGGCGCGGACGTCGGCGGCTCCGGTCGGGCGCTCCTCGGCGACGTGCTCGCCCTGATCGGCGGGCTCGCGGCCGCGGTCTACACCGTCCTCGGCCAACGCGCCCGCGCGCAAGCCAGCACCACGAGCTACACCACCATCTGCTACGCGGTCTGCGCGGCCGTGCTCCTCTGCGGTTGCGTGCTGTTCCGGGTTCCCCTCAACGGGTACGCCTGGAGCACCTGGCTGGCCATCCTCGGCTTGACCGTCGGCACCCAGTTGCTCGGGCACTCGATGTTCAACTACGCGTTGCACGAGCTGCCGGCGACGGCGGTCAGCGTCCTGGTGATGCTGGAAGTGCCGGGCGCCGCCCTGATCAGCTGGCTGTGGCTGGATCAGCGGCCCGCGCCGCTCGCCTGGGCCGGGATCGCGTTGCTCGTCAGCGGAGTCGCGTTCGTCATCCTCGGCTCGGCCAAGCGCCGGCCGGTCCCGGTGAACCTGGAGCTCTAGTCTTCGACGGCGCGTTCGGACGCCGCCCAGAACCGCGCGGCGAACTCCTCGTCCGCCAGGTACGCCTTGGGCCGCAACACTTTCCGCTCGGCGTAGTACGCCCCGTTCACCAATGACTCACCGGGCGCGGTGGCCAGGTGGATCAGGGTGTCGGCACCTTGCTCCGGCGTGGACAGGCCCGGGGCGATCTGGAAGAACAGCTTCGCGAGCGGGGTGCCGAAATTGCTGCGGATCACGCCCGGGTGGAACGAGAAGGACAGCAGGTCGGGCCAACGCCGGGCGGCCTCCGCCGCGAACAGGATGTTGGCGGCTTTCGACGCGCCATAGGTCAGCCAGGCGCTCCACGGCCCGCGCGTCCGGTCGAGGTCGTCCGGGCGCAGCATGCCCCACGAGTGCGCCATCGACGCCGTCGAAATGATCCGGCCGCCCGCCGGGAACTGATCCTTCAGCAGACTGGTGAGCAGGAACGGGGAGAGATGGTTGGTCTGGATGGTCAGCTCGTGGCCGTCCACAGTGGTTTGACGGCGGCTGGTCACCACGCCCGCGTTGTTGGCGAGCACGTCGATCCGGTCCAGCTTGGCCAGCTCCAGGGCGGCCTCCCGGACGGAGTCGAACGAGGCGAAGTCGGCCCGCACCTGGATCGGCTCCGGCCCCGTCGCCTGATCGCGTACCAGGGAGAATGCCGAATCCAGACGGTCGTGATCCCGCCCGACCAGCGCGACCCGCCAGCCACGCCGCGCGAAGTCGACCGCGGCCGCGCGGCCGACCCCGGAGCTGGCTCCGGTGACGACGACGGTCGAGGCGGTGAGATCTTCCACAGAAGCGTTCTCCTGACCCACGGCGGAAGGTTACCTTGTCGAAGTTACTGAACGGTTGCTAAGGAGCGCGCATGGGTGCCATCGGCCGTCCCCGTCGATCCTGCCTGGCCGTGCCGGGTTCCAGCGTCAAGATGCTGGACAAGGCCAAGGGCCTGCCCGCGGACCAGGTCTTCCTCGACCTGGAGGACGCGGTGGCGCCGCTGGCCAAGCCGGAGGCCCGCAAGAACATCGTCGCCGCGCTCAACGAGGGCGGCTGGGGTGACAAGGCCCGGGTGGTACGCGTCAACGACCTGACGACGCCGTGGACCTATCGGGACGTCATCGAGATCGTCGAGGGCGCCGGGGCCAACCTCGACTGCATCATGCTTCCGAAGGTGCAGGACGAGGCCCAGATCCACTGGCTGGACCTGCTGCTGACGCAGATCGAGAAGACGGTCGGGCTGCCGGTCGGCGGGATCGGCATCGAGGCCCAGATCGAGAACGCGGCCGGCCTGGTGAACGTCGACAAGATCGCGGCCGCCTCGCCCCGGGTCGAGACGATCATCTTCGGCCCGGCCGACTTCATGGCCAGCATCAACATGAAGTCCCTCGTGGTCGGCGCGCTGCACCCGGACTACCCGGGCGACCCCTACCACTACATCCTCATGCGCATCCTGATGGCCGCGCGGATGCACGACAAGCAGGCGATCGACGGCCCGTTCCTGCAGATCCGCGACGTCGACGCGTTCCGCGAGGTCGCGAAGCGGTCGGCGGCGCTCGGCTTCGACGGCAAATGGGTGCTGCACCCCGGCCAGATCGACGCCGCCAACGAGGTCTACTCGCCGTCCCAGGAGGACTACGACCACGCCGAGCTGATCCTCGACGCCTACGACTACTACACGTCGGAAGCGGGCGGCAAGCTCGGCGCGGTGATGCTCGGCGACGAGATGATCGACGAGGCGTCCCGGAAGATGGCTCTGGTCATCGCAGCCAAGGGCCGCGCAGCCGCGATGACCCGCACGATGACCTTCACCCCCTGATCCGGCTCAGTAGACGACCGGGGTGGGCTCGTCGAAGAAGCCGTTCGCGATCCCGTAGGCGAGGAGCGCGGCACCCGCGAGGGTGATGGCCGCGCCGATCCAGCCCACGACGATGCCGCCCAGCGCCAGGCCGTCGCCGTCCTCGCCGGTCTCCCGGATGCGGCGCCGGGCGACGTGGCCCATGATCGCCCCCACGAACGTGAGCGGAAAACAGAGGTTGAACGTCACGATCGAGGTGACCAGCGCGGCGATGGCCAGGCCGTTCGTCTTCCGAGCCGGCGCGTACGCCATCGGCGGGGGCGGCATGGCGTAGCCCGGTGGGACGACGTAGCCGGTCGCGGGCGGCTGGGCCGGCGACGGGGTGGGCTCGGTCGGCACGGACGGCTCGGTCATGGACGCAGGGTAATGCGTCGTCGCACGTCGGGGGATCCCCCGCCGGAAGAGGGCGACCCGGTTGCCCCGGCTTGCGACGATCCGCAAGGATCGGGGCATGGAAACCGTCGACAGTCCGTTCACCCTCGCCGGGAAGGTCGCGCTGATCACCGGCGCGGGCAGTCCCTACGGCATCGGCTACGCCACCGCGCGTCTGCTCAAGGCCCAGGGCGCCCGGGTGGCGATCGTCTCTACCACCAAGCGCATCCACGACCGGGCCGTCGAGCTGGGTGTCACCGGGTTCGTCGCCGACCTCACCGACGAAGCCGAGGTCGCCGCGCTCGCCGACGCCGTGGGCGACCAGCTCGGCGACGTGGACATCCTCGTCAACAACGCCGGCCTGGCGAGCCGGGCCTCGCCCGAGATCATCCGGCCGGTCGCGCAGCTCACCGCGGACGAGTGGCGTACGGAGATCGACCGGAACCTGACCACGGCGTTCCTGTGCAGCCGCGCCTTCGGCGATCCGATGTCCGAGCGTGGCTGGGGTCGCATCGTGAACCTCTCGGCCACCGCCGGGCCGGTCAACGCGCTGCCCGCCGAGGCGGCGTACGCGGCTGCGAAGGCCGGTGTGCTCGGGCTGACCCGGGCGCTGGCCATGGAACTCATCGCGGACGGCGTCACCGTCAACGCGGTCGCCCCCGGGCTCATCCACACCTCGGCGTCCACGCTGGTCGAGCTGAAGCAGGGCTACGGATCGCCGATGGGCCGCCCCGGTACGCCTGACGAGGTGGCCAGCGCGATCGCGTTCCTGGTCTCCCCGGCGGCCTCCTACATCACCGGCCAGCTGCTGGTGATCGACGGCGGCAACAGCGTCCGGCAAGCCGCCTTCTGACGCGTACGAGGACTCCTGACGCAGAGGAAAGGGCGACCCGCCACGGGGTCGCCCTTTCTTCGTCTGCGCCGGTCGTCAGTTGTTGAGGTTCAGGAACACGCCGAAGGCCGCGTTCGCGATGCCGAGCACAAGGCCCACGCCACCGCAGATGAGGCCCGTGAGGGCGAAGCCCTTGCCGTCCTCCCCACGCTGGGCGATCTGCTTGTTGGCCACGATGCCGAGCACGATGGCCACGATGCCGGCGATGATGCCCAGGATCGCGCAGCAGGCCAGCGGGATGCTCGCGATACCGGTCGCCATGGCGCCGATCGCCATGCCGTTCTTCTTGGCCGGGCCGCCGGCCGGTGCGCCGTACGCCGACGCCGGGTACTGCGGCGCGGCGTAGGGCTGCCCGTACTGCGGAGCGGGCGACTGCTGTTGCGCGTACGGGTCATAGGGGTTCTGCGGCGCTGCCGGAGGCTGCTGGCCGTAGGCCGGCGACTGCGGAGCGACGGCCGGCGGCTGCTGCCCGTACGGGTCGTACGGGTTCGCGGCCGGCGGCGGGGTCGGCTGCTCGCCGTATGCGGGCTGGCCGGAGGCCGGCTGCCCGTACGCGGGCGGCGGCGAGGCGAAGGGATCCTGCGACGGCGGCTGCTGCGGCTGGCCGTAGGGATCGGAGTTGCCGGGCGGCGGGTAGGTCACGCGAGTTCCTTCCAGGTGTGCACGTCGTGCGGGGTGCGCCGGACATGATCGTCGTGCGGTCGATCACCATCGTACGAACGCGTGTCAGCGGGCGCGGCCCGGCCGCGCCCGCTCAGGACCGAAGACGCCCGGTCAGTAGGTGCTGGAGCCTGCCTCATTGATGGCGACGACGAAGATGATGCCGTAGATGCAGCACAGCAGCACACCCAGACCGGTGAAGATGTAGCCCATCACGAGACCGGCGGTGGCCAGGCCGTCGCCGCCTTCGCCGGACTGCTTGATCTGCTTCTTGGCCATGTGGCCGAAGACGATCGCGAGCGGCGCGAAGACGAAGGCGAAGACCAGCGACAGGATCGCCATGGTGTTGGTCGCCGCGGGCGGAGCGGCGTACGGCTGCGCGCTGTAAGGCTGCGCGGCGTACGGCTGCTGCGGCTGCTGACCGTACTGGGGAGCGGCCGGCGAGCCCGGAGCCGCCGCGTACGGGTTGTACGGGTCCGGCTGCGGCTGCTGCGGCTGACCGTAGGGGTCAGGCTGCTGGGGCTGCTGACCGTACGGGTCAGGGTTACCCGCTGGGGGGTAGGTCATCGTTCGGCTCCTGATTTCCTCATCGGAACAAACCGCGTAAGATGCTCGGCCTTGCTCCCGGGGTGGCGTACTGGCGCAGGGTACTAGACGGGGTGAAGCTTTTCACAGAGGTTCTGGTCGCTTCCCACCTTCTCGCGGGATCGATCGTCGCGAGATACTCATCGGACCTGAGTTACCGTTTAGTAACTTCGTTCACCTGGAGGGTTCGCCATGCCCCGCCTCGCCCGTACGCACGGACTCACCGACATTCAGGAATCCATCCTGGCCACCGTCCACGAGTTCGTCGACAAGGAGATCATCCCGCGGGCGCAGCGGCTGGAGCACGATGACGCCTATCCGACAGAGATCGTCGACGGCATGCGCGAGATGGGCCTGTTCGGACTGACCATTCCGGAGGAGTTCGGCGGGCTCGGCGAATCGCTGCTCACGTACGCCCTCATCGTCGAGGAACTCTCGCGTGGCTGGATGTCCGTCAGCGGCATCGTCAACACCCACTTCATCGTCGCGTACCTGGTGTCGCAGCACGGCACGGCCGAGCAGAAGGCGAGGCTGCTGCCGCGGATGGCGACCGGCGAGGTCCGGGGCGCGTTCTCCATGTCGGAACCCGAGACCGGTTCGGACGTCTCGGCGATCAAGACCCGTGCGGTGCCCGACGGCGACGGCTACGTCCTCAACGGACAGAAGATGTGGCTGACCAACGGCGGCTACGCCAGCGTGGTGGCCACGCTGGTCAAGACGGAGCTGGGCGCGCCCAGCGTCTACGGCGACATGACGACCTTCCTGCTGGAGAAGACGCCCGGCTTCGGTGAGACGGCACCCGGCCTGACCATCCCCGGGAAGATCGAGAAGATGGGCTACAAGGGCGTCGAGACCACCGAGATGGTGCTCGCCGACCACCGCGTACCGGCGTCGGCGATCCTCGGCGGCGAACCCGGCAAGGGCTTCTACCAGATGATGGACGGCATCGAGGTCGGCCGCGTCAACGTCGCCGCCCGCGCCTGCGGCATCTCGTTGCGCGCCTTCGAACTCGCAGTCGCGTACGCCCAGCAGCGGCGTACGTTCGGCAAGCCGATCGCCGAACACCAGGCGGTGGCGTTCAAGCTCGCCGAGATGGGCACCAAGATCGAGGCGGCGCACGCCCTCATGGTGAACGCGGCCCGGCTGAAGGATTCCGGCCAGCGCAACGACGTCGAGGCCGGCATGGCCAAGCTGCTCGCCAGCGAGTACTGCGCCGAGGTCGTCCAGGAGGCGTTCCGGATCCACGGCGGCTACGGCTACTCCAAGGAGTACGAGATCGAGCGCCTGATGCGGGAGGCCCCGTTCCTGCTGATCGGCGAGGGTACGAGCGAGATTCAGAAGACCATCATCTCGCGCGGGCTGTTGCGGGATTACCGCTTGTGATGCCGGGTATCCCTGCCGCCGACGGGTAGGGTGAGCTGCGCCACCGCACGGGTGGGAATGCCCCACCACTCCCGCTCGTTGCGATAGACGCAACCATTGGCATAGATCGGAGCGTGACATGGCGACCGTGGAGTTGACCGCCGCCAACTTCGACGAGATCACCAACAAGGACGGAATCGTCCTGGTGGACTTCTGGGCGAGCTGGTGCGGCCCGTGTATGCGATTCGCGCCGGTCTACGACACCTCCTCGCAGAAGCACGAGGACATCACCTTCGCGAAGGTCGACACCGAGGCGAACCCGGACATCGCGATGAAGTTCGACATCCGGTCGATCCCGACGATCTGGGCGATCAAGGACGGCGTCATCGTCTTCGCTCAGCCGGGCGCGCTTCCGGGCGCCGCACTGGAGGAACTCATCGGCAAGGTTCGGGAGCTGGACATGGACGAGGTGCGCAAGCAGCTCGCCGCCCAGGCCTGACGGCCGGCTCGTAGATCGCTCAGACCGCGGCGCGGTCGGCTTCGTCCTCGGACGTCGCCGGCTGCGCCGTCGGCTGTGCACCTTCCGACGGCACAGCCAGCCAGCCACCCACCTTGCGCTCCACGACGAAGCTCAGGAACGGGATCGTCCCGGCGATCATGACCGAGAGCGTCCGCTTCAGCGGCCAGTCGGTCCGCCGTGCGAGGTCGAAGGTGATCACGAGGTAGATCGCGAACAGCCAGCCGTGGATCGGGCCGATGATCTGCACCGGCGCCGAGTCGTGCCCGATGTACTTGATCGGCATCGCGATCAGCACGAGCACCAGCAGCATCACTCCGACGACGTACGCGGCGACGCGATAGCGGGTGTGCGCGGCTTTCATGACGTCTCCTGCATCTGCTGGGCGCTCTGCGGGCGCTCACCGGGCTGATCGGCGTACTCGCCGGGATAGTCGGCCGGGCGGGCGCCGGGGTGCTCCGCCAACCAGGCCAGAAGTCGGTTGTACTCGGCCAGCTCAGGGTCCTCGTCGGCCGGGACCTCGGCGGTGGTGTCGGTCACCGGCCGGGTAGTCACTGCCCGATCGGTCTGGCTCGATGCGGCGCCCTCCGGAGCCGGGAGGACCGGGCTCGATCGGAACGTAATCACGGGACGGCCGAATCCGCTGGTGGGGACCTTCTCGACCGGCTTCGCCGGGGCCCGCCCGAGCGCCATGCGCATCTCGCGTACCCAGATCATCACGACGAAGCCCGCGAACGCCGGCCAGAAGAAGGCGTATCCGTAGCTGAGGACGTTGCCCCCCATGGCCCGCGTGATCTGCCACCAGGTGAGCCCGGCGGAAGCGATGACCATGACCACCGCGAGCGTGTGGCCGGCCAACCAGCGGGGCGTGAGCAGGGGTCGCACGAGCCGAGACTACTCCGCGGCGGCCGGTGCCTTCGGCACCATGACCCTCCGCTTGAAGATGCACACCATGGTGCCGTCCTGCTTGTAGCCGCGCGTCTCGACGGTGATCACGCCGCGATCGGGCTTGGACTCGGACTCGCGCTTGTCCAGCACGGTGGTCTCGCCGTAGATGGTGTCGCCGTGGAAGGTCGGCGCGACGTGCCGCAGCGACTCGACCTCGAGATTGGCGATCGCCTTGCCGCTGACGTCGGCGACCGACATGCCCAGCAGCAGGGAGTAGATGTAATTGCCGACCACGACGTTGCGCTTGAAGTCGGTCTGCGTCTCGGCGTAGTGCGCGTCGATGTGCAGCGGGTGGTGGTTCATCGTCAGCAGGCAGAACAGGTGGTCGTCGTACTCCGTGACCGTCTTTCCCGGCCAGTGCTTGTAGACCGCGCCGACCTCGAATTCCTCGAAGTAACGACCGAACTGCATGGGACCATCCTTCGGGTGCTGGACGACGATGTCCACGTCCGGACCCGGCGTGCCGCCTGACGGTCGCTCCAGACGTCTCCAGAACGCAATGAGCGGCGGGGCCCTAACGCACCCGCCGCCCACGCTCTTGAAAAACATCTTGCCCGAATAGGGCCTGAGCTGTATAGAGGTTCGTTCACGTTAGCCAGATCACATCGCTGACGGATAATTGACCGTCACTGAGGGTAACCAGAGTGCCTTTCGTTTACATCGGCGTGCGAGCCGCCGTCGCGGGCATATGCTGACCTGGAGGAGGTCGTGTCATGCCGAGCCAACCAACGGCAGGCCCGTGGGCCCGATCCGCGCCGCCGATCGCCTTCACACCGGATGAGTGGGACCTGCTCACCCGGCTGCCCGCTCGAGTCATGATCGCCGCGACGTCGGCCGAACCCGACAGCGACCGCCGTACGGTCGCCGAGGGCCTGGCCGGCATCGACGCCATCGCCGCCGGAACGGTGTCCGACTCCGATCTGGTCCGAGCGGCGGTCGCGGCGATCTACGCCGAAGCCGATCCGGATCCGCCCAGCGCCGAGCAGTTCCGCGATCGACACGCCGGCATCACCGAGGTCCTGGTGAACTGCCGGGCCGCCAGCCTCGTGCTGGCCCGGCGGGCCGATCCCGCCGACGCCGCCGCCTACCGGCAGTGGCTACAACACATCGCCGCGCGGGTCTGCGGCGCCGCGCGTACCGGGGTCTTCGGACACCGGGTGAGCGACGCCGAGAATGCGTTCCTCGCGGAACTCAACCGCGCGCTGCAACCCTGACCGGGCCGAGCCCGCCGGTCACGGCGGGCTCGGCCGTTACGCTCAGGCCCATGCCGTCGGAGCTCGAGAAGTGGTACGCCCACCGCGACCGGCCGGACGTCGTGCTGGTCGACGGCTTCCACGCGGTCAAGCACGCGCTCCGATTCGGCGCCGACGTGCTGGTGGTGCTCGCGACCGACAAGCCCGCCGCGATGGCGCTGGCGCACGAGCTGGCGCCTGACCTGGCCGGGGCGTTCGAGATCCTGGCCGAGCCGGTGACCCCGGCCGTGCTCGCCGAGCTGGTGTCGCGGCCGCATCCCACCGGGGTGGCCGCGCTCGCCCTGCGCCCGTCGCTGGACTTCGCCGCGCTAGCCGGCCGGACCAGTCCCGTCGTCCTCCTGGAGGACCCCCGCCACCTGGGCAACATCGGAGCCGTGGTACGCCTCGCCGCCGGATTCGGGGTCACCGGCGTGGTGACGACCGGGGTGACCGATCCGTGGCACCCGGCCGCCATCCGGGGCAGCGCTGGGCTGCACTTCGCCACCGCGGTCGGCCGCGTCGACCTCGACAGCCGCCCCGCCGGTCCGGTCTACGTGCTCGATCCGGACGGCACGGACATTCGTGACCTGCGCTTCCCGGACGACGCGGTGCTCGCGTTCGGCACCGAACGGCACGGCGTCTCCGACCAGCTGCGGTCGGTGGCGGCTCAGCTGGTCGCCATCCCGATGCGTACCGGGGTGTCCAGCTTCAATCTCGCCACGAGTGTGGCGATGGCGCTCTTCCACTGGACGGCCGCCCGGCCCGCTTGACGCGGCGGGCTGTCGGGAGCAGGGTGAAGGGCGTGGGGATGGTCATCACGTGCCCGCGCTGCGGCGGCCCGGTGCGGCCGCCAGACTTGATGCACTCGGGCTGGCGGTGTGACCGCTGCGGTCCGGTTCCTCCGTTGCATATCGCTGAGCACGCCGCCATCGAGACGCTCGGCACCGCCGCCACGCTCGCGGCGAAGACGGAGTTCCCGTTCTGGTGCCCCTGGCCGCTGCCGACCGGATGGCTGGTGACCGGCTACGGCTGGGCGGGCGACGAGCGTACGGGAGTGTCGGCGACCGTGGTCGCGTGCAGTGGGCCGGCGTCGCTCATCGACGGCCCGGCCGACATGCTGTTCATCGCCGAGGACCCCGGCGTCGGGCTCGGCGTACGCTTCGCCGGCCTGCCCGGTCCGGACCCGGGTCCCACCATCGCCGAGCTGGCGGTCACGACGCTCGCCCACGCCAAGGTCAAAGTGGGCGGTCATCCAGCTCCGATGTGGGCACTCGACGCGCCCGAGGATCGAAGCGCGTATGTCGGGGAGGCCCGGGGCCGGTGGTTGTGGACGGTGGCCTGGCCGGCTCCGGCTGGATACCTGCTCGCCGAGGATCTGTCGCTCCACGACCTCGCCGAGTGGATCCCAGGTGGAATCGTCTTCGGCGCGGCATCGCCTTACCTATCACGACGGTCCTGAGCAGGCCATTCACGCGTACGGCACGGTCACCCCGAAGTGCGCGATTGATTCACTGAGGACCCCCGGGACTGCTAGGCTTATGCCCGAATGCGGCGAATGGGCGCCGCGTGGAGGGGGAGTGGACCGCATGGTCAAGAAGATCCTCGTCTGGGGCGGGCTTGCCTTTCTGATCTTCTTCGTGGCGTTCCGACCTGACTCGGCGGCCAACGTCGTGAAGTCGATGGGCGGCACGGTGATGGACATCGCGCAAGGCGTCGGTGACTTCGTCTCCAGCCTCGTAGCCTGATCGGCCGGTTCACCCCCGATGACGACCGGACCTTTTGAGCCCGACGGCTCCGACGACGACGAGCCGCGGCGCGACCGCGACGGCGAATCGATTCCCCAGGCCCGTGGGGAATCCGCTCCTCATTCCGATGACGACACTCATTTCATCGGCCGCGCGCACGTGGGTGCCGCGGCCGGTGCCGCTTCCGCCGGAGGCGCGCCGCCACCGCCATACGCGGGCGGTCCCGACGACTTCCCCGACATCAGTGAGGAAGAGGTCTCGGGTCTGGGCGGC
Organism: Hamadaea flava; assembly: GCF_024172085.1. NCBI lineage: Bacteria > Bacillati > Actinomycetota > Actinomycetes > Micromonosporales > Micromonosporaceae > Hamadaea > Hamadaea flava. The sequence goes on along the minus strand of NZ_JAMZDZ010000001.1, from coordinate 4,334,396 downwards.
GGCGGGGGCGTCCCGGTCAGCCCGCGGCGGGTACTGCCGCTCGAGGACGAGCCGAGCGCGCTGGTGGCGCGCTACCTCTTCCCGACCGAGCGCTATCGCGGCGAGTGGCGCAAGCACTGGATCCACTTGATCAACCACATCCTGGTGGGCGCGGTGGCCACATTGGCCCTGGGCTACCTCACCGGGTTCCTGGCCAAGCAGGACATGCCGAGCCTCAGCGTCATCGCCGTGGTGGTCTATGCCCTGGTCATGGGCTGGGTCGCCTGGAGTGTGGCCGACTGGTACTACGACCGGTTCATCCTGACCAACAAGCGAGTCATGGTGGTCCGTGGGTTGATCACCCGCAACGTCGCCATGATGCCGCTCCTGCGGGTCACCGACATGAAGTACGAGCAGTCCCCGTTGGGCCGCATGCTCAACTACGGCACGTTCGTCCTGGAGTCGGCCGGTCAAGATCAGGCGCTGCGCGAGGTCAAGCATCTGCCCAACCCGAACGAGCTCTACCTGCGCGTCGTCGAGGAGATGTACGAGCCGGCCGCCGTCGAGGCACGCCTCGGCCGAGAGGCCGAAGACGAGGGCTGACCATTCGGACCCTGGTCCTCCTCCCGTCCGGTATGCCACTCTGTGGGACACGACACAGGGTGCCGGGCGGGGAGGCGGTGGCGCGCGTTGGCTGGAAGGTCCGCGATCGAGGACGAGTTCCGCGAGTTCGTCGCGGCTCGCTCGGGTGCGCTCCTGCGCAGCGCGTACCTGTTGGCAGGGGACTGGGCGACCGCTGAGGACCTGCTTCAGACGGCACTCACCAAGACCTATCTCGCCTGGCGGCGGCTCGGTGAGATCGAAGCAGTCGAACCGTACGCTCGGCGCGTACTGGTCAACACGGCGACGTCCTGGTGGCGGCGGCGGTGGCACGGCGAGCGGCCGACGGAGTTCCTGCCGGAGCGGGCCGTCGCCGACGCGACCGAGGAGCAGCTCGACCGGGATCTGCTCTGGAAACATGTGAAGGCACTCCCAGCACGACAACGCGCCGTGCTAGTTCTGCGTTTCTACGAGGACATGTCCGAAGCGCAGACCGCCGAACTCCTCGACATCTCCCCGGGAACCGTCAAGAGCCAGACATCCCGGGCACTCGGCACCCTCCGGCAGCGGCTCGCGGCTGAGGGCGTCCAGATTCCGGGGCTGACCCTGCCGAAGCCCGCGCCCAAGCCGGCCCCAGCAGCGGAGAAGCGCCCCGCGCCGGTACGCCGGCCCGCGCCGCAACGCGTACCAGCGCCGAGGAACACGCCGGCCCGCTCGGCCATCCCCGCCACGGTGGAGGGGCGATGAGCCGCGCGCCCTCCGAGACCGAGGCCACCCAAGCCCTGCGCGAGATGTTCGCGGCCGAGGCCCGCGAGGTCCCCGTCGTCCAGGACCTGCCCGGCGTGACCGTGCGGCGGGCTCGCAAACTCGCCCGGCGCCGGTTCACCGCTGGCGGTCTGGCGGTCACCGTGGCGTTCGTGCTGACCGTCGCCGGCATCGGCGTCTGGCGGCAGTGGACCACCCCGGTCGAGCAGTCCGACGTCGCCGGGTCGACGGGCCGGGTGGAGTTCGAGGCGGACGCCCAGCAGCAGGTCCCGCTCGGCACCGGCACCGCGCCGCTCATGGTGGACCTCACCGTCGGGAACCGGCTCTACGACGCCACGAGCGGGTCATGGCGCGATCTCAAGGGCGACGCCGGCTCGGGCGTTGTGCGTACCAATGTCGGCTGGCTCGTCGGCGGCGCGACCACCGTGCGGCTGCTGCGGACCGACGGGACCCAGGTCCCGCTGGCCGACGCGATCGACGGGTGGGCGGTGAGCGCCGACGGCTCGGAGTTGGCCGTGGTCCGCGGCCAGACGCTGCAGCTGAACCGGCTGAGCAGCAGCGGCCTGCAGAATCTCGCGAGCGGCTCCATCCCGGCGGGCTGGCGGCCGATCGGCTTCCTCGCCACCGCGGTCCTGCTGGCGACCACCAACCGCGACCAGTTCGGGATCTGGCGGCGCGACGGCACGTTCGACCGGGCCGTGGGCCTGAGCGAGGTCTACCCGAGCTTCCAGTCCGACACCTTCGCCGTGGTGCCCGGGTCGGTCGGCCGGCCGTGCCTCGTCCGTGTCTCGGTGAGCAGCGGTCGCCTCGAACGCGAGGACGCCGCCGGCTGTCACGAGTTCCTGGAGCGAGGCGCCACCCATGCGGTCGTCTCGCCGAACGGGCAGAACCTGGCCACCCCGTTCGACGGCGGGCTGTGGGTGATCAACCTGGACCGGTCGGTGACCGCTGCCGCGGCCAACGGAGCCGCCGCCCCGGTGTGGATCGCGGCCTGCGCCTCCGACGCCGACGCCGTTCCGGTCTGGCAGGACGACGCGACCGTGGTCACCGCCTTCCGCGGCGACCTCGTCGCGTGTGGAGTGGACGGGGTACAGCGAACCGTGCAGATGCCCGCGGGCGTACCGTCCGGCGGCGGGCTCGTGACGATCAAGCGTTAGCAGCCGTGACCGGCCTGGCCCGGGGGAGTGTCCAACGGGTTGACGCCGGTCACGCCCTATCGTGACGAGTGTGAACATGCAACTGTTCGGCGAGATGTTCGTAACCCTGCTCGTCATCACGGACCCGCCGGGCATGGTCCCGATCTTCCTGGCGCTCACCGGCGCACTGCCGGCTCGGGAGCGTAATCGGGCCGCCTGGCAGGCGGTCGCCCTCGCCTTCGTGGTGATCGTGATCTTCGCGGTCGCCGGCCAGAAGATCCTGGACTACCTCCAGATCGACCTGCCCGCCCTCCAGGGCGCGGGCGGCCTGCTGCTCATCCTGGTCGCGTTGGAGCTGCTCACGGGCAAGACCGACGACCCGCACCAGCAGTCCACCTCCAACATCGCCCTCGTTCCGCTGGGCACGCCGTTGCTCGCCGGGCCGGGCGCGATCGTCGCGACCATGCTCGAAGTGCGCAAGGCCAACGAGACGGTCGACTACGTCGCGATCTCGCTGGCGATCATCGCCGTGATGGTCGCCGTCTGGCTGGTGCTGCGCTTCTCCGGGACGCTCGTGCGCATCCTGCGGCCAGGCGGGATCGAGGTGCTCACCCGGATCGCCGGACTGCTGCTGGCGGCGATCGCGGTGCAGCTCATGGCCGGCGCGATCGGGCAGTTCGTCGACGCGTACCGGTCGTCGCGGGGGATGTGACAGGCCGGCTGCCTTCGGGTGTCGCCGGGGATGTGATGGGTCGGCTGCCTTCGGGTGTCGCCGGGGGATGTGACAGGCCGGCTGCTTTTCGGGTGTCGCCGGGGGATGTGACAGGTCGGCTGCTTTTCGGGTGTCGCCGGGTTGGGACCGGCGCGGTCGGTGTGACGGTGTCAGACCCATGGGGGAGGATCGCTGCATGGTTTCCACGGGCGGGTCAGCGCCGAAACGTACCGGCGGCATCCCCGAGCAGTTGGGCTTCGACCTCGGTGACCTGCCGGACCGGCTGTTCACCTGCACGCCCAGCAAGCTGGCCTCCTATCTCGACTGCCCGCGGCGCTACCGCTACGCGTACATAGACCGGCCCGCGCCGCCCAAGGGCCCGCCCTGGGCGCACAACTCGCTCGGCGCGAGCGTCCACACCGCGCTCAAGAACTGGTACGCCGTAGACCCCGACCGTCGTCGGTCGGTCGCGTTGGCACCCCTCCTCCGGGCGACCTGGGTGACCGAGGGCTACCGGGACGCCGATCAGCAGCGCGAGGTCTTCGCGCGGGCGCTGGCCTGGCTGGAGAGCTACATCGCGACGCTCGACCCGGCCGACGAGCCGGTCGGCGTCGAGCGCGTCGTCGCGGCGAAGACGTCGGTGCTGGCCCTGTCGGGGCGGGCCGACCGGATCGACCGTCGCGGTGACGAGCTGGTCATCGTGGACTACAAGACCGGCCGCTCGACGAGTACGCCGGATGACGCGCGTGGCTCGCTGGCGCTCGCCCTTTACGCGTACGCGGCGTCGCGGCAGTTCCGCCGCCGGTGCACCCGGGTCGAGCTGCATCACCTGCCGAGCGGCACGATCGCGGCGCACGAGCACACCGAGGAGTCCCTCCAGCGGCAGGTGAACCGGGCCGAGGGGACGGCCAAGGACATCATCGCGGCGGAGAAGCAGGTGGCGCAGGGGCGCGACGCCGACGACGTGTTCCCGCCGCAGCCGGGCGCCCTGTGTTCGTGGTGCGACTACCGCAAGACCTGCCCGGCCGGCGCCACCGCTCCCATACGCGAGCCGTGGACGTCGGTCACGCTGCCGACTGGCGAGGTGAGCTGACCGCTGCGACCGCGAAGACGTCCGGCACTCCGGCTTCCGGGCCGGACTCGACGGTGTCGACGATCTCCAGTCCGGCGGCCTGGAAGGCGTTCAGGAGATCGGCCAGCGGCAGATGCCAGGCGCCCACTCGATTGCGTACGCCCTGAGTGGTGAACGAGTCCCAGCGGCGTTCGCGCCGGTGGTAGCCGCTGTCGACGACGATCCGAGCCGGGTCGCTGCGGTCGGCGAAGGCGCCGGTGAAGCAGGGGTGGATTCCGACGTGGACGAACCTGCCGCCGGGTCGGACGACGCGGGCCGCCTCGGCGATGACGCCCGGATAGTCGGGCAGGTCGGTGTGGGTCAGGATGCTCACCGCTAGGTCGACCGAGCCCGTCGCGATCGGTAGCGCGGTGGCGTCGGCGGCCGCGACCGGCAGGATGCGCCGGGCGTGCCGGAGTTGGCCCGTCGACAGGTCGACGCCGACCGGCTGCCAGCCCAGGTCGCGCAGCACGCCGGCGCGAGCGCCGGTGCCGCAGCCGATGTCCAGGCTCGTACGCCCGTCGCCCGGCGGGATCAGCCGGCGGAGGACGTCGGCGACGCGCTCCGAATAGGAGTTGTGGAGGCCGCCGACCCAGTCGGCGTACCAGTCGGCGATTTCGTCGTACGCGGCAACGGGCATGCGCTCACGCTAAGCCGCTGTCGCCCGCTCTGCCCGCCCCGTTCACGGCGGGCGAACAGTGACTTGGGGGAACGATCAGGGAGCTGCGGACACGACACGCCGGTCGATCACGCACATAAGTTCATGATCGCGCGGAAAGGCCCGCGGAAAGGCCCCTAGTCGAGGGTGCGGCGGGATTGGCAGTCGGGGCATAGGCCCCAGAAAGTCACCTCGGCCTCGTCGACTTCGAAACCGTGTGCCGTGTTCGGGTCGAGGCAGGGTGCGGAGCCGACCGCGCAGTCGACGTCGGCGACGAGTCCGCAGCCCCGGCACACGACGTGATGGTGGTTGTCTCCCGTACGCGCCTCGTAGCGAGCAGGAGATCCGGCCGGTTCGATCCGGCGGGCGAGCCCGGCCCGGGACAGCGCACCGAGGACGTCGTAGACGGCCTGGGTGGAGACGGAGTCGATGCGTTCGCGGACGCGGCGGGTGATCTCGTCGACTTCGAGGTGGCCGCCGGCGTCGAGGACGTCGAGCACGGCCAGCCGCGGCCGGGTGACGCGCAACCCGGCCGAGCGCAGCTGTTCCTCACCCGACATGGTCATATCAAAGCACGCTCTCTGGAACGGTCCAAGAAAACGGTCGATGAGGTCGCATGGATCACCGACTACGCTGTGCCGCGGAAGGGTCGCACGACCCACGGGGGCCGGTCCGGTGAGGCATCGAGGAGAAGCGCGTGTTCCAGTACATTCTGGGCATTCCGGCCCATCCGTTGATCGTGCACTTCGCGATCGTCTTCGTCGTCCTGCTCGTCGCCGGCTCGGCCGTCTACGCGCTGGTCCCGCCCGTGCGGCGGCGTACCGGGTGGGCGGTCGGCCTGCTCGCGGTGGCTGGTCCGATCGCCGCGTGGGTCGGCACGGAGTCCGGCGAGCAGCTGGAGAAGCTGGTCGTCGCCCAGGGGTACCCGCAGGAATTCCTCGCGAAGATCAACCAGCACGTCACCTACGGCGACCGCACCTGGTACTTCAGCCTGGGTCTCGGCGCGGCGACTCTGCTGCTCATCTTCGTCTCGACCGCGATCGGCAAGCGCCCGGCCGCCGAGGGCGACAGTCGCCGCGGCTCGCTCATCGCGAACGTCGGGCTCGGCCTGGTCGTCCTGGTCCTGGCCGGGTTCACCGGCTACTACATCTTCAAGACCGGAGACACCGGCGCCCATCTGCGGTGGGTCGACTTCGCGCAGAAGTGACGAAGGGGTAGAAGGGGAGGAATGGCAGCATTCCTCCCCGGATCTCCCAGATCCCCCAAGCTGGCTGGGCTCACGGCTCTCGCGCTCGCTGTCGGACTGCTCTCGGCGTGCACATCTGCTGATACGCCGAAAGCAGCGACCGACTCTCCCCAGCCGGTGCGCAGCTCTCCGCGTACCAGTGAGATCACGGTCGTGGGGGCCGGCGACATCTTGGTCCACCCGCAGGTCTGGGCTCAGGCGCAGCGGGATGGGAATTTCGCGGCGATGTTCGCCGGCGTGCGCGACGTGATCGCGGGTGCCGACCTGGCGCTCTGTCACCTGGAGACCCCGGTGGGCGAGCCGTTCCAGGGGTATCCGCGGTTCAACGCGCCGCCCGCGGTCGTCGCCGGGATCAAGGCAACGGGGTTCGACGGCTGCTCGACGGTCTCCAACCACACCTTCGACCAGGGGCAGGACGGCGTCGAGCGGACGATCGCGGCGCTGGACGCGGCCGGGCTGGGGCACGCGGGGACGGCGAGCCGGCCGGCGGACGCCGGGCACGCCGCCGTCTACACCGTCCACGGCGTACGCATCGCGCACCTGGCCTCGACGTTCGGCTTCAACGGACTGGCCGCGCCGGACGGCAAGACCTGGCTCGCCGAGCGGATCGACCCGGACCGGATCCTGGCCGAGGCGCATCGCGCGAAGCAGGCCGGAGCCGCGATCGTCATCGTCAGCCTGCACTGGGGAACCGAATACCGGCACGACCCGAACGCCGACCAGCTGGCCTGGGCGAACCGGCTGGCGGGGTCGCCGGACATCGACCTGATCCTGGGCCATCACGCGCACGTCGTGCAGCCGATCCGGCGGATCAAGGGCACGACGGTGGTCTTCGGGATGGGCAACGAGCTGGCCCGGCACGCGACTCCCGAGGACGCGAACCGGGAAGGGCTGATGGTCCGGGTGACCTTCGCCCAGACCGGTACGCGCTGGGCAGTCAAGACGGTCGAACCGCTGCCGACCTGGGTGGATCTCAGCCCGAGCATTCGCATCGTGAACTTGACGACGGCGGTGGGCGACACCGGCGTGGACGCCGCCCGGCACCGCACCTACCAGGCCGCCTACGACCGCGTCCGCAAGTACGCCCGCAGCTAGCGCGCTGTTGGCTGCAGATCACGGTTACGCCTGCATCGGCTGCCCGAGGATGCCTGCGTAACCGTGATCTGCTGGGAAGAGGCGGGTCAGAAGAGCCAGAGGATGAGGGCGAGTGCGCACAGGGTCAGCGCGGCGATCCCGCCGATGAAGAAGGTGAACTGCCGGGCGGCGGCGTCGTCCCGATCGAGCGCGGCATGATCCTGCGGCGGCAGTACGCGCGGCGGCGAGTCGCCTTCGATGATCTCCGGCTGATAGTCCGGGTCGTGCGGAGTGACCGGCGGACCCGCGTACTCGGTCACCCGTGCACCTCCTAAGCTGGATGCGTGGCCCGTGACGACCTGACCTTCGAGTCGCACTCCCCGGATGACGACCGGGAGGTGCAGCTCGAACCCGAGGAGCCGCCGATCCTGCCGGACCGGACGGTGGACGAGACGTCGACGGGCTGGAACGACGATCGGGACTCCAACGACGCGCGGCTGATCGAGGACCGCCCGCCGCACTGGTGAGCCCGCAGTCGAGTCCTATTTGCCGAGTTTATCCCTGATCTGGGTGAGTAGGCGTACCTCGTCGGACATCTCTTCCTCGGCGAGCTTGCCGCGCCGCTTCGCCCAGGCGTTCATCGGCACGACGACCAAGTAGTAGACCGCCGCCGCCGTCAGCACGAACGTGATCACCGCGCCGATGAAGGCGCCGTAGTCGAAGGTCACGCCGCGGACCTTGAAGGTGCCGCCGGTGCCATGGCCGCCGGTGATCACGGAGATCAGCGGCTCCAGGAACGACTTCGTGAACTGCGTGATCATCGCGCCGAAGGCCGCGCCGATCACGATGCCCACGGCTAGATCGACGACGTTGCCGCGTGCGATGAACTCCCTGAACCCCTTGAACACGCGGTTCATTCTCGCCCGTCAGGGCGCTGGGCTCAGGAAGACGCGCTGGACGAGCTGGACGAAGAGGATGAACTGGACGAGCCTGACGACCCGGATGAGCTGGACGACGATCCGCCCGACGCCTTCCGGGAGTCGGTGCGGTAGAAGCCCGAGCCCTTGAAGACGACGCCCACGCCGGAGAAGAGCTTGCGCAGCGTGCCGTCGCACTCCGGGCACTCCGTCAACGGCGCGTCGGTGAACGACTGCACGGCCTCGAGTTGGTGACCACAAGCCGTGCACGCGTACTGGTACGTGGGCACGTTTCCTCCTTCTTCGAGTGCCGATAGTGGCACGCGAACCTCGCCAGTCTCAACTCAGCGAGGTAACGGGATCATTCCGCCCAGCGGTGTGACGACGGCCGTCACACGTCGGTCGTGCGGCTGAGCGGCCAGCCTGTGAACAAGCTCACCGTCGTGGAGCAGCGCGATCACGGGCGTACCGGCGGGAACTCGGGCCAGCGCGCGGTCGTAACTGCCACCGCCCCGGCCCAGCCGCACGCCGGTCCGGTCGACCGCCACCGCGGGCACCACGATCAGCTCGGCCTCCGCGATCGCCATCGGCCCGAGCCGGTCGCCGGGGTCGTTCCAGTCGCGCCAGTCCAGATCGTTGTCGCTCATCAGCACAGGCAGCAATACGCGTGGCGCACCTGGCACCGCGGCGAGCCGCCCCGGCAGAGACCCGTCGAGGTGCACTCCCGGTTCCGTGCCGAACGGTTCGTAGGCGGCGATCACGGCCGGCCGCGTTGTGCGTACAAGATCTGACAGATGGACCACGATGCGGCGTGACGCGTCGGCCAATTGGTCGATCGTGCGCTCGCGACGGGCCGTGAGCAGCGCGGACCTGGCCGCCGCCTTACTCGCGGCGAGATCCGCCGGAAGATCGACAGGCACCACCGGCGGAGGATCCGAAAAATCCGACACGCGACACTTCCGTAACAACCCGAACGTAGGGGGCGAACCGTGCAAGCATCGCACCCGCGATGCAGCAATTCTACGGACAACGGAGTGAGCGGTGACCCTGCGTACCCGGCTGACCAGCGCCTTCCTCGCCACGGTGCTGGCACCGGTGGTGGTCGGCGCGCTGGTCGCGGGCGGCGTGCTGACCTCCGTCGCGCGTGACCAGGCCGCCCAGCGGCTGTCGGTGGCGGCGACCGCCGTACGCACCAGCGTGACCGCGTTGTGCGGGCAGCTCGGCGCGGTGGCGCAAGCGGTAGCGGCGGCCCCCGCGCCCGATCGCGCGGCCGTGGCCCAGGGATATGTGGTCCGTGGCCTGGCGACCGGGGTGCACATCGAGACGGGCGGCGAGGCGGACTTCGCCGGGATCACGACGCCGGGCGCGCCTCCGCCGCCGTGGGCCGACTGCCCGCCGGGGTCGGCGAGCGACATCGGCCCGGCCAGCTATGAGGGTCTGGCTGCCCGGGTGGACCTGGTGTCCGGCGGGCAGACCATCGGCTCCGTGTACGCCGCGCAGACCGTCGACCGGGCGTTCCTGAACCGGCTCAGCGACGCCATCGGGGTGGACGTCGAGCTGCGGCCGGGTTCCTTCTTCCACGCGTTCGGGGATTCGCCCGAGGTGACCGATCCGGCCGACGACTTCGAGGCGCTGCCGCGGTCGCAGACGACGACGGCGCCGGTCGCGTCCGGCCCGTTCAACCGGGTCCTCGGCGCCGGGGACGGGCTGCCGCTGCCGTTGACGCTGTCGGTTCCCGAGCCGGACGCGTACGCCCGCTATGCGATGCTCGCCGCGATCGTGCTCATCACCGCGGCCGCCGCCGTCCTGGTGGCGTGGTGGCTGGCCCGGACGACGACGGCCCCGCTGGCCAACCTGGTGACCGCCGTCGACCGGGTCGCCGACGGCGACCTGCAGGCTCGCGTACCGGTGCGGGGCAACGACGAGATCGGCCAGGTCGCCTCGGCGTTCAACCGGATGACCGGCGAACTTGAGTCCTATGTAGATGCTCTGACCGCCAGCCGGGACCAGCTGCGGGGCCAGCTGGGCGTGCTCGGCGACACCCTCTCCAGTACGCACGACCTCCACCGCATTCTGCAGGTGATCCTCCAGACCGCCCGGCACGCCGCCGGAGCCCGCGCCGGAGTGGTGCTCCTCATCGACCCGGCGACCGGACTGCTGACCGGCCAATGCGCCGAAGGACTCGACCCGGCGATCCCGATCCGGGTCCCGATCGGCGAGGGACTGCTCGGCTCGGTCGCGGCGACCGGCGTACCGGTCCGGGGGCGGACCGACCGCGACGGCCCGGTGCTGCTCGCGGCGGAACCGCGCTGCAAGTCCTATGTCGTCGTGCCGTTCACCCTGGGCGGGCCGCTTCCGTCCGCCGCCTCCGTGGCCACCGTCGCCGCCGATCCCGCTTCCGGACCCGCCGCCGGCCCGGGTGGTTCGGCCGGCGCGGCTGACCTGCCTCAGGTCGAGGCCGGGCCGGTCGGCTTGTGGCCGGCCGGGCTGCCCGCCGCGCAGGGCGTTCTGGCCGTCTACGACCGGGTCGGCCGGGACGAGTTCGACGACGGCGACCTCGACACCCTTCGGACGTTCGCCGGGCAGGCCTCGGTCGCCGTCGACAACGTCCGGGTGCACGAGGAGGCCCAGCGCCTGTCGGTCACCGACTCCCTGACCGGGCTGCTCAACTACCGATCCATGCTGGACTGCCTACGCCGTGAGGCCGACCGCGCGCACCGATTCGGCCGGCGGCTCTGCGTACTGGCGCTGGACCTCGACCGGTTCAAGGAGATCAACGACTCCTACGGGCACGCCGCCGGGGACGTCGTGCTCGCCGAGTTCGCCCGTCGCGTACGCGCCGAGATCCGTGAGGTCGACCTGGCGTTCCGGCACGGAGGCGAGGAATTCGTCGTCCTGCTGCCCGAGACCGACCTCGCCGGCGGAGTGGCCGTCGCGGACCGGTTGTGCGCCTCGATGCGTACGCAGCCGGTGTTGTTGCCACGCGGACGGGTGGATGTCACCGTCTCCATCGGCATCGCCGTCTTCCCGGAGCACGGCGCGACCGGATCAGCGGTGCTGCAGGCGGCCGACGACGCCCTGTACGCCGCCAAAGCAGCCGGGCGGGATCGACATCGGACCGCGTTCTCCCCGGGAGTCGCGTCGGTGCCGCCGTCTTCGCTGCTCGACCCGCCCACCCAGCCGTCCCCCGCCGCTGCGGGCGGCGGTGGTGCGGGCTCGGGCGGAGCGGCCGCAGGCAGCGGTGTCGCAGGCGATCAGGGCGAGAGCGCGACAGTGACGGAATTGACCACACGCGGCGCGTCGAGCGGTCCGCATCCCCCTCGACAGGTCAACGGCCGATAGTCTCGCCACATGCTCGGACACACCCCCAACCCAGCAGGCGACGTGGTGACCGCGCCGACGGCGGCAGGCGTCGCCGAGGGTGGCACCCGGCGTGCCACCAAGGCTGTCATCCCCGCCGCTGGGCTGGCAACCCGATTTCTGCCCGCGACGAAGGCCGTACCGAAGGAATTGCTGCCGGTGGTGGACCGGCCGGTTCTGCAATACATCGTGGAGGAGGCGGCGCACGCCGAGATCAAAGACATCCTGCTGGTCACCGGGCGGGGCAAGACGAGCATGGTCGACCACTTCGACCGGAACCCCTACCTGGAACAGCGGCTGGAAGCCAAGGGTGACACCCGACGACTGAACGCGGTGCGGCGTACGTCGGAGCTCGCCGAGATCTACACCTGCCGGCAGGGTGAGCCGCTGGGGCTGGGCCACGCCGTCTCGTACGCCGAACTGCACGTCGGCGGGGAACCCTTCGCCGTCCTGCTCGCCGACGAGTTCTGCGAGGAGGAGCGGCCGCTGCTGCCGTCCATGCTGGAACTCCAGGCCAAGACCGGCGGCATCGTGCTGGCCTTCATCGAGGTGCCCGACGATCAGGTCGACCGATACGGCATCGCATCCGTCGAGCAGGTGACAGCCGAACTCGACGCGATCAGCGACGCTGGACCTGTGGTGAAGGTGACCGGGCTGGTCGAGAAGCCGAAGGTCGAGGACGCGCCCAGCAATCTGGCCGTCGTCGGCCGCTACGTGCTGCCGTTCACCATCTTCGACGCGATCCGCCGGACCAAGCCCGGCAGCGGCGGCGAGATCCAGCTGACCGACGCGATGGCGATCCTGCTCGACGAGGGCACCCCGGTCCACGGGATCGTCTATCGGGGACATCGTTACGACACCGGCATTCCGCTGGGGTACCTCCAGGCGACGGTGCAGCTCGCGTGCGAGCGGGAGGACCTCGGGCCGGCATTCCGGGAGTGGCTCGTGGACTACCTCGCCGGCTCCACTCCCGCGGCGGGCACTTCGGCCGGGGGAGCCTGACCGGCGGAGATCGACTGGATGACACGGAGATGACCGCAACGGCCGAGTTCGAGTCGGCGTCGGCTTCAGAGCTGACGCCGCTCGCCGACTACCTGGGCAGCGTGCTGCGCAGGCTCAGGGCGCTGCCGGCGCTCGACCTCGACCTGACCCAGGCCCACGGCAACGTGCTGGCCGAGAACGTCCTGGCGCCGCATCCGTACCCGGCCTTCGACTCGGCCGGGATCGACGGGTACGCCGCCCGCGCGGAGGATCTCCTGCCGCCGGGACCGGGTCGTCCGGTGCGGCTCAACGTCATCGGCGACCTCTCCGCATCGAGTTGGCGGCCGGTGCGGCTCACCCCGCAGAGCTGTTTCTCGGTGGCGGCCGGCGCGCCGATGCCGATCGGGGCGGACGTCGTCGTCCCGGTCGACTGGACCGATCAGGGGATGGCCGCCGTCGAGATCCAGCGGCTGCCCAAGCGCGGTTTCGGCGTACGCCGAGCGGGCGAGGAGATCGGGGCAGGAGACCTCCTCGCCCGGTCGGGCGCCGTCGTCACCCCGGCATTGGTGGCCGTCCTGGCCGCCAGCGGCATCGGCCACGTCGTCGTACGCCCGACGCCCCGAGTCGTCATCGTGGCGACCGGCGACGAACTCGTCGAAGCGGGCCGGGTCAGCCAGCCCGGTCAGGTCGTCGACGTCAACTCGCACGCCCTGACGGCAGCCGCCGCCGAGGCGGGCGCGCACGCGTACCGGGTGGGGATCTGCGACGACGACCCGGAAGGGTTGCGTGGCCTCCTGGAGGACCAGACCCTGCGGGCGGACCTCATCATCACCACCGGTGGCACCGGGACCGGACCGGGTGACATGGTCCGGCGCATCCTGTCCCGCCGGGACGGCGGCCGCGCCGGCAGCGTCACCTTCACGGAGGTCTCCCTCTATCCCAGTTCGATTCTCGGCTTCGGCACCTACGGGTCGGCCGAGGAGGTCCCGATCATCTGCCTCCCGGGCGATCCCGGATCGGCGCTGATCGGCTTCGAAGTCCTCGCCCGCCCGGCGATCCAGCTGCTCGCCGGGGCCGAACCGGTGTTCCGCCCGTCCGTGCGCGCGCACCTCCTCGAGACCGTGACCTCCCCGACCGGACTCCGGGAGTTCCGGCCTGCGCTCGTCGCGGAGCGTCGAGGAGGCGGATACACAGTGCAGCCTTTGGCGGGCGGAACGCGTACGCTGGCGGGGTTGGCCGAGGCGAACGGCCTGCTGGTCCTCGGCGAGCGGGTGACGACCGCCCCCGCCGGGTCCACCGTGGATGTGCTGCTGCTGGACAGGCGACGATGAACAGAGCCTTCGGGTACCCGGCCGTGCTCAGCGACGGGCCGGTGTTGCTGCGCCCATACCTGCGTTCCGACGCGCAGGTCTGGTCCGAGGTACGCCAGCTCAACCAGCGTTGGCTGGCACCCTGGGAGGCCACGCCGATCGGGCCGTGGGCGCAGATGAACTCGACGGCGGCGTTCAAGCAGGTCTACAAGGGGCTGCGCGCGGCGGCCAAAGAGGGCGAGGCGATGCCCTTCGCCATCTGCCTGCGCCCGCCCGAAGGCGGACCCGAGCGGTTCGTCGGCCACATCAACCTCGGCAACATCGTGCGACGGGCGTTCGCGTCGGCGTACTGCGGCTACTGGATCGACTCCCGGGCAGCCGGGCAGGGCATCATGCCGACCGCGCTCGCCCTCGTCGTCGACCACGCCTTCAACGCCGCCGGGCTGCACCGAGTGGAGATCAACATCCGGCCGGAGAACAAGGCCAGCCGCCGGGTCGTCGAGAAACTGGAGATCCGCGAAGAGGCGTACCACCCGCACTACATGTTCATCGACGGCGCTTGGCGCGACCACATCGGGTACGCCGTGACCGTCGAAGACATCGTGAGCGACGGGGGCCTGCTGCGGCGGTGGCACCGCCTCCGCTCCACCCCACCCCAGTAACCCGTGCTGTCGCGTTGATCATGGACTTAACGCCATGATCGACCGGCGCGTCGTGTGCGTACCATCATGATCAATCCCTCATGCCCTTGATCGACGTGCCGCGCGTCGGGTGATCTCGCGCGTGTCGGCGAGCCTGCCGCCCACACCGGCATCTCGCGCTTACCCTCGGTAAACGATCTATCTGATCGCGGGGCCGCCGCCAGGCCTCGTACCGAGAGTGACGGGAGGGGTGAGGGTGCCGACCTCGGTGCTCCTCGCCGTCCTCACCGCGGCCGGGCTGCTCGCCCTGGCGCCGGCGCTCGTGCGCCGGTACGACGCCACCGAGCGGCTGGTGGCGGAGCGGGCGCTGTCGACGGCGCGGGTCCTGTCGAGGAACCGGCGCCAGCGCACTGTGCCAGGACGCCGCCCGGTCAACCCGCCGCGGACCTTCATCCCATCGGTCCCGATCGACTATCTCCCGGTGTCCGCCGTCCCCGTGGTCAGCGGCATCCCCGTGTCGGCCCCGGCTCGCTCCGGCCCCCGGGCGTCGTCCCGTCGCCCGACCCTGACCGTGGTACCGCGCTCGGCCGTCCCGTACACACTGCGTGACGCGACCGGCGGTCGCAGCCGCCTCAAGCCCGCCGTCTACCGCCGCCGCCGGGTCCTGGCCGCGCTCACCCTCTTCAACGCCGTCGAACTCGTCGGCGTCTTCGCCGTCGGCCCCGGCTTCTGGATCGGCGTCGCCGCCAGCGTCACGCTGCTCGTCGCGTACGTCGGGCACCTCCGCAGCCGCGCGCTCCAGACCCAGCGCCGCCGCCGCGCCGAGGAAGCCGAAGCCCGCTGGCTCGCCGACCAGCAGGCCGAGGTCCGTCGCGCCCAGCGCCGCCGCGCCGCCGCCCGGCGCGAGGCCGCGCGCCTCCTCCAAGAAGAACTCATCCGTCAGCGCGCGGCCCTCGAAGCCGCGCAAGCGGGCCAGCAAGACCTGCCCCGCGCCGTCGGCGGTCCGGTCATCTCCTACCGTCCCGCGACGCGAGGCCCGGCCATCCAGCCACGCCCACGGGTACGCGGAAAGCCGTACCACGCCGGGCCAGCCGTCGGCGGGGGTGATTCGCGCTCGGCAGGGTAGACCTGCTAGCCTTATCGCCGGTCCGAGGATTCGGATCAAACCGGGGGACGTGGCGCAGCCCGGTAGCGCACCTCGTTCGCATCGAGGGGGTCAGGGGTTCGAATCCCCTCGTCTCCACCCAATTCGCCAGCGCTGATCGCGCTGGCGATTTTGTGTCTCCGGTCACCGTGGTGACAGCTATGGCCACCATGAGCCGGCCGCCCGATGACGACCAGGTTTCGGCGATGGCATGATCGCCGGGATGGTGACCGATGGAGGCAAGCGCTGGGTCAGGCGTACGGCGAGGGCGTTGCTCGCGTTGCTCGGCAGCGTTGCTCTCCTGGTCGCGACAGCACTGGTGGCGCTCTCGATCGAATCCTCGGGTACGCCTAGCGCGTCCGCGCGGGGCACCGGT
The DNA here is from genome assembly GCF_024172085.1 of Hamadaea flava. NCBI lineage: Bacteria > Bacillati > Actinomycetota > Actinomycetes > Micromonosporales > Micromonosporaceae > Hamadaea > Hamadaea flava. The sequence goes on along the minus strand of NZ_JAMZDZ010000001.1, from coordinate 4,318,386 downwards.
CATGACGCAGAGTGGCTCGGCCACGCCTGGGTCGACGGGCGCAAAAGTCAGTCTGATGTGGACGATCTCGTGGCGTTGCTGCGTACAACGGGAATCCGTGACCTCTTCGTGCACAGCGGGCCGTTCAACGACGACGGGACACTGGATCCCGCCCTCCGGCCGCGTGGGCGTTGGTTCGTCGGTGCCATTCATGCGGCGCTCCCTGGCGTACGCGTTCAGGCGTGGCTGGGCGCCCATCCGGTGCCGGGCGAGCTGGACTTCGCGCTGGCGAGTACGCAGGCGAACCTGTCGACCTCGGCCGCACAAGTGCTCGACGACGGTTTCGACGGCGTCCACTACGACTTCGAGCCCGTCGTCGACGATGATCCCGATCTGCTGACGGTGCTCCGCCAGGCGCATGAGGTCACCCGAGCCCGGGAAGCGGTGCTTTCGGTTTCGGCGGTCCATACCGAGCCCTGGCGAGGCATGACGGTCGGTCTGGCCATGCTGCCGACGTCGCTCGCCCTGTGGTCGGCCGGCTATCTGCGTGAGGTCGCGCTGGAGGTGGATCAGGTGGCCTTGATGGCTTACGACACCTCACTGCCTTCGGAGGCGGCGTACGCCGGTTATGTGCGGCGGGTGACAGAGGCGGCCTTGCAGGCGGTGCCGGAGGAGGTCGCGTTGTTCATCGGCATTCCGGCGTACCACGATGAGCATCCGTTTCATCACAGGCAGGCGGAGACGGTCGCTGCCGCAGTACGCGGAGTTCGTCTGACGATGGGCGACAAGGCGCTGACTCGTGAGTTCGGAGTCGCCGCTTACGTGGATTTCGCGGCCACAGCCGAGGACTGGGCCGCCTATCGAGAGGGCTGGCACGACTAGCCGTTAGCCGGGTACGCACCCGTTACGGTGTGCGGATGACTCGCGTTGTGGTGCGGCCGCGCATTCGGATGGCCCTGTTCATGATCATCTCCGATGTCTTCGCGCTGGCGGGTCTTTCCTACCTCGCGAACGGCCATGTCGTCGCCGACCGCAACTGGCCCGGCGTCGGCCTCGGATGCGCGCTGACGCTGATCGGCGCGCTGGGCGTCTGGCGTACGCTCCGGCTGGGCGTGATCATCGATCAGAGCGGCCTGCTGGTTCGCAGCTTCGCCGCACCGAACCGGTTGGTGGCGTGGACGGCTGTTCAGTCGATCGGCAGCGAGAAGCTCTTCCTTCGCGGCGGAAGGCCGTTCTATGCGCCCGTTCTGCAAGTCGACGGCATCGGCCGGCTGAAGGCTCCGGAGGTGGGTTCGTCCTCGCTGGAGGAGGCTGAGCGGAATGCCGCCGACCTCCGGGGCCTCCAGGCGGCGGCGCAGAACTACCGACCGGCGGTCATCAGCGGCTAGTCGCGAACCAGGCTTCGGGGCGATCGGCGTACGCGTCGGCGACGCAGGCCGTCTCGCCGGGATCGAGGCACCCGTCACGAGTGTCCAGCGACCGTTGTCCTCTCGGCGTACCAGCAGGTCGTGACCGATTTTCTCGCGGAGCGCGAGGATGAATTCGGGCGTCGGCATCAGGACCCCAGCAGGGTGGGCCCGAGGCCGGGATCGAGGTGGTCGAGCGCCGCCGCGAGCTTGCGCTCCTCGTAGGTGAAATGAGTTTCGAGCAGCGCGGCGAGCGTGTCGCGTTCGAGCTTGGTCGGCGCGGCCGCGAGTTTGCGCAGAGACTCGACGATCAGCTCATGATCGCGGCGCAACTCGGCCACGACCGTGCGAAGTTCGGGATGATCAGCCTCGATACGCGGAAAAGCGCCGGCTTCCTCGGCCGAGTGATGGCGGGTGAGCGCGTCGCAGAAGGCGAGGCAGTGGGCCGTCAGATCGGCCGCGGTGTCGAGGTCGGCGAGCTGTTCGCGGAGGCGGTCGTGGATGTCGGCGAGCTGGTGGCTGAGGGCGAGCAGACGGTCGTATTCGGGCATCGTTCCGCCACTGTACCAACGGCACTGATGCGTTGATCATGGAGTTTCCGGCGTCGACACACCGTCGAGAGCACAGTTAACTCCATGATCAACGGGGTTCGGGCCGGCCGGGGGCGCGGCGGGCCGCGGCGGGCCGGGGCGGGGCGGCGGGGCGGCGGGGCGGCGGGTCGGACGGCGCTTAGATGCGGGCGACGATGAGGACCGGGTTGCCGTCCGGATCCGACACGTACGCTGCCCGCTCGCCCCACGGCTGGTCGGCCGGTTCGGAGAGGACCGAGACGCCGGCTCCGCGCAGGAACTCGACGGCGAGGTCGACGTTGTCGGCGTACACGCAGACCTCGACGCGGTTTCCGGTTTCGAGGCTGCGCATGCGTCCGTGCAGGGGTACTGAGCCGGCCCGGCCGAAGCCGAACTGGGCCGGGCCGAGGCTCAGCACGATGAACTCGGGATCGTCCAATGGGGACGAAGGAAACCGGTACGCCTCCGAGAACCCGAGAAGGTCGCGATAGAACGCCGTGATCGCCGCCATGTCGTCGGTCAGGAAGATGGGGAACGGATCGCGGAACATACCGCGACGATATCTTTCTATTCGGCGTTCTCCGGTGGAACGTAGAACTCCGTCGTGTTGCGCGTGGCCGTGGCCGCCTCCTCGGGCGTGGCGCCCGACGCCAGCAACGCCTGGCCCCAGGCTTCGCTGCTGCCGGTGGTGAGTTCGCGGCCCTCGGCTGAGGCGCCCCAAGCCATCCGCTCCTCGAACGACGCCTCGACGCCGGTCAGCTCCCAGCTCAGACCGAGCAGGCCCAGCTCCCAGCCGACCCCGACGGCACCCGGCCCGTATGTCGCCCACCGCTCGGGGTCGACGGTGGCCACGTGCTCCAGATCCAGCATGGTCCGGTCGCCGTCCTCCGTCAGGCGTACCTCGACCTCGGAGACGTCGCCCGCTGCGGGCTCACCGAAGAACCAGGTCACCCGCAGCCGCTCGGGCGCCTCGCACTCCAGCACCTCGCCGCCCGCGTTGCCCTCGAACTGGTACCGGCCGCCGAGGCGCAGATCGCCGCTCACCGGCAGGAACCATCGGACGATCCGTTCGGCGCGGGTCAGCGCGTCCCAGACGTCATCGATCTTCGCGTTGTACGCCCGACGCAGCCGGACGGTGCGGGCATCGCCGTTGGGCAGTGCCCGGCGTCCCGTCTCACGCTGCACGGCGGCGAGTTCCGCGATGATGTCCATCATTGGCTTGCTCCTGTTCTCCTTGTCGGAGGGCTTCCCGTTCGCTTTGCCGTTCACCTTCCTGGTGGCGGCTCTCTGGCTGACCAGGTTCGCCCCAGCGGTCTTCCTGTTGCCGGGTCTCCCGTTGCCGGTCTTCCTGTTGCGGCGCTTCCTGTTGCCGGGTTTCCCGTTGGCCGCGAGCCAGTTCGGTGGCCAGCGCGTCCAGCCGCTGGTTCCAGAACGCCCGGAACCGACTGAGCCACTCGTCGGCCTCCTCGAAGGCGGCCGCATCGAGCGCGTAGAGGCGACGCGTCCCCTCGGCGCGGACGGTGGTGAATCCGTTGTCCCGCAACACTTTGAGATGTTGGGAAACGGCGGGTTGAGAGATGCCGAACTCCGCCTGGATGGTCGTGCTCACCGCGCCGGCGGCCTGTTCGCCCGTTGCGAGCAGCTCCAGGATCCGACGGCGTACCGGGTCGCCGAGTACGTCGAACGCGTGCACCTCCCGACTATTTCAGGGGGAGGTTATATAAGTCAAGGCTTAGGTAATCGGCGGCGCACCGTGACGTCCGCAAAACCCACCGTCACCAGGCGATCCGGCGCTTCGATGCGGGCGTGTCGCACCTTGACTCTGACGAACATCCGTTCGATAGTTTCCGTCCGTGGGACGCGCGAAGATCTGGCTCCCGTACGGTCATCCGCCTCGCCAGCGAGGCCGGGTGCAGGCGTGCCCCGCCGGGCACGGGATGATGCGGCCCGCCTGGTCTATGTGCCTGGACTGCGGGGTCTACTGCCGTCACTGGGAGTGCGCCGAATGCGTCCAGGAGCTTCGCGATGTCACCCACGTCTGTGGCTCCGGCTGACGCGCGTGGGATCCCCAGTGTCGCGGAGCGCTCGGCTGCCGGTTGAGCCCTCGCTCCGTGGCTCAGCGCCGCCGGGTCCACGGCTGCGGCGGGCCGACGGCGCTGGGTCTCTTAGCTCCTGCCACGTCCCCGATTCGCGCGGAGTCCTAGATTCGCGTGGCGTCCTAGATTCGCGTGGCGTCCTAGATTCGCGCGGCGTCCTTGGTTCGCGTGGCGTCCTTGGTTCGCGCGGCGTCCGCGATTCGCGCGGCGTCCTCGGTTCCTGCCACGTCCGCGGTTCGCGCGGTGGCCTCGGTTCCTGCCACGTCCGCGGTTCGCGCGGCGTCCTCGGTTCCTGTGGTTCTGAGCCGCCGGGTCTGCGGCTTCTCTGGGTCAGAGGCGCTGGGTCAGGATCTGTCCGGGCCAGTCCCGGTCGCCCTGGGCCACCGAGAACGTCTGCGCCCGGGTGAAGCCTTGCCCCTCGTAGTAGCGGACCAGCGCCCCTTCGCCCCCGGCGAAGCAGTCCAGGCGCAGCAACCCGACGCCGCGCTGTCGCGCCAGCTCCCGGGCGTGGTCGAGCAATGCCGAACCGACGCCACTGCCCTTGACGGTGCGGTCGGAGATGAGCAGCTGGACGTAGAGTTCCGGCTCCTCGGCCGGCGGTGCGTACGGGAGAGCGTCGCCGACCGAGAGCGCGCCGACCGGACGGCCGTCGGCCTCGGCGATCCAGAGCCCGCCGTCGCGGGCGAACCCCTCGATCTGGGCGATCCGTTTCGGATTCGTCGAATGCGGCTCCGACCCCCACTGATCGGTACGCCCGATGGAGACCAGCCACTCGGTCGCCCCGTCCATGAAGCGGAGCACGGTGAAGACGTCGTCCAGGGTTCCGGGGCGAATGATCAGCGAGGACATCCGACCATCCTGCCACCCGGATCAGTGCCTCAGGCATCGGCCGCCGCCCGCAGACTGCCCATCGGCCAGCCCGCCTCCTTCGCCGTGAGGTGACCGAGTCGCACCAGCCGGGCCTTCACCCCGCCGGCCGTCCGGCCGAGCGCGCCCGCGATGTCGTCGTACGCCTCGCCGGCCTCGAACCGCTCGACGAGCGCGGCCTCGTCGGCCTCCGTCCACTTCGTATAGAGGTTGGGATGCTTCCGCCGCCGCTCCGCCATCGGAGGTACGCCGCCCCACGCGCTCATGGTGGCGACCTCCAGCGGCAGCACGGTCAGCACGAGCGAGACGTCGGAGGGCGCGATCACGCCGGTGAGGTCGGTCATGACCTGCCCGTCGGTGTCGCAGATGATCAGGCTGAAGTCCCAGCGCCCGTCGGCGGAGGGTGAGGCGGAGATCTGGCCGGTGCGATCGGGGCCGGTCACTTCGCGGACGATCGCCTGCGCCGGATGGATGTATGCGCTCATGGAGAAGACGCTAGGAACCAGGACCGACAGCCCGACCCGGTACGCCGGCAGGATCCCGGGATAACGCGGTCTCGCCGCGTCGTGAGGCCGCGTTATCCCGGATAACGCGCCGTACGCCCCAACCGAAGTCGATCAGGGCGTACGGGGGTTGATCAGGGTCGCGGGGACACGACACGCCGGTCGATCACGACCGTTAGTTCATGATCGGCAGGAACAAGCGGGGCAGGAACAAGCGGGGGGAGAGCCGGCTAGATCCAGCGGTTGCCTAGCCACATGCGGTGGAGCCAGGACTCGTAGGGGATCGACTGCCCGGTGAAGATCGGATAGAAGTACGCGAAGTTCAGCGCCACCAGCAGCACGAACGCCCCGGTGATCACTGCTCCGGTCATCCGCCTTCGTTCGTCGGGCAGTCCGTCCTTGCCTGGGCCCATGATCGCGCCGAGGACGTAGACGACGGCGAGGATGAGGAACGGCTCGATCGGCAGCGCGTAGAAGAAGAACATCGTGCGGTTGTCGAGCTCGTAGTAGAACCAGGGGAGCCAGCCCATCGCGATGAAGCCGAGGATTGCGCCGGCCCGCCAGTCGCGGCGGGAGATGGCCAGCCAGACGAGCGCGGCCAGGGCGGGCAGGAAGGCCCACCACAGCGCCGGGGTGCCGTTGAGGACGACTTCGGCGGCGCAGTTACCGCTGCCGCAGGGGTCGTTGCTCGACCAGTAGAACGCGACCGGGCGGGCCAGCAGCAGCCACTGCCACGGCCACGACTGATAGGTGTGCGCGTCGTCGAGGTGGATGTGGAAGTCGTACGCCATCTGGTGGTAGTGCCACAGGTTCTGCAGCGCGCCCAGGACGGGGAGTTCGGTGCCACCGGTGTCACGCAGCCAGTGCCGGTTGTAGCCGCCGTCGGTGAGCAGCCAGCCGCTCCACGTGGACAGGTAGAGGAAGAATGCGAAGACCAGCATGACCAGGAACCAGCCGGTCTCGTCGAGCAGGGTGTCCACGATCGGGCGGCGTACGCCGGCGACGCGGCGAGCGCCGATCTCCCACCAGTAGACGAGGATCACCATGATCGGGACGAACGCCATCGCGCTCCACTTGACGCTGAAGGCGAGGGTGATCATGGCGAAGGCGGCGATCCGCCACCACGGCACGGCGAACGACGGGCGGCTCGCCCGGCCGCGTCCGGCCGGGTCGCCGCCGGCTTCGATGAACTTCACCCAGCGCCGCCGGCGCTGCTGCCGGTCGAGGACGAGGCAGGTGAACGCGGCGAGCACGAAGAACATGAGGAACATGTCGAGCAGCGCCGACCGCGACAGCACGAAGTGCATGCCGTCGAACGCCATGAGCAGCCCGGCCGCGCAGGCGAGGGCGATCGAGCCGAACAGGCGCCGCGCGACGAACATCAGCATCAGGACGCTGGCGGTGCCGAACAGGGCGGCGGAGAAGCGCCAGCCGACCTCGTTGTAGCCGAAGATCTGCTCGCCGATGCCGATGAGCCACTTGCCGAAGGGCGGGTGCACCACATATCCGGCGCTGTTCGCCTTCTCGTCCCACTCGTAGCCCAGGCGCCAGATGTTGTGCGCGTCGGTGGCGTAGTAGATCTCGTCGAAGATCTTGCCCTTCGGCGAGCCCAGCCCGACGAAGCGCAGGATGCCGGCGATCAGGGTGACGACGCCCATGGCGAGCCAGGCCCACGGGTCGAACTTGACCTCGATCGGCAGCAGGCGCTGCCGGATGTCGGAGACGGCCGGGGCGTCCGGCGTCGCCGGCTGCGGCGCGCTGGCGGTCGCTTCGGGGGCAATCGTCATGGGCGCATAGTAGCGCTGAAATCTAGCCCGGCGGTGGCTCCGCCATCGACGGCCCTGGCAAGCCCGTTCCGGCAGACAGTGAGCTGCTCGCCCATACTGTCAGCATGCTGATCCTCTGCGGCGCGCCGCTCGGAAACCCGGCCGACGCATCGACACGTCTGCGCGAGACGCTCGCCACCGCCGAGGTCGTGGCGGCCGAGGACACCCGGCGGCTGGTGCGGCTCGCCCGCGACCTTTCGATCGAGATGTCCGGAAAGCTGATCTCGTACTTCGAGGGCAACGAGGAACGGCGTACTCCTGAACTGGTCGAGCTGCTGCGGGCGGGCACGACCGTCGCGCTGATCACCGACGGCGGCATGCCCAGCGTCAGCGATCCCGGCTACCGCCTGGTCACGGCGGCGCTGGCGGCGGGCGTACCGATCACGTGTGCGCCCGGCCCGAGCGCGGTCACCACCGCCCTCGCGCTCTCCGGCCTGCCCGTCGACCGGTTCTGCTTCGAGGGCTTTCTGCCGCGTACCGGCTCCGCGCGGCGCGCCCGGCTCGCGGAACTCGCGGCCGAGCCCCGCACGCTTGTCTTCTTCGAGTCCACCCATCGCATCGAGGCCGCGCTCCGCGACCTGGCCGCCGCGTTCGGTCCCGACCGCGCGGCCGCTCTCTGCCGCGAGCTGACCAAGACATATGAGGAGATACGCCGAGCGCCGCTGGGCGAATTGAGTCAAGCGGCGACGCAGTTCAAGGGTGAGATCACGCTCGTCGTCGCGGGGGCGGCACCCCAGCAGACGCCGAGGCCGAGCGACGACGAACTCCGCGAGCTGGTGGCCGAGCAGGTCGCGGCCGGGCTCACCCGCCGGGACGCGATCGAAGCGGTGGCCGCCGTCCACGCCGTTCCCAAACGAGAGGTGTACGCCGCCGCGGTCACCCGCTAGTAGGACGCGGCGAGGAAGCCGATGATCAGCAGCAGCGGGGCGGCGAGGCTGGTGGCGATGGCCGCCCGCCGGGCCTTCGGGTCGCCGAACCGGATCGCGCCGGTGCTCACGGCGATCCCGAGACCGCAAAGCATGGCGAGGCAGAAGCTGACGACCCAGCGCAGGTGCAGCCCGCGCAACGCGTCCCCGACGTACGCCTGATCGCTGTGCGAGCCGACCATGCGCGCGAGGAGTTGGGCCTGCTCGCCTCGGGGCAGGGTCTGCTGGTCGACGCCGAGCAGGGCCACCCGCTCGACCGTGAGACCGGAGTCGGCCGTGAAGTCGCCGACGCAGCGCTGGCTGACCCCGCTGCCGACGCACTGGATGGCGGTGGCCTTCCCGTCGTGCCCGTGGCCCAACGCGAGCCACAGTGGTTCGGCGGTGACCCAGGCGAAGAACGCGGCCAGGAGCGCGAAGAGAACGAGGCCCGCCAGGCCGACGGCGGACGCTGTGCGTACCCCTTGGTCTGGCTTGGCGGGACGGGACGCGGACGGGCGGTGACCGCGGACCTGGCGGCCGGCCATCATCTCGCGCGTGGGCCAGGCCTCGGCCTCGACCGGCACGGCGCGAAGCGCGGCCGGGGCGGTGACCGTGACCACCGACTGGGCCGGTACCTCGACGACGGGCAGGCCGGCCGGTTCGATCTCGGCCTCGGTGTCGGATTCGGGGCGGGACCAGTGCGCGGCCCAGGGATTCGACTCGCCCTCCGGGCGCGGGGGCGGCGAACCGGCGTTGCCGTCGAACTCCGTTGATCCGGTCACTACATCATCTTCCCGAAAAAACCATATCTAGCTGGACATTCTCCCGCGTGTCGCACAGAGTGATATCCAGTTAGGTGCCCCCTCACTTCGGTTACTAGGCTCTATTCCATGAGTCACGTTCTCGCGGCGGTCGCCTGGCCCTATGCCAACGGCCCGCGCCACATCGGCCATGTCTCCGGGTTCGGGGTGCCCTCCGACGTCTTCAGCCGCTACATGCGGATGGCCGGCCACGACGTGCTCATGATCAGCGGCACCGACGAACACGGCACGCCGATCCTGGTCGAGGCGGAGAAGGAGGGCGTGACCCCACGCGAGCTGGCCGACCGCTACAACCGGGTGATCGTCGAAGACCTCGCCGCGTTGGGCCTGTCCTACGACCTGTTCACCCGGACGACCACGCGCAACCACTACAAGGTGGCGCAGGAGCTGTTCAAGACGGTCAACGACAACGGCTACATGCTCGAGCAGACCACGCATGGGGCGATCTCCCCGTCGACGGGGCGTACGCTGCCCGACCGCTACATCGAGGGCACCTGCCCGATCTGCGGATACGAGAGCGCGCGCGGCGACCAGTGCGACAACTGCGGCAACCAGCTCGACCCCGAGGACCTGATCAACCCGCACTCCCGGATCAACGGCGAGGTGCCGCAGTTCATCGAGACCCAGCACTTCTTCCTCGACCTGCCCGCCCTGGCCCCCGCGCTCGGCGACTGGCTGCGTACGCGGCAGGGCTGGCGCCCGAACGTCTTGAAGTTCTCCCTGAATCTGCTCGACGACGTCCGCCCCCGGGCGATGACGCGCGACATCGACTGGGGCATCCCGGTGCCGCTGCCCGGCTGGGAGGACAACCCCGCCAAACGGCTGTACGTGTGGTTCGACGCCGTCATCGGCTACTTCTCGGCCTCGGTCGAGTGGGCCCGCCGCTTCGGCGACACCCCGGAGTCGTGGAAGAAGTGGTGGGCGGCGGTGGAGAACCCGCGGTCCTACTACTTCATGGGCAAGGACAACATCACCTTCCACTCGCAGATCTGGCCCGGTGAGCTGTTGGCGTACAACGGGCAGGGCACCAAGGGCGGCAAGCCCGGCGAGTTCGGCGAGCTGTCGCTGCCGACCGAGGTCGTGTCCAGCGAGTACCTGACCATGGAGGGCCGCAAGTTCTCCTCGTCGCGCCGGGTCGTCATCTACGTCCGGGACTTCCTGTCGCGCTACGACGCCGACGCGCTGCGGTATTTCATCGCGGTGGCCGGACCGGAGACCACCGACACCGACTTCACCTGGTCGGAGTTCCTCCGGCGGAACAACGACGAGCTGGTGGCGAGCTGGGGCAACCTGGTGAACCGAGCGATCTCGATGGCGGCGAAGAACTTCGGGGAGATCCCGGCGGCCGGTCCGCTGACCCCGGAGGACGAGGCGCTGCTGGCGCTGTCGCGAAACGCTTTCCAGACGGTCGGCGACCTCATCGAGCACCATCGGCAGAAGCAGGCCATCTCCGAGGCGATGAAGGTCGTCGCCGAGGCCAACCGCTACTTCTCCGACCAGGCGCCGTGGAAGCTGAAGGGCGAGGACGAGCGCGCGCGGCTCGGCACGGTTCTGCACGTCGCGTTGCAGGTCATTCGCGACTGCAACACCCTGCTCACGCCGTTCCTGCCGCACGCCGCCCAGCAGATCCACGAGCTGCTCGGCGGGACCGGGGTCCACGCCCCGATGCCGCAGATCGTCGAGGTCGACGACCTGGACGGCGGGCCGGCGTACCCGATCCTGACCGGGGACTACACGGACGGGGCGAAGTGGGAGACGGTCCCGATCGTCGCCGGTACGCCGCTCAAGCCGCCGACCCCGGTCTTCAAGAAGCTGGACCCGTCGATCGTGGAGGAGGAGCTGGCCCGGCTGGCCGGCTGACCCTTCCGGCGACGGTCACGCTCCGTTCACCTTCGGGGGCTACGGTCGCTGATTGTGACGATTGTCGATCACTCCGTGATCTCCCCGGGTGAGCTGGACGGGCCGATGCTCGTTCCGCTCAGCCGGGAGGTGAGCTGGGAAAGGATCCAGCGGCTCAGCCAGCAGCATGCGCGCGGCGTCGACGCCGAGCTGATCGAGACAGTCCGCGCCACCGCTGTCGTCCGGCGGGGCACCCGGATGGTCAAACCGTTGCCCGCCCGCGCCGTCGCCGGAGTGCTGCGGGGCGCCGTCGTGTCCGGATTCTGCTATCGCGGCTACGACACCGCGTCCCTGCGTAGCCCGGGCGACTGGTCGGTGCTCGGCGCCGATCCGAGTGCCCCGGTCACCTTCGTCCTGCGATGGCGCGCGGTCGACCCGGTTGATTACGCGTACCCGAAAGCCGGTGGCGGTCTGAGCGCCATCCCCGCCCACGAACGGGTCGGCCCGCCCGTGCTGGGGACGGGGTTCGCCCCGAGCAGCACCGAACTCATCCCGGAGTTCCACACGGCGGACTTCGCCGACCTGCCGCTCACCGCGAACGCCTCGCTGATCGCGTACACGCCGGACGGGTCCGAGGCGATCCTCTACACCTATCAACCGGAGCAGCGCGGCTGGCTGCGCCTGGCCGGTCCGCAGTGGCGGCCGCTGCTCTACGGCCTGCCCGGCGTCGCACCCGAGCAGGAATACCACCCGTTGCACGGCGAGCGCGCGTTCAGCCGCCTCGTGGGCCGGTTCCAAGAGGCCGAACACGACGCGGTCGCCGACCCGCCGGAGACGTTCCGCGTACTGGCGATGTCGCGGGCGGCCCGGTTCCCGGTCGACTCGCTCGCCCGTCGCACCCGGTACGCCCGCTGGCGCGGCGTCCTCTGCACCGGCGTCGGAGCCGAGGGCGACTGGGCGCGCCTGCGGATCTCCGACCCCGATGCGGTGACCGTGGCCGCGACCGGAGCCCAATGCCAGGAGCGCGGCGTCTACGAGGTGTGGGCGCCGGTCGCCGAACTCACCGAAGTGCACGACATGGACCTCTACTACGAGATCTGACGCTCGCCATCCTGTCGGCTGCCGCCGTTCGTGGTGCTGGCAGCGGGCTGATCGTCGGCCGCCGCCGATCTTGCGGGTTGTCGTTGCCATGATCGTCGGCTGCCGCCGTTCGTGGCTCTTCCGGCGGCTGATCGTCGGCCGCCGCCGATCTTGCGGGTTGTCGTTGCCATGATCGTCGGCTGCCGCCGATCATGGCGCTTTCGGCGGGCTGATCGTCGGCCGCCGCCGATCATGGCAACGGCGGTCGGAAGGTTAGGATCGCAGCGTGAGTGATCGCAGCCGCCGCGCCGCCGACCGCCGCGAACGTCCCGCTCCAGAAGCGCCGTCCGCGCTGCCGCTTCCCGTCCTCGACAGCCATGTTCACTTGGACATCGTCGCCGGCAGCCGCTCGACCGAGGCCGGTGCTGACGCCGGGAGGACGGCTGTCGGCGACAGGAGTGAGATCGTCGCCGGCAGCCGCTCGACCGAGGCCGGTGCCGACGCTGGGAGGACGGCTGCCGGCGACAGGAGCGAGATCGTCGCCGGCAGCCGCTCGACCGAGGCCGGTGCTGACGCTGGGAGGACGGCTGTCGGCGACAGGAGTGAGATCGTCGGGTCCGACGGGTCGGGATGGTCGGTCGAGGATCAGGTCGCGGCGGCCCGCGCGGTCGGCGTCGACCGGCTGGTCCAGGTCGGGGTGGACGTGACCTCGTCCCAGTGGAGCGCCGCGCTCGCCGAACGCGTACCGGCCGTGCTGGCGACCGTCGCCCTGCATCCCAACGAGGCTCCGCGGCTGGCCGATCTGGACGCCGCGCTCGCCGTGATCGACTCGCTCGCGGGGCAGCCGCGCGTACGCGGGATCGGCGAGACCGGGTTGGACTTCTTCCGGACCGGCGAAGACGGCCTCAAGGCGCAGGAGCACAGTTTCCGGGGGCACATCGAGATCGCCAAGCGCACCGGAAAGGCGCTGGTGATCCATGATCGCGACGCGCACGCCGACGTCCTGCGGGTGCTCGACGACGCGGGCGCGCCCGACACCGTGGTGTTGCACTGCTTCTCCGGGGACGTCTTCTTCGCCGCCGAGTGCGTACGCCGGGGGTATGTGCTGTCCTTCGCCGGCACGGTGACCTTCAAGAACGCGCCGCACCTGCGGGAGGCGGCCGCGTTGACGCCGCCGTCGCAGCTGCTCGTCGAGACCGACGCGCCCTACCTGACGCCGATGCCGCATCGGGGTGCGCCGAACGCCTCCTACCTGATCCCGCTGACCGTACGCGGGCTGGCGGAGGCGAAGGGGCTGCCGGTCGAGGAGGTCTGCCAGGGCATCTCGGCGACCGGGGAGCGCGTGTTCGGCCCCTGGTGAACAGGCCCTGGTGAGGCCGTAGGCTGATCGACTATGACCGGACTGCTGGGGCCGGCGCAGATCCGCGCCCTCGCCGCCAAGCTGGGCGTACGCCCGACGAAGAAGCTGGGGCAGAACTTCGTGCACGACCCCAACACGGTCCGGCGCATCGTGGCGGCGGCCGGGTTGACCGAGGACGACGTGGTGCTCGAGGTCGGCCCCGGGCTGGGCTCGCTGACGCTGGGGCTGTTGGAGACCGCCGCTCGGGTGCACGCGGTGGAACTCGATCCCGTGCTCGCCGCCGCGCTGCCGGAGACTGTCGCCGTGCAGGCCCCGGAAGCCAAGGACCGGCTGACCGTGCTGGCCGGGGACGCATTGAAGACCACGGTGGCCGACTTCACACCGGCGCCCACCGCGTTGGTGGCCAATCTGCCCTACAACGTCGCCGTGCCGGTCGTGCTGCACCTGCTCGCGACCCTGCCGAGCCTGCGGCACGGGCTGGTGATGGTGCAGCTGGAGGTGGCCGACCGGCTGACCGCCGGGCCGGGGTCCAAGGTCTACGGCATCCCCTCGGTCAAACTCGCCTGGTACGCCGACTCACGGATGGCGGGAAAGGTGCCGCCCGCAGTGTTCTGGCCGGTTCCGAACGTCGACTCCGGATTGGTGGCGTTCACCCTGCGCGACGCGCCGCCGGCGGCTGTTCCCCGGGAGGATGTCTTCGCGGTCGTGGACGCGGCGTTCGCCCAGCGGCGTAAGACGTTGCGGGCGGCGCTCGCCGGCTGGGCCGGTGGTTCGGCGGTGGCCGAGCGAATCCTGCGAGCGGCGGGTGTCGACCCGCAGGCGCGCGGGGAATCGTTGACGGTCATGGAATTCGCCGCGATCGCGGCCGCCCGGCGGACCGCGGTGAGCGAACCGCCGGAAGCGGAGTCAGACGGTAGGGTTGCCCGGTGACCGAAGCGTGGTGGCCGGATGACGACGAGCAGGACCGGCCGTTGCCCAGCACCGTGAAGGTGCGCGTTCCGGCGAAGATCAACTTGCATCTGGGTGTCGGCCCGCTGCGCCGCGACGGGTTCCACGAGCTGCGCACGGTCTATCACGCGATCTCCCTTCACGACGAGGTGACCGCACGCCGGGGCGACACGCTCACGCTCACCATGGAGGGCGAGGGCGCCGGCTCGCTCGCCCTCGACGACAGCAACCTGATCATCCGGGCGGCCCACGCGCTGGCCGAGTTCGCCAAGGTCAACGCGCACGCGCGGCTGCACCTGCGCAAGCAGATCCCGCTCGCGGGCGGGCTGGCCGGGGGTTCGGCCGACGCCGCCGCGACGCTGGTCGCCTGTGACGCGTTGTGGGGGACCGGTGTGCCGCGCGACGAACTGGCCCGGCTCGCCGCGTCGCTCGGCTCCGACGTGCCCTTCCTCATCCACGGTGGCACCGCGCTCGGCACCGGCCGGGGTGAGGCGGTGAGCCCGGTGCTGGCGCGGGCGCATACCTGGCACTGGGTGCTCGGTCTCGCCGAGGGCGGTCTGTCCACTCCGGACGTCTATCGGGAGCTGGACCGGCTGCGGCTGGCGGGCGAGGCGCCCGAGCCGCTGGGCGACACCGATGACCTGATGGCGGCGCTGCGGCAGCGGGACCCGGCCGTGCTGGCCGCCGCGCTCGGCAACGACCTCCAGGCAGCCGCAATCTCCTTGCGCCCGGCGTTGGGCGAGGTGCTGCGGGCGGGCACCGAAGTGGGTGCGCTCACGGGCCTGGTCTCCGGTTCGGGCCCCACTTGTGTCTTCCTCGCATCTAGCGCCGATCACGCGGGCGAGGTGGCGGCCGGGCTGGAGAAGGCCGGCGTCTGCCGGGCCGTCCGCGTTGCGCAAGGCCCCGTCATCGGCGCCCGCGCCATCTAACCCACCGGCCGGGCCCCACCCCACCATCTTTTTTGATCATGGAGTACGCACCCCTGACACACCGGCGAGACCACAGTTAACTCCATGATCAACGGGGAGAGCGGGACGTAATGGCGAACATCATCAATCTCGACCGGGTCGGCAAGGGCTACGGCACCGCCGGGCAGCTGTTGACGGACGTGTCGCTCGGGCTGGACGAATCCGACCGGATCGGCGTCGTCGGGCTCAACGGCGCAGGCAAGAGCACCCTGCTCAAACTTCTGGCGAAGACTGAGGAGCCGGACACCGGCCGGGTCGCGCACCGCCGTGATCTGCGGGTGGCAACCCTGCCCCAGCGGCTGGACCTGCCGGGCGAGATCACCGTACGCGACGTCGTCCTGGGCACCGCCTGGCTCGACGAGGGGTTCGCCGCCGAGCACGAATGGGCCGGCGACGCCGGTGTGCGTACGGTGCTGGACGGGTTGGGCATGCCGGGCATCGGGCTCGACGATCCGATCGGCCCGAAGTCCGGTGGCGAGCGCCGCCGGATCGCCCTGGCCGCGCTGCTCATCCGGCACTGCGACGTGCTGATCCTGGACGAGCCGACCAACCACCTCGACATCACCGGGATCGGCTGGCTGGCCGACTGGATCACCACCAAGCTGAAGTCCGCGCTCGTGCTCGTGACGCACGACCGCTGGTTCCTCGACGCCGTCTGCACCCGGATCTGGGAGGTCGCCGACCAGACCGTCCGCGCGTACGACGGCGGCTTCGCGGCCTGGACCCTCGCCCGGGTGGAACGCGCACGCCGCGAGCAGGTGTCCGAGGAGCGGCGGCAGAACCTGCTGCGTAAGGAGATCGCCTGGCTGCGCCGGGGCGCGCCGGCGCGGACGAGTAAGCCGCGGTTCCGCATCGATGCCGCGAACGCGCTGATCGCGGACGTGCCGCCGGTCCGCGACTCGGTGTCGCTGGCCCGGATGGCCACCGCGCGCCTCGGCAAGCAGGTCTTCGACCTGGAGAACGTCACCCTGTACGCCGGCCCGAAGAAGATCCTCGACGACGTCACCTGGCGGGTCGGCCCCGGCGATCGCATCGCGTTGCTCGGCCCGAACGGCGCGGGCAAGACGACCCTGCTCCGGGCGTTGACCGGGCAGCTCCAGCCGGCCTCCGGCCAGGTGCTCACCGGACAGACGGTGAAAATCGCGTACCTGTCGCAGGAGCTGGCCGAGCTGCCCGGGGACCTGCGGCTGCTGGAGGCCGTCGAGGAGGTCGCCAAGCGGGTGCAGGTCGGTGACAAGGAGTTGTCCGCCACGCAGCTCGCCGAGGTGTTCGGGTTCACCGACCGTCGAGTGTGGACTTACGTCAAGGACCTGTCCGGCGGCGAGCGGCGCCGGCTGCAACTCCTGCGGCTGCTGGCGGCCGAGCCCAACGTGCTCATCCTCGACGAGCCCACCAACGACCTCGACACGGACACGTTGGCCGCGCTCGAAGACCTGCTCGACGGCTGGCCCGGCACGCTCATCGTGGCCAGCCACGACCGCTACCTCGTCGAGCGGGTCACCGAGACGGCGTACGCGCTGCTCGGCGACGGCCGGATCACCCACCTGCCGGGCGGAATCGACGAGTATCTCGCCCGGTCCCCGGGCCTCGCGCAACCGGCGGCGCTCGCGCCGGTCAAATCCGATCGGACTGGTTCCGCCGCGGGGGACCTGCGGGCCGCCAAGAAGGAACTGGTACGCGTAGAGCGGGCGCTGAGCAAGCTCAGCGAGCGCGAGGGCAAGCTGCACAAGCAGCTCGCCGACAACGCGACGGATTACGAGAAAGTGGCCAGCCTCGATGCCGAGCTGCGGACGCTGCTCGCCGAGCGCGAGGCACTGGAGGAGGAGTGGCTCACCCTGGCGGAGACCGTCTCCGAGGGCTGAACCGTCCCGTTGTACCCTGCTCGGCGTCTGTCGTACGGCCCGGGCGAACCCGGTTCGCGCGGCCGGCTACACCCCTCACCCTCACTCGGGAGTGCGAGATGTTCAAGCACGCGCCGGTCAACCACCCCCTGCGTCCGGTCTATCGGACGATCGCGGCCGTCGCCTCGGCGGTGACTGTCCTGATCGGAGCGATCGGCTACTTCAGCACCTCGTCGCAGGAGTACTTCGCCGCCAACGACAGCAAGGTGCTCGGCCTGCTGGGCATGAACCCGGGGCACGCCCTGCTGATGGTCGGCAGTGGCGTCGTCATGCTGCTGGCGTTGCTGATCGGCCGCAACGTCGACAGCACGATCAGCTTCCTCCTCGGGTGCGCGCTGATGGCCGTCGGCACGGTCGGCCTGCTGATCATGCGGACGGACGCGAACTTCCTGAGCTACCGCATGTCGAACGTGATCGTCGCGTACGTCATCGGCTCGCTGCTGATGGCCGCCGGCCTGTACCTCAAGTCCGGCCGGGCCGCCGCCGCTGCCCACTGACCACCGCTGTCCGGCGGGTGCGTAAAACCCGGCTGCGGCTGTCGCACCCGTCGGACATGCTGGGCGGATGAGTCTCGACATCGCCCTCGCCACCCTGGCCGACCACGATGACGCGTACCCCGTGTATCGAGCGGCCATCACCGTGGACAACCCACTCGGCCCGGTCTTCTCCCGGCGGGCTTTCGACTGCTTCGTCACCGATCCGTTCCCTGGTCAGATCGGCGAGCGCTATCTGGCCCGGCTGGACGGCACCGCCGTCGGGCTGGTCCGCATCGAGGCCCCGGTGCTCGAGAACACCGACATGGCCAATGTCGACGTCATCGTGGCGCCCGAGTTCCGGCGCCGGGGGCTCGGCCGCCAACTGTTCGCGTACGCCGTCCGCCGGGCTCAGGAGCTGGGCCGGACGAAGCTGCACTGCGCCACGATGTACGACGTCGAGGGGTGCCCGCCCGCGCCGGCCGCGCCCGCGGCCTTCGCCCGGTCGCTGGGCTTCGAGCCGGCCCTGCCCGAGATCGCCCGTCAGTTGGCGGTCGCCGAGGTCGACGAGGCGGCCCTCGACCGGATGCTCGCCGAGGCCTGGGCCAAAGCCGAGGGCTACCGCGTCGTGCAGTGGCTGGGCGTGCCGCCCGACGACCTGATCGACGACGTCGCGTACCTCGACGGGCGGCTGTTCTCCGACGCCCCGACCGGCGACCTCGAGCTCGAGCCGGAGAAGGTCACCGCCGACCGCGTCCGGGAACGGGAGGCGTCGCTGACCGTACGCGGCCGCCAGACCGTCCACACGGGCCTGGTGCACGAGGCGTCGGGCAAGCTGGTGGCCTGGACGACGATCTGTCTCGATCCCGAGTTGACCAACGGGCAGGCGTTGCAGTTCATCACCCTCGTCGATCCCGATCATCGGGGCCACCGGCTGGGCACCATCGCGAAGGTCGAGAACCTGCGCCGGGCCCGTCAGGAGGACCCGGCCATCGCCCGGATCACGACGTGGAACGCGGCCAGCAACGGCTACATGATCTCCATCAACGAGGCGATGGGTTTCCGCCCCGCCTGGGGAGGTATGGAGTGGCAGCGCGCCCTCTAACGGGAATGGCCTGAATCGCGGGGTGGAGCGGCTGCGCGGATGGGAGAATCCGATCATGTCGCACATACCGGTCAACCATCGGCTGCGGCCGCTCTACCGGGCGCTGGCCGTCCTTATCGGGCTCTATCTGCTGATCTTCGGGATCATCGGGGCGATCCAGACCGCAGACGAGTCGTTCTTCTCGCGCGGCGACACGGTCGTGCTCGGCCTCAAGACGAATATGGCCTTCTCCGTGCTCTCCATCGTCATGGGGGTGATCGTGGTGCTGGCCAACCTCTACGGCCGCAACATCGACCACTTCGTCGACCTGGGGGCCGGCGGCCTGTTCATGTTCGTCGGCGTCTTCGGGCTGATCATCATCCGATCCGACCTGAACAAGCTGAACTTCTCGGTCGCGACCTGTGTGGTGTCCAGCCTGATCGGCACCGCGCTGCTCACGATCGGCCTCTACAACCGCACCGGCCCGCCCGAGCAGGCCCGGCAGGAGGAGGCGATCCGCGTACCGGGCGGTAAGCATCCGGGACACGCCGCCGTTTGAGGCCCGCCGCCGGGGCTACTTGCCCCGGCGGGTCAGCAGACCGGGCTTCTGCTCCAACTGGGCCAGCCCGTTCCAGGCCAGGTTGACCATGTGCGCGGCCACCGTCTCCTTGCGCGGCTTGCGTACCTCCAGCCACCAGCGGCCGACCAGCGACACCATGCCGACGAGCGCCTGCGAGTACAGCTCGGCCAGCTTCGGGTCGTAGCCCCGCGTCTTGAACTCGGCGCCGAGGATGTGCTCGACCTGGTGCGCGACGTCGTTGAGGACCGAGGAGAAGTTGCCCGACGCCGACATCACCGGCGACTCGCGGACGAGCACCCGGAAGCCGTTGGTCTCTTCCTCGATGTAGTCCAGCAGCGCCAGGGCCGCCTGCTCCAGCAGTTCACGGGGGTGCCCGGCGGTCAGCGCGCCGGCGATGCGGTCGAGCAGCGAGCGCACCTCGCGGTCCACGACGACCGCGTACAGGCCTTCCTTGCCGCCGAAGTGCTCGTAGACCACCGGCTTGGAGACCTTGGCCCGGGCCGCGACCTCCTCGATCGAGGTCGCGTCGAACCCCCGCTCCGCGAACAGCTGACGGCCGATCGCGATCAGCTGCTCGCGGCGCTGCGCCGCCGACATGCGTACCCGGCCCTTGGCCTGGGTGCGCTCCGCCGGTCGCGCTGCCTGGTCGCGTACTCGCGCTTCTTCCACGCCGCCATCCTGCCAGGCCGATGCCCCCGCGGGTCGCTCCGGCAAGGCGGCGGTGGAGGTCACCGGCCGAGGCGGCCGGCGCTCGCCTGAGCGCCCTCCACCAGCTTCGAGGCCAGCCGGTCACGCTTGGGCCAGCGAACATTGGTCGCCCAGCCGGCCTTTTCGAAGAGCCAGATGGTACGCGCGGAGATGTCGATCTGGCCCTTCATGACCCCGTGGCGGGCGCAGGTCGGGTCCGAGTGGTGCAGGTTGTGCCAGCTCTCGCCGAACGACAGGATGGCCAGCGGCCAGAAGTTGGAGGCCTTGTCGCCGTCCCGGGTCTCGAACGGGCGCTCGCCGTAGACGTGGCAGATCGAGTTGATGGACCACGTGACGTGGTGCAGCAGGCCGACGCGGACCAGCCCGGCCCAGAAGAACGCGGTCAGTGCGCCCTGCCAGGACCAGGTGACCAGGCCGCCGACGGCCGCCGGGGCGATCAGCGAGACGGCGATCAGCGTCGGGAAGAGCTTGTCGACCTTCTGGATGTCCTTGTCGGCGACCAGGTCCGGGGCGAACCGGGCGCGGTTGGTCAGCTCCCGCGCGAACAGCCAGCCCATGTGCGCGTAGAACAGGCCCTTGGTCAGCGCCCAGAACGAGGTGCCGAAGCGCCACGGCGAGTGCGGGTCGCCCTCGTTGTCGGAGAACGCGTGGTGACGGCGGTGGTCGGCGACCCACTGGGTGGGCGAGCCCTCGACGGCGAAGGAGCCGGCGACCGCGAGCGTCACGCGCAGCCACCGGGTGGCCTTGAACGAGCCGTGCGTGAGGTAACGGTGGAAGCCGATGGTGATGCCCAGCCCGGCGACGCAGTACCACACGGCGAAGATGGCGATGTCGACCCAGGACAGCCAGCCGCCCCACGCGACCGGGATCGCGGCGATCAGCGCGATGAACGGGATGACGACGAACGCCCACAAACCGATCAGTACGCCGGTCGGCTGAGCGCCCTCGGTGAGCGGCTTCGGCCCCCGAATGGTCTGCTCGACCTCGGCGGCGCCGGTCGCGTTGGTCTCGAGGTCGGCCGTCAACGCTGACTCCGTGGCCGGGTGGACGTCTGTGCTCATGGGCGATGGCACCTCACTGTGCTGGGCGGGGGGGGGGCGGCTCTCTTACGCCTACGTCACCGTAACTTACGGTCCCGTAGTTTCACAGGGTCGGCACCTGTGAATTTCCTTGGTCCACCTGCACAAGCTCGAAGCAAACGCAAGACTCCCCTTCCTCGTACACCCGTGCTAACCCTTATGCATGGACATGGGGGAGGTGGCCCGCCGTCTGCGGGCCGACGATCAGCTGTCGATAGCCCAAATCCGTGAACTGCTCGGCGTCAGCCGCGCTCAGATCGACGACTGGCTTCGGGGCGTACCCGTGCCGGAGTGGACCAAACGCCCGAACGCCAAGGACGAACTGCGCGCCCGCGCGGTCGACCTGCGCCGCTCCGGGCGTACCGTCCCGGTCATCGCCGAGGAGCTGGGCGTCGCCCGGTCCACGGCCTGGCAGTGGACCAAACACATCCCCCTGACCGGCGACCCGGTGGACGCCGAGCGCCGCAGGGCCAACGCCCGGCGGATGACCGACGCCCGCTGGACGCGGCACCGGGCCGAGCGGGCGGCGCAGCGCCACCGGCTGGCCGCCGAGAGCGCCGCCCGGATCGGTCCGCTCGACGACCGCGACCTGCTCCTGCTGGGCTCGGTCGTCTACTGGTGTGCCGGCGCCAAGGCCACGCCCGCCCGGCCGAACGAGCGCGTCGAGCTGGTCACCGCGGACGCCCGGCTCGGGTTCCTCTTCCTTCGCTTCCTCGACGCCGTCGGGGTGGCGCGGACGGATCTGTCGCTGCGAGTGCTGCTCCAGGACGCCGTCGACCCGGTGGCGGCGGTCGTCTGGTGGGCGGAACACCTAGGCGCGCGGGTGGAGGACTTCCGCGCCCCCGACCCCAAGCGCCTGTTCCTGGCGGCGGAGCGGCCCGATCACCCCCAGGAACACCACGGCCGGCTCCGAATACGGGTTTGCCACAGCCGCGATCTCTATCGCACCATCGAGAGCGTGCTCGACGCGCTCGCCGGGCCTGCGGATGTGCCGGACGGCGAGGCGCGTTAGGCTTTCCGCGCACACCTTCGGCCGTGGTGAAATTGGCATCACCTCAGATTTTGGCTCTGAAGTTTCAGGTTCGAACCCTGGCGGCCGAGCTGTCCATCTAGCAGACCCGGAAGTACCTGCGGATCAAGAGGCGGTAACCCGCGTGGCGCGTACTGTGATCATCCTCGCGGCCGGCGAGGGCAAGCGGATGAAGTCCCAGCTGCCCAAGGTCCTCCATCCGCTGTTGGGTCGCAGTCTCGTCGGGCACGTCCTGGCCGCCGCCGAACCGCTGAGCGCCGAGCGTACGGCGGTCGTCGTGGGGCACAAGGCCGAGCAGGTAACCGAGCATCTGGCCGAGATCGCGCCGCAGGCGCGGCCGGTCCTGCAGGCCGAGCAGCTGGGGACCGGGCACGCGGTGCGGGTGGCGCTCGACGCGCTCGAAGACGTCACCGGCACGGTCCTCGTCGTCAACGCCGACGTCCCGCTGCTGCGGACGGCGACGCTCACCGCCCTGATCGAGCGGCACGAGGAGGACGCCGCCGCGGCGACCGTGCTGACCGCGGTGATGGCCGAGCCGGGCAACCTGGGCCGGATCGTGCGGGACGCCGAGGGCGGGCTGGCCGCGATCGTGGAGGCCCGCGACGCCGACGCCGAGCAGCTGGCCATCCGGGAGATCAACGCCGGGGTGTACGCCTTCGAGGCCGACGCCCTGCGCGACGCGCTCGGCAAGCTGACCACGCACAACGCCCAGGGCGAGGAATATCTGACCGACGTGTTCGGGCTGCTGCTCGCGGCCGGTCGCCGGCTCGCGGTGCACACCGCTCCCGCGGTGGAGGAGACGCTGGGCTGCAACGACCGGGCCGAGCTGGCCCGGCTGGGCGCCCTGCTCCGAGACCGGATCAACGACGGCCACATGCGGGCCGGCGTGACGATCGTGGACCCGGCCTCGACCTGGATCGAGCCCGCGGTCACCATCGAGCCGGACGCGGTGATCGAGCCCAACACGCAGCTCAAGGGAGCGACCTCGGTGGCGGCCGGAGCGGTCGTCGGTCCCGAGGTGACGCTGGTCGACACCGTCGTCGGCGAGCGGGCGGAGGTCGTGAAGGCGCACGCCGTGCTGGCCGAGATCGGCCCGCAGGCCAAGGTGGGGCCCTACGCGTACCTGCGGCCGGGGACGACCCTCGGCGTGAAGTCCAAGGTCGGCACGTTCGTCGAGGTGAAGAACTCGTCCCTGGGCGAGGGGACGAAGGTCCCGCACCTGTCCTACGTGGGCGACGCGACCGTCGGCGACTTCACCAACATCGGCGCGGCGAACGTCGTGGCCAACTACAACTGGCGGTCGAAGAGCCGGACGATCATCGGCTCCCACGTGAACACCGGTTCCGACTCGGTGCTGGTGGCCCCGGTGACGCTCGGGGACGGCTCGTCCACCGCGGCCGGCTCGGTCGTCGACGCCGACGTCCCGCCGGGTGCGCTGGCCGTGGCGCGGGAGCGGCAGGTCAACAAGGAGGGCTGGATCTTCAAGCGCCGGCCCGACAGCGCCGCCGCGCAGGCGGCGCAAGCCGCGCTCGACGCGGCGGGGACGGCCGACGAGGACCCCGCTGACCAGCGGTGACCTTCGGCGCGGTGATCTTTCGCACCTGATCGTGAACCGGCTACGAGCTTGGTCAAGTACCAGGAGAGGATGACCCGCGAGGGTCATACTTGGTCGCAGTGGCGCGCGGAGGGGCAGACAGGGCCGATGGGCAGCATCGTCGCGGAGAACCGAAAGAATCTGATGCTCTTCTCGGGGCGGGCGTACCCCGAGCTCGCCGAGGAGATCGGGCAGGCCTTGGGTGTCGCACCGACCCCGACCGCCGCCTACGATTTCGCCAACGGTGAGATCTTCGTCCGGTACAAGGAGTCGGTCCGAGGATCGGACGCGTTCGTGGTCCAGTCGATCACGAGCCCGGTGAACACCTGGGTCATGGAGACCCTGATCATGATCGACGCCCTGAAGCGGGGCTCGGCCAAGCGGATCACCGTGGTGCTCCCCTTCTACCCGTACGCCCGCCAGGACAAGAAGCACCGCGGTCGGGAGCCGATCTCGGCCCGCCTCATCGCCGACCTGCTCAAGACGGCGGGTGCCAACCGGATCCTCACCGTGGATCTGCATACCGCGCAGATCCAGGGGTTCTTCGACGGCCCGGTGGACCACCTGTTCGCGATGGACACGCTCGCGGGCTACGTCGAGGCGAAGTACGGCGATCGCGCGCTCACCGTGGTCGCGCCCGACTCGGGCCGGGTCCGGGTCGGCGAGCGCTGGACCGACCGGCTGGGCGGTTGTCCGCTGGCCTTCATCCACAAGACCCGCGATCCGCTCAAGCCCAACCAGGTGGTGGCGAACCGGGTGATCGGTGAGGTTGAGGGACGAACCTGCATCATCGTCGACGACATGATCGACACGGCCGGCACCATCTGCAAGGCCGCCGACATCCTGTTCGACTCCGGTGCCGGCGACGTGATCGTCGCGACGACGCACGCGATCAACTCGGACCCGGCGACCGAGCGCCTCAAGAACAGCCGCATCGCCGAGGTGATCGTGACCAACACGCTCCCGATCACGCCGGAGAAGCAGTTCGACAAGCTCACCGTGCTCTCGATCGCCCCGCTGTTGGCCCGTGCCATCCGCGAGGTATTCGACGACGGCTCGGTGACGACCCTCTTCGGTGGACTCAGCTAAGACGCCGCTCACAAAGCGGGGGTCGGCTGGGGTCACCGTCGGTGGTCGGGTAGGCTGGTCCGGTTGCCACGGCGAGGGTGCTCTGCGGGCTTCGCGGTCTGCGTTGAAGCACCGTGATCGACATGGTGCTCCGGGTCTGTGCCCGTGCGCCCTCGCGTCGGCCCACGACAGCCAGCCAGCCCGTTGAGCCAGGAGTATGAACCGTGTCTGAGGTAAAGATCAGCGCCGAGCCGCGTACGGAGTTCGGCAAGGGCGGCGCGCGTCGCACCCGCCGCGCCGGTAAGGTGCCCGCAGTCGTTTACGGGCATGGCGAGGCGCCCAAGCACATCGCCCTGCCCGCCCGGGAGTTCGCCGCGGCGATCCGCCACGGCGGCATGACCACCGTCTTCGAGCTGCACGCGGAGGACGGCACGAAGACCCTCGCGCTGCCCAAGGCGATTCAGCGTGACCCGATTCGGGACACCTTCGAGCACGTCGACCTCGTCATCGTCAAGCGCGGCGAGAAGGTCACCGTGGACGTTCCGGTGCAGCTGGTCGGCACCGCGGCGGCCGGCACCCTGGTGGTGACCGAGCACGACCGCGTTTCGATCGTCGCCGAGGCGCTGCACCTGCCCGATTCGCTGGAGGCCTCGATCGACGGCCTCGACGCCGGTGCGCACGTCACCGCCGGCGACATCAAGCTGCCGCGGGGCGTCGAGCTCGCGACCGACGCGGAGACCACCATCGCCGTCGTCAGCGTCGCGCCGACCGCCGAGCAGCTCGAGGGCGAGACCGCCGAGGCTGCCGTGGAGGCCGAGGAGGGCGAGGCCGCCGAGGCCGAGGCTCCCGCCGAGAGCTGAGTTCTCCTTCGAAGACGGCCGCCACCATGTGGCGGCCTTCTTCTTTCTGGCATCGTGTACGCGGGAGGTGCGTGTGAGCACGTGGCTGGTGGTCGGTCTGGGCAACCCGGGTCCGCAGTACGCGCAGAACCGGCACAACGTCGGCTTCATGGTCGCCGACCTGCTGGCGAAGCGGGTCGGGGGATCGTTCGCGCGGAAGACCCGGGGCGGTGTCGTCGAGGTGGCCGAGGGTCGCCTGGGATACGGCGTGGATGCCCCGAAACTGGTGCTGGCCAAGCCGCTGACGTACATGAACCTGTCGGGCGGCCCGGTCGCCGCGCTCGCGCAGTTCTACAAGGTGCCGCCGGCGCAGGTCGTCGCGGTGCACGACGAACTGGACATCCCCTACGGCCAGATCCGGATGAAGCTGGGCGGCGGCGAGGGCGGCCATAACGGTCTGCGCTCGATGAGCAAGTCACTGTCGACAAAGGACTATTTGCGGGTCCGGTTCGGTATCGGCCGGCCGCCTGGCCGCCAGGATCCGGCCGATTTCGTGCTCTCCGACTTCTCGGGGTCTGAGCGCAAAGAACTCGAGTTCCTCGTCGATCGGGCCGCCGACGCGGTGGAGTCGCTGATCGTCAAGGGCTTGGAGCCCACCCAGAACGCGTACCACGCGGCGTGACGTTGCCGCTGCTCACCCGTTGAACATGCCGACATAACGGGCGTCCGCAGCGCCCGCGCGTCAGCGAGCGGGGGGTGCGTGATGGCGGAGGAACAGCGTCGAACTGGGCCCCGGCCGCATCCACGTGTGGCCACGCCGCCTGTACCGCCGATCCTGGATACGCGGCCGCTGACGGAGATCGACACCGTCGTGCTGCCGCGGCTGCTGCCGGGGGCGTACCAGTATGTGCATCCGGCCCTCGTGCGGCGGGCTCGCCGCTGGGAGACGCGGTATCAGCTCACACTGATGCTCGCCGACTTCCTCGTCGGGCTCGGCGCCGGCTGGCTCGCCTTCCATCTGCGATTCAGTCAGCTCACCTCGTATACCCGGATCTATCTGGTGCTGTCGGCGTTGCTGCCGATCGTGCTGGTGTCGGTGCTTGCGCTCGCGCGGGCGTACGACACCCGGTTCCTCTACGTCGGCACCGACGAGTACGACCGGGTGATACGGGGCGGTCTGGCGCTGACGGCAGGGATCGCGATCTTCTCGTACGCCTTCGAGCTGCCCACAGCGCGGAGCTATGTGCTCGTCGCGCTGCCGGCGGCCACCGCGACCGCGATCGTGGTGCGGTTCTGTCTGCGCAAACGGCTGCACCGCCGACGGTCGCGGGGTGAATGCCTGCGCCGCGTGATCGTCGTCGGCCACGAGCTGGCGGTCGTCGCCATGACGCACCAGCTGCGGCGGGAACGGTTTCACGGCCTCGACGTCGTCGGCGCGTGCGTGCCGGCCGACGGCGACGGACAAGTGGGACTGCCGGTCTTCGGCAACTTCGACGAGGTGGCCGAGGCGGTACGCCGGGCGGGTGCGGACACCGTGATCGTGCTGAGCTGCCCCGAACTGGACGGGCATCGGCTGCGGCGGATGGCTTGGCGGCTGGAGGGCGACGACGTCGACCTCATCGTGGCCAGTGCGCTGATGGATGTGGCGGGCGATCGGACGACGCTGCGCCCCGTCGACGGCCTGCCGATGCTGCACGTCGACCACCCCCGGTTGTCCGGGGGTGGTCGGGTCGTCAAGGAGCTGGTCGACCGGGCCGGCGCGGCCCTGCTCATCGGGCTCCTCTCGCCGCTGTTCGGGCTCATCGCGTGGCGTATCCGCCGGGACTCACCCGGCCCGGTGCTGTTCCGTCAGGTGAGAGTCGGCCGGGACGGGCGGGAGTTCCGCATTTACAAATTCCGTACCATGCACGTCGACGCAGAGGCGCGTCTGAGCGAACTCCGACACCTCAATGAGAATGATCGGGTTCTCTTCAAGATCCGTGACGATCCGCGGGTGACCGATGTGGGGCGCTGGCTGCGCCGGCTCTCCCTCGACGAGCTGCCGCAGCTGTTCAACGTCCTCGCCGGGCAGATGTCGCTCGTGGGTCCCCGCCCGCCGCTGCCGCAGGAGGTGGCCATGTACCACGACGACGTGCTGCGCCGCCTCGCGGTCAAGCCGGGGATGACCGGCCTCTGGCAGGTGTCCGGCCGATCGGATCTGCCGTGGGAGGAAGCCGTCCGGCTCGACCTGCGGTACGTCGAGAACTGGTCGCTCTCGTTGGACCTGGTGATCCTGTTGCGCACGCTCACCGCCGTGATACGCACATCTGGGGCCTACTGATGACCGACATGCTGGACGCCGAACTCGCCCGCCACCTCGCCACCCGGGCCGGAGAGCTGTTGCTCGGCCTGCGTACGGAGCTGGGCTTCACCGACCCGGGCCGGCTGCGCGACGAGGGGGACCGGCGTTCGCACGAGTACCTCATGGCGCAGCTGGCCGCGTGGCGGCCCGACGACTCGGTCCTCTCCGAGGAGGCGCTGGGCGCCCGGGACGCCGACGAGGCCGCCGAACGCCTGGGCGCCGAACGGATCTGGATCGTCGATCCGCTCGACGGCACCCGCGAGTACGCCGAACCCGGCCGTACCGATTGGGCGGTGCACGTCGCGTTGTGGACCACCGCGGCCGCCAGCACAGCGCGCCGCCGTCGGCGTACCAGTGGGTCGTCGAAGAGCGACCAGGGACGGCTCGCCGCCGGAGCAATCGCGTTGCCCGCCCAGGGCAGCGTGCTGGCCACGGACAGCGCGCCGCAGTCGCCGCCGGAGCAGACCGCGCACGGCGCCCAGGTACGCATCGCGGTGAGCCGCAGCCGGCCGCCGGAGTTCGTGGCGCGCGTGGCCGAGGAGCTGGGCGCGGTGCCGGTGCCGATGGGGTCGGCGGGCGCGAAGATCGCCGCGGTGATCTCCGGCGAGGTCGACGCCTATCTGCACGCGGGCGGGCAGTACGAGTGGGACTCCGCCGCGCCGGTCGCGGTCGCGCTGGCCCAGGGTCTGCACGCCTCCCGGCTGGACGGTTCGCCGTTGATCTACAACCAGGCCGACCCGCGGCTGCCGGACCTGCTGGTCTGCCGGTCGCGGCTGGCGCGGCCACTACTGGCGGCCGTCGAACGCGAACTGTTGAGCACGTCACAGGCTGGTTGAACCAGCCTCGATTGCCGGGTAGCTTAATTCCCCAGCAAAGCACTAGGAAAGGTCTGGAAATATGGGCCAGACGAATGCCGCCTATCGCATATCGCACCTGGATGCTCTCGAAGCGGAGAGCGTCTTCGTCATGCGCGAGGTCGCTGCCGAGTTCGAGCGCCCGGTGCTGCTGTTCTCCGGCGGCAAGGACTCGATCGTCATGCTCCGGCTGGCGGAGAAGGCATTCCACCCGGGTCGCATCCCGTTCCCGGTGATGCACGTCGACACCGGGCACAACTTCCCCGAGGTGCTGGAGTACCGCGACCGGCGAGTGGCCGAACTCGGCGTCCAGCTGGTGATCGCCAGCGTCCCCGAGGCGCTGGAGCGCGGCCTGGTCCGCGAGCCCGCCGACGGCACGCGCAATCGCATCCAGACCCCGGTGCTGCTCGACGCCGTGGAGAAGTACCGCTTCGACGCCCTGTTCGGCGGGGCCCGGCGCGACGAGGAGAAAGCTCGGGCCAAGGAACGGGTCTTCAGCTTCCGCGACGAATTCGGCCAATGGGACCCGCGCAACCAGCGCCCTGAGCTGTGGTCGCTGTACAACTCCAAGATCAGCCCTGGCGAGTCGATCCGGGTGTTCCCACTGTCCAACTGGACCGAACTGGACATCTGGCACTACATCGCCCGGGAGCGCATCGACCTGCCCTCGATCTACTTCGCGCACGACCGCGAGGTCGTCGACCGCGGCGGCATGCTCTACGGCGTCAACGAGTTCATCCGCCCCCGGGCCGGCGAGACCGTCACCAAGCGGCGCGTCCGCTACCGCACGGTCGGCGACGCGAGCATGACGGCGGCGGTGCCCTCCGAGGCCGACACCGTGGAGAAGGTGATCGACGAGGTCGCCTCGACCCGGATCACCGAACGCGGCGCGACCCGAGGCGACGACAAGGTCAGCGAGGCGGCGATGGAAGACCGCAAGCGGGAGGGGTATTTCTAATGGCCTTGTCACAGATCAAACCCGCTGAGTCGGCGGTGCCGACGCTGACGAGCCCGTCGGCCCGCATGACTGTATCTCCGGTCGACAAAGTCGACATGCTCCGGTTCGCCACCGCCGGATCGGTCGACGACGGCAAGTCGACCCTCATCGGGCGGCTGCTCTACGACACCAAGTCGCTGTTCACCGACCAGCTCGAAGCGGTCGAGGCGGTCAGCGCCGCCCGGGGCGACGAGTACACCAATCTCGCGCTGCTGACCGACGGCCTGCGAGCGGAACGCGAGCAGGGCATCACCATCGACGTCGCGTACCGGTATTTCGCCACGCCCCGGCGCAAGTTCATCATCGGCGACACCCCCGGGCACATCCAGTACACCCGGAACATGGTCACCGGGGCGTCCACGGCGGACCTCGCGATCATCCTGGTGGACGCCCGCAAGGGCCTGGTCGAGCAGTCCCGGCGGCACGCCTTCCTCTGCTCCCTCCTGCGCGTGCCACACCTGGTGCTCTGCGTCAACAAGATGGACCTGGTGGACTACTCGCAGGAGGTCTTCGACGCCATCGCCGACGAGTTCGCGTCGTTCGCCGCCAAGCTCGACGCGCCCGACCTCACCGCGATCCCCGTCTCGGCGCTCAACGGCGACAACATCGTCGGCCGCAGCGACAAGATGCCGTGGTACGAGGGCCCGTCGTTGCTGCACCACCTGGAGCACGTGCACATCGCGTCCGACCGCAACCTCGTCGACGTGCGCTTCCCGGTGCAGTACGTGATCCGGCCGCAGTCCTCGGCCGTCCTCGACTACCGCGGGTACGCCGGACAGGTCGCCTCGGGCGTACTGAAGCCCGGGGACGAGGTGCTCGTCCTGCCCAGCGGCCTGACCACACGCATCGCCGGGATCGACACCGCCGACGGCCCGGTCGACGAGGCGTTCCCCCCGATGTCGGTCACGGTCCGGCTGGAAGACGAGATCGACATCGCCCGGGGCGACCTCATCTGCCGCCCGCACAACGCGCCGGCGGTGGCCCAGGACATCGAGGCGATGGTCTGCTGGATGGACGAGAGCGCACCGCTGTCCGTCGGCGGCAAGTACGCCATCAAGCACACGACCCGTTCGGTGCGCGGCATCGTCAAGGCTCTGCACTACCGGCTGGACATCAACACGCTGCACCGCGACGAGGCGGCCTCCTCGTTGGGGCTCAACGAGATCGGGCGGATCCGGCTGCGTACGACCCAGCCGCTGCTGGTCGACGAGTATCGGCGGAACCGGACGACAGGCGGGTTCATCATCATCGACGAGGTGACGAACCGGACCGTCGGGGCGGGGATGATCGTCGCCGCGTCCTGACCCCGGCCTTCCCGGCGGAACGCGCACGCCCGGCTTTCCGGCGGAGCGCTTTCGTGAATGAGGGCGGGTTCAGCTCGCGTGATCCCGGCGAACGGGTGATGATCGCTGGAGGAACGGACGATCCTCGCCGGGACTCCGATGGCTACAGTCCCAGCCGAAAGGGGGCGGCCATGACGCAGACCGTCCGCATCGGCGTGGCGGTCGACGTCCCGCCCCCGTGGGGACCACAGCTCACCCGCCATCGCATCGAGGCGGGTGATCCACTCGGCGCGGCCATCCCCGCGCACGTCACCCTGCTCGGGCCGACCGAGATCGACGCGACCGAGCTGGCCGCGATCGAGCGGCACCTCGCCACGGTGGCCGCGGAACACGGCGAGTTCGAGCTGCTCCTCCGTGGCACCGGCACCTTCCGGCCGATCACCGAGGTCGTGTTCGTGGCCGTCGCGGCCGGGATCAGCGAATGCGAGCAGCTGGCCGCCGCGATCACCGCCACACCGGAACTCCAGCGGCCGCGGCACTACCCCTACCACCCACACGTGACGATCGCTCAGGACGTGCCCGAGCCGGCCCTCGACGACGTCTTCGAGAAACTGGCCGGGTTCGAGGCCCGGTTCGACGTCAGCGAGTTCACGCTGTTCACGCACACGGGCGACATCAAGTCGCCGGAGAACCGCTGGCACCCCCAGCGGGACTATCGGCTGGCGGGTCCGTCGGCTCCGATCGGCCCTCGGGGGAATCGGCCGGGCGCGGCCCCGCGGCGAGGTCGATGAACCGGCCACGGGTCGAACTGGCGGCCAGCGCCGCGCCCCACAGCACGATCTGGTTGAAGAAGTACAGGTAGAGCAGCAGTACGCCGGTCGTCGCGATCACCGTGGCGGTCGGATAGAACCGCAGCGAATGGGTGAAGTACGCCCGGCCGCCCCAGTTGAGCAGCGACACCCCGATGCCGACCGTGATCGCCGGGGGGATCAGCCGCCGCGGCTGGACGTGCAACCGCGGCAGCACCGTCAGCAGCGCCGCCCCGATGAAGCTGTTGACCAGGAGCGTCACGGCCACGGTCGCCACCGTCAGCCAGACCGAGGACGTGTCGCCGGAGATCCAGCCGAACAAGGCGGCCGACAAGTCGATCACGGCCAGCGACAGTCCTAGAACCAGCGTCAGCGCCAGCAGCATCCCCAGATCGACCACCCGGCGGACGAAGAGGTTGCCCGGGTGCTGCTCCAGCCGCCAGATCGCCCGCTGCGAGGTGCGGAAGGCGTCGACCCAGCCGAGCCCGGTGAACACCAGGCCGACCAGACCGAAGATCCCGATCGCGGTGGAATTGGCCTGCAGCTGCTCCGGCTGGAAGGTCGGCAGCGTCTGCGCGAGCCAGTCGGTGACGGCTCCCTTGACGGTGTCGTTCGAGCTGAACACGATGCCGAAGACCGAGAACGCGACGAGGGACAGCGCGAAGAGCGCGAAGAAGGCGTAGTAGGCGATCGCGGCGGCGAGCCGCCCGCCGAGCACCTCCGAGTAGCGTTCCTTCGCGGCCCAGACGTTGTCGAAGGCACTGGAGCGCTTCCGTGCGGCGGCCACGGAATCTTCATAGCGCTCCAGCATCGCGCTGCCAACCCGCTGGATCCGTCGGAAGATCGCCACCACACGTTCATCTTCGCGGATGCGGCCGCCTGTCTCGCATGCAGATCAGGGATATCCATGTGATCTTGGGGCCGGATTGCACGGATATCCGTGATCTGCCGCTCGGCAGGAGACTCAGACGGGGCCGGCGCCGGCGCTCGGGACGGCCTTGAACGCGGCCGGCTCGGCGAAACCGTGCTCGGCGAACGCCTTGGCGACCGCGTCGGCGACGTTGTCCACCCGGTCGGCGTCGACCAGGGCGATGACGCAGCCGCCGAAGCCGCCGCCGGTCATCCGGGCACCGTAGGCCCCTGCGGTCAGCGCTGCGGTCACCGCGACGTCCAGCTCCGGCACGGTCACCTCGAAATCGTCGCGCAGCGACGCGTGCGACGCGGTCATCAGCGGCCCGATCTCCCGGTGCCGGCCCGAGCGCAGCAGCTCGATGGTGTCCAGCACCCGCTGATTCTCGGTGATCGCGTGGCGCGCACGGCGTACCAGCAGGTCGTCGGAGAGCCGGTCCAGATCGGCCGGGACCGCGTCGCGGAGGGCGGCCACCCCGAGTTCCGCCGCCGCCTGCTCGCAGGCCGCCCGGCGCGCGGCGTATTCGCCGCCCGCGTGCTGGTGCGGCGCGCGGGTGTCGATCACCAGGATGGCCAGGCCGTCCGCGGCCAGATCGAACGGGATCTGCTCGGTACGCAGCGAGCGGCAGTCCATGAAGAGGGCGTTGCCGGCGGTGCAGAGGATCGAGGCGGACTGGTCCAGGATGCCGGTCGGTACGCCGACGTAGTCGTTCTCGACCCGCTGGGCGAGCCGAGGCCGGTCGGCGATCGGGATGTCCAGCCCGGCCAGGTCGACGAGGGCGGTCAGCACAGCGCATTCGAGCGAGGCCGACGAGGACAGCCCGGAGCCGATCGGGACGTCGGAGGCGACGGTGAGCCGGGCGCCGGGGACGCGATGGCCCTGCTCGGCCAGCACCCAGACCACGCCCGCCACGTACGCCGCCCAGCCGTCGACCTTGGCGTCCAGGGTGAACTCGACGGTCTCGCCGGTCAGCTCCGAGGTGACCGCCCAGCGCTGCTCGGGCAGCACGTCGGCGGCGACGGAGGTGCGGTGCGGCAGCGCGAAGGGGAGGACGAAGCCGTCGTTGTAGTCGGTGTGCTCGCCGATGAGGTTCACGCGGCCGGGCGCGGCCCAGATGCCGACCGGCTCAATCCCGTAGAGGTGCTGGAAAAGGCCATGAGCGCGGGCGGCTGCTGTCATGGGCTGGATGGTAGTCGGCGTACATCGGAGCAGCCCAGCGACCCTATCTGTTAGGACTCTTGACAGATGCTCGACGAGAAGTGAGGGTCGTCACATGATTCGTTCACTCGTCAGGCCGGGCGTCGCCCTCGCGGCGGCGCTCGCCGCCGGCGTCGCGCTCCTGCCCGCACAGGCCGCCAGCGCCGGCGCCCCGCTCGGCGGGCAGGCGCCGAAGAAGGTCGTCTCGGCCTACTTCGCCGACTGGAACGTCTACGGGCGGGGCTACTACGTCAAGGACATCCCCGTCGACAAGCTCAACGTCATCCAGTACGCCTTTGGCGTACCCACCTTCGACGCGGCGACCGAGACCCCCGGTTGCTCCGTCCTCGACCCCTGGGCGGACTTCCAGCAGGTCTACTGGTCCGGCGAGAACACCGTCGACGGCGTCGCCGACAACTATCCCGACCAGCGCCTCTACGGCAACTTCAACCAGCTGAGGAAGCTGAAGGCGGCCAACCCGGGGCTGAAGGTCGAGATCTCCCTCGGCGGCTGGACCAAGTCCACCCACTTCGCCCAGGTCGCCAAGACCGCCGCGCGCCGTCAGGCGTTCGTCGCGTCCTGCATCGACACCTTCATCAAGGGCAACCTGCCCACCGGCGGCTGGCCGGAGAACGCCGGGGGCATCGGGGCCGCCGCGGGCGTCTTCGACGGCATCGACCTGGACTGGGAGTACCCCACGGCCAAGGCCGACGGCAACATCGACTACGGCCCGGAGGACCGGCACAACGCCACCCTGCTGGCCCAGGAGTTCCGCCGTCAGCTCGACGCCCTGAGCCGCGAGACCGGGCAGCACTACCTGCTCACCGCGGCGCTCCCGGCGGCGAAGAACTCCACCAAGTACTACGAGCTGC
This sequence comes from Hamadaea flava, assembly GCF_024172085.1. Classification (NCBI taxonomy): domain Bacteria; kingdom Bacillati; phylum Actinomycetota; class Actinomycetes; order Micromonosporales; family Micromonosporaceae; genus Hamadaea; species Hamadaea flava. Next base: position 4,283,600 of record NZ_JAMZDZ010000001.1, on the reverse strand, counting down.
GCGACTTCGTGAAGCAGCTCGACTGGGTCAACATCATGACGTACGACTTCAACGTCATGGGTGGTGCCGTCGCCGCGCACGACACGCTGTTCACGCGGGACCCCCGGGATCCGAACGCGTCCGACTGGACGTGGAACACCGTCGGCACCGTCGCGTACTACCTGGCTCAAGGCGTACCGGCGAAGAAGATCGTCGTCGGCGTGCCGTTCTACGCCAACCAGTACATCCGCTCCGACGCGGGACTCTACGGGCCCTTCGACAACACCGGGCTCGACGGGGAATCGCTGCAATGGGACCAGAAACCGCAGCCGTCCTACCACGACCTGGTGGACGTGGCGGGCGTCGTGTCGCCGACCGGGGCCGGCGCGAACGGGTACACCCGCAAGTGGAACGCCCTGGCCGGCGAGCCCTACCTGGTCAACCCCGCTGGTACGCACGCCCTCGCCTCCGGCACGGTCACGGTCGCCACGACGATCTGCTACTCGGACCCGCGCTCGATCGGGGAGCGGACGGCGCTCGTCAAGGCCCTCGGCCTGCGGGGAGCGATGGCCTGGGAGATCTCCCAGGACTCCGACGACGGGGCGCTGATCGGGGCGCTCGCCCCCATCCTGCGCTGACCGGTTCGACCGGCCGCCACTGCTCGCGGCTGGGTTGACCGGCCGGGGGGTGATCTAGGCGGGAAATGGCTGCTCTGGCGACCATTTCTCGCCTAGATCTGTCCGACGGGGTGATCTTGAACAGAAAACGTCGCCAGGGCTGCGGAAACTCTTCAAGATCACCGCCAGTCGCGCGGCAGCGCGTCCCGCGCGACTGGCGGTTGGAGCGTCAGCGGCCCTGGTAGAAGGCCCAAGCATCCGCGACGATCGCCTCCAGCGAGGTACGCGTAGGCGTCCAGCCGAGGTCGGCCTGGGCGAGCGCGGAGGAGGCGTACAGGGAGGCGGGGTCGCCGGGCCGTCGGGGCAGCCATTCGACCGGAACCGGGTGCCCGGTGACGGTGCGTACGGCGTCGATGACCTGGGCGTTCGAGAATCCGGTCCCGCTGCCGAGGTTGTAGATCTTGTGCTCCCCGGGCACCGCTGCCGTCAGGGCGAGCAGGTGCGCTTCGGCCAGGTCGGCGACATGGATGTAGTCGCGGATGCAGGTGCCGTCGGGGGTCGGGTAGTCGTCGCCGAACATCGGCAGCTTCTCCCGCTTCCCGGCCGCCACTTCGAGGGCGATCGGGATCAGGTGCGTCTCCGGGTCGTGGCGCTCGCCGATCATGCCGCCGTCCTCGCGTACCAATGCGCCTGCGACGTTGAAGTAGCGCAAGCTGACCGCGGCGAGCTTGTGCGCGCGGGCCTCGGACGCGATGGCCAGGTCGACGGCGAGTTTGGTCGCGCCGTAGGTGTTGATCGGCATGGTGATCGCGCGCTCCGTGAGCGGCAGTTCGGACGGCTCGCCGTAGCAGGCGGCGGTCGAGGAGAAGATGAGCCGCTTCACCCCCGCCGTACGCATCGCGTCCAGCAGGTTGAGCCCGGCCCGGGTGTTGGCCTCCCAGTGCAGCTCCGGGTGGGTCATCGACTCGCCCGCCGAGATGAGCCCGGCGAAGTGCAATACGCCGTCGAAGCCCGCGTCCGGCGTGAGGACGTCGCCGACCTCCTGGACTCGCGCCTGGACGAAGGTGGCGTCGGCGGGGACCTGTGCGGCGTCGTTGCGCGACAGGTCGTCCAGGACCACTACCTCGTGGCCGGCGTCGAGTAGCAGGCGGGTGACCGTTGCGCCGACGAATCCGGCGCCCCCGGTGACGAGCAGCTTCATCTGACCTCCCTAACAGTTCCCTGGCAACACTACGTGCTGGTGGGAGGAGGCCCGGCGGGAGCCGTACGATGCAAGGATGCCCGACGGTCATAGACCCGGACTCTTGGCTCGAACTCTGTCCCCGTGGATCATGAGGGTCCTGCGGGAGCGACTCAGCGAGGATCAGCTGCGCGCTCTCGTGACCACCAACACGCATCTCGGCGGCGATGAGCGCCGCATCATCGACGAGGTCTGGGCGAGCGGGAACTCCCTGATCCGCGAGGTCATGGTGCCCCGGCCGGACGTCGTCTTCCTCGACGCCCGCTGGGCGCGGCCACAGGCCGAGGCGGTGGCCCGTGCGCACAACCACTCCCGGTTTCCGGTGGTCGACGGTGACGCCGACAACGTGATCGGCTTCGTCCACCTGCGGGATCTGCTCGCGGGCGACCCGGCGACTCCGTTGCGCGTACTGGTGCGGGAGATCATGCGCCTGCCGGCCGCCATTCGGATTCTGCCCGCTTTGTCCGAGCTGCGGCGGGAACGTCACCAGCTGGCCCTGGTCGTCGACGAATACGGCGGCACCGCAGGCATCGTCACCTTGGAAGACTTGATCGAGCAGCTCGTCGGGGAGATCCACGACGAGTACGACGAGGACGACGAGCCGTTCACCGGCCTGCTCCCGGCCGAGGTCGAGGGTCGCCTCAGCCTGACCGACTTCGCCCGGCGTACCGGGGTGGAGCTGGCCCAGGGGCCGTACGAGACGCTCGGCGGCTACCTCATGGCCGCGCTCGGCCGGCTCGCGCGGGTCGGCGACCAGGTCGAGGTCCCGGGCGGTGCGGTCACGCTGCGCGTCCTCGCGCTCGACGGCCGCCGGATCGCGCGGGTCGTCCTCGCCCGGGTGGCCGAGGTCCCGCACCAGCTTCCGGCCGCGCCGGTCCCACTCGCCCTGCCGGCGGGTACGCCCCCGGCCGCGATCGAAGCCGGCAGCCCTGCGCCGGCCGTCCCCGCCATCTCCGCCTCCGCCGCCTCCGCCCCCGCCTCGGCCCGTTGATCATGGACTTGACCGTGGTCTCGACGGTGTGTCGACACCGGAAACTCCATGATCAACGGAGGTGGCGCGGGGCGGTCGATGCGGTGGCGCGCGGACTGGAACAATAGGCCCATGTCTGTTGCGCCGACCGATCGCCGTCCCCGGGTGCTGTCCGGGATCCAGCCCACCGCGGACTCGTTCCACCTGGGCAACTATCTCGGCGCGGTCCGCAACTGGGTGACCATGCAGGACACCTGCGACGCGTACTACATGGTCGTCGACCTGCACGCGATCACCGCAGGCCACGACGCGAAGGTGCTCCGCGACCGGACCCGGGTGAGCCTGGCCCAGTTGCTGGCGTTCGGCATCGACCCGACGCGCAGCACCCTGTTCATCCAGTCGCACGTCCCCGAGCACGCGCAGCTGGGCTGGGTGCTCAGCTGCATCACGGGCTTCGGCGAGGCGTCCCGGATGACCCAGTTCAAGGACAAGTCGGCCAAGCAGGGCGCCGAGCGGTCCAGCGTCGGGCTGTTCACCTACCCGATCCTGCAGGCCGCCGACATCCTGCTCTACCAGGCCGACGCCGTGCCGGTCGGCGAGGACCAGCGCCAGCACCTGGAGCTGACCCGCGACCTGGCCCAGCGGTTCAACCACCTCTTCGGCAAGACGTTCACCCTGCCGGAGGCGTACATCCCGAAGGCGACCGCGAAGATCCTCGACCTGCAGGACCCGACGGCGAAGATGTCGAAGTCGTCGTCTTCGCCGACCGGCCTGCTGGAGATCATGGAGGACAAGGCGCGCTCGGCGAAGAAGATCAAGTCGGCGGTGACCGACACAGGTCGCGAGATCCTCTTCGACCCCGAGGACAAGCCCGGGGTGAGCAACCTGCTGACGATCTACTCGGCGCTGTCCGGCCGGACGATCGAGGACCTGGTCACGGCGTACGCGGGCAAGGGCTACGGCGACCTGAAGAAGGACCTCGCCGAGGTCTTCGTCGACTTCGTGACGCCGATCCAGGCGGCCACCCGGGAGTACCTCGACGACCCGGCGCAGCTGGACAAGATGCTGGCGATCGGCGCGGAGAAGGCGCGGGCGGTGGCGTCCCAGACGCTCGCCGCTGTCTACGACCACGTCGGCTTCATCCCCGCTAAGTAGCGGACGCTACTTAGCGGGGAGCGGCCGCTGATCAGGCGGTGAGGTAGGCGGTGGTGTCGGCCGGGAGGCGGCCGTCGCCGTCGAGCGGACCGCTCGCCAGCAGCACCGCCGAGCCGTAGGAGGCCAGGTCGACCGGCTCGCCGGAGACGTTCGCGACGACCACGAGGCCGGGCTCCCGCCGCAGCGCCAGTACGCCGGTCGGGCTGTCCAGCCAGGTCAGCGTGCCGCCGCCGAGCCCGGGCTGCTCCTTGCGTACGCGCAGCGCCGAGCGGTAGAGGTTGAGCGTCGACGCCGGATCGTTCTCCTGCGCCTCCGCGGTCAACGCCGCCCACGACGCCGGCTGCGGCAGCCACGGCTGGGCCGAACCGGCCGGGCCGAAGCCGAATCCGGTCTCGGCTCCGCCCGACCAGGGCAGCGGCACCCGGCAGCCGTCCCGGCTCTCGCCCGTACGCCGGAACGCGGGGTCCTCCCGCAGCTCGTCGGGCAGGTCGAGGACCTCGTTGAGGCCGAGTTCCTCGCCGTTGTAGAGGTACGCCGAGCCGGGCAGCGCGAGCATGAGCAGCGTTCCGGCGCGGGCACGGGCGAGCCCGAGGTCGCCGTCGCCGTACCGGGTCACGTGGCGGTGCTTGTCGTGGTTCGACAGGACCCAGGTGGTCGGCGCGCCGACGAGGTCGGCTTCGGCCAGGGATTTGTCGATGATGGTCCGGAACGACTCGGCGTCCCACGAGGCCATCATGAAGTCGAAGTTGAAGGCCTGGTGCAGCTCGTCGGAGCCGATGTAGCGGGCCAGCCGCTGGGCGTCGGGCACCCACGCCTCGGCGACGGCCATCCGGCCACCGGCGTACGAGTCGAGGATCGGCCGCCATTCGCGGTAGATCTCGTGGACGCCGTCCTGGTCGAAGTAGGGCAGCGTGTCGTTGCCGATCATGACGACCTGACGTTCGCCGTCGGCGCTCGTGCGGCCGACGTTCGGCAGGCCGTCGGCCTTGATCATCCCGTGGGCCACGTCGATTCGGAAGCCGTCGACGCCCCGGTCCAGCCAGAACCGCAGGATGTCGCGGAACTCGGCCCGGACCGCCGGGTGCTCCCAGTTGAAGTCGGGCTGACCGGGGTCGAACAGGTGCAGGTACCACTGCCCGTCGGGAACTCGGGTCCAGGCCGGTCCGCCGAAGATGGACTCCCAGTCGTTCGGCGGCAGCTCACCCTGCTCGCCCTGGCCGTCGCGGAAGACGAACAGGGCACGCTCGGCCGAACCGGGGCCGGCGGCCAGCGCCGCCTGGAACCATTCGTGCTCGTCGGAGCAGTGGTTGGGGACCAGGTCGACGATGATCCGGATGCCCAGCGCATGGGCCTCGGCGGTCATCTCGTCGAAGTCGGCGAGGGTGCCGAAGCGGGGATCGACGTCGCGGTAGTCGGCCACGTCGTAGCCGCCGTCGGCCAGGGGCGAGGTGTAGAACGGGCTGAGCCAGATCGCGTCGATGCCCAGATCCTTGAGATAGGGCAGCTTCTGGCGTACGCCTCGCAGGTCACCGGTGCCGTCGCCGTCGCCGTCGGCGAAGCTGCGCGGGTAGATCTGATAGACGACCGCGTCGCGCCACCAGTCGTCGTTGCCCAGGATCGTCTCGGCCGGGGCGGCGGTCGTACTCACAGGATGGTTCCTTTCGGCGGGGGTGGGTCCGTGCAACTCAGCGTGAAGTCAGGTCGAAGGCCAGCGCGCTCTGCGCTGGAATGGTGAGGGATGCCTGGCCCGAGGCGTCGACGGTGACGGCGGTGCCATGGATTCGGTCGCGGTAGATCCCGGCCGGAAGTCCGGTCTCGACGGTCCGGGTCACGGCGGCGGCTGCGCGGTTCAAGGCGAAGTATCCCTTGCCCGTACGCGCGAAGCCGAGTTGGTCGTCGGTGGTCCACCATTGCGAGACCGGCGCGTCGCCGACCGCCGTCCGGAAGGCGACCAGGTTCAGCAGTGTGCGGTGCTCGCACTCCCAGCCGTGGCCGCAGGAGACCGGCAGCGTGACGCCCTTGGCGTCGGCCGGCGGCCCGGCGTCGTAGGAGTCGAAGGTGAAGCTAGACATCACCAGCGGCGTCCCATACGGGTACGCCAGCATGAACTGCCCGGCGAGCGTATGCAGCGCGCCGTCCTGGTAGGTCAGCGTGGTGCCACCGCGCTGGCTGTCGTGACTGTCCACATAGACCACGGCGGAGGCCGACGGCTTGTAGTCGACCAACGGGGTGCCCGATCCGTCGCCGAGTCCTTCGAGATTGGCCAGGCTGCCGCCGGTACGCAGGGCCCGCGCGAGGTCCGGGCCGTACCGGGGTTCGAGAACCGCGCCGGAGGGAAGGTACTCGTCGGCCTGGATCGGTTCGCTGACGCTGAAGAGGACTTCCTGGTACAGCACGGGCGCGGTCCCGCCGGCCGTCTTGGCCAGCTTGGCGTAGATCGCGGCCAGGTCGGTCGCCGGAACGTGCTTGGCGGCGTCGATCCGGAACCCGTCGACGCCCAGCGACAGCAGATCGTTCAGGTACGCCGCCAGCCGCTGACGGACCGGTTCGCGTTCGGTCGCCAGGTCGGCGAGCCCGACGAGGTCGCAGTTCTGCACCTCGTCGCGGTTGCTGTAGTCGGAGATCGACTTGCCGCAGTGGTGGAAATCGGCGGCGCCGTCGTAGCCGGGATAGCCGGTCTGGGTGAACTTCGTCCCGGCCGAGCCGACCCCGTAGAGCTGGGCGGTCATATGGTTGACGACGGCGTCGGCGTAGATCTTGACGCCCGCCGCGTGGCAGGCGGTGACCATCGCCGCGAACGCCGCACGGTCGCCCCGCCGGCTGCCGATCGCGTAGGAGACCGGCTGGTAGTCCTGCCACCACGGGAAGCCCTGGTCGGCCAGGACCACGTGTTCCTGCGGCGGGGAGATCTGGACCGCCGCCACTCCGGCCGGGCCCAGCTGGTCGCGGCACTCGGTCGCGACCGACTTCCAGGGCCACTCGAAGAGGTGGACGACGACACCGGTTGGAGCGCTCCCAGCGGACGCCGCAGCCGACGGTGTGGGCTGGGTCGTGGGCTGGGCGGTTGCAAGCGGCGCGGCCGAGCAGCCGGAGACGGCGAGCAGCAGCGCGCATCCGGCCCGCATTCGCCACCCGCGCACGCTGCTGCTCCTCTCCACCCGCCACCTGACTGGTGACGGGATGAAGAATGCGCCGCAAACCTTGCAAACGTCAAGCAGAAGCTTTCAGCAAGTTTCATCGGCCACCGCCGGACAAGCCATCCCGGCAGGTCCCGCAATCGGCGGAACGGCGGGGTCAGCGTGCCTGGGCGGTGGAACCGCGTACGACCAGTTCGGGGCGGAAGACGTATTCGGAATGCGGTGCGGGATGGCCCAGGATCTCGTCGATGAGCGCCCGGGCGGCGGCCACCGCCATGGCCCGGATGGGCTGCCGCAACGTGGTCAGCGGCGGGTCGGTGAAGGCCATCAGCGGGGAGTCGTCGAAGCCGACCACGCTGAAGTCGTCCGGCACGCCGAGGCCCTTCTGCCGCGCCGCCCCGATCGCGCCCAGCGCCATCAGGTCGGAACCGCAGACGACGGCGGTCACACCGCGGTCCAGCAGCCGGGTCGTGGCGGCGTACCCGCCCTCGACGCCGAACAGCGGGGACAGCGAGATCATCGAGTCCATCTCGCGGTCGCTGAGGTGCAGCAACCGGCGCATCGCGTCCCGGTAGCCGGCGATCTTGCGCTGCACCGGCTGGAAGCGGTCCGGCCCGGAGATCAGGCCGATCCGCTTGTGGCCGAGCGCGGCGAGATGGGACACCGCTGCGTCGGCCGCGGCCCGCTCGTCGACCGAGACGAACGGCGCCTCCAGCCCGTCGACGAACCCGTTGACCAGCACGATCGGCAACGGCCGCGTCAGCAGCTTGCGGTAGCGGTCGGGATCCGACGTCGTGTCGGCATGCAGGCCGGACACGAAGACGATGCCGGCCACCTGCCGGTCGAGCAGCATCTCGATGTACTCGTCCTCGGTCACGCCGCCGGCGGTCTGCGTGCAGAGAACCGGGGTGTAGCCCTGTTGGGCGAGCGCCGACTCGATGATCTGAGCGAACGCCGGAAAGATGGGGTTGTCCAGCTCGGGAACTACCAGCCCGACCAGGCCCGCGCTACGTTTGCGCAGCTTGGTGGGGCGCTCGTAGCCCAGTACATCGAGCGCCGTCAGCACCGCCTGGCGGGTCTCCGTCGACACCCCAGGACGGTCGTTGAGGACCCGCGAGACCGTGGCCTCGCTCACTTCGGCCTGCCGAGCGATGTCGGCCAGACGTGCACGCATGGCGGAATGCTAACTGAACAGACAAGATCTTGCGGCCGTGGGACTGCAAGGACTTCCACTCCTTGCAAAGTCTTGCTAACGTGCGCGCAACACACAACTGCATACCCCTGGTTGACCCCCCTCTGGGCCCCTGAAGGCGTGGCCCATCTGAACAGGAGACCTTGATGCGTAGACGTACCGTCTTTGCGGCTCTGGGCGCGGCGGCGTCCGCCTCGGCGCTGGCGGCATGCGGATCGGACAAGGACGAGCCCACGGCGACCCCGTCGAAGGACAAGGGCAACGGCAAGCTGGTCATCTGGGCCGACACCAAGCGCACGGCCGTGCTCAAGAAGTACGCCGACCAGTTCGGCAAGGACAACGGCGTCACCGTCGAGGTCAAGGAGATCAGCGAGAACCTGCAGCAGGTCTTCGTGACCGCCTCGCAGCAGGGCAGCGGCCCGGACGTCGTGGTCGGCGCGCACGACTGGATCGGCAACCTGGTCCAGAACGGCGCCATCGACCCGGTGCAGCTCTCGGCGCAGCAGAAGTCGCTGTTCGCCGCGGCCGCGGTCAAGGCCGTGACGTTCAACGGCCAGATCTACGGCGCCCCGTACGCGCTGGAGAACATCGCTCTCGTGCGTAACACCGACCTGGTGCCGACCGCCCCGGCGAGCATCGAGGACCTGGTCAAGGCCGGGCAGGACCTGAAGAAGTCGGGCAAGGTCAGCGAGATCCTGCTCGACCAGTGCGGCGCTTCGGGCGACGCGTACCACATCTACCCGATCTACTCCTCGGGCGGCGGCTCGCTGTTCGGCCTGACCTCGGCCGGCGACCCGGACCCGAACAACGTCACGGTCAACAGCGCCGACTCGATCGCCGCCTTCACCAAGCTCAAGGAGCTGGGCGAGAAGGGCTCGGGCGCGCTGAAGACCTCGATCGCCGCCGAGAACGTCGTGGCCACCTTCACCGCGAAGAAGGCCGCCTTCTTCATCACCGGCTCGTGGAACATCGCCGACATCAAGAAGGCCGGCATCAAGTACGACATCACCCCGATCCCGGGCTTCGCCGGTGGCAAGCCGGCCCAGCCGTTCCTCGGCGTCCAGGCCTTCTTCGTGGCGAGCAAGGGCAAGAGCAAGGCGATGGCCCAGGAGTTCGTGGCGAACTACGTCACGAACAAGGAGGTCGCCAACGCCCTGTACGCCGCCGACCCGCGTCCGCCGGCGCTGCTGGCCGCGCAGGACGACGCGAAGACCGCCGACCCGGACGTGGCGAAGTGGCTGGACGCGGGCAAGGACGGCCTGCCGATGCCGGCCATCCCCGCCATGAACGAGATCTGGGGCCCGTTCGGCAACGCCGAGGTGGCCGTGATCAAGGGCGGCGACCCGAAGACCGCGGCGGACGCCGCCGCGAAGGCCATCAACGACGCGATCGCGAAGAAGAAGTAGGCAGCGTACGCCGATGACGACGCCGAGCACGACCTCATCCGGGTCGGGTGGCGTGACGGGCGCGGGGGGCTCCGGCTCCCCGCGCTCCGGCCTGCCCGGCCAGCGCGGTTCCGACGCACCGAAGCGTGGGACCGGGAAGTCCGCCCCTCCGTCCGAACATCGTCCCCGAGAGATCACCGTCGGTTTCCTCGTGGGCCGGCTGATCGCGCTCGGCCTCGTCGCCGCCCTGCTGCTCTTCGGGCTGCCGCCGCTGATCCGCACCGACAACTGGATCGGGGTCGGCGTACTGGTCGCGGCGGGCGCGGGGATCGCGTACCTCTATCTGACCCGGCGGCACGTGCCGCTCAAGTACCTGCTGCCCGGCACGGTCTTCCTGATCGTCTTCCAGCTCGTCCCGGTGATCCTCACGGTGAGCACCGCGTTCACGAACTTCGGCGACGGCCACCGGGGGACCAAGGAAGAGGCGATCACGGCGATCCAGACCGGCTCGCTGGAGCAGGTCACCGGGGCGGCGTCGTACAACCTGTCGCCCGCGCTCAAGGACGGCAAGCTCGTCTTCCTGCTGTTGCCGGTCGACGACAAGGGTGACCCGGTGCTGGACCAGGCGAAGGTCGGCACGGCGGACGGCCTGAGCGAGCTGCCCGGCCTCACCGACGCCAACCTGTCACTGACCAAGCAGCTCTCCGAGGTGCCCGGGTACGACATCCTTAGCAAACCGGACGCGAGCGCGCGCGGCGACGAGATCGCGAACTTCGCGGTGCCGACCGAGCAGGGGGCGATCAAGTCCAGCGGGCTGAGCAAGGCGGTCGAGCTGAAGGCGGTCCGGGCCTACGACGCGGCGTGCGACTGCGTCACGGACACCAAGACCGGCACGGTCTACCCGGCCGACGAGGCCAAGGGCTACTTCGTGAGCGCCGACGGGACCGTGCTGTCGGGCGGCCAGGGCTGGAAGGTCGGCGTCGGCTGGGCGAACTTCACCCGGATCTTCACCGACAAGACGGTCTCGGGGAACTTCTTCTCGGTCTTCGTCTGGAACGTCGTCTTCGCCCTGCTGTCGGTCCTGACGACGTTCGCGCTGGGCCTGGTGTGCGCGCTCGCGCTGCACTCGCCGCGGATGCGCGGCACCAAGATCTACCGGACGATCCTGATCCTCCCGTACGCCATGCCGTCGTTCGCGATGCTGTTGGTCTGGCGGGACATGTTCAACAAGGACTTCGGCCTGATCAACAACCTGTTCGGCTGGCACATCGACTGGCTCGGTCAGCCGACGACGGCCCGGCTGTCGTTGATCCTGGTGAACCTGTGGCTGGGCTTCCCCTACATGTTCCTGGTGGCCACCGGCGCTCTGCAGGCCATCCCGAAGGAGCTGACCGAGGCGTCGAGCATCGACGGCGCGACGGCATGGCAGGGCTTCAAGCGGGTGACGCTGCCGCTGCTGTTGGTCGCGTTGACCCCGCTGCTGATCTCCTCGTTCGCGTACAACTTCAACAACTTCAACGCGATCAAGCTGGTCACCGACGGTGGTCCGTACGCCATCGACAACGCCACGGTCGGCGCGACCGACCTGTTGATCAGCTATACCTATCGGTTGGCCTTCGGCGGCATCGCGCAGCTCGGCTTCGCGGCGGCCGTCTCGGTGATCATCTTCACGCTGGTCGCCGTCATGTCGATCATCGGGTTCCGGCGTAGCCGGTCGCTCGAGGAGGTCTACTCGTGACCTGGTTCAAGCGCACGGGCTGGCGGCATCTGGTCGCCGTCGTCGTGGCGATCTTCTCGCTCTTCCCGATCGTCTTCGTGATCTCGGCGGCGTTCAACCCGCTGGGCACGCTGGCGTCCTCCAAGCTGTGGCCGACCGGGGCGAGCGGGGAGAACTTCTCGCACCTGTTCAGCAACACGGCGTTCTCGCACTGGTTCCTGAACTCCCTGGTGATCGCGCTCGCGTCGTCGTTCGCCAGCGTCTTCCTGAGCTTCAGCGCGGCGTACGCCTTCAGCCGGATGCGCTTCCGCGGCCGCCGGGTCGGCCTGATGGCGCTCCTGCTCGTGCAGATGTTCCCGCAGTTCCTGGCGATCGTGGCGATTTTCATCCTGTTCACCGACATCACCGAGAACTGGCGCTACATCGGCTTCGACACCCCGGCCGGCCTGCTGCTGCTCTACATGGGCACGGCGCTGGGCGTGAACACCTGGCTGATGAAGGGCTTCCTCGACACGGTGCCCAAGGAGTTGGACGAGTCGGCGACCGTTGACGGCGCGTCCCACGTGCAGGTCTTCTTCCGGATCCTGCTGCCGCTGGTCGCGCCGATCCTCGCGGTCACCGCGATGCTCGCCTTCATCGGCACGATGAGCGAGGTCCTGATGGCCAACATCTTCCTCCGGGATCCCGAGTCCAAGACCCTCGCGGTCGGCCTCTACGGCCTGGTCGCGGGCGAGCGGAACACCAACTTCGGCATGTTCGCGGCGGGCACGCTGCTCACCGCGGTGCCGACTGTCGGTGTCTTCCTCTATCTCCAGAAGTACATCGTCAACGGCCTCACCGCGGGTGCGGTGAAGGGCTAGCCATCACCCATGTCGCGACCCCACCCTCGCGTGGGACGAAACGTCGACTTCTCACCAGAAGGGGACGCGACATGCGTCTGATCGATCAACCCCATCACGACGGTTCGCCGCTCTACGTCTCCACCGCCCGCCCCGCGCTGGGCGAGACCGTGACGCTGCGGGTACGCGTACCCGCAGCGTCACGGGTCCGAGAGGTCTGGTTGCGGGGCACCCCGGACGGCGAACCGCGCTTCCTCCCCGTACGCCATCACGAGGGCGAGTGGTGGGTCATCCATTACGAGGTGCGGAACCCGGTCACGAACTACCGGTTCTACTTCCTCCGCGAGGAGGGCGAGCCGGTGTGGCTGACCGCCGCCGGGATCGTGGCCGGGGACCTCACCGACGCCACCGACTTCCGGCTGGTCGCCTACGACGCTCCGGCGGAGTGGATGACCGACGCGATCGTCTACCAGATCTTCCCGGACCGCTACGCCCGGTCAACCAGCGCCGGGACGCTGGACAAGGACGACCTGCCGGACTGGGCGCTGCCCCGGGAATGGGACCTCGACGAGGTGATCGGCCGTGGGCCGGGCACCGCCGAGCAGTTCTTCGGCGGCGACCTGGACGGCGTCGTCGAGCACCTGGACCACATCCAGGCGCTCGGCGTGAACACGGTGTACCTGACGCCGATCTTCCCGGCCCGGTCCAACCACCGGTATGACGCTTCCACCTTCGACGTGGTGGATCCGCTGCTCGGCGGGGACGACGCGCTGCGCCGGCTGGCCGAGGCGGTGCACGCCCGGGGCATGCGGCTGATCGGCGACATCACGACCAACCACTGCGGAGACGCGCACGAGTGGTTCCGGGCCGCCGCCGAGGATCCGAACTCGCCTGAGCGCGAGATGTTCTACTTCGGCCCGGACTACGGCCTGGCCGACGGGGACTACGAGTCGTGGAACGGGGTCAAGAGCCTGCCCAAGCTCAACTGGGGCAGCACGCTGACCCGGGAGCGGATGATCGGCGTACTGCGGAAGTGGCTGCACGCCCCGGACGGGTCGCCGCTGCTCGACGGCTGGCGGGTGGACGTGGCGAACATGACCGGCCGCCGCGCCGACGAGAACCGTACGCACGAGGTCGCGGCATTGCTGCGCCGGGAGATCGTCGCCGTGCGCCCGGACGCGATGCTGGTCGCCGAGCACATGCACGACTCGACCGGCGACGTCGACCGGGACGGCTGGCAGGGCACCATGAACTACGGCGGGTTCACCCGGCCGATCTGGACCTGGCTCTGCGAACCCGACACCCCCAACGACTACTTCTTCGGCACCCCGGGCGGGGTTCCGCGGCGTACGGCGGAATCGGTGCTGGACACCGTGCACTCCTTCGGCGGCCGGATGTCCTGGCGCACCCTGGTGCACTCGTGGAACCCGCTGGACTCGCACGACTCGGCCCGGATGCGGACGGTCGCCGGAACCCGTGAGCGGCACCTGGTGGCCGTCGCGCTCCAGATGACCATGCCGGGTACGCCGATGGTCTTCGCCGGTGACGAGTTCGGCCTGACCGGCTGGAACGGGGAGAACTCGCGGACGCCGATGCCGTGGAACCGGGCAAGCGATCAGGATCAGGAGACGCTTTCGGCGTACAAGTCGCTGGTGAGACTGCGCACCGAGCAGCCTGCGCTGCGCCGCGGCGGCCTGCGCTGGGTGTACGCCGCCGCCGACACGCTTGCCTTCCTGCGCGAGTCGCCGGAGGAGACGCTGCTGGTCGTGGCCCGGCGTGCAGCCGGCGAGGCACTCGACTTGGGCGTCGGCGGAGCTGGGGAGGCTCTCGGCCGAGCCGCCAGAAGTGCAGTCAGTGTGAATCTCTACGGCGGCGCGGACCTCGTGGCGGGCGTCGTTCCCGCGGCGACCGGGCCGGACGTGCAGGTGTGGCGACTGGCGTAAGCTGCGCGGCGTGAAGGATCTCGTTCGGTACATCCTGCTCTACGCCCACCTCATCGGCTTCGCGCTGTTGCTCGGCGGGGCGGTCACCCAGTGGCTGGCCGGGAAGTTCCGGATCAACCAGGCGATGCTGATCGGCGTCTGGACCCAGCTGATCACGGGGATCGCCCTGTCGGCGCCGCTGCGGGGCGAGGGTCATGAGCCGCCGACGGCGAAGCTGATCGTGAAGCTCGTCCTGGCGCTGCTGATCTTCGGCGCGGTCTTCCCGGTCCGCAAGCGCGAGGAAGTTTCGAAGGGCCATTTCTACGGCATCATCGGCATGGTTCTCGTGACCGCCGGCGTCGCCGTGTTCTGGCACTGAGAAGGTACCTCGTTCAGGCCCGCGAAACCGACAAAAGCGATAGATTCCTCAAAGACGGGGATCATGACGGACGGCCGTGGTGACCCAGTGCACCTCTTAGTCACGCGGCCATAACGGGTGCTCAACAACCGGGCACGATGATCCGCTGTTGGGCAGGGAGAGGCGTAATCTCCCGTCCGTAGATTCGTCGCAAGTTGTTTGCAACAGCAGACCTGGACTTGCGACGTCACATGGGAGAGGAGACCGTCTTGCGCCCTGTGCGTGGGATGAAGATTGCCGCGTTCGTCGCGGCCAGCGGCCTGGCGCTGTTCGCCGCCGCGTGTAGCAAGCCGGCCGAGACGCCGAGTGGCGGCTCGACCAGCGCCGCCGGTGCCGCATTCAAGGCGTGCATGGTCACTGACACGGGTGGCATCGACGACCACTCCTTCAACGCCGGCACCTGGGCGGGCATGGAGAAGGCCAAGGGCGCCAACTCCGCCATCAAGACCAGCTACGTCGCGTCCTCGGCGCAGTCGGACTACGCGCCGAACCTGACGAACCAGGCCAGCGCGGGCTGCCAGTACATCCAGGCCGTCGGCGGCCTGATGGCCGACGCGACCACCGCCGCGGCGAAGGCGAACCCGAAGATCCAGTTCTCCATCGTGGACTCGGGCAACGGCGGCCAGGCCAACATCTACCCGGTCCAGTTCGAGACCCAGCAGGCCGCGTTCCTGGCGGGCTACCTGGCCGCGGGCTACTCGAAGTCGGGCAAGGTCGGCACCTACGGCGGCATGAAGATCCCGCCGGTGACGATCTTCATGGACGGCTTCGCCGACGGCGTGAAGAAGTACAACGAGGTCAAGGGCAAGAACGTCCAGGTCCTCGGCTGGGACAAGGCCAAGCAGGACGGCCTGTTCACCAACGACTTCGTCAAGCAGGACGCCGGCAAGGCCAAGTCCGACGCGCTCGCCGCGCAGGGCGCCGACGTGATCATGCCGGTCGCCGGTGGCGCCGGTCTGGGCACCGCCGCGAACGCGGGCAACAAGTACACCGTCATCTGGGTGGACTCGGACGGCTGCAACACCACGCAGTACTGCTCCGTCATGCTCAGCACGGTCGTCAAGAACATGACCGACCTGGTGTCCGAGGCCGTCGGCAAGTCCGCGACCTCGAACGGTGCGCTGCTGCCGAACACGGGCTCGAAGGGCACGCTGGAGAACAACGGCGTCTCGCTGGCTCCGTACCACGACTTCGACTCCAAGATCGACGCCACTCTGAAGGCCGAGATCGACCAGCTGAAGGCGGACATCATCGCCGGCAAGATCACGGTCACCTCGCCGGCTCAGCCGAAGTGACCAGTTCTTCCAACTAAGGACGTTCGCGGGTGAGATCATCCCGCTAGGGGTAGATAACCCGCGAACGGCCGGTCCTCGCCGGCCGCCCGCCTCCGCGTACTGCGCGCGACAGGTGTGGCGGCCGGTGGGCTTTCGTAGACGAACGTCTGCTACAAAAGACCGCCCGTGTGCTGAAGAATCTTCGCGCACAGGGGGTCACCGGAGAAAAAGGTCACTCCACGCACGGCCTGAGGAGGTCCCGCTGAGACTCGAACTGCGCGGCATCACCAAGCGCTTCGGTGACCTCGTCGCGAACGACCAGATCAGCCTCACCGTGGAGCCAGGCGAGATCCATGCCTTGCTCGGCGAGAACGGCGCCGGCAAGTCGACCTTGATGAACGTCCTCTACGGGCTGCTCCAGCCGGACGAGGGCGAGATCCTGGTCGACGACAAGCCCATCAAGATCAAGGGCCCGAGCGACGCCATCGCGGCCGGCATCGGCATGGTGCACCAGCACTTCATGCTCGTCCCGGTGTTCACCGTGGCCGACAACGTCATGCTCGGCGCGGAACTCGTCAAGGGCGGCTTCCTCGATCATGAGAAGGCCCGCAAGCTCGTCGTCGACGTGTCCAAGGAATATGGGCTGCCGGTCGATCCCGACGCCGTCGTCGAGGACCTGCCGATCGGCGTACAGCAGCGGGTGGAGATCGTCAAGGCGCTGACCCGCGACGTCGACCTGCTCATTCTCGACGAGCCGACCGCTGTGCTCACCCCGCAGGAGACCGACGACCTGCTCGAGGTCATGCGCGGGCTGAAGCGGGCCGGCAAGTCCATCGTCTTCATCACCCACAAGCTGCGCGAGGTGAAGGCGGTCGCCGACCGCATCACCGTCATCCGCCGCGGCAAGACCGTGGGTACCGCGCCGCCGTCGGCGCCCGAGTCGGAGCTGGCCGAGCTGATGGTCGGCCGCGACGTGCTCCTGCGGGTCCACAAGGACGTCGCGAAGCCGGGTGAGCCCGTGCTGACCGTGGAAGACCTGGTCGTCGCCGATGACCGCGGTCTGCAGGCGGTCGCCGGCGTCTCCCTGGAGGTACGCGCCGGCGAAGTGCTCGGCGTGGCCGGAGTGCAGGGCAACGGGCAGACCGAGCTGGTCGAGGCGATCATGGGCCTGCGCCCGGTGGCCTCCGGCAAGATCTCACTCAACGGGGAGCCCATCAACTCCTGGCGGACCCGGCAGACGCTGGACGCCGGGGTCGGTTACATCCCCGAGGACCGCGGGGTCGACGGCCTGGTCCGGGAGTTCTCGGTGGCCGAGAACCTCGTCCTGGACACCTACAACCAGAAGCCGTTCGGCACGAAGCTCGCCCTCAACCCCGGCAAGATCGACGAGGGCGCCAAGGAGCGGATCGAGCACTTCGACATCCGTACGCGCTCGGCCGGTTATTCGGTGGGCACGCTGTCCGGCGGCAACCAGCAGAAGGTGATCGTCGCCCGGGAGATCTCCCGCGACCTGAAGCTGCTGGTGGCGTCGCAGCCGACCCGAGGCGTGGACGTGGGCTCGATCGAGTTCATCCACAAGCAGATCATCGCCGAGCGCGACGGCGGCACCGCCGTCCTCGTCGTCTCCAGCGAACTGGACGAGGTGCTGTCGCTGGCCGACCGCGTCGCCGTGATGTACCGGGGCCAGGTGCTCGCCGTGGTCTCCCCGGACATCCCCCGCGACCAGATCGGCCTGCTGATGGCCGGCGTCACCCAGACCGAGACCCCGGAGGCAGGGGAATGAACGGCCGCAGGCTGATCATCGGTAAACACAGTCCTACTCATGCGGTCGCCGGCCGCAGGACGGTGATCGCATGAGCGAGCAAGATCCTCCCGTGGAGCCGGGTGGCGACGCTGACAGCGGGTCGGAGACCGGCGGCGGTCAGGCCTTCCCGGTCAACCCGACGCCCGTGCCGAGCGCGGCGCAGGCGGAGGCCCTGGCCGGCCAGCCGGTCGCGCCGACCAGGAACGGCGGCAAACCCAGCCTCGGTCAAGCCTTCCTCAAGGAGCTGTGGGCCGACAACAGCTTCACGGTGACGCTGCTCGCCATCGTGCTCGCCGGCGTCGTCGCGGCGGTCCTCATGGTGCTGGGCGACGAGAACACCCGGCAGCAGTGGGCGTACTTCTTCTATCAGCCGGGCACCACCCTGCAGGCGACCTGGGACCTGCTGAGCGTCTCGTTCGGCAACCTTTTCAAGGGTTCCATCGTCGACCCCGACACGTTCAGCCGCTGGGTCTACGGCATGGACGGGGTGACCTGGCAGCGGGTGCTCTACCCGATCTCCGAGACGCTCACCGCGGCGGCGCCGCTGATCTTCACCGGTCTGGCGGTCGCGCTCCCGTTCCGGGCCGGTCTGTTCAACATCGGTGGTCAGGGCCAGGCGATCATGGGTGCGCTGGCCGGTGGCACCGCTGGGTTCGCCCTCGGCTGGTCGTCGCCTTTCGGCTGGATCGCCGCGACCATCGCCGGTGCGCTGGCCGGTTTCCTCTACGGCGGACTCGTCGGCCTGCTCAAGGCGCGTACGGGCGCGCACGAGGTCATCCTGACGATCATGCTCAACTACGTCGCGCTGTACTTCATGAGCTGGTACATCATCCAGCCGTGGGTCAAGAACCCGGAGCGGAGCGACGCGATCAGCAAGCCGATCCCGCCCGACTCGTTGTATCCGAAGATCTTCGGCACGACGGCGTCGGACACCGGCCTGCGGGCCAACCTGGCGATCGTGCTGGCCGTCCTGGCCGCCTGGGCGATCTCCTGGCTGCTGCGCCGGGGCACGTTCGGCTTCGAGCTGCGGGCGGTCGGCTACAACCCCGACGCCGCCAAGACGGCGGGCATGAAGGTGGGCGCCACCCTCGCGCTGACCATGGCGATCTCGGGCGCGCTCGCCGGGCTCGGCGGCACCTCGATCGCGGTCGGCACGGCCGGCGCGCTGACCGTCGACATGATGGGCCAAGTCGGCTTCAACGGCATTCTGGTCGCACTGTTAGGCCGGGTGAAACCCTGGGGCGTCGTGGCGGCCGGTCTGCTCTACGGTGCGCTGACCGCGGGCGGCAGCAAGATGCAGACAGGTGGGGTGGCCACCCACGCCGACGGCACCACGGTCAACATCCCCGGCATCTCCAACGAGATCGTCGGCGTCATCCAGGCGCTGATCGTCATCTTCGTGGCGGCGCCGCTGCTCGTGCGGGCGATCTTCAAGCTGCGCCGTTCGCCCTCCGCGGCGGCCACCGTCGGACTGGCGAAGGGGTGAGCATGACCGCGTCTACTGCGGACGTCGTGCTGGTCGCACCCGAGGCGACCTGGAACCGCGCGCGCAAGACCGGTGCGGTCCTGGCCGGGCTCGGCCTGATCGCGACCGTCGTGTTCGGCCTGCTGGCCAGCACCAAGACCACCCACTACGCACTCGGCACGACCACCTCCGGGGCGGCCATCCCGATCCCGGGCAAGCTCGGCGCGATCGTCTTCGGGCTCATCGCGCTGGGTGCCGGGCTGGCCCTGATGATCACCCAGAAACGGTTCGGACTCTGGGTCGGCGTCTCCCTCGGCGCGTTCGTGATCTCGTCCCTGTGCTGGCAGGTCTCCCAGGCCGCCAACGGCGACACCATCCCGCTGGGCTCGCTGGCCCAGCTGACCGTGCTCGCGGCGCTGCCGCTGATCTTCGGTTCGATCGGCGGCGTCCTGTGCGAGCGGACCGGCGTCGTCAACGTCGCGATCGAGGGTCAGCTGCTCACCGGTGCGTTCCTCGGCGCCTTCCTCGGCTCGGTCGCGGGCAGCTACTGGGTCGGCCTGCTGGCCGCGGCGGTCGGTGGCGTGATCATCTCGGCGCTGCTGGCGGTGTTCGCCATCCGGTACCTGGTGGATCAGGTCGTCATCGGCATCGTGCTCAACACGTTCGCCCTCGGCATCACCGGCTACCTGTACGAGCAGATCATGCGGTCGGACACCCAGGCGTACAACTCGCCGCCGCGGCTGCCGGAGTGGGACATCCCGCTGCTGTCCAAGATCCCGATCATCGGACCGGCCCTGTTCCAGGGCACGATCCTCACGTACGCCGCGATGGTGCTGGTCGCCGTGGTCACGATCGCCCTCTACCGCACCCGGTGGGGGCTGCGGACGCGAGCCGTCGGCGAGCACCCGAAGGCCGCCGACACGCTGGGCGTACGCGTCCTGGGGTTGCGCTACACGAACGTGCTGATCGCCGGGGCGGTCGCCGGGTTCGGTGGGGCGTACTTCTCCATGGTGTCCGCGACGAGCTTCACGAAGAACCTGACCGGCGGCGCGGGCTTCATCGCGCTGGCGGCCATGATCTTCGGCCGGTGGCAGCCGATCGGCGCGCTGTTCGCCTCGCTCTTCTTCGGCTTCGCCGGAGCGCTCGCGACCACGCTGGGCTCCATCGCGACCCCGATCCCGAGCGACTTCCTGAACATGCTGCCCTACATCGCGACCATCTTCGCGGTCGCCGGACTGGTCGGCCGGGTACGCGCGCCGGCCGCCGACGGCAAGCCGTACGAGAAGGGTCATTGATGAGCGGAATCGACTGGGGCACGCTCCGGAAGGTCGCCGTCGAGGCGATGCATCGGGCGTACGCCCCGTATTCGAAGTTTCCGGTGGGCGTGGCGGGGCTGGTGGAGGATGGCCGGGTCGTCAGCGGCTGCAACGTGGAGAACGCCTCCTACGGGCTGACCCTGTGCGCGGAGTGCGGCATGGTCAGCGACTTGATCCG
This sequence comes from Hamadaea flava, assembly GCF_024172085.1. Classification (NCBI taxonomy): domain Bacteria; kingdom Bacillati; phylum Actinomycetota; class Actinomycetes; order Micromonosporales; family Micromonosporaceae; genus Hamadaea; species Hamadaea flava. The sequence goes on along the minus strand of NZ_JAMZDZ010000001.1, from coordinate 4,262,992 downwards.
CACCGGCGGCGGGCGGCTGGTGGCGGTCTCCTGCGTCGACCGCGACGGGGAACCGCTGACGCCCTGCGGGCGCTGCCGGCAGTTGCTCTACGAGCACGGCGGACCGGACTGCCAGGTCGAGACGGCCGACGGGCACACCACCGTCGGCACGCTTCTCCCGGGCGCATTCGGCCCGGAATACCTGTAGTTCGCGACCACTTGGCAAGTCCCGTTGATCATGGAGTTTCCAGTCGTGACACGCCGTCGAGGCCACGGTCGACTCCATGATCAACGGGAGAGCTCAGTAAGAGAGGCACCACCATGGGATTCGCCGCAGTCGACGTGATCCGCGCCAAGCGGGACGGCGGCGTACTCAGCGATGAGCAGATCGACTGGGTCGTCGACGCGTACACGAAAGGGTCGGTCGCGGACGAGCAGATGTCCGCGCTGGCCATGGCGATCCTGCTGCGAGGCATGACGCCCGGGGAGATCGCCCGGTGGACGGCCGCGATGATCGCGTCGGGTGAGCGACTCGACCTGTCGAGCGTGCCCCGGCCGACCGTGGACAAGCACTCCACTGGTGGGGTCGGCGACAAGATCACGCTGCCGTTGACGCCGCTGGTCGCCTCGCTGGGCGCGGCCGTGCCGCAGTTGTCCGGGCGCGGACTCGGCCACACCGGCGGCACGCTCGACAAGCTGGAATCGATCTCAGGCTGGCGGGCGGCGCTGTCCAACGACGAGTTCATCGCCCAGCTCGCCCGGGTCGGCGCGGTGATCTGCCAGGCCGGCGAAGGGCTCGCACCGGCCGACCGCAAGCTCTACGCGCTCCGCGACGTCACCGGCACGGTCGAGGCCATCCCGCTGATCGCCAGCTCGATCATGAGCAAGAAGATCGCGGAGGGCACCTCGGCCCTGGTCCTCGACGTGAAGGTCGGCTCAGGCGCGTTCATGAAGTCGGTCGACGGCGCCCGCGAACTGGCCCAGACCATGGTCCAGCTCGGCAAGGCCCACGGCGTCACCACGGTCGCCCTGCTGACCGACATGAGCACCCCGCTCGGCTTGGCCGTCGGCAACGCGCTCGAGGTCGAGGAGTCGCTCGAGGTGCTCGCCGGCGGCGGCCCCGCCGACGTCGTGGAACTCACCCTCGCGCTGGCCCGCGAGATGCTCGCGACGGTGGGCATCGAGACCGACCCGGCCGCCGCGCTGCGCGACGGCCGCGCCATGGACAAATGGCGGGAGATGATCGCGGCCCAGGGCGGCGACTCCGGCGCACCACTCGCGCGGGCCAAGGAGATCGAAGTGGTACGCGCACCGCAGGCCGGTTACGTGGCGGGCGTGGACGCGATGGGCGTCGGCCTGGCGGCGTGGCGGCTCGGCGCGGGCCGGGCCCGCAAGGAGGACCCGGTGACCGAGGGGGCCGGCGTACTGCTCAAGGTCAAGCCGGGCGACCCGGTGAACACCGGGGACGTCCTCTGCGAACTGCACGCCGACGACCCGGCCCGGATTCCGGCCGCGCTCGCCGACGCGACCGGCGCGTTCACCTTCTCGGACGCCGCCGTCGCCGCTCAGCCGCTCGTGATCGACCGGGTAGCGTAGGGCTGTGGCCGAAGTCCTCGCCCCTGACCCGGTCGCCACGCGCCTCGCCAACCTAGCGGAACTGCAACGACTGGGCCTGCCGCTGCCGCCGGAGACCTTCCCGTTCGTCTGGGAGCCCGGCGACCTGGTGTCGCTGCGCCCCACCCGGGAGATCGAGGCCCGCGCCGCGGTCCTCGCCGTCATCCTGGAACGCTGCTTCGGCATGCCGCCCGAGATCGCGCTCGCCTGGCTGGACGAGAACCGGCTCAACGACGAGGTCACCGACTTCGAGTTCGACTTCATCAAGGGCGGCGTCGGCGATCACCACGCCTTCGCCCTGCACCTGGACGCGCTGGCCGCACTGACCTGGGTTCTCGGGCTGAGCCGGCGGCTCGACCCGACCAACCCGCCCGACCCGCACGGTCCGCTGCTGCCCGACTTCGCCGCCGGGGAGTCCTTCGCCCACTGGCGGGCCCGGATGCTGCCGGCCCCCCGGGAGACGGAACTGGTGGCGGCCGTCCTCGACCTCTACTACTGCCTCGACTGGGCGTTCCTCGCGGTGGAGGCCGCGGGCGGCGACCGGCCGGGCGTACTGGGGTCGGCGGCGATCGGTCAACGCCGGTGGGGACTGGAATGGGCGGTCGTGTTCTCCGGGCCCTATCAGGATCCGCCCGGCGGCTGGGAAGAGATCGACCTCTCCACCTAGCTACCGGCCGGCTAGCTGACGGTCGGCGGGGGCGTACGCGGCGACACGGACGGCGGCGGTGACCGTGGTGACGGCGTCGGCGTCCGGCGCCGCCGAGTGGAAGGCGTTGGGACCCATCCCGACCAGGGCGCGTACCTCGTCTGGGGTCAGCCGGAGCGGGAACTCCAGCTCCTCCGCCCCGACCAGGTCGAACTCACGCAACGTGGCGGCCAACCGCTCGGCCTTGTCCGGGTCGACGTCGAGTAGTCCGTAGCGCTCCCGCAGCTCGGCGAGGTGCCGCGGCAGCGGCGTGACGACCACCAGGCGGCCGTCCGGGCGCAGGACACGGCGGAACTCCGCCCCGTTACGGGGTGCGAAGACGTTCAGCAGGACGTCGAGACATCCGTCGGCCAGCGGCAGTCCAGCCCACACGTCGGCGAGGACGGCCTCGGCCCGGGGGTGTGCGCGAGCCGCCCGGCGCAGCGCGGGCTTGGCCACGTCGAGGGCGATCCCGGCGGCCTCAGGGGCGGCGTCCAGCGCGCCGGCCAGGTAATAGCCGGTCCCCGCGCCGATGTCCGCGATCAGTGCCGCCGACGGGGGGACGAAGCCCGCCACCGTCGTGCGTACTCCTTGGTAGTGACCGGCCTGCAGGAACGCGGAACGGGCGGCGACCATGTCAGTCGTGTCGCCCTCGGGGAGCTTGCGACCCGTGCCGAGGTGCACGTAGCCCTGCCGGGCGCGATCGAAGCTGTGGCCGCGCGGGCAGCGCAGCGAGCCGTCGGACTGGTGGAGCGCCTCGCGGCAGACCGGGCAGCGCAAGGCGGCCAGTACGGTGTGGATCAGCTCATCCTCCGGCGACTCACACGAGTGCTCGTCGGCACTCCGATATCGTCATCACATGGTCGCACCCAGCTACGCCGAGATCGTCAACGCCCCGAAGGCCCTGCTCCACGACCACCTCGACGGCGGCCTGCGACCCGCGACCATCGTCGAGCTGGCCGCCGAGATCGGCCATGAGCTGCCGGAGACCGATCCCGACGCGCTCGGGCGCTGGTTCTCCGCCGCCGCCGACTCCGGTTCGCTGGAGCGCTACCTGGAGACTTTCGGGCACACCGTGGCGGTCATGCAGACCGCGGCGGCGCTGCGCCGGGTGGCCGCCGAGTGCGCGCTCGACCTGGCCCTGGACGGCGTGGTCTACGCCGAGGTCCGGTACGCCCCGGAGCAGCACCTGGAGAACGGGTTGACGCTGGCCGAGGTGGTCGAGGCGGTGCTGGCCGGGTTCGCCGAGGGCACCGCCCAGGCCGCCGCGCTGGGCCGGACGATCCGGATCGGCTGCCTGCTCACGGCGATGCGGCACGCCGCCCGGTCGATGGAGATCGCCGAGCTGGCCGTGGCCTACCGGGACGCCGGGGTGGTCGGCTTCGACATCGCCGGAGCCGAGGCGGGTTACCCGCCCACCCGACACCTCGATGCTTTCGAATATCTACAACGTGAGAATTTTCACTTCACCATCCACGCCGGCGAAGCCTTCGGCCTGCCCTCGATCTGGCAGGCCATTCAGTGGTGCGGCGCCGACCGGCTCGGCCACGGGGTGCGGATCGTGGACGACATCGGCCCGGCGGAGTCGGCCGGTGGGCTTGGTGGCGGTCGGCGGCTCGGACGGTTGGCGGCATATGTCCGGGATAAGCGGATCCCGCTCGAACTCTGTCCTTCGTCGAACGTCCAGACCGGAGCCGCCCCGTCGATCGCGGAGCACCCGATCGGCCTCCTGCGGGATCTGCGCTTCCGGGCCACCGTCAACACGGACAACCGGTTGATGAGCGGGACGTCCATGAGCCGGGAGATGGCGCTGCTGGTGGAGGCGTTCGGCTACGGCTGGGCCGAGCTGCAGTGGTTCACCATCAACGCGATGAAGAGCGCGTTCATCCCGTTCGACGAGCGACTGGCCATCATCAACGACACCATCAAACCCGCGTACGCGAAGCTGATCGGAACCGCGTAGTCACCGTCGGTCACTCTTGGTGGGATGTCGCAGGCGCGGTATTACCCAAGTGTCCTGATGTTTCTCCCCAGTTGTGGGAACTGGGGCAGGCTGGCCTTTTGCTTTATCGCCCAACGTGATGGAATCTCGGGGGTCCGGCCTAACACGGTCGGCAGTTGATTGCTGAGCAACGGCGTGGCGGATCGCCCACGACTGTGGGTAGCGTGTGCGGGGCCAGCGAGCGCTGCGGGCCGAGGGCGGCCCGTTGTGGGAAGGACGGTGACGTGAGCAAGCGGCCAGGATCGGATAGTTCGGTCCTTTCGCGTCTCCGTCGGCCGGCGGGTCGACTCCGGGACATGCCCATCTGGGCCAAACTTGGCCTCATCATGGTGGTGCCGACGCTGGCCACCATCGTCGTCGGTGTCAACGGTCTGGTCGGCCAGATGGATACGGTCGAGCTGGCGGACCGTGCGCGTACCTTCGCGAACGTCAACACCGAGGCCGGCGAGCTCGCCCATGAGCTGCAGGAAGAACGGGCCAAGGCGGTCATGGCGCTGGGCGCCGGCACCGACAAGGCGGCCCGGCAGACCGCGCTGAGCGCGCTCGACCAGGTCATCACCGCGACGGACAAGGCCAAGGACGACTACCTCCAGCAGGTGCAGTCGCTCTCGACGACCGACCTGCCCGCCAAGTTCACCGCGACGCTGGAGAACGTCACCCAGGGTCTGCAGGCGCTCGGCCCGGTCCGGGACGGCACGAAGAACGCCAAGTCCCAGGCGAGCGACGTCGCCTCGACCTACAGCTCGATCATCGGCGACCTGAACCAGCTGAGGGACTACACCGCGCGGTTGGCCGGCGACACCTCGCTGTCCGAGCGGATGCAGGCCGGCGCGCAGCTCGCCAAGTACAAGGAATATCAGGCGCAGAAGCGGATCATCGTCCTGAACGCGTTCGCCAGCGGCACCATGACGACGCAGATGAAGGACGACTACATCGCCACCCTGATGGGTTCCGAGCAGGCATTCAACGCGTTCAAGCTGCTCGCGACGGCGGACGAGTTCGAGATCTGGACCACCCGCACCAGCGGCCGGGCATTCCGAGAGGTCAGCCTCGACCAGGGGCTGATCGAGTCGATGAGCTCGCCGCAGATGTCCACCTTGACGTTCACCGCGCAGAACTGGGACCAGTCGCACTCCGAGGCGGCCGACCTCGTCCGCAAGGTGGAAGAGAAGGTCGACGCCGACGCGGCCAGCGAGGCGACCCGCGTCCGGGACAACGTCACCCGGCAGGTCCTGGTGCAGACCGGTCTGCTGCTCGGCGCGCTGATCCTGGCGATCCTGTTCGCCTGGCTCGTGGCCCGGTCGATGGCCCGGTCGCTGCGCGAACTGCGGCACGGCGCGCTCAACGTCGCCCAGTACGGGCTGCCCCAGGCGGTCGCCCGGCTGCGTGATCCGTCGATCTCCGCGCAGCTGTCCCCGGCCCAGGTCGCGACGCAGATCGCCGACCCGCTGCCGGTCCGCAGCAAGGACGAGTTCGGCCAGGTGACCGAGGCGTTCAACGCCGTCCACCTGGAAGCCGTGCGTACCGCGGCCGAGCAGGCCGCCCTGCGGTCCTCGGTCGCGACGATGTTCGTCAACCTGGCCCGCCGTTCGCAGATCCTGGTCGACCGGCTCATCGGCCACCTCGACCGGCTCGAACGCGGCGAGGAGGACCCGGACCGGCTGGCCGAGCTGTTCCAGCTCGACCACCTCGCCACCCGGATGCGCCGCAACGACGAAAACCTCCTGGTGCTGGCGGGCGCCGACTCGACCCGCGTCCAGCGCGACCCGGCGTCCCTGGTGGACGTGCTCCGCGCCGCGCAGTCCGAGGTCGAGCACTACACGCGCATCGAGTTCGGCACGGTCGACCGGGACATCGAGGTCGCCTCGCACGCCGTCAACGACCTCGTCCACCTCGTTGCCGAGCTGTTCGACAACGCGACCGCGTTCTCGCCGCCGGACTCGATCGTCATGGTCGAGGCGCGGCGGGTCGGCGACCGAGCCGTCCTCTACGTCGAGGACCAGGGCATCGGCATCTCCAACGAGATGCTCGCCGACATCAACGAGCGGCTCGCCACGCCACCCATGGTGGACGTGGCGGTCTCCCGGATGATGGGCCTGGTCGTGGTCGCGCGGCTCGCCGCCCGGCATGGCGTCAAGACCGAGCTGCGGCCCGCCACCGACCGGGGCACCATCGCCGACGTCACGCTGCCGCAGTCCGTGCTCGTGCCGCGGGCGCTGTCCGGGCGCGGTCAGGCCCCGAGCCGGCCTGTCACCCCGCAGACGCCGCCGGCCCAGACGCCGCCGCGCTCCCCGTTCGCACAGCCGCTGGCGCTGGAGAGCGGGCCGGTGCAGCGCCAGGCGCCGGGCCAGCGTCCGGGCCAGGCCCAGCGTCCGGCGTACGAGCAGCAGCCGCCTCGCATCTTCGAAGCGCCGGCCGCCCCGAACGTCCCGCCGATGCCCGAGCCGGTCAACGGCCGCTCGATGCCGGCGTGGTCCGACCTCACCGGAGCCAACGGCCGCCCGGCCGCCCCGGCCGGCCCGGTCAACGGATCCGGCCCGGCCGACCACAACCCGCTGCCGACTCGCCGGCCGCAGGAGAGCTGGACGGTCGACGGCGAACTGATGTCGGACGGCGTGGGCATCCCGCGTCAGATGCCGACCTCGCCGGAGGCGATGCCCACGACGGGCACCCCGCCGATCAGCAGCGTCCCGGTCAGCGGGTACCCGGTGAGCGGCGCTCCGGTCAGCGGATACCCCGTCAGCGGCGTACCGGTCAGCTCGGCTCCCGTCAGTTCCACTCCGGTCAGCTCGACCCCGGTCAGCGGCCCGGCGAGCGCTTCGCCGACCGCGCCGTCGCTGCCGGTCTGGCCGCCGGTCACCATGCCGACGACGCCCAACGTTCCGACGACGCCGTCGGTCGGCGAGCCGCTGCCGCAGCGCCCGACCGAGCGGACGTCTGACTACCCGGCCGTTCCGACAGCCGGGGCGGAGCCGCGGCCGACTCTCGCGTACGTGCCGCCCGCGCCCGCCATGCCGGATCGGCAGGTGCCGCCCGCGGACGAGACGATGGAGCTGCCGATCTTCCGGGAGCTGGAATCGGCCTGGTTCCGGACGCGGAAGCCGGCCGCCGGCGAACTGGCCGACGCGGCCGACGCCTCGGCCACAGCGCAGATCCCGCGGATCACCGCGGAGACGGCCGCCGGGCCGTACGCCACCGTTCCCGCGACCGAGCAGGCCACGGGACAGTATCCGACGATCGCCGGTGGGGGCGCTCGGGACGGAGAGCAACAGCGTTCGAGCACGATGGCGGGTAGTGCAGGCATGGGGAGCAACGACCGCCCTACGGGGTACACGGTTCCGGCGCCGTACGCGCCGAGCTGGCAGACGATCGCCGACGACGGCTGGAAGGCGGCCACGGCGGCCGCGTCCGCCTCGAACGAGGATTCGACCGAAGTGACCGGCTCCGGCCTGCCCAAGCGTGTTCCGATGGCGCAGCTGGTCCCGGGCGGTGTGGACAAGGGCGGCACGACGCTGGACCGGCGTACGCCCGAAGGTGTTCGCGGCCTGCTCTCCGCATACCACCGCGGTGTGCAGCGAGGCCGTACGCAGCAGAAAGACGATGACTCGACCGCTGGTTCGAACCCGAACGGGCGGCAAGGTGGCAAGGAGCATGAGGCATGACATCAACGCAGGATCTGGGTTGGCTCCTCGCCAACTTCGCGGATCGCGTCCCGGGAGTCGCCCACGCGGTCGCAGTCTCCGCCGACGGCCTGCTCCTGGCGTCGTCACGTGACCTGCCGCGGGACCGCGCCGACCAGTTGGCGGCGATCTCCTCCGGCCTGGTCAGCCTGACCCAGGGCGCCGCGCGGTGCTTCGAGGGCGGGGCTGTCCTGCAGACCGTCGTGGAGATGGACAACGGGTTCCTGTTCCTGATGTCCATTTCGGACGGTTCCTCGTTCGCCGTTCTCGCCGCGCGCAGCTGCGACGTCGGTCAGGTCGGCTACGAGATGGCGCTGCTGGTGGACCGGGTGGGCGACGCGCTCACGCCGGCCCCGCGGGCGGCGGCGGGCATGCTCAACTGAGGACGCGCGCGGTACGAACCCGCGGTGGAGGGTCCACGGCGGGTTTGGAAGGGGGTGAACGGCTAGATGGTTGAACGCGAAGAACCGACCGGTGCGCTGGTTCGGCCGTACGCCGTTACCCGAGGTCGCACCCGGCCCAGGCTGGAGATCGCGATCGAAGCGCTGGTGGAGACGACCATGCGTGGCCGGTCGACACAGTCGACCAAAGGCGCGGGCCGGGAACACCAGCACATCGCCTCACTGTGCGACGGCCGCCTGCAGTCGCTGGCCGAGATCGCGGCGCGGATGCAGCTGCCGCTCGGCGTGGCGCGGGTTCTCATCGCTGATATGGCCGCAGATGGTCTCGTCGCGGTCTATGAGCCGACCTCGTTCGAGACCAATGACGCAGTAGGCACTGAGTTGCTGGAGAGGGTGCTGAGTGGACTTCGGAGGCTCTGAAATGTCGCACCGTCCTAACGTGGGACGGGTGACCTCGGCGAAGATCGTCATCGCCGGTGGCTTCGGCGTGGGCAAGACCACGCTGGTCGGGTCGGTATCGGAGATCACCCCGCTGACCACCGAAGCGATCATGACGTCCGCGGGCGTCGGGGTCGACGACACCCGGCAGGTGCCGGGCAAGACGACGACCACGGTCGCGATGGACTTCGGCCGGATCTCGATCGACCGCGACCTGATCCTGTACCTGTTCGGTACGCCGGGCCAGACGCGGTTCTGGTTCATGTGGGACGAGCTGGTTCGCGGCGCGATCGGCGCGGTCGTCCTCGTCGACACCCGGCGGCTGGCCGACTGCTTCGCGGCGATCGACTTCTTCGAGCACCGCAAGCTGCCGTACGTCGTGGCGATCAACTGCTTCGACGGCACGCAGTTCCACTCCGAGCAGGACGTTCGCGACGCGCTCGCGATCTCTCCGGAGGTCCCGGTGCTGCCGTGTGACGCCCGTGGCCGCGAGTCCACCAAGCAGGTACTCATCGGCCTGGTGGAATACGTGCTGAGCATGCGGCGGACGCGTACCGGCATTCCGGCCTGACGCCGGTCACAACGAGAAGAGCGGCCCCCTTCGCGGGAGGCCGCTCTTTCGTATGCGTGTTCCGCGGGCTGAGCGGGCCTCAGAGGCGCTGCCAGGCCCCGCCCTTGGCCTGGAACAGGGCCAGCACCTCGGGGGCCATACCGCCGTGGTCGATCGGGCTGAAGCCGTACGCCCCGGCGACACCGTCGTAGGGGGTGGACTCCAGCGCACCCCGCAACCGGCGCCCCTCCACGGTGGAGACGCGCCGGGCGGCCGCGGCCACCAGCGCCAGGGCGTCGACGGCGTACGGCATGCAGCCGCTGAACGCGCCGTATTCCTGGTTGTAGCGGTTGACGAACAGCCGGATCTCCCGGCCGCTGGCGGTGTTCACGATGAACGGCGCCCCGGCCAGCACCGGCGAGTAGAGGACGTACACGCCTTCCATGACGGAGGCGTTGTCCCCCTTCAAGGTGTCGTCGTCGATCGCGGTCGGCGGCAGGTAGATCGCCGGGTTCTCGTCGGTGTCCTTGAGCGCCTGCACAGCGCGTACGGCGTTGGCGGGCGACGTCCAGACGACGACCGCGTCCGGCTTCTCCTCCACGGCCCGGGCCGCTGCCCCAGCGAAGTCCTTGCCCGAGGCGGCCAACTCGACGGTGTCCACCAACTTGCGTCCGGCCGCCGTCAAGGCCGCCTTGGTCGCGCGTACGCCGTCAGAACCGAGCGTGTCGTCGGTGGAGAGGATGACGACCTCCCGTTGCCCGACGGCGCGCATGCGGCGGGCCAGCCGAGTCGCGACATCCGAGGCGTTCGGCGCCAGCTTGTAGGTGAACTTCCGCGTGCTCAACGGAATGGAGATGGCGTCGGCGGCGCAGAACGACAGGTACGGCACGTGTTTCGCCTCGGCCACCTTGAGGGTGGCGAACGCGGCTTCGGTGCTCAGGCCGCCGATGATGGCGGCTACGCCCATCGCGGCGAACTCCTCGGCGACGTCGGTCGCGGTCGCGCCGTCGCTCTGGTTGTCGCGGATGACCACGTCGAGCTTGCGATAGCTGTCGCCGACGCGTACGCCGTCGACGTTGAGTTCGGCCAGGGCGATCGCGATGGCGCGTTCTTGCAGCCGACCGGAGACCGTGCCGCTGCCCGAGAGTTCCAGCGTCGCGCCGACCCGGATCGGGTCCGTGCTCAGCACCTTGTTCTCGGTGGCCGTCGCCGGCGAACCGTTGAGGACGCCACAACCGGTGAGCGCCGACCCCGCTGCCACCGCGGCTCCCAGGGACAGGAAACCGCGCCGGGTGACACTCATGAACCGCCTCCGAACCTGATACTGCTGCTGGCGTATGCTCTCGCCCCACCGCAGGTAAGGTCAAGCCCCGTCCGTGTGGCTTACTTCACGGGTGGAGCTAGCCAAAGAGGTTCGAATGCTACCTGCCGTATCCAGCGGTTCGGTAGCCGTAGTCGTCGCGATCGTCGCGATCGTTGTCCCGGCTGAAGTCCCAGCCGCCCGCCGACTCCCGGCCCGGCCGGCCGCCGACGGCGTAACCGTTGACTTCCTGGCCACGACGCCAGCCCCGGAAGTAGCCCGAGGTGTGCTGCGCCAGCCGCTGCGGGTCGCGCACGATGCGCAGCGGGCGTTCGGGCGCCGCGATCGGCGATCCCGGCACCAGGTTGGCCTGCGGTACGCGCTTGGGCAGCCCGGCCCGGGTCTGCTCGGCGATGTCCGGGTCCGAGGCGTGCTGCGCCGCCCGCCAGCCGAGGTCCATCTCGGAGTTCCAGGTCGGCTCGTCCTCGACGGCCTCCTCGGCCTGCCCGGTGAACCAGGCGGACCGGACGGTGGAGAAGATCAGCAGGTCGCCGTCGGCGTCGTCGGGCAACGACACGTTGGCGTCCAACGGGTCGGGACCACTACGGCGGGCCCGCGCCGGCAGCGGCTCGTCGAGCGCGGCCGCGTCGACCAGGCGCAACGCGGGCGGCTCCGGCAGCTTCAGGTCGTCGGCGAGCCACGGCGGCGTGACCTTGTCGTAGCCGCCGGTCCCGAAGTCGCGGACCTCCGGCTCCGGCACGTACGCCTCGGGCTCGTCCCGGTCGCCGAGCAGCGGCCAGGACGACCGGGCGCCCGGCACCTCGCCGCCGTTGGCCGGGGCGGCCGGGCGGCTCAGCGGGAACACGATCTCGGCTGCGGCGGCACCGGCGCCCTGCTCGTCCAACGCGGCGAGCAGGGGTTCGGCCGGCGGCGTGGTGAGTCGCTCGGCCCGCGCGTTGTTGATCGCGGCCTGGCTGAGCTTCGGGACGAACGGCGCACCAGTCTCCGCCGGCGTGATCCGGGACGGCAGCGGTTCGGGCTCGGCCGGTACGCGCTGCGCGGGTACCGGGTTGGCGGCGGGCTGCGCCATCGGCATGGCCAGCGGCTGCCGGGTGGGCATCGGCTGGGCCGACACCGGCTGCGGCACGGTGGTCTGCGCGACGGCGACGGGCTGCGGCTGGTGGGCCGGCTGCGCTACCGGTTGCGGAGCCGCGACCGGCTGAGCCGCGACCGGCTGAGCCGCGACCGGCTGAGCCGCGACCGGCTGAGCTGCGACCGGCTGAGCTGCGACGGGCTGAGCCGCGACGGGCTGAGCTGCGACGGGCTGAGCTGCGACGGGCTGAGCTGCGACGGGCTGCGGCTGGTGGGCCGGCTGCGCCATCGGCTGCGGCGCGGCCGGCTGAATGACGGGCTGGGCGGCGGTCGGCTGCACCATCGGCACGCCTACAGCCGGGGTCGGCTCGAAGCCGGGCGGCAGCGGGGCCGCTGGGGAGACCGGCGTCGCGGAGACGGGCGTCGCGGAGACGGGCGTCGCCGAAACAGGTGTCACGGCGGCCGGAGCGGCCGAAACCGGCTCGGCCGAGACCGGGCTGGCCGAGACCGGGCTGGCCGAGACCGGGCTGGCCGAGACCGGAGCCAGCGGCGCTCGGTTGCGGCGTGCGGCCGGAACGCGAGTGACCGGCGGCTCGGGCGCCTCACGAACGGCCCGCAGGGGCGTGATCGGGGTGGCGGCCCGGCGGCCCTTGGCCGGAGCCGGGGTCGCGACCCGGGCCGCGACCGAGTCGATGAGGGCGGCGCAGGCCGCGTCGCAGGCTCGGACGGCGGCCACCGCTTGCCGGACGGTTTCGGCGATGGCGCTGGTCAGATGCTTGGTGACCCCGCCGCGGCGGGGAGTCTCCGCGATCGCGACGCGCAACGCGGTCACCGCTTCCAGCGCGCTGGCGTGGTCGGTTACGCCGGACGCGGCGACCTGAGCGGCGACCGAGTCGACGGCGAGGGCGGTGTCACGGTTGCGGCCGGTGGCCGGGGCGGCGAGCAGACCGGGTTCGGGGAGGAGGTCCAGAATGGTCAGCGCCACCGGCTCCGCCGGGTCCGGGTACGCCCGGAGCGCCGCCGGATACAGCTCGCGAAGCACCTCGCGCAGGGCGCCGGCCGCGCCGTGGCGGCCGTGCGTCAGCGCCGAGTGGGCGGAGAGCACGGGCTTGAGCCCGGCCAGGTCCCGAGGAGCCGGACCAGCCTGGGCCGACAGCGCACCCGCCTGGAGCGCCCGGGCGAGACCGACGGCCCGGCGCTCGGCCGGCTCCGACTCGATCTCCTCCTGGGACTCGTCGTCGGCGAAGCGCTCGGCGTAATCGTCTGCAGCGTCGTCGTCGACGACAGACAACGGCCGGCCCGCCGTCGTCAGCAGCATGGTGACGAGGTGGTCGTCGCTGTCGGCGGCGACCGCCACGCCCGACGGCGCGCTGGAGCGCTCGGCGAGCAGGCTGCTGAGCGTCGCGTACCCGTTCGCGTCGTCGCCGATCTCGCAGACCTCAAGCAGACGGCCTGAATCGTCGACGACCGCGGCGGTCAGCCAGCCTTCGTCGCCGGCCACCCCTGTGTCGGCCGAAGCCAAACCGCAATACACCCGAACGAGCGCCACGGCGTCGTCCTCCTCCCGGGACTGTCGTGTGCCAAGGTTTGATGCTGCCTTGGAACTGTCAGTCGCGCCAGTCCACGATGCCGGAGATCTTGCCGATCACCGTTCGCCAGCCGAGACTTGCCTGTTGTGCCCCGATTTTGCGGACCCGCCGCTTGGCGAGGAACCCGCCGACGCCGCCCGAGCCGGCCGACCGGAGCGCCTCGTCGAGGTCGTCCAGGGGTGACCCGGGGGACAGCATGCCCAGCACGTCGTTGAGGCGCAGCGAGTAGGCGATGTCCCGGGAGACCTCGCCCGCGCTGAGGATGAGGTTCGGATCCCACGCGTCGTGCCCGCCGCGCAGATTCTCCACGACGAGGTCGAGCTCGTAGGTGTCGTCATCGGCCGGCGTGAGCTGCTCGACGTCGATCTCGTCGGTCAGGCGCTCCCATTCCGGCAACTGGGACATGTCGTTCGGCGCGCCCGACTTCACGAACTCGACCAGGCCCTCCGCGCTCTTGAAAAGCAGCAGCCTGCCCTTGTGCGTGAGGAAGAGCGGGACCTCTTCGACGTCCTCTTCCTCGTCCTCGGCTTCCTCGTCCTCGTCCTCGTCCTCGTCCTCGGACTCGGCGGCCTCGGCCGCCTCCTCGTCGTCGATCGGCTCGAGGTCGACGCTGGTGTCGGAGGCCTTGCGGGGCTTGCCGGCGGCCTCGTCTTCGTCGGCCTGGGCCAGCGCCTGCCGGGTCAGCTCCTCCTCGTCGAAGTCGGGCAGCTCTTCCTCGTCGTCCTCGAGAGCTGCATCCGGCTTACGCGCGAAGGGATCGTCGTCCTCGGGCCGCTCGGAGACGTCTGTCGGCGCGAAAGTGGTCGACGATCGGTACGCCCGCAGGGTGAAGCCGCTCCCGCGCGGCAAGGCGATCTCGACCGGGTCGATGGCCAATTCGCCCCAGAACTCGGTGGGTTCCTCCGCCACTGCGTCCTCCTGGACTGTCCTGTCGGTGACTCAACGCACAACCCTAGTCGTTGGACGCACGGTCCGTGCGCCCGGATCGGCGACTTGTCCACAGGGTGCACGCCGGGCCGGGTCACCGCGGCGTGACCAGGCATTCGTCCGGCAACTCGAACCAGCGCAGCTCCTCGAAACGGGGGGACACCCCCGCGCCGGCGGTGCCGTCGGCGTACGCGCGATCGGCGTGCTTGTCGAAGACGTCGCGGGCGTACGCGAGGTAGTCGGGCAACGCGCTCTCGGGGGCGCGCTCGTGCTGGGTCGGATGCCGGAGCCGGCCGGTCGCGTCGTAGCGCAGCCGATCCAGCCGCAACGGCGGCTCGACGATGCCGTCCGAGTGCCGCCACAACCCCGTACGCGCGTCGAACCGGTAGTCGGGCAGCAGCCGCCAGCCGTACGCCGCCACGAGGTGCACCGCCTCGACGATGTACTGGTACACGGCCTCGGAGATGAAGTAGTTGAAGCTGACCCGGACCCAGCCCGGCTTGATCCCCTCACAGCCGGCGAGGATCTCCTGCTCGAACCGGTGCGACCGATCGAGGTCGATGCCGAGCAGCCGGTGCCCATAGGGTCCGGCGCATGAGCAGCCGCCCCGGGACTGGATGCCGAACAGGTCGCTGAGCAGTGCCACCACGTAGTTGTGGTGCAGATAGCGGCGCGTCGGCGCGCGTACCACGAAGGAGACGATGGAGAGGCGCTCGGCCTCGAGATTGCCGAGCACGTCGAGGTGGGGGTCCTGCCGCCAGGAGGCGATGGCCCGGCGCAGGAAGTCCTCCTCCTGGGCCCGGATGACTCCGGCCCCGACGGCCTCCTTGAGCTGGAAGACCAGTCCGGCGCGGATGTCGCCGACGATCGCCGGGGTGCCGCCCTCCTCGCGGTGCGCGGGGTCGGACAGGTAGTGGTGCTCGACGGCGTTGACGTAGTCCACCGTGCCGCCGCCGGGCACCGTCGGCACCCGATTGCGCAGCAGCTCGCGCCGGACGATCAGGACGCCCGAACTGCCCGGTCCGCCGACGAACTTGTGCGGGGACAGGAAGATCGCGTCCTTGTACGCCAGCGGGTGCCGCGTACATCGCCCGGACATCTCGATCTCGACGTAGGGCGCGGCGGCCGCGAAGTCCCAGAACGACAGCGCGCCGTGCCGGTGCAGCAGGTCGGAGATGCCGTGGGTGTCGCTCACGATGCCGGTGACGTTGGACGCCGCCGAGAACGAGCCGATCTTGAGGGGGCGGTCGGCGTACCGGACGAGTTCCCGTTCCAGCGCCTCGACGTCGATGTGGCCGTCGTGATCCTCGGGGATGACCACGACGTCGGCGATGGACTCCCGCCACGGCAACTCGTTGGAATGATGCTCGAACGGGCCGATGAACACCACCGGTCGCTCGGCGGCCGGGATCTGCTCGCGCAGTCGATAACGGTCGTCGAGTTCGGCCGGCAGCCGGATGCCGAGAATGCCGACCATCTTGTCGATCGCGCCGGTCGACCCCGACCCGGTGAAGATCACGACAGTGTTCTCGTCGCCGCCGACGGCGTCGTGGATGATCCGCCGCGCGTCCTCCCGCAGACGCGTCGTCTGCCGTCCGGTGCCGGAGGACTCGGTGTGCGTGTTCGCGTACCTCGGCAGCACCTCGTCCCGGACGAAGTCCTCGAGAAAGCTCAGCGCCCGGCCCGACGCGGTGTAGTCGGCGTACGTGACCCGGCGGGGGCCGTATGGACCCCACATGACCTGGTCGTCGCCGATCACCGAATCCCGTACCCGCCGGACGAGCGGGGTGTCCTCCGCGACCATGCTTCAGTATGTGACCTTCAGATCACTGCTCGCATCGGTCGCGCGGTCCTTCTATGGATGATCATCGCGCCAGTCACGCTGTTTCAGCGGACAAATCGCCAGCCGAAACCACTTGCTGGCGCAAGGATCAGGCGAGCTGCACGGCGGCGTCGAAAGCGCTTGTTTCGGAGGTTCGGTGCGTTACGAGGACAACTGTCCGGTGGCCGGCGTACGCCAGCACCCGGCGCAGAACCTCGTCCGCGTGCTGTGGGTCCAGGCCCTCGGTCGGCTCGTCCAGCAGCAACACCGGCGGCGCGTGGAGCAGCGCTCGCGCCAGTGTCAGCCGCTGCCGCTGACCGCCGGACATCGCGGCGCCTTCCTCGCCGACCAGGGTGTCCCAGCCGTCCGGCTGCGCCTCGATCCAGTCGAGCAACCCGGCCGCCTCGGCGGCGGCGTTCCGTTCCTCCAGGGTGGACGAACGACCCAGCGTCACGTTGTCCAGGACACTCGCGTGGAACACGGCGGCGTCCGCGAACAGTCCGCCCACCAAGTCGTACGCCTCCTCCGGCAGCGGCCGACCGGCGTACGTGACTGAGCCGTCGCTGGGGGCGATCGCGCCGGACAGCAGACCCAGCACCGTGGATTTGCCCGCGCCACTCGGCCCGACCAGGGCGGTCTTCGAACCCGGCGGCAACGTCAGCGAGAAGCCCTCCAGCGCTGGTACGCCGCCCTCGCGGTACCGGACCGTGACCTCGTCCAGCCGCAGCTCCCCGGGCTGTGCCGCTTCGTGCTCGGCGGTTTCGTGCAGATCACGGTTATGCATGCGATCTTGGGGCTCGGAAGCATGCGCATCCGTGATCTGCCGCCTTCCAGCGGCGGCGACGGAACGGTCAGCGGCGGGAGCGGCGGCGGAAGCGACAGCGGCGGCGGGAGCGAGCAGCGGCCGCAGGCGAGCGAGCGCCCCAGAGATCTCGGCGCGCTTGCGAGCAGCGGCGACCAGCGAAAGCGCGATCTCGCCCGCGGCGAGCGTGCCGACCGCGAGGACACCGATCCAGACGCCGGGGACGTCCTGGGCGAGTGCGGCGAGCACCACCCCGGCCGCGGTCGCGGCGATCACCAGCGAACCGAGTAGGTCCACGCCGAGCGCCCGCCGGGCCAGGCGCTTCTCCACCGTCGCCAGCTGTGCGGCCGTACCGGCCGCGGACTGCTCGAACGCTTCCCGGGCGCCGTACGCCGCCAGGTCAGCAGCGCCGTGCACCAGGTCGATCGTCGAGACGGCGTACGCGGCGCGCAGGGGAGCGAGTTCGGCACTGGCCGACGAAGTCATCCGGGCTGCCATCGCGGGGAGCAGCAGACCGCAGATCAGGAGGCCGACGGCCAGCACGAGCCCGGCGAGCGGGTCGATGGCGACGGCCGCCACCACGGCCACGGCGCCGGCCAGAGCGGCCGCGAAGGCCGGCAGCGCGACGCGTACGACCAGGTCCTGCACGGCGTCCACATCGGAGACCATGCGGGACAGCGCGTCACCCCGGCGCGCCACCAACGCGGGCTGCCGCGCGAGTGAGGCGAATACCCGCGCGCGTACCTCGGTCACGATGCGAAGCACGGCGTCGTGCCCGGCCAGCCGTTCGGCGTACCGGAAAGCTCCCCGAGAGATCGCCAGGGCGCGGACCGCGACGATGGCGACGGTGAGCGCGGTGATCGGGGGCTGGCCCGCCGCGGTCATGAGCAGCCACGTCGCGGTGGCCATGAGCCCGAGGCCGGACAGCTCCGTGACGGTCGCGAGCAGGCCCGCGCCGCCCAAGCGCCACAGCATCGGCCGGATCAGGTCCCACGTCATGCCGGCACCTCGGCTCGTTCGATGAGACGCCCGTCCTCGACCCGCACGACCCGCGTGGCCAGCCGCAGCATCGCGGGCCGGTGCGCCACGAACACCGCGGTCCGATCCGTCATGAGCCGCTCGGTCGCCTCGATCACCGCCTGCTCGCTCTTCGCGTCCAGCCGCGAGGTGGGCTCGTCTAACAAGATCAATTCACTGTCATTACGCAGAAAGGCGCGGGCGAGGGCGAGTCGCTGGCGTTCCCCGCTGGACAGGCCGTGACCGCGCTCGCCCAGCGGCGTGTCGAGGCCGTCCGGGAGACTCGCCACGACCTCGTCGAGGTACGCCGCCCGAGCCGCCGCCTCGATCTCGGCCCGAGTCGCCTCCGGCGCCCCGAGAGCGATGTTCTCGGCGAGGGTGGCCGCGAAGAGATGCGCCTTCTGCGGTACCCACGCGAGGCGCCGCCGCCAGGCGTCGAGGTCGTCTTCCCCACGCAGCACCGCGCCGGTCGTCGGCGTGACGAAGCCGAGCATGAGCCCGACCAGGGTGCTCTTGCCACCGCCGCTCGGCCCGACGAGGGCGATCCGGTCGCCGCGCCGCACCTCCAGGACGGCGTCCTTGAGGGCCGGCCCCCGCTCGTACTCGACGGTCACCCCGTCGATCCGCACGAGCACCGTTTGCTGCAGATCACGGTTATCCATGCGATCTTGGGCAGCCGTAGCCTGCGTATGCATGATCTGCACCGAGTCAGCGGCGGCGGGGGACTCGGCGGCGGCGATGAGGGTGAAGGCTTGATCGAGCGCGGTCAGCCCTTCCATGCTGGCGTGGAACCGGCTGCCCGCCGCGCGAAGCGGCGCGTACGCCTCCGGCGTGAGCAGCAGCACCAGCAGCGCGGTCGAGAGGGTCAGGCTGCCGCTGAGCAGCCGTAGCCCGACCGGGACGGCGACCAGTGCCACGGAGATGGTGCCGACGAGTTCGAGCACGAGCGCGGAGAGGAAGGCGACCCGCAGCGTCTGCATGGTGGCGACCCGATGCTGGTCGGCCATCTTGCGTACGGCGGAGACCTGGGCCTGGGCGCGGCCGAAGGCCCGCAGCGTCGGCAGGCCCGCCACCATGTCGAGGAAGTGCCCGCCGAGCATTTGCAGCCGTCGCCACTGCCGCTCGGTGGTGGCCTGGGTCTGCCAGCCGATGAGGATGCCGAAGATCGGCAGCAGCGGCAGTGTCACGAGCACGATGATCGCGCTGGTCAGGTCGCTGGCCGCGAGCGTGATCAGGACCGCGGCGGGCACCGTGACGCTGAGGATCAGCTGCGGCAGGTACCCGGTGAAGTAGCCGTCGAGGGCGTCGAGCCCGCGTCCGGTGAGGGTGGCCAGCTCGCCCGCGCGTTGCCCGGTCAACCAGGCCGGTCCCCGATCGCCGACCGCCTTGACCAGGTCGTCGCGGAGCTGCGCCTTGACCGTCGCCGACATGCGGGCCGCGGCCAGGCCGCTCGCCGCGGCGAGCAGTGCTCGCAGGCCGAGCGCCACGACGAAGCCGGCCAGGGCGACCGCGTCGAGTCTGCCGTCCGCGGCCGCCACGAGCGTCCGCGCCAGGGCGTACGCCGATCCGACGGCGGCCAGGGCGACACCGGCGCCCGCCGCCGCGAGCAGCGCCGCGTCACCCCGGGCGGCCGGCGCCGCCCGGAGCAGCCGAGGATCGAAAGGCCGCATGCTGGCAGTGAAGCAGATCCGGGTCAGCTCGCGACGGGAGCCTGGCGCGGGTGTCGCGTACGGAACATCCACCAGGTTGCCGCCTGAGCCAGGAGCACGAGCGGGAGCAGGGCGTACGCGGCCGGTCGGACCAGGTCGAGGGTGGCCGAGTCGGCAACGTGCCAATCCACGGCACTGCCCGCCGCGAAGGTGAGCGCGAGGATGGCGACGCTCGTCCCACCCAAGATCGGCCAGCGGCGGGAGACGAACGCCCAACCGTGCAGACCACCCAAGGCGAGCAGACCGAGCGCGCATCCGCCGGTCACCGCGGTGACCTGGAAGTCGCCGCCCTGCCAGAGGCCGCCGAGCGTCGCGCCCCAGCCGATCAGGGCCAGCGCCCCGCCGATGCGGGCCACCCCGTCCAGGACGCCCACGCCGCCGGGCGTACGCCGGAACAGCCGGAGGCCGTAGGCCGCGGTCACCAGGACCACGCCGAGCAGCGCCACCCCGACCGGTACGCGTTGCTGCGACAGCAGCTCACCCTCGTTCAGCGGGTACGCCCCGAAGAGCAGGCCGACCGCGCCCACGAGCCAGACCTCGTTGCCGAGGAACACCGGGGCGACCCGGTCGAGGTCGGCGCGCCCCCGCGAGACCAGGGCGACGCCGTAATCCAGTCCACCTAGGACGAAGTAGCCGCCGAAGAGCAGTGCGAGCAGGAAAGTCATCACAAGTCCTTAGGCCAGCGGGGTCAGGGCGTCGGGAGCGGGGTCCACCGGGCCTCGGTTGGCGGCCCGGGCGATCAGCACCCAGTCGGTGACCGCCAACGCGACGAGGACGGTCGTGAAGACCGCGTACGCCGTGAGCATCGCGCCGGCCGAGCCGCCCGGCGTGACCGCGTCCTGCAACGGGAGCAGCCCGTACGCCGCGAACGGCTGCCGGCCGCCCTCCCGGAACAGCCAGCCGAGGCTGGCCGCCAGGAACGGCAGCGGAATGGCCAGGAGCAGCAGATAGAGCGGGAACCGCCAGCGGATGATCCAGTCCCGGAAGAACAGCGGGATTGCGAACATCACCATGGGCAGCAGATTGCCGATGAGGATCATGAAGCCGAGGGCCGTGCTCGCGTACGCGGGCAGGTTGTAGTCGCCGGGGCCGAACCGGGCGGTGAAGTCGGCCACGGCCGCCGCCTTCGCCGCGTCGTCACCGAACTTGGTCGGCTGGAGGTCGGCGACGAAGCCGTACTGGGCGTAGCCGAAGCCGACCACGAAGAAGCCGCCGATGGCCGCGGTCACCACGCCGAGCCGCAGGGACTTGCGGAAGAACTCCACTTCCTGCGTACGCCGGATGAAGTGCCACGCGCTGATTCCGGCCATCACGAAGCCGCCGACCGAGATGGCCGCGAACACGACGTGCGGGAGTGCCATCACCAGCGACTTGTTCGACAACAGCGCCCCGATGTCGGTCAGCCGGATGACGCCGTCGGCGCCCTTGTCGTAGCCGACCGGGTGCTGGAGGAACGAGTTGGCGACCATGACCCAGAAGACGCTGGCGTACGCCGTCAGCGCGACCAGCCAGATCAACGCGGTGTGCACCCAGCGGTTCAGCCGCCCCCAGCCGAAGATCCACAACCCGAGGAAGGTGGACTCCAGGAAGAACGCGATGATCGTCTCCATCGCGAGCGGCGCGCCGAACACGTTGCCGAGGTAGTGCGACAGCCCGCTCCAGCTCGTCCCGAACTGCAACTCCAGGACCACGCCGGTGGCGATCCCGAGGAAGTAGTTGATCACGTAGAGCCGGCCCCAGAAGCGGGTCTGCCGCTCGTACATCGGCTTCTTCGTGATCGCCCAGGTCGTCTGCAGGACGACCAACAGCGTCACCAGTCCCAGCGTCAGCAGGACGAACAGGAAATGGATGATGGTGGTGGTCGCGAACTGCAACCGCGCGATCTCCAGGACAGTCACGGGATCAAGCTACTTCCGAGGTTTCTCCCACGGATCGGGAATCCCCCCGAGGCGTCCCCCAAATCACATCCCCTAGGTGGTCTTCTCGCGCTAGTAGGCGGTACCCTTCGCGCCCTCGAAGCTCTTGGGATGCCAGACCGTCTTGGTCTCCAGGAACGGCGTCATGCGGCTCAGGCCCGGATCGGCCGACCAGTCCACCGCGGCCGGGCGTACCAGGCGTTTGAGCGTGTCGGCCGCCGCGATCTCCAGATCCTTGGCCAGCTCCGCGTCCTCGATCCCGGCCAGGTCCAGGCCGTTGACGTCGGAGTGCGACGCCAGCCACGGCGCGATCTCGGCCGGCGAGCCGGTGAGGATGTTCACCACGCCGCCCGGCAAGTCCGATGTGGCCAGTACCTCGGCCAGCGTGATCGCGGGCGTCGGCCGCGGCTCGCTCGCGACCACCACCACCGTGTTGCCCGTCACGATCGCCGGCGCCACCACGCTGACCAGCCCCAGCAGGGCGGGCTCGCGTGGCGCCACGATCGCGACCACGCCCGTCGGCTCCGGGGCGGAGATGTTGAAGAACGGCCCGGCCACCGGGTTCGCCCCGCCCACGACCTGCGCGACCTTGTCGCTCCAGCCCGCGTACCAGACCCAGCGATCGATCGCGGACTCGACCTCCGCGGTGGCCGCGCTCGCGGCGAGGCCGAAAGTTCGCAGCTCCGCCACGAACTGATCGCGGCGCCCCTCCAGCATCTCGGCCACGCGATACAGGATCTGACCCCGGTTGTACGCCGTCGCGCCGGACCACTTAGCGACAGCGCCCCGAGCGGCCAGTACGGCGTCGCGCGCGTCCTTGCGGGACGCCTGGGAGGCGTTGGCCACGAACTGCCCCTTCGCGTCGGTGACGACGTAGCTGCGGCCTGACTCGCTGCGCGGGAACGCGCCCCCGATGAACAGCTTGTAGGTCTTTCGGACCGCCAGCCTCGCGCTGTCCTTGGTGGCGCTGTCTCTAGTGGGCAAGGTACGCCTCCAGGCCGTGCCGGCCGCCTTCGCGACCGTAACCGGACTCCTTGTAGCCGCCGAACGGCGACGTCGGGTCGAACTTGTTGAACGTGTTGGCCCACACGACCCCGGCGCGCAGCTGATCCGCGACGGCGAGGATGCGGGAGCCCTTCTCGGTCCAGATCCCGGCCGACAGCCCGTACGGCGTGTTGTTGGCCTTCTCGATCGCCTCGGCCGGCGTGCGGAAGGTGAGCACCGACAGGACCGGGCCGAAGATCTCCTCGCGGGCGATCCGATGGGCCTGCGAGACCCCGGTGAACAGGGTCGGCGCGAACCAGAAACCGCGGGCAGGCAGCTCGCACGGCGGCGACCAGACCTCGGCGCCCTCCTGCGACCCGGCCGCCGTCAGCTCCTTGATCCGGGCCAGCTGCTCGGCCGAGTTGATCGCGCCGATGTCGGTGTTCTTGTCCAGCGGATCGCCGAGCCGCAGCGTCGCCATCCGGCGCTTGAGCGATTCGAGCACCTCGTCGGCCACCGACTCCTGGACCAGCAGTCGCGACCCGGCGCAGCAGACGTGCCCCTGGTTGAAGAAGATGCCGTTGACGATGCCCTCGACCGCCTGGTCGATCGCCGCGTCCTCGAAGACGATGTTGGCGGCCTTGCCGCCCAGCTCCAGGGTGACCTTCTTCTTGGTCCCGGCCACGGCGCGGGCGATGATCCGGCCGACCTCGGTCGACCCGGTGAACGCGACCTTGTCGACGTCCGGGTGGTTGACCAGCGCAGCCCCGGTCGCGCCCGCGCCGGTGAGGATGTTGACCACGCCCGGCGGCAGGTCGGCCTGCTGGCAGATCTCGGCGAACAGCAGCGCCGTCAACGGGGTCGTCTCGGCGGGCTTGAGCACCACGGTGTTACCGGCCGCGAGCGCGGGCGCGATCTTCCAGGCCAGCATCAGCAGCGGGAAGTTCCACGGAATGATCTGCCCGGCGACGCCGTGCGGCTTGGGGTTCGGACCGTAGCCGGCATGGTCGAGCTTGTCGGCCCAGCCCGCGTAGTAGAAGAAGTGCGCGGCGACGAGCGGCAGGTCGACGTCCCGGGACTCCCGGATCGGCTTGCCGTTGTCCAGCGACTCCAGGACGGCCAGCTCGCGGCTGCGCTCCTGGATCAGCCGGGCGATCCGGAACAGATACTTCGCCCGTTCCGCCCCGGGCATCGGGCCCCAGACCTTCTCGTACGCCCGCCGCGCCGCCGCGACCGCGCGGTCGACGTCGGCCTCGGTCGCGTCCGTGACCTCGGCGAGGACCTCCTCCGAGGCGGGGGAGATCGACTTGAACGTCTCCGTCCCCTCGACGAAGTCGCCGTCGATGAACAGCCCGTACGAGGGCTTGAGGTTGACGATCGCGCGCGACTCGGGCGCGGGCGCGTACTCGAAAACAGCCATGGCGCTCAGTCCAGAGTGACGTAGTCGGGACCGGAGTAATGCCCGGTCTTCATCTTGTTGCGCTGCAGCAACAGGTCGTTGAGCAGCGACGAGGCGCCGAACCGGAACCAGTGCGGGTCCAGCCAGCCGTCCCCGGCGGTCTCGTTCACGAGCACCAGGTACTTGATGGCGTCCTTGGACGTCCGGATGCCCCCGGCCGGCTTCACCCCGACCTGCCGGCCGGTGGTCGCGAGGAAGTCCCGGACCGCCTCCAGCATGATCAGCGTCACGGGCGGGGTCGCGGCGGGCGAGATCTTGCCCGTCGACGTCTTGATGAAGTCCGCCCCAGCCAGCATCGACAGCCACGACGCTCGGCGGACGTTGTCGTAGGTCACCAGCTCGCCGGTCTCCATGATCACCTTGAGCCGGGCGTCGCCGCAGGCGCCCTTGACCGCCACGATCTCGTCGAACACCTCGAGATAGCGGCCGGCCAGGAACGCGCCCCGGTTGATCACCATGTCGATCTCGTCCGCGCCCGCCGCCACGGCGTCGCGTACGTCGTCGATCTTGACCTTGAGCGACGCCTGACCGGACGGGAACGCGGTCGCCACGCTGGCGATCTTGACCGTCGAACCCGCCACGATCTCCCGGACGTCGGCGACCATCGACGGGTAGACGCAGACGGCGGCGGTCGAGGGACAACTCGGGTCGAGCGGATCGGGCCGCAGCGCCTTGGTCGCCAGCGCCCGGACCTTGCCAGGGGTGTCGGCGCCCTCCAGCGTCGTCAGGTCGACCATGCTGATCGCGAGATCGATCGCGAACACCTTCGACGACGTCTTGATCGACCGGGTGCCGAGCGCGGCCGCACGGGCGTCGGCCCCCACCTTGTCCACGCCGGGCAACCCGTGCAAGAACGCCCGCAAGGCGGCATTCGACCCGGTCACCTCGGTAAGCGCAGGTGCGGTGACTGTCATGCCCGAAAGCCTATCTCCGCCCGCCGTCGCCCCGCCGCCGCTCCACCCTCGCCCGCTCGGCTCCCGCCCGCTCGGCTCCCGCCCGCTCGGCTCCCGCCCCGCTCGGCTGCTTTCCGCGCGATCATGAACTTATCGCCATGATCGACCGGCGTGTCGTGTCCGCCGTGCCCTGATCAACTCCCCGCCGCCCTGATCAACAGGGAGCTGACCCGGCGGCGGTGAGCCATTGCCCGTGCGTCGATGATCATGGCCGCAAGGAGTTGATCAGGGTACTCGGTACGCGACACGCCGGTTGATCACGACCTTTAGTTCATGATCGCGCAGAAAAGGCGGGTGGGAAGAGGGGGTCAGAAGCGGGGCATGCCGCCGAATTGGCGGTCGCCGGCGTCGCCCAGGCCGGGGACGATGAACATCTGCTCGTTCAGGCGCTCGTCGACGCTGGCGGTGACGAGCCGGATCGGCAGCCCGGATCCCTCCAGGCGGGCGATGCCCTCGGGCGCGCAGATGACGCTGAGCACGGTGATGTCGGTGCAGCCCCGGTCGACCAGCAGCCGGCAGCAGTGCTCCAGCGAGCCGCCGGTGGCCAGCATCGGGTCGAGGACGAGCACCGGCAGGCCGCGCAGGTCGGCCGGCAGCGACTCCATGTACGCCCGCGGCTCGAAGGTGTGCTCGTCGCGGGCCAGCCCGACGAAGCCCATGGACGACTCCGGGAGCAGGGCCAGGACGGCGTCGGCCATGCCGAGTCCGGCGCGCAGCACCGGCACGATCAGCGGCGGGTTGGCCAGTTTGGTGCCCTGCGCGGTGGCGACCGGGGTCTGCACCGGGTACTTCTCGGCCGCGAAGGACCGCGCGGCTTCGTACGCGAGCATGGTGCTCAGCTCGTGCAGGGCGGCCCGGAACGTCGCGGAGTCCGTGCGGGCGTCGCGCATGGCGGTCAGCCGGGACTGGGCGAGCGGGTGATCAACGACGAGTACGTCCACGGATTCACAACCTACCGGTAACTGTTAGGGCGCGACCGACCAGATGCCCAGCGCGGCGGCGGTTTCCGTACGCAGAGCGGTGAGGGCGGCGCTCGCCCGTTCCCGTGCGGCGGCCAGGTCGCCGTCCACGACCGCCTCCCGCACCTCCAGGTACGCCTTGAGCTTCGGCTCGGTGCCGGAGGGCCGGACGACGACCCGGCATTCGCCCGTACGCAGGATCACGACGTCGGCGTCGGGCAGCAGGTCCTCGGCCGAGCTGACCGGTTCGTCGAGCAGTGTCGTCGGGGTCTTCGACCGCAGCCGGGCCATGGCGTCGGAGATCTCGGTGAGGTCGTCGACGCGTACGGAGAGCTGGTCGGTGGCGTAGACGCCATGCTGGGCGGCGATCTCGTCCAGCCGGTCGGCGAGCGTACGCCGTTCGGCCTTCAACCCGGCGGCCAGCTCTGCCACCATCAGGGCGGCGGTGATCCCGTCCTTGTCGCGTACGCCGTCGGGGTCGACGCAGTAGCCCAGGGCTTCCTCGTATCCGAAGCACAGGTCGGCGGCGGATCGGGAGATCCACTTGAACCCGGTCAGCGTTTCGGCGTACCCGAGGCCGCGTTCCGCGGTCAGCGTTTTGAGCAGCGAGGACGAGACGATCGTGGTGGCGTACGTGCCACGGCGGCCCCGTCGCATCAGGTGGTCGGCGAGCAGGACGCCCACTTCGTCGCCCCGGAGCATCCGCCAGCCGCCCGGGGAGGCGGGCGCGGGGATCGCGACGGCGCACCGGTCGGCGTCCGGGTCGCTGGCGATCGCGATGTCGGCGTTCACCTGCTTGGCCAGCGCGATCACCCGGTCCATCGCGCCGGGCTCCTCCGGGTTGGGGAAGCTGACCGTCGGGAACGTCCCGTCCGGAGTCCACTGTGCGTCGACGTGGTGCGGCTCGGCGAACCCGGCGCGGACGAACGCGTCGGCCGCCACCTGGCCGCCGACTCCGTGCATCGGCGTGTACGCCACCACGAGGTCACGCGGTCCGTCGGCGTCCACAGTCGACGCCGCCCGGTCCAGGTACGCCGTCACGATGGACTCGTCGAGCAGCTCACCGGCATCGCCGAGGGGCAGGTCGGCGAGCTTCGTCACGGTGGCGATCCGGTCCGAGATCTCACCGTCGACGGGCGGGACGATCTGCGCGCCCGCGCCGAGCGCGCCGCCGAGGCGGGCACCGAGGTAGACCTTGTATCCGTTGTCCTGCGGCGGGTTGTGCGACGCGGTGACCATCACGCCGGCGCTGCCGCCGAGGTGGCGTACGGCGAAGGCGAGCAGCGGCGTCGGCAGGTTCCGGGGCATCACGAGCGCACGCAGCCCGGCACCGGTCGCCACCCGCGCGGTCTCCTCCGCGAACTGCTTCGAGCCCCGCCGGGCGTCGTATCCGATGACGATCGGCTCCGCCGCCGTCGTCTCGTTGGCAAGCAACCAACTGATCAAGCCCGCCGCCGCCTGGCGTACAACTGCCAGATTCATGCCGTTGGGACCGGCCCGCAGCGGCCCGCGCAGACCGGCCGTCCCGAAGGTCAGCGGCCCGGAGAACCGGTCCGCCAGCTCGGCGGTGTCGCCAGCGTCGAGCAGCGCGGTCAGTTCGTCGCGATCGGCCGGATCGGGATCGTCGTCGATCCAGGCGCGGACGCTGGCCAAGAGCGACTCGGTGAGCGCGGGGTCTGGCGCGGTGTGGTCGGTCATGGGCGATTTTTAGCACAGTGCTCCGCGCGATGTCCCGGGATCGGGAGAGCCGTGCGCTACACCAGGGCGAAAGTCTGTGCGATCTCCTCGAAGACCGGCTTGGCCTCATCCCAGTCGCTGGCCTCGGTCGAGGTCTGGATGCGGTAGGTCTTGCCGTCCGCGGTGATCACCGTATATGTCCCGTGGCGCTGGTCCTGGCCCTTCGGGGTGCACAGGTACTCGAGCTGGCTGCCGTCCTGGGCGGCGAGCGTGGTGGGCGTGATGCCCAGCTGCTCGTAGGTCTCGCAGGTGCTGGTTCGCTGGAGGTCCTTGACCTTCGAGTCGACCGCGCTGTCCACGTTCTTGCCGCTGTAGACCTGGACCCGGACGTAGCGGTTGGTGACCTTGGGATCGCGGTACTCGATGCCGTTGGCGATCCCGCTGCCCTTCTTCCAGCCGATCGGGAAGGTGATCTTGTAGCCCTTGCCGGTGTAGACCACCGGCTGGGCCTGCGGACTGGCGGGCGCGCTGGCGCTGGTCTTCGGGCCGGGGCTGGTGGACCCGGCCTCGGGCGTCCCGGAACCGCCGAACAGGCTGCTCGCGGCGGCCACCGTGCCGATGAGCACCACCGCGGCGAGCCCGGCGGCCAGGCCGATCCGGGCACCCTTGGGCAGCCCGCGGAACTTGTCGACCAGTGAGCCCGAGCTGCGCTTGACCGGCGGCATCGCCCCAGTCGGCAACTGTGGCATCGCGCCCGTGGCCTGCATCGCCCCGGCCATGTTCCCGCTCATCGGCGGGCCGGACGGCAGATTGCCGGCGCCGAACTGGGGCATGTCGCCGGTGGCCAGCAGCGCCCGGCCGCCGACCTGCTTGGGTGGCTTGCCCGCCACGGGCGGGCTGGTCGGCGCGACCGCGGTCGGGTCGGTCCACTGCCCCTGCGGCGTCGGCATGACCGACCACGGGTCGGTGTAGCTCGGCGCGCTGGGCTGCTGCGCCAGGTCCCCGGCGAGCAGGTCACGCAGCGTCACGCGGGCTCGGGGCACGTCCCAGCGGCGGGACGGGTCCTTGATCAGCAGACCGCCGAGCACGTCGACGAGCGGCCCGGCCAGCTGCATCGGCGCCGGCGGCTCCTCGACCACCGCGTGCATGGTGGCCAGCGGGTCGCCCTTGTCGAACGGCGGACGCCCCTCGACCGCGGTGAACAGCGTGACGCCGAGCGAGAACAGGTCGCTGGGCGGCCCGAAGGCGTGCCCCATCGCGCGTTCCGGCGAGATGAAGTGCGGCGAGCCCAGCACCATGCCCGGCGTCGTGAGCTGCACGTCGCTGGGCATCCGGGCCACGCCGAAGTCGGTGAGGACGCAGCGGCCGTCCTGGCAGATCAGCACGTTGGCGGGCTTCACGTCGCGGTGCAGCACCCCGGCCGCGTGGGCGACCTCAAGCGCGCCGAGCAGGGCGACGCCGATCTTGGCCACGGTACGCGGGGCCAGCGGGCCGCCTTCGATGACCATGTCCGCCAAGCTGCGGGCGTCGAGCAGTTCCATGACGATCCACGGCCGGCCGCCCTCGGTGACGACGTCGTAGACCTGAACGACGGAGGGGTGCGCCAACGCGGCCGCCGCCCGAGCCTCACGCATCGTCCGCTCGTACATCGCGTCCCGGTCGGATGCCGCCATCCCGGGCGGGCAGACGACCTCCTTCACGGCCACATCGCGGCGAAGCAGGTTGTCCGAGGCACGCCAGACCGTGCCCATGCCGCCGGTGCCGATCGCGGTACGCAGGGAGTAGCGCCCGCCGATGACGGTGCCCGGCGCCGCTCGTCCGTCGCCGGGGGAGCTGTTCCAGGTGGTGGGCATGGGGGTAGTCACTTTGCCGCCGTCTCGTGGGGAAACTGTGTGCAGTGGCCGTCGGACGGGCCTGGTTACCCGGGGTGGGGATTGGCCAACCGCCCCATTCTGCGTGAGAAATGTGGCAAATGAAAGCCGAGCCGAGTGACCACTCTCTGTCATCAGGAGATCGGCGAGGGTATGTGGGAAAGACCTCATCCGCCGTCTGCGCCGTTCATCCTACGATCAGCGGTATGACTGAACGTCGGTTAAGCGAGTCCGGCTTCCCGCTCAAGCCCGTCTACGGACCGGCTGACGTGCCCGAACGCGACTCCGAGCAGCCGGGTGAGTACCCGTTCACCCGGGGGGTCTATCCGACGATGTACACGACGCGGCCCTGGACGATGCGGCAGTACGCCGGATTCGGCACCGCCGCGGAGTCGAACGCGCGCTATCACCACCTCCTCGAGGCCGGGACGATGGGCCTCTCGGTCGCCTTCGACCTGCCCACTCAGATGGGCTACGACTCGGACGAGCCGATCGCGCACGGCGAGGTCGGCAAGGTCGGCGTGGCGATCGACTCGGTCGACGACATGGGCGTGCTGTTCGACGGCATACCGCTCGACAAGGTCTCGACGAGCATGACGATCAACGCCCCCGGCAGCGTCCTCCTCCTGCTGTACCAGCTCGTGGCGGAGAAGTCGGGCGTACCGGGCAAGGCGCTCAGCGGGACGATCCAGAACGACATCCTGAAGGAGTACATCGCCCGCGGCACGTACATCTTCCCGCCGAAGCCGTCGCTGCGGCTGGTCGCCGACACGTTCGCGTACTGCCGGGCCGAGGTCCCGAAGTGGAACACGATCTCCATCAGCGGCTATCACATGGCCGAGGCGGGCGCGACGCCCGTGCAGGAGATCGCGTTCACGCTGGCCAACGGCATCGAGTACGTGCGCGCGGCGATCGCGGCCGGGCTCGCCGTCGACGACTTCGCGCCCCGGTTGTCGTTCTTCTTCGTCGCACGGACGACCCTGCTGGAGGAGGTCGCCAAGTTCCGGGCCGCCCGCCGGCTCTGGGCGCGGATCATGCGCGAGGAGTTCGGGGCGAAGGACCCGAAGTCGTGGATGCTGCGGTTCCACACCCAGACCGCGGGAGTGCAGCTGACCGCGCAGCAACCCGAGGTCAACCTCGTTCGGGTGGCGGTACAGGGATTGGGCGCCGTCCTCGGCGGTACGCAGTCGCTGCACACCAACTCGTACGACGAGGCGATCGCGCTGCCCACCGCGAAGGCGGCCCGCCTCGCCCTGCGTACGCAGCAGATCCTGGCGTACGAGACGGATCTGACCGCCACGGTCGACCCGTTCGCCGGGTCCTACGTGGTCGAAGCGCTCACCGACGAGATCGCCCAGGCCGCCGACGAGCTGATCCAGCGCGTCTTCGAGTACGGCTCGTCCGTCGACGCCATCGAGGCGGGCTTCCAGAAGCGAGAGATCGAGACCTCGGCGTACCAGGTGGCCCAGGAGATCGACTCCGGCGCGCGGACGGTCGTCGGCGTCAACCGGTTCACGCTCGACGAGGAGGAGCCCTACGAGCCGCTCCGGGTGGACCCGTCGATCGAGCAGGCGCAGGCCGACCGGCTCGCCCAGTTGCGACGGGACCGGGACAACAGCGCGGTCACGGGAGCGTTGGCGCAGCTCAAGAAGGCCGCCGAGGGTACGGAGAACGTGCTGCACCCGATGAAGGAGGCCCTGGCCGCACGGGCGACCGTGGGCGAGGTCTGTCACGCTCTCCGCGACGTGTGGGGGACATACCGCCCGGCCGATCGGTTCTGATCGAGACATCCGGTCGGACGAATCGTCGTCGCCCGTCACCCGAACGCCTCAGCCGAACCTCCACTCAGTTGACTACTCGCACCAGGTGTGCGACGCGCGTACCGGGGAAAGAGTGATCGTGCCTGGGGACCCCGACGGAACCTGCACGTCAGGGGACATAGCGGGGGAATCGCGTAACCGGTGGACGGGGTGTGCGTCACATCCACAGCCGTCACGCGTTGTGAGAGGTGTAAGGGCCCATGCCGACGACGAAATCCGCCACGGAGACTCTCTACCTGGGAGGACGTGACACTCAGCAACGCAATCGCTACCGCAATGACGTTGCGCAGAGTTACGGGTCTGGGGCTAGGCTTGTCGAGGTTTGTCCCACTGTCAATCGAGATCGAGATCTTGCCGTGACGAGTGCGCTAACGCTGCCCGAGAGCAGCACGCTGACGTCGACCTGGCCCGAGACTTTGCCTGGGGCCGATCCGCTACCCGGTCAACTCGACCGCTGGCTTGCCTCACGAGGCGCGGAGCTCGTCGCCGTACGCCGTCACATTCACGCGCACCCGGAACTGTCCGGTCACGAGTTCGAGACCGCCGCCCTGGTCGCCCGGGAGCTGGCCGTCGCGGGACTGCAACCGAAGTTCCTGCCGCGTGGCAACGGCGTGCTGTGCGACATCGGCACCGGTGATCGAGTCGTCGCGTTGCGCGCCGACCTCGACGCGCTGCCGCTGCCGGACACCAAGGACGTGCCCTACCGCAGCCAGGTGCCCGGTGCCGCGCACGCCTGCGGCCACGACGTGCACACCACGGTGCTGCTCGGCGTCGGCCTCGCGCTGGCCCAGCTCGACCAGCGCGGCGAGCTGCCCGGCCGGGTCCGGCTGGTGTTCCAGCCGTCTGAGGAGAAGTTCCCGTCCGGCGCGCCGGAGATGATCTCGGCAGGCGCCTTGAAGGACGTCGCCGCGATCTACGCGCTGCACTGCGCGCCCCAACTGCCCGTCGGCCTCATCGGCGTCCGCTCGGGCCCGTTCACCGCCGCCGCCGACACCGTCGAGGTGCGACTGACCGGCAAGGGCGGGCACACCGCCCGGCCGCACCTCACCGCGGACCTGGTGCACGCGCTCGCCCGGGTGATCGTGGACGCGCCGGCCCTGCTGGACCGCCGGGTCGACCCGCGGGCCGGGGTGTCGATGGTCTTCGGCGCGGTGCACGCCGGCGAGGTCGCCAACGCCATCCCGATCGAGGGACAGGCCAAGGCCACCGTGCGCATCCTCAACAAGGAAGCCTGGCAGGCCGCACCGGAGCTGATCACCAACCTGATCAAGGACGTCGTCTCGGCCACGGGTGCGGGCGTCGACGTCCGCTACACCCGCGGCGTGCCGCCGGTCATCAACGACCGCATGGCCACCGCCGTCATCGCGGCCGCCGCCGGCGCCGCGCTCGGCGCCGATCGCGTGGTCGAGGCCGAGATCAGCATGGGGGGTGAGGACTTCGCCTTCTACCTGGAACAGGTGCCGGGCGCGATGATCCGCCTCGGCACCAGCACCCCCGGCAGCGAAGTCAAGATGGACATCCACCAGTCCGGCTTCGACGTCGACGAGCGCTGCATCGGCTACGGCGTCCGGACCATGGTCCACACGGCTCTCGCGGCTCTGTCCAGCTTCTTCTAGTCGTACGCGGAAAGGGGCTCCCGGCGTCGGGAGCCCCTTTCCGGGCTAATCCTCGGTCGACTTCGGCGCCACGGCCGGCGTGCTCGCCGGGGCCACCGGGGTTGCCGGAGCCGCTGGAGTAGCCGTAGCCGCCGGAGCAGTCGGCGGCGTCGGCCGGCGGCGGCGCAGCCACCACCACAGTGGCGCCAGCACCACGGCCGCCACGACGAGGAACGGCAGCAGGAAGCCGAGGACCGCGGCGGCCACCTTCAGGATGACGACGAAGGTGTTCCAGCCCGCCCGCAGGCCGCCGAGGAACGACGGGTCCTCGTTCTTCGGCTCCACGTAGGGCGTGTCCGGGCCGACGAGGGTCACCGTGATGGTGGAAAGCTTGACCAGGTCGTCGAGGCGACGCTGCTTGGCCAGCAAGGCATCCAGGTCGGCCTGCCGCCGGGACAGCTCCTGCTCCAGTTGCACGACCTCGGAGAGCTGCTTCGCCTGCGCGAACATCCGCCGTACGCTGTCCACACTGGCCTGTTGCGCCTTGATCCGGGCGTCGAGGTCGACGACGGTGGCGGTGACGTCCTCGGCGTTGACCGAGCGGTCCAGTTCCTCGCCGAGCTTGGCCGCGTCGGCGAGGACGGAGTCGAACTTGTCCGCCGGTACGCGGATGGTGATCGACGACTGCGCCCGCGAGCCGCCGCTGGTGCTCTTCTCCGACCCGACGAAGCCGCCCACTCCGATGGCGGCCGACCGGACCCGCTGCGCCGCGACCTCGACGTCGTCGACGCGCACGGTGAGCTGGCCGTTGTAGACGATCGCCCGGCCGATCTCCGGCGGCTGGCCCCCGCCCTGCTCACTCGTGGTGTTCTGATCCGCGCCGGTCTTCGACCCGAGGTCGCCGGCGCCTTCCGGGGCGACCGCCGCCGGGGCGGCCCCACCGCTGTCGGTCGAGTTCTTATCGCTGGCGCCACAACCTGCGACGAACACCAGCGCCAGGCCCGCCAACGCGAGCGCTACGGTCTTTCGGCGTACCAACATGGGCCTATGACGCGCGCCTGGACCCCCGGGTTCCTAAGCTGAGTCTCGTGAGAGTGACCAAGTTCGAGCATTCCTGTGTACGCCTGGAGCGCGACGGCGCGGTCCTGGTGATCGACCCCGGACCCTGGGCGGACCCGGCGGCGCTGGACGGCGTGGACGCGGTCCTGATCACCCACGAGCACTTCGATCACCTGGACGTGGGAAAGCTGGCCGACACGCTGGCGAAGCGGCCTTCGGTCACTTTGCACGCCCATGCGGCAGTTGTCGCCAAGCTCGCCGAGCTGGACGGGGTCACCCAGACGGTGGCCTCCGGAGACGCGTTCGAGGCCGCCGGATTCGGCGTGCGGGCCTACGGTGGCCTGCACGCCTTGGTGCATCCGGAGATGACGCCGGTGCCCAATCTCGGTTTCCTGGTGGAGGACTCCGTCTACCACCCCGGCGACTCGTTCGACGTACCGGCGGACGCGACCGTCGAGACGCTGTTCGTGCCGGTCAGCGGCCCGTGGCTGAAGCTGTCGGAATCCGTCGACTTCATCCGGGCCATTTCCCCGCGCCGAGTGTTCGCCCTCCACGATGGACTGCACAACGAGTTCGGGCACATGGTCGTCGACGGCAACCTGACCAAGCTCGCGCGATGCGAGTACGCCCGCCTGGAGCCGGGCACAACGGTTACCGCGTAATCTTCTCTGGCGTGACGCCGGAGCAGACCGCGGCCGCAAGCCGTCCGAGCATCGAGGCGTTGGGGAGCGCGTGGACGCGGTGCCCGCGTACCCTGCGGCATGCCCGGGAACTGGGGCTGTCCGCCTGGGTCTTCACCGTCGCCGGCCGGGCGGGCGCCCTCGGCGACGTCGAGCCGCACGTCGCGGCGGCCGCCATGGGACTGATCCACCCCGACGCCGTACGCGAGGCGTACGAGTCGGCGCAGCCGGTCATGGCGGTCCCGGCGATCGCCGCCGAACGGATGGCGCAGTGCTGCCGCTGGGGGCGCGACGAGCTGACCGGGCTGCCCGGACTGCCCCGCTTCGTGGTGCTGACCCGCCGGGTCCTGCGGGCGGCCGACGCGACGGCGATGCCCCTGTACGCCGCCTGGCGGCGGATGCCCGTGCCCGACGAAGCCCCGGCCGAACTCGCCGGGGTATGCCTCTACCTGCTCACCGAACTGCGTGCCGGGGCCGCCCTGGTGGCGCAGACGGCGGCGGGGCTCTCGCCGGTGCAGGCGCTGCTGTCCGGCCCCGAAGGCGAAGCCGGCGCGGTTGCGTACGGGTGGCAGCCGCCCTTTCCGGCCGTGGGTCACCTGGCCCGGCGGCGCGGCTGGGCCGACTCGGTCGCCGACCGGATCGTGGCCGGGGCGTTGGCCGCCCTCACCGGCCTGGAGCGCGACGAATGGCTGGAGCTGGTCACCGGACTGGCCGAAGTCATCCACCCGGCCCCTGTCTCCCTCTCCGCCCGCTTCTGACCTTATGGGCCGCGGCGCGGCCGTCGGGGTCGGCGCGCGTTAGAGGGAGTTGTTGCGGGTCGGTCGGGAGCGCAGATCCGAGACGTAGTCGTCGGGCGCACCCGCCTTGCCGGCCGCGTTCGCGATCTCGTTCAGGTACCAGACCGTCGGCAGGCCGCCCTCGTACCCGTTGAAGACGTAGACCCAGGCCGTGACGTCTCCGTCGAGCGTATGCACCCGGACGTGCAGTTTCCGGTAGGTGCCCGCGACGACGCCCTCGACCTCGTCGAGCTGCGACTCGTCCCAGGGGTGCACGTCGTAGAGCGACACGAAGACACGGTCGCCCGGCGACTCGACGATCGTCGTGACGGCGCCTTCCCACCCGATGACCTCTTCGCCGGCGAACGTGATTCGCCAGCCTTCCAGCCAGCCCACGCCGACCATCGGCGAGTGCGGGCAGTAGGCTCGCATTCGGGCAGGGTCGAGGTTAGAGCCGTACGCAGCGTAATGACGCACGGCGATGACGATAGTCCGCCTGAGGCGTACGAGAGAATATGGCGTGGCGTGTCGCATGTCGCGCGGGCTCGAAAGACGCTCAGACGACCGGTTGAACAAATAGGGGAAAATCGCCGTGAACCGGATTGTGATCATCGGTGGGGGACCGGCCGGCTATGAGGCGGCGCTCGTCGCCGCGCAACTCGACGCCGACGTGACCGTGGTCGAGGCGGACGGTGCCGGTGGGGCGTGCGTACTGCACGACTGTGTTCCGTCGAAGACGTTCATCGCCAGCTCGGACGTGGTCACCGGGTATCGCGGCACCGAGGAGTTCGGCATCCACTCGGATGGCTTGGAAGCCATCACGGTCGATGCGTCGGCCGTGCACGAACGGGTGAGGCGGCTCGCCGCCGCGCAGTCGACGGACATTCATACCAAGTTGATAAAGGCGGGCGTAACCGTCGTTCACGGACGGGCCCGGCTCGGCGAGGACTCGCTCGGTCACCATCACAAGGTCAAGATCCAGCCGTCCGGCGATCACCCAGAGTATTCGGTCGATGCCGGGACGGTCTTGATCGCGACCGGCGCGACGCCGCGCATCCTCGCCGACGCCGAACCCGACGGCGAGCGCATCCTGACCTGGCGTCAGGTCTACGACCTCCCCGACCTGCCCGAGCATCTGATCGTGGTGGGCTCCGGCGTCACCGGCGCGGAGTTCGCCTCGGCGTACCTGGCGATGGGTGTGCAGGTCACGCTGGTTTCCAGCCGCGATCGGGTGATGCCGCACGAGGACGCCGACGCGGCGACGGCGATCGAGCGCGTCTTCCGGGCTCGCGGCATGCAGATCATGAACAACTCCCGGGCGTCGGCCGTCCGCCGGATCGGCGACACCGTCGAGGTGACGCTGGCCGACGGCCGCAGCGTGACCGGGTCGCACTGCCTGATGGCGGTCGGGTCGATCCCGAACACCGCCGACCTGGGCCTCGTCGAGTACGGCGTCGCCGTCGCACCGGGCGGCTACGTCACGACCGACCGGGTGTCGCGGACGAACGTGCCGGGCATCTACGCCGCCGGCGACTGCACCGGCGTACTGCCGCTCGCCAGCGTCGCGGCGATGCAGGGCCGGATCGCGATGTGGCACGCGCTCGGCGAGGCGGTGGCTCCGCTCCGGCTCAAGACGGTCGCGGCGAACGTCTTCACCGACCCCGAGCTGGCTACCGTCGGGGTGAGCCAGGAAGCCGTGATCAGCGGCAAGGTGCCGGCCCGCGAGGTGATGCTGCCGCTGAGCGGCAACGCGCGGGCGAAGATGGCGGGCATCGAGGACGGCTTCATCAAGCTCTTCTGCCGTCCGGCCTCCGGGCAGGTGGTCGGGGGCGTCGTCGTGTCGCCCAAGGCCAGCGAGCTGATCATGCCGATCGCGTTGGCGGTGGAGAATCAGCTCACCGTGGACCAGGTCGCGCACACGATCACGATCTACCCGTCGCTGTCGGGCTCCATCGCCGAGGCCGCGCGTCAGCTGATGCAGCACCAGACCGACTGATCCCTCGCCCGCATTGATCCGTCGCCCGTCGAGCTGGGATGTCCAGCCGCTGTGAACCGGATGTGTGGCCCCGCGGTCCACCCTCGTCGCAAAGCCGATCGAGGGGGACGAGATGCTCGAAGATCCACCAGGGGGTACGCCGGAGCCGGAGACCGTCAAGGTCGATCCGGCCGACATCGAGGCGTACGCGAAGATGTTCGACGCCGCCGACGACGAGAACGAAGGCAACCGGAAGTCGGCGGCGAGTTGTGTCGTCCAGCAACCGCAGCCGCTGGAGAACTACACCGGCAAGCGCATCATGCACAAAGGCGACTCCACCTTCGTCTCGTGTACGCCGGAGAGCGGGCACCTGCTCGCGACCATCAAGGTGGCCTCGGACGGGCTTACCTCGGCGCTCGGTGACTTCCTCGGCGTCCTGCACGGGGTGCTGGCCGAGGCGGGGCCGACGCTGAACCGGGTCGCCGCCGCGTACGTGCGGGCTGACCAGGACAGTGCGGACGCGGTCGCGGAGGCCGATCCGGATGCGGTGATCCTCGCCGAGCCGTACTACGAGGGGCAGAGCGCGCACGCGTTCGAGTACGCCGTGCCGGAGGACGACTATCTCCGGCTCGACAACACCCTCTACGGCGACCTCGACCCGTACGCCGAGATCAAGGCCGCGAGCGACGGCGTCCGCTCGCTCACCGGCGGTCCGTCGCTCCTGGACCGGGTGACCAGCTGGAACTGGGAGTTCGACTTCGTGAACGAGGAGGCGGCCGGACCGGTCAAGGACTTCCTCAGCGGCTACGGCATCGGCGTCGACGGGATGACCGAGAAGTTCACGGGGGACTGGCATGATCTGCGGGTCTGCTCCAGCGGGCTGCGCCGGGTCGCGATCGGGCTGGCGTCGATCAGCCGGAACGTCACGCAGGGCATGGCGGATCTGCGGGTCACCTGGTCCGGGGAGGCGGCCGACCAGGCCGAGGCGTACTTCTCGGAGCTGTCGGCCCGAGCGCTGCAACCGGTCGAGGCGCTCACCAGCTCGGCTCAGGCGATCGACGACGCCTTCGCCGCGATCGCCGACCGGGTTCCGACGATGGCCTGCTGGATCCAGGCGACCATGTACCTCGGGTCCTGGGCGATGGCGGCGACCGACAGCTCCGACTACGGCAACGCCAAGGACGGCGTCACCGGCGGCGGCAAGGGCATCGCGATCAGCAAGCTCTACGACCTCGCCGCGTTCGACTACTGCCTGGGCGAGGCGCTGCACATCTGGCACAACTCGGTGAAGGTGAGCCACGGTCACTGCCACGACGCCGCCACGACCTGCGCCAACTCGCTGACCTCGTTGGCAGAGGCGGTGCGGGAGCAGACGGGCACGCTGCGCACGCTGCGCCTCGGCCGATCCGGAGGGACCAACTGATGACCGAGCCGTTCGATCCGCGGGTCGTCGTCGACCTGCCCCGGATGATGCGTCCGCACCTGCGCCGCATGGCCGAGTCCGACCCGGACCCGCTGGTCCGCGAGATGGCCGCCGGGTTGCTCGACGGCAGCATCGGGTCGCCGGCCGAGGCGGTCGCCTACCCGGCGTACCAGGAGGCGCTGCACGATCGGCTCGAACGCCGGGCGGAGTGGTTCGACACGCTCGGCGACGATGAGCGCTGGCGCTGGCAGGACCAGGCGCGGCAGGCGTACCGGGCGGGCCTGGACGACCTGGAACAGTAGCCAGCACAGGGGCGGTAGACAGCACAAAGGGCGGCCGGGGCGAGATGCCCCGGCCGCCCTTCCCCCCGTACGCCGATCAGGTGCGCTCGACGATCTTCCAGTTGGTGGAGATCCAGTCGTCGCCCTCCATCGTGATCGCGCGCAGCACCGCCCGGTCCCCGGCCGGGATGATCGAGCTGTAGTCACATTCACGCATCGTGTTGTTGCCCTGGTAGTTCGCGCAGTACGGCGTCTCCCAGTCGGCGTTGTAGTCCATCAGCTTGCCGGTGGCGTGGTGGCCGTCCGCGACGATGTCCCACACCCTCAGGTGCTGCGACTTCGGGTAGTAGCAGACCTGGGTCCCCGTCGTGGTGACGCAGGTCGACGGCTCACTCGGCAGGTCGGCCGCGGCGGCGGTCGCCGAACCTGTCACCAATACGCCGATCGCCGCTGACAACGTGAACAGCCGTCTCGCGTGTTCTTTCATTGAGTCCTCCCCCTGGTCGGTTGCGGTACGAGGACAACGTAGGGATCCGTGCCATACGTCGGCTATACGGGACCTTGCATGGGATCGCTACGGTATGGGGAGCGCGATCGGCAAGGGGAGGCACGGCGTGCGATTCGGACTGTTGGGACCGCTGTCGCTGCGTACGCCGGACGGGCTGCCGATCCAGCTGGCGCGTCGCAAAGAACGGCAGCTGTCGGCGATCCTGCTGCTGCGGGCGAACCGCTTCGTCGGCGTCGACGAGCTGCTCCAGCTGCTGTGGGACGGCGAGCGCGTACCGGCCTCGGCACAGGCCAACCTCCAGACCTATGTGGCCCATTGCCGCCGAGCGATCGGCGACAACCGCTGCGGGATCGAGACCGGGGAACGGTCCTACCGGTTGCGGGCCGACCCCGGCGAGATCGACCACACCGCCTTCGAAGGGCTGGTCGCCCAGGGATTCCAGGCGTCGGCGGCGGACGACCCGGCGACGGCGGCTCGGCTGTTCGACGAGGCACTCGGTCTCTGGCGGGGCGAGGCGGTCGCCGAGGGCCTCGGACTGCCCGTCGACCTGCAGCCCGAGGTGAACCGGCTGACCGAGCTGCGGCTCTCCGCGCAGGCGGAGTGCCTGGCCGCCCGGCTCGACCTCGGCCAGGCCCGGGAGGTGGCGGCCGAGCTGGTGCCGCTGATCGGCAAGCAGCCGCTGCGGGAACGGCTGTGGGAGCTGCTGATGCTGGCGCGCTTCCGGGACGGCCGCCAGGCCGACGCGCTCGCCGCGTTCGAGGAGGCACGGGCGCTGCTGGACGAGGAGCTGGGGGTACTGCCCGGGGCCGGGTTGCGGGAGCTGCATCAGCGCATCCTCCAGGCCGATCCCGGGTTGTCCGGGGCTCCCGATCCGGTCCCGTCCGCCGGTACGCCCGTGCCCCGTCAGCTGCCCCGGGAGGCGACCGCGTTCACCGGCCGGCGGGCCGAGGCCGACCGGGTGCTCGCCGAGCTGAGCCGGCCGGGCTCGCCGGTCGTCGTGATCGACGGGCTCGGCGGCGTCGGGAAGACCTCCCTCGCCGTGCACGCCGCCCATCGGCTCGCGAGTCACTTCCCGGACGGCCAGCTGTATCTCGACCTGCACGGCTACTCGGACGCGGCACCGATGCGTCCGATCGAGGCGTTGACCCGGCTGTTGCGGGCGCTGGGCGTCAACAGCGATCAGATCCCGGACGACGACGCCGAGGCGACCGGGCTGCTGCGTACGCGGTTGAGTGGCCGGCGGGTGCTGCTCGTGCTCGACAACGCCGGGTCGGTGGATCAGGTCGTCCCGCTGTTGCCGGGGTGCCCCGGCAGCGCCGCCCTGGTGACCAGCCGCGATCGGCTCGGTTCGGTGATCGCCCGGCACGGGGGCGTACGCCTGCCGCTCGCCGAGCTGGCCCCGGCGGACGCGGAGACCCTGCTGACCGAGATCGCCGGAGCCGACCGGATCACCGCCGATCGACCGGGTGCGGCCGAGTTGGCCCGGCTGTGCGGGCATCTCCCGCTGGCGCTCCGGGTGGCGGCGGCCAACCTGGCCCTGCATCCGACCTGGAGTGTCGAGTACTACCTCGGACTGCTGCGCGAGGGGAGCCTCGCCGCGTTGACCGTCGACGGCGACGCCGGCGTCCGAGCGACTCTCCACCTGTCCTACACCCGCCTCGATCCGGCTGCCGGACGGTTGTTCCGGCTGCTCGGGGCGCTCGTGGGGCCGGACGTCAGTGCGGATGCGGCGGCCGTGCTCGCCGGGTCCGCGGGCGTACGCACACTGCTCGATCGGCTCTGCGCCGCCAATCTGCTCCAGGAGCCGTCGCCACACCGGTATTCGATGCACGACCTGGTCCAGGAGTACGCCCGGGAACTCTCCGACGACGACGCCGAGTCGGCTTCCGCCCATGAGCGCCTGGCCGGCTGGTATCTGACCGTCGCAGCGGCGGCGGTGCGGACGGCGTACCCGAACACCCAACGCCTGCCCGACGCGGCCGAGCTGGCGGACCGTTCACCGCGCGGCTTCGCGGACCGGCCGGCGGCGCAGGCCTGGCTGGACGCGGAGCTGCAGAACCTCGTGGCGCTGGTGCTCGACGCGGCCGAGCGTGGGTCGCGGTCGCTCGCCTGGCGACTGGGTGACGTGTTGCGCTGCCACTTCCTGCCGCGTACGCCGATGCTCGAATGGCGGGCGGTCGCGCTTGCCTCCCTCGCCGCCGCGGGACGGGCGGCCGACCGCTGGGGTCAGACGTCGGCCTGTCTCAGCCTCGCCGGCGTCGCGCGCCGCCAGACCCGGTACGCGGAAGCCGTCGAGTTCCTCCACCGGACGATCGATCTGGCCGCCGAGATCGGGTGGCTGGACTGCCAGGCGGCGGCGTACAACAATCTCGGCGTCGTGCATCTGGAGCTGACCGAGCCGCAGGAGTCCTCGGCGGCCCTGCGGGCGGCGGCGGAGCTGTTCCGGCGGCTCGGCGACGTCGCCGGCGAAGGGCTGGCGCTGGGCAACCTCGGTGGTCCTTACCAGGATCTCGGGCGGCTGCGGGAGTCCATCGAGCTGGCCCGGCGCGAGCTGGCAGTGGAGTCGAAGACCGGGCAGACGTCCAACGCCCTCTCGAACATGGCGAGCAGCCATCGGATGCTGGGCGAGTACGACCTCGCGCTGGCGGAGGCGCGGGAGGCGCTCGATCGCGCGTACGCGGGCGGCAACAACTGGACCATTCCGACCGTCCTGGAAGTACTGGCCTGCATTCATCGGGATCTCGGCGACCTCGCCACGGCGCTGGAACTGGCGCGCCAGGCGGTCACCATCGCGGCCGATCACGGATTCGGGCGTACGGGGGCGGAGTCGCGCGTGACCCTCGGCACGATTCTGGCCCTGCGTGGGGAGTACGCCGCCGCGGCGGAAGAGCATGAGCGCGTCCTGGCCCTCCTCGACGGACCGCACTCGATCCGCGTACGCCTGCTCGCGGTGGTGGGGCTCGCCGAGGCGTACCGGGGACTCGGGCGGTACGCCGAAGCGCGGTCCCGGGCGGAAGAGGCGCTCGCCGACACTCGCCGGCACCAGTTGCGCGTGGTGGAGGCGGACGCCGCAGAGGTGCTCGCCCGGATCCACGCCGATCTCGGAGATCCGGCGGCCGCCGAGTATCGCCGGTTGCAGGCGGAGATCTGCGCCGAGACCGGCTACCGCATTCTCTCCTGACCGCGCCTCCAAGTCCCTCCCATGCAGATCAGGGATGCGCGGGCTTCCGAAGCGCTCCGAAGCCTGCACATCCCTGATCTGGTGCCACAGAGTCAGACGAAGTCCCAGAAGGGGCCGGACTTCGGAAACGCCCGGGAGCAGCCGACGCAGGCCGCGGACTCCGGGTCGAACATGAGCGGGGACCGGCAGTCCGGGCAGCTCATGCGTGCGGTGAACGGCTCGTCGGGGTCGGCGTACGGGGATTCCGGCGCGGGGTCCCGGGTGGCGAGGACGAACTGCGACGGCCCGAGCCAGCCCTTGCCGAGGCCCTGGGTCGCCGCCTCCATGCCTTGGACGAGCGGGCGGG
This sequence comes from Hamadaea flava, assembly GCF_024172085.1. Taxonomy (NCBI): domain Bacteria; kingdom Bacillati; phylum Actinomycetota; class Actinomycetes; order Micromonosporales; family Micromonosporaceae; genus Hamadaea; species Hamadaea flava. The sequence continues at coordinate 4,219,922 of NZ_JAMZDZ010000001.1, read as the reverse complement.
CGTACCGGGCGACCTGGTCCGGCACCCGGCTCTCCCAGCGGCGGAAGTTGTTGGCGCTCGCGCCGAGGCGAGTCTGGAAGCCGAGCCCGGTCAGCCGCACCCGGACGGCGGTGAGCTGGAAGTTGAAGTACTTCTCGTCGGTCGCGCCGGTCACCAGCGGTTCGGCCGACCGGATCTGGCGAAGGCGGCCGGTCGCGGCGCCCCGGACCAGCCCGAGCAGGTGATGCTTGATCGGCACGTCGACCAGCCAGGCGCCGCGGATGATGCGGCCCATCTCGCCGAGCGCGTGCTCGACATCGGGCAGATGGTGCAGGACGCGTACCACCATCGCGCAGTCGAAGGCGAGGTCGCCGAACGGGATGGCGTTGAGGTCGCAGCGGACGAGTCCGAGCCTGCCGGACGCGACCGCCTCCGGGTGGCGGCGAGCCGCGTTGGTGAGGTTCGTCGCGGAGTAGTCGAGGATCACCGCCCGGTCGGCCTGCGGCAGGTAGTAGCCCGCGTTCCGCCCGTACGCGCCGCCGAGGTCGACGAACCATCGGTACGCCCCCAGCCGGGGCACGAGCCGCCGAAGCGCCCGGTCCTCCGCCCACAGCTCGTAATCCCGGCCTTCCCAGTACTGCTGGTAGTCGTAGCCGTTGGCGTCGTAGTCGATCGTGGGATACGAGTCGGCCTGGGTCATGGCGCCATCCTATGCGGACAATGCGGACAATGATGGTGAAAGTGGGGCTGGAATCGTCGCCGGGGCGGTATCGGCACTGCTCAGCACCACCGCCACCCGTTCGCCGTCGGCCGGGTGATAGCCGTCGACGAGAAACGCGTACGCGCATGCGGCCACGTCGTCGACGGCGATCCGCCGCTCGTGCCACAGATCGTGGCGGGCGACCGCGCACCGCTCTGGCGTACTCGTCGCCTCGACGACGCGTACATGGCCGGCGAGGGCGGCGGAGATCCCGGCGGCCAGAGCGATCGCGCGCTCGGGGACCACGACGGTGTCGAGCTGCCCGAGCGTCTGGGTCCACAGTTCCAGCCCGACCGTGCCCGCCCCGGCCACCATCTGCGCCCAGCACTCCGGCGTCAAGCCGGGGCAGTGCATCGCGCCGGTCGCCACGGCGTGCCGCTCCGCCTCCAACTGGGCGTCGGCGAGCGTGCCGTCCACAGTGATCGTCGTGGACGCGTTCGCCGCCGGGGAGGGCTTGCCCGAGCCGCCAGGAGTGCGGTCAGCCGACGCCGGGGCGAACACCGTGACGGGCAGGTCGAGCCGTCGCGCGACGTGGACCACGGCGGCGGCCACCGCCGGGGTGTACGCCGTCACCAGCCCGGCGTCGGGGTCGAACGCCCGTCGTTCCAGCCCTGCGACGACCTGGTTGAAGACGCCCCGGACCGGGTAGCCGCCGGCGTGTTGCAGCTGCTCCAGTTTCAGCATCACGGTGGCGGGGAAGATCCCCGATTCCACCAACGTCAGCGGCGTGTGCCGGACGACGTTGCGGGTACGCGCAGCCGCCGCCTCGACGTCGTTACGGGTGACCATGCCGGTTGCGATCACGGTGGCTACCATGCCCTTGCCTTCATATCCTGCAGGACGCCGCCCGCACGATGTGAAGTTGTCGATGTCGTATAGAGGCGGCACTGGCTACAACGCGACTACCAACTCGTCGGCAACGGCATTCCCTCGGCGTACCCGGCGGCCGATTGCACTCCGACGATCGCGCGGGCGTGCAATTCGTCGAGCGTGCGGGCCCCGGCGTAGGTGCAGGCACTGCGTATGCCCGCGACGATCTCGTCCAGCAGATCCTCGACGCCGGGTCGCTCGGGATCGAGGTACATCTTCGCCGTGGAGATGCCCTCCTCGAAGACCGCCTTGCGGGCGCGGTCGAACGCGGAGTCCTCGGCCGTCCGGGCGCTGACCGCACGGGCCGACGCCATCCCGAAGCTCTCCTTGTAGCGCCGCCCCTCGGCGTCGGTGTACAGATCGCCCGGCGACTCGTAGGTCCCGGCGAACCAGGAGCCGATCATCACGTTCGCCGCGCCGGCCGCCAGCGCGAGCGCCACGTCGCGCGGATGGCGTACGCCGCCGTCGGCCCAGACGGTCTTGCCCAGGTCACGGGCGGCAGCGGCGCAGTCGAGCACGGCCGAGAACTGCGGTCGCCCCACACCGGTCATCATCCGGGTGGTGCACATCGCGCCCGGCCCGACCCCGACCTTGAGGATGTCCGCGCCGGCTTCCACCAGGTCGCGTACCCCTTCGGCGGTCACGACGTTGCCCGCCACGACCGGAACGTCCGGGTCGAGCGCGCGTACCGCGCGCAACGCGTTGATCATGCGTTCCTGATGGCCGTGCGCCGTGTCCACCACCAGGGTGTCCACGCCCGCGTCGAGCAACGCGCGGGCCTTGCCCGCCACGTCGCCGTTGATGCCGATCGCCGCCGCGATCCGCAACCGCCCCTTCTCGTCCAACGCGGGCCGGTAGAGCGTCGCGCGCAACGCGCCCTGCCTGGTCACGATCCCGACCAGGCGTCCGTCGTGGTCGACCACCGGGCCCAGCTTGCGGCGCGCGTTCGACAATGTGTCGAAGGCGGTACGCGGATCGGCGCGGACGTCGACGGTCAAGGGGTCGACGGACATCACGTGGCGCAGCTGGGCGAACCGGTCGACACCGATCGTGTCGGTCTCCGTGACCACGCCGACCGGGCGGCGTTCGGCGTCCACGACGACGACCGCGCCGTGCGCTCGCTTCGGGAGCAGGTGGATCGCATCGCCGACGGTGTCGGACGGGCCGAGCGTGATGGCCGTGTCGTGCACGAGGTGACGGTCCTTGACCCAGCCGATCACCTCGGTCACGACGTCGATCGGGATGTCCTGCGGGATGACGACCAGCCCGCCGCGCCGCGAGACCGTCTCGGCCATGCGCCGACCGGCCACCGCCGTCATGTTCGCCACGACGATCGGGATGGTGCAGCCGGTGCCGTCGCTGGTGGACAGGTCGACCTCCAGCCGCGAGCCCACATCGGACCGGCTCGGGGCCATGAAGACGTCGTTGTAGGTCAGGTCGTTCGCGGGCGTCGCGCCGCTGAGGAACCGCATGCCCTCATGCTAGGGAGAGGCGCTCACCGCGTCCGGGTTTCCCACCTCGCGCCCGATCCGCTCCAGTGTGTTCCGTGCCTCGGCGCACACCTTGTCGAACCGCAGGTACGCCTGGTAGACGAGCCCGGCTCCGGTGACCGCCGAGGTCCGGGTCTGCTCGAAGATCGCCTCGAACTGCATCTGGTCGCCGAACTGGCCGGCCGCCGCCGCGACCGCGGGCAGCTGCTTGTGCGCGTCGACGAGATGCTTGCCGCCCTGCCGGATGACCCCGTCGACCTCGGCGACCTGCCGGTCGAGCCGTTCGAGCGCCTCCGTCGCGGCCAGCGCCGCCGCCCGAATCCGGGCCAGCCGTGCGCGAGCGCCCGTCAGATCCACTCCGGCGGTGCCCCCGGCCGTCCCGGCCCAGAGCCCGGCCAGCTCCCGCTCGGTGGCGGCGACGACCCGGTCCGCCTCGTCGGCGCTGTCCGGGCTCTCCAGCAGCGCCGCGTATGCCTCGTCGAGTTCGGCGACCGAGACTCGGGTGGTGAGCGTGGCCGCCGCCGTGACCAACGTGCCCAGCCGATCGATCGAGTCCGGCTCGACCCGCAGCCGGCTGAGGTCGGCGCCCACGCCGTAGAGCCGTTTCACCGTCTCACGGGGAATGATCACAGCTTCCACCTCGACGGGTCGGTGTGCGGCACGGGCACGTCCGCCCGCTCGGTCACGATCTCGCGGGTCAGCCGATGGGCCTCCCGATCCGACTCCTCGTAACCCTGCGCCGAGCGCACCAGCGAATCGCCGAGTTCCTGCAGCTCGACCGCCGACCGGCGGACCTCCTCGGTGACCGCCGTAAGGCAGGCGGCCATCCCGGCCGCGACGTCGGACCCCTCGGCCGTGGCCGCGTTCGGATCGTCTGGGATCTCCAGCTGGTTCAACTGGTCCCAGACCGGCAGCAGGACGGCCCGCGTCTGGTCGCTCAGCTCGCGGCCGATCAGCCGTAGCCGCCCCGTATCGACAGCGATGGGTTCCGTCACATCCGCAGGCTAGCCGAGCTGGAACCCCCGCCGACACCCCCTGTGGATAACCCCGCCCAGACCTCGTTGACCATGGGGTTAACCGTGGCCTCGACGGCGTGTCGAGGGGGCAGACCCCATGATCAACGCCGGCGGGCCGACGGGTCAGGAGATGGTGCAGATGGGGGTGCCGGCCTGGACGACTTCGCCGACCGTCGCGGTCAGCCCGGAGATCTTGCCCGCCTTGTGCGCGGTCAGCGGCTGCTCCATCTTCATGGCTTCGAGCACGACGACGGGATCGCCCTCGGCGACCTCGTCCCCGTCGGCCACGACGATCTTCACGATGGTGCCCTGCATGGGCGCCAGCAGCGAGTCGCCGCCGGCCGCCGCCGTCTGCCCCTGCTTCGCACCACCGCGCTTGCGCGCTGCCTTGGCCCCACCCGAGGCGGGAGCCACCGAGCCCAGTCCAGCCGGCAGGCGTACCTCCAGGCGTTTGCCGTCGACCTCGACCACCACGGTCGTGCGCTCGTCCGCGGAGGTCTCGACGCCCGCCGCGGCGGTGAACGGCTCGACGGTGTTGGCCCACTCCGTCTCGATCCAGCGCGTGTGGACGGTGAACGGCTCGCCGGTGAAGGCGGGGTCGCGGACGATGCGCCGGTGGAAGGGCAGCACGGTGGCCATGCCCTCGACGACCATCTCGTCCAGTACGCGACGCGCCCGCTCCAGCGCCTCGGCCCGGCTTTCGCCGGTCACGATCACCTTGGCGAGCAATGAGTCGAAGTTGCCGCCGATGACGCTGCCGGCTTCGATCCCGGTGTCCACCCGTACGCCCGGCCCGGTCGGCAGGTGCAGCGTGGTGACCGTGCCGGGGGCCGGGAGGAAGCCGCGTCCCGGGTCCTCGCCGTTGATCCGGAACTCGATGCTGTGCCCCCGCGGCCGGGGGTCCTCGGTGAACCGCAGCGGCTCGCCGTCGGCGATGCGGAACTGCTCGCGGACGAGGTCGAGACCGGCGGTCTCCTCGCTGACCGGGTGCTCGACCTGCAAACGCGTGTTGACCTCGAGGAACGAGATGGTGCCGTCCTGCCCGACGAGATACTCGACGGTGCCCGCACCGTGATAGTTCGCCTCACGGCAGATGGCCTTGGCCGACTCGTGGATCGCCCGGCGCTGCTCGTCGGTGAGGAACGGGGCCGGCGCCTCCTCGACCAGCTTCTGGTGGCGACGCTGGAGCGAGCAGTCGCGGGTGCCCACGACGATCACGGTGCCGTGCTGGTCGGCGAGGACCTGCGCCTCGACGTGCCGCGGCCGGTCGAGGTACCGCTCGACGAAGCATTCGCCCCGGCCGAACGCCGCGACCGCCTCCCGGGTGGCCGACTCGAAGAGGTGCGGGATCTCCTCCAGCGTCCGGGCCACCTTCAAGCCACGTCCGCCACCGCCGAAGGCCGCCTTGATCGCGACCGGCAGCCCGTACTGCTCGGCGAAGGTGATGATCTCGGCCGCGTCCTTGACCGGCTCGGGCGTACCGGGGACGAGGGGCGCGCCGGCGCGCTGGGCGATGTGCCGCGCGGTCACCTTGTCGCCCAGGTCGCGGATCGCCTGCGGGGTCGGCCCGATCCAGATCAACCCGGCGTCGAGGACGGCCTGGGCGAAGTCGGCGTTCTCCGACAGGAACCCGTAGCCGGGGTGGACGGCGTCCGCGCCCGCCTTCGCGGCGACCTCGATCAGCTTGTCGATTCGCAGATAAGTATCAGCTGCCGTCTCGCCGCCCAGGGCGTACGCCTCGTCGGCGAGCTTGGCGTGCAGCGCGTCGCGGTCGGAGTCCGCGTAGACCGCCACGCTGCGCAGGCCCGCGTCCCGGCAGGCGCGGATGACGCGTACGGCGATCTCGCCCCGATTGGCGATCAGCACTGTCCTCATGCGCCGCAGTCTAAACGGCCGTTCACTTCCGCGGTCTGTGCAATCGCTCACCGATGCTACTGAGCAGTCCTACTGGCCAGTTGGAAAAGTTTGAGTATTACGCTTGGGGCATGTCGACGACACGGCTCATGATCCTCGGACTGGTCAACTGGATGGAACCGGTCCACGGCTACGACGTACGCCGCGAGCTGCTGAGCTGGAACGCCGACAAGTGGGCGAAGATCCAGCCGGGATCGATCTACCACGCGCTGAAGAAGATGACCGAGGAAGGGCTGCTCGAAGAGGTCACCACCGAACAGGTCGGGGCGCGCCCCGAGCGGACCACCTACAAGATCACCGCCCGCGGCAAGGACGCCTTCGAGAACATGCTGCGTGAGCAGTGGTGGGAGGTCCAAACCGGCAGTGATCCGTTCACCGCCGCGTTCGCCTTCCTCCCCGCGCTGCCGCGCAAGGAGGCGGTCGCCGCGCTGCGGCATCGCGGCCGCATGCTCAGCGTCACCACGCAGGGATTACGCGACATGATCTCGACCGGGCGGACGGACATCACGAAGCCGGTGCACGTCCAATGGATGTTCGAACTGTGGATCGCGCGCGCCGAAGGCGAGGTCGCCTGGTGCGAACGGGTCGCCGACCTCATCGAATCCGGGGCCTCCTATATGCCGGGAACCACCCCTGAGCTCGACGAGGAAGCGGGGTGGAAGGCGTACCGGGACAAGATCGCCGAAGCCGAAGCCTGACCCGTCAGGACCGTCGCGAAACGCGACTGTCGCGTTGTGGACATTATTCAAAGTTGACCGATCGCGTCATAACGCGATAGTGTGCGCGCCATGATGATCGAGACCCATGGGCTGAAGAAGTCCTTCCGGTCGCGCCAAGGTCGGGAGACGAAGACGGTCGACGCCGTCCGGGGAGTCGACCTCGCGGTCGCGCCGGGCGAGATCTTCGGCTTCCTCGGTCCCAACGGCGCGGGCAAGACCACCACCCTGCGCATGCTCGCCACCCTCATCACGCCGGACGGCGGCTCGGCGGTCATCGCCGGCGCCGACCTGCGGCGCGATCCCGGCGAGGTGCGCCGCCGCATCGGCTACGTGGCCCAGGGCGGCAGCACGTGGGACGAATCGAGCGGGCGCGAGGAACTCATCCTGCACGCCCGGATGTACGGGGTGAGCAAGGCCGACGCGAAGCGCCGGGCCGCCGCCGTCCTCGACGCCTTCCAGCTCTCCGAATACGCCGACCGCAAGTGCAAGACCTACTCGGGCGGCCAGCGCCGGCGCGTGGACATCGCGCTCGGCATCATCCACCAGCCGAAGATCGTCTTCCTCGACGAGCCGACGACCGGCCTCGACCCGCAGAGCCGCGCGCACATGTGGGACGAGGTACGCCGCCTCCGCGACGAGGGCATGACGGTCTTCCTCACGACGCACTACCTCGAAGAAGCCGACGCGCTCTGTGACCGCATCGCGATCATGGACAACGGCCAGGTCGTCGCGGAGGGCACCCCGGACGCGCTCAAGCAGGAGATCTCCGGCGACGTGGTGAACATCGGGCTGACCGACGTCACCCGGGGCGCGGAGCTGCTCGGCAGCGCCGAGTTCGTCCGCAAGCTGGAGACCACCGACGACGCGCTGCGGCTCTACGTCGACGAGGCGGGCAGCGCCATCCCGCTGGTCCTGCGGGCGCTCGACAGCGGCGGAGTGGCGATCGGGACGATCGAGCTGCACCGTCCCAGCCTCGACGACGTGTTCCTCACCAAGACCGGCCGAACTCTCCGGGAGAGCTGACGATGAAGATCCTCCGCGACACGTGGCTGGTCTTCAGCCGCCAGATCCTGCTCCTGCTGCGCAACCCGGTCTGGGTGGTCGTCGGCGTCCTGCAGCCGCTGCTCTACCTGCTGCTGTTCGCGCCGCTGCTCAAGCCGGCGCTGGGCGTCCGGACGAACGCCGAGGCGTACCAGGTCTTCGTGCCCGGTCTGCTGGTCATGCTGGCCATCTTCGGGGCGCTCTTCTCCGGCTTCGGCCTCATCGCCGAGATGCGGGCCGGGGTCATCGAACGCAGCCGGGTCACCCCCGTCAGCCGGCTCGCGCTGATGCTCGGCCGATCCATGCGCGACGTCGTCACGCTGCTGGTCCAGGGCGTCATGATCACCCTGATCGCGTTGCCCTTCGGGCTCTCGGTCGAGCTGCAGAACGTGCTGGTCGCGTACCTGATGCTGGGGCTCATCGCGATGCTGTGCTCGGCCGTCTCGGCGGCCGTCGCGCTCAAGGTACGCAGTGAGGACGCGCTCGCCCCGCTGCTCCAGACGGTCAGCCAGCCGATCCTGCTGACCGCCGGCATCCTGCTGCCGCTGGCGTTCGCGCCGCAGTGGCTGAAGAACGTCGCCAAGTGGAACCCGTTCTCGTGGGCGGTCGACGGCGTACGCGACCTGTTCAACGGCCACCCGGGGACCGATCACGTCTGGCAGGGCCTGACCATCGTCGGCCTGCTCACCGTGCTCGCCGTGGTCTGGGCTGCCCGAGAGTTCGCGAAGTCTGTCCGTTAGTCCGAATCGTCGCTGGCGAGGCGGCTCAGCCACCAGATCAGGGATGTGACGGCGATCTTTGCCCAAGATTCCAGGCACATCCCTGATCTGGTGGTGACGATTTGCTGAGGCCGGGAGCGATACCACATTTTGCGCCGCGGGGTAATCTGCCCTGCGGCGCTTCTGCGTCCACCGACGACGGGCTCGACAGGGCCGCTCTGGGGAGGGTCATGATGCGGTGGCATGCCAAAACTGTGCTGGTCACGGCGATCGTGGCCGCCTTGGTGCTGCCTGCGGCACCGGCCGGCGCCGCCGACGCGACGAGGTCGGCGCAGTGGTGGCTGAGCACCCTCAAAGTGGCCACCGCCCACAAGATCACCCAGGGTCGCGGTGTCACCGTCGCCGTCATCGACACCGGCGTCTTCGTCCATGAGGACTTGAAAGACCGCGTGCTGACGGGGATGGACTACACCACGGCGGCGGGCGGCAACGGTCAGGTCGACACCGACGGCCACGGCACCCTCATCGCCGGGATCATCTCCGGCCGGGGTCACGGCACCGGCCTCGGCCTCCTCGGGATCTCGCCGAGCGCGCGCATCCTGCCGCTGCGGGTCGCCGTCGACCGTTCGCACTGGCCGACCGACGACACCGTGGCCAAGGCCATCGCGTACGCCCGGAAGAAGGGCGCGAAGATCATCCACCTCCCGGCGTACGAGGGCGATCAGGCCACGATGGACGCGGTGGCGAAGGCCGTCGCGGCCGGGGTGATGGTGGTCGCGGCGACCGGGAACACGACGTACAACAAGCAGATCATGCCGCCCGCGTCCTGGCCCGGCGTCGTGGCGGTCACCGGGGTCGACAAGAGCGGCAAGTTCGATCCGCTCTACGTCGCCGGCACCAAGGTGGACTTCGCCGCCCCGGGCAGCGGGATGATCACCGTCGACAAGGTGGCGGGCAAGTACGTCACGCCGGCGTCGACGGCGCTGGCCAGCGCGGCCACCGTCGGGGTCGCGGCGCTCGTCTGGGCGAAGTACCCGAAGATGAAGCTCGCCGAGGTGTTGCAGGCGATGCAGAAGGGTGCGACCGACAAGGGCGCGAAAGGCAAGGACAGCCAATACGGGTACGGCGTGGTGAACGCCGCGAACGCGCTGACGGCCGCGCAGGTGATCGCGTCGCCGTCGCCGTCGGCCAGCCCGTCGGCGAGCCCGAGCGAAAGCCCGTCCGAGGAGGTTTCGCCGACCGAGACGGCCGCCGCCGAGCCGGTCGCGGACACCAAGGACACCGGCGGTTCGATGATGCCGGTGCTGGGCATCGGTGGTGGACTCGTCTTCCTCCTGATCCTCGCCGCCGGCGTCGTGCTGCTGCTCAAGCGCGGTCAAGGCGGCGGCTCGTCCCCGGCACTGGCTGGTGCGGGCGGCCCGACCCCGCCTTCGTCGCCGTGGGCGGCGCAACAGGTCCAGCTGCCGTCGCCGGTGGGGTACGAGCAGACACCGCAGCAGAGCTACGCACAGACTCAGGCGTACCAGCCGGGCGCTCAGCCCACCCCGGCGTATCCACAGGCCGCCCAGCCGGGCTATCCGCAGCCCCAGGCGTACCAGCCGCCAGCCGCTCAGCCGACGCCCCAGCCGATGCAGCGGGCGGCCGACCAGACGCAGCAGCGCCCCGGACAGCCCGCGCAACCGCAGCAAGCCCAGCCGCAGTACACCCAGCCGCAAGCCCCGCGGACGCCGCAGGCCCAGCAACCACCGCAGGCCCAGCAACCACCGCAGGCCCAGGAGGCAACGCAGGCTTGGCAGCGACCCGTCCAGCAGCAGCCCGCCCAGCCGGAGCCCCGCCAGCCGCAGCCCGCTCAGCCGCAACCCGCCCAGCATCGGCCGGCGGTCGACGCGGAGGCGCTCAACCAGCCCACCGTCACGGTACAGCGGCCGCGATTCGCGTTCCCTGGCGACACGGCGGACGAGAGTCAGCCGAGCATCTACGACACGGCGTACTTCCCGAAGGTGGAGAAGCGAGACGAGCCCCGCTGAGGTGGGCAAGGTCATAACCGGCCTGGCCGTTCGACCCACTGAGGTTTGGATCGTCGCTGCGTAGCGTTGATTCGTGCCCCACCTGCTCCGCGACCGTGTCACCTGGCTCATCTACGCCCAACTCGGGGCGTGGGGCTATTTCCTCTACGGATTCGGGCCGATCGTTCCGCTGCTGCGCGACGAGAATCAGGTCTCGAGCGCGGTCGCGGGGCTGCACAGCACCGCCATGGCCGCCGGGTCGATGATCGGCGGCGCGATCGCGCCCTATCTGTTGCGCCGCTTCGGCCGCGGGCACGCCATCTGGGCCTCGCTCGGCGGGGTCGTCGCCTGCGTGGTGGCCTTCGCCGCGCTGCACGGACTCGAGTACACCCTGCCCCTGGCGGGCATCATCACGATCTTCGGCATCGTGCTGATCACGGGCGTGGTCGCCGCGCTCAACGAACGGCACGGCGCGGCCGCTCCGGCCGCGATCACCGAGGCCAACGCGGCCGCCACCGGCGCGGGGCTGATCGCACCGTTCGTCATCGGACTCACCGTCAGCGCGGGTGCGGGGTGGCGGCCCGGCCTGCTTTCCCTGGTCGCGGTGATCGGGGTGCTCGCGCTGGTCGCCTTCGCCTTCCGGGTACGCCTTCCGGCGGGCGAAGTGGTCGCCGGACCGGGCCCGCGCCGGCGACGGCCGCTCGGGCGGGCGTACCAGCTGGCCTGGATCATGATGGCGGTCACCGGATCGATCGAGGCTGGGCTGTCGTTGTGGGCCGCCGACCTGCTGCGCGACCGGGACGGGATGAGCGCGGGGGCGGCCGCCCAGGCGATCTCGGCGATCGTCGCCGGGATGTTCCTCGGCCGGTTCGTCGGCGCGCGGCTGTCGCTGCGGATCGCGCCGCTGCGGCTCTACCTCGCCGCCCTGATCACCAGTGCGGCCGGCTTCGCCGTGTTCTGGACGACGATGACGCCGGCCGTCGCCGTTGCCGGACTGCTGCTGCTCGGACTGGGTAACGCGATGCACTACCCGATCGCCATCGCGCTGGCCTTGAGGGTCGCGCCCGACCAGCCGGACCGGGCGGCGGCGGTGGCCTCCTACTCGATGGGGATCAGCTTCGGCGCGGGTCCGCTCGTGCTCGGCGCGGCGGCCGACCTGATCGGCGTCCGCCTGGCGTTCCTGATCGTCCCGCTGTTGCTGATCGCCGCGGGTGCGTTGGCCTGGCGGCTGGGCCGGGCGATGGTCCAGCCCGCCGCCGTCCCCGCGCTCGAACCACAGCCCGCTTAACCCTCAGCGCTGGATCACGGTTCTCGGTCGAATCTTGGTGCAAGTTTCGACCTGAAACCCTGATCCAGCGAGGACGGAAGCTGGGGCAGGAAGGCCGTCAGCGCTTGCGGGCGAGGGTCAGACCGTCCCCGACCGGGAGCATGACCGGCTCGACCCGCTTGTCCGCGGCGACCATGTCGTTGAAGGCGACGATGGCGGCGGTCGACGAGTTCTGCTCGGCGGGCGGGTCGATGACCGTGCCGCCGCGCAGCACGTTGTCGACCACGATCAGGCCGCCCGGCCGCATCCGGGGCACGAGCGCCTCCCAGTAGCCGGGGTAGCCCTCCTTGTCGGCGTCGATGAACGCCCAGTCCAGGTGCGGCTCGGTGGGTAGCCGGTTCAAGCCCTCCTGCGCCGGGCCGAGCCGCAGCTCGATCCGGTCGTCTACGCCGGCCCGCTCCCAATAGCGCTGGGCGATCGCGGTGTACTCGGCGGAGATGTCGAAGCAGATCAGGCTGGAGCCCGGCGGCATACCCCGGGCCACGGCGAGGCTCGACAGACCGGTGAAGGTGCCGACCTCGACCCCCGTACGCACGCCGAGCAGCCGGGCCAGGAGAGTGAAGAACGACGCCTGTTCCGGCGCGATCTGCATGCCGGAGAGCGAGCCGAGCGCGGCCTGCGTCTCCTCGATCAGCTCGGCGATCAGATCGTCGGGCGGGGTTCCGTGGGCGACGAGATACTGGTGCAGTTCGGCGTCGACCGACAGGGATCGCTTGCTCATGAACGCCTCCACAGGGACATGACCGTCAGATCCAGCCGGGCCAGCAGATGCCGCAGCACCGGCAGAGACAGTCCGATGATCGTGCTGGGGTCGCCGTCGATCCGCTCCACGAAGGGGCCGCCGAGACCGTCCATCTTGAACGCTCCGGCCACCCCGAGCGGCTCGCCGCTGTCCACGTACGCGTCCAGCTCGGCGTCGCTGATGTCGGCGAAATGCACCACGGTCGAGGCGACCTGTTCGACCGCGCGGTCGCCCTCCAGATCGATCAGGCAGTGCCCGGTGTGCAGTACGCCGCTCCGCCCGCGCATCGCCTGCCAGCGCTTACGCGCCTCCTCGGGACCGTCCGGCTTGCCCAGGATCTCGCCTTCGAAGGCGAGCAGCGAGTCGCAGCCTAGAATCAGCGTGTTCCCGGCGGGCAGCCCGTCGCCGAGTTCACCGGACCGGATCCGGGCCGCGACGGCGTTGGCCTTCAGCCGGGCCAGCGTCGCGCACAGTGCCTCCGCGCTGGTCGCCTCCACCGCTTCCTCGTCCACGCCGCTGACCACGACGTACGGGTCCATTCCGGCGGCGGTGAGCAGAGTCAGGCGGGCCGGGCTGGCCGAAGCGAGGACGAGGTTCATGGGCTCAGGTTATCCGCCGGGCGACCGCCGTTCAGCGGGGCAGGCCGGACTCGCGCCAACCCCGGGGACGGCCGGGCAGGCCGCTGGCCCACCACGCGCTGCGCTGCTGCGCGGGCTCCGGCGCCGGGGTGACAGTGGTGCTCAGCAGGGCGCCGACGAGCGCCGCGACCTGTTCGGCCGTGGGATTGCCGCGGACCACGGTGATCACCAGCGGTTCGGCGTACGCGCTCGTCATGCTCCTCATTCTGCCCGGCCGGGCCCGGCCGGGGGACTGCGATCCCGATCACAGCGAAAGGGCGCGCTCCCCGAGGGGAAGCGCGCCCTTCAAGGCGTACGCGGTCAGCCGGACACGTCGGTACCGTCGTCCTGCGAACCGCCCGGCGTGGTCGTCGTCGTGTCCTGCGGCACGGTGACGGTGGTGTTCGTGCCGGGAACATAGACCTGCGGGTCCGTCCGGACCTGCGTGTTCGTATCGACCGGCGTTTCCTGAGTGGTCGGCGCCTGGGTCATCACGGTGTCGACGTTCTTCGCCGTGGCCGCCGAATACGCGTCCGCCGAACCGTAGTTCGAGCTGATGATCGTGGCCGCCTCGGACAGTGTGCCCGTCCCGGTGCCATGATCGAACAGCCGGTTGAGGGTCACCTGGCGAATCTCGGCGTGCCGTTGCAGGGCGTCGATGAACTCGGTGAAGCCCTGGTTGGTGTACACGTCGCCGGCCGCCAGTTCGGTGGCCACCTGGTCGCGGTGGGGCAGGTAGTTCTGCTCCAGTTCAGCCTGCAGCGACTTGGCGAACGAGTCCAGATCCTTGACGTTGATCTGGATGTCCTTGTAGTCGCTGATGAACTGCGACGGGCGGTCCTCCGGGGGCAGGTTGTGGTAGAGCTTCGGGTCGTACAGCAGCTTGTCGTTCGGATCCGTCATGGTCACACCTCCGTCGCTCGAATAGCAGTCATGGTCGCGGGCCGTTCGGCCACGTGGGTGGCGGGGGACCGGCCGGCGGGCCGGTCGACCGCCGCGGGCGCAGGGCCAGGAACAGCACCAGCGCGATGATCGCCAACAGGACGAGACCGCCGGCCGCCAGCCCGACGATCAGGCCGGTGTTGCTGGTCGACGGCGCGGCCTCCGGCGGCCGAGGGCTGTACGTCGGCAACGGGCTCGCCGACTTGGTCGGGCTCGCCGACGGGGCCACGTCGGCGGTCAGTGCCTTGATCGGGTCGATCGCTCCGAAGCCGTAGACCGGGTCGCGGCCGGGCGTGCCCTTGTCGGTCGCGGTGGCCTCCAGCCGGTGCAGCACCTCGGCCGCGGTCAGCTGGGGGAACTTCGACCAGACCAGGGCCGCCACGCCGGACACGATGGCGGTCGCGTCGCTCGTCCCCGTACCGAAGCGCCAGATGCCGCCCCGGCTGTCGCTGTAGATGTCCTTCGCCGGCGCGGCCAACTCGACCTCGTCGCCGGTGAGTGACGTCGAGAGATGGTTGCCCTTCTCGTCCAGACCGGCCACGGCGACCGCCCAGGGATACCGCGCGGGCACCTGGACAGCGTCGTCGCGCGCGTCGGTGTTGCCGGCCGCGGCGAAGATCAGCACCCCGGCTGCCTGCGCCTCGTTGACCGCTCGCAAGGTCTCGAGGTCGCCGACGGACTGCGAGATGTTGATGATCTTCGCGCCGTGCTGGATCGCCCAGCGGATGCCCTCGGCGACCGGCTTGTCGCCGCCCTCGACGGCCTTCGAACCCGTGCCGACGCTCATCCGGATCGGCAGGATCTTCGCCTTGGGCGCGATTCCCAACGCGCCGTCGCGGTTGTTGGTGCCGTGACCGTGCGCGGCGATGATCCCCGCCATGCCGGTGCCGTGCCCGGTGTCGTCAGCGCGGCCGTTGCCGGTGCCGCCCTTGATCACGTCGACGCCGGTGAGAACGTTACCGGTCAGATCCGGGTGATCGGCCACTCCAGTGTCGATCACGGCGACCGTGATGCCTTGGCCCTGGGCGATCTGGTGAGCCTGGGCGATGTTCAGGTAGCCGAGGTGCCATTGCTTGGCGCGGATGGCATCGCCGTGCGCCGCGGCCGGCGTGGCGGACGCGAGGACGGCCGAAGCCGCCAGCGCCGCCAGCGCCGACCGGCGAAGCAACCTCACCACCGGCCGCCGATCGCGGGTCCGGGGTCGATGGGACCGAAGTCGCCGGGGGCGTCGACGACGGGCGTGACGCCCTCCGCGACCTCCCACGGGTTGTCCGGATCCCACTCGTTGCCGTGCTCGTCCTCGCCGCGCTTGCCGCGACCGCCGGCTCCGGCGCCGACCATGCCCGCGCCTCGGCCACCGGCAGCACCTGCGCCACCGACGCCGCCGCGGCCACCGGCCGCGCCTGGGCCGCCGACTCCGCCCGCGCCGCGACCGCCGACCACGCCACCGGCCGGGTTGACGCCGCCCCGGCCGGGCATGCCGCCGGTCGTGGGGCGGCCACCCTGCTGGCCGATGATGCCCTGCGGGTTGACGAGCGGACGCGAACCGGGCGGGCCGCCCAGCGGGTTCTTGCCGCCGAGAAGGTTGTTGGGACCGATCGGGCCGGGGCGAACCGTGGGCCCGGTCGGGCCCGGCGGCACATTCGGCTTGATGATGCCCTGCGGACCGACTGGCGGAACCGGGGGCGTCAGACCGATCGGGCCGGTCGGCGGCGCTCCCGGCAACGTCGGCGCGATCGGCATCGGCGTCGGCGTCGGCACCGTCGGGTTGGGCACGTAGGTGCTACCCGTCAGCGACGGCTGCGACGGCGGAATGTAGGCCGGCATCGGAACCACCGGCGGGACCGAACTCGAACTGCCGCTGTAGGAGCTCGACGATCCGGTGGATCCAGTCGATCCGGTGCTGCCGCTGTCGCCGCCGCTGTCGTCACGCGACTTTCCGGCGAGCTTCGGCGGCGTGTAGGGCTGCGGCTCGACCATGTTGCCCTTGCTGACCACCAGATCGGTGCTCAGGGTCGACATCGTCGTCCGAGCTTGGCTGTCCAGCGCCTCCTGCTTGGCCGCCACGTTCGGGTCCGGATTCGACCGCATCCACGAGCCGAGCGACGTCGAGTAGGACCGGCTGTTCGCGCCGTACTTGTCGGCCAGCTCGGTCTTCTTCGCCGCGAGGTTCTGGTCGTAGGTCGACTGCTTGCCGAGGTTCTCGAGCCACTGGTCGTACAACGGCTTGACCTTGTACTGCGCCTCGCCGATCGCCGAGGCGAGGTTGGTCGCGCTGGTCTTGTTGGTGACCGCACCGTCGTAAACGTCCTGCACGCTCTTGATGAGCTCGTCGAGCTTGTCGACATAAGCCTTGGAGGCTGTGCTCTTGTCCGGCGGCCACGCCGTCACGAGCTGCTCCCGGAAGTCCTTCAATCGGTACAAATTGGTGGATGCCAGGTCGATGGCCTTCTGCCAGCCGCCGGCCTGCTTCCACATCGGCTCGGTGTTGATTTCGCTGATATATGCCCACATGGTGGGCGTGTCCTTGTCATACCAGCTGGTGCCGCCACCGCCGCCGCCGCCCGCGTCAAGCATCGCCAGACCCTCCCCAATGTTCGAGCGATCGATGCTGAGAGTACTTTGCCAAGGCAACGACGTGCTACCCGATCCGCTACTTGTGGATAACTTGGGGATAAAGGTGATCGCCGGGGTTCGCGCGTTGCCCGTACCCGGCTGGGCGCGTTACCCCTACCGTGGCATCACGCACCCTGGTCATCGCCGTTCTCGTGCTCGCCGCGACCGCGGGATGCCAACCGCGTACGACGGGGACGTCCGCGCCGGCCGTCAGTGCCGGCTCCGCTCACGCGGCGGATCTGCTCACTCGACGCGACATACCCGGCGCCGGTTGGCGGCCGGTCGGCGTACCAGCTGACTTGGGCTGGTCCTTCGCGGTGAGCGGGTGCCCGGTCTACGCCGCCGCCGACTATCCCGCACAACGCCACCGGGCCGCGGCCCGCGCCGCGGCCTTCAGCCAGGGGCACGGCCGCGAGGTGCGATTGATCCTGGAGGGGTACGCGGACAGCTGGGCCGATCAGGCCATGACCGACGTACGCAAGGTGATCGCGGCCTGCCCGCGATACGACGACGGCGAAGTCCTGGCGAGCCACACGATCGAGGCGGAGGGGTTCGCCGGCGACGATTCCCTGATGGTGCGCAGCGACCACGTCAAAGGCGCGGAACCGGCCAAGGAGTGGTGGACGGCGGTGGTCCGCCGGGGATCCACCGTCGCCACCGTCACCGGTACGCAGCTCACCGAGTCCGAGGTACGCCGCATCGCGCTCGCCCAGGTCGACCGGCTCTGACCGATCGCCTGGCGTGCGCCGCAAACCGTTACCGGATCGTGGCCGTCAGAGCGGGATGTTGCCGTGCTTCTTCGGCGGCAACGTCTCCCGCTTGGTCCGCAACGTGCGCAGCGCCCGGGTGATGTGCGCCCGGGTCGACGACGGCTGGATGACGGCGTCGACGTAACCGCGCTCGGCGGCGACGTACGGATTGGCCAGAGCGTCCTCGTACTCCGCGATCAGCTTGGCGCGTTCGGTCACCGGATCGGCGGCCTGCGCCAGCTCCTGCCGGTAGAGGATGTTGACCGCGCCCTGGGCGCCCATCACCGCGATCTGCGCGGTCGGCCAGGCGAAGTTCAAGTCCGCGCCGAGGTGCTTGGACCCCATGACGTCGTACGCGCCGCCGTACGCCTTACGCGTGATCACGGTGATCTTCGGCACCGTCGCCTCCGCGTACGCGTAGATCAGCTTGGCGCCGCGCCGGATGATCCCCTCCCACTCCTGGCCGGTGCCGGGCAGGAAGCCGGGGACGTCGACGAAGGTGAGCACGGGGATGTTGAAGGCGTCGCAGGTACGCACGAACCGGGCGGCCTTCTCGCTCGCGGCGATGTCGAGGCAACCCGCGAAGTGCATGGGCTGGTTGGCGACCACGCCGACCGGCCGGCCCTCGACCCGGCCGAAGCCGACCACGATGTTCTGCGCGTACAACGGCTGGACTTCGAGGAACTCGCCGTCGTCGAGGATCGTCTCGATGACCTTGTGCATGTCGTAGGGCTGGTTGGCCGAGTCGGGGATGAGGACGTCCAGCGCCTGGTCGTCCGGGCTCACCTCCAGCGACGGCTCGGCCGGCACCGACGGCGGCTCGTCCATGTTGTTGGCCGGCAGGTACGCCAGCAGCGCCTTGACGTATTCGATCGCGTCGTCCTCGTCGGCCGCCAGATAGTGCGCGTTGCCCGACTTGGTGTTGTGCGTACGCGCGCCGCCCAGCTCCTCGAACCCGACGTCCTCACCGGTCACCGTCTTGATGACGTCCGGGCCGGTGATGAACATGTGGGAGGTCTGGTCGACCATCACGGTGAAATCGGTGACCGCGGGGGAGTAGACCGCCCCGCCGGCGCACGGGCCCATGACCAGGGAGATCTGCGGGATCACGCCGGACGCCCGGACGTTGCGGAAGAAGATCTCGCCGTAGAGCCCCAGCGAGACGACGCCTTCCTGGATCCGCGCGCCGCCGGAGTCGTTGATCCCGACCACCGGGCAGCCGATCTTCATCGCCAGATCCATGACCTTGACGATCTTCTCGCCGAAGACCTCGCCGAGAGAACCGCCGAAGACCGTGAAGTCCTGGGCGAACACACAGACCTGGCGACCGTCCACGGTGCCGTAGCCGGTCACCACGCCGTCGCCGTAGGGCCGGGTCTTCTCCAGCCCGAAGCTCGTCGACCGATGCCGGGCCAGTTCGTCCAGCTCGACGAAGGAACCCTCGTCGAGGAGCATGGCGATCCGCTCCCGCGCCGTCTTCTTGCCGCGCGAATGCTGTTTCTCCACCGCGCGGGCCGACCCGGCGTGCACCGCCTCGTCGATACGCGCGGTCAGCTCGGCCAGCTTGCCGGCGGTGGTGTGCGGATCCGGAGCCTCGGTCATGCCGAGATCCTAACGATCGTTCGGCCGCTGGTCGCTGTGATGCGGGCCATCGACGCGGTCGCACCTTGGAAAGAAGTCAGCCGGTGAGGACGACTCCGCCATGGAGGGCGATCGCGGCGGCGCCCCGCAACTGCACCAGGCCCTTCTGCCCGGCGGCGAGCGTCTCAGCCGGGCCGTCCTTGACCCGGATGCCGTCGACGGCCAGCGGCTCCGGCGAGCCGGGCACGGTGACGCGGGCGCCCACCGGCAGCGCCCCGGCGAGCACGTCGGCGGCCACGGTCGCCACCATCTCCTCGCCCGCGCCCTGGACCTCCTTGACCAGCAGGACGGATACGCGGACGGCTCCGTCCGGCAGTGGCGGCTCCGGCCGGGGCGACAGCATTCCCTCGTGTTCGTGGAACAGCCGGCTCAGCTGCTCCCGGTCGGGCGAGGCGGGCTCGAAATCACGGGCGCGCATGTGCGCCGCGAACTCGTCGGGCACCGCCAGGTCGTAGCGCTCGACCAGGTAGTACGTGATGTGCGGCCAGGCCCACACGCCGTCGGTGTAGACGCTGGCACCGCCGGGCAGTTCCAGGTCACCGCCCGGATCGCGCTGGAACCCCGGCACGATCGTGAGCGGCTCGCCACCCTGGAGGTACGCCACCACACGCGACTTGTCTGGGGACACTCGCGACTCGGCGAGCAGATCCGCGGCCGTGACGCCGGTTCCGGCGACGTAACCCAGGTCTGCGAAGAAGCCGAAGAACTTCAGTCGAGCATCCACCCGTCCTGCTCCCAGTCGAAGGTCTGCCATTGACCGCCCGAGACGAAACTGCCGTCGGGGTTGACGATGAGCGTCTGATTGTAGCCGTGCACGGTGGCCTTCAACTCGCGTGCCACCGCCATGTTCATGTTGCCCCCGTAGCAGGTCACGAGGCGTACGGGGGTGCCGGGGACGTAGTCCGGATTGGCTTTGATGATCGCGGCGACCTCAGCCGGGGACATGTCGTGCGGGAAGCCCGACGGACGGCCGTGGATCACGACCTGATGCACGCCGTCCTCGGTCTTGATATAGGAGTACGCCTTCAACGTGTTGGGGTCGTTGCCGATCGCCGTCGCGCCGGGCCGGTGCTGGACGGTCGGCTCCCAGGTGGCGGGGTCGAAGTCCTCGTTGGCCAGTCGGGCGGGCCGATTGCCGCCGGGCAGATCATCGGCCTTCCCGGTGAGCTTGCGCAGGATGCCCTTCAGCTGCTCGAGCAGGTCGCCGAGCTTCTTGACCATCGGGATGAGCTTCTTGAGGCTCGACAGCAGCGCCCGGACGAACTTCTGGATCTTGTTGACCCAGGTCGTCACCAGCGACACCACCTGGCCGATCACGACCGGTGTGGCCAGGCCCAGCGTCAGACCGGCCTCGGCCAGCCACTGTGGCAGCCGGGCGGCGAGCGTCCCGACGAACTGGGCGATCAGGTCCCGGACGATGCCCCGGACCAGGCCGACGATCAGCCCGGCGCCCATCACCGCGTAGTGAATGCCGTGGGTCGCCTTGCTGATGCCTTCCAGAACGGTCAGCTGGGTGCCCGCGTGCTGGCGGTACGCGTCCCCCGACGGGCCGATCCAGGATGCCGTCTCCACCTTGATCGCGTCCGCGTAGTACTTCTGGGCGTCCAACGTGTACTTGGACACGTTCTCCCAGGTCTGCGCGTGCGCCGCGATCTCGTCCGGATTGCCGGCCAGCCAGTCGAGCGCCTCCTTGAGCGGCTTGACGTGCTCCATCAGCCACGAGACGCCCCAGGCCACGAGTGACCCGAGCGGATCCAGCGCCAGCCCGACCAGATCGAGCGCGCCGCCGACCGTGCCGAGCGTGCCGTCGACCCAACTGTCGTTCTTGATGCCCTCGGAGACCTGGGCGACATCCTCGACCAGGCCCAGACCCGTGTACCACGTCGTGGACGACTGAGTCTGGGCCACCAGCGGATTGCCCACTCGCGAAACCTCCCCGTGTGCACCGGTAGCGCCTCCCCAGGACTCCGGTGCGCCGACGACGCTACGGAACCGTGGGACATCACCGCAAGACACCTCCAAGGCGCCTGTGGATAACCTGATCAACCATTCGTCTGAGACCCTGATCAGGTGAACTTCCGCGTACGCGAGGTGCAGGAAACCGGGTCGACCAATGCCGACGTCCTGACGGCGGCCCTGGCCGGTGAGCCCGAAGGGCTGGTCGTGTCGGCCGGTACGCAGACCGCCGGTCGTGGTCGGCTGGGGCGTACGTGGCAGTCGCCGCCCGGCGGCGGGCTCTGGTTCAGCGTTCTCCTGCGCCCGGACGTTCCACCGGCTCGGCTCGGCTGGCTGCCGCTGCTCGCGGGAGTGACCTTGGCCCACGGCGTACGCGACCTCGCCGGGGTGGACGCCGTCCTCAAATGGCCGAACGACCTCCTCGTCCAGGGGAGGAAATGCGCCGGCATCCTGGCCGAGGCCACCGGCACGGGAGCCGTCGCACTCGGCATCGGGCTCAACACCAGGCTGACCGAGGAGCAGTTGCCGCCCCCGCCGCCGTCCGGGCTGCCGCCCACGTCGCTGGCACTCGCCGGTGCGTCCGACGTGGACAACAACGCGCTGCTGACCGCGCTGCTCGACCGGCTGGCTTCGGCGTACGCCGACTGGCGGGCGGCCGGCGGCGACCCCGAGGAATCCGGGCTGCGTTCCGCCTACCTGGGCGTCTGCGCGACCATCGGCCTCGACGTACGCGCGATCCTGCCCGGCGGCGCGGAGCTCCGAGGCCGGGCCACCACTGTGGACAACGAAGGCCGATTGGTCGTCGACGGGCGGGCGATCGCGGCCGGCGACATCGTCCATCTTCGGACGGATGCCCAGGCAATGCCGCGAACCGACCGATAGCGCGACTGGACGACGGGGACTAACCTCAGCGCGTCGACTGCGAGAGCAGCACCATCAGGAGGTTAGTCGTGGCATTCCCCGAGGACGTGCTCAGCGGAGACGAGCGCGTCGTCATGCATCTGCACCCGCACTGGAAGGCACTGATCCGGCCGGTCCTCGTGACCGTCGTCGCCATCGCCGCGACCATCCTGGCCGGAGTCTTCATCAACCAGGTCGGGCTCATCGTGGTCGGCGCGCTGGCGCTGGTCGCCATCGTCTGGCTGGCCCTGTGGCCGTACCTCGTCTGGAAGACGACGCATTACGTCTTCACCAACGAGCGCGTGCTGCTCCAGACCGGCGTCTTCTCGCGCAACCGGCGCGACATCCCGGTCAACCGGATCAACGACCACTCCATGGGGCAGACCTTCATCGAGCGGCTGCTCGGCTGTGGCACCCTCACCATCGAGTCGGCCGGCGAGCGCGGTCAGTCGGTCCTCTCCGACATCCCGCACGTGGAGCGAGTCCAGACGGCCCTCTACGAGATCGTCGAGGCGGACCGGGACTCCCACAGCTTCGACGACGACGAGCGGCCCGCCGCCCCGGCGAAGTAACCAGCGCTCAACAAGATCAGCGGAGTTTTCGTGGTGTCATAACCCCACGAAAACTCCGCTGATCTTTGTCGCAAGCAGAACGCGGCTAGCGCTGCGAAGCGGTCAGCTCGGTGAACTGCTCCTCGGTGAGCAGCCCGTCGGAGTACGCCGCCTCGATCTCCTCCAGCGTGGCCTCGACGCCGAGCGTCCCCGTGGTGGCCACGGCGGCGGCCAGCGCCTCGCTCTCGGCGAGGTCGTCGGCTTCGGCGAGGGCGACAGCGTCGGCAGGAGCCGGCTTCGCTCCCCGGAAGACGAACGTCCGGTACGCCCAGAACCGGAACACCGTTCCGATGCCCAGGCCCAGCACCTTGGCGATGTTGACCGCGAGGATGCTGTTGGTGCCCAGGATGTAGACGGTGCCACCGATCAGCGCGGACTCGATGCCCAGGCCGATCACGTTGAAGATCACGAAGAGGACGAACTCGCGTGAAGTGGAGTGGTCGCTGGGCCGGTTACGGAAGGTCCAGTACCGGCTCATCAGGTACGCGAAGACCGTCGCGACGGCGGTCGCCACGAAGTTGGCCTTGACCCGCCCGACGTCGTGCAGGCCGATCAGGAGGGCGTTGAACACGGCCAGGTTGATCAGCGTGTTGAGGATGCCGACCAGGCCGAATTTCAGGGCCTCATGGGCGAGCTGCTGGAATCGCTCGGGCAGGAAGCGGACAAGACGCACCCGTACCACCTTAGGGGATTGCTGCTCGAACCGACGACCGATCGGCCGGGTATGCGGGGCAAATCACCGGGATCGTTACACAACACACAGCGGAAATACAGCTAACATCATCGATCTGTTACCCGGCCCGCACGGTCCGCACGGGTTCCGGCGAGCGATCCCAGAAGCACGGAAGCAGCGAGCGGACCCGCCGGGAAGCGCCGGGTTGCTCAGAAGTACCCGTCAGGCCGACGGATTGTCGGCCGCGGCGAAGACGAACCGCCGATATGTCCAGAACCGGAAGATCGTGGCCAGCGCGTTGCCGACGATCTGCGCGGAGATCAGGTCGGCCAGGTCGGTCTGGAAGACCGGCCAGATGGAGCCCAGCACGTAGTGGCTGAAGCCCAGCACCGCCAGCGTGATGCCCAGTCCGATGAGGTTGAACGTGAAATAGAGGACGTATTCGCGGTGCAGGGCCGAACGTGGGCGGTCCCGCCAGGTCCAGAACCGGTTGCCGATGAAGGCGCAGGTCGCCGAGATCACGGTCGCGATGATCTTCGCGAAGGTCGTCTCGAAGTCGGCGGCCAGCAGTGCGCTGTAGACCGCCGTGTCGATGACGAACGCCGTACCGCCGACCACCCCGAACTTGCCGAGTTCGTGGATCAGGTGGCGGAAGCGGTTGTAGAGCGATCGGAACACGGGGCTCAGACTACCGGGAGTCGATCTGCTGGGCGTACGCGAGGAGTCCGAGGACGAGCGGATCTTTGCCGGACCGCAGCGTGATCGTGCCGCCGTCGGCGCGGCCTTCGAACCGCAGCACGTCCACTCCCGGCGTACGCCAGCCGCACGATCCGCCCTTGGCGCAGGCGACGGCCCGGGCGCTGGCGCTTTCGCCCCGGGCCAGGTTGCCGGCATCGCCGACCGCCCGGCGGCCGATCAGCAACGAGTCCCCGGTCAGTCCCCGGTCGCCCTCCCACAGCGCCAGGCCGATCTCGACCTCGGCCCCGTCGAGAACGCGTACGGTCAGGCGGGAGTCCGGCCGGTTGAGCTCGGTGGGGCCGAGGTGGACGGCCACCTCCGCCAGCGGCGCAGCCGCCTGTTCGTAGACCACGGCGATGCTCCAGCCCGCGTATGCCCCGGGCCCGCCGGGCACCGCAGCGGCGGGCGCGGCCACCCACCACGCGCCGCCGCCGTCGACCTGGAGCAGCCGGGTCACGTCCGCGTACGCCTGGCCCGCCGAGCGCACCAGTTTCACCGGGTGCCAGCCGGAGCCCGGCCCATGCAGCGCGACCAGGCCAGGAACGGCTTTCGAGCCGCCCACGACCAGTCCGGCCCAGCGCACGCGGGCGCCTCGGGGAATCTCCACCAGGGCACCGCTCGCGACCTTCTCCCCGGCCAGCTCGGCGAGCTGCCCTTCCGGAGTTGTCGGACCGCCGGGTGCGAACAGACCGTAGGGCGGACCCGGCTCGGTCTCCGTGGGCAGCAGCGGCACCATGGTCAGCGCGTTGTTGTCCGAAGTCAGGCAGGCTGGTCGGGGCAGGCAGCTGAGCAGCGCGCTGCCGCCGACCGCCGTGCGCAGCCGTCCGGTGCCCGCGAAGGCGGTCACCGTCCCCATCGGCGCGATAGGCAGCCGGAACTGCATAGATCGTCCAGCGAAGCGCAGCCCGACCGACTGGAATCCGGTCACCTGCGGCCCGATGGCGATCGGCACCCTGGCCACCGTCCGCCTGCCCGGCTCGGCTCGCGTACAGGTCACGGCGGAGGCGCCGCGGCACGTCCAGCCGTCGCCCGCGGCACGGCCCGCGAGCGTCACCCCGGTGGGCAAGGCCAGGGTGAAGGTCCAGCTTCTTTTAGGGATACGCACGGTGGAGCGGTCGGCCAGCGTCAAGCTCTCCGCGCGTTTACCGGATTCGGTACGGCTGAACACGAGTGGCAGTGTGGTTCTGCCGCCTGCCATATACGAGGAGCCGGACGGATCCGGGGTGATGGAGACGGCCTCGGGCGCGCCGGCCGGCGAGGCATGCGCCTTCGGCGTGGGGCTGGTCAGTTCGGAGACGGTCGGCAGCGGTGTCGGACTCGTGTCCGACGTCGGCTGCGGTGCGGTGGTCGCCGGTAACGGCGGCTCCGCCGGGGCCGGAACCGGCAGTTCCGCGGCGGTCGAACCGCGCGACGACTGGGGCAGGCCCGGATGCGCGACGACGCTGACGACGAACACGGCCACGCCGAGCACGGCCGCGAGGATCAGCCCGCCCGCGGCGGCGACGTTGGGCCCGCCGTAGCGCCGGGCCAGCCGTTTCGGCAGCGTGGTCAGCCACCACCAGGCGTCACCCGCCAGGCGGACGAGGCCGCCGGTGAGCCCGTGCCACCAGGCGGCGACCGCGGCCGTCAGCGACGCCCACAGCCCGGCCAATCCGGTCTTCGCCACGGTGGAGACGAGATACCCCGGCCCCGCCGCGCCCAGGAGCAACGGTGCGAGCACCACCCGTAAGCTCACGTTCGCCTCGGTCAGCTCGCGGTGGAGGCGACGGCACTCAGCGCACTCGGCGAGGTGGTCCTCGACTTTGGTGCGTTCTCGCCCCGCGAGCCCGGCGCGTACGTAGCCGGGCAGGTGCTCGCCGGTCCAGTGGCACCGAGGCGACCCGGTGAGCGTGATGTGCTCGGCGAGGTATCCCTGGCGCAGCCGTTCCCGAGCCCGGAAGGCGAGCACGGCCACGGCGTTGGCCGTCAGCCCGAACAGCGGCGCGATCTGCGTCGGCGTCTCGCCCTCGACCTCCGTATGCCACAGCACCGCACGCCATCGCTCGGGCAGCCGGGCGAACGCGCGGGCGGCGTACGACCGCTCCAGCGCGGCGATCGACGGATCCTCGTACGGCTCGGGCCGCTCGTACTCCTCGATCACGTCGGTCGGCTCGACCTTCTGATTGCGGCGTACGCGGTCGTAGAACGCATTGCGTACCGAGGTCAGCAGGTAGGGCCGGAACGCTGTCTGCGGCCCACCGCCCGCCCGGAGCGTGCCCAGTACGCGCGCGAACGCGTCGGCGGCCAGGTCTTCGGCCTCACCTCGATCGCGGGCCAGCACGACGGCGAGGCGCTTCGCCGCGTCCGCGTGGCGGCGATACAACTCGCCGTACGCGTCGGTGTCGCCACCGCGAACGCGGGTCAGCAACTCCGCGTCCGAGGTGAGGGCAAAGTCGATTTGAACGGTCACCGCTGCCTCCGGGGGGAGCTATGTGCAGGCTGTCCGATATGCCCCAAAACCCTAACCTTCGTCCCCCATCCAGGGGAACCCCCCAATCCCCCCGTAACCCCCGGCGCCCCCACCCCTGCCCCCTCCCCGTTGATCATGGAGTCAACTGTCGTCTCGCCGGTGAGTCACGACCGGAAACCCCATGATCAACAACGGCCCGACGGCAAGGTTTGCGCACGGACGCGCGCGGGGACGGAGAAATGAACGTCCGTGCGCACAAACGCCGCAGCTTGTGCAGTTCTTCACAAGACGGCAAGGGCTCAGGAGGCGTAGCAGGGCTTACGCTGAGGGCACGTTCAGGTGAACGCGCCATCCCGTCGCACCCGCCGGGTTCTGGCGCCGCCCTACGACTTCCTTCCCGGTCAATGTCGACCACATAGGAGAGAGCCATGACCGCTGCGACCGTCAGCTTGGGGCTGGAAAACGCCCCGACCACCCATCCGAAGCTGCTCGCCTGGGTACGCGAGGTCGCCGAGCTGACCACCCCCGACCGGATCGTCTGGTGCGACGGCTCGGACGCGGAGTGGACGCGGCTCACCGACGAACTCGTCGAGGCGGGCACCCTGGTCCGGCTCAACCCCGAGATCAAGCCCAACTCGTTCTGGGCGCGGACCGACCCGACGGACGTCGCCCGGGTCGAGGAGCGCACGTTCATCTGCTCCGCCGACGAGGCGGACGCCGGCCCCACCAACAACTGGATGGCGCCGGCCGAGATGAAGCGGCTCATGACCGACCTCTACCGGGGTTGCATGACCGGTCGCACGTTGTACGTCATCCCGTTCTGCATGGGCCCGCTGACCGCCGAGAGGCCGATGTTCGGCGTCGAGATCACCGATTCGGCGTACGTCGTCGCCTCGATGCGGGTGATGACCCGGATGGGCGCGCACGTGCTGGAGGCCATGGGGGACGACGCCGACTTCGTCCACGCTCTCCACTCGGTCGGTGCGCCGCTGGAGCCCGGCCAGGCCGACGTCGAGTGGCCGTGCAATCAGACGAAGTACATCACCCACTTCCCCGAGGAGCGGCTGATCTGGAGCTACGGCTCCGGCTACGGCGGCAATTCGTTGCTGGGCAAGAAGTGCTACTCGCTGCGGATCGGCTCGGTCATGGGCCGGGACGAGGGCTGGCTCGCCGAGCACATGCTGATCCTGCGGCTGACCAGCCCGGAGGGGAAGGTCTACCACGTCACCGGGGCGTTCCCGAGCGCGTGCGGCAAGACCAACCTCGCGATGCTGGAGCCGACCATCCCGGGGTGGAAGGTCGAGACGCTGGGCGACGACATCGCCTGGATGCGGTTCGGTGCCGACGGCCGCCTGTACGCCGTGAACCCCGAGTACGGCCTGTTCGGCGTCGCGCCGGGCACCGACTACAAGACCAACCCGAACGCGATGCGGACCATCGCCAAGGGCAACTCCCTGTTCACCAACGTCGCGTTGACCGACGAGGGCGACATCTGGTGGGAGGGGATGGGTGAGCCGCCGGCGCACCTGATCGACTGGCACGGCCACGACTGGACGCCGGACTCCGGCGAACTGTCGAGCCACCCGAACTCGCGCTTCTGCACGCCGATCAAGCAGTGCCCGATCCTGGCGGAGTCCTATGAGGACCCGGCCGGGGTGCCGATCGACGCCATCCTGTTCGGTGGTCGCCGGAAGACGACGATCCCGCTGGTCAGCGAGGCGCGCGACTGGGTCCACGGGGTTTTCCAGGGCGCGACGCTGTCGTCGGAGACCACCGCCGCCGCGGTCGGCCAGGTCGGCGTCGTCCGTCGTGACCCGATGGCGATGCTGCCGTTCATCGGCTACAACGCCGGCGACTACTTCGGCCACTGGATCGCGATGGGCAAGGGCGGCGGCGAGACGCCGGACGCGGCCAAGCTCCCGAAGATCTTCTACGTGAACTGGTTCCGCCGCGGCGACGAGGGCCAGTTCCTGTGGCCCGGATACGGCGAGAACTCGCGAGTGCTGAAGTGGGTCGTCGAGCGGCTGGAGGGCCGTGCCGACGCCGTGGACACGGCGGTCGGATTCGTCCCGACGCCGGCGGCGCTCGACGTCTCGGGCCTGGATCTGGACCCCGCTGACGTGATCGCCGCCCTGAAGGTGGACCCCGAGGAGTGGAAGGCGGAGATTCCGCAGATCACCGAATGGTTCACCAAGTTCGGCGACAAGCTGCCGGGCGTACTCTGGGCCGAGCTCGACGCGCTCAAGGCCCGCCTCGGCGTCGAGTGACGGCGACCCTGCCCGGCCACAGGTACGTGCGCCGGGCGTGATCGTCGGCGGCTTGCCGTCGGCGAGGCATCACAGTCCCACGGCCGCCTCGTCCACCGCGAGGCGGCCGTTCACATAGGGTGTAACCGTGCAGATTTCCGCACGCGGCGAGTACGCGGTCCGGGCCGCTCTGGAGCTGGCCGCCGCGTACCCCGCGACTATTTCCGCCCAGGCGCTGGCGGATGCCCAGGCACTGCCTCGGAAGTTCCTGGAAGCGATCCTCGCTGACCTGCGCCGCGGCGGCATCGTGATCTCGATCCGCGGTGCCGAGGGCGGATACAGCCTCACCCGGACCCCGGGCGAGACGACGGTCGGCGCCGTCCTCCGCGCCGTCGACGGACCCCTGGCCGGCGTACGCGGTCACCGGCCCGAGCAGACCAGCTATTCCGGGACCGCCGAGCATCTGCCGACCCTCTGGGTCGCCGTACGCGCGGCCGTCCGCAACGTGGTCGATGAGGTGAGCCTCAGCGACATCGTCAGCGGCCAGTTGCCCGATCCCGTCGTGGCGCTCACCAAGGCGCCCGACGCTTGGCAGTCACGGTGAGCGGGCGGCCGCGATGAGGGATAGGCTGCCAGGCGTGAAGCCCGTTCGTGACCTGGTGTACTCGTTGTACGAGCGCCGGCTCGAGGGCAAGCTGATCAACAAGATCCGGCCCCGGCACGTCGGCGTGATGTGCGACGGCAACCGCCGCTGGGCCAAGGAGATGGGCTACGTCGACCCCAACGACGGCCACCGGGTCGGCGCGCGCCGGATCATCGATCTGCTGCGCTGGTGCGACGAGGCCGGCATCCCGCACGTGACCCTCTACCTGCTGGCCACCGACAATCTGCGCCGTCCGCCGGCCGAGCTGGATCCGCTGCTGCAGATCATCTCCGACCTGGCGACCGAGCTGGCCGAGGAGGGCAACCCCTGGCGGCTGAAGATGGCCGGCGCGATGGACCTGCTGCCCGCCCGAAACGCGCTGACGCTCAAGGCGGCCGAGGAGAAGACGGCTGACCGGGTCGGCGGCGCGGTCGTGAACATGGCGGTCGGCTACGGCGGACGCCGCGAGATCGCCGACGCCGTGCGATCGCTGCTGCAGGAGCACGCGAAGGCCGGTGGCACCCTTGAGGAGCTGGCCGAGGTCCTCGACGTCGAGCACATCGCCGAGCACCTCTACACCAAGGGGCAGCCCGACCCCGACCTGATCATCCGGACGAGCGGCGAGCAGCGGCTGTCCGGCTTCCTGCTCTGGCAGTCCGCGCACTCCGAGTTCTACTTCTGCGACATGAACTGGCCAGACTTCCGGCACATCGACTTCCTCCGGGCACTTCGGGCGTACGCCCACCGCCAGCGCCGGTTCGGCGCCTGAGCGAGCCCCAGGCTGCCGGAGAGCGCCTGAGCGAGCCTGAAGGCCAGGTCAAGGCGGCCTGGGTCCGATTGGCGAGGTACGCCCGCGTCCGGCCGTGGCCAATTCCACAATTCTTCGATGTTTCCTTGCCCCTGAGCTGCTCAGCGGAGAACGTCGTGCGGACCCCTGCACGACGAAAGGAAGGCATCCCCCATGCCTTACCCCCGCAAGATCATGGTCGGACTGCTCGGTGCGGCGTTGTTCGCCGCCGGTGGACTCGGCCTCGCGTTGACCCAGGATTCGGCCGATGAGCAGACCGTCTCGTCGCTTCAAGCGGACCGCGCCGCGAGTGAGGCCGCCGATCGGAGTTACGACCGGCCGACCGAGAGCCCGAGCGTCAGCCCCAGCGCCTCCGTCAGTTCGAGTCCCAGCCCTTCGGTGAAGCCGAGTCCGGCCAAGACGGCTACGAAGGTCGCGACGCCGAAGAAGACCGCCACGATTCCGGCGTCCTGCACGGCGTATAGCGGCAACAAGCTGATCGCCTGCAAACTGCTGCCCTCGTACGGCTTCTCCTACAGTCAGATGAGTCCGCTGGTGAAGCTGTGGAACCGCGAGAGCGGCTGGGACGCGACCGCCGAGAACCCCTCCTCCGGGGCGTACGGCATTCCGCAGGCGTTGCCCGGGAACAAGATGGCCACGGCCGGTTCGGACTGGCGGACCAATCCGGCCACGCAGATCAAGTGGGGTCTCGGTTACATCAGGTCGGTCTATGGCTCGCCGTCGGCGGCCTGGGCTCACTCACAGTCCACTGGCTGGTACTAACTGTTACGGCGTGGGGTCTGGCGGAGGTGGCGGAGATGCCGCTAACGTGAGTCATGGTCGCCCCATCACACGGCATCACCAGTGAGGGAACCAGGCACACATATGTGCTGGACACCTCCGTCCTCCTCGCCGATCCCGCGGCCGTCTTCCGATTCGCAGAGCATGACGTCGTGCTTCCGCTCGTCGTCATCAGCGAACTGGAGGCGAAGCGCCATCACCCCGAACTCGGCTGGTTCGCCCGCGAGGCGTTGCGGCGCCTCGACGAGCTCCGGGTCCGGCACGGCCGCCTCGACCAGCCCCTGCCCATCACCGACGTGGGCGGGACTCTGCGGGTCGAGCTGAATCACGCCGATCCCATGCTGTTGCCCTCGGGTTTCCGGACCGGGACGAACGACGCGCGGATCCTGTCCGTGGCGCTCGGCCTGGCCGCCGAAGGCCGGCCGGTGACGCTGGTCAGCAAGGACATGCCGCTGCGGGTGAAGGCGGCCGCGGTCGGCCTGCCCGCCGACGAGTACCGGCATGGCCAGGCCGCCGACCCCACCTGGTCCGGTCTGGTGGAGCTGGACGTCTCGTCGGAGGCGGTGGCCCGCCTGTACGACGGGCACCCGATCGACGTCGACATCGAGCTGCCGGTCCACACCGGACTGGTGCTGCACAGCTCGAACGGCAGCGCCCTCGGCCGGATGCACGCGGACAAGACGGTGCGGCTCGTGCGCGGCGATCGGGAGGTCTTCGGCGTACGCGGTCGGTCGGCCGAGCAGCGGATCGCGATCGACCTGCTGCTGGACGACTCGATCGGGATCGTCTCGCTGGGCGGCCGGGCCGGCACCGGCAAGTCGGCCCTGGCCTTGTGCGCCGGACTGGAGCAGGCGATGGAGCGCCGCAAGCACAAGAAGGTGATCGTCTTCCGTCCGCTGTACGCCGTCGGCGGCCAGGAATTGGGCTACCTGCCGGGCAGCGAGTCGGAGAAGATGTCGCCCTGGGCGCAGGCCGTCTTCGACACGCTCGGCGCGGTCGTCCACGAGAACGTGATGGAGGAAGTCGAGACGCGCGGGCTCGTGGAGGTCCTGCCGTTGACCCACATCCGCGGGCGCAGCCTGCACGACGCGTTCGTCATCGTCGACGAGGCGCAGTCGCTGGAGCGGGGAGTGCTGCTGACCGTCCTGTCCCGCATCGGGCAGGGCTCCCGAGTCGTTCTGACACATGACGTAGCTCAGCGTGACAATCTCCGGGTCGGCCGGCATGACGGGGTGACCGCGGTGATCGAGGCGATGAAGGGGCATCCGCTCTTCGCCCACGTCACTCTGACGAGATCCGAACGGTCCCCGATCGCGGAGATGGTCACCGATCTATTGGAGGATCTGCCCAACTAGGTCCATATTTGCGGCGTGACGCGGGCCACACTCGGTGGCCCGCGGCTCGCGTACGCGGGCTGACTTCGCCAGGGTGGGAGGTCGAGCCACGGCGGAACCCCCATTGAAACCCCCCGCTGAAGCAATCCCGCCGTGGTGGTCCTGTCGCCCCACGAAAGGGACTGCCCAGTGACGGTCAGTCGCATCGGTGTCCGCGTCGCAGCCCTAGCCCTCCTCGCCGTCGGTGTCACCGGTGGCATCTACCTGAACTCCGATTCGGACAGCCGGACCGGGAACGGTGGCTCGGAGGTCAGCGCGAACGCCGCCGAGAACGACATCCTCAAGCAGGACCTCGCCGAGTGGGCCAGCCTCACCGCTGAGCAGAAGGCCAAGCAGGCCGAGGCGGCCGCGAAGGCCGCCGCCGAGGCGAAGGCCGCGGCCGATCGGGCCAAGGCCGCCGAGGCCGAGGCGAGCCGCCGCACTGCCAACCGCCCCCCGGACTACGGGCCGATTCCCAGCTCCTGCAAGGCGTACACCGGAGCCAAGGCGATCGGCTGCGCCGAGTTGCTCAAGGCGGGCTTCGGTCTCGACCAGATGCCGTGTCTGGACAAGTTGTGGACCCGCGAAAGCCACTGGAACTACAAGTCCTACAACTCCTCGTCCGGCGCGTACGGCATCCCGCAGGCCGTGCCCGGCAGCAAGATGGGCACTGTCGCCGCCGACTGGAAGACCAATCCCGCCACGCAGATCATCTGGGGACTCGGGTACATCAAGAACCGGTACAAGACGCCGTGCGGCGCTTGGCAGCACTCCGAGGACGAGGGCTGGTACTAGCCTTCATCGGCTCGCACCACCGACCATTGACGGTGGCGACTTTGCGTCAAGACGCTTTGTCGCCACCGTCAATACGTTGTCCGGAAGGATGACCGGCCGGTAGACCTTCCGCATGTCATCCCCCTCGTCCTCGCGCCGATGGCGCGGACTCGCCGCCGCGGGCGCCACCCTCGCGATCGTCGCGGCCGGGCTCACCGGGCCGGGCAGTCCGGCGGCGGCCGACAAGCCCCGCCTCGCCGCCCAGCCGGTCGCGGCCAAGACGAACAAAGTCACCCTGGTGACCGGTGACGTGGTCACCGTCCGAACGCTCGTCGACGGCACCCAGACCGCCACCGTCGACCGTCCTGATTCCGCCACCGGCGGCGTACGCGTCATCACCGTCCACGGTGACCTCTTCGTCCTGCCCGACGAGGTCCTGCCGTTGATCGCCGCGAACAAAGTGGACAGGCGCCTCTTCGACGTCAGTGACCTCATCGAGATGGGGTACGACGACGCGCATTCCTCCGGCGTACCAGTGATCGCAAGTTATTCGAACGGGCGAGCCGCCACGGCCGCGCCGCGCGGCAGCAAGCTGACCCGCCGCCTGGCCGCGGTGAACGGAGCCGCGCTGACCGCGGAGAAGAAGCAGGCGCGGACCTTCTGGGAGTCGGTGGCCCCGACGACCGGCAAGCTCACCACGGGCGTCGCGAAGCTGTGGCTGGACGGCAAGGTCAAGGTGCAGCTGGCCGAGAGCGTGCCGCAGATCGGTGCGCCGCAGGCGTGGGCGGCCGGCTACGACGGGCACGGCGTCAAGGTGGCCGTGCTCGACACCGGCATCGACGCGACGCACCCCGACCTCGTGACGCAGGTCGATGAGAAGGTCAGCTTCGTGCCGGGCGAGGACACCTCCGACCTCCACGGCCACGGTACGCACGTCGCGTCGACCATCGTGGGCACCGGCGCGGCGTCGAGCGGCAAGTACAAGGGCGTGGCGCCCGGCGCCGACCTGATCGTCGGGAAGGTGCTCAACAACTCCGGCGAGGGCGCCGACTCCTGGATCATCGCCGGCATGGAGTGGGCCGCGCAGTCCGGCGCGACCGTCATCAGCATGAGCCTGGGCAGCACCGAGGTCTCCGACGGCACCGACCCGATGGCGGTCGCCGTCGACCAGCTGTCGGCGCAGTACGGCTCGCTGTTCGTGATCGCCGCCGGCAACTACGGCCCGCAGACGATCGGCTCGCCCGGCTCGGCCGCGTCGGCGCTCACCGTCGGCGCCGTGGACAAGAGCGACGCGCTGGCGTACTTCAGCTCGACCGGTCCACTGTGGAAGACGGGTGGCCTCAAGCCGGACATCACCGGCCCGGGCGTGGACATCACCGCGGCGCGGTCGCAGCAGCAGTCGCCGGCCGAGGGCGACGGGATGTACTGGACGATCTCGGGCACCTCGATGGCCACCCCGCACGTCGCGGGCGCGGCCGCCATCCTCAAGCAGCGGCACCCGGACTGGTCCGGCCCGCGCCTGAAGGACGCGCTGATGAGCAGCGCGAAGGGCCTCGCCGACTGGTACACGCCGTTCGAGGTGGGCACCGGCCGGGTCGACGTCGCGAACGCGATCACCACCACGGTGGACGCGACCGGTTCACTGTCCTACGGCATGTACGCCTGGCCGCACGACTCGTCGCAGCAGCCCACCGCCAAGCCGGTGACCTTCCGAAACAGCGGCACGTCCGCGGTCACCCTCGCGTTGAGCGTGACCGGCGGCGGACCCTTCACGGTGTCGCAGAGCAGCGTCACCGTGCCGGCCGGCGGCGAGGCGACGGTGAACGTCACCGGCCCGACGGTCGACGCGACGGGCACCTTCTCCGGCCTGCTGCTCGGGGCCGACGCCGCGACGGGGACCGTCGTCACGCGTACGGCGTTGGGCATGGTCAAGGAGGACGAGCGGTACGACCTCACGGTCCGGCTGCGCGACCGGTCGGGCAACCCGGCCGCCGGGTACGTCGTGATCAACAAGGCCGGCGACTTCTGGCCGGGTGTCGCGTACGTCGACGGGGACGCCACCTACCGGATGCAGCCCGGGACGTACACCCTGGAGACGGCGATCGACGTCGCCGGGGACCACGCCGACGAGCAGGGCATCGCCCTCCTGGTCGCGCCGCAGGTCGACCTGACCTCGCCGAAGGAGGTCGTGCTCGACGCGACCAAGGCTCGCAAGGTCGACATCGACGCGCCGCAGCGGGTCGAGGACCGGCAGCGGCTGCTCGACTTCCAGGTGGAGTACGGCGACGGCACCGGCTACCGGGACGCCGTCCAGCTGCCGGTCATGTACGACGACGCGTACGCGTCGCCGACGGAGAAGGTGACGAAGGGTTCGTTCACTCTCGACACCTCCTACCGTCAGGGCGAGCCGATGCTCGGCCTGACCGGGCTGGGCGGTCTGCTCCGCTTCGACACGACCGTGCAGCCAGGTAGCACGTTGAAGGCCGGCAGCGCCAATCTGGGCGTGGTCTACGCGGGCAAGGGTTCGGCCGACGACTTCGCCAAGGTGAACGCGCGCGGCAAGATCGCTGTGGTGGAGCGCAGCGACGACGTCGCTCCGGCCGACCGGGCCGCGAACGCGGCGGCGGACGGCGCGAAGCTCCTCGTCGTGGTCAACGACGGGGTGGGCCGGCTCAACGAGTACTACGACGGCGCGACCATCCCGGTCGCGACCGTGCACCGGGATCTCGGCCGGGTGCTCACGGCGCTCGCGAAGTCGGGCGTCGCCCGGCTGACCGCCAAGCAGGTCCCGTACGCCACCTACATCTACGACCTCGCGAAGGTCTACACCGGACAGATCCCGAACGCCGACCTCGTGTACCGGCCGTCGACGGCTCAGCTGGCCCGGATCGACGCCCGCTACCAGTCGGTCACCGACCAGGAGGGCGGCGGCTTCCGGTACAACATGACCTTCACGCCGGCGGTCGGGTTCCAGGAGCGGGAGTGGTACCCCGGTACGCGTACCGAGTGGGTCACGCCGGGCATTGCGTATCACGAGACGCACAGCCAGGGCGACTGGGAGGACCGCGGGTACCTCAACACCTACCGTGCGGGCTCCACGACCAAGCTGACCTGGTTCGCGCCGGTGGTGCACCCGTCCTTCGGCGAGGGCTACTCCGTCCGCAACTCGCGGTGGCAGGACTACCTGACGCTGAACGTCCAGGCCTGGACGGCCTCCGGCGAGGGGATCGACCACGGCGGCTCGCTCGACTGGGGTTCGGTGCCCACCCACATGTGGCTCTACCAGGGCGACACCCTCATCAAGGAGAACAAGTACAGCTCGGACATGCAGTGGGAGGACGTGCCCGCCGGGAACAAGCCGTACAAGCTGGTTCTGGACGCCTCACGGGATTCGGCCCTGTCCACCCGCACGCACACCGAGTGGGAGTTCTTCTCCGACACCGTGAACAGCGAGTACTTCGAGCCGCTCGCGTTGCTGGAGCTGAACTACCTCGCCCAGACCGACCTCCGGGGCAACCTACCGGCCGGGGCTCGCCAGCCGATCGCTCTCACCGCCGGTCCCCAGGCCGGTGGCGGCGGTGACGCGGTCGGCAAGGTCACCTCGGTCACCCTGGAGGTCTCCTATGACGACGGTGCGACCTGGCAGAAGGTGAGCCTGCGCCTGGAGTCCGGGAAGTGGGCCGGCGAACTGCGGCTGCCGCGTCAGACCGGGTTCGCCTCGGTCCGCGCGACGGCGGTCACCGACGCCGGCTACACCATCAAGCAGGAAGTCATCCGGGCCTACGGGATCCGCTGACCCTGTTCGACGGCGGGGTGGGGCCGCGAGGTCCCACCCCGCCCGTGATCACAGCATCATCACAGCTCGCCCAGGGGGTTCCGCGTGCCGCTCGGGGTTCGTATCGTGCGGTCCATGCTCACCGCGCTGGGCCTCGCCGAGGACGAGGAGCGGCTCTACCGCACGCTGGTCACCCTCCCCGGCCCGGTCGCCGCCGCGGACCTCGAAGCCGGTGCCGGTCTCCCGGCCGCCGTCGTGGCCGGTCTCCTCGGCTCACTCACCGCCCGTGGGCTCGTGCTCTTCGAGGACAACGGGTACGCCGTCGCACCGCCCGCCGTCGCGTTGGGTGCGTTGCTGCGCCAGCAGCGGGACGACCTCCGCTCCGCCGAGACCGAACTCGTGGCGCTGGCCGAGGCCCATCGGCTCGCCACGATCGGGCGTACGGCGGGTGACGTGATCGAGGTGATCACCGGAACCGACGCCGTCCGCCAGCGGTTCGCCCAGGTGCAGCACGCCGCCCGGATCGAGGTCCGGTCCATGGTGGTGCCCAACTTGACCGTCGTGCCGCCGGGCGAGAACTCGGCCGAACCGGTGTCGATGGCCCGGGGCGTGCGCTATCGCGTCATCGTCGACCGGGCCTTCCTGGAGATGGCCGGCGGCCACCAGATCATCGCCGAGGCGCTGGAGGAAGGCGAAGAGGTCCGGTTCGTCGACAAGGTGCCGATCAAGATGATCATCGCCGACCGCGAACTGGGCATGCTGCCCCTCCTGCAGGATCAGAACACCGCGCCCGCCTCCGTGCTCGTGCAGGCCAGCGGCGTACTCGACGCCATGATCGCGCTCTATGAAGAGGTCTGGCAGCGCGCCCGGCCGGTGCGCGTACGCCCCGACGCCACGGTCGGCATCGAGGCCGGCGACGACCTGGAGGACGTCGACCGCCAGATCCTCATGCTGCTGCTGGCCGGGCTCACCGATCACGCCATCGCCGGGAGCCTGGCGCTGTCGGCCCGGACGGTGCAGCGGCGCATCCGGCACCTCATGGATCTGGCCGGGGTGACCACCCGAGTCCAGCTCGGCTTCCACGCCGCCCGCAAGGACTGGGCCTAGCAGCGGTGACCCCGGCGGCCCGGCGGCGTTAAGCCGAGTGAGGCCGATCTTGCGTACGGGGGTTGCGATGCGACGGTTGACCAGCTGGATCCTGGCCGCGGCTCTGCTCGGGCTGCTCACTCCCGTCCCGGCGTACGCCACCGCCGATCGACGGCACCGGGCGGAGGTCGTCGGCGGAGTCCTGGCCCGGGGCGAGGACTTTCCCTGGGTCGTCCACCTGTCGGTGTCCTGTGCCGGGGCGTTGATCCGGCCGCAGTTCGTGCTCACGGCCGCGCACTGCGCCGGGGCGACCGGGAAGAACACCAAGATCCGGGTGACGGCTGGGTCGCACGACCTCAAGGACCCGCACGCCACCGTGGTGAACAGCGTCTACGTGCATCGGGCGCCCGGTTTCAGCGGCGTCACCGAGGGGCGGGACTGGGCCGTGATCAAGCTGCGCGACCCGCTGAACCTGCCGACGCTCCGGCTCAGCGGAGGCGGCGACGACTTCGGCACCTTCACCATCATGGGCTGGGGGACGACCAGCGAGAACTCGTTCGCCGCCCAGCGGCGGCTGCGGACGGCGAAAGTGCCGCTGGTCGCCGACGCCACCTGCGCCGCCGCGTACGCCAAGGCCGGGTACGAGTTCCGCCCGGACGAGATGATCTGCGCGGGCGACGTCCGCCGCGGCGGCGTGGACACCTGTCAGGGCGACTCCGGCGGCCCGATGGTGAAACGTGCCCATGACGGGCAGTTCGTCGAGATCGGCATCGTCAGCTTCGGCGTCGGCTGCGCTCGCAAGGCGTACCCGGGGGTCTACACCGAGGTCTCACATTTCGCCGATGCCATCCGGAAGACCATGGACGACCTCGATCGAGTGCCCTAGCGTCTGGGGTATGAGCGACATCGATGTGGCGATCATCGGGGCCGGCCCGACCGGGCTCTTCGCCGCGTACTACGCGGGCTTCCGCGGTCTGTCGACGGTCGTGGTCGACGCCCTGCCCGAGCCCGGCGGTCAGATCACCGCGATGTACCCCGAGAAGCTCATCTTCGATGTCGCCGGCTTCCCCGCCATCCGGGGCCGGGAGCTGGTCGCCAACCTCGTCGAGCAGGCGGCGCAGTACTCGCCGATCTATCGGCTCGGCGCGCAGGCCGGCGCCCTGACGTACGCGGGGGAGCGGCCGGTCCTCAGCCTCAGCGACGGCGAGTCCTACACCTGCGGTGCGGTGATCATCACCGGTGGGCTCGGGTCGTTCAAGCCGCGCCCGTTGCCCGCCGCCGACGTGTTCACCGGCGAGGGCATCGTCTACTTCGTCCCGCACCTGG
The DNA here is from genome assembly GCF_024172085.1 of Hamadaea flava. Taxonomy (NCBI): domain Bacteria; kingdom Bacillati; phylum Actinomycetota; class Actinomycetes; order Micromonosporales; family Micromonosporaceae; genus Hamadaea; species Hamadaea flava. The sequence goes on along the minus strand of NZ_JAMZDZ010000001.1, from coordinate 4,180,636 downwards.
CCGACCTGGCCGGGCACGACGTCGTCATCGTCGGCGGCGGCGACTCCGCGTTCGACTGGGCGCTCGCGTTGCACGACATCGCGGCCAGCGTCACCCTGGTGCACCGCCGGGACAAGTTCCGTGCGCACGCCGCCACCGTGGACCGCGTACGCGAGACGCCGGTGAGCATCCTGGTCAACTCGCAGGTGACGAAGATCGTCGGCAACGGAGTCGTCGAAGCGGTCGAGATCAGCGGGCCCGACGGCACGCGTACCCATAAGGCGACGGTGATCGTCGCGGCGCTGGGCTTCACCGCCGACCTGGGCCCGATCGGCACCTGGGGATTGACCCTGGACAAGCGGCACATCACGGTCGATTCCACGATGGCGACGAACCTGCCACGGGTCTTCGCGGCGGGCGACATCGTGGAGTACCCCGGGAAGGTCCGGCTGATCGCGACCGGGTTCGGCGAGGCCGCGACCGCGGTCAACAACGCCGCGGTGGCCGTCAACCCGGAGGCGCACCTGTTCCCCGGCCACTCGTCCGGCGGCTCCGCCGACTAGCGGAGGCCCATGTAGTCGGCCATCTCGGTGAGCTGGTGCTCCAGGATGGCGGCCGGGTCGAGCAGCGGCGGGCCGGAGCGGCCGAACAGCTCGAAGCCGATCGAGCCGAACACCGTCGCCCACGCCGTGAGCAGGCGGAACACGACCGGCTCAGGCAGTACCGGGAAGAAGGTCTCGCGAAGCCGGGCCACCTCCTCGCGGGTCGTGCGGGAAAGCCGCTCGCCGGGGGCCGGCCGCAGTACACCCGCCGCGACGGCGTCGGCCAGGATCTGCCCGGCCACCCGGATCGGGCGCATCGACGGCTCGACCGTCTCGTCGGGAGCCTTGTAGCCGGGCGCGGGCGGGCCATAGAGCAGCGCCCATTCGGGCTGGTGGGCGTCGGCCCAGGTACGCAGCTCGCGGCCGACGGCGATCCAGCGTCCTCTGTGCTCGTTCGTGGGCACCGAGCCGTCGGCGGCGTCGATCGCGTCGCCCAGCTCGTTGTACGCGTCGATCTGGAGCGCCGTCAGAAGTTCGTCGCGGCTGGCGAAGTACCGGTAGACCGCCGAGGAGACCATGCCCAGCTCCCGGGTGACCGCCCGGAGCGAGAGGTTCGTGCCGTCCGACGCGAGATGGCGTTTGGCGATCGCCTTGATCTCGGCGATCGTCTCGGCGCGCCCGCGAGTACGGGGTGATGCGGCTGTCATGGTCCACAACCTAGCAGAGCACTGCTCTCAGGCATGTCGGGGAACCCGTGGAATCGCCGCGACTCCCACTGCGACCAGCGTCAATGCGGCACCCGCGAGCGTCGCGGCGTCGAGGTGCTCGCCGCCGGCGGGAGCGACCACGTCGAGCAGGACCGCGCCGCCGACCTGCCCGGCGATCATGCCCAAACCGAGCAACAGGACGCCGATGTGCCGGACCAACGCGGCGGCGATCGCGATGAAGATGATGCCGAGCGTGCCGCCCACGTAGTACCAGGGTTCGCCGGGCAACGACCCGGTCGGCGGACCCTGAACGGCGGACCACACGCCGAAGGTGATCAGCAACGCGGCCGACCCGACCAGGAAGTTGATGAAGGTGGTCGCCACGACGCCCTCGGAGACCTGGCGTACGCGGCCGTTCATCGCCTGCTGCCAAGCCGACCCCGCACCGGCGAGCACCGGCAGGATCGCCAGGCCGAGGGCGCCGGGCGTACTGAGGCGGCCGGAGACGGCGAGGACGACGGCCGCCACCGTCAACGCGGTGCCGACCGCGCGGGTGAGCGTGATCGGGCGCGGCCCGCCCGGCGCCAGCCCGGCCCGGTCGACGAGCAGGCTGCTCACTGACTGCCCGGCGACGATCGCGACGGTGAACAGGGCGACGCCCAGGGAGCCGACGGTCAATCCCTGGGAGGCCACGAGGAACGCCCCGCAGGCCCCGCCGGCGCACTCCCACCAGCGCAGATCACCCTTGCGCAGCAGGGTGCGTACGCGGGCGAGCCCGGTCCGGGCCGGCTTGAAGAACAGCAGCGCGACCGTCAGGATGATCAGCCCCGTGCCGAACGACACGACCGCAGCGGCCACTCCACTGTGGAGGCGACCGGCGAGCGCGCCGTTGACCCGGGACTGAGCGGCGACGCCGGCCCCGCCGAGGACGGCGAGAGCGACTCCGCCGAGTCGCGCGTACTTGTTGATCACAGGAAAGTCATAGCGCACCGGGCTCCGCGTCGCCCAACGGGCGTCCGTCGAAGTCCACCACGGAGTAGAGGCTGATCTTCTCCAGCCGGTGGTACGAGTCGATGACCCGGATGGTGCCCGACTTCGACCGCATGACCAGGGACTGCGTGTACGCCGTCCCGGCGCGGTAGCGTACGCCCCGGACCAGGTCGCCCGAGGTGACGCCGGTCGCCACGAAGAAGATGTTCTCGCCCCGGACGAGGTCGTCGGTGGTCAGCACCCGATCCAGGTCGTGCCCGGCGGCCAGCGCCTTCTCCCGCTCGGCCTCGTCCCGGGGCCACAGCTTGGCCTGGATGGCCCCGCCCATGCACTTGAGCGCGCACGCGGCGGTGATGCCCTCCGGCGTACCGCCGATGCCCATCAGCACATCCACATCGGACTGATCCCGGGCGGCACTGATCGCGCCGGCGATGTCGCCGTCGCTGATGAACCGGATCCGGGCGCCGGTCTGGCGTACCTCCTCGACGAGCTGGGCGTGCCGCGGCCGGTCGAGGATGCAGACGGTGACGTCGGACAGCCCGGCCTTCTTGACCCGGGCGATCCGCCGCAGGTTCTCCGACACGCCGGCGTTGATGTCGATGACGTCGGCGCAGTCCGGGCCGACGGCGAGCTTCTCCATGTAGAAGACGGCGCTCGGGTCGAACATCGCGCCGCGCTCGGCCACCGCCAGCACGGCCAGCGCGTTCGGCATGCCCTTGCTCATCAGCGTGGTGCCGTCGATCGGGTCGACCGCCACGTCCACCTCGGGCCCGGTGCCGTCGCCGACCTGCTCGCCGTTGAACAACATCGGGGCGTTGTCCTTCTCGCCCTCGCCGATCACGACCACGCCCCGCATCGGGAGCGAGTTGATCAGCTTCCGCATGGCATCCACGGCGGCGCCGTCGCCGCCCTCCTTGTCGCCGCGGCCCACCCAGCGGCCGGCCGACATGGCGGCCGCCTCGGTGACGCGCACGAGATCCAGCGCGAGGTTCCGGTCAAGATCTTGGGGAGTACGCGTACCAGCCATGATTCGCCCTTCCTCGCGGCGCTGCGGGGTTCTTGGGAATGCTGCCATCCTCACATGTCGGCGGCGTGAACGCTCGTTCGGGCCGCACTTTGCCCATGTGTGAGCAGCGTTCGCGGGCGCTGTCATACTGGCCAGCGTGACTAGCAGCCCCGCCACCGACAGTGCGCAAGACGAGGTCACCCAGACGGCCGCCGACGCCGGCAAGCGCGTACGCCGTCCCCGGGACATGGCTCTGTCGCTGGCTGTGCTGTTCGTCCCGATCCTGCTGGTTCTCGGGGTCGGGCGCTTCCTCTACGGAGATTCCACGACCGCGACGGTCGACCCGGCGGTCGCCCTGTCCAGTGCGGCCCGGGCCAGCATGTCGCCGATTCCGCAGGGTCAGGTCCCGGACGGCTGGAAGGTGGTCAGCGCGGCCTATCGGGACGGCGTCCTGCGGCTCGGCTATCTGACCGAGGCGGACAAGGGCGTACAGCTCGTGCAGGGCAGCGGCGACGCGGCCGCCTTCGTCCGGACCGAGTTGTCCGCGTCGGCCAAGCAGGAGGGCGCGATGGAGATCGCCGGGGCCGACTGGCAGCGCTGGACCGGGCGACCGGGGGAGTCGGCGCTGGTCCGGTCGACCGGGGCGGTCACGGTGATCGTCGTCGGCCCGGTCGGCGAAGCGGATCTCGTGAAGCTCGTCACAGCCGCCCGCGCCTAGCGGTCCGTAGCGCTCCGCCTCGCCGGGCAGCCCCGCCTACTCGGCGGCGGCGCGAGCGGCGTCGAGGCGGGCCCGAGCGCCGTCCAGCCACTTCTGGCAGACCGCCGCGAGCTGCTCGCCGCGCTCCCAGAGCGACAGCGACTCCTCCAGCGTGTTACCGCCGGTCTCCAGCTTCTCCACCACGGTGGCCAGTTCGGCGCGGGCCTGCTCGTAGGAGAGGGACTCCTCAGTCATCCGCTCACCGTAACGTCCAGCGTCCCGTCGGCGAGCCGCACCCGGAGCGGGTCGCCCGGCGATGCCTCCTGAGCAGCGCGGATGACGTGCCCCTCGGGTGTCTGCAGGATCGCGTAGCCCCGGGCCAGGGTGGCTGACGGGGACAGCGCGCGCAGCCGCGCCAACGTGTGACCCAACTCGGCATCGGCCCTGGTCAGCCGATGATCGACGGTACGCCGCGCGCGTTCGACGGCGGTGGTGACCTCGTCGGCGAGCCGGTCGATCAGCGCGGTCGGCCGGGCCAGGCTGGGCCGTGACCGCACGGCGTCGAGCCGATGCTGCTCCCGGTCGATCCGGTTGCGGACGGCCCGGTCGAGCCGGCCCAGCGTCACGTTGAGCCCGCGCTGCTCCTCGGACAGGTCCGGCACGACTCGCTTGGCCGCGTCGGTCGGCGTCGACGCCCGGACGTCCGCGACGTAGTCCACCAGCGGAGTGTCGGGCTCGTGGCCGATCGCCGAGATCACCGGCGTCCGGCAGGCGAACACCGCCCGGCACAACGCCTCGTCGGAGAAGGGCAGCAGGTCCTCGAACGAGCCGCCGCCCCGGGCCAGGATGATCACGTCCACCGAGTCGTCCCGGTCCAGCGCCTGTAGCGCGCCCACGATGTCGGTGACCGCGTTGACGCCCTGCACCGCCACGCTGACCACGCGGAAGTCGATCGCCGGCCAGCGGCGCTGGGCGTTGGTCAGCACGTCTCGCTCGGCCGCGCTGCCCCGGCCGGTGATCAGGCCGACCCGCTGCGGGAGGAACGGCGGGCGGCGTTTGCGCCGGGGATCGAACAGCCCCTCGGCCTCCAGCAGTTTGCGCAGCTGCTCGATCCGCGCCTTCAACTCGCCCTCGCCGACCTGGCGGATCTCGTCGGCACGCAGGGACAGGGTGCCGCGCGTCGCGTACCACTCAGGCTTGGCGTGGACGACCACCCGGGCGCCGTCGGTGAGCGCCGGGGCGACCACATCCCGCGGGGCTGTCACCGTAAGGCTGATATCCGCGGACGAATCGCGCAGGGTGAGAAAGACGGTGCTCATTCCCGGACGCCGCCCGATCTGGGCGATTTGTCCGTCTATCCAGAGCCAGCCGAGGCGTCCGATCCACTGGCCGATGTTGTGGCTCACCTTACGTACCGGCCACGGTTCCTCAGGGCTGCTCGTCACGGGCACAGCCTAAGATGGTCGGGTGACAACTCCTCGCAAGCGCGTCCTTCTGGCCAAGCCCCGCGGCTACTGCGCGGGGGTCGACCGCGCGGTCCAGACCGTCGAGCGCGCGCTCGAGACCTACGGGGCGCCCATCTACGTCCGCAAGCAGATCGTGCACAACAAGCACGTCGTCAGCGAGTTGGAGAAGCGCGGCGCGATCTTCGTCGAGGAGAACGAGGAGGTCCCCGAGGGGGCCACCGTGATCTTCTCGGCTCACGGCGTCGCCCCGGTCGTCTACGAGGAGGCCAAGGAGCGCAACCTCCGCGCGATCGACGCGACCTGCCCGCTGGTCACCAAGGTGCACCACGAGGCCCGCCGGTTCGCCGCCGACGACTACGACATCCTGCTCATCGGCCACGAGGGGCACGAGGAGGTCATCGGCACCTCGGGCGAGGCCCCCCAGCACATCCAGCTGGTGGACGGCCCCGACGGCGTCGACAAGGTGACCGTCCGGGACCCGAGCAAGGTCGTCTGGCTGTCGCAGACCACCCTCAGCGTCGACGAGACCCTGGAGACGGTCGCCCGGCTCAAGCAGAAGCTCCCGCTGCTCCAGTCGCCGCCCAGTGACGACATCTGCTACGCCACGCAGAACCGGCAGCAGGTCGTGAAGCAGATCGCGGCCGAGTGCGACGTCGTGATCGTCGTCGGCTCGCGCAACTCCTCCAACTCCGTCCGCCTCGTCGAGGTGGCCGTGGACGCCGGCGCCCGCGCCGGGTACCTGGTCGACTTCGCGCACGAGATCCAGGACGAGTGGCTGGAGGGCGCGACCACGGTCGGCCTCTCGTCCGGGGCCAGCGTCCCGGAGGACCTCGTCACCGACGTCATCTCGCACCTGGCCGCCCGCGGGTTCGATCAGCTCGAGGAGATCCTCGCCGCCGAGGAGCGGCTGGTCTTCTCGCTGCCGCAGGAGCTCAAGCGCGACATGAAGGCCGCCGCCGCCCAGCGCTGACGATCCTGCTCCGCGCGATCATGAACTGTCGGCCGTGATCGACCGGCGTGTCGTGTCCACCCGGCCCTGATCGTTCCCAGGCGACCCTGATCACTCCGTGCGCCCGGGGGCGTCGTCGGGGAGGGTGACCAACTCGGGCGCTTGGAGCTGCCGGGGCGCGAGTTCGACGACGGCGATCTCCGGCAGCGGCGTGTCCGCGACGCCCAGCTCGGCGAGCTGCCGCGCGGTCACGAGTGTCTGCCGCTCCAGCGAGCCGACGGTCGCGTTGAACGCGTCCACCGACCCCTTGAGCGAGTTGCCCAGCCGGGTCAGGTGATTGCCGAGCGTACCGAGCCGGTTGTAGAGGCGCTTGGCGAGTTCCTGCACCTTCACGGCGTCCCGGGCCAGCGCCTCCGACCGCCACGAGTACGCGATCGTCCGCAGCATCGCGACGAGGGTCGCCGGGGTGGCGAGCACGATGTCGCGGCTGAATGCGTACTCCAGCAGGGTCGGATCGCGTTGCAGGGCGGCGTCGAGGAACGGGTCGGCCGGGACGAACAGCACGACGAACTCCGGGGTCTGCACGAACGCCTTCCAGTACCCCTTGGCCGACAGCGCGTCCACATGAGACCGAAGCGCACGGGCGTGGGCGTCGAGGTAGGTGTCGCGCTGGCGGGCGTCGCGCGCCTCCATCGCCGTCAGGTACGAGTCGAACGGAGCCTTGCTGTCGACCACCACTGATCGTCCACCATGGAGGCTGACGACCAGGTCGGGCCGTACCACGCCGTCATCGGTGGTGCTGGTGACCTGCTCGGCGAAGTCGCAGTGCTCCAGCATCCCGGCCGCCTCGACGATCCGGCGCAGCTGATGCTCGCCCCACCGGCCGCGTACCTGGGGCGCCCGCAGGGCTGCGACCAGCTGCGACGTCTCCGACCGCAGCTTGGTCGAGACGTCGGAGACCAGCTGCAACTCGGTCCGCAGGGAGGCGTACGCGTCGACCCGGTCCTTCTCCAGCAGCGCGACCTGCTCCTCGTAGCGGCGCAACGTCTCATGCAACGGCGCGACCGCGCGCGAGACCGCCTCGTGGGACTGCAAGGTCGCCTCGTAGGTCAGCGCTTTCAACGACTGTTCCAGTCGCGCTTCGCCGGCCTGGGTCGCGTCGAGGGTGGCGCGCAGAGTCGCGATCTCGGTCACCGCCCGGCCCTTCGCCGCCAGCCACCCCAGGGCGCCACCAGCCAGCAGACAGATCAGGGCGAGCGCGACGGTCTCCACGATCGGCAGGATAGCTCCGGCATGCGCGCGGCCCGCGCAATTGTGGCGGGCCGCGCGATTCATTCAGGGGTGTCCGCGAGCGAGGCGTCAGCCCTCGCCGGCCGCAGTCGGTCGGCGATCTGCCGAAAGCAAAGCGAGCCGCGGCAAGCCGCGCTACCGGACGTGGGTGATGCGCACCCGGTCCGTGTCGTCGAGCCGGTACCCGAACCCGTGGACGGTGGCGATCGTCGGGCCGAACCCGGCCAGCTTCACGCGGACGCGCCGGACGTGCACGTCGACCGTGCGCTCGCCGCTGAACTCGTGGCCCCAGACCGACCGGAGCAGTTGCAGGCGGGTGAAGCAGATCCCGGCGTGCTCGGTCAGGAAGAGCAGCAGGTCGAACTCGCGGCGGGTGAACCGGATCGGCACGCCCAGCAGGGTCGCGGTGCGAGCGTCGACGTTGAGCTCGAGTTCGGTCGTGATGGCGGCGGTGGCCTCCGGAGGGGCGACGAGTGTGCTCATGCGGCTCAGCCTAACCCTATTATTCCTACCTGTCTAGTAGGACATCTCGCTTACTTCTGTTCGTGCTGCAGTAGTTCCCGCTTCACATCCAGCCCCCAGAGGTAGCCGCCGAGGCTGCCGTCGGTCCGCAGGATGCGGTGACACGGCACGAAGAGCGCGGCCGCATTGGTCGCGCAGGCGCTCGCCGCCGCCCGGATCGCCCGGGGGTTGCCGGACAGCTCAGCGAACCGCGTGTACGTGATCGGGTCGTGCACTTCCCGGAGGACTTTCCAGGCTTGGCTGCGGAACGGCGAACCGATCTGGCGTACCTGGATCTCGTCGATCGCGGCGACATCCCCGGCGAAGTACGCGTCGACCGCCGCCCGGATCGGGTCGGGATCCGGCCGGTACATCCCATGCAGCGACGGATGCACGTTGCGGCGCAGGGTGCCTTCGTCGGTGGTGAAGCCCGACGCCAGCACGACCGGGCCGTCGGCGAGCACCGAGAACGGGCCGAGCGGAGTGTCCATTGTGAGCACTTGCAGAACCTTCCTAGAGAGCGGCCCGCCACAGGCGCAGCTGGGCATAGGAGCGCCACGGCCGCCAGCGTTCGGCGTACGCCGTCAGCTCGTCGGGCGCGGTCGGCAGGCCGAGCGCGGCGGCGCCGTGCCGGGTGCCGAGATCCGTCGAGAGCAGCACATCGGGGTCGCCGAGCGCCCGCATCAGGACGTAGTCGGCGGTCCACGGGCCGATCCCGGGTAGTGCCAGCAACGCCGCCCGGGCCTCGTCCCGATCGGCGCCGAGGGACAGGTCGATCTCCGCCCGGGCCAGCGCCCGCAACGTCTCCCGGCGACGGACGGGCATCGCGAACGCCTCGTCCGGCAGCTCGGCCAGCTCCGCCGGACTGGGGAACAGCCCGTCCCGGCAGAGCTTGGCGAGCACCGTCCGGGCCCCGGCGACGCTGATCTGCTGCCCGACGACGGCCCGGACGGCCGCTTCGAAGCCGTCGACCGCCCGCGGTACGCGAACCCCTGGGAAAGCCTGGATCTGCGCGGCGAAGGCGGGGTCGGCGGCGAGCGCGGTGTCGATGGCGTCCGGGTCGGCGTCGAGGTCGAGCAGGCGGCGTAGCCGGGCCACGGCGGGGGCCAGGTCGCGAGCGTCCGCAAGGCGGAGCATGGCCGCGACGTGCCCCTCGGCCGGCTGGACCGCGACCTCGGCGCGACCGTGCGGCAGCCGGAGATTGCGCCGGTAGACGGTTCCGTCATAGGTCTCGACCCCGGTCACCGCACGGTCGCCGAGGAAGCGCAGCAGCCCGGCGACGTCCATCGGCGGCCGATACGCCAGCTTCAGCCGGATCTCCCCGGACAGCATCCGGGTCGGGCGGCGCAACTGCGACGGCGGGCAGCCGTAGACCTCGTGCATCGTCTCGTTGAACTGGCGCACACTGCCGAACCCGGCGGCGAACGCGATCTCGGCGAGCCCGAGCGCGGTCGACTCGATGAGCGTCCGCGCCGTCTGCGCCCGCTGCGTGCGAGCCAGCGCGAGCGGCCCCGCGCCGAGTTCACCGGTCAGCAGCCGGTGCAACTGCCGCTCCGAATAGCCGAGCCTGGACGCCAACCCCGGTACGCCCTCCCGGTCCACCACGCCGTCGGCGATCAGCCGGATGCTGCGGGCGGTGACGTCCGCCCGGAGGTCCCAGCGGGCCGAACCCGGCACGGCGTCGGGCAGGCACCGGCGGCAGGCCCGGAACCCGGCCTTCGTCGCCGCGGCCGGGCTGGGGAAGAAACGCACGTTCTGGGGTTTCGGCGTACGCGCGGGGCAGCTCGGACGGCAGAAGATGCCGGTCGAAGTCACCCCGAACCAGAAGTCCCCGTCGAACCGGCGATCCCGCCCGGCGATGACGCGATAAAGGTCCACGCGTCGAGTCTGCCCCAGGCGTACGACACTCGGCTGGCGGGATTCGGACGCCGTTCGCAGCCCGGGACTCGGACCCCCTTCGGCGGCGTGGGAGGGGGCAGTCGGGACGCGTCCGCGACATCAGCGGTGGGATCACACGCCGTTCGGGGGTGCGGCGGTGGGACATCGCGGACGCGGCCCGGCTGCGTTCAGGAGGGGCTCATCTCCCTCGGTCTCCGCCGGGCGGCATCCACTGCCCGCCCGGGCCGTCCGGCGCACTGGACTGGGTGGGCACGCCGGGCGTCTGCGACGGCGGCGGCGCCTGCTGACCGCTCGGCCGGTCCGACGGCGACGACGGCCACATCGACCGCTCCGGCCCGCCCCACGGCGACCGTGAGGGCGTCGGATGCGGCGTCGGCCAGCCCGTCGCCTGGGGGCGGGGCGAGCCGGTGGGGCTTTCGGCGTATCGCTGGCAGAAAGTCTCGACCCGGTCGGCGCCGGCCTGGTCCACGAGCTGGCGGAACTCGGGCCGGTCGAGGGCATCGTGGCGGGCCTCGCGCGACAGGCCCAGCCAGCGACGGCATTGCGTCGGAAGATCGAAGGTGCGGCGGTTGGGCGCCGTGCCGCCCGTAGGGTGCTCGGCGTGCGCGGCGATGTTGAAGCCGAACCGCTGCGGCAGCGCGCCGGCCGTGGCGGCCACCGCGACGCCGCTCGTCGCGAGAACGGCCGCGCAGATCACGCCGACGCGACGGACCGCGCGGCGGCGCGCATGGGTACGGCGACGCTCGCGGAAGGCCTCGACCGCGGCCTCCTCGCCGGCCCGCTCGCCGTCATGCGCGGGCGCGTGGGCGGCCGCCAGGACTGCGGCCAGACGCTCGGTGGGAGTGCTCATCTCACCTCATCCAGCGTCACCGGGGCCAGAGCCGTTACATCCCCGTCGTCCAGTCGCTCCCGCAGGGTGCGCAATCCCCGATGTGTGGCAGTACGCACAGCGCCTGGGCGTTTGCGCATGATGTTCCCGGTCGCGGCGGCGTCGAAGCCGAACAGGACACGCAGAATGATCGCCTCCGCCTGCTCCCGCGGCAGCGTCGCGATCAACTCGATCGCCTGATACGTCGTGATCCGGTCCACCGCGCTCACCGCCGTGTCGGCCGGGTCAGCCACCCCGACGAACTCCGTCACCGGCAACGGCACCGCCGGCCTTCGCTGCTGCCGTCGCAGCAGGTCAAGCGCCCGATTCCGGGCGATGGTGACCGCCCAGCCGCGGAAATCGGACCAGCCGCCCCGAAACCGGTCGAGATCCCTGACGATCTGCAGCCACGCCTCGGCCGAGACGTCCTCGGCCTCCGCACCCACCAAAGTGGTCAGATAACGGAGCAGATCCGGCTGCAATGCCCGATAGACCAACCGGAACGCCGCCTCGTCGCCCTCGCGCGCCGAGCGCAGGACGTCGTCGTACCCGACTGGGTCGTCCACGGAACGCTCCTCGGCACAGTGCTGCACATCGCACCAGCGCTGGCGGCGCTGCGAGCGTTACTGCTACCGCCCCAACCTCAACGTTCCCTCACTCTGTCCCCTCCCTGCGCGCCGGCTCCTGTCCGCGCGATCATGAACTAGCGGTCGTGATCGACCGGCGTGGCGTGTCCGCGGCACCCTGATCGACTCCGTGGCGGCATGATCGACTTCTGCTGGTCGGGGTGCCCGTACACTTGCCGGGTGAGTCTCACCATCGGCATCGTCGGCCTGCCCAACGTCGGCAAGAGCACCCTTTTCAACGCGCTCACCAGCAACGACGTGCTCGCCGCGAACTATCCGTTCGCGACCATCGAGCCCAACGTCGGCGTGGTCGGCCTGCCCGACGCCCGGCTGGACCGGCTGTCGGAGATCTTCGACTCACAGCGCATCGTCCCCGCCCCGGTCTCCTTCGTCGACATCGCCGGCCTCGTCCGGGGTGCGTCCAAGGGACAAGGCCGTGGCAACGCGTTCCTCGCCAACATCCGCGACGCGAGCGCGATCTGCCAGGTCGTCCGCGCCTTCAGCGACCCGAATGTCGTCCACGTCGACGGCAAGGTCTCGCCGCGCGACGACATCGAGACGATCAACACCGAGCTGATCCTCGCTGACCTCGGGACCGTCGAGAAGGCGTTGCCGCGGCTGGAGAAGGAAGCCAAGACGCGCAAGGAGCGGGCCGGGGCGTACGCCGCCGCCAAGGCCGCCCACGAACTGCTCAACGGCGGCACCACGATCTTCGAAGGCGCGGCCAAGGCCGGGATCGACGTCGACGAGCTGCAGGACCTGCACCTGCTCACGGCCAAGCCGTTCCTCTACGTCTTCAACGTCGACGAAGCCGAACTGGCCAACGAGGCGTTCCTCGACGAGCTGCGGGCACTGGTCGCCCCCGCCGAGGCGGTCTTCATGGACGCCAAGATCGAATCCGAGCTGATCGGCCTCGACGACGCGGAGAAGCGCGAGCTGCTCTCCGCGATCGGCCAGGACGAGCCCGGCCTCAACCAGCTCATCCGGGTCGGCTTCCGGACCCTCGGCCTGCAGACCTACCTGACCGCCGGCCCGAAGGAATCCCGCGCCTGGACCGTCCCGATCGGGGCGACGGCACCCGAGGCGGCCGGCGTGATCCACACCGACTTCCAGCGCGGCTTCATCAAGGCCGAGGTCGTCTCCTTCACCGACCTCGACGCGGCGGGCTCGATGGCCGCGGCGAAGGCAGCCGGCAAGGTACGCATCGAGGGCAAGGAGTACGTCATGGCGGACGGAGACGTCGTGGAGTTCAGGTTCAACGTCTGAGTGGTCCGAAGGCACTCCCGTGGCTGACTACATGCCCCAGATCATCACTGCCCTAGGCGCGCTCACTGGCTCACTCGGAGGCGTTGCGCTGACGCAGCGGCACCAACGCCAGATGGTGCGGTTGGAGCGCGCCGAGAAGCGCCGAGCAGAGCTGAGAACCCACATCGTTGAGTTCCTGACCAACGCCGATGAGTGGGCTTCCCACATGGAAATCACCATCGTCGTCATGTGGAAGGCCACCGACCGGGACATTGTCGAGCTGAGCAACAGCGAGACCGCCAGGCGAGCGGGGGAACTCCGGTTCGGGGTCACCAAGGAGCTGAAGCATCTGGTTGGGCTCGTTGGCGACCAGCACCTCCAGCAGGCCGTCACAGTCTTCCATGATCTATGGCTCAGCGTGCCCGACCAGATGATGGGTCCTGTCACAGATAGGAATCGCAAGTCCGATCCCGACGCCGTGACAGAGGCTTTGAAGTACCTCGGCCGGCTTCGCCGAGCGACGACCGAGGTCCGGAACTCGGCGTTGCCTCTGCTTCGGGTCTCCATCGAGGACCCACAACCGATTCGGTGGTGGCAGATCCGACAATGGCGGGTGGCGCGGCGCGCACGGCCTCGCTGATCGCGTTCGTCAGTGTGGCGCTTAGCGGACCGAGCAACATCGACGCCTTCTTCGGCGGGGGCGAACTCGCGTGTCCGGTACAGTTCCCCGGCAACGTCCGAGTGGGCCACACTGACCGCATGACGGGCTCGTGGGCGGAGGCCCTGGAACGAGCGAGGGAAAGTGACGCATACGCGGAGGGGCGCTGGCCTAGCTGCGAGGGTGCGGTGCACGCCGCGTACGCGACTGCGTTCGCTCGCTTTCACCCGTTCTGGAGCATGCTGCGGCTGTGCTTCTCGACCGAGCCGATTCCCGGCGGCGAGATCGTGCCCGTCTCGATCGGCTGCGTAGGCGGGCCGCCGCAGTACTTGACCTGGTGGGGTCATCCTTACGAGTGGCCTGCGGAGAAGGCGCTGCTGACGGAGTCCGCGACGGAGGCTGCCGAAGTGGCCGCGCTGCTGGCCGCCGTCTGGGCGGACCAGCGCGAGGCTAGCGGTTCGTGATCTCGCCGTACGCCGCCTCGATCCGGGCGGCCAACGAGACTTCGTTCGGGGTGAGCGGGCCGCCGTCGGGCGTACAGAGCTGGATCTGGGTGTGCCCGTCGAGACGCCTGACCTGTGCGCGAACTTCGGCCGCGTCCGCGTATACCGTGATGTGCTCGGCGAGTTCACGGTGTTGCGAGTCGTCGAGGGTGAGCGTGCGACGCAACCCGCGCAGGTCTCGTGTCCAGCCCGTGAGCTGTGACAAGGCATCGGTCAGGTAGTCGGTCTGGTCCCGCCGCCAGACTGCTCCCATGGGCCCCCACCTCCAGGCGTCGTTGCCGGCTTGTGGCCATCTCGTCGCCCCGTTGTAATGAATGGTCACCCACAGTCTTCCCAGAAACGCGTCGCTGTGTCCACGGCCACATTTCCGACTTCCGGCCTGCTAAGGGACAAGATGAGTACCCCGAACGGCCATTTCTTCTGGCACTCTGTCCGCCGTGGCAGTGGATCACCCCATGAGGATCATCGTCGGCGCCGCGATCATCGAGGACGGGCGCGTGCTCGCGTGCGAGCGTTCGGACCCGCCGGAGACGGCCGGCCGATGGGAGTTTCCGGGCGGCAAGGTCGAGCCGGGCGAGGCCGAGATCGACGCGCTGGTCCGGGAGTGCGAGGAGGAGCTCGGCGTACGCGTCCGGGTCGGTGAGCGGGTCGGCGGGGACGTTCCGATGGCCAACGGCCGGTCGGTGTTGCGCGTCTACACCGCGGTGCTGCTGGACGGCGACCGGCCGCAGGCGCTGGAGCACGCGCAGTTGCGTTGGCTGGCCGTCGACGAGCTGGGCGAGGTGCCCTGGCTGCCCGCCGACGCGCCGATCGTCGCCGCCCTCCCGACCTTCCTCACCTAACCCTCCCCCTCCCCTGCGGCCCCAACCGAAACGCCCCGTTGATCATGGAGTTTTCACCCTCGACACTCCGTCGAGACAGCAGTCAACTCCATGATCAACGGGGAAAGGGGTGGGGGAGGGTTAGGCGGAGAGGTGGGTGGCGAGGTCGTCGAGGATCTTGTTCGCGGCGGTCACCCCGATGCCCGTCATCCAGACCTCGTCCTTGACCACGTACGCCTTGCCGGCCTTCACCGCCGACAGCCCCTGCCACAGGGGTCCGGCGCTGACCGTCGCCTGCTGCTGAGCGGCCTTCTCGCCGTACGCCGCGACGAAGATGACGTCCCCGTCGAGGAGGTTCAGCTTCTCCGCGCTGACGGCGACGAAGCGCTTGTCTTCCTTGTCGGCGAGCAGCTGGAACTCGGGGCGGCCCAGGCCGGTGTCGCCGACGACGATGCCGGAGAACGAGGTCGGGCCGTACGCGCGCAGGGCGTCGGGCAGGAAGCGCGCGATCGACACCTTGATCTTCGACGGGTCGCCGAGCTTGGTGCCGACCTCCTTGGCCCGCTTCTCGTACGCCTCGAGCGCGGTGGTCGCCTCGGCCTTGTGTCCGAGGGCGTCGCCGTCGAGGAGGAAGTTCTCCTTCCAGGTCGAGCCGACCTGGGCGGTGAACACGGTCGGGGCGATCGCGGTCAGCTCGTCGTAGTACTTCTCCTGGCGGAACTTCGAGCCCAGGATCAGGTCGGGCTTCAGCGACGCGATCTTCTCGAGGTTCGGCTCCTGCAGCGTGCCGACCTCGGTGATGCCGCTGAGCTTGTCCTCGCCGAAGTAGGTCGGCCAGGACTTCGCCTCGCCGGCGACGGCCGCGCCGACCGGGGTCACGCCGAGGGTGAGCGCCGTGTCGATCTTGTCGGTGTCGAGGACCACCACGCGCTTCGGCGTGATCGGGATCTTCGTGGTACCCATCGCGTGGGTGATCTCACGCGTGGCGTCGCCCGGGGCGGACGGCGAGGACGAGCAACCGGCGACGGCGAGCCCGGCTACGAGCGCCAACGTGACCAAACGGCGATGCATGACAAGACTGCCTTTCTGACGAACGAAACTACAGAGGGACGACCAGCGGAGCCCCGCTGACCGGGCAGGGCACGACCACACAGTCCATGCCGAAGACGCGGGCGACCAGGTCGGCGTCGATCACGTCGCGCGGCGTACCGGCTTCGACGATCTGACCGTCCCGCATCGCGATGACATGGTCGGCGTACCGGGCGGCCTGGTTGAGGTCGTGGAGGACGGCGACCACCGTCTTCCCCTCGTCGCGCAGGCGGCCGAGCAGCGTGAGGATCTCCAGCTGGTGGGCCGGGTCCAGGTAGGTGGTGGGCTCGTCGAGCAGCAGGATCGGGGTCTGCTGGGCCAGCGTCATCGCGATCCAGACGCGCTGCCGCTGCCCGCCCGACAGCGCGGCCACCGGCCGGTCGGCCAGCTCCGCGACGTCCGCGCTGCGCATGGCGGTCGCGACGGCCTCGGTGTCGTCGACCGTCCACTGGCGATACCAGCGCTGGTACGGCGACCGGCCGCGGCCGACCAGCTCGGCCACGGTCACGCCCTCGGGCACCAACGGAGTCTGCGGGAGCACGGCCATCCGGGTCGCGACATGCCGCGGTGACTGTTCATCAACGGGTACGCCGTCCAGCCGGACCGTCCCACCGCGCGGTTTGAGCAGGCGCGCCAGCGACCGCAGCAGGGTGGACTTGCCGCAGGCGTTCGGCCCGATGATCACCGTGAACCGGCCCTCGGGGACGGTGACGTCGAGGCCGGCGAGCACGTCGCGGGCCTCGTACCCGACGGTCAGGCCGTCAGCGGAGAGCATGCCTCCTCCTTCGGGTCGTGGAACGGGTGAGCCTAGGCACGGCGGGCTCGCAGGAGCAGGAAGATCAGGAACGGGCCGCCGATGGCCGCCGTGACCACGCCGACGGGCAGCTGAGTCGGCGCCAGGACCCGGCGGGCGACGAGGTCGGCCACGACCACCAGGGCCGCCCCGATCACCGCCGCGAGCGCGATCGGCGGCCGCTCGGTACGCGCGATCCGCTGAGCCGTCTGCGGGGCGACCAGGGCCACGAAGTCGACCGCGCCGACGGTGGCCGTCGCGAGCGCCGCCATGACTACGCCGAGCGCACCCACGCCGGCGCGTACGCCGACCGGACGGGCGCCCAGCCCACGCGCGGTGTCGTCGTCGAGCGCCGAGGTACGCAGAGCCCAGGCTGCCATCGCGAGCAGGGGCAGCGCCACGACCAGGGTGATCGCCAGCGGCGTCGCCTCGGCCCAGCCGAGCCCGTTCACCGAGCCGAGCAGCCAGATCTGCGCCCGCTGGGCGTCGATCGCGTCCGCCGTGGTGAGGGTGACCTCGATGCCGGCCCGGAGCGCGAAGGCGATCGCGACGCCGCCGAGGACGAAGCGGTTCGCGGTGAACCCGCTGCGGGCGCCGAGCAGGAACGCGACCGCGGCGGCGAGGAGGCCGCCCGCGAGGGCGGTCGGCGCGACGAAGGCGTACGGGAGGCCCGCGGTCACGGCGATCACCGCGGCGAGCCCGGCGCCCTGTGTCACGCCGATGACGTCCGGGCTGGCCAGGGCGTTCCGGGTGACCGACTGGATGAGGGCGCCGCCGACGCCGAAGAGCGCGCCGGAGACCGCTGCCAACGCGGTCCGCGGCAGCCGCAGGTCCAGCGCGAGCGACCAGGGCAGGTCCGCCTCCCCGACGGAGACGCTGAGCGCCATCGCGCCCGCGAGGACGACCGCCGCGACGGCCAGCCAGCCCGCGTACCGGAGTCGTCTCATGCCGCGACCAGCCGGTTCCGCCGCGTCAACGCGATGAGTAGGGGAGCGCCGACCAATGCCGTCAGGACGCCCGCCGGGACCTCGCCGGGCGGCGCGATGACCCGGCCGACCGTGTCTGCCACCAGCACCAGTACGCCGCCCATGAGCGCCGACAGCGGCAGTAGCAACGCGTGCGAGGTGCCCGTCTTGAGCCGAGCCGAGAGCGCACGAGCGGCGTGGGGCACCGCCAACCCGACGAACGCGATCGGCCCCGCCAGTGCCACCGCGGCCCCGGTGAGGGTCACCGCGGCGATCGCGGCCGATGTGCGTACAAGTGCGATTCGATGACCGAGACCCACCGCGACCTCGTCGCCGAGCGCGAGACCGTCGAGCCCGCGGGCCGCCGCGATGGCGCTGACCAGCCCGAGCAGGAGGATCGGCGCGGCCTGGACCACCAGGTCGAGGCCGCGGCCGGACAGCGAGCCGACCGCCCAGAAGCGGAACTGGTCGAAGGTACGCGTGGACGTGCTGAGCAGCGTGTAGATGACCGCGCCGAGGCAGGCGTCGACGGCCGCGCCGGTGAGCGCGAGGGTGATCGGGCTGCTGGCGCCGGTGCCGAGCCGGAGTCCGAGGGTGAAGACGATCGCGCCGGCGGCGAGCGCGCCGAGCAGCGCGAACCAGATCCAGCCGGCGAGAGTGCCGATGCCGAAGACCGCGATGGCGAGCACGACGCCGGTGGACGCGCCGGCCGAGATGCCGAGGATGCGCGGCTCGGCGAGCGGGTTGCGGGTGAGCGCCTGCATGACGAGCCCGGCTACGGCGAGCGCCGGTCCGACCGCGAGCCCGACGACGGTACGCGGAATGCGCAGGTCGTGGACGATGACGGCGGTCTCGGAACCGTCGGGATGGAACAGTGCGCTGAGGACGTCGCCGAGCGGGATGGGGCGGGCCCCGATCGCCAGGCTGGCCGCGACGGCGAGCACCAGCAGTGCCGCCGCGCCGAGCAGTAGCCCGATTCGCCTCCCCATCACGAGTGGGGAGCCTAACTAAGGCAAGCCTTACCTCGCAAATCGCTGGGACGGTTGTGACAACCGTCCCAGCGATGGGTCAACGCGAGACCTGAGCCAGATCAGTGCTTCTGCTCGGGGTGGTAGTAGTTGAGCTTGGTCGGGTCGACCGGGAACTCCACGTCGTCACCGAACGGCGAATTGGCGCCGACCCGGTCCGACAGCAGCTCGTTGAGGGGCAGGTGGCCCTTCTCGTCCACATCCGCGCCCATCGGCGGGGTCAGCTCCCGGTGCCAGTTGATCGGGGCGGTCCCGTCGGGCTGCGGCGTGGGGTGCGCCGGGTGCAAGGTTGTCACCGCTACTGCCTCCTGCTCTAGCTGATCTCTCCGAAGGATCTTGCGACCCAGTCGGACCAGCGGATCGTACCGCCGGTCGACGACGCGCTCCTTCATGGGGATGATCGCGTTGTCAGTGATCTTGATGTGCTCCGGGCAGACCTCGGTGCAGCACTTGGTGATGTTGCAGTAGCCCAGACCCTGTTCCTTCTGGGCGTACTCCTTGCGGTCGGTACGCGCGTCGAGCGGGTGCATGTCCAGCTCGGCCGCCCGGATGAAGAACCGCGGCCCGCTGAACGCGGCCTTGTTATCCTCATGGTCCCGCACGACGTGGCAGGTGTTCTGGCAAAGGAAGCATTCGATGCACTTGCGGAACTCCTGCGAGCGGTCGACGTCGACCTGCTGCATCCGGTAGTCGCCTGGGGCCACGTCCTTGGGCGGGGCGAACGCCGGGGTCTCCCGCGCCTTGATGTAGTTGAAGGTGACGTCGGTGACCAGGTCGCGAATGACCGGGAAGGTCCGCAGCGGCGTGATCGTGACGGTCTCGTCCTCCTCGAACGTCGACATCCGCGTCATGCACGCGAGCCGCGGCATACCGTCGATCTCCATCGAGCAGGAGCCGCACTTGCCCGCCTTGCAGTTCCACCGGCAGGCCAGGTCCGGTTCCTGGGTGGCCTGCAGCCGGTGGATGACGTCGAGGACGACCTCGCCCTCGTTCACGTCGACGTCGTAGTTGACGAGCTGGCCGCCGGCCGAGTCGCCACGCCACACCTTGAACTGCCTGACAGTCATGCGAGCTCTTCCTCCGTCATGTACTTGGACAGCTCGGACTGCTCGAAGAGGGCGAGCAGCTCCGGGCGCATCGTCGGGACCGGCTGGTGGACCAGGTCGACGTCGCCGGACGCGGCCACGGAGCAGACCAGGTTGATCTGCCGCCACTTCGGGTCCATCTTCGGGAAGTCCTCCCGGGTGTGCCCGCCGCGCGACTCCTCCCGCTCCAGCGCCGCCTTGGCGGTGCACTCCGAGACGAGCAGCATGTTGCGCAGGTCGAGGGCGAGGTGCCAGCCGGGGTTGTACTTGCGGCCGCCGGTCGCGCCCACCTTGGCCACCCGCTCGCGCAGCTCGGCGAGCCGGCCCAGCGACTCCTGCAGCTCGCCCTGCCGCCGGATGATGCCGACCAGGTCGCCCATCACCTGCTGCAGCTCGTGGTGCAGGGAGTAGGGGTTCTCGCCGCCCTCGCGCTGCAAGGGCGCCAAGGCCGCGTCTACCGCGGCTTCGAGATCGGCCGGCTTGACCGCGGGGCGCTTGCTCAAGTCACCCGTGTACGCGGCCGCGTACTCCCCGGCTCGTTTGCCGAAGACGAGGAGGTCGGACAGGGAGTTGCCGCCGAGACGGTTCGAGCCGTGCATACCGCCGGACACCTCGCCCGCGGCGTACAGGCCGGCGACCCTGGTGGCCTGGGTGTCCGGGTCGACCTCGACGCCGCCCATCACGTAATGGCAGGTCGGGCCGACCTCCATCGGCTCCTTGGTGATGTCGACATCGGCCAGCTCCTTGAACTGGTGGTACATCGACGGGAGCTTCTTCAGGATCGACGCCGCCGGGAGCCGGGAGGCGATGTCCAGGTAGACGCCGCCCGCCTTAGTGCCACGGCCGGCCTTCACCTCGGAGTTGATCGCCCGGGCCACCTCGTCGCGGGGCAGCAGCTCCGGCGGGCGCCGGTTGTTGTCCGGGTCGGTGTACCAGCGGTCGGCCTCCTCGGGCGTCTCCGCGTACTGCTTGCGGAAGACGTCGGGGACGTAGTCGAACATGAACCGCTTGCCGTCGTTGTTCTTCAGGATGCCGCCGTCACCGCGGACCGACTCGGTGACCAGGATGCCCTTGACGGACGGCGGCCACACCATGCCGGTCGGGTGGAACTGGAGGAACTCCATGTTGATCAGCGTCGCGCCGGTCCGCAGCGCCAGGGCGTGCCCGTCGCCGGTGTACTCCCAGGAGTTGCTGGTGACCTTGTAGGACTTGCCGACACCACCGGTCGCCAGCACGATCGCGGGCGCCTCGAAGAGGACGAAGCCGCCGGTCTCGCGGTAGTAGCCGAACGCGCCGGCCACCCGGGCGGTGCCGTCGGAGTCGTCGAGCAGCAGCTCGGTGACGGTGGTCTCGGCGAAGACCCGGATACGGGCGTCGTAGTCGCCGAACTCCTTCTTGTCCTCCTGCTGGAGCGACACGATCTTCTGCTGCAGCGTCCGGATCAGCTCGAGGCCGGTGCGGTCGCCGACGTGGGCCAGCCGCGGGTACTCGTGACCGCCGAAGTTGCGCTGGCTGATCTTGCCGTCCTTGGTGCGGTCGAACAGCGCGCCGTAGGTCTCCAGCTCCCAGATCCGCTCCGGCGCCTCCTTGGCGTGCAGCTCGGCCATCCGGAAGTTGTTGAGGAACTTGCCGCCCCGCATCGTGTCGCGGAAGTGGACCATCCAGTTGTCGTTGCTGTTGACGTTGCCCATGGCCGCGGCGGCGCCGCCCTCGGCCATGACCGTGTGCGCCTTGCCGAACAGCGACTTGGAGATGATCGCGGTCTTCTTGCCCGCCAGGCGGGCCTCGATCGCGGCGCGCAGACCGGCGCCACCGGCGCCGATCACGACGACGTCGTACTGGTGCTTCTCGATGTTTTCCACGATGTCACCCAATGAATCGCAGGTCGTTGAACCAGCCGGCGGAGACGGCCATGACGTAGAAGTCGGTGATCGCCAGCGTGGCGAGGGTCGTCCAGGCCAGGCCCATGTGGCGGGTGTTCAGCTTCGAGACGAAGGTCCAGAAGCGATACCGGAGCGGATGCTGCGAGAAGTGCTTGAGCCGCCCGCCGACGATGTGCCGGCACGAGTGGCACGACAGCGTGTACGCCCACAGGCACAGCACGTTGATCCACAGGATGATGTTGCCCAGGCCCAGGCCGAAACCGCCCGGCGAGTGCATCGCCTTGATCGCGTCCCAGGTGTTGATGAGCGAGATCAGTCCGGCGGCGTAGAAGGCGTACCGGTGGAGGTTCTGGAAGATCAGCGGGAAGCGCGTCTCGCCGGAGTAGGTCTTGTGACCGTCCGGGACGGCGCACGCCGGCGGCGACATCCAGAAGCTCCGGTAGTACGCCTTGCGGTAGTAGTAGCACGTCAGCCGGAACAGCAGCAGGAACGGCAGGCTGAACGCGGCGTCGGGGATGATCCACCAGTTCGGCAGGATCGCGCCGAATTCGGCGGCCCCGGCGTCGGCACACCGGTCGGTGACGCAGGGTGAGTAGAACGGGGTGAGGTAGTGATAGTTCTCCACCCAGAAGTACTTGTGCATGAAGACGCGCACGGTCGCGTACGCCACCCACGCGGTCAGGCCGATCACGGTCAGCAGCGGTGCGATCCACCACTTGTCCGTGCGCAACGTCTTGGCGTCGATCGCCGCGCGCGGGCGCGCACCGATCGGCCTCGTTGCCGTCGTTGTCATTTGTCGCTCCAGCAGTCTTTCCCGGATGTACTGACTGAACTTCTGGCGGCTCGGCCGAGAGGCTCCCCGGCGGGCGCAGCTCTAGTGAACGTGGCTTAGGTTACGCCCGAGAAGTGGATATTGGTGGGAGAGGCACGGGTCCAGATCGCACGCCTTCTGAACCTCTTGTGTGAAAAGAAGTTTCACGTCAGCATGAGCCGCATGTTACGACGTCACATTGCCACCCCCCTCGCTGTGGTGCTGCTGGCGGGCGTGCTCGCCGGTGGAGCCGCAACCGCCGAGCCCACCACCGATCCGGCACTGTCGCAATTGGTGCAGCGGCTCGACTCGATCCTCGCCGACGCACGTCTCAACGGCAGCTTCGCCGCCACCGTCGTGCGCGACGCGCAGACCGGGGAAACCTTGTACAACCGGATGGGCGACAAGCGGCTGCTGCCCGCTTCGAACACCAAGTTCCTGACGTCGACCGCCGCGATGGACATCCTCGGCGCGGACTACCGGTTCACCACCGACGTCCTCTCGCCCGGCAAGCGTGCGGGCGCGGTCCTGCTCGGCGACGTCTACCTGCGCGGCAACGGCGACCCGACGTCGCTGGCGGCCGACTACGACAAGCTCGCGGCCGACATCGCCGCCAGCGGCGTCAAAGTGGTCGCCGGCGACCTGGTCGCCGACGACACCTACTTCGACGACGTACGCCTCGGCACCGGCTGGGCCGCCGACGACGAGTACTCCTATTACTCCCAGCAGGCGTCGGCGCTGACGATCGCGCCCGACACCGACTACGACAACGGCAACGTGGTCATCACGGTCTCGCCGGGCGCCAAGGCCGGTGACAAGCCGGTCGTGACGGTGACGCCGCCGACCGACTACGTGACGATCGTGAACAACGGCTCCACCGTGGCCGGCGGCGGCACCGACACCCTCGGCGTGTCCCGCGAGCACGGCAACAACAACATCGTCATCGACGGCAACATCCCGGTCGGCGGCTCGGACACCGTCGAGTGGATCGCCGTCTGGGAGCCGACCGGGCTCGCCGCGTCGGTCTTCCGGGCCGCGTTGAAGGCGCACGGGATCAACGTCCTCGGGCGTACGCGGTTGGGCGTCGCGACCCCGTCGTCGGCTTCCGTGCTCGCTGCGCACCAGTCGATGACGCTCGCCGAGCTGATGGTGCCGTTCCTGAAGCTGTCGAACAACGGCCACGCCGAGGCGCTGACCAAGGCGATCGGGCAGAAGGTGTCGGGCAAGGGCACCTGGTCGGCCGGACTCGCCGCGATCAAGTCCTTTGTGGTCTCGCAGGGCATGGACGGCGCGACGTTCCGGCAGTCCGACGGCTCCGGCCTGACCCGGTGGGACATGATCCCGGCGTACGAGCTGACCGATCTGCTCGTCGCGGTCCGGTCGAAGCCCTGGTACGCGACCTGGTACAACGCGTTGCCGATCGCCGGGAACGCCGACCGCTTCACCGGCGGCACCCTCCGCAGCCGCATGCGCAACACGCCGGCGGCGAACAACGTGCACGCCAAGACGGGCAGCCTTACCGGCGTCAGCGCGCTCTCCGGCTACGTGACCACGGCCGACGGTCGCCAGCTGGTGTTCTCCGTGATCGAGAACAACTACCTCGCCTCGACGGTGAAGCCGATCGAGGACTCGATCGCGATCGCCCTGGCGTCCTGGAACAGCACCTCGGCCGCCGCCGCCCGGCTCGCGCCCGCAACGTCGTCCGACTCCTCCGCCGACGACACCCCGGCCGACCTCGAGTGTTCCTGGCTCAAGCCGGTCCTCTGCTGAGCCCGCTCCATGAGAAGCAGATCAGGGATATGCAGCCTTCCGGGAGTACGGAAGGGATGCATATCCCTGATCTGCTGCTCAAGATGGGATGAGGCGGGTGGGTCAGCCGGAGGCGGTGCCGGTGAAGTTCCAGGAAGCGAGCCGCAGCGCCGGGCCGGTCCACGACCCGAGCCCCCACCGCGAGGGCTGGGCGACCGCGGTGTCCCCGACGCCCAGCACCCGGCCCGGGGCGAGCGCCTGCGGATAGGCCTGGGTGAACCGGAAGTTCTGCACCGGCGTACCGATCTCGCCGTCCTCGATCAGCCACACCCCGTTGCGGGTGAGCCCGGTCAGCGTCATCTGGCGCGGGTCCAAGACCCGGGTGTACCAGAAGTCGGTGACCAGCAGCCCTCGGCGTACGCCCCGGATCAGGTCCGGCAGCGGCGTCGAGCCGGGGGAGAGGACCAGGTTCTCCGTCATCGGGCCCCAGCCGCCTTCGCTGAAGTGCCCGGTGCTGGCCGCTTCAGCCTTCGCCGCCGTACGCCGATCGTGGGCGACCGCCGCCGTGACACCGGCGTCCACCAGACTCAATACGCCCCGCGGCGTGCCTTCGGCGTCGTAGGGCTGGCCGATGTTGCCGGGCGTGACGGGGTCGTCGGTGAGCGTGATCGCCGGGTCGAACTGCGCCTCGCCGAGCCGGGCGAAGGACCGGCCCTCGTTGTGCTGCTTTCCGTTGAATCCGTAGAACGCGAAGTTCGTCAGGATGTCAGCGACCGCCTCCGGCATCAGCACGACCTCGTACTCGCCGGCCGGGAGTTCGATCGCCGAAGCGAGCGTGCGCGCGTTGCGGCCGACCCGGTCGCCGAGCGCCGCTCCGTCCAGGTCGGACATGCGCGTCGACGAGATCCGGGCGGCCGAGTCGGCGCCGTCGTTCCGGGCGATCCCGTCGAAGTCGGCCGAGGTCGCCTCGCCTTCGACGAAGTGCCCGGCCGAGTTCGCGTACGCCCCGGTCCAGTGTTTGGTGCGGCAGTAGCCGGCGGTCTCCAGGCCACCGGCGGCCCGGACGAACGCCTGCACGACCCCGGCGCGGTCGTCGGGTGTGGCGGCCAGGACGGACTGGTCGACGGTGCCCGTCCCGGCGAGCGACGCCGGCGGCACGAGACCGGGCCAGGCGGCGTCGAGCGGGGCGAGCCGGGTCGCGCCGACCGTCCGCTCGACCAGCGCCCGGAGTCCGGCGTCGTCGGTCAGCGTCGTCGACGCGACGGTGGTACGCCCGTCGACGTGGACGGTCAGCGTCACCGAGGTCGTCTCATCGGCGACGTTCTGGTGGATGAAGGAGGTCGCGAACCGGGTCAGCCACTGTTCGGTGCGGTCGGCCGAGACGGCTGCCTCGGCGGTCGGCGCCGCTGTGCGTACCAGATCGAGAACCTGGTGGGCGAGATCAGCGAGAGAGGAGCTCATGCCTTGACCCCCACGCGGACGTTCTGGAATCGGGCCGGCGCCGCCGGGTGCCCGGTGTGGCCGATCTGGCCGGGTTGTCCCTTGCCGCAGTTGGGCGTGCCCCAGGCGACGGTCTCGTTGGAGAGCATGTCCATCGACTGCCAGAACCGCGGGCCGATGCCGGTGTAGGTCGGGTTGCGCAGCATCCGGCCGAGCTTGCCGTTCTTCACCTCGTAGCCGATCTCGCAGCCGAACTGGAAGTTGAGCCGCCTGTCGTCGATCGACCACGACCGGTTGAAGTCCATGAGGATGCCGTCGTCGGTGGCGGCGATGATCTCCTCCAGCGTGTGCGGGCCGGGTTCGAGGCCGACGTTGGTCATCCGGACCATGGGCAGCCGCGCCCAGCCGTCGGACCGGACGCTGCCGCCATAGTCCAGCCCGGCGACAGCCGCGGAGTCCCGGCCGGCCAGGACGCCGACCCACCGGCCGTCCCGGACGGCATCGCGCGCCTGCGCCGGGGTGCCCTCGTCGTCGAAGCCGAACGAGCCCAGCGCACCCGGGATCGTCGGGTCGATCGTGATGTTCATCAGCTCGGAGCCGTACCGCAGCGAGCCGAGCTTGCTCAGGTCCAGCCAGGACGTGCCGGCGAAGGCCGCCTCCCAGCCCAGGATCCGGTCCAGCTCGATGGCGTGCCCGACCGACTCGTGGATCTGCAGGCACATCTGCTCGCCGCCGAGGATCAGCGTGGTCTCGCCGGCCGGGCAGACCGGGGCGGTGAGCAGTGCTCGCGCCTCCTCCGCGATCCGGGCCGCGTGCGCGGTCAGGTCCAGCTCCCGGACCAGTTCCCAGCCGCGGGTCCCGTACTGGCCGCGGTAGGAGGGGTAGGACCGGCGCTGGGTCTCGTGCTCGCCCACGACGGTGGCGGAGATGCCGCCGCCGCACTCGCGGATGTGCTGGTCGATCCGGTGGCCCTCGCTGGACACGAACCACTTGCGCGTGTCCCAAGCCTGGTACAGGCCCTCCGCCAGGTCCGCGCCGTGCTCGACCATCAGGCGGGTCGCCGTGGTCAGCAACTCGCCCTTCTCCCCCAGGGGTACGCCCAACGGGTCGACTTCGCAGGCGGACGCCCACGAGGCGGTGGTGGCCGGCGACCGGACGAGGTCCAGCGGCGGCCCGGGGACCTGTGTGCTGGCGGCCGCGATCCGGGCGGCGGTCTGCCCGGCGAGGCGGGCCCCGGCGGTGCTCAGGTCGGGCACCGCGTAGAAGCCCCAACCGCTCCCTACCAGAGCGCGTACCCCGATGCCTGCGTCTTCTTGCTGCGTGAGATCCTCTATCTCGCCGTTGCGCGCGTTCATGGATTCCGTGCGTCGGTGCATCACACGGGCGTCCGCGTATCGGGCACCGGCGTCGAGGGCGGCTTGTACTGCCACGGTGGCGACGTCGAAATGCGACATGTGCCGACCCTACAAGCCCGTTTCCCCGCTTTTGCGTACTCCCTGATCTTGGACGGAAGTCTTCCTGTGTTTCACAGAGGTAACAGGAGAAACAACCGTCACAGGGCGGCCTGGCAGGGCAGCTTACAGCACGTCAGAAGGTTGCGGCGGTCAGCCCATCCGTGACGGGGTTGTTATCGAACTGATGTTGAGCAGCCTTCACGACGGCGTTTCTTGCTACTACCGTCCCCTCAGACACTTGGGGCAGCACATCCCCGGGTGCGCTGCAACCTACGTATGAGGAGATGGGCGCATGAGCGAGCCGAACCCGCGTGGCACCGAGCCCGCGGCCCCCGCGGCCGACTCCAGCGCCGTGGGCGTGCTCGACGTCGCGGCCACGGAAGAGAGTGCGAAGACCCCGAAGGCGATCATCGGCCGGTCACCCGGCCAGCTCGCCTGGTCGCGACTGCGTCGCGACCGGACCGCCCGGGGCAGCATCTGGGTGCTGGGCTTCTTCATCCTCATCGCCATCCTGGCCCCGCTGATCGAGAAGATCTACGGCCTCGGTCCCACGGTCAACAGCCCCGACCTGCTGGACAACAACGGCCTACCGCTGGGCTACTTCGGCGGCATCGACTTCTCGACCAACAACCCGTCGGGCCACATCCACATCCTGGGCGTCATGCCGCAGACCGGCTGGGACCTGTTCATGCAGTTCGTCTACGGCGCGCGTACGTCGCTGATCGTCGCGTCCCTCGCCGCGATCCTCTCGGTCGCGATCGGCGTCGTCCTCGGCATCGTCGCCGGCTACCTCGGCGGCTGGGTCGACCAGGTCCTCAACTGGTTCTTCGACTACATGCTGGCCTTCCCGTTCGTGCTGATGGCGATCGCGATCATCCCGATCGTCAACACCCACCTCGCCGACTCGAGCGGCTACGTCTCGGCGCCCGAGCGCATGCTCACGATCATCGTCGTCTTCTCGGTCTTCGGCTGGATGAGCACCGCCCGGCTGGTCCGCGGTCAGGTGATCTCGCTGCGCGAGCGGGAGTACGTCGAGGCCGCCCGCGCGGCCGGCGCCGGTCGTGGGCACATCATGTTCAAGCAGATCCTGCCGAACCTCTGGGCGCCGATCCTGGTGACGTTCTCGCTGGCCCTGCCGGCGACGGTCACGGCCGAGGCGGCTCTGTCCTTCCTTGGCATCGGCGTGGAGCAGCCGACACCGGACTGGGGCCGGATGATCAACCACAGCATCGGTTACATGCAGTCCGGCGACCTCGCCTACCTGATCATCCCGGGTGTCTCGATCTGGGCCCTGGTGCTCGCGTTCAACCTCTTCGGCGACTCCATGCGAGACGCCCTCGACCCGAAGTCCAACCGCTGATCGATTCGCTGATCGCAACGCTGAGTTCTCGGCGGAGAACTTCGGTCCACAGTCGTCCCGGCCACCGACGGATACCCCTCCACGTGTCCGGGCGTAAAATGGGAAGGAGAAACCCTAGTGCGAAACACCCTCAAGGCAGTCGCCATTGGCGCGCTCGCCATGGGCGTGGCGTTGAGCGCAGCCTGCACGAAGAACACCGGGGGCGGCACCCAGAACGAGACGGCGAAGAAGCAAGCCTTCGTCGTCGACTTCAAGGGTGAGGCCGTCACGCCGGCCGCGGACGTCGAGGGCCACACCACGGGTGGCAAGATCACCGTCATTCAGGACGGCGATTTCGAGCACCTCGACCCGCAGATGATCTACGTGTCGAACGCGCTCTCTTACAGCCAGCTGTTCCACCGCACGCTGACCGGTTACATCGAGTCGCCCAAGGAGGGCGAGCCGCTGAAGCTGGTCGGCGACCTGGCGACCAACGCCGGTGAGACCACCGACAACGGTAAGACCTGGAAGTACACCCTGCGTGACGGCGTCAAGTTCGACGACGGCACCGCCATCACCTCCAAGGACATCGCGTACTCGATCTCGCGTTCCTTCGGACCGCGTGGTGCGCAGGGCCCGCAGTACCTCCAGGCCGCCCTGGACAAGAGCTACGGCAAGGACGGCGGCTACGCCGGCCCGACCGCGGACAAGCCGTACGCCCCGGGCGTCAGCACGCCGGACGACAAGACCATCATCTTCACGTTCGACGCGCCGCACACCGAGCTGCCCTTCCTCCTGGCGTTCCCGACCTCCACGCCGGTTCCGGCCGCGAAGGACACCAAGGAGAAGTACGAGACCCAGTTCGTTTCGTCGGGTCCGTACAAGACCAAGGAGTACGTCCCGGGCACCAAGCTGGTTCTCGAGAAGAACCCGAACTGGGACCCGAAGTCGGACCCGATCCGTCACCAGTACGTCGACCAGTTCGTGATCGACATGACCGGTGACGCGAAGGCGCAGACCGACCGGCTCACCGCCGCCGCCGGCGACGACGCCGCCTCCGTGATGATCGACAACGTTCCGCCGGACACCATCCCGCAGGTCAAGGGCAACGCCGAGCTGATGAAGCGCGTGGCGACCGGCCCGAACCAGTACGTCTACTACATCAACATCAACACCACTCGGGTGACCGACGTTGACGTGCGGCGTGCGCTGAACTACGCCTTCGACCGGGACGCCTACCTCAAGGCCGTCGGTGGTTACGACATCGCCGACCCCGCCTCGACGATCCTGTCGCCGGTGGTGCCCGGTTACAAGAAGTTCGACGTCTACCCGTCGCTGCCGGACAACCACGGCGACGTCGAGAAGGCGAAGAAGCTCCTCGAGGGCAAGACCGTGCCGAAGCTGACCTTCTGCACCTCGAACACCACGGTGAACCAGACGGTTGCCGCGGTCATCGTCGAGGGCCTCAAGCGGGCTGGTTTCGACATCACCACCAAGTTCATCGAGCGGGCGAACTACTACACCACCATCGGTGTCAAGGGCGTGGACTGCGACCTGATGACCTCGGCGTGGGGCCAGGACTGGTCCGACGCTGAGTCGACCCTGGGTGTTCTGATGGACGGTTCGAAGATCGTTCCCGAGGGCAACAACAACTACTCCTACTTCAACGAGCCGACCATCGTGGCCAAGCTCAAGGAGCTTCGTGAGATGACCGACCGCGGTGCCGCTTCCGAGCAGTACGGCCCGCTGGACGAGCAGATCATGAAGGACTACGCCCCGGTGATCCCGCTGCGCTACGGCCGTAACTTCTCGATCTACGGCCCGAAGGTCGGCGGCACCTTCGTCAACCAGTTCAGCCAGTTCGACGTCCTCGGCGCCTACGTCAAGTCCTGACCTCGGTCAGGTTTGATCCAGGCGCTCCGGTGACGAGCTGAACGGCTCGTCACCGGGGACCGAGAATCACCACGCACCACCCGTGGCGGGCGGTCGACGGCCGCCCGCCACGGTCCAGCCGCGATCCGGCTGCACGGTGACTCCTCCGGAAGGCCCATCCCCATGTTTCGCTTCTTCGTCAAACGGGCACTCCTGGCCGTCCTTACGCTCTTCGCGATCTCAGTGACGGTCTTCGGCCTGTTCTTCCTCGGCCCCGCCGACCCGGCGGCGACGATGTGCGGCACCAAGGCATGCACCCAGGCGCAGCACGACAAGATCGAGCAGTCGCTCGAGCTCGACAAAAGCCCGGTGACGCAATACGCCAACTACATGAAAGGCGTGTTCGTCGGCCGGGACATCGGCAGCGGGCCGGACAAGATCGAGTGCCCCGCGCCCTGCCTGGGCATCAACTTCCGGACGTATGAGAAAGTCTCCGACATCATCGGGCGTACGCTGCCGGTCACGTTCAGCGTCGTGCTCGGCGCGGCCGTCATCTACGTGCTGTTCGGTACAGCGCTCGGGATGACCTCCGCGATCAAACGCGGCTCCCTGCTGGACCGCATCGCCGCCGGCACCGCCCTGACCTTCGCGTCGACCCAGATCTTCTTCCTCGGCTCGCTCATCTTGGCGATCTTCGTCTACAACCTCGGCTGGCTGCCCAGAGCGCAGTACATCAGCCCGTTCGAAGATCCGCTCGGCTGGATCGGCGGCATGATCACGCCGTGGATCGCGCTCGGCCTGATCAACTCGGCGAGCTACTCGCGATTCTCGCGGGCGCAGATGATCGAGACCTTGAGCGAGGACTACATCCGCACCGCCCGGGCCAAGGGCCTGAGGATGAAGGCGGTGTATCTCCGGCATGCTTTGCGGGCCGCGATCACTCCGATCGTGACGATCGCCGGCATCGACATCGGTGGCCAGCTCGGCGGCGTGGCGATCACCGAGACCACCTTCAGCCTTCCCGGCATGGGCAAGACCGCCGTCGGCGCGGTCTTCGCACAGAACCTGCCGGTGGTCATGGCGACGGTGCTCTTCGGTGCGGTCTTCATCGTGCTGTCCAACGTGATCGTCGACATGCTGTACGCCGTTATCGACCCGCGGGTCAAGCTCGGCTCTTCCGGGAGATGACAATGACTGCGAACGAGTCCCCCTACCTCGAGGTCGAAGACCTGCAGGTCCGTTTCCGCACCGAGGACGGCCAGGTCCAGGCGGTCAACGGCGTGAGCTTCTCGGTGGAACGCGGCAAGACCCTCGGCATCGTGGGCGAGTCCGGCTCCGGCAAGAGCGTCACGAGCCTGTCCATCATGGGTCTGCACAACCCCAAGTCGACCACCATGAAGGGCAGCATCAAGCTGGGCGGGCAGGAGCTGATCGGGCTCAACCAGGACCAGCTGCGCAAGCTCCGTGGCCGCGACGTCGCCATGATCTTCCAGGACCCGCTGACCGCGCTGCACCCCTTCTACACGATCGGGCGGCAGATCGTTGAGGCGTACCGGATCCACCATCCGGACGCGTCGAAGGCGGTCGCCAAGAAGCGCGCGATCGAGATGCTCGACCGGGTCGGCATCCCGCAGCCGGACCGCCGGTTCAAGCAGTACCCGCACGAATTCTCCGGCGGTATGCGACAGCGCGCGATGATCGCGATGTCCCTGGTCAACGACCCCAACCTGCTCATCGCGGACGAGCCCACCACGGCTCTCGACGTGACGGTGCAGGCGCAGATCCTGGACCTGCTGGAAGACCTCCAGCGTGAGTTCAACTCCGCGGTCATCCTGATCACGCACGACCTCGGTGTCGTGAGCCAGGTCGCCGACGACGTCCTCGTGATGTACGGCGGCCGGGTGGCCGAGTTCGGCACGGTCGAGCAGATCATGCGGTCGGCCCAGCACCCCTACACCTGGGGCCTGCTGGCCAGCATGCCGTCGCTGCACGGCGACCCCGACGCGGATCTGCTGCCCATCAAGGGCAACCCGCCGAGCCTGCTCAACATCCCGTCCGGCTGCGTGTTCCACCCGCGGTGCGCGTACGCGATGTTGAACGGCGGTCCGTGCGACGTCGACGTGCCGCGGCTGCTGCCGTTGGCGCTGGCCGACGAGCCGGGCCACACGGTCGCGTGCCACCTGCCCGAGCGGGAGCGCAACCGGACGTACCAGGAAGAAATCGCGTCGGTGGGAGTCGCCCAGTGAGCACCCAGGTGATCGAGCAGCGTGGCCCGCAGGGCCAGAGTTCCGCCGAGCCGCTGCTGAAGGTGGAGAACCTGACCAAGCACTTCCCGGTGCGGGGCAGTGGACTGATCGGCGCCAAGCAGGTCGTCCGCGCGGTCGACGGGGTCTCGTTCGAGGTCCGTCCGGGTGAGACGCTCGGCCTGGTCGGCGAGTCCGGCTGTGGCAAGACCACCACAGGACGCATGCTGGTCCGGCTGTTGGACTCGACCGAAGGCAAGATCACCTTCGAGGGTCAGGACATCACCCGGGCCCGGGGTTCGAAGCTGCAACGGCTCCGCCAGGACATGCAGATCATCTTCCAGGACCCGTACTCGTCGCTGAACCCGCGTCACACGGTCGGCAAGATCGTGGCGATGCCGTTGCAGGTCAACGGGATCAACCCGCCCGGCGGCGTGAAGAAGCGCGTCCAGGAGCTGCTGGAGCTGGTCGGTCTCAACCCCGAGCACTACAACCGCTTCCCGCACGAGTTCTCCGGCGGTCAGCGGCAGCGCATCGGCATCGCCCGGTCGCTGGCGCTCAACCCGAAGATCATCGTGGCGGACGAGCCGGTGTCGGCGCTCGATGTGTCGATCCAGGCGCAGGTCATCAACCTGCTGCGCGATCTTCAGCGGGACATGGGCCTGGCCTTCGTCTTCATCGCCCACGACCTGTCCGTCGTCCGGCACTTCTGCCAGCGCGTCGGCGTGATGTACCTGGGCAAGCTGGTCGAGATCGGCTCGCGTGAGCAGATCTACGAGCGGCCGGCGCACCCGTACACGAAGGCGCTGCTCTCGGCGGTGCCCGACCCGGCGCACATCGGCGAGTCGGCGGGCCGGATCCGCCTGGTGGGCGACGTGCCCACCCCGATCAACCCGCCGTCCGGCTGCCGATTCCGGACGCGCTGCTGGAAGGCCCAGGACATCTGCGCCCAGCAGGAGCCGCCGCTGACCATCAAGTCGAGCGGTTCGCTGGGGGCCTGCCACTTCCCCGAGGAGGGCATCCTGATCGAGCAGGAAGACTACTCCGACGAGGTCGCCACCGGCGCAGACGAGCACTGAAGCACCACCAAATAGATGGAGGGCGGGCACCCCAGGGGGCCCGCCCTCGCCCCTTCTCCGGGGCTCCTTTCCGCTCCTGTTCAGGAGTGCAGCAGGGCGTCCAATGCGGATAGTTCGACGTCGATCGGAGCGTCGGCGGCGATTTCGCGTACGCGCACCGGCAGGTCACGCAGTTCGTGATGCAGCCAGACCTCGGAGTTGTCGTCGGGGTTGCCCAGGTACCGTTCGGCCAGCACCGACGGCAGAGTCGTCCAGGCGCGTACGGGGTCGCGGACGACCGCGCCGTGGAAGGTCTCCGGCCGGTCCGCCACCGCCCGGGCGGCCAGCCAGCCGCCGACGCCGGTGCCCCGGAGCAGCACGTATTCCAGGTCCAGGTCGGGATCCTTCGCGCCCAGTTCGTGCACGGTCTCGGCCAGGTCGGCCACGACGAGGTCGACCAGCCGCCGGTGCACCACCTTCTCGAAGCTCGGCGCGATGCCGGCGCTGCCGCGAGTGTCGACCGCGACCACGGCGTACCCCGCTTCGGCCCAGCGCTGCCGCAGCGCCCACGCGTCGGATCTGGCCAGCACGCTCTGCCCGCCGAGTCCGGTCGCCAGGTCGAGCAGCACCGGCAGCCGCCGTCCGACCAGGTGACGTCCCGGATAGAGCACGCCGACCGGCAGTCGCCGATCGGTGACGCGGTCGAGGACCGGGCGGGGGAGATCCGCCGGCTGAGCTGTGTCCTTTCGGCCGGCGGCGGGGTCGCCGAGGACACCGACCTGATGTCCCCGCCGCAACACCAGCCAGTGCGTACCGGGGTGGTCCAGGCCGGCCGAGCCGATCACCATCGTCTCGCCGCCGCATTCGCCGGTGTGCCAGCCGGGCTCGTGGGTCAGCCGCTGGGCGGCCATCCCGCCGCCCCGGCCCAGCGCTCCGCGTACGCGGTAGAGGTGCTGTTCGGCGGGGTCGGTGCTCGCCTCGATCAGCAGGTCGCCGAGTTCGTTGTCCAGAGCTGACTGCGCTCCTGGCGTCTCGCGCGAGCGCTCCCCGGCGCCACGTCGGGGTTCGGTCGGCGGCATCCCGGAGAAGGCCGGCAGCCCGGGACCGAGGCACATCGGCCCGATCCGGCCGACGACTC
The DNA here is from genome assembly GCF_024172085.1 of Hamadaea flava. Classification (NCBI taxonomy): domain Bacteria; kingdom Bacillati; phylum Actinomycetota; class Actinomycetes; order Micromonosporales; family Micromonosporaceae; genus Hamadaea; species Hamadaea flava. The sequence goes on along the minus strand of NZ_JAMZDZ010000001.1, from coordinate 4,145,942 downwards.
GGCGTACGTAGAGGTTGGGCGGGGTGAGCAGGGTGCCGTCGGCGAACAGGCACCGTGAGTCGTAGCTCTCGTGGGCGATCTCGCTGCCGACCAGTACGCGGCCGTCCGGCAGGTGTAACGGCGTGCCGTCGACCGTGCGGACGAACCGGGGATCGGAGAGTTCCGCGTGCACCTGGGTCTCCCCGGTACGCGGATCGACCGCGAGCACGAGCCCGTGGTTCTGGCCTCGGCGCAGCACGGTCACCAGGGGTGGCCCGTCGAACCAGCCGGCTCCGGCGACGTAGGGGTAGACCCAGCGGTCCCAGTGCACGTCGACCCAGCCGCCGTCGAGTTCCAGCAGATGCAGCGAGGTGCTGCGCGGGCCGTCCGTACGCGTGGCGAGGATCGCCGATCCGTCGGGCGCCCACCACCAGCCGCGGTTCCGGCCGAAGCCGATGGCGTCGTCGTCGACTTCGCCCCACCGCACCGTCGGGCTCTCCTCGCCGGCCAGCAGCACCGGGGACGGGGCGTCGCTGTGCGCGCCCTCCATGAGCACGTGCAGCGCCTGCCCGCGCCGGTACGCGATGTGCCGCCCGGTCGGGTCGGGCTGTGGCTGCTCGCCCTCGACGCCGAGGTCGACGACCTCGGGCTCGCCGGTCAGGCGTACGCGGTGCAGGCGTCCGTGGCGGGCGAAGACGGCGACGGTGGCGTGCAGATCGCAGGCGTACGCCCCGACCTCGTCGGCGACCGGGCGAAGCGCGCCGGTGGCCGTGTCGAGGACGCAGAGGCGCTCGCCGAGCAGGTACGCCACCCGCTCGCCGTCCCGCCCGACGACGATGCGCCGGGGTTGAAGGTCCGTCACACCATGAAGCGTATTCATCTGACTGTTCGATTCGTGGTGGTTTGGCGGTTTGCCTAGACAGAATGCACCACGCCTCGGCACCAGCGGGGCGGACGCGGCCGGGCGTTAGAGTTGCCCGGTGGATCGCAGCATTCTGTTCGTGCACGCTCACCCGGACGACGAGTCGATCGGCACCGGGGCGACCATGGCCCACTACGCCGCCCAGGGCGCTCGGGTGACCCTCGTGACCTGCACCCTCGGGGAGGAGGGCGAGATCCACGTGCCCGCCCTCGCCCAGTTGGAGGCGAGCCAGGCCGACCAGCTCGGCGGCTACCGGCTGATCGAGCTGGACCGGGCGTGCGCCGCGCTGGGCGTGGCCGACCACCGCTTCCTCGGCGGCGCCGGGCGCTACCGGGACTCCGGGATGATGGGCACGCCCGCGAACGAGCACCCGCGCTGCTTCTGGCGGGCCGACCTCGACGAGGCCGCCGGTCACCTGGTCGAGATCATGCGGGAGACCCGGCCGCAGGTGCTGGTCACCTACGACGCCAACGGCTTCTACGGCCACCCCGACCACATTCAGTCGCATCGGGTCGCCATGCGCGCCGCCGAACTGGCGCGGGCGGAGGGCTTCGGCCCGGCCAAGATCTACTGGGGCGCGATGCCGAAGAGCGTCCTGGAGGCGGGACTGGACGCCTTCAAGGACTCCTCGGACAACCCCTTCGGCGAGGCCACGAGCGTCGACGACATCCCGTTCGGCACCCCAGACGACGAGATCGCCGCCTGCGTCGACGGCACCGACCAGCACGAGAAGAAGGTCGCTTCGCTGCACGCGCACGCCACCCAGATTCCCGATACCTCCTGGCTCTATTCGATCGCCGGCAACTTCGGCGACGAATTCATGGGTGTGGAGTACTACACGCTGGCGTACGGCGAGCGCGGTCCGGGCGACGGCGCGCACGGCTGGGAAGCGGACTTGTTCTCGGGCTTGGACGCATGATCGAGTGGCTCACCCGGATCTACGGGGCGGTCGTCGCCTTCCTCCTCGGCGCGCTGACCGCGATCTTCGAGGTCTTCTACAGCAACCTGCGGGTCGGCTCGGTGCTGGTGCCCGCCACGATGCTCGTCGCGTTCGCGGCCAACTTCGGGCTGACGTGGTTCGCCTGGTACACCGTGGACAAAACCTGGGCGCCGGTCTTCGCCATCGTGCCGTGGTGCGTCGTGATGGTCGCCGCGGTGACCGAGCGGCCCGAGGGCGACTGGCTGATCCTGCCCGACAATTGGGCGGGTGCGCTGGCGGTCGTCGCGGGCATGGCCGGCTTCGCCACTCCGTTCCTGCGCCTGGTCAAGCCACGTCGGGTGGTCTGAGAGCGGAAAGTCGGCGTCCAGCTGCCCTTGAGACCCCTGGTGTATCTTCCGGCGACGGCGTATAAGGATCACGTCGGAATGTGCGCGCGGGAGGCGGAATGGCGCAGAGGTGGAAGCGGATCGGCATCTTGGCCGGAGCGCTCTTCGCGATCAACTTGGCGGGACGGCTCGTCTCGAAGTTCGTGCTGGAGGAGAACTCCAGCAAGCAGGATCTCGTCCCCATCGTCGGGCTGAGCGCGATCGCGTTGGCGTTCGCGGTCCTCGCCTTCCTCTGGGGACGCAGCCGGCCGATGGGCGCGGTCGCCTTCGACCTCGCGATGGCGGCGGTCGTGTCCTGCGCCCTCATCGTGCTGGCCGGACCGCTCATCATCGGCGAGGGCCCGTTCAAGATGGGCGCGGGCGACTTCTTCGAGCAGATCTGGCAATACGCCGCGATCGCGGTCGGCGCCTCGCTGCTCGGTGGGCTGCTCCTCGTCGCCACCGGTCAGGACATCCGGACCAAGCAGCTCCGCCAGTTCGCGCGTACCGCGAAGGCGAAGCCCAAGCGCGTCTAACGCCGCTGCCGGAGGCGATAGCGCAGGTAGCTGTGGTGCGTCGTGAAGCCGAGCTTCGCGTACAGTGCCTGCGCGGCTTCGTTCGTCGACTCCACCTGCAGGAACGCGTGGCTCGCGCCGTGCTCGCGACCCCACCGCGCCAGCTGCCCGACGACCTGTTGGGCCAGCCCGCGGCGACGGGCCGCGGGCACGGTCTCGATCGCGAACAGCCCGAGCCAGCGTGCCCCTTCGTCGTCGGCGTGACCGGCGGCGGTGACGGTGCCACGACCCATCGCGAGCAGGTCGCCGCTGACTGCACTCCTGGCGGCTCGCCCAAGAGGCTCCCCGGCGTCCGCGTACTCGCAGAAGGCAAGCGTGGGGACCGCGGTCAGGACGTGATGCGCGGCCTCGGGCAACGGTCCGCGCCGTCCTTCGATCAAGGCGAGCGCGGCGGGTGACGGCCGCGCGGACAGCGAGCCGACGGCGTCGGTGGCCGCGATGAGCTGGTCGAGGTCGATGGTCTGGACGTGCACGGCGCATTCCTCGTGCCAGCCCGCCTTCAGCAGCTCGCGCTGGACGGTAGCCGCGAGCGGCAGTGGCACGTCTACCTGCGGCGGCAGGTCACGCTCGGTGTAGAACGCCACCACCTGCTCGATCGCCGCGCTGAGCGGCACGCCCGGGTCGCCGACGGGCAGCGCGGAGTTGGCCCGGCCGGTGTAGCCGCCGGCGGCGCGCAACCGCCAGTCGCCCAGCCACGCCAGCTCCGCAGGGGGCCAGGCGCGCGTGGCGGCTCGCTCGACCTCCGCGATCTCGCGGGCGGTCGGGCCCCGGCGCGCGGGCACCGGCTTCGCACGATGGATCTCATCCACTGGTACGCGCACCGCACCGGCGGAGGTGAGAATCACGACTTCGGCGGGCGTGATTTCGGTTAGCTCGCCCAACAAATCGGTATAAAGGGGGCGTTCACCCGTCTGGACCCGTCTCCGGACGACTACCCGAGATCCGATGTCGCGCGCACTGAGGGCCAGCACCATCGACCACCTCCCGGGCGCGATACTAAGCTGTCGGTGGCTGCCCGCCATCGCCAGCTGGAAGGACGACCCGTGACCTACATCATCGCCGAGCCCTGCGTCGACGTCCTCGACAAGGCGTGCATCGAGGAGTGCCCGGTGGACTGCATCTACGAGGGCAACCGGATGCTGTACATCCACCCCGATGAGTGTGTCGACTGCGGTGCCTGCGAGCCGGTCTGCCCCGTCGAAGCCATCTTCTACGAGGACGACGTTCCCGAGCAGTGGCGCGACTACACCCCGGCGAACTACGAGTTCTTCAACGACCTCGGTTCGCCCGGCGGTGCCTCGAAGATCGGCAAGATCAACGCTGACGCCGCATTCATCGCCGGCCTGCCGCCGCGAGGCGAGGGACACTGAGCATGAGCCGGGCGAGCGCCGGCCGCCGTTCACCGGCCGCCGGGCTGCCCGACGTGCCCTGGGACCGCCTGGAGCCGCTCAAGGCGGTTGCCGCCGCGCATCCGGACGGGCTCGTCGACTTGTCGATGGGCACCCCGGTGGACTCGGTGGACCCGCTGCTCCAGGCGGCGCTCAGCGGCGCGGCCGACTCGCCCGGCTATCCGCTCACCGCAGGCAGCGTGGCGCTGCGGGACGCGATGCTCGCCTACGTCCGGCGTTACTGCCGGGCCGGCGGCGAGCTGGGGGTCCTGCCGACGATCGGCTCCAAGGAGCTGGTCGCCTGGTTGCCACGCTTTCTGGGGTTGGGCCCGGGGGACACCGTCGTCATCCCCGAGGTCTGTTACCCCACCTACGAGGTCGGCGCGCTGCTGGCCGGGACGACCGTCGTCCGGGCCGACACGCCGCCTGCCGAGCCCGCGGCGTTGGTCTGGCTGAACTCGCCGGGCAACCCGCACGGCCGGGTCGCCACCGTCGCCCAGATGCGCGCGTGGGTGGCCTGGGCCCGGGACTGCGGCGCGGTCATCGCCTCCGACGAGTGCTACCTCAGCCTGCCGTGGGAACAGACGCCGGTCTCGATCCTCGATCCCGAGGTCTGTGACGGGTCGGCAGCCGGCCTGCTCGCCATCCACTCGCTGTCGAAGCGGTCGAACCTGGCCGGCTATCGGGCGGGCCTGGTCGCGGGCGACCCGGAGTTGGTCGCGGACCTCCTCCTGCTGCGCAAGCACGCCGGGATGATCGTGCCGGCTCCGGTCCAGGCCGCCATGGTCGCCGCACTGGGCGACGAGGCGCACGCCGACCGGCAGCGGGAGATCTACCGAGCCCGTCGCGGGGTGCTGCGGCCGGCACTGGAGAAGGCCGGCTTCCGCATCGAGCACTCGACGGCCGGCCTGTACCTGTGGGCCACCCGCGACGAACCCGGTCTGCGAACGGTCGGCTGGCTGGCCGATCGGGGCGTCCTGGGCGTACCGGGCGAGTTCTACGGCCCGGCCGGAGAGCCTTTCGTGCGGCTCGCGCTCACCGCGTCCGACGAACGCATCGCGGCGGCGGCCGACCGCATCCTCGCGCTTCCCTAATCGGCTCGCGATTCGTGCTTTTCATGATCATGGTCATTTCCGTGGTGTCATAGCAACCGGAAATTGACCATGATCATGGAGTCGCCGGCTTCAGCACGGCATACGTGACGCGATCGCCGTCGATCTGGCAACCGGTGACGCAGCCACCGGACGCGCCCAACTCCAAGAGGTAAGTGAGCTCCTCGTTGTAGCTTTCGCCGGCGGTGAACGTCCGGGACGCGGGTTCGGTATGCCGGGCCAGCAGGTCCAGCCGGGCGTGCCGCCCCTCGCTCAGGCAGCTCAGCAGGCGCTCGGCGTCCCCAGCGACGACGGCGTCCACGAGATCGTCGAGGGCCGATCGGACCAGCCCGATCCGGCGCGCGATCGCGGCCCGGTTGTTGATCAGCATGTCCGTGGTGCGGGCGCTGGGCGTACCGGCGACTCGGGTGCCGTCGGAGAAGCTGCCCGCGGCGAGACTCAGCACCGCCGCGCGAACGTCGGACCGATCGGTGGCCGTCGCCAGCGCACCGGCCAGGATGTGCGGGATGTGCGACGCGAGCGCCACGATGTCGTCGTGAACGGTCGCGTCCAGCGGCACCACCCGCGCGTCGAACGACTCCAGGACGAGCCGGGCCAGCAGCCGGAACGCGGGCAGCCCCGGTACGCCGAGCGGCGTCAGCACCCACGGCGCCCCGACGTAGAGATCGGGCGTGGCGGCGGCGAGCCCCGCCCGTTCCGAACCCGCCATCGGGTGACCGCCGACGAAGCGACCGGCCAGCCCGGCCCGCTCCGCCGCCACCGCGACGGCCATCTTGGTGCTGCCGACGTCCGTGATCACGCAGTGCTTCGGAGCCGCGGCGACCACTTCGGCCAACCCGGTGGGCAGCGACGACAGCGGTCCGCAGAGAAAGACGACGTCCCGCCCGGCGAGGGCGTCGTCGAGCCGATCGGCGAACGCCAGCCCCAGATCGGTCCCGGTGGTGCGCGTACCGGGGTCGAGATCCCAGCCGACGACCTCGTGCTCGGTCTGGGCCAGGCGCCGGAGGACGGATCCGCCGATCAGACCGGTTCCGACGACGGCGATCCGGAGCGTCGGCAGCCCGTCACGTGCCATCGTGCTCCCTTGTCCCGTCTGTCACTCGTCATGAAGTCCTGCACAGGAGTCTTCCACCAGTTCGTCACGAGTATGCCAGCGCGGCGGTCGGTCTCGTGCCGAGCTTAGGGGCGGCCCGGGAACACCGCACTGACCTCGTGCAGATCCCGGAGCCCGAAGCTGCCCGCCGGCGCCGACAACGGCCGATCCGGCCGGGACGGCCGCAGCAGGTGGTCCGAGAGGAAGCTGCCCAGGAACTTGACGCGTACGCCGGTGTAGAGGAGTCCGTTGACCGCGCGGGCCAACCCCGCCGAGGTACGCGTGTCGGCCAGCGCCAGCACGAAGACGTACGCCCCGGCGAAGCCCGGCAGCGGACGCGACGTCAACGACAGGATGTTCACGCCTTGGTCGGAGAACTGGACGCAGACGTCGGCCAGGGTGCCGGGCCGGGTGGCCGGGGTGAGTGCCAGCAGCGTCTTCCAGCTCAGCCCCTCGTCCGGGGCGGGCAGGTCGGCCTGCCGACGCCGGGAACCCAGACACGCGAACCGGGTGACGACGCCGGGGTGGTCCTCGATCCCGCTGTCGACGAGGCTGACCGCGTATCGGCCGGCCAGGTCGGGGGCGGCGATCGCCAGCAGCCCCGGGTCGGCGGCGGCAGCCTCGACTGCGGCGGCCGTGGACTGGAAGACCCTCGTCGGCAGCCCGGCGGCGTTGACGTATCGGGTGCACTGCGCGAGCCCGTGCGGGTGGCTGGCGATGCCGGTCGGCGGCCCGGACGCCCCGGTGGCGCGGTACACGTGGAACGTGGTGGGCACCGAGATCTCGCGCAGGACGACGACGTCTCCGCTGCCGAAGACCAGCTGGTCGAGGCTGGCCGTGACGATCCCCTCGACCGTGTTCTCCACCGGGACGACGCCGAAGTCGCAGTCGCCCCAGCGGACGCGGTCGATGACTTCGGGCACAGTGGTGCTGGGCAGCAACTCGTCGGTCCGTTCCCAGAGCTGCGCCGCGGCCAGATAGGTGAACGTGCCCGGCGGCCCGAGGTACGCGATGCGCAAGGTCACTGGGACGGCCTCCCCGTGTTCCGGCCGATCTGGACGGTGAGGCTGTACGGTATCGCAACCGTCTATATGCCGCTAGACCAGGGTCTGCGCCCTGTGAAGGGCCACTCCGGAGCGGCCGCTCGCCCAGCGGCCGCTCCGAGCGGGAACTCAGGCGGCGTCGAGGTACGCGACCTGCGCGTCCGTCAGCGACGGCCCGACCGCCGGCACCGCGGAGTCGTACTGCGGCAGCGTCCGCGGGCCGATCAGGGTCACGAGGTCTTGCCGGAGCAACCAGGCCAGCACGACCTGGTTCGGGGTCGCCCCGACCTCGGCGGCGATCTTCTCCACAGCGGCGAACCGAGCGTCGGTGTCCGGTCCGGCGTACTCCGTCATGACGTGCGAGGTGGTCCGCTTCTCCGGGACGTCGTAGACGCCCTTCAAAATCGGCGAGTACGCCACCAGAGTCTGCGCGTGCCGCTGAAGGTAGTCGAGCTGGTCGTAGCCGACGATGGACGCCGACTCGGAGCCGGGCCGTGGGCGCAGGTACGAGTGCTGCTGCTGGACGGCGACCGGGGCCGGCCAGCCGTAACGGTCGCAGAGCTGCCGGATGCTCTCCAGCCGCCAGGTGCGTACGTTGGACCAGCCGAGGTGCTTCACCTTGCCGGCGGTCACGAAGCCCGCCAGCGTTTCGAGCGTCTCCTCCAGCGGCGTGGCCAAATCGTCGACATGCACGTAGTACAGGTCCACATAGTCTGTGCCCAGGCGTCGCAGGCTCGCCTCCAGCGCCGAGGTCAGCGCCGCTCGGGAGGCGCCGGCGAACTGCTGCCGGGCCTTGGCCCAGTCGGGCTCCTGCGGGTTCGACCACAGCCCGGGCAGGTCCCGGGGCAGCGCCGTGCCCTTGGTCGCGAGGAAGATCTCGTCGCGCCGCCCGGTCTGGGCGAACCATCGGCCGAGCAACTCCTCGCTCTCGCCGCCCTGCGACTCGGGACGGCTCCACCAGGCGTAACAGTCGGCCGTGTCGAGGAAGCTGCCGCCCGCGCCGTCGACGTAGCGGTGCAGCATCTCGACGGAGTCCGCCTCGGAGGTCGCCGTCCCCATCAACATGCACCCTAGGGCGAGCTTGCTGACCTGCGTACCGGTGTTTCCGAGTGTCGTTGTCTGCATGAGGGCGACGCTACGAGCTAGAGCGCGCTCAAGGTCAAGCTCGGAACTTCTCCAGATGGTCGAGGAACGACAGATTGGCCGCCCAGCCGTCGATCGGCGGCGGGTCCGACCCCAGCCAAACCGGCTCGGCGGCGGGAAACTCGTGCAGCTGGGACGCGATCCCGGCGCGCGTCACCACGATGCAGGCCTGGCGATGCCGGGAGGCGAGCACACACAGCCGCCCGGTCTCCAGATGGAAGGCGGTCGCGTCGCGGCGGCCGGACAGCGGATGCCAGACCAGCGTGATCTCGAACTGGCGGCCCTGCAGCCGATTGGCGGTGTCCACGGTGACCTGCGGCAACGCCGCCCGGTCCAAGGCCGCGCGGACATGGTCGCGCTGGTCGGTGTGCGCCACCCCGATCGCGATGTCGCGCGATTTCAGCCCCCGTGTGCGCCGCTCGTCGGCGGTCACGGCCGCCCCGGCGCACAGACCGCGGGCCAGCTCGACCAGGTGGGCCACCATCTCCGGATCAGTTCTCGGCTGGTACGCCGAAGGCAGTTCCAGCAGTCCCCAGCCGTGTTCGGCAGCGCTCCGCACGGCAGGATGCGCCGAGGCCGGGACTTCGAGACGGCGTACGCCCGGATCCACCCCGGCGCGGAACGGCCGGACGTAGAAGGCGTCGGACACCACCGGCGCGGTGTGCGGAGCCAACCGCCAGCTCACCGGCAACGGGACGATCGGCGTACCGGGGTGATGGCGGAGCACGACCCCGGCGGCGGTGGACAGCGGCCAGGCCGACAGCGACCGCACGGTGTGCTCGTCGGCGACGGTGAACGGGGAGAGCTGACCGGGGTCGCCGACCAGCAGCAGGCGGTCGAACAGGTCGCCCACGCGGACCAGCGCTGCCGCCGACATCTGGTACGCCTCGTCGATGATCCCCAGCTCGAACGTCTCACCCGGGCTGAACGCCCATTTCGCGGCGGTCGCGACGACGATCGGGCAGCCGGCCAGCTCGGCGAGCTTGGCGCTGGTGCGTACGCCCCGGCGGGGGAATCCGGTCGGCGGTTCCCAGCCGCTGGCATGCAACCGGCCCACCTCGGCGGGCAGCCCGGCCTCGGCCAGCTCGCGGACCAGCCCGCCGACGAGGTCGTCCGCCTGGTCGTTGGTCTGCACCACCACCGGCACACGTACGCCGTCCGCCAGAAGCCGCCGGGTCAGTTCCCGGACCAGGGTGGACTTCCCCGCGCCGGGCGGGGAGTCCACGACGACCGTCCGCTCGCCGGAGGTGAGCAGCCGCCAGATCTCGTCGACCGCCCCCTCGTGCGCCGCCCGCGCCTCACTCACTCGCGCCACCGCCTTCCGCCGTCCCGGGCGTAGGCGGCAGATCACGGTTACGCATGCGAACCTGGGCCGTCGTAGCCTGCACATCCGTGATCTGCTGCTCATCGGCGGCGGGGTCGGCGGGAGCGTCGGCGGGGTCGGGGGAGGCGGTGCCGAACTGCCAGGGGAGCTGTTCGGGCAGCCGGCTCGGAAACGCGTCCTCTCCGCCGAACGGCGCGAACACGACCTCCTCGCCGATCTGGGGCAGCCGCCCGAGGGCGTTGCGCTGCACCGCGCCCTTCTGGACGAGCAGCTCGACGCCGCCCGGTTCGACAGCGGTCACCGTCACCATCACGCGGGGATCGGTGGCGAGCCAGAGTTGCGTCCCGAGCGGGCGGCCGAACTCCGCGTCGCTGTGCAGCCAGATGCGCGGACGCAGCAGCTCGCGCCCGGTCGGCGAGGCGAGCGTGTGCTCCCGGTCCACCTTGGACACCGTGCCGCTCAGGGCGTCCCCGCTGATCAGGTAGCCCGTCATGACCAGCGGATCGTCGAGCGCCATCTGCCGTTCGAGGGCGACCGTGCGGGTCTCCAGCTCATGCAGGAACCGGAACGCCGGTACGCCGGACAGCCGGGCGGCGACCGAAGCCGTCCCCTCGGCGACGCGCTCCCGGTGCCGGGTGAAGGACCAGCGATCGCGTTCCCACCGGTCACCGACGTGCGCGCCGATCTCGGGCAGCTCCGCCCGGACGAGTCCCAGCGAACGCCACGTCGCGGACCACGCCGTCGCCAACGGGCCGGAGACGGCCGCGGTGACCAGGCCGGGCGCGCCGAGCGCCGGCGCGAGTACGCCCGAGTCCCAGTGCGGGTCGGGGATCGGCCCCATCGGCACATCGTCGACCGTCTCCCCGAGCCAGGACAGCAGCGACGGCAGGTGAACATCCTCGGCGGGCAGCTGGCCGGTCGCCCAGTGCGTCGTCAGCACATCCGTCATGGCGGTCGTCACCGACGACCCGGGCAGTACGCGCCGCGACCCGAACCAGCTCAGATGCTGGGCCGCGAGGTCCTCGGAGCCGCGCAGGTAGCGGGCGAGCAGGTCGGTCAGCCACTGCGCGGTCGCGCTGTTGGGCGTGATCAGCTGCGGCGCGTCGACTGCGCACTCCACGACCGTCATGTCCCGCCGGACGATCGGCTCGACCGCCGCAAATTCCTCCACATAGGAACTCAGATCGGCGGCGAACTCCCGCAGGAGGGCCAGCCGCTGCTCACGGTCCCGGGGCTCGGCGGCGACGAGGAGCTTGCCGTCCTCGGGTGATGTCCCATAGTGGAGCGCCAGCACCGCAGCGGGCTCGCCGGCCAGGTGATAGCCCACCACGACCAGCGGTCTGTCGTGCAGATGGACGTGGCGGCGGGTGGTGCGGCGTACCGAGCGGCCGTCGCGCATGGCCTGCAACCGTTGCCGCACACCGAGATCCGGCGGCGGGTCGAGCAGCGCCTCGTCCACCGTGCCGCCGACGACGTTCGCCACCGCGCTGCCGAGACGCGCCACTCGCCGTTGCTCGACCAGTTCCCCGGCGCACGCCCCCATCATCGGGCACTGCGGGCAGCCGTCGCCGAACTTCGGGCGCAGCTCGCTCCACTCCGGCGCTTCGCCGCCCCACTCCAGACCCGTCGACAACGCCCGCACGCGGGCCACCTGGGGCGCCACGTCGAGCACGGCGGCGGTCGGGCTCAGCCCGAAGTTCTTCGGCAGCACCAGGAGGGTACGCGTAGAGCAGCGCCCCACTTCTGGGAGTTGGGAACGCAGCGCCACGATCTCGACCGCCAGCTCCCGCGACGTGGCGGCGACCTTGGCCGGATCGGCGACCTCGCCGACCATCGCATAGGTGCGTACGCCGACGAGGTGCAGCGTCTCCCCGGAGACCACGAGCAGGCCGTCGGTCTCCAGGCCGCCACCGGGCCAGCCGAGTCGCTGCGGCCCCAGGATGTGCAGCCGGGGCGTCCGGTCGGCGAGACAGCTCGCCAGATCGGAGGCCACTGCGCCGGCCACCTCGATGCCGAGATGTCGCTGAATCAGGTCGCGGAGTTCGGCGTATCCCTGGCTCTTGAGACGGGCCTCGAATTGCGCGGACCGGGCGAGGGCGAACGGCGATTGACCGACCTCCTCGCCGCCGAGCGAGACGGCGAGCGAGTCGAGGTCGACGCCGGTGGCGACGAGCCGTGAGCGGCGCTCACACCCGGGGGTGGCCAGCAAGCCGGCCACCCCTCGTGGGGTGAGGGAGTCGACCACCTAATTGCTGTGGAGCGCCGAGTTGAGGGTGATGCCGTGGCCTTCGCGCGGCGTGGCCTCCAGCGCGCCGGTGACCGAGTTGCGCCAGTAGCGGATGCCGCTGGAGCCGGACAGGTCGCGGGCCTTGACGACCCGGCCGTCCGGCAGGGTGATCTTCGAGCCGGCGGTGATGTAGCAGCCGGCCTCGACCACGCAGTCGTCGCCGAGCGAGATGCCGATGCCGCCGTTCGCGCCGAGCAGGCAGCGCTTGCCGATGGAGATGATCTCCTTACCGCCCCCGGACAGCGTGCCCATGATCGACGAGCCCGCGCCGATGTCGGAACCGTCGCCCACGACCACGCCGGCGACGATCCGGCCCTCGACCATGCTGGTCCCGAGCGTCCCGGCGTTGAAGTTCACGAATCCCTCGTGCATCACCGTGGTGCCCTCGGCCAGGTGGGCGCCGAGGCGGACACGGTCGGCGTCGGCGATGCGGACCCCGCTCGGCACCACGTAGTCGGTCATCCGGGGGAACTTGTCGACCCCGTAGACCGCCAGGTGCCCGCCGGCCGCCCGGACCTCGAAGCGCAGCTCGTCGACCCGGTCCACCGGGCACGGGCCGAGGCTCGTCCAGGCGATGTTGGCCAGCGCGCCGAAGATCCCGTCGAGGTTGGCCTGGTGCGGCTTGACGATCCGATGCGAGAGCAGGTGCAGCCGCAAGTACGCGTCGGCGGTGTCGGCCGGCGACTCGGCCAGGCTGCCGACGACCGTCTCCACCTGCACGACCTTCAGATCCAGCGGCTTCTGGACGTCGGTGGCGTAGGCCGGCTTCGGGCCGGGCGCGCCGAGGCCCAACTGCCCGGCCGGGTACCACACGTCGAGAACCTGCCCGTCGGCGGTGACGGTGGCCAGGCCATGACCCCAAGCTGCGTCATCGAGTCTGCTCACGGTCACCTAGGCTACCGGTCATGGCTGACGTTCTTACTTCAGAGGTGCTCGCCGACCCCGTGGCGTTGACCCGCGCGCTGGTCGACATCGAGTCCGTCTCGGGGAACGAGAAGGAGATCGCCGACGCGGTCGAGGCAGCCCTCCGTACGTGCGCCCACCTGACCGTGGAGCGGGTCGGCCACACCGTCGTCGCGCGTACGCAGCTGGGCCGGTCGTCGCGGGTGGTGCTGGCCGGACACCTCGACACCGTGCCGATCGCGGGCAACTTCCCGTCGCACCCGTCCATGACCGCCGAGGGCGTCGAGCTGATGTGGGGCTGCGGGACCTCGGACATGAAGAGCGGCACAGCCATCGCCCTGCATCTGGCGATCACCGTCACCGAGCCGAAGTTCGACGTCACCTACCTCTTCTACGAGGCCGAAGAGGTCGAAGCCGTCCGGAACGGCCTGTTCATCCTCTCGCAGCAACGCCCGGAGCTGCTGGCCGCCGACTTCGCGATCCTGCTGGAACCCACCTACGGCGTCGTCGAGGCAGGCTGCCAGGGCACCATGCGTGTGATCGTCAGCTCCGAAGGCAAGCGCGCGCACTCGGCCCGGTCGTGGCTCGGCGTCAACGCCATCCACGCCGCCGGGGAGATCCTCGCGCGGCTGTCCGCGTACCGGGCGCGGGAAGTCGAAATCGACGGGTGCCTCTATCGGGAGGGCCTCAACGCGGTCGCCATCACCGGCGGCGTGGCCGGCAACGTCGTCCCCGACCGCTGTGAGATCGAGGTCAACTACCGGTTCGCCCCGTCGCGGTCAGTCAACGAGGCCCTGGAACACCTGGTCGACGTCTTCCACGGCTTCGACGTGAAGCTGACCGACTCCGCCCCCGGCGCCCTGCCCGGCCTCACCCTGCCGCCCGCGGCCGCGTTCATCGCCGCGACCGGCACCACACCCGCCGCCAAACTCGGCTGGACCGACGTGGCCCGGTTCTCCGCGCTGGGCGTACCGGCGCTGAACTTCGGGCCGGGCGACCCGAACCTCGCCCACAAGGTGGACGAACACGTCGAGATCGTGAAGATCGTCGAATCCGCCACCACCCTCCGCACCTGGCTCTCCCGCTAACCCCCAGCCCCGTGTTTTCCGCGTGATCATGAACTAACGGTCGTGATCGACCGGTGTGTCGTGTCCCCCCGGCCCTGATCACTCCCGCAGGTCGATGATCGACAACGGTCGCGCCAACCAATCGACCGTCGTTGAGCGTCTTCTCCGGTGCGGCCCGCTGCGGCCGCCGGACGAGGGGGAACGATGGGGGAGAACGCGGAACGCGGCGAGGAACCGGAAACTGTGGAGGTCCCGGCGAAGCCGGAAGCCTCAGAGACCCAGAAGTCGGCGGCCTCAGAGACCCAGAAGCCGGAAGCCTCAGAGACCCAGAAGCCGGAAGCCTCAGAGACCCAGAAGCCGGAAGCCTCAGAGACCCAGAAGTCGGCGGCCTCAGAGACCCAAGGGCAGCAGGCGAAGCCGGAACGCGCGGAGACCCGGGAGCGGCCGAAGCGTCGCGTACCGGTGCCGCCGCCGCTCAACCTGGGCCGGCGCCTGCGTGCACTGGCCGGAGTGGACGAGAAGCTGCTGGCGTACGCCCCGCAGGAGCGAGCCTGGTACACCTCGCTCGGCGGCGTCGTGCTGGGGACGGCGACGATCGCCGCGTTCTCGATGTGGTTCGCGATCACCCAGGCGGTCGGGGTCACCAGCGGCTGGGCCGTCATCCCGGTCCTGGTGTGGTTCTTCTTCATCCTCAGCGTCGACCGCTGGCTGGTCTCCAGCCGGATCGGCGGCGAGGGCCGCAAACGTCTGCCGGTGCTGTTCATGCGGATCGGCATGGCGGTCCTGTTCGGCATCATCATCGCCGAGCCGCTGGTGCTGCGGGTCTTCCAGACGGCCGTCGAACAGCACATCCGGGACGAGCGAGCCGCACAACTCGCCGACCTCGCCGGGCGGCTCAAGAAGTGCAACCCGGCGCCCACCGCGCCGGACGCTCCGCCGCCCGCCGGATGCACTTCGACCGACGTGCTCTCGTTCGGCCAGACCCCGGTCGCCACGACCCAGCAGCTCGCGGCCGTACGCGCGGACGCGGCCGAGCTCAAGGCGCAGGTGACCGCCGACGCCAAGCGGTACGCCGAGCTGAACGAGCTGGCCCGCCGGGAGTGCAACGGGACGAGGGGCGCCGGGCTCACCGGCCGGGTCGGCGAGGGGCCGAACTGCCACCGGCTGCGCGGCGAAGCCGACGAGTACGCCAAGACGCACCGCATCGCGGCGAACACCGCCCGGCTCGGCGTACTCGGCCAGCAGATCTCCACATTAGAAGGTGCGGCCCAGCAGAATCAGGCGGCGTTCGAGCAGGAGCGCGGTCGGCAGATCGCGGCGCGAGTGGAGCAGGCCCGCAGCCACCAGGGTCCGATCGGTCTGCTGGAACGGCTGGGTGCGCTGCACGAGCTGGCGGGGCTGAACATCACGCTGGCCTTGGGGATCTGGGCGGTACGCCTGTTCTTCATCTTGGTGGACTGCATGCCGATCCTCGTGAAGTACGTCGGCGGCACCACGACCTACGACCGCCTCGTCGACCAGCGACTCCGGTACGCCGAAGCCACCTTCGAGCACGATCTGGCCCACGAGATGGACGAACGGGCCGCCGTGCTGCGCAAACGCCGAGCCGAGATCGACCTCGAAGTGCTGGAGCACAAGGCATTCCTCGGCGACCGGCTGAGCGCAGCCGCCGACCGCCTCGACGGCACCCGCCGTTGATCAGGGCGGCGTGGGAACGATCAGGGTCGCAGGGACACGACACACCGGTCGATCACGACCGTTAGTTCATGATCACGCGGAAAACAACGGGGGGCGTGGGGGAGAGGGAGTCGGGCTAGGGGGCGGTTTCGCTGGTGTTCACGATGTGGTTGACGGCCTCGTCGACGTCGTCCGTCAGCATCATGAGGTCGAGGTCCTCCTTGCTGATCTTCCCCTCGCCGAGCATCGTCGTACGCAGCCAGTCGATCAGACCGCCCCAGTACGACGTCCCCATCAGCACGACCGGGAACTGTGTCACCTTCCGGGTCTGGACCAGGGTGAGCGCCTCGAACAGTTCGTCCATCGTGCCGTATCCGCCGGGGAGGACGACGAAGCCTTGGGCGTACTTCACGAACATGGTCTTGCGCACGAAGAAGTAGCGGAAGTCGATGCCCAGTTCGACCCAGTCGTTGAGGCCCTGCTCGAACGGCAGCTCGATGCCGAGGCCGACGGACAGGCCGCCGGCTTCGGCGACGCCTTTGTTCGCCGCTTCCATCACGCCGGGCCCGCCCCCGGTGATGACTGCATAACCGGCGCGGGCGAGTGCGCCGCCCAGTTCGTAGCCCAGTCGGCATTCGGCGCTGTTCTCTGCGCTGCGCGCGGATCCGAAGACGCTGACCGACGGGGGCAGGTCCGCCATCGTCTCGAAGCCTTCGACGAATTCGCTGAGGATGCGCAGCGTCCGCCACGCGTCCTTGGTCTTCCAGTCGGGCCGGCCGCGCGAGTCGAGCAACGCCTGGTCAGCGGTGCTCGACCGGGTCACCGAGCCGCGGAGGGTCACTGCTCCGGAGTGGCGTTCTCGGTTGCTCATCTCAAGAACTTATCCCGCTAAGTGTCAGCTAACCGCATCCGGCGCGTCGGGCAACCAAAAGCGGTTGCCGACCGCTTTAAATGGGTACAGCCTGGCGGTGGAGGGGACGAGAGTGCTGAGCCGGACCGAAATGCTGAAGCGGCGCGCGGCCATGCGGCAGCGCATCCGCGTCGTCGTCGCGCAGCGTCGCATCCCGGCCGTGCCGGTCGAAACCCCCGCCGAGCCCGAGCCGCGTGACTGACAAGTCCCGCGCGCTGGCTCTCGCCCTGTTCGCGCTGGTCCTTCTCGCATTCCTCGGGTACGCCGCCGGCCGCGCCCGGAATCCGGAAAGTGCGTCTGGCGTACCCGTGGTGGAGAAGAGCCGGTCTGCCGCGGCGCCGGTGGTGACCGTGGCGGCCCGCCAGACCTCGGGTGGGCCGAAGAGCGGGACCGGGAAGTTCGTGATCGCGCCGGGCGACGGTCCGGTGGTGGGCCGTGGCCTCGTGCACGCCTACCAGGTCGCGGTCGAGACCGGTGCGGGGCTGGCCGCCGCCGATTTCGCGACCGCGGTCGAGGCGACGTTAGCCGATCCGCGGAGCTGGACCGCCCGCGGCCGCTGGGGTTTCCGGCGGGTCGGGCCGGGCGAGCCGCACCATTTCGTGGTGAAGCTGGCGACGCCCGCGACGGTCGACAAGATCTGCGGCGCGGCCGGCATCCAGACGAGCGGCGAGGTCTCCTGCCGAGCCGGCGGCAATGTGGTGATCAACCTGCGCCGCTGGTTGCTTGCGATCCCCCCGTACGCCGGCCGTCTCCGGGACTATCAGCACCTCGTGGTCAACCATGAGGTCGGCCACTTTCTCGGGTTCGGGCACGCGGGCTGTCCCGGCCGGGGCCGACCGGCGCCAGCGATGATGCCGCAGTACTACGGCCTGGACGGGTGCGTCCCGAACGCCTGGCCGTACCCGCAGTCGCGCTGACGACACGGGCGGGTTCAACGGATTCTTCCTGCGACGACGGAATCAGTTGGCCTGAAGGTCTTGTAACCGATTCCGGAGTGCTATTGGATGTCATAGGTCCGATCGGCCCGGTCTCCGCCATGCCTGGGCCGATCGGGCTTTTGCGCGATTCCTCCTTTGCCCCTTTCGCCCGCCTTGTCGGGGCGGCCTTTTCGCTGCGGATCAGGGTTACGCAGGCGATCTTGGCTGGCTGAGGCATGCGTGACCGTGATCTGCATGAGGACCCCGAATGCCGGGCGCGGCGGCGACGGCGGGCCGGGGTCCGTCGGCGCGTCGCACCGCCGTGGTTGCATATAGCCGTGACCCGGCGAGCCATGAGCACGTTTCGGCTGGTGCGGCCCGCGGCCGCCACCGCCGGCGCGCCCGTGCTCGATGAGGCGCAGGCTCGCGTGGTCGCCCATCGGGAGGGTCCGCTGCTCGTCCTGGGCGGTCCGGGGACGGGGAAGACCACCGTGCTCGTCGAATCGGTCGCCACGCGCATCGCCGACGGCGACGATCCGGAAGGCGTACTGATTCTGACGTTCGGGCGGCGGGCCGCCATGTCGCTGCGCCGGCGGATCGAAGCCCGGGTCAGCGCCGTCGCCGAGCGCCGCGTCATCCGCGAACCGATGGTCCGGACCTTCCACGGTTACGCCTTCGGCCTGCTGCGGGCCGCGGCCGCGACGCGAGGCGAGCCCGCACCCCGGCTGCTCACCGGGCCTGAACAAGACCTCGTCATCCGGGAACTGCTGGAGGACGGCGAGGTCGCCTGGCCCGACGACGTACGCCCCGCGCTGCGTACGCGGGCCTTCGCCGAACAGCTTCGGGACCTGCTGCAACGGGCGGCGGAACGCGGGCTCGGCCCGAACGGGCTGCACGAGCGCGGCGTACGCCACGGCCGGGCCGACTGGCTGGCGGCGGCCGAATTCCTCGGCGAGTACGAGCAGGTCTTGGCACTGCGGGAGACGACGACCCGGAGTTCGGCGGCGTACGACCCGGCCGAGTTGGTGCGGGCGGCGGCGGCGATGTTGCGTGATGACCCCGCTCGGTTGGCGGCTGAACGACGCCGGCTGCGGGCGGTCTACGTCGACGAGTACGCCGACACCGACCCCGCCCAGGTCGAGCTGCTCGAACTCGTGGCCGGGGGCGGGGCGACCGTCGTCGCCCTGGCCGACCCCGACTCGTCGACCTTCGCCTTCCGGGGATCCGATCCGGCCCTCGTCGGCAGGTTCCCAGCGAGCTTCCCCCGGGTGGACGGATCGGACGCGCCGGTGCAACTGCTCGGGGTGAATCACCGGGCGCCGGAGGCGCTCCTCGGCGCAGCCGCCCGGATCTCCGTACGCCTTCGCGCCTCGGCCGGCGTCGGCGTGTCCCACCGCCGCGTCATACCTGCCGTCTCCCCGCCTACCGCCGCTGTCGTTGAGCGGCAGATCACGGATCCGCAGCCTAAAAACGGCCACCGACCCCTGCGTAACCGTGATCTGCAGGAGAGGGCGGTGGAGGTGGTGAGCCTTCGCAGCGTGGCGAGCGAGGCGGCGTACATCGCGCATCGGCTCCGCGAGGCCCATCTGGTCGACGGTGTGAGCTGGTCGAAGATGGCGGTGATCCAGCGGTCCACCGCGGTGCAGCTGGTCAGTCTCCAGCGTGGGCTGCGTCAGGCCGGGGTGCCGACGGTGGTGCTCGCCGAGGATCTGCCCCTGCACGAGCAGCCTGCCGTACGCCCGTTCCTCACCTTGCTCCGCTGCGCGCTCAAGCCGGAGGACTTGACTGAGGAGACGGCGGTCGCGCTGCTGCATTCGCCGTTGGGCGGGGCCGACCCGTTCGGGGAGCGCAAGCTGCGCCAAGGTTTGCGCGCCTTGGCCCATGCCGCCGGCGACCCCCGGCCGAGCGGGGAACTGCTGGTCGACGCCCTTCGTGATCCGACCGAGTTGGCCGTGATCGACAAGAGATGGGCCGCCCCGGCCAGCCGGATCGCGCAGCTGCTGGCGACCGGCCGGGAGACCGCGGCCCGCCCCGGTGCGACCGCCGAGGACGTGCTCTGGAACGTGTGGCGGGCCAGTGGTTTGGCCGAGCGCTGGGCCGCGCTGGCCACTACCCCGGCGAGTGGGCCGGATCAGCGACGGCGGGCTGAGGGCGCCGACCGGGATCTCGACGCCGTCGTGGTGCTGTTCGACGCGGCCGCCCGGTTCACCGACCGGCTGCCGGGCGCGAAGCTCGACACGTTCCTCGAACACGTGCTGAGTCAGCAGCTTCCGGCGGACAGCCTCGCGCCCAACGCCGACCGGGGCGAGGCGGTACGCCTCCTCACCGCGCACGCCGCGAAAGGGCTCGAGTGGGATGTCGTCGTGGTCGCCGGGGTGCAGGAAGGCATCTGGCCGGACCTGCGGCTACGCGGCAGTCTGCTCGGCTCCGAGCAACTGGTGGACGTCCTCGCCGAACGGGCTGGAGAGACCCAGCGGGAGGTGGTGACCGCCCAGTCGGCGGCGCTGCTCGACGAGGAACGGCGGTTGTTCCACGTCGCGATTACGCGGGCGCGGCGGCGGCTGCTGGTGACTGCGGTCGACACCGGAGCGGTCGGCGGGGACAGCGGTGAGGAGCGCCCGAGCCGATTCCTCTATGAGCTGGCCGGCGAGGACGTCGCCGCGGCCGATGACCGGGAGCCGGAGGAGGCCGAGGACCTCCCCGTCCAGAAGCCGCCACGGGCGCTCACGTTGCCCGCCCTGGTCGCCGAGTTGCGGATCGCCATCACCAGTCCGCGTACGCCGCCTCGGAAGCGGGAGGCGGCCGCCGTGCAGCTGGCCCGGCTGGCGGCGGCGGGCGTACCGGGGGCCGATCCCGACCAGTGGTGGGGGCTGCCGCCGTTGTCGGACGACCGGCCGCTGGCCGACGACGGCGATCCCGTCGTGGTCACACCGTCCACGATGGAGTCCGCGTTGCGATGCAGCCTGCGTTGGCTGCTCGAACGGCACGGCGGCAAGGCGCCGGACAGCTTCGCCCAGGGCGTCGGCAACCTCGTGCACGCGGCGGCGATGCTGGCCGACGACGTGAGCGTCGACCGCGCCGCCCTGATGGAGTACGTCAACGAGCGGTTCGACGTCATCGAGCTGGCCGCCAAGTGGCTCGCCCCCCGGGAGCAGCACAAGGCCGAGCAGATGATCGACAAACTGGTTCGCTGGATCGCGGTCAACCCGCGACGGCTGCTCTCCATCGAACGGGACTTCCTCGTCCGGGTCACCGACGACGAGGCCCGCCCGATCGACCTCAAGGGCCGGGTGGACCGGCTGGAGGTCGACGACCAGGGCCGGCTCGTCGTCATCGACCTCAAGACTGGGGCCAGCACGGTCGCCACCGCGCAGGAGCTGCCGGAGCATCCGCAGCTGGGGGCGTACCAGGTCGCGGTGGAGGCGGGCGCGTTCGAGGAGGGCGCCGAGTCCGGCGGCGCGGCCCTGGTGCAGCTCGGCGGTGAGCGCCGCGACGCCCGGGAGCAGATCCAGGAGGCGATCGGCGTGGTCGAGAACCCGGAGTGGGCCGCCGAGATGGTCCGCAAGACGGGCGCGACCATGGCCGCGTCGACCTTCGTGGCGAAGGCCAACGACAAGTGCCGGGTCTGCCCGGTCCGGCCGAGCTGCCCGGTCTCCGGCAAGGGGCGGCAGGTGGTGGAGCCGTGAGCCTGTTCGACTCCGGTCCCCGGTTCACCCCGCACGAGCTGGCGACCCGGCTCGGCCTCACCCGGCCCACCGACGAGCAGGCCCGGGTCATCTCGGCCCCGGTCGCACCACTGCTCGTGGTGGCGGGCGCGGGCTCGGGCAAGACCGAGACCATGGCTGCGCGCGTGCTGTGGCTGGTCGCCAACTCGCACGTGCGGCCGGAGCAGATCCTCGGCCTCACCTTCACCCGCAAGGCCGCCGGTGAGCTGGCCCATCGGGTCCGGCTGCGGCTGGGGCAGCTGCGCCGGCGCATGCCCGAACCCGGTCCGCACCGGGGCGCCGGGGAGCCCACGATCTCGACCTACCACTCGTTCGCGGCGCGCATCGTCGCCGAGCACGGGCTGCGCGCCGGATTCGAGCCCAGTGCGCGGCTGCTGTCCCAGGCCGCCGCGTGGCAGCTCGCGGACGAGGTGGTCGCGGCGTACGACGGCGACATGTCCGCGGTGGACAAGGCCAAGTCGACGGTCACCAAGGCCGTCCTCGACCTGGCCGCGGAGATGGCCGAACATCTGGTCGGCCCCGACGAGCTTTCCGCGTGGACCGGCCGTTTCTCGGCCGAGCTGACCGGCCTGCCCGGCCGCGTCTACGCCCCGGTCCAAGCTCTGCTCGCGACCCAGCGGGCGCGCCTCGCGCTCATGCCCATGATCCGCTTGTACGCACAACGCAAAGCGGCGTTGGAGGCGATGGACTTCGGCGATCAGCTGTCGAGGGCGGCGCGAGTGGCACGGGACCATCCCGAGGTCGGCGCGATCGAGCGGCAGCGGTTCACCGTGGTGCTCCTGGACGAGTACCAGGACACGAGTCACGCGCAGGTGGTGCTGCTGCGCTCGCTGTTCGGCGGCGGCCACCCCGTGACCGCGGTCGGCGATCCCGGCCAATCCATTTACGGTTGGCGCGGGGCGAGCGCGGGCACCCTGGACCGGTTCCCCGACGATTTCCGTCAGGCCGGGGGCGGTCCGGCGACCGCGATGGCGCTCAGCCGCTCGTTCCGTAACCGGCAGCAGATCCTGCACGTCGCCAACGCGGTCTCCGAGCCCCTGCGGCAGCGGGGCGCCCGGGTGACCGCGCTGCGCGGCGACGGGCGCACCGGATTCGTCCACTGTGCACTCACGCAGACCACCCAGGACGAGGCGGAGTGGATCGCGCGCCGGATCGACGAGATCTGGCAGGAGGTGGCCGACGAAGCGGAGCGGGCAAATGTGACGGCTCCGCCGCCGACCACGGCCGTCCTCGTCCGCGTACGCGCTCAGATCGAGCCGATCGAGCAGGCGCTGCGGGCCCGGGGACTGCCCGTCGAGGTGGTCGGCCTCGGCGGCCTGCTCGACACTCCCGAGGTACGCGATGTGGTCTGCACTTTGCGCGTACTGGCCGATCCGGCCGACGGCGCGTCGCTGCTGCGGATGCTGACCGGACCCCGCTGGCGGATCGGTCCCCGGGATCTCGTGGCGCTGCACCGGCGTTCCCGGAAGATCGCGGCCGACCGTCGGGGAGATCCCGAACCCGTCGTGACCGACCGGCTCGACGAGGCGGCGCTGAGTGAGGCGCTCGACGATCTCGGCGATCCGGCGGCCTACTCGACGCACGGCTACATCCGTTTCCGCCGGTACGCCAAGGAGCTGGCCGAGCTGCGGCAGCACCTCGACCAGCCGCTGCCGGACCTGATCTCGGAGATCGAACGGGCCAGCGGACTGGAGGTCGAAGTCCTCCTGCGCGGGGGCGAGTCGGCGCTGAGCCGGGCGCATCTGGACGCCTTCGGCGACGTCGCGGCCCGGTTCGCCGCCGAGACCGAGGGCGCGACGCTGTCGGCGTTCCTGGCCTACCTGCGCGCCGCCGAGGAGGAGGAACGCGGGCTCGCCCCGGGCGAGGTCGAGGTCGTCGAGGGCGCCGTCCAGCTCCTCACCGCGCACGCCGCCAAGGGGCTCGAATGGGACCTCGTCGCGGTGGCCGGGCTGACCCAGGGGGTGTGGCCGGGCAAGACCAAGAACAGCGACCACTACCTCGACGGGCTCGGCGTACTGCCGTTCCCGTTGCGTGGCGACCATGACGGTCTGCCCGCGCTCGCGGTTCCGACCGGCGCGGACGCCGACCAGAAGGCGCTCCGGGACGCGGTCGAGAAGTTCCGGGCGGAATGGGGCGAGCACGACGAACGAGAGGAACGGCGGCTGGCGTACGTGGCGGTGACCCGCCCCCGGCGCTGGTTGCTGGCCAGCGGCGCGTGGTGGGGCGACGGCGTACGCCCTCGGGGACCGTCGCCGTTCCTGGCGGAGGTCGCCGAGCTGTGCCGCCAAGGTGACGGGATCGTGGAGGTCTGGGCGCCGCCGCCCGGCCCCGACGAGACCAACCCGGCGCTGGGCGCGACGGCTGAGATCGAATGGCCGCAGGATCCCCTGGGCCGACGTCGGCCGGTGGTCGCGGCGGCGGGCGAACTCGTCCGGTCCTACCTCGACGTCACCGGGGACGGGCTGTCCCGGATCGGGCGGCAGGCCGAGCGGAAGGTGTCCGGGTTCGCCGACGAACAGGCGCAACGCTGGGGACACGAGGTCGAGCTGCTGCTCGCCGAGCGGGCGCTGCAACGGCGTACGGGCAACGTCATCGAGGTGCCCGTGCCCCGGCAGCTGTCGGTGTCGCAGCTCGTCATGCTGCGCCGGGATCCGCGGGACCTGGCCCGGTCGCTCCGGCGTCCGCTGCCGCACCGGCCCAACCCGTACGCCCGCCGCGGCACCGCCTTCCACCTCTGGCTGGAACAACGGTTCGGGGCCGATCGGCTGCTCGACGTCGACGAGCTGCCCGGGTCGGCCGACGCCGACGCGGCCGACGACGAACGGCTGGCCGCCCTGCAGGAGGCATTCCTCGCCGGCGAATGGGCCGAGCGTACGCCGGCCGAGGTCGAGGTGCCGTTCGCGACGGTCCTGGGTGGAGTGGTGGTCCGGGGCCGCATGGACGCCGTGTTCGCCGAGCCGGACGGCACCTACGACGTGGTCGACTGGAAGACCGGGGGACGCCCGGCCGGCCTGGCCGCCACCGCCGCGTCGGTGCAGCTGGCCGCGTATCGGCTGGCCTGGGCCTCGCTCGCTGGGGTGCCGGTGGCGAAGGTGCGGGCGGCGTTCTACTACGTCGCGGACAAGGTGACCGTGCGCCCGGTCGACCTGCTGGACGAGGCCGGGCTGATCGAGCTGATCGCCGGGTTGCCGGAAGCCGGATAACCGACGGCGTCCGGTTCCTGACTGATCCTGTCACAACCGCCCGGCATCATTGATCTTGTGAAGGGGGCGACCAGGGAACTCCTGATGGTGCTGGCGGTGGCGACGGCCGGCGTCACCATCGCGGGCGCGATCGTCCTCATTCCGTGGCACCCGCATCTGCCCGCCACGAACGCGGTCGTCGAGGTGTACGCGCCCCACCGTTGATCACTTGGGCGAGGTAGCCTGTCCTCTCTCCACAACCCTCGCTTCACCCCTTGGTCCCGCCGGGAGGGCGGTCGTTGATGTCTGCCAAGCGTGGCACCCTCGTCCTGGTCGCCGCCGGCCTGATCGGGCTGGTCACCAGCGCCCCGGCGTACGCCGACGGGGTCCGTTCCCAGCAGTGGTACCTGTCCTCGCTGGACCTTCCGGCGGCGCACGCCGTCACGAAGGGGACCGGCGTGGTCGTGGCCGTGGTCGACTCCGGAGTGGACGTCACTCATCCCGATCTGCAGGGCTCGGTCCTGTCCGGGACGGAGACCGCCGGGACGAAGGACGCCGACGGGCGGGGGACCGCGCTCGCCTCGCTGGTGGCCGGGCACGGCCATGGCGCGGGCGGGGCTGACGGCGTACTCGGGGTCGCGCCGGGCGCCCAGATCCTGCCGGTCGCCTTCGCCCCCAAGGCAGGCGAGGCGGGCGACCCGGCAGCCCTGGCCGCCGGCATCGACCTGGCCGTCTCCAAGGGCGCCAAAGTGGTCTGCGTAGGCCGTGGCGTCGCGCCGAACCCGCGGCTGCGAGAGGCCGTCGAGGACGCCCTCGACGCCGACGTCCTCGTGGTGGCGGCCGACGGCGACGTGCCCAACGGGGTGTTCTCGCCGTGGCCGTCGTCCATCCTGGGCGTGCTGACCGCCATCCCGCTCGACCGCGCGGGCAACGTCGCCGTGCCGCCGGCCAGCCGCCAGACCAGCGGTGTCGGCGTACCGGGGACGGACCTCATCTCCGCCACCTCCGGCGGCGGCTACCGGCTGCAAACGGGGGCCACCGGCACCGGCCTCCTCTGCGGCGCGGCCGCGCTCGTGCGGTCGGCGTACCCGCAGATGTCGGCCGAGCAGGTCGCCGACCGGCTGCGGGAGACGGCGACCGACAAGGGCACGGTCGGCCCCGACAGCCAATACGGTGCGGGCGTGCTGAACCTGAAGGCGGCGTTGGCGGGGGCGACCGCCGCGCCGAGCGGGTCGCCGAGCGCCTCGCACGCCGTGGTCACGCCGGAGCAGCGCCCGGTCGGGGTCGCCCTGACGGAGAGCCGCGATTGGCGCAGATGGCTCGTCGTCGTGCCACTGGTGATCTTCCTCGCGGGGCTCGGCGCGTACGCCTTCCGCCGCAAGGCTTGACGGGCCCGACTCTGCGCTAGGGTCGGGGGGTGGCTTTGGCGATCGAGATCCCGCGCACCCGCTATCCCGTCGAACAGTTCACTCTTCCCAACGGCCTGCGGGTGGTGCTCGCCCCGGACGCCAGCGCCCCGGTGATCGGGGTGGCCGTCGTCTACGACGTCGGCATCCGCTCCGAGCCCGAGGGCCGCACCGGCTTCGCGCACCTCTTCGAGCATCTGATGTTCCAGGGCAGCGCCAACCTGGAGAAGCTGGCGCACTTCCGGCACGTGCAGGGCGCGGGCGGCACCTTCAACGGCTCGACCCACCTGGACTACACCGACTACTTCGAGACGTTGCCGAGCAACGCGCTCGAGCGGGCGCTCTTCCTGGAGGCCGACCGCATGCGCGGGCCGCGCCTGACCGAGGAGAACCTGCGGAATCAGGTCGACGTGGTCAAGGAGGAGATCCGGGTCAACGTGCTCAACCGGCCCTATGGCGGTTTCCCCTGGCTGAAGCTGCCGCCGGTCATGTTCGACTCGTTCCCCAACGCGCACGACGGCTACGGGTCCTTCGTCGACCTGGAGTCGGCGACCGTCGCGGACGCGGCCGACTTCTTCCAGCGCTTCTACGCCTGCGGCAACGCGGTGTTGTCGGTCGCCGGCGACCTCGACGTCGACGAGACCCGCAAGCTCGTCGAGAAGCACTTCGGCGATGTCGAGGCCCGCCCCGCCCCGGTACGCCCGGACTTCAGCGAGCCCGATCTCACCAGCGAGCGCCGGGAGTCCTACACCGACCGGCTGGCCCCGTTGCCGGCGGTCGCCTCGGCCTGGCGCGTGCCGGACCCGGCCACGGATCTGCAGGGTTACCTGGCGTACGTGGTCCTCGCCGAGGTGCTGACCGACGGCGACGCCTCCCGCCTGGTCGAGCGGCTGGTCCTCAAGGACCGTACGGTCACCAGCGTCGGCGGCTACATCGGCTTCATGGGCGAGCCCTTCGAGGTCCGCGACCCCACCGCGTTGCTGCTCCAGTCGCACCTGCCCCCGGGCGGGAACATCGACCGCGTACTCGCGACCGTCGACGAGGAGCTGGACCGCCTCGCCACCGACGGCCTGGTCGCCGGAGAACTGGCCCGGACGCAGGCCCGGATGGCGACGCATCTGCTGCGGGACAACGACGCCGCGCTCAACCGTGCCCTGCGGATGGCCGTCCTGGAGCAGCAGCGCGGCGACGCGAACCTGCTCAACGAGCTGCCGCACCTGATCGCCTCGGTGACCGACGAGCAGATCGTCACCGCCGCGGCGGCGCTGCGCCCGAACCGGCGCGCTTCCGTCGAGGTCATCCCCGGTGCCGGAAACGGCGCCAACGGCGCAGCCCAAGGAGACGAGCAGTGACCCACACGCTTCCCGACCTCGGCCCCAACCGGCCGCTGACGCTCCCGCCGCAGGCGGAGAAGACGCTGGCCAACGGGCTGACCGTGATCGCGATCCGGCGTGCGGCCGTCCCGCTCGTGGAGGTCCGCCTGCGGATCCCGTTCGCCGGGGCCGACCTGGCCCGGTCCGCGCTGCTGGCCAACACGCTCTTCTCCGGCACCGCGGAGCTGACGACCGTTCAGATCGCGGCCGAGCTGCAGGCGGTCGGCGGTGCGCTCGGCGCGGGGGTCGACCCCGACCGGGCGATGATCTCGGGCAACTCGCTCGCTTCCGGGCTCGACCGGCTCATGGAGATCCTCGCCCAGGTGCTGACCGGGGCGACCTATCCGGAGTCCGAAGTAGAGACCGAGCGGGCCCGCCTGGTCGACCGGATCCAGATCGCCCACTCTCAGCCGTCGCACCTGGCTCGGGTCGCACTCCTGAAGCGCATGTACGGCGATCACCCGTACGCCGTGCAGACGCCGTCCGTCGCGCAGGCCCAGGCGGTCGACCGCGACCAGTTGCTCGGTCTGCACGGCGCCCGGCTGCACCCGTTCGGCGCCCACCTGATCCTCGTCGGCGACCTGGACCCGGAGAAGGTCATCGAGGTGGCCGAGCGCAGGCTCGGCGACTGGTCCGGCAACGGCGCTCCGGTCGAGCTGCCGGCCACGCCGGCGCTCGTGCCGGGTCCGCTGCTGCTTGCCGACCGGCCGGACTCGGTGCAGTCGTCGCTGCGCATCGCGCTGCCGGCGGTGCCGCGCATGCACCCCGACCACGCCGCGTTGCAGCTGGCCAACCTGGTCTTCGGCGGGTACTTCTCCAGCCGCTGGGTGGAGAACATCCGGGAGGACAAGGGCTACACCTACGGCCCGCACTCGCTGATCGACCACTCGATCGCCGGGTCCGCCCTGCTGGTGAGCGCCGAGGTGGCCACCGAGGTGACCGCGCCCGCGTTGGTGGAGACGCTCTACGAGCTGGGCCGCATCGCCACCACCCCGGTCGAGGCGGCCGAGCTGGAGCAGGCCCGGCAGTACGCGCTGGGCACCCTGCAGCTGGGCATGTCCACCCAGAGCGGGCTCGCCGGACTGGCCAGCACGTACGCCGGCTACGGTCTGCGGCTCGACTTCCTGGCGGAGCACTCCGCGCGGCTGGCCGCGGCGTCCATCGCCGACGTCGCCGCGGCCGCCGAGAAGTATCTCGGCCCGGCCAAGGGCGTGGTGGTCGTGCTCGGTGACGCGAAGGTCGTGCAGGAGTCGTTGTCGGCGGTCGCGCCGGTGACGGTTCAGGCCGCTACGCAGGAATGAGCCCGATGCCCGCGCTGCCCGACCTGCCGCCGCTGTCCCGGTCGGCGATCGACCGGGCGGCGCACCTCCGGCGCGATCCGCAGGCGCTGGCCGAGGCGTGGGAACGCGGGCTCGTGCTGGTCGTCGGCCCGGACGACAAGGCGCTGGTCCGCGACGGGCGGCTGGTTCTCCTGCCGCCCGCCCAGGCGCCCCAGGGCGAGCGGCTCTTCCTCGGCATGGCCGAGGACCAGCCGTACTTCGCCATAGACGGGGACCTCGTGCCCGAGGCGGTCACCGGCGAGGCCCCGGAGCTGCTGGGCGAACCGCAGCACCTGTGGCAGATCGGCGACACCCTGCCAGACTTCGACGCCGGGCTGTTCACCGAGGCGGTCGCCCTGATCAAGTGGCACCGCGACCATCTCTACTCGCCGGCGACCGGGGAGAAGACCGAGGTATCGGACGGCGGGTGGGTCCGCCGGCAGGCGGACGGAACGCAGCACTTTCCGCGTACGGACGTCGCGTCGATCGTGCTCGTCCACGATGGACTGCCGGGTCCTGAGGGCCGGGCGCTGCTCGGCAGCAACGCGATGTGGGCGAAGGCGGCTCGCAAGCGCTACTCGACGCTGGCGGGGTTCGTCGAACCGGGCGAGTCCGGCGAGGCCGCCATCGCCCGGGAGGTACGCGAAGAGGTCGGCGTCGAGATCTTCGACATCACGTACATCTGCAGCCAGCCGTGGCCGTTCCCGCGGTCGCTGATGCTGGGCTACCTCGCGCAGGCCGATCCGGCGGCCAGGATCACCACCGACCCGAGCGAGATCGTCCATGCGCGGTGGTTCACGCGGGCCGAGATCGAGGCCGCGATGGCCGATCCGGAGGGGGCCGAGATCGCACTGCCGATGAAAGCGGCGATCTCGACCTTCCTCATCCAGCGCTGGCTCGACCTTCGGTGACCAGCGCGGGCTCATCCGTGGACTGGGTGGGCGTGGCGGCGGCCGGTGGGGTGAGCCGCCGCCCCGCCCAGACCCAGATGCCGGCGATCGAGACGACCAGCGCCATGACGCCGAGCAGGATGCGGTAGTCGACGATCCCGACGAGGATCGCCCCGGCCCCGATCGAGAGCGCCTGCGGCCCACTGATCAGGGCGTCCATCGCCGCCGACGTACGCCCCATCAGCTCGGCGGGCGTCGTGCGCTGCAACAGCGTCTGCAGGCCCACGATCAGGTAGGGCAGGCCGAAGCCGCAGAGCACCATCGCCGGGAAGGCCGCCCAGACGTTCTGGTAGACCGCGCCGACGAAGTACATCGGGACGAACAACATGAGCCCGGCGGCGACCGTGCCGACCTCGCCGACGCGACGCATCACCGCGGCGGCGGTCAGCCCGCCGAGCAGCCCGCCGACGCCTTGGACGCTGATCAGCACGCCCAGGAACGCCGCCGGCTTGTGCAGACCCTGGTCGTTGAAGGCGAAGAAGACCGATTCGCCGAGGCCGAAGACCAGGATGGCCAGGGTGGTGCCGAGCACCGCCAGCCGAAGGCCCGGCTGTCCGAACAGTTGGCGCACCCCGGCGGTTACTTCGGACATCCAGCGCTGCTCTGTGCGTACCGGTTGATCCTCATGAACGCGCAGCGCGGTGATGACGCCCGCCGCGATGAGGAAGCCGACGATGCCGAGGCTGGCCAGGGCCCAGCCGCCGAAGGCGGTGTAGAGCCCGGCGCCCAGCAGCGGAGCGAACAGCCGGAGGCCCTGTTTGACGGTCTGGAGCGCGCCGTTGGCCTCGGCGAGCAGCTCGACCGGGATGACCTCTTTGATGAGGCCGTTGAGCGCCGCGCCCACGGCGATGAACGACAGCCCGTACGCGGCCGCGACGGCGTAGATGATCCAGAGCGTCCCTCGATCGTGGACGAGATACAGCGGAGCCAGGATCACCGCGGAGAAGATGTTCGTCGCGATGAGGAAGGGCCGGCGCTGGTAGCGGTCGGCGACGAAGCCGATGAACGGCGCGAGCACGATCGGGGCGACCAGGGCGAAGAAGGTGGCGCCGGCGAGGCTGTCCGAGCCGGTCATGTCCTTGACCCAGATACCCAGCGCCAACAGCAGCACGGACTCGGCCGTCATGCTGAAGAACAAGCCGGCGAACAGCAGCCGGAAGGCGGGTCGGCGCAGCACCGTGCGCATGTGGGCGTCGCTCCTCTCGTCCTCGTGGTGATGCTCAGTGCTCGGCGGGGATGCCCCAGGCGAGCATCCGGACCGGTCGGGCGTTCTCGGGGCGCAGTTCCGGATCGGCGAGCCGGTCGAGATGACGCAGCAGGAGGTCCTGGATCTGCGCACCGATCTCGTCGAGCTCCTCGGGAGTCAGCCAGGTGATGCTCTGGTTGAGGAATGCCGCGGCTCGCCAGTTCGCGTCGTGCTTGCTGCGGCGCTCCTGCCACGACTGGAGCTCGGCCAGCTCGTACTGGAGCATGACCTCGGAGACCGCGTCGCCGGCGGCGGTGATCTCGGGCGCCTCGCCCGGGGTGCCCCAGCGGTTGCCGGCGGGCACGAACCGCCACGGTCGCTGTCGGCCCTGACCGCCGGGGGCGTCCTCGACGTAGCCGTACTTCGCCAGTTGACGCAGGTGCCAGGAGCAGTTCGGCGCGGTGTCGCCGAGGCGCTCGGCCAGCTCGGTGGCGGTCGCCGGGCCCCGCAGCGCCAGCTCCTGGAGCAGCTTCATGCGCAGCGGATGGGCCAGCGCCCGCAGCGCCTGCGGATCGGTGTGTTCGCGCATTCGGAACTCGGCCATACCTTCAGCGTACGCGATTAAAGGGTTCTTTCAAAAGGGGTGTTTAAAAAGCCCCTCCGTCCGGGGAGGGGCGTCGCGCCGGTGGACTGTCAGATCAGGCGGGGCTGGCCGAGTTTCAGTACCTTCACTCGCTGACGGCCGGCGCGTACGGCGCCTACGGAGGCCAAGGCGCGGGCGAGGCGCAGAGCGGCTTCGAGTGAATCCGCCTCGGCGGTCTGCCGACGTGGCTCGGGCGATTCGGTCTCGTCGCGAAGCGGTGCGTCCTCAGACCAGAGCGCGTTGAGGTCGGTCAGGTCAACCGGCCTGACCTCGGTCCGGATTATGAGGTACCGCATGTGACGTCTCTCCGTGTGTCTGCCCAGGGCGGCGGAGGGTGCTCGAGGGAGATCCATTGGTGGAACTTCCACGAGTGGTGAGGACTATGGTGCGGTAAACCACGGAGCGTTAACAAGGACTTCACCCCGATCGGGGTTCAGGCCCGCCCGTTCGGGTGATCTCTCGGGTTCGTTCAGCGGATGTCAGCGCGTCGCGTTGACATGCCGGCTGAGCCAGTCCACTGTCGCCACAGGGTCCAGCGCGGCCGACCGCAGCCACTCGTAAACCTTGGCATATCTGCTGGCCGCAGTCCTGTCGGTGAGGGTCAGATCACTCGCTAGCGCCTCCACCGCGACGGTCGGAAGGTCACCGGGATCGGCGAAGGTATAGATCGAGAAACCGTGCTGCGGTTGGAAGAATTCGCCCACTCGGGCCTCGCGAGGCAGCACCCGCAAAGTTACGTTCGGTAACGATGCCACCGCACGAAGGTGGTGAATCTGTCCGGAAAGGACATCGGCTGGGGCACTGCGCCCGGCCAGCGCCGCCTCGTCCAGCACGGCCTCGTACGCGGGCGGATCGGCCTCCCGCGTGAGGATGGACTGCCGGGCCATCCGCGCTTCCACCTCGGCCTGCGGATCATGCCGTTCGTCGTCCTCGTTCCGCTGACTCGGCAAGGTCTGGAGCGGCCGCGAGGACATGATCCGGATGCGGGCGTACTCCGGGGTCTGGAGGAGGCCGGGGATCGTGGCGGCGGCGTACTCCCGGATCTGGGTGGCGCCGCCCTCCAGCTCGGCGTACCCCCGCTGGCGGGCCGTCATCACGGCGTACGCCCGGATCCAGCGGGTGTTGCCCGCCTCCCGGGCGATGGCGACCAGTTCGTCGCGGCCCTCTCCGCGTACCTGGTAGAGGTCGAGGAGATCGAGGATGTCGGCCAGGTCGGGCCGGCTCTTGCCGTTCTCCAGCCGGGACAGCTTCGACTTCGCCGCCCAGCCGACCTGTTCGACCACCTGATCGCCGGTGAGACCAGCGGCGATGCGCAGGCGCCGCAACTCGAGACCGAGGCGGCGCCGGCGCATGACCGGACTGGGCGTTCGCTGCATCGGGGCGGACCTCCTCGCGTGCGCCGCACTGGCCCTGGGTCGACGCGAGCTTCCCGGTTCGGCCTCGACGCGGGCTTCGCTGGGATTGCGACGGTCCGGGCACGCACAGTGACCGAGGACAGAGCATAGGCCCCATATGCGGTTACCGCTCGGTACGCCGCGCGTGCCGAGCCGGGCCGGGAAGCCGACAGCAGGTGATGGCACTACACGCCGAGGCGGTCCTTGACTTGAGCGATGCTCGGGTCCGTCATCGTCGTCCGTCGACGAACCGCATCGCCGAGTGCGGCGGGGTCAGCGCCCGAGCAGGTCAGTCCAGCAGCGCGGCAGTGAACATCTCGCGATGACCGCTCAGCCAGTTCTGTACGCGGTCCCAGCGTCCCCATCCGCCCCGGTCGGCCAGCGCTCGGCGGAAGACGGGGTCACCGTCCGCCACGCGGCGGGCGACGAACGCCCGGCAGACCTCCGTGGCCTGTTCGATCACGCCGGGCAGCTCGGCGCGTTCGCCCGGCGAGAGGCCGTAGCCGTCGGCGAGGATCCGCAGCCGTGCCGGTGTGTCCAGTCGGGTGGGAAACTGTTCGGCCGCGGACACCGGATCGAGCGTGGGCACCCAGTAGCGCGCGGCCATGGCGACGTCCCAGAGTGGACGGCCCGGAGCCGCGAGGTCGAAGTCGATCAAGGCGGCGGCGCGACCGTCGCGGAAGACGACGTTCTCCGGGCACACGTCGTTGTGGCACAGCATCGTTCCGCCCTCCGGGTCGGCGAGATCCCGGGGCCACTCGGCGTCCGCGTCGACGGCGATGGTCGCGCTGGCCTCATGCAGGCGGCGCAGCAGGTTCCCCACCGATTCGAGCGCGGTCGTCGTCAGTGCCCAGGCCGGAAAGGGTGGCAGAGCCACCTCGCCGGGGACGAAGGTCAGCTGCTCACGCCCGTCAGCAGTGAGCCTCACGGGAGTCGGAGCAGCGTCGAAGCCGTGGTCCTTCAGTGCGAGGAGGTGGGCATGGAGCGCCGGCGCGCTGGGCGGCGCCGGGCGCTCCACCACCGCACCGCGACGGAAGACCGCCCCCGCGTTCGCCAGGCCGCCGGCCAGTGCCTCGCGGTCCGCGTCGTCCTCGGTCGTCCTGTCCGTCACGTGAGTCAGCCGGCGAGCGCCAGCTTCACCTGGGCGATGCTCGGGTTCGTCATCGTCGTCCCGTCGGCGAACCGCACTGTCGGCACGGTCTGGTTGCCGCCGTTGACGCTCATCACGAACTCGGCCGCAGTGGGGTCCTGCTCGATGTCGACCACGGTGTAGCCGATGCCCTCCCGGTCCAGCTGCGACTTGAGCCGGTGGCAGTAACCGCACCAAGAGGTGGAGTACATCGTCAACATCGACGGACCTTTCTACGCAGGGGTGTCTGGCGAGTGCAACGTCAGAGCCGCCTGGAATGATTGCACGCTGTGGCAGGTGACTCAGGACGGCATGATCCACTCCGTGGACTCGATCCGGAGCAGCTGGCGGCGGTGACCGCGCCGGCCGGTCCGGTCTGCATCCTCGCCGGGGCGGGCACCGGCAAGACCCGGGCGATCACCCATCGCATCGCCCATCGGGTGGTCGACGACCAGGTCCAGGCCCGGCATGTGCTCGCCGTCACATTCACCGCCCGCGCCGCGGCCCAGCTCCGCGAACGGCTGGCCGCCTTGAGCGCGACCGGCGTATCGGCCCGTACCTTCCACGCCGCCGCGCTTCGTCAGCTGCGCTACTTCGCCCCCCGCCTGTTGCGCGGCCGCGAGATGCCGGAACTGGTCGACAGCAAGGCGCGGCTGGTCACGCTGGCGGGCTCGCGGGCCGGCGTACGGGCCGACCGCACCACCGCACGCGACCTCTCCTCCGAGATCGAGTGGGCGAAGTCCAGCCTCATCGAGCCGAGCGAATACGAGGTCGCGGCGGCCAAGGCCCAACGCGAGACGCCGTTGCCGGCCGCCGAGATCGCCAAGGTGTTCACGGCGTACGAGCAGGTCAAGCGGGCGGCCGGCATGATGGACTTCGAAGATCTGCTGCGCGCGATCGTGTGGGGGATCGAGGAGCACTCCGACGTCGCCGAGCAGATCCGGTCGCAGTACCGGCATTTCGTCGTCGACGAGTACCAGGACGTCAACCCGTTGCAGCAGCGGCTGCTCGACGCGTGGCTCGGCGGTCGCCGGGATCTGACGGTCGTCGGGGACGCCGCCCAGACCATCTACTCGTTCACCGGCGCGACCTCCGGCTATCTCATCGACTTCCCGCGCCAGTTCCGCGAGGCCACGGTCGTCCGGTTGGTCCGCGACTATCGGTCGACCCCGCAAGTGGTAGGTCTGGCCAACGCGGTGATCCGGCAGGCCGGAGGAGTCGAGGCCAAGCTGCGCCTGGACCTGGTCGGCCAACGGCCTGACGGCCCCGCGCCGGACATCCGGCAGTTCGCCGACGAGCCGACCGAGGCGGCCGCGGTCGCGGCCCGCTGCTCCGAGCTGATCGCCTCGGGCGTCCCGGCCGCGGAGATCGCCGTGCTCTTCCGGGCCAACGCCCAGTCGGAGGCATATGAAGAGGCGCTCGCCGAGGCGGGCGTTCCCTATGTCGTACGCGGTGGGGAGCGGTTCTTCGAACGCGCCGAGGTACGCCAGGCGATGATCGCGTTGCGGTCGGCTTCCCGCGGCGAGCTGGAGGGCACCGTCCCGGACGCGGTCGCCGCGGTCCTCCGCGGTCTGGGCTGGGAACCGGCGCAACCGCCATCCGGTGGGGCCGCCCGGGAACGCTGGGAGGCGCTGGCGGCGCTGCACCGGCTCGCCCAGGAGATCGGCTCGCCGACGCTCACGGAGTTCACCGCGGAGCTGGGCCGCCGGGCGGACGCCCAGCACGCCCCGACCGTCGAGGGGGTGACGCTGGCCAGCCTGCATTCCGCCAAGGGGCTTGAATGGGACGCCGTCTTCCTCGTCGGCCTCGTCGAGGGCACCCTGCCCACGGCGTACGCGAAGACGCCGCAGGCGGTGGAGGAGGAACGTCGGCTGCTCTACGTCGGCGTGACCCGGGCCCGGCACTGGCTGTGGCTGAGCTACGGGCAGTCCCGGTCGCCGGGCGGCCGGGCTCGCAAGCCGTGCCGGTTCTTGCCGAGCCTCGGTGGCTCGGACGCCCCGGCCCAGCGGAAGGGTCCGTCGAAGGTCGACCGTCGGCGGGCCATCGCGGTGTCCTGCCGGGTGTGCGGCGCGACCCTGCTCGGCGGCTCGGAACGCAAGCTCGGCCGGTGCCAGACCTGCCCCGCCGACCTGGACGAGGAACTTTTCGAACGACTCCGGGAGTGGCGGTCGCGGGTCGCCGCCGAGCAGGGCGTCCCGGCGTACGTGGTGTTCACCGACGCCACCCTCACGGCCCTCGCCGAACGCCGTCCCACCAGCACCGATGACCTGATGAGCATCGCCGGCATCGGGCCTCGGAAGATCGAGTTGTACGGGCCCGCGACATTGGCGCTTCTCAACGGCGCGGACGTCGACGATCTTGTCGGCGAAAAAAACTTGGCAACGGAACCGTAAAATCATTTGCGCCTGCTCAAGCAGGCGGAATAACCTTCGGTCACACCAGTTCGAGCGGCGGGAGCAATCCTGCCCGGGAGCTAGACCCGAGCGCGACACCGGCGAGAGCCGGACGCGGAGAGCAGTGAGGAGGTGAGCCAGGTGGGCCTGAAGACGTGGACGATGACGCCGCAGAGACTGCCGATGCTCGCTTCTGCCTGCGCGTCGAACGGTGGCACCAGTCTGCCCACTATCGCCCAGCTGAGCCTGGGTGGCGATGTGTTGATGGCCCGTAAGCCGGGTCACGTCATCGGAGCAGTGTCTCCGCTGGCCGCGCAGCAGCCGCAGACCGTCCTGAGCCCGGAGCAGATCCAGGTCCAGGACCCGCGCGGCGGCTACGCGAAGAAGCCGGAGTTCATGTCGATCAAGGTCGATGGACTCCGCGGTGTTCCGCCTCGAGGTAGGCCGGTCTAGAAAACAGACCACCGGCTCACCTCGAGGCCGCGGAACCCGTACACCGGGATCCGCGGCCTCATTTATTTGCCACTACGGCCACCCCTGGGGAAGAACCCCCAAGAAGGAAGAAGAGGTGAGTAGGACTATGAGTCTGGCGTTGGCCCCAGCTCTCGACGTCCCCGTCGAGCTGGGTGCGGAGCTGCCCTGCCGGAAGTTCGACCCCGACCTGTGGTTCGCCGACGCTCCGGCCGAGCTGGAGCTGGCCCGAGCCCTCTGCGGCGACTGCCCGCTGCGGGCCGAGTGCCTGGCGGGCGCGTTGGAGCGGGCCGAGCCCTGGGGCGTCTGGGGTGGTGAGATCTTCGACCGCGGTGCGATCGTGGCGCGCAAGCGTCCTCGTGGCCGTCCGCGCAAGGAGGACCTCGCCCGTGACGCTGACCTGCGGGCCGAGACGGTCGCCCGGGTGGCGACGGTCACCGGCCGCGAGTCGGTACGACTGGCCGCCTGAACCGAACAGCACAGCAGCGAAGCACCAACCCAGCCGGGTCTTACCGGCTACATCCGAAATAGATGATTGAGAGAGCGAGAAGGAAATGAATCCCACCAGTGGAATGGGCGATATGTATCTACTGAGCGAAGCGCTGACGCGGGCGCGAATGCCTGAGCCTCAGACCGAGGCACCCCGCACCGCGAAGCGCATCGCCATGAAGGCGCTGCGTAAGCAGGCCCGCCAGTCGGGCTCCTTCTGATCGGTAGATCGACGACCAAACACCAGCGCCCGGTCCGCGAGTACGCGGCCCGGGCGCTTTCTTGTCTCCCCAAAACAGGGCTGGATCAGGGTTCTGGGTCGAATCTTGGGTCAAGATTCGATCGGGAACCCTGATCCAGCGCCACATTCCGGTGCTAGACGGGTTCGGACTCGAAGCCCGGCAGGTACTCCGCGATCACGTCGCGATAGGAGGCCTTGGCCTCCAGCTGGCACAGCACCCCGATGGTGCCCATGGTGACGCGCTGGATCATCAGATACGCCGGTGGCAGGTTGAGCTGCCGGCCCATCGCGTACGCCGGGCTCTTCGGGCTGGCGATCCGGGCCGCCTCGCCCCGCAGCCAGGACCGGGTGAACCGGAATTCCTCGGCGCGCAGCGGTTCGAGCATCGGGTCGATCCACTCCAGGATGGCGGGCGCGTCGATGTCGACGTCGGGCTTGACGAAGCCTTCCTCGCGCAGTCCCTTCAGTACGCCGTCGGAATCGCCTTCGAGCGCGAGCCGGGTGAGCCGCCCGATCGGCTCCGGCAGCCCGCCGGGGAGCCGGGCGACCGCGCCGAAGTCGATGACGCCGAGCCGGCCGTCGGGCATCAGCCGGAAGTTGCCCGGATGCGGGTCGGCGTGCAGCATCCCGGCCCGGCTGGGCGCCGAGAACGCCAAGGTCGCCAGCAGCTGGCCGGCCTGGTCCCGTTCGCCGACCGTGCCGGAGTTGATGACCGCCGACAGGGGAGTGCCCTCGATCCACTCGGTGACCAGCACCCGGGGCGCGCTCATGAGCACCCGAGGGATGTGGAACTGCTCGTCGTCGGCGTACGCCTCGGCGAAGGTGGTCTGCGAGGCGGCTTCGAGGTCGTAGTCGAGTTCCTCGACGACTCGCGCCTTCAACTCGGTGACCAACGGCTTCACGTCGAGGCCGGGCTGGATGACGCCGAAGAGCGCGGAGAACCGGGCCAGCTGAGCGAGATCGGCGATCAGGGCGTC
The DNA here is from genome assembly GCF_024172085.1 of Hamadaea flava. Classification (NCBI taxonomy): domain Bacteria; kingdom Bacillati; phylum Actinomycetota; class Actinomycetes; order Micromonosporales; family Micromonosporaceae; genus Hamadaea; species Hamadaea flava. The sequence continues at coordinate 4,107,419 of NZ_JAMZDZ010000001.1, read as the reverse complement.
GCCCGCGCCGGGATATTGCACCTTCACCGCGACGGGCAGCCCGGTACGCCTGCGCGGCAGCTTCCACTCGGCCCGGTGGACCTGGCCGATGCTGGCCGCGGCGGCCGGATGGTCGTCGAACTCCTTGAAGAGACTGCGCCAGTCCGGGCCGAGCTGGTCGGCGAGGACCTTGTGGACACTGGCGGCCGGCAGCGGCGGAGCCGCCTCCTGCAGCTTCGTCAGGGCCTGCCGATAAGGCCCGGCCAACTCCTCGGGCAACGCGGCCTCGAAGACGCTCAGCGCCTGGCCGAGCTTCATCGCACCGCCCTTGAGCTGCCCCAACACGCTGAACAGCTGCTCGGCCGTCCGCTCTTGAATCCCGGCTGCCACCACGTCGGCCGCCATCCCGGTGACCCGCTTGCCGAACCCGAGAACGGTACGCCCGGCGAAGCCGAGGGGCAGCGACGCGAGCTTGGCAGTGCGGGCTACGGCTCGGCGTGGAATGTCGGTCACCGGGCCATTCTCCCTCATCCGATCGTCCATCATCGGTCCGACATCCTCACGGCGGGCATGCGCAAGCCGGATGCCTCTCCCATCGCCGTCGGCGGATCTCGTCGGCGCCGGAGATCTCCACACTAGCCCCGATCAGCGCGGATGGCCCCCCATCGAGCAGGGTGAGCGCTTCGGCGACCGTCCGCGCAGCTCCCGCGAGCACGGTCACCGCCGAACACGGCGGCTCCGTCTCGATCGACGCGGGCAGCTGGGTCTCCAGGTGCGGCCATCTCGGGTCGCGGTCGATCCGGTGCAGGCCCAGGCACCGCAGACAGGGGCCGTGAGCTGCGACCACCATCGGACCGACGGTGACGGCGGCTTCGCGTACCGTCACCAACAAGAGGGGCAGAGATCGAATCGCCGGCAGCCGCCCGCCGGAGATCTCGATCCGCAGGGCAGCGCCGCCCGCGCGTACTCGGGGGCCGCCGACGCGATCGGGAAGCAGGGCTTGGGGCTCGATCGCTTCCGCGACTCGGCGTACTCCAGCTTCGCGGAGCCCGTCGGCCACCGTCCCGGCCAGCCGTCCGCCACCGCCGATCACGACCCGCGACCGGGCTCGCCGCCGCAGCACCTCCGCCGGCGTCCGCGGTGGCTGCTCCAGCGCCAGCGCGCCCGCCTCAGGGCTCAGCCGCTCGCGGTCCGCGGCCGGCAGCCCCGCCGGGAGCAGGGTGTCCGCGGTGATCACCAGACCGCGGTCCATCAGATCGCGCAGCAGGGTACGCGTGGCGTCCTCGCCCATGCCCAGCGACGCGGCCTGGTCCAGCAGCATTCGTTCGGTACGCGAGCCGTCCAGCAGGTCGAGCAGCCGACCGGCCGACGGGTGCGCCAATTCGAGGACGACCGCCCGGCGTTGATCCAGCCCGAGCTGCACCCGCCGACGATCCCGCCAGAGCGGGCGTACGCCCGGCAACAGCAGCGGCCGGGACTGTCGGCGATGGCTCATGATCGCGATTCTGGGCGGTACGCGGCCGCCCGTCACCGGCCGATCCACAGGTTATGCACAACCCGACGCGGGTTATCCACAGAAAATGGCCGGTTATCCACAGGGTTCGGGCCTCGGCTGTCTGGTCACCGACAGCCGAGGCCCGGAAGTCGGACTTGTCAGGCCTTGCCCAGAATGCGGTTCACCGTGGTCCCGCAGACGGGGCAGGGGCCCTTCGCCATCCTCATTCCGGTCTTCGAGACAGTAACGGTGCCCTGGAAGTCGCGCTTCTCCTTGCACTTCACGCAGTACCCGTTGTACATCTCAGCCACGATGTCCTCCTGTTGCCCTTTCGCCCGCCCATATGCGACAGGCTCGCCCGGAAGTGTGCCTTCCCCACGTCTTCGGATATGTCAGGTACGCCGGGACACGCCGGGCGAGCCCGAGATGATCTTCGGCGCTTTTGTCCAGTACCCGAGTTTTGCGAAGAAAAAAGGCGTGGGACAGGTCTTGCGCACCCCTGCACTCCGCCCGCTACCGTCCAACGCATGAACCGGCTGAACGTCACCGCCGGCGTGAGCTGAACCTGCCATCGAATGGCGGACAGCCGGACGCCCGTCGTCGAGGTGCGGCGCAGTGAGCGCCGACGCCGGACGGTTGCCGCCTACCGCGAGGGTGAGACGGTCGTCGTTCTCATACCCAGCCAGTTCTCCCGGGCCGAGGAAACCGCCTGGGTCGACAAAATGCTGGCCAGGCTGGAAGCCAAGGACAAAAAGGGCGCCCGCTCGGACGATGCGCTGATGGCCCGGGCGAACCAGCTCGTCGCCCGATACTTCGCCGACTACGACGCCAAGGCGCTCCCGATCGGCGTCCGCTGGGTCTCCAATCAGCGCGGCCGCTGGGGCTCGTGCTCACCCGACGACCGGACCATCCGGCTCTCCGATCGACTGCGTGACATGCCTCTCTGGGTCAGCGACTACGTGCTCATCCATGAACTGGCGCACCTGATCGAGCCCAATCACGGCGCGGCCTTCTGGCGGCTGGTGGCCCGCTATCCGAAGACCGAACGGGCGCGGGGCTTCCTCGAAGGCGTCGCAGCCGTCGCCGGCAACGCCTACATCGAAGACTGACCCCCGCCACCACCGTCCAACCGCCGGTTGATCATGGAGTCGGCACCCCCGACACACCGTCGAGGCCGCAGTCAACTCCATGATCAACCGGTAGGCGGGCGGCGGGGTCGAGGGGTCGAGGGCTACTTCTTGTTGTCGGGGTCGTCGGGCTTGTCGTTCGAGCCCGACTCGCCTTCCATCATCTTGCGCAGGTCGGACTCGAAGTCGCCGAGATCGCCCAACGACAGCTGCCCCTCGGCGTACGCCTCGGGGTCGGCGAAGTCGTCGTCGGTGGGCAGCAGGTCGGGGTGGCCCCACAGGGCGTCCCGGCCGGCGACTCCCCGGTGCTCGGTCAGGGCGGCCCAGAGCCGGGCGGCCTCCCGCAGCCGGCGCGGCCGCAGCTCCAGCCCGACCAGGGCGGCGAAGGTCTGCTCGGCCGGTCCACCGGCGGCCCGGCGACGGCGGAACGCCTCGCCCAGCTTGGCCGCGTTCGGCAGGCGTCCCTCGGCCGCGGTGTCCACGACGTGGCTCACCCAGCCCTCGATGAGCGCCAGGACGGTCTCCAGCCGCCGCAGCGCGGCCTGCTGCGCCGGACTGTCCTCCGGCGTGAAGATGCCGGCCATCTGGAGTTCCTGCATCGAGCTCGGGTCGCTCGGGTCGATGCGGCCCATCGCCTCCTCGATCGCGTCGCGGTCGACGCGGATGCCGCCCGCGTACGCCTCGACGGCGGCGAAGACGTGGCCGCGCAGCCACGGGACGTGGCTGAACAGGCGCTGGTGAGCGGCTTCCCGGAGGGCGGCGTAGAGGCGCACCTCGGACGGGTCGATCTCCAGCCCTGCCCCGTACGCGTGGACGTTGGCGGGAACGAGCGCACCGGTGCCGGCCGGGCCCAACGGGAGACCGATGTCACCGGCGGAGAGCACCTCGGCGGCGAGCGAGGCCAGCGCCTGCCCGAGCTGGCCGCCGAAGACGGCGCTGCCCAAGGCGGTCAACATGCCCTGCATCATGCCCAGCTGTGCCCGCGCCTCCTCGGGGACGAGGTCGCTCATCGCCCCGACCATGCGGGACGCGACCGGGTCACAGAGTTTCTTCCACGCGGGGAGGGTGTGGAAGAGCCATTCGTTGCGGTTCCACGCGGCCGTCGTCGTCAGGCCGGTCGGCCACGCCGTCAGCGGTTCCAGCCACAGATCGGCCAGGCGCAACGCCTCGGTGACCGCCGCGCGGTCCGCCGGGGAGACGCCGGGGTCGCCGCCCGCCGAATTGAGCTGGCTGGTCGCCACCTGCCGGGCGAGGTCCCAGTTGACCGGGCCGTCGGTGGCGGCGCTCTGCGCGAGCATGTGCTGCAGACCGGCGAGGAACTGCTGCATCTGCTGCGGATCGTTCGGGTCGGGCTGCCCGCCCGGCAGGCTGAAGCCGAAAGGAGTGTCAGGCACGTACTCCACGGTACGCGAAGTTGAGTCCGACTGACTCAGGGAGGCCCCCGATCCTGGCTGTACGTTCCCTGTGCGTTCGCCGTCGGCCGGACGCCCCGGCGAACCCGGGCAGCTCAGCTGCCTCCGGCGTACAAGCTGAAGCTCGTGCGGACCTATGGGCACGCGGACAGGAACCGTGGAGCGCTGATCTAGTGTTGTCGCCATGAGACGTCGCGGGTGGACCGTTGTCGCGGGGGCCGTGCTGGCCGCGCTGCTGGTGTTCCTGATCGGTCAGGCGCCGGTCAAGTACGTGATCCTCGGACCGGGACCGACCTTCAACACCCTCGGCAGCTACGACAAGAAGCAGGTGATTCAGGTCACCGGCACGTCCACCAGCACGAGCACCGGTCAGCTGCGGATGGTGACGGTGAACGTCACCGACGACATCGACCTGCTCTCGGCGATCAAGGCCTGGTTCGACCCGCAGGAGAAGGTCGTCCCGCGCGAGCTGGTCTACCCGCCCGACCAGAGCAACGAGCAGGTCGAGCAGGAGAACAAGGAGGCCTTCCAGGAGTCGCAGTCCAGCGCGGAGACGGCCGCGCTGCGGGAACTCGGCTACCCGGTCCAGGTCACGGTCAAGGAGGTCGCCTCGGACGGCGCGTCGGCCGGCAAGCTCGCCGCGGGCGACGTGGTCCAGACCGTGGACGGCCAGCAGGTCACCTCCACCCAGAAGCTTCAAGAACTGGTACGCGCGAAGCCGGTCGGCACCGAACTGACCGTCGTCCGTAAGCGGGGCGACGCGAGCGAGACGGTGAAGATCACCACGAAGGCCGGTGACGACGGCACGCCCCGGATCGGCGTCTCAGCCGAGAACAAGCAGCCGCACCCGTTCGAGATCACCTACCACCTGGAGAACGTCGGCGGTCCGAGCGCCGGCCTGATGTTCGCCCTGGGCACCATCGACACCCTCAACACCGAGGATCTGACCGGCGGCAAGGTCATCGCCGGCACCGGGACCATCGACGACGAGGGCAATGTCGGCGTGATCGGCGGCATCGCGCAGAAGCTGGTCGGAGCCAAGGACGACGGCGCGACCTTCTTCCTGACCCCGGGCGGCAACTGCGAGGAGGCCCAGGCCAACGCGGTGAAGGGACTGAAGCTGGTCAAGGTCGAGACGTTGGACGGCGCGTTGCAGGCGCTGTCCGACATCCGCGCGGGCAAGGCGACGCCGAGCTGCTGAGAGCCGAGCTGCTGAGAGGCGTGCGCGACGGCCCCTGATGCCTAAGCTGACAGGGTGACTCTGGCTGAGCATCCCCCGCTGGGCCGTCGCGGACGCACCGCCCTCGTGGTGGTCGTCAGCTCGCTGGCCTTCCTGCTCGTCCTCGGCTGGGTCGTCGCACTGTGGACCGACTGGCTGTGGTTCGACGAGGTCGGCTTCCGCGCGGTCCTCACCAAGGAACTCGGCACTCGCGTCGGGCTCTTCGTCGTGGCGACCCTGGCGACCGGCCTCTTCCTGATCGGCAACCTCGCGCTGGCGGTTCGCCTGCGCCCGTTCATGCCGCCCGGCGCGGGCGGTACGCCGGCCGAGGAGACGCTCGACCGGATGCGGTTCGCCCTGGCCGGTCGGCTCGGCCGCTGGCTCGTGCTGCCGGCCGCGATCGTGGCGACCTTGTTCGGGCTCGCCGCCCAAGGGCACTGGCAGACCTGGCTGCTGTTCCGCAACGCGCAGCCGTTCGGGCAGACCGATCCGCTGTTCCACCGCGACATCGGGTACTACGTCTTCGAGCTGCCGTTCTGGCAGTTCCTGCTGGGCATCGGGTTCACCCTGATCACCCTGGCGCTGCTGGGCTCGACCGCGATGCACGTCGTCTACGGCGGCGTACGCCTTCGCGGGCGCGGCGACCGGATCACGCCCGGCGCGCGTACGCATCTGACCGCCCTGATCGCGGCGTACGTGGGGTTGAAAGCGATGGCGTACGAGCTGGACAAGAGCGCACTGGTCCTCGACGGGAACTCGACCTACGACTTCAACGGCGCGGGCTACACCGACGTCCACGCGGTCGTCTCCGCCAAGGAGATCCTGTCGTACCTGGCGATCGTCGTCGCGATCGCGATCCTCGTCGTCTCCAACGCGGTGCTCCGCAACCTCGTCTGGCCCGGCGTCGCGCTCGGGCTGCTGCTCATCTCGGCGTTCGCGATCGGCGGCGTGGTGCCGTGGTGGGTGCAGACGTTCAAGGTGAACCAGACCCCGACGCTGGAACAGCCCTACGTGCAGGACGCGCTGCGGGCGACGCGGGCCGCGTACGGGCTCGGCGACATGTCGGTGGAACGCTACGACTCGGCGAACACCGAGGCGCCCGCGACGTTGCTCGCCGACCAGACGATCGCCGGCAACATGCGGCTGCTCGACCCGGCGATCGTCGACGAGTCGTTCACCCAGCTCCAGCAGGTCCGGCCCTGGTACGACTTCGGCGACAAGCTGGACGTCGACCGCTACACGGTCAAGGGCCAGACCGGCGACTACGTGATCGGGCTGCGCGGGATCGACTACGCGAAGCTCACCGGGCCGCAGGCCAACTGGCAGAACAAGCACATGGTCTACACCCACGGGTACGGCCTGGTCGCCGCGCCGGCCGACCGGGTGGGCTGCGGCGGCGGCCCGTACTTCGTCTCCGGATTCCTCGGCACCTCGGCGGCCGGGTCGAACTGTTCGGCCGCGGTCGACCAGCTCGACATCACCGAACCCCGGATCTACTACGGCGAAGGGTTCGACGAGTACGCCGTCGTCGGCGGCTCGACCGACGCGCCGATCGAGTACGACCGGCCGTCCGACGAAGCGGCGTACTACACCTACGCCGGCTCGGGCGGCGTACGCCTGGACTCGGCCTGGCGGAAGACCCTGTACTCGTTGGCGTACATGGAGACCCGGTTCCTCCTGAACGACCGGGTCACCGACGACTCCAAGATCCTCTACGTGCGGGATCCGCGGGATCGCGTACAGAAGATCGCGCCGTTCCTGACCCTGGACGGCGACCCCTACCCAGCCGTCGTCGACGGACGCGTCCTGTGGATCGTGGACGGCTACACGACCTCCGCGCACTACCCGTACGCCCAGCGCGTCAACCTGCGCGACGCCACGAACGACGCGTTGACCGGCACCGGCACGACAGCCCAGGCCGGGCAGGAGATCACCTACCTGCGCAACTCCGTCAAGGCGACGGTCGACGCGTACGACGGCACGGTCACGCTCTACGAATTCGACCCGGACGACCCGGTGCTGAAAGCCTGGAACCAGGCGTTCGGCGGGATCATCACCCCGAACGCCTCGATCCCGACCGCACTGGCTGCGCACTTCCGGTACCCCGAAGACCTGTTCAAGGTCCAGCGGGACCTGCTCACCCGCTATCACGTGGCCGACGCGACCAGCTTCGCCGCGGCCAGCGACCAGTGGAAGGTGCCGAGCGACCCGGCCCAGCCCGACAAGACCGCCAAACAGCCGCCCTATTACCTCTACGCCCAGTTCCCCGGCGACAAGCAACCGCAGTTCCAACTGGTCGCCGCGATGACCCCGGGCGGCAACCGGCACAACCTGGCGGCGCTCGTCACCGCGTCATACGCCGGTGGGAAACCCCGGCTCCGGGTGCTGGAACTGCCCAAGGACACCCAGACCGCCGGGCCGAACCAGGCCGCCCAGCTCATGGAGGGGCAGGAGGCGGTGCGTACGGACATCAACATCTGGGGCAAGAACGTCCAGCGCGGCAACCTGCTGTCGCTCCCGTACGCCGACGGCATGCTCTACATCCAGCCGCTCTATGTGAACAACACCACGGACCCGAAGTATCCGCAGCTCCGGAAGATCCTGGCGCTCTACGGCACGAAGATCGGGTACGCCGACACGCTGGAAGAGGCGCTCGCCCAGCTCGCCGGCGCCGCACCGTCATCCCCGTCCACAGTGCAGGCGGCGGTCGCCAAGATCCAGAAGGCGCTCGCGGATCTGAAAGCCGCTCAGCGTACGGGTGACTTCGTGGCCCAGGGGAAGGCCTTGGCCGACTTGGAAGCCGCCGTCCAGGCGTTCTCGGCCGCCACCTCGGCTCCCCCAGCGGGGGCGTCGCCGTCGCCCACGGCGACCCCTCCCCCCTCCGGCTAACCCACCCCCACCCCCTGTCCCGCCGATCATGAACTTGTGGTCGTGATCGACCGGTGTGTCGTGTCCGCAGCTCCCTGATCAACTCCGCGACGGCATGATCACCCGCCGTCGGGGCGGCGGTTCGTGGGGGTGATCCAGATGACGGCGAGTATGGATTTGGCAGCCTGTTCGCCCTGGGGTAATCTTTAGAAGCCGACGCGGGGTGGAGCAGCTCGGTAGCTCGCTGGGCTCATAACCCAGAGGTCGCAGGTTCAAATCCTGTCCCCGCTACTCAGTAGTCAAGGGCGCTTATCCAGTGGATAAGCGCCCTTGACCGTCTTCTGCGAAGGTGTCGGAGCCGGTCCGTAGGATCGACGGGTGCAGGAGCCCCGGGAAGTACTCCGCAAGATCTTCGGCTACGACTCCTTCCGCGGCGAGCAGCAGGAGATCATCGACCACGTCATCGGCGGCGGCGACGCCCTCGTGCTGATGCCGACCGGCGGTGGCAAATCGTTGTGCTACCAGATCCCGGCGCTGGTTCGAGACGGTGTCGCCGTGGTCGTGTCGCCGTTGATCGCGCTGATGCAGGACCAGGTCGACGCGTTGACCGCGCTCGGCGTACGAGCTGGTTTCCTGAATTCGACCCAGGATCTTGAGACGCGTCGCGAGGTCGAGACGGCGTTCCTCGGCGGTGATCTTGACCTGCTCTATCTCGCGCCTGAGGCGCTGAGCGGCGGTTCCGCGATGCGATTGCTGGAGCGTGGCCGGATATCGCTCTTTGCTATCGACGAGGCTCATTGTGTCTCGCAGTGGGGCCACGACTTCCGGCCCGACTATCTGGCGCTGTCGGTGCTGCATGAGCGCTGGCCGGAGGTGCCGCGGATCGCCTTGACGGCCACCGCGACTACCGCGACCCGGAACGAGATAGCCACCCGGCTGAAGCTGACCGAGGCGCGGCGATTCGTGTCCAGCTTCGACCGTCCCAACATCCGCTATCGCATCGTGCCCAAGGTCGACCCGCGGAAACAGCTCCTCGACCTGCTGCGGACCGAACACCCTGGTGACGCGGGCATCGTCTACTGCCTGTCGCGCGCGTCCGTCGACAAGACCGCCGAGTTTCTCAGGGCCAACGGTGTCGAGGCGCTCGCGTACCACGCCGGGCTGGACGCCGCGACGCGTGCCGCGCACCAGGCCCGCTTCCTGCGCGAAGACGGCCTGATCATGGTGGCGACGATCGCGTTCGGCATGGGCATCGACAAGCCCGACGTACGCTTCGTGGCCCATCTCGACCTGCCGAAATCGGTCGAGGGCTACTACCAGGAGACCGGTCGAGCCGGCCGGGACGGGCTGCCGGCCACCGCCTGGCTGGCGTACGGGCTACAAGACGTCGTCCAGCAACGGAAGATGATCGACTCGTCCGAGGGCGACAACGCGTACCGGCGGGGGCTCGCCGCGCATCTGGACGCCATGCTCGCTCTCTGCGAGACGACCGAATGCCGCCGGGCGCAACTGCTGGCGTACTTCGGGGAAGCGAGCGCGAGCTGCGCGAACTGTGACACCTGCCTGGAGCCGCCGCAGTCCTGGGACGGCACGATCCCCGCGCAGAAACTGCTGTCGACGGTGCTCCGGCTGCAACGCGAACGCAACCAGCGGTTCGGCGCCGGTCAGTCGATCGACATCCTCCTGGGCCGCAAGACCGACAAGGTGGTGCAGCATCGGCACGACGAGCTGTCCGTCTTCGGCATCGGCACCGAACTCCAGGAATCCGAATGGCGTGCGGTGGTTCGCCAACTGCTCGCCCAGGGCCTGCTCGCCGTGGAAGGCGGCTACGGCACCATCTCGCTCACCGACGGCAGCGCCGCGGTGCTCAGCCGGCAACGCGAGGTCCTGCTCCGCAAGGAACCTGAGCGTACGCGTCGAGCCGCGGCCGGATCGGCGAAGAAGGCGGCTGCCTCCGCCGACCTCAGCCCAGCGGCCGTGCCGGTCTTCGAGCGGCTGCGCGCGTGGCGGGCGGCGACCGCGAAGGAACAGGGCGTCCCGGCGTACGTGATCTTCCACGACGCGACGCTGCGGCAGATCGCCACCGAGGCGCCCGTTTCGTTGGCGGCCCTGGGCACCGTGACCGGGGTGGGGGAGAACAAGCTCGCCAAGTATGGCGACCAGATCCTGGCGGCGCTCGCGGAGCCGTGACCACCGAGTTGGCGGGCTGGGCGTTCAGCGGGGTAAGGTGGTGTCTTCGACGCGGGGTGGAGCAACTCGGTAGCTCGCTGGGCTCATAACCCAGAGGTCGCAGGTTCAAATCCTGTCCCCGCTACGATTGTTTGGTGAAATGGCGGAACCCCAGGCACACCGTGTCTGGGGTTCCGCCATTTTCATGCCGGTCTGCCGGTGCTCCGGAGATTGCCACCGGTCCACGCCAACGGCAGCGCGAGGACGACCAGGGCCAGGGTGAACCAGGCCGGGGCGAGGTTCAGCTGCCAAGTGGCCAGGGCGCCGGCGATGTTCACGATGAGGCTGATGATGCCGAGCGCGGTCGCGTGGCGGAGCGGATGAGACGGTGCGAGGCGTGCGGCGACATAGCCGCCGATCACGGCGTAGAAGCTGCGGTAGGCGACCTCGGTGAGGTGCAGGACGAAGATCGTGTGCGGCCCGCGCGGCAGGACGCCGAACTGTTCGAGCATGGCGTCGGTGGCGATGGTGAGGGCAACGCCGGTGCCGAATCCAGCGGACTTCGCCGATGAACTCGACCTGCTTCGGCGTACTCCTCCGCAGCGACTTGTCGCGGACCCGGCCGAGGTTCGCGGCATCCCGGCGCCGGTCGTGCGGCGCATCACCGATGACCCGGCCGCCGCGGCCGGCCGCCTCGCGGACACCATGCAGTCCTATTGGGACCTTGCCTTCGCCGAGCACTGGCCGCGCATCCGGACGTTGCTCGAAGCCGACGTGCTTTGGCGTGCCAACCGGCTGGCCATCGGCGGAGCCCGGGCGTTGTTCGACGACCTTCATGAGAGTGTCACCTGGCAAGGCGACCGGCTATTCGCGGCGGGCGCGGGTGACTTCACCGGCCCGGTGTCGGGTGAGGGCTTGCTGCTCGTGCCGAGCACGATGTGCTGGCCGGACGTGCGAAAGATGATCGGGCCGTACCAGTCGACGATCATGTATCCGGTCCGCGGGATCGCCACGCTCTGGGAAAGCGGGCGGCCCCCAGTGCCGGCGGCGATCGACGCGCTGCTCGGGCGGACCAGAGCTGCGATGCTGGTGGCCTTGGCGGAGCCGACCTCCACCACGGTGCTCGCCCGTCGTCTCGCGATCACTCCCGGTGGGGTCAGTCAGCATCTGTCAGTACTGCTTGGCAGCGGCTTGGTCGTCCGGTCGCGGGTGGGGCGATCGGTGCTCTACCGGAGGACCCGCTCGGGTGACCTGTTGATCGCGTCGGCCGGCTGAGGCCATGGCCGAGCTGAGGAAGCAGCGAATGGCACACTGCGTCTCTATCGCCGATAACTCTATCTATATAGAGTTATCGCATGACCCGGTTGCGGCGTCCGTCGCCCCAGACCATCGCCGTCTTGCAAGCGCTGGCGGAAGAGCCCACCACCTGGCGATACGGCTACGAACTCTGCCAGATGCTCGACGTCAAGGCCGGGTCGATGTATCCGATCCTGATCCGGCTGGCCGACCGCGGGCTGTTGGAGACCGCGTGGGAGGCCGAACCGCCGCCGGGTCGGCCTGCGCGCCATCTCTATCGGCTCACCCGCGAGGGCATCGCCACCGCGGAGACGGCTTCCGCGACCGCGACTGACGCGGCGCCGGCGGCGACTGAGCGCAAGGGATTGCGCGTGCGTTGGGAGGGCGTATGAAAAGGCTCGGTCTCTGGGGCGCGGTGCCCGCGGCGCTCGCCGCCGGCGCGGCGCTCGTGCTCCTGCTCGCCTGGTCCAGCCCGCGCGGCGACGACGAGGCCCCGGCCGGTTATCTCCTGGGGCTCGCGGCCGTCTCCGGGCCGTGGATGGTCGCCGCCGCCATCCTCTGGTACGCCGCAAGCCGCTGGGTGGGCGTACGCATGTCTGGTGTGGATGGCCCGGCGCGGGTACTGGCCCTCGCGGTCGCCACGCTTCCGACGGAGCGCCGCGACTGGGGCGCCGCGATGACGGCCGAACTGGAGCAGGTCACGACGGATCGATGGCGTTTCGCCCTCGGCTGTACGCGTACCGCCCTGTTCCCGCCGCGAGGCAACCGGGCTCCGGCCCTCGTCGTGGCCGGCGGGACGGTCGTGCTCGCCGTGGTGACCGCCCTGGTGGTTCACCGAGCCCTACCGGGGATGCGGCTGTTCGCCGTGGTGTTCGTCGGGATCGTCGGGCTCCTCGCGACGGTGGGCGTCGCCCGGTCGTGGCGCGTACGCCGCCCGGGTCATGCGAAGGCGCTGATGGTCGTCGGCGGAGGCGCCGTCGCCGCCGGAGTCGGAGTGACGGGATACGACCTCAGCCGGGACCCGGCCGCGTCCTTGGGGACTGGCCCGGCCGTCTGGCTCGCGCTGTTGCTGGGCATGGGATTGTGGCTCTCCGTGGCTCCGCCACGGTCGCTGACCACTAGTCGGCTCGCTCGCTGGACGGGTCTGGGCGCCGGAGTCACCCTCGCCGCAACGGTCTTCGTCGCCGCGCGCACGAACGACGGCGGGGGCATCCTCTTCGTCCCCCTCGTCGTTTCGATCGGCGTCGTACTGGTCGCCGCTCTCGTGGTCGCCCGACTCGAACGATCCTTCGCGGCGGGGCTGCAGTCGATGGTCTGGACGGTGACGATCGCCGGGTTGCTCGGGTTCGCCATCTGGGTGTTCGAAGCGATGCGCTGGTCTGCGGCTCATGGGACGTCCCTGTTGGATGGTGCCGCCGGGGGCGGGCACGTACGCGACGCGATCGTGTGGATTCTGTTCGCCGTGCCACTGGTGGCGCTCCCGTTCGGCGTGATCGGCGCCGCAGTCGGAAGTCTGGCCCGCCGCTGAGGATCACCTTGATCGACCGCGACCGACTATGAACCCGCCTCAGCCCGCTGACCGACTCGACGAGACTGAGCGGGCGGGTGCCTGACCGGACCGGACGGGCACCCGCGTCCGTGCTTAGATGGCCGGGTGATGATCGAGCAGAGCCCCGCCGCCCCCCGTCCACTGTGGATGATCTCTGGTCCGGCCCTCGGGACCATGCTGGCGGCGTATCTCCTCGGAGCGTTGATCGGGCCGTTGCGCGAAACGCTAGAACGAGACATGGGCTACAGCACGATGGTGAACCTCATCGTGCTGGCGATTCACTTCCTGACCCTGGCTACGGGGATCGTGCCCGCGCTGCTGCTCGGCCGGCGGGCGCCCAACGCCGTCGCCGCCCCGGCGATCGGACTGATGCTGCTCGGCGTACTCGTCCTGGCGCTCGCCGCGAACGCGGTCATGGTCATGGCGGCGTCACTGTTCATCGGCTTCGGCAGCGGTGCGGTGCTCGGCACCGCGCTCGCGCTGGCCGGTCAGGCGGGCGCACGGCGTACGGCGATGCTGATCGCCGTAGCCGCGGTCGCCTTCGTCGGCCTGCTGTTCGGGCTGGTCTTCGGCTGGTTCATGACGACCGCGGTCAGCTGGCGCTGGGTGTACTTCATGGCGGTGCCGATGGCGCTGGTCTCGCTCGTCGTCACCGGAGCCGGCGGGATCGTCGCGCTCACCAAGAAGCCCGCCTGACGAAGAAGCCCGCCTGACGAAGAAGCCCGCCTGACGAGCGCCGCCGGGGGAAGGCGGCGTCTCAGGAGCGGGACGTCCAGAACACCGAGGTCAACCAGGTCCAGGCGAGGACGACTGCGATCACGAAGCCGATCGTGGTCGGCCCGTGCGAGCCGCTGGCGATGCCCGCGAACCCGGCGAGGAACACGACGCCGGTGATCCACGAGAACCACGCGAATCCCCGCCGACCGGCCGCCAGGTACCGCCGTCCGAGGACGACGCACGCCGCGATCAGGCACAGAAAACCGATCCCGCCGACGACGAAGTGCAGCGTGCCGTGCCAGCTCATGACGCCGGTCGCCGTACCGGCCGGGAAGCCCTCTGCGGGGTCGGCGCGGAATATTCCGGCGCCCATCAGGCTGGCCCCGTAGATTCCGATGAGGACGCTGCGGAGGCCGATCGCGCCGAGCACGGTGAGCACGCCCGCGATGAGGAAGTTGGCGATCTGGATCCAGCCGAGGTCGCCGTTGCTGAGCAGGCTCCAGGCGTGCTTCGTGAGGTCGAAGCCGTCGCGGGTGACGGCCTGCGCCAACCCAGCGATGACATAGATCGGGCCGGCCAGCGCGCCGAGCGAAAGAAGTGTCCGAGGGGTCATGCCCGGTTAGACGGCCGCGTCGGGGGAAACTCATCGCATGTTGTTGATCGTCGACGCCGCCAATGTCGTCGGGTCGGTTCCGGACGGCTGGTGGCGTGATCGCGCGGGGGCGGCGCGCCGGCTCCGGGACGCCCTCGCCCCGCTGGCGACCACCGGATTCGCGGGCCACGAAGGCCCGCTCGACATCATTCTCGTGGTCGAGGGCAAGGCCCGCGGCATTTCTCCAATCCCAGGGGTACGCATAGAGCACTCGCCCGGATCAGGCGACGACACGATCGCAGCGCTCGCCGCCGCCGAGCGCGACCGGGACGGCGGTGTCGTGGTGGTGACCGCCGATCGGGGGCTCCGCCAACGCGTGGAAGCCGTCGGCGCGACCGTCGTCGGCCCCCGCTCCCTGCCCTACCCCTAGCCCACCTGTTCCACCCGCGTCACGCCATCTGTACCGCCGCGCCGTCCGCCGTCCGCCGTCCGCCGTGCTGTCGTGCCGTGCCGCTGCGACGCGCGGCCCACCGTGTCGTGCCGTGTCGTGCCGCTGCGACGCGCGGACCACCGTGTCGTGTCGTGTCGTGCCGCTGCGACGCGCGGCACACCGTGTCGTGCCGTGCCGTGCCGTGCCGCTGCGACGCGCGGCGCACCGTGTCGTGTCGTGCCACTGCGACGCGCGGCGCACCTGTCGTGTCGTGTGCCGTGCCGCTGCGACGCGCGGCGCACCTTGTCGTGTCGTGCCGTGTGCCGTGCCGCTGCGACGCGCGGCCCACCGTGTCGTGTCGTGCCGTGTGCCGTGCCGCTGCGACGCGCGGCGCACCGTGTCGTGTCGTGCCGTGTGCCGTGCCGCTGCGACGCGCGGCCCACCGTGTCGTGTCGTGCCGTGTGCCGTGCCGCTGCGACGCGCGGCCCACCGTGTCGTGTCGTGCCGCTGCCGTGCGGTGCCGCTGGTTGCCTGCACCCGTGCCGCCTGCCATGCGCCGCCGCGCCCATCGCCGTGTTCCGCGCGCCGCCGCACGCATCGCCTTGCTCTCCGCATCGGGTGCCGTCGTGCTAGCGAGTTGATCAGGGAGTCGGGGAGTTGATCAGGATCCCGGGGACACGACACGCCGGTTGATCACGACCGATAGTTCATGATCGCGCGGAAAGTGCGGCGAGCGGGGCGAGCGGGGCGAGGGGGGCGAGCGGGGTGAGCGGGGCGAGGGGGGCGAGCGCGGGGGCTAGGGGAGGAGGAGGGCGGGGAGGACGGCGGCGAGGAGGAAGGGGCCGAGCGGCAGTGTCGAGCGCCATTCGACCCGGCGCAGGGCCAGCAGGGTGAGTGCGGTCAGCGACATCAGCAGGCCGGCGGCCAGGGCCCAGACGGGCACGGTGGTCCAGCCGGTCCAGCCGAGGACGACGCCGATGGGGAAGGCGAGGGCGGCGTCGCCGAGGCCGACGCCGTGCCGGGGCAGGGCCAGCAGGAAGAGCACGCCCGCCAGGAGTGATCCGCACAGGACGGCGGGGAGAAGGCGTACGGGGGCGGCTCCGGCGAGCAGGAGCAGGGTGCCGGCCGACATCGTGGCGATGAGGCGGAGCGGCAGGCAGTGGGTGCGTACGTCGGTGATCGACAGCAGCACCGCATGGGTGATCCACCAGAGGGCTGCCAAAAGGGCGGCGACGTGGGAATAGATAGATCTGTCATCCAGCACTGTACGTATGGACATTGATCACCCCTTGTTACATAGGCGTCGATCATCGTACGATCGCCCGCGAGAGCGCAATCGGTTGGTCACGGGGGGTAGGGAACGGCCGATGACAAGGGGGGATGCATGCCATCCGGGTTCCGTAAAGGACAGACACTGGCGACAGGGTCGATTCTGTTGCTGTTGTTGGCATCCGGCTGCGCAGCCCGGACCGTGGAGGTCCCACCGCCCGCCGATCCGCCGAGCAGACCGGTGACGCAGGCAAGCCTCTCGCCCACCGATCAGCAGGCCGTCGACCAGGCATGGTCGGCGTACCAGCAGCTCAACGCAATCTATCTGAAGGCGGCGCAGTCGGGGACCTACGAGTGGAACACCGACAAGACGAAGCGGCCGCTCTACCCGTACGCCGCCGGCACCTACATGTCGGCGTTGGAACGCGATCTGGACATCATGCGGGAGCAGGGCTTCCTCCGGAAGGGCTCGCCGCGGGTGACGTTGCGCCGTGTGGTGAGCGTCAGCCCCACCTCGATCGTCGTGGAGGTCTGCGTGGACGACTCGGGAACCGACACCGTCAGCCGCAAGACCGGAAAGTCCGTGGTGAAGTCCGGGCAGAACCAGCGATACCCGGTGACGATGCGGGCCGGGCTCTACCCCGACGCCAAGTGGCGCTGGGTGGAGTCGCGGGCGGACCGGGCGGCGTCATGCTGACGTACGCGAACCGGCCACGCCTTTGGGCGTACCCCTTGATCTTGGTCGTGCTCGCGGCCGTGACCGTGGTGGCGGGAGCGAGTCCCGCGCAGGCCGATTACATCTACTGCCCGCCGGACAACGGGCCGTGCTACATCGTCGTCACCGGAGGTGGCGGCGGTGGGGGAGGCGGCGGCGGAGGTGGTGGAGGCGGTGGCGGCCGGGACGTCTGCCTCGATCCGCAGCAGGGCGAGATCCCGTGCTACCGCGACAGCTTGGGCTGGTACAACCCGACGGACGGCTGTTACTACGACCGCCTGACCCTGCCGCCTAGCGATCCCGCGTGGGGCGGGCACGACCCGAGCGACGGGTCGCTCTACCAGAAGTGGTGCTACGACGGCGGGGCCGCCGGCTATGTCAATTCGGGCGTCGAGTTCCTCAGCGATCCGCCGGCCGGCTATGGCGGGCTGCCGTCGGTGCTGGAGATAGCCCTGCGCGCGATCAACGCGTTGCCGATCTCCGGCCCGGCCATCGGGCTGGCCCCCCGGCCGGGCGGCAGCGGGCTGGTCGGGCTGCCCGTCTGGATGTGGACCCGGATCACCCCGGAGACCTGGGGTACGCAGTCGGCGACCGCCTCGGTGCCGGGTCTGTCGGTGACCGCGAGGGCTGAATCGCGGCGGATCAGCTGGGACATGGGTGACGGGTCCACAAAGGTCTGCCCCGACCACGGCACCCCCTACACCGCGGCGTCCGGCGGGGGCTCCTCGCCGACCTGCGGCTACCGGTACACCGAACCGTCCCGCGACAAGCGCATCCCCGGCCATCCCGGCCAGTACCGCGTGGAAGGAACCACGACCTGGCACGTGACCTGGGTCGCCACCACCGGCGAGACCGGTGAGCTGGAGGTGACCCGGTCCTCGACGACGTACATCCGGATCGACGAAATGCAGGTGGTCACCCGATGAGTACCGTTGCGACCGGTAAGCCGCCCGCGCCGCCGCTGGCCGTGCCCCGGCTGGCCCCCCGCCGCCGGTCCCTCCTCCAGGGCGCGCTCGCCCTGCTCCTGATCATCGCGGGCGCGCTGACCGCCGGCTACGTCGTGCAGCGCATCGGCGCCACCCATGACTACCTGGCGGTGGCCCGCCCGGTCGGAGCGGGCGCCGAGATCACCGCCCCCGACCTGGTCATCGTCCGAGTCAACTCGGCGCTCGGGTTGCGTCCGATCCCGGCCGGGCAGGCCAGGGACGTGGTCGGCAAGCACGCGGTGATGGCCCTGGTCCCCGGGACGCTGCTCACCCTGGACCAGCTCACCGACGACGCGATCCCCGGACCGGGCAAGCAGCTGGTCGGGCTGCTGCTCAAGGAGGACCGGATGCCGGCGACCCGCGTACGCATCGGTGCGTCGGCCGTGCTCGTCGTGATCCCCGACAAGACGGCGCTGTCGGCGCAGAACACTCCTGAACTGGTGCCGCCACGGACCATCGCCGCCCGGGTGACCGACGTCAAACCCGGCCACACCGAAGGGGAGACGCTGGTCAACGTCGAGGTCGCCACCGCGGACGCGCCGACCGTCGCGGCCATGGCCGCCGACGACCGGATCGCGCTCGCCCTGACCGGGGCCTAGGGGGTTCCGATGAGCTTCCTCGCGATCGTCTCGGCCAAGGGCTCGCCGGGGGTGTCCACCTTCGCCCTCGCCGCCACGCTGTCCGTGCCCTCGGCCGCGGCCGCGACCGGCGGCACGAACGCGGAGGGGCCGCGTGGTCCGGTGCTGCTGGCCGAATGCGACCCCGCCGGTGGTTCGCTCCTCGCCGGTTACCTCAGCCGCTACGACCTGCCGACCGACCGGGGCGTCCTGCCGCTCGCGAGCGCGGCGCTGCGCGGGTCGGCCGTTCAGGAACTGCCGGGCCTGCTCATCGATCTCGACAATCACAAAGGCGAACGGCTCGCGCTGCCTGGCCTGACCGACCCCGCTCAGGGTGCCTCGCTCGCCCCGGCGTGGGCCGCGATCGGCGAGTTCCTCGCCGCGCTCAGCCGGGCCGGGTGGACCGTCATCGCCGACTGCGGACGATTGGCCAGCGGCTTCCCGCCCTGGCCGTTGCTGCGGCAGGCCGACGCGGTTCTGCTGGGCGTACGGCCGACGTCGCTCGCGACGATCTCCCCGGCGGTGCCCGCGCTCGCGCAGCTGCGCCGGGAACTGCCAGTGGCTGACGGCACCCTGGCCCTCCTGCCCATCGGCGGCGGCATCTCCGCGCGGGAACTCAGCCGGCACCTCATGGCCCCCGTCGCGGCCGAGGTCGCCTGGGACACCCGGACCGCGGCGGCGCTCGGCGGCAAAGGCCGTGGTCGCCGCCGGGGCGCGCTGATGCGTACGGCGGCGCGCGCGGTCCAGGCCACGCAGGCGCTGATCGTCTCCGACCGCGCCGCGCGCCTCCAGCTCCCGGCCCTCCCGAGCGGGGTGATCGCATGACGCAGCCCGCGCGGTTGAACGGGCACGCGACCTCCGCGGTGGTGCCGGTGTCGGCCGCGCCGTTCGCCGCGAAGGGGGTCGAGCTCGACTACACGGTGGTACGCCAACTGCATTCCCGGGTCACCGACAAGTTGAGTCAGCTGCTGACCGATTCCGCCAATGTGACCGCGGCGTACCGGCGGGAGATGGCCGAGCGCCTGGGCCGGGAGGTGATCCGGGACTACGCCGCCGGGATGGCACACGCCGGCCGCCCGGTGAGTCCGCAGGAGGAGCGGGCGCTGCTGGAGGCACTGGTCGCCGGGATGTTCGGAGCCGGTCGGCTGCAACGGCTGCTCGACGACCCGACCATCACCAACGTGCACATCCTGGGCTGCGACCAGGTCCTGCTGCACCACGCGGACGGTACGCGCAGCCGCGGCGAACCGGTCGCGGACACCGACGACGAGCTGATCAGCATGCTGCAGGTGCTGGCGATGCGGGTCGCGGCGACCGAGCGGCAGCTCTCGGAGTCCAATCCGGAGCTGGACATGCAGCTGCCGGACGGCTCCCGGATGACGGTGCTCTACAAGGTCTCGCCCCGCCCGATCGTCTACCTCCGCAAGCACAGCCTCTTCGACGCCTCGCTGGAGCAGCTCCGGGACCACTGGGGCATGATCGACCTGCTGCTCTACCGGTTCCTGACCAAGGCGCTGGAGTCCGGGGCGAACATCATGATCGCCGGGCTGGCCGGGTCGGGGAAGACGACGCTGCTGCGGGCGCTGGCCCGCACGATTCCGGCGGGCGAGCCGTACATCACCCTGGAGGAGTCGCGCGAGCTGGGCCTGCACGAGCCGGCCGGGTCCAACTGGGTGATCAGCCTGGAGGCGTTGCAGGGCCACGGGGAGTACGACACCGGCGGCCGTCGCCGCGGCGAGAAGAACCTGCACGACATGATGCCGATCACCCAACGGCTCGGCGTACGCCGGGTGATCGTCGGGGAGACCCGAGGCCGGGAGATCGTTCCGATGCTGCGGGCGATGACGGTCAGCCGGGGAGCGATGTGCACCATCCACGCCCGGCAGGCCCGCGAGGTGATGGACTCGATCGTCCAGCTCGCCTGCTCCTACGGCACCGACATCGGAGCCGAGCAGGCGCTGCGGATGGCGGCCCAGGGCATCGACCTGATCGTCTACACCGCAGTGGTCGACGAGCGGGCGATCGGCGGGGCCGAGCACCGGTTCGTCTCCCACGTCGTCGAGGTCGGCGGCATGCGGGACGGTCAGGTGGTCACCACGACCGTCTTCGGACCCGGCCCGGACGGCCGGGCGGTGCCCCGGCATCTGCCCGAACGCATCCGGGAGGACCTGCTCGACGTCGGGTACGACCTGCGGGAGCTGACGGCGTACATCGAGGCCGGGCCGCACAACCGGGGCGCGTGGTCGCGTGAGCTGCACACTCGGCGGGTACGCCGATGATCGAGCTGCTGGCGATCTTCGCCCTCCTCCTGCTCGGCGGCGGTATGGCGCTGGCAGTGGCCTTCGGTGTGGGGACGCGGAAGCCGGCCGGGCCGCCGTCGCCGACGGCGTTGTGGCTACGCCGGATGGTCACCGGCGACCGGATCGACGACCCGGCGCACGCCCGGCTCCGGGCCGCGCTCGTGCTCGGCGGGGTCGGGGCCGGCGCGGCGACCTGGTTCCTCACCGGCTGGCCGGTCGGCGCGGCGATCGCGCTGCTCGCCGTACCGGGGCTGCCCTGGCTGCTCTCGGCGGCCGGTGCGGAGAAACGGGCGATCGCCCGCCTCGGCGCGCTGGAGGCGTGGACCCGCCGGGTCGGCGACTACGTCCACAACGGACTCGGTTTGCAGGCCGCGATCGTGGCGTCCGCCCGCACGACGACGGTGCCCCTCATCGGACCCGAGGTACGCAATCTCGCCGTACGCCTGCAGGCCGGGGTCGATCCGGTGGCGGCGTTGCGGGCGTTCGCCGACGAACTCGACGATTACAGCTGCGACGAAGTGGTGGCCCCGCTGATCCTGCAGCTCGCCGACGCCGGTGACGGCCTCCACAACGCGCTGGTCGACATCGCGCACGCGATCCAGGAGGAGATCACCACTCGCTCCACGGTCGACAGCGAACGGGCGCGGGCCCGGTTCACCGTCAAGTTCCTCACCGTCGCGACCGGGATCGTGGCGCTGTTCGGCGCGTTCAACGCGGGCGCGGCGCTGGCGTACGGGACGGTCCTCGGTCAGCTTCTGCTGGCCGTGCTCGCCGGAATCTACATCGCGCTGATGCTCTGGATCCGGTCGCTGTCGTTGCCCGAGCGCCGTCCCCGGCTGCTGAGCGGGCCGCCGATCGAGGGAGGTGCGGCGTGATCGTCGATCTCTGGGTGGTCGCCGCCGCGCTCGCCGGTGGGCTCGTCGGCTTCGGCGTCTTCCTGGCGCTCACCGCGTGGCGTACGCCGGAACCGGCGCTCGGCCCGGCGCTGCGCCGGCTGCACACGCCGGCCGCGCCCGGCTTGCCGGGCCTCGCCGCGCCGTCGCATGCCCCGGCCGACCGGGAGTGGTGGAGTTGGGTCGACCTGCCCAAGCAGGATCTGGAGATCCTCAACCGGACGCCGCAGGCGCACGCGACCACCGTCGTCTCGGTGGGCTTCGCCGCCATGCTGCTGCCCGGCCTGATCGCGGTCGGCGCGGTGATCCTGCGAGCGCCGTTCTCGCCCGCGGTTCCGCTGCTCATCTCGCTGGCGCTGGCCACCGGGGCGGGCTGGCTCGCGCATCGGTCGATGCGGGTTGCGGCGGCGTCGGCGCGGTCGGAATTCGTCCGGGCCCTGTGCACCTACGTCACGCTGGCCGCGCACCAGGTCCGGGCGGGCCACGGCGCGGTCGAGGCGATGGAACGGGCGGCCAAGATCTGCCAGGGCTGGCCGTACGCCCGGCTCCGGTCGGCGCTGCTCACCGCGCAACTCCAGATGACACCGCCCTGGGACGAACTGCGGGCGCTGGCCCTGGCCATCGGGGTGGACGAACTCTCGGCGTACGCCGACATCATGCGCAGCGCCGGATCGGACGGCGCGCAGGTCTATCGCACCTTGCGGGCCCAGGCCGAGTCGTTGCGCGACCAGGCCCGCGTACGCGCCCTGGAGGAGGCGAAGAAACGCTCCTCCAAATTGGACATCCCGGCCACGATGCTGGTCATGGTCCTGCTGGCGTTGGCCCTGTTCCCCATCATGGCCAACCTGTTCGCCACCACCTGAGGCACGGAGAGGAAAAGCGATGCGATACAAGCTGTACGCCCGCCTCGGCGAGCTGATGCATCCGGCGAAGCGGGACCGGGGCGAAGGACCCGTCCCCTACGTCATCCTGGTGGCCCTGATCGGCGCGGTCGCGGTCCTCGTCTACTGGGGTGTTCGCGGGATCGCGCAGGGCTGGCTCGACAAGGTCCCGACGACGCCGTGATCGGCAGCCGGTTCTGGCGCCGTCCACTCCGCGGGGAGGGGCCGGTGGAGTTCGCCATCCTCACCGGTCCCATCCTCACCTTGACCTTCATGATCGTGCAGACCTCGCTCGTCTGGTACGCCCACTCGGTCGCGCTCGGAGCGGCGACCCAGGGCGCCAACGCGACCCGGCTCTACGGCGCGTCCCCGGCGACCGGTGACGCCGAGGCCCAGCGGTTTCTCGACCAGATCGGGCCGGCCCTGACCGACACGACCGTGACCACCCGGATCACCGGCGACCGCGTCGAGGTCGTCGTCACCGGGGAGGCGCAGTCGGTGCTGCCGTGGATGACCTTCCACGTACGCCAGTCGGCGTCCGGCCCCATCGAGCGGTGGATCCCATGATCCGGCGCGGGGATCGGGCGGCTGGGGCGATCGCGGTGGAGCTGGCGATCCTCACCCCGGCGGTGCTCGCCTTCTTCGCCAGCGCGCTCATCGCCGGCCGGTACGCCATCGCGAAGCAGGCCGCGGACGCGGCGGCCTTCGACGCGGCCCGGACGGCCAGCCTGGCCCGCAACGCCCGCGACGCGACCGTCCGGGCGCAGACCGCCGCGCGGGATTCGTTCGACGCGCAGGGCATCACCTGCCGTACGCCGGTCGTCGTGGACGTCGACGTGAGCGGGTTCGGCGTACCGGTGGGGCAGCCCGCTTCCGTGCGGGTGACGGTCACCTGCGACGCCGAGCTCCGCGACGTCGCGATTCTGGACCTGCCCGGGGTGATCCGGCTCAGCTCGAGTTTCGTGAGTCCCCTCGACACCTACCGGACCCGCTCATGAATCGGAGTCGGGGCAGCGTCTCGGTGTTCTTCTCGATCATGGCGCTGGGCTGGGTCACCATTCTCCTGCTGATCGTCGTCGGCGGCGGGCGGGTGCGGGCGTACCAGCGGGCGGACAACATCGCCGCCGAGGCCGCCCGCGCCGCCGGGCAGGCCATCGAACTGCCGCCCGCCGTCGAGGGCGACGAGAAACGGATCGATCCGGCCCGGGCGCGGCTCGTCGCGGAGGCGTACCTGCGGGACGCGGGCGCGTCCGGCACCGTGACCGTCGCCGGTGACGGGCAGAGCGTCGAGGTCACCGCGACCGTCGGCTACGACAATCCGTCCGGCTTCCCCTTCCTGGGCGGCCGGACCTGGTACGCGACCGGGGCGGCCACCGCCGTTCTGCTGGTCGGCTGAGTCTTCGGGGAGAGGAGGAGCCATGCGCCGGCTGGTCACCGCCGTCGCCGCCCTGCTGGGGCTGCTGGCCTTGGTAGTGGGGGCACCGCTGCTGCTTCTCCGGGTCGGGTCGCTGCCTGATCGCGTACCCTCCTGGGCGGAGATCGGCAACGCGTTGGCCGCGCCGGACGACGGCTCGCTGGTTCCGCGGATCTTGACAATCGTGGGCTGGCTGGCCTGGGTGAGCTTCGCCGCGGGCGTGCTGCTGGAGATCCCGGCGCGGCTGCGCGGCCGGGCGATCCGCGTGCGCGGCCTGCGGATGCAGCAACGCGTCGCGGCCGCGTTGGTGGGCGCGATCCTGGCGGTCTTCACCGGGGGAGCGCTGGCCTCGGCCGCGCCCGTCGCGCCACCCGCGGTCGTGATGACGCTGCCGCAAGCCCCCGCGCCGCCGATCGCGACCGTCGCCCAGCCGGCAATGCAACAGACGGTGGTGCAGCAGACGGTGGTGCAGCAGACGGTGGCGCGGCAGCAGGCGGTCGTCATCCAACGGCCGGTCTACACCGTCAAGCGCGGCGACTACCTGGGCAAGATCGCCCAGCGCTTCACCGGCGACTTCGACCGCTACCACCAGATCGCGGCGTTGAACCCCAAGCTCGTCCGCAACCCGAACCTGATCCGTCCAGGGTGGAAGCTCACGCTCCCGGTCGACGCGCACGACCGTGGGCCCATGCGGCACGCGACCGGCCGCCTGGTCCAGCCCGCGCCGCCGAAACCACCGGCCGCCACGCCCCCGCCGACCTCGGTCTCCGCAGCGGAGTCACCGGCCGTCACCCCGGCTCCCAGCACACCAAGTGGTACGCAGAAGGCCCGAGCCGAGGACGGCGGAGTGAGTCCGCTGCTGGCCGTGCTGGCCGGGCTGGCCGCAGCCGGTGTGCTGGCCGGACACGCGGTGCTGTGGCGACGCCGGCTCGTGCGCATCCATCGCTATCAGGTCAGCAAGCACCGCGTACGCACGCGCGTGGAACCGGTCGGCGTCGAGTGGCCGGTCGAGTCGGCGGCGGTGACGATCCCGGCGCAGGCACCCCCGATCGTGGCGCAGACTGACCGGACTCCTGGCGGCTCGGCCGAGAGCCTCCCCGGCGTGATTTACGAGCCGAAGCTGCGCCGGCCGGCGGCGACGGCCGACCGGTTGGACGCCAGCCTCCGGCGGCTCGCCTTCGGGCTGCGATCGCGGCCGGCCTGGGCCATGCCGGACATCTTCGCCGCCTGGCAGTACGCCGGTGAGCTGGGCGTGGTGCTCGCAGCACCGTGCGGCGACCCGCCCGAGCCGTACGCCGCCCGCTCGGCCGACACCTGGGCGCTCCCGAGTGGCGCCGAGTTGGAGGCCCCCGACGACGCCCCGGCGCCCTTGCCCGGACTGCTGACCCTGGGCACCTGGCCCGAAGGCGGGGAGCTGCTGGTCGACAGCGAGCGTACGGGGTTGCTGACCTTGGTCGGCGATCCCGAGAACTGCGACGACCTGCTGCGCCACCTCGCGGCCGAGGCCGCGACGGCGGCGTGGGCGGACACGGCGGCCGTGCTCGTCACCGGATTCAACAGCGGCGACACCCGGTCGCTCGGCGCGCTCAACGAATCCCGGGTGCGGTCGATCCCGTCGGTCGAGGACGCGCTGTCCCGGGTAGCCCGGCGAGCCGTCGTCAACCGGTCGGTGTTGCGCGAGAGCGGCATCGCCGACACGATGTCGGCCCGGATCAACAGCACCAGCGGTTCACTGTGGACGACCCACATCCTGTTCGTCGCCGACCCTTGGGGTCAGCACACCACCGCGATCGAGGAGCTGGACGCGCAACTGGCCGAGTACGGGCGGGTCGGCGTATCGGTCGTGGCGACCCATCCGACCACCACCCGCTGGTCGGTGAAGGTCGACGCGGGCGGTGCGCTCGACATGCCGTGGCTGGCGTTCACCGACACGACGGCGTGCCGGCTGTCCGGGGCTCAGCTCGGGGCGCTCGCCTCGAACACCGGCAATCCCGAGTACGCCGGGATGCCGATCGCGGGCGCTCGTCACCGCTCCCGCTCCTAGTTCCGTGCAGATCAGGTTTATGGAGGCTTCCGAGGCCCTCGGCAGCCTGCATAAACCTGATCTGCACCCACCGGGTCAGCGGGGCGTACGCGCGACGGCGAACACCGACTGCCCGAAGGGCGGGCGTACGCGCTGTTCGGCGGCCTTCGTCAGGGGCAGCACGAGCCTGTCGTAGAAGCTGACCAGCCTGCCTTCCTTGGGCGCCATCCGGAGCAGGCTGGTGGTGACGTAGTAGCCGATCAGGCCGAGCGCGTTGGCGTACTGGAGTCGCTCGACGTGCAGTCCGGCCTCGGTCATCGCGGCGGCCATGGTGGCCTTGGTGTAGCGGCGGACGTGCCCGGTGGCGATGTCGACCGGGCTCATCGCGAACTCGAACGCCGGAACGATGATGATCACCGCGCCGCCCGGCCGTACCAGCCGGCCCATCGTCCGGAGTGCGCCCACGTGATCCTCGATGTGCTCCAGCACGTTGTACGAGACGGCGGCCGAGTGTTCGGCGTACGCGTCGGCCGAGGGCAGGAACATCTCGACGACGTCGACGGTGGATTCGCCGCCGAACCGCTCCTTGAGCGCGATCAGGCGCTCGTGGCTGGCTTCGGCGGCGGTGAACCGGGGAACGTGCGCGGCCCAGGCTTCGGCGTAGTCGCCGAGTCCACTGCCGATCTCGATCGGGTCCTCGCCGAGGTAGGGCAGGGCCAGCTCGACGAACCACTGGCGGTGGTTCACCGCGGTGGCCAGCCCTTCGAGGACTTCCGTCTGCGTCGCGTGGTCGCCTTCCAGGACTGCGGTCATTCGTACCCCCCGATGTAGACCGTTCCGTCCGGCGTATTCTGACATATCGGACTAGTGCAATTCCGCGACACAATGCGGCTAAATCGGGAATTCGGGGGAAGCATGGTAATCACGGCTACGGCTCATGCCGATCCCCAGGTCGAAGCGCCGTCGCCGCCACGTCGCCGTCCTTGGTCCGAGCCTGTCGACCTGGTCGCGATAGCGCTTTTCGCCGCGGCGGGCAGCTGGCTCACCGCTGGGCTCTGGCGCGATCCCGCCGCTGCCACGGTGACGGTCAATCGGGACGACCAGGCATTCTTCGAATGGGTGCTCGCGCACGCCGCGCACGCCTTGACGCACGGCCAGAGCGTGTTCTTCGCGAGTGAGATGAACACGCCGGCCGGGGTCAACCTGATGGCGAACACGTCGATCCTCGGCTTCGCGGTGCCCCTCGCGCCGGTCACCCTCCTCGGCGGACCCGGGCTCACGTTCACCCTGATCCTGACGCTCGCGCTGATCACCACCCCGATCGCCTGGTACTACGTGCTCTCCCGGCACGTGGTCGCCAACCGCTGGGCCGCGCTGGCCGCCGCGGCCTTCTGCGGCTACGCGCCGGGCCTGGCAGCCCAGGCCCAGGGCCACCCCAATCTCGTCGCCCAGGCCCTCGTCCCGGTCATCTTCTGGTGCGTCGTGCGCCTTCATCTCCAGCCGGTACGCCGTGGGCTGATCCTGGGTCTGCTGGTGGCGTACCAGTTCTTCGTCAACGAAGAGGTGCTCTTCCTGCTGGCGCAGGCGGTGGCGATCACGGTGCTGGTGACGCTGGCCGGGACGCCCCGGCGGATCTTCCAGCCCGGCCGGCGGTACCTCGCCGGGCTCGCCGTCGCCGGGGCGGTCGCCTTCGCGCTGCTCGCGTACCCGTTGTATGTGCAGTTCGCCGGGCCGCAGAGCTATCGCGGCGTACCGCCGATCGTCGGCCGAACGTTCGGCCTCGACGTGCTCTCCTATGTGTCGTTCCCGCCGGTGACGGCGTACGGACAGCACCCGGGGGTGGCGAAGCTCGCGATCAACCCCGTCGAGGCCAACTCGTTCTTCGGCTGGCCACTGCTGATCATGCTCGGTCTGCTCGCCGTCTGGCAGGTACGCGTCCTGGCCGTACGCGTCGCGGCGGCGACCGCGGTGTGGTTCGCCGTGCTGTCCTTCGGCGCGTACCCGAAGCTGGACGGTCACCGGATCGGCCCGCCGGGGCCTTGGCACGAACTGATCAAGGTGCCGTTGTTCGACTCGGTCGTGCCGGCCCGGATGGGGCTGGCGGTGATCCCGGCGTTGGGGGTGATCATCGCGGTGAGCCTGGATCGGCTGCTGCGCCGGGGTGGCCGCCGACGGTGGTGGCCGGTCCGCGCGGCCGCTGCCGCGGCCGTGCTCTTCTCGCTGGTCCCGCTGGCCCCCCGGCCCGTCGCGGTCAGCCCGGCGACGCCGATGCCACGATTCCTCGCCGACGGAACCTGGCGGGCGTACGCCCCACCGGGAACAAGTCTCATGTACGCCGACGCGACCTCCCGGGGCGACGTGATCGCGATGCGCTGGGCGGCCACGGCCGGACTGGACTTCACCCTGGCCCGGGGCTATTTCCTCGGCCCCGACCCGCGTTCGGCCGACCGGGAGGCGATCTTCAGCACGCCGCACACCACGACGTCGATCCGCATCATGACGGCGGCCAAGACCGGCCGGGTGCCCCGAATCCACTCGCTCGACGTGTCGGGAGCGGCGAACGACCTCGACTACTGGAAGGTCGGGGCGATCTTCCTGCCCGACGGCACACCCAACGGGGCCGTGCTCGCGGCGACGATCCAGCGCCTGGTCGGCCGCCCGGGTGAACGGGCCGGCGACGTCCTCGTCTGGCGGATCGCGTCATGAGGTCGCGACCGGCGAACCGGTGGGCCGTCCTGGCCGTCCTGTGCGCCAGCCTGCTCCTGGTCGCGATGGACGCCACCATCCTCAACGTCGCCCTGCCCTCGTTGATCGACGATCTCGACCCTGACGCGTACGAGCAGCTCTGGATCATCGACATCTACGGACTCGTGCTCGGCGGCCTGCTCATCACGGCGGGCGCGGCGGGCGACCGCTGGGGCCGCAAGACGTTCTTCCTGATCGGCTTCGTCCTGTTCGGCGTGGCCTCGATCGTCTCCGCCACCGCCGACAGCCCCGGCCGGCTGATCGCGGGACGCGTACTGCTGGCCGTCGGCGGCGCGATGGTCATGCCGTCCACGCTGTCGCTCATCCGGAACGTCTTCACCGATCCCCGGGAACGCGGCACGGCGATCGGGATCTGGGCCTCGGTCGCCGGGGCGGGCGCGGCGATCGGCCCGGTCCTCGGCGGCCTCCTCGTCGAGCATTACGGCTGGTCGGCCGCCTTCTGGGTGAACGTCCCCATCGTCCTCGTCACCGTCGTGGCCGGAATCCTGCTGCTGCCGGAGTCCCGGTCGCCGGGGCGTACGCGGCTGGACTGGTTCGGGGCGGCCCAGTCGGTGTTCGGCATGATCAGCCTCGTCTGGGGGATCAAGCACCTGGCCGCCGACGGGCTGGCCTCGTCGGCCCCGGTCGCGCTGCTGGTCGGGCTTGGCCTGCTCGCGTGGTTCGCCCGGCGGCAGCTGAAGCAGACCGATCCGCTGCTCGACGTGCGACTGTTCGCCAATCGCCCGTTCCTCGCCGGGGCCATCGCGACGCTCATGGCGATGATGGCCGTCGGGGCGGCGTACTTCCTGCTCTCCTTGTGGCTCCAGTATGTGCACGGATACAGCCCGGTCGAGGCCGGCGTACGCATGCTGCCGGGGGCGATCGCCACCCTGGTCGGTGCGCTCAGCGCGCCCTGGCTCGTCCGCCGGGTCGGCGTACACGCCATGCTCGGGCTCGGGCTCGGCGCGCTCGTCCTGGCGTTCGTCGCGCTCGCGGTCCTGCCGCTGACCTACGCGGTGGCAGCGTCGGCGCTGGTCGCCTTCGGACTGGGCGACGGGCTCGCGATCACCACGACGACGGCCGTCATGATCTCGGCCGCGCCCCCGGAACGGGCGGGCAGCGCCGCAGCCGTCGAGGAGACCTGCTACGAGCTGGGAATGGGCTTCGGCGTCGCCCTGCTCGGCACGATCGCCACCGTCGTGTACGCCGCCGGCGTGCACGAACTGCCGTTGAGTGAGCCCGGCCGGACGGCGGTCGCGGAGTCCATCGGCGGCGCCGTGCACGTCGCCCGTACGCAGGGTGCCCAGGTCAGCACGTACATCCTCGACGTGGCGCAGTCGGCGTACCTGCACGCGATGGCGGTGACCAGCGCGATCTCGGCGGCGCTGATCGCGATCGCCACCGTCGCGGCGCTTGCGTTGATCCCACGCGGCTTCCGCGCGGACGCGGAACACTGAGGTTTGAGCGTCCACTATTTGCGGTATCAACCGGAGCAACCGACGCCGGGGAGCGCGATATGAGCATCGAAGCTACTCGAGCAGCGATTGAGACCGAAAGCGAGCTGACGCAGTTCGCCGCCGAACAGGTGGAGCAGGGCCGCGACCTGTGGCTGACCCACCAGATGCAGATCGGTGGTGGCATCTGCGCGGCATGCGGTCATGTGTACCCGTGCGACGACGCCGAGCACGCCGCGTGGCTGGTCCTCTACTGGAGCCGCCACCTCCCCTAACCCCACCCTGCCCCCGCCCCGCGCCCACCGCCCTTTCCGCGCGATCATGAACCTATGGTCGTGATCGACCGGCGTGGCGTGTCCGCTCGACCCTGATCGACTCCGCGCGACCCTGATCAAGATGCCGCCCCGCCCTCGGGAGAGCGGGCCGCCCGCCCTCGGGAAAGCGGGCCGCCCCGTCCTCGGGAAAGCAGGGCGGGGCGGGCGATGGGTCAGCGGCGGGGGAGGTCGAGCCAGGCGGAGCCGCTGAAGGTGACGTTGGCGAGAGCCCCGTTGTCGTCCAGGTAGAGCGGGTCGTGACCGTCGACGACCAGGGCGAGCTTGTGCCCCGCCGGAACGTTCCAGGCGGTGCCCGGCAGCCGGAGGTCCAGCGTCAGCGGCGAGCCGGCACTCGCACCTCGCCAGCTGATCGGGGCGTGCGTGAGCAGCGATCCGGTCCCCAGACCGTCGACGTCATACACGTACGCGATCAAGGTCCCGTTCGTCGCCGACGGAGTGACCCGGAGGTGGACCGTGGGGATGCCCCGGATCTTCAGGGTGGAGCCGAGGCTGGGGGAGATCCAGACTCCGGCGTGCGTACGGTCCACACCGGGGAGCCAGGCGGTCGGCGGTTGCCCGGTCAGCGCGGTGAGCCCGTTGCTGATCAGCACCACGCCGCCGTCGGCGGTCGTGCCGAGGTCGGTCCAGGTGAACCGCGACCAGCCGGTCGACGGTGTGCCGCCGAGGTCACCGGTGCCGTCCCACCAGTGCACCTCGCCGAGCCCGTAGCGGGTCGTGCTGGTCGACACCGCCGACCACGTCGCGTACGACTCGGCCGCGCCGCCGCCGTTGGGCCGCAGGACGATCGGCGCCTCGGTGTCGACGCCGTTCGCGGCGCCCGCGAGGTAGTGGTCGAACCAGCGCCGGGCCGAGGTCCAGACCGCGTTGTCCAGACCGGCGATCCCGGTCAGCTCCGGGATGGCGTGGTCGCCGGGGGAGAATTCCAGGCGCTTCGGCGTACCGAGCGATCCGTAGAAGTCGACGAGCTGGTTCGGTGGGAAGACGCTGTCGCCGAACGCGTTCGCCATCAGGATCGCGGGCTGGTTCGCGTTGATCCCGGCGAGGTAGGTCTTCGCCGACCGGACCCCGGCGAACGCCAGGACACCGGGCACGTTCCGGTAGTTCCAGAAGTCGCCGATGACCGTGTCGAACTCCGGGCTGGTCCGGCCGAGCAGCAGGGCCGTGCCCTGGAGCAGCGCCGGGGCCTGCTGCCGCCGGGTCTGGTCGCCGTACAGGCTGGCGGCCAGGTCGGACCAGCCGGACAGGGCGGCCACCGCGCGGATTCGGGCGTCGTTGCCCGACGCGATCAGGCTGATGCCCGCGCCGTAGGAGACCCCGCCCATCCCGATGTGCGCGGGGTCGGCGCTGGTGTGCGCCAGCAGCCAGTCGATGACTGTGGACACGTCCCGGATGTCCCTCGGGCCGGCGGTGTCGATCTGACCGCCCGAACTCCACCATCCTCGGGGCGTGTAGGACAGGACCGTGTACCCGGCCGACGCCATGGCCTTGGCCTGGGCGAGGTACTCCAGGTCGTTCAGACCCCAGCTGGACGGGAAGACGACGGCAGGGTGCTTGCCGGCAGTCGTGGACTCGATGACGTTCGCCTTCAGGACGACGCCGTCCGAGGCGGTGATGTCCACAAAGGTCATCGAGGTGGTGCCGGCGTACGCGGGGGCGGCGACGGCGGTGACTCCGGTGGTGACGAGGAGCGTGAGGGCTACAACGGCTGCGCGAAGGGGGGATTGCGTCCGCATTACCGGACGGTAACTTAGGAGTGGTCCGGATCACAATACCGACGAGTAGCAATCTCTACCGATCCCTGCGGATCACGGTTACGCATGCTTCAAACGCCGCTGGAGGCATGCACAACCGTGATCTGCACCCAAAAATCAGAGGTGAGCGTCGAGACCGCGTACGCGAAGCAGCCGAGCGCGAGCGGAGGAGTCCCGATACAGCGCCCACCGCAGGAAGTCCACAGTGGTCGAGGCGACCACGCCGAACTGCGAATCCCGCCGCGACACGTACGGCGAACTGTGCCCGTCCCCGCTCAGCCGGAGGAACGCCCGGGGCCACGGGAGCGCGTCGAACACCGCGCGATCCGTGTACGCCGGAACGACCGGGTCCTTGTCGGCGTGCACGAACAGGATCGGCGCGGGCGTACCGGTGAAGGTCTGGCCGACGCCGAGCGAGTTCCCGGCGAGCACGATCCCAGCGGTGAACCGGGGGTCACGGGGCTGGGCGCTGAACACGCCGACCGTGGTGATCCCGCCCGCCGAGTGCCCGGCCGCCGCGACCGCCTTCAGGTCGAGGATCTTCCGTAGTGGATCCGAGCCGGGCAGCGCGGTCAGCCCGTCCAGCACGGCTGAGACGTCGGCCGGCTGGTTCAGCACATCCATCACGTCGACCTTCGCCGCGCCCGCCGACGTATGCGGGAACGCCGGAGCGGCGATCACGAATCCGGCTGCCGCCCAGCGTCGCAGCAGTTCGGCGTACCCGGTGGGGCTGCCGGTCAGGCCGTGCCCGAATACCACCACCGGGAAGTGCCCGGACGACTTCGGGTAGTACACCGTCGTCGGCAGTTTCCGGTCGCCACGCTGGAATCGGAGGGTGCGGGTCGCGACGGCGAACGACTTCGCGGGCGCGTGCCCGGCGGCGGCCGGCGACGGTGCGATGGCCGTCGGTGCTGCCGGTGACACGGCCACCGGCGCCTCCACCGGCGTCACCGCCGAGCATCCGGCCAGCAGCAGGACGAGAAGGGCAAGAACGCGGCGCACGTCAGGCCGCCGTGATCCGATGTCCGCCGGTGTAGACGTTCATCGATGGCGGCCGGAGGAATCCGACGAGCGTCATCCCGGCCTCCGCCGCCAGGTCCGCGGCGAGCGTGCTCGGTGCGCCCACTGCCGCCACCACGCTCACCCCCGCCATCCAGGCCTTCTGCACCAGCTCGAAGCCGGCCCGCCCGGACAGCAGCAGCACGCGCCCGGCCACCGGCACCCGGCCCTCGCGCAGCTCGCGCCCGATCAGCTTGTCGACCGCGTTGTGCCGGCCCACGTCCTCGCGCGCCGCGATCAACTCGCCGTCCGCGGTGAACAAGGCCGCGGCATGAGATCCACCGGTACGCGTGAAGCCGCGTTGAGCTAGCGCGAGCCGTTCCGGCAAAGCGGCCAGCGTGGCTGGACTGACCGTGACGGCGTCCCCGGTCAGGTCGTACGCCGACCGGGTGCGGATGGCGTCGATGCTCGCCTTTCCGCATACGCCGCAGGAGGAGGTGGTGTAGAAGTTCCGTTCGGCGCCGACGTCCGGGAGCGGGACCTCCGGGGCGAGCACGACGTCGACGACGTTGTAGGTGTTCGGCGTCTCGGCGCCCGCGCAGAGCTGGGCGGTGACGACGTCTTCGGCCGTGCGGATGACGCCCTCGGTGAACAGGAACCCGAGCGCGAGATCCAGCTCGTCACCCGGCGTACGCATCGTCACGGCGAGCGGTTTGCGCGGCTGTCCGGCCGGGCCGACCCGGATCTCCAGCGGCTCCTCCCCAGCCAGGCTGTCGAGCCGGGTCACGGGCGTACCGCCGACCGTGATGTGCGTGATCGGACGGCGCTTCATGGCTGCTCACACGGTTGGAGGCGAACGACGATCTGCTTGGAGGTCGGCGTGTTCGACTCCTTGGCCGTCGCGTCGAGCGGCACGAGGACGTTCGCCTCCGGGAAGTAGGTCGCGGCGCAGCCCCGAGCCGTCGGGTACGCCACCACGCGGAACTGCGGAGCCAGCCGCTCCCCGTCCGGCCACTCGGAAACGATGTCCACATAGGAGGCATCGGCGATCCCGAGCGCGGCGAGATCTTCGGGGTGCACGAAGACGACCCGGCGACCCTGCTTGATCCCGCGATAACGGTCGTCGAGCCCGTAGATCGTGGTGTTGTACTGATCATGGCTGCGTACGCTCTGCAGCAGCAGCCGCCCCTCGGGGACGTCGATCGAGGTCAGCTCGGAGACGGTGAACTGAGCCTTGCCGGACGCCGTGGCGAACCGGCGCTCGTCGCGCGGCGGATGCGGCAGGGTGAACCCGCCCGGCTCAGCGACCCGGGCCTCGAAGTCGTCGAAGCCGGGGATGTGCCGTTCGATGAGCGTCCGGATCTGCCGGTAGTCGGCCTTCCACTCCGGCCAGGGCAGTGCGTCACCCAAGACCTCGGCCGCCAGATCGCAGATGATCGCGACCTCCGACCGCAACTCGGGTCCGGCCGGTTCGAGCCGGCCCTGGGACGAGTGCACGCAGGACATGGAGTCCTCGACGGTGACGAACTGATCGCCACCGGCCTGCTCGTCCCGCTCGGTACGCCCGAGGCACGGCAGGATCAGCGACGTCGTCCCGGGAACGGTGTGCGACCGGTTGAGCTTGGTCGACACGTGCACGGTCAGCTCGCACGAGGCCAACGCGGCCTCCGTGACGGCGGTGTCCGGGCTGGCCGCGGCGAAGTTGCCGCCGAGCGCGAAGAACACCTTGGCCGCGCCGTCGCGCATCGCCCTGATCGCCTCGACGGTGTCGAACCCACGCTCGGCCGGCATGGCCAGACCCAACGCGTCGCCCAGCGCCGGCACCCAGGCCGGGGGCTCGTGCCAGATCCCCATCGTCCGGTCGCCTTGCACGTTCGAGTGACCGCGTACCGGGCAGAGGCCGGCACCCGGCCGCCCGATCATGCCGCGCACCAACTGCACGTTGACGATCTCGCGAATCGTGGCGACCGCGTCCCGCCCCTGCGTCAGCCCCATCGCCCAGCAGACGATCGTCGCGTCGGACTCGGCGAAGTCCCGGGCGGCCGCCTCGATCTCGGCCCGGGCCAGGCCGGTGGCCTGTTCCGTCGCCCGCCAGTCGACGTGCCGCCGAGCCTGCTCGTACGCCTCGAACCCCGCCGTGTACGCGTCGACGAAGGGCTGGTCGATCGCCGCCTCCTTCAGCAGGAGCGAGCCGATCGCCTGGAACAACGCGAGATCGCCGCCGAGCCGGATCTGCAGGAAACGGTCGGCCAACGGCGTACCCGAACCGAGCAGTCCGCGTACACGTTGGGGATTCTTGAAGCGGAGCAGGCCCGCCTCGGGAAGCGGGTTGACCGCGATGATCTTGGCCCCGGACTTCTTGGCCTTCTCCAGGGCCGTGAGCATGCGCGGATGGTTGGTGCCCGGGTTCTGGCCCACGATGACCAGGAGCTTGGCCGCGTGGATGTCGTCGAGGGTGACCGAGCCCTTGCCGATGCCGATCGTGGTGGTGAGCGCGGTGCCGGACGACTCGTGGCACATGTTCGAGCAGTCGGGCAGATTGTTCGTCCCGTACGCCCGCGCGAAGAGCTGATAGAGGAAAGCGGCCTCGTTCGACGTCCGGCCCGAGGTGTAGAACAGCGCCTCGTCCGGCGACCGCTCGCGGAGCTTGCTCGCGGTCAGGGC
This sequence comes from Hamadaea flava, assembly GCF_024172085.1. NCBI lineage: Bacteria > Bacillati > Actinomycetota > Actinomycetes > Micromonosporales > Micromonosporaceae > Hamadaea > Hamadaea flava. The sequence continues at coordinate 4,071,520 of NZ_JAMZDZ010000001.1, read as the reverse complement.
GAACGCGTCCGCCCACGAGATCGGCTCATAGTGGGTGCCGCCGGGGCGGCGGACCATGGGAGTCGTGAGCCGGCCCTGCTGACCGAGCCAATAGTCGGTCCGGCCGGCCAGGTCGGCGATCGAGTGCTCGGCGAAGAACTCCGGCGTGACGCGGCGGAGCGTGGCCTCCTCGGCGACCGCCTTCGCGCCGTTCTCGCAGAACTCGGCGTGCGCCCGCTTCCTCGGCTCGGGCCAGGCACACCCGGGGCAGTCGAAGCCGTCCGTCTGGTTCACCTTGAGCAGCGTCAACGCCGTCCGGCGTACGCCCATCTCCGCCAGCCCGGCGGTCAGCCCATGCGTGACGCCGCCGACCCCGGCGGCCGCTGACATCGGCGCGCCGACCCGAGGATGCCGCTCGTCCGGGTCCGAGATCGGGGGCTTCTTCGCCATGCTCGCAGCCTAACCCTCGCGTTACCCCCTGGACCCCGGCCCGCTGCTCCGCGCTCCCGCTGCTCCGCGCTCCCGCTGTTTACGCGTTATGCGCTGGATCAGGGTTCCAGGTCGAATCTTGGGGCGTGTTCGACCTGGAACCCTGATCCAGCGCAAGAGAAGCGAGTCGTCAGTCGTTCTTGTTCGAGCCGAAGGCGAGGTTCACGACCCAGCTGACCACGCCGACGATGATCGCGCCCCAGAAGCCGGCCCAGAAGCCGTTGACCTCGAACGGGATGTTCAGGACCCCGGCGAGCCAGCCGACCAGCAGGAAGAGCAGGGCGTTGACGACGAACGAGATGAGGCCGAGCGTCAGGATGTAGAAGACGCAGCCGACCAGCTTCACGATCGGCTTGATGATCGCGTTGACGAAGCCGAAGATCAGCGCCACCAGCAGGTAGGTGCCGATCTTGCCCCAGGTGGTGGTGGCTGTGACGTCGATGCCGTCGACGATCGCCGCGGCGACCCAGAGGGCGCCGGCGGTGACGAGCACCCGGATCAAGAATCCCATATGTCCGATATTGCCGGATAGGAACGGTCCACGGAGGAGATTCCGTTACAACTCGGCTTCATCGGTCCCCTTCGGTTCCCTGAGGTATTGACGAGCGTACGCGTGACTGGTACTTCATCTGTTAAGCAACTTGTCTAACTAACTGCTAGACGAGGGGGAACCATGCCCGAAATGCACTACCCACGGCGTACGCTCCTCGCCGCCGCCGCGCTCCTGCCCCTCACGGCCGCCTGCGACGTCGGCGGGTCGAACTCCTCCGACACCGGCGGCGAGGGCACCGGCGAAGGCAAGATCACCGCCCTGTTCATGCAGCAAGCCGGGTACTCCGAGGCGGACATCCGCGCGATGACCGCCGACTTCCAGGCGAAGTATCCGAAGATCACGGTCGAGCCCACCTTCGTGGCGTACGAGGCGCTGCACGACAAGATCGTGGCGGCCGCCCCGGCGGGCACCTACGACGTCGTGCTCATCGACGTCATCTGGCCGGCCGAGTTCGGCAGCAAGAAGATCGTCACCGACGTGACGAGCCAGTTCCCGGCGGCGTGGAAGACCGACATGCTCGGCGGCGCCCTGAAGACCGCGGAGTACCAGGGCAAGTACTACGGCGTGCCGTGGATCCTGGACTCCAAGTACCTCTTCTACAACACCGAGATCCTCGGGAAGGCCGGCGTCGACGTCGCTACCCTGTCCACCTGGGACGGCGTACTGGCGGCCGCCGCCAAGATCAAGGCGGCGAACCTGGTCAAGCATCCGCTCGTCTGGAGCTGGAAGCAGGCCGAGGCGCTGATCTGCGACTACACCCAGCTCCTCGGGGCGTTCGGCGGCAAGTTCCTCGCCGACGACTTCAAGTCGATCGCCTTCGACAGCGGCGGCGGCCTCGAAGCGCTCAAGTGGATGAAGAAGACCATCGACGACGGGCTTACCAACCCGAACTCGATGGAGTCCCTCGAGGAGGACGTCCGCAAGATCTTCTCCGAGGGCTCGGCCGCGATGGCGCTGAACTGGACGTACATGTTCAACGCCGCGAACGATCCGGCTCAGTCGAAGGTCGCCGGGAAGGTCGAGGTGCTGCCGACCCCGTCGGGTGGCGGCGGCAGCCCGGGCGTCAACGGTTCGATGGCGCTCTGCGTGAGCGGCGGCAGCAAGAACCAGAAGGCGGCCTGGACCTACATCAGCTATCTGACCAGTGCCGAAGTCCAGAACAAGTACGCCAAGAGCAGCCTGCCCTGTTGGGGCAAGTCCTACGACGATCCGGCCGTGGTCTCGGTGTCCCCGAAGATGGTGGCCGCCGCGAAGAAAGAGCTGGCCAGCCTCATCTCCCGACCGGAGGTGCCCCGCTACAACGAGATCAGCCAGATCCTCCAAGCCGAACTCCAGCAGGCCCTGCTCGGGAAGAAAGCGCCGGAGAAGGCCCTGTCCGACGCGGCGGCGCAAGCCAAGTCGCTGCTGTGAGGCGGCAGGCTCCCCTCGCGGCGGTGTTGCTGCTGCCGGCGGCGCTGGTCGTCTTCGGGGTGGTGCTCTGGCCCGCCGGCCGGGCGCTGGTCATCTCATTCCTCGACGTCGACAGCCCGTTCCCGGGGGCGTACCCGTTCGTCGGGCTGCGGAACTATACCGACATCCTGGGCAACCCGCGGTTCTGGGCGGCGGCGCAGCACACGCTGTACTTCACCGTCGCGTCGACCACTCTGGAGGTGGTGCTGGGCCTCGGCCTGGCCCACCTCCTCGCCGCGCCGATGCGGTTCCGCTGGCTGTTCCGGGCGATCGTGATCCTGCCCTGGGCACTGCCGACCATCGTCAACGGCGCGATGTGGCGCTGGATCCTCAACGCGGAGTATGGCGCGCTCAACGCGCTGCTCACCCAACTGCACCTCATGGGCGACTACCGGTCGTGGCTCGGCTCCGATCCGTTCCTCGCGCTCAACATGGTCGTGGTCGCCGACGTCTGGAAGAACACCTCGCTGGTGGCCTTCTTCCTGCTCGCAGGGTTGTCCGCGATCCCGGCCGAACTCGGTGAGGCGGCGCGCATCGACGGCGCCGGCTCCTTCCGGGTCTTCTGGCGGATCACCCTGCCGTTGCTCCGCCCGACGCTGGCCGCCGTACTCGTGCTGCGGGTGATCGAGGCGTTCAAGGTCTTCGACATCGTCTACGTCATGACGGGCGGCGGCCCGGCCAGCGGCACCCAGACCATCACGTTCCTGACCTACCTGCAGGCATTCTCGGCGCAGCGGTTCAGCTCCGGCGCCGCGCTCGCCTACCTCACGGTGGTCGCCGTCCTGATGCTCGCCCTGATCTATCTGCGACTGCTGCGGCAACAGGAGATGAGGGCGTCATGAGGCGTACCCTGGGCGCGCTGACCGCGTCCACGCTGATCCTGGCACCGTTCCTGTGGCTGATCGTCTCCTCGATCGCGGGCCAGACCGATCTGCTGGAACGCCCGCTGCACTGGTGGCCCGAGCACGTCACGCTGTCCCGCTACCGGGAGATCTTCACCGGCCACGAGGGTGTCGCGGCCCAGTTCCGGTCCGCGATGCTCAACAGCCTCATCGTCGGCGCGGGCACCGTCGTCATCTCCGTCTCCGTCGGCACTCTCGGCGGGTACGCCTTGGCGCGGCTGACGTTTCCGTTACGGCGTACCACCTTGCTGTCGTTCCTCGTGACCTACATGTTGCCGCCGATCGTGCTGATCATCCCGCTGTACCTGCTGATGGCCCGGTTCGGGCTGCTCGACACGAAGCTGGGCCTGATCATCGTCTACTGCTCGCTCGCGACCCCGTTCGCGTTGTGGACCATGAGCACGTTCTTCGGCTCCCTGCCGGTCGAACTGGAAGAGGCGGCCCGGGTCGACGGCTGTACGCGTCTCGGCGCGCTCGTCCGCGTCATCCTGCCGCTCGCCCGCCCCGGCGTCGTGGCCACGACACTGTTCGTCTTCCTGCTGTGCTGGGACGAATTCCTGTACGCCCTCATCTTCACCTCCACATCGGACGCGAAAACCATCCCGGTCGCGATCGCCGAGTTCACCGGCCGCAACGCGGTCGACTTCGGGCTGATCGCCGCCGGCGGCGTACTCGCCGCGCTGCCGCCGGTGTTGCTGGCCGTAGTCCTCCAACGCCACCTGATCGCCGGCCTCACCACCGGCTCCCTCAAATAACCCCCCACCCCCACCCCCCACCCCGCGCTCCGCCCCCCGGCTCGCTCCCCGCCCCCCGGCTCGCTCCCCGCCCCCCGGCTCGCTCCCCGCCCCCCGGCTCGCTCCCCGCCCCCCGGCCCCTTTCCGCGCGATCATGAACTAACGGGCGTGATCGACTACGTTTTCGCAGGTCGCCGATCTAGTTCGGCCCTGATCGTTCCGACAGGTTCATGATCGACTCGCTGGCCGGGAACGGCGGCGAGGTCTGAGGTTGATCAGGGAGCTAGGGAGTTGATCAGGGTCGGGCGGACTCGACACGCCGGTTGATCACGACTGTTAGTTCATGATCGCGCGGAAAGAGCCGGGGGGTGGAGGGGGCGGGAAAAGGCGGGGAGGGGTGGGAACCGGGGAGGGGGTGGGAGCGTCGGAGTGCGCATGAGACGAGTCCTGGGGGTCGCCACAGCGGGGGCGTTGGCGGCGATGCTGCTGCTCACGGGGTGTTCGAGCGCTGAGCCGGTCAGCCGGGACGCCACCATCCAGGTGTCCCGGGTGGGCGGCGCGCCGCATGTCGACGACCGGTTGGAAGTGAAGCCGGACGGCTCGTGGAGTTTCACGAACACGGCTGGGCGGCGGTTCAGCGGGACGCTTCCGGCGGATCAGTTGTCCGCGGCGTACGACTTGGTCACGAGTGACGAGTTCGCCGAGGAGATGGTGCAGCCGACGAAGGACATGATGTGCGCTGACGCGCCGGTCGTGACCGTCGTCGCCGGTGGGCGTACGTCGACGTATTTCGGGTGCTTCGAGGACAAGTGGCCGAAGACGGCGGCTCTCCTCGATGTGTTGCAGCGCAACATAACCGTGCCGAACGGGGGCTAGAACGAGACCGGCCGGTCGCTGGGGGTACACGTCCGGCCGGTCTCCACAATCTCACTCCTCTTCGGGCCGGGCGGTCCGGGGGAGCAGGAACACCAGGCCGAAGGCGACCACGAGCAGCCCGAGGGAGATCGTGGTGGTCGTCGTCATGGCGCCGGCGAATCCGTCGTGCACCCGGTTGAAGAAGACGGTGCCGAGGACGGCGATGCCGAGCGCGCCCGCGAACTGCTGGACGGCGTTCAGTACGCCGGAGGCCGACCCGACCTGGTGGTCGTCGACGCCGTTGAGCACGGTGCCGAAGATGGGGCCGAGGCCGAGTCCCATGCCGATGCCGGCGACGAAGGTCGACGGGAGCAGCGCCCAGATCGAGACGGTGTCGCCACCGGCCCAAACTGTGAGGGTGAACGCGCCGAACGCGGCCAGCATGACGCCCAGTCCGATGTGGATGAGCCGGCGGCCCAGTTTGGCGACCAGTCCGTGGCCGGCGATGGCGCCGCCGGCGATGCCGAGTGCCATGGGCGCGCTGGACAGGCCCGCCTTCAGTGGGCCGAAGCCCAGGCCGAGCTGCGTGAACAAGCCGTACGCCAGCATGAAGCCGGTCAGCGCGCCGAAGAAGCCCAGGAACACGGCGAGTCCACCGGTGAACGCCCGGCGGGCGAAGAGCCCGGCCTCGATGAGCGGGGAGTCCGTCCGCCGCCGCTCGTACGCCACGAAGAGGCCGAAGAGCACGATCGATCCGGCCAGCAGGCCGAAGATCCAGGCCGGCCAGCCCTGCTCGCGTCCCTGGATGAGCGGGTAGATCAGCAGCGCGGAGGCGAGGGAGAGCAGCACCATGCCGCCCAGGTCCAGCCGGGGACGGGGTGAGGCAGGGCTGACCGAGGGCATGAACCGCAGCGAGCCGAGCACGGCGAAGAGCACGATCGGGACGTTGATCAGGAAGATCATCCGCCAGCCGGTGCCGAACCAGTCGGCGTCGATGAGTGCGCCGGCCAGGATCGGGCCGCCGACTGCCGACAGGCCCATGACCGGGCCGAACGCGCCGAACGCCTTGCCGATCTCCTCGGGTGGGAACACGGCCTTCAGGATGCCGAAGCCCTGCGGGATCATCATCGCGCCCAGGCCGCCCTGCAGTACGCGAGCCGTGATGAGCATCGCGGGATCTTGAGCGGTGGCGCAGAGGATGGAGGCGAGCCCGAAGCCGACCGCGCCGATCAGGAACATCCGCTTGCGGCCGAAGATGTCGCCGAGCCGGCCGCCGGTGACCAGCATGACCGCGAAGGCGAGGGTGTAGCCCGCGCCGATCCACTGGATCATGCTGTTCGATCCGCCGAGCACCCGGTGGATGCTCGGGGCGGCGACGTTGACGACGGTGGCGTCGAGCAGGTCGACGACCTCCGCGCCGAGCACCAGCCAGAGCACCAGCCAGCGCCAGCGATAAGGCGGCGCGGCGCCGGAGCCCACAGAAGGACCAGAGGTCACGGAAGGAACGGTGTTCGTTTCTGCGGAACGCTGTTCGGTAGTCATGAACAGAGTTCTACGTGACGAACGGCGTTCGTGTCAAGTACAGTGTTCGGCATGACATCAGGCGGCGTGACCCGAGCAGAGGCCGACGACATCCCGGCACCCCCGTGGAAACGGGCGGCGAAGGCCGCGAAACCGGTTCGTCGGCAGCTCAGCCGCGATGCGATCGTGGACGCTGCGTTGCGCGTACTCGATAAGGAAGGCCTGGACGCGGTGACCATGCGTCGCGTCGGGCAGGAGTTGCACACGGGAGCCGCGTCGCTTTATGTCCATGTGGAGAACAAGGAGGAACTCCACCACCTGCTGTTGGACCGCGTGATAGCGGACATTCCACTCGCTGAGCCCGATCCCACCCGGCCGCTGGAGCAGGTCAAGGAATTCGTGCGGAACTCGGTGCGGGTGATGGCCGCGCATCCGGGGGTGGCGCAGATCGCGATGTCGGGCCTGCCGAGCGGGGCGAACGCGCTGCGGATGATGGAGTACCTGCTCACCCTGCTGCGGCTGGCCGGCCTGCCGGACCAGGTGGTCGCGTGGGCCGGGGATCTGCTGGGCGACTTCATCCCCGCGATCGCCCTGGAGCAGAGTTTCTTCCGGCAGGCCGGGATCACCGAGCAGTCGATGGCCGAGCGGGTCGGGCAATATCGCGACTACCTGCTGTCGCTGCCCGCGGACCGCTTCCCGACCCTGCGCTCACTGGCCGCCAACATGGTCACCGGCAGCGGCAACGAGCGCTTCGAGTTCAAGCTCGACGTCATGCTCTCCGGCCTGCTCGCGGTCGCCGCCCGATGATCAAGACCGTCGGGGTCATCGCGCTGGGTGGGATGCTCGGCGCGCTGGCGCGGTTCGGGCTCGGCCTCGCGTTCCCGATCGCGCCGCACGCCTTCCCCTGGACGACGTTCGCCATCAACGTCGTCGGCTGCCTGCTGCTCGGCTTCATCGCCCCGCTCACCGCGGGTCTCGTGCGGCCGTTCCTAGGCACGGGCATCCTCGGTGGCTTCACCACGTTCTCCACCTACATCCTCGAGATTCATCGACTCGTACGCGCAGAGCAGCTCCCGACGGCCGTGGGTTATCTCGGGGCGACCGTGATATCCGCCCTGCTGGCCGCATATCTCGGTGGGGTGGCCGCGGACCGCGTCGCCAATGGGAGGCTGAGGGCATGACGACGCTGCTGCGGTTGACCGTCCTGGTCGGCGAGGACGACCAGTGGCACCATCGGCCGCTCTACACCGAGATCGTGCACCGGGCCCATCAGGCCGGGCTGGCCGGCGCGAGCGTGTTCCGGGGGCTGGAGGGATTCGGGGCGTCCTCGCGTATCCACACGGCGCGGCTGCTCTCGCTCGCCGAGAACCTGCCATGCTCGGTCGTCATCGTGGACACCGAGGACGCCGTCCGAGCCTTCGTGTCCACTCTGGATGACCTGCCGATCGGGCTGGCCATGCTCGACCCGGTCGAGGTCGTACGCCCGGCATGACGGTTCTCCTCGTGGCGCTCGGCGCGGCCTTCGGCGCTCCCTCGCGCTACCTCCTCGACCGTTTCGTCCAGGCCCGGCACGACTCCGTCTTCCCCTGGGGCACCTTCGCCGTCAACGTAATCGGCTCGTTCCTGCTCGGATCGTTCGCCGGCCTGTCGACGCAGTACTTCGCGTTGCTGGGGACGGGGTTCTGTGGTGCGCTCACCACATACTCCACCTTCGGGTACGAGACCGTTCGGCTGGCGCGCACCGGATCCTCCCTGTACGCGCTGCTCAACGTGATCCTGAGCATCATCGCCGGACTCCTCGCCGGCTGGGCCGGCCTAGCCCTCTTCTCCTGACCCTCGCGCGCGCCTCCGCCCCCCGCCGTCGCCCCCCGCCGTCGCTTTCCGCGGTCGCTTTCCGCGGTCGCTTTCCGCGGTCGCTTTCCGCGGTCGCTTTCCGCGGTCGCTTTCCGCGCGATCATGAACCTATGTGCGTGATCGACCGGCGTGTCGTGTCCGTAGCGCCCTGATCAATCCCCCAAGACCGTGATCAATCTCGGGCGTCCGGCCCAGAAGTCGATCAGGGCTCTACGGAGTTGATCAGGATCTGGCGCACACGACACACCGGTCGATCACGACCGTTAGTTCATGATCGCGCGGAAAGCAGCTAACGGGGGGGATTCAGCCGAGGATGGGGAGGGAGGGGAGGGAGGGGAGGAGCGAGGGCAGCGGCGGAAGCGGGAGCAGCCCGCCCTGGCTGGGCGACGGCGACGGGGACGGCGACGAAGGAGCCGGGGTCGTCGACGGGCCCACGCCGGAGGGCCGGGGGGTGGCGCTGTGCGCGACCCCCGAAGGTGCGGTCGGCGAGGCGCCCGGATCCGGGATGACGACGGCGGCGAGTGCTGCTCGCAGCTGCTCGATCCTGGCCGCCAGGCGTTGCCGGTCGGCGGCGTCGGTCACCTTCGGCAGCAGTGCCGCGGCCTTGTCGGTCAGGCTGCGCGCGTCGGCGAACCGGCGGTCGGCGTACGCTGTCGCGGCTTCGTCGAGGTATGCGGTGGCCTGCTGAACCGCGGCTCGGTCGGCGTACACGATCTTCGTGATGGGCCACAGTGGACTGCCTGGTCCCGCGGTGGCGGCGCCGGCGGTGAGCCCGCCGCCGAGGACGACGACCGCTCCGGCGATCGCGGCGATCAGTCGAGCCGAGAACGGCCGCCGAGCCGACCGGGGTGGCTGCGTTGTGGTGGCTGGTCCGTGGGCGGCCACGGCTACCGGCTCCGGCTCATCGGCGGCGACGGACGACTGCCAGGAGGAGAGCATGACCGCGAGCGAGTCGTCGGCCGGCGCGGGCGACCCCGCACCCAGCAGGTCCAGCAGGGCGTCGTCGCGGGCGAGCTGGTCGGCGTCGATCGGCGTACCACCCGGGTCGGCGTCGGGGAAGTGCCCCTGGTTCCGGATCTTCATGCCGCCGGCACCTCATTGAAGACGTCGCCGGCCAGCGTACGCAGTTTGGCCAGGGCGCGGGACTGGGCGACCCGGACGGCGACCGCGGACATGGACAGCACCGAGCCGACCTCGTCCGCGCTGAGTCCGACCGCGACCCGGAGCACGATGATCTCCCGTTGGGTGTCGTTGAGCTGGTTCAGCAGCAGCGCCAGCCGCCGAGCCTGGTCGGCCGAGACGGCCTGCTGTTCGGGGCCGGGGGTGCTGTCGGGGCGCTCCGGCACCGAGTCGACCGAGACGGTCAGCCGCCGGATCGCGCTGCGCTGGGCGTCGGCGACCTTCCGCGCGGCGATGCCGTAGACGAAGGCGGAGAACGGCGCGCCCTGCTGGCGATAGCGCGGCAGCGCCCGCAGAATCGCCACGCAGACCTCCTGGGAGATGTCGTCGGCGGTGGTGTACGCCCCGCCGATCTGGCCGAGCCGGGCGCGGCAGTAGCGGACCACCCCCGGCCGCACGTCGGTGAGCAGGGCTTCGGTCGCCGCGGGCTCGCCGCGTACGGCCCGTTCGACCAGCTCCGATTCCGACCACCCCACGGTCCGCAGGATAACCAACGTTCCAAGGAGGTAAAAGTGGTGCGGACTGCCGTACGCTGACCGCCACTCATCCCTCATGACGTGAGAGGCCCCCGTGGACACCGCAACTTTGCAGCGCCAACAGACCCTGCACATGAAGCAGCGCATCACCCTGATGGTGAACCAGTACGAAATCCACGATTCGGATGCAAGTGGCAACCCGGGCACCCTCATCGCCTTCGCCCAGCAGAAGCGGATGGCGCTGAAGGAGCAGGTCACGCTCTACACCGACAGCACGAAGCAGGCGGTGGTCGCCGGATTCAAGGCGCGCCAGGTCATCGACCTCGGGGCGACCTACGACATCACGGACAGCGCGGGTACGCCGATCGGCACCTTCCGCAAGGACTTCGCCAAGTCGCTCCTGCAGTCGACGTACCACTTCGAGCAGCCGGGTCTCGGCACGATCACCGGCACGGAGCGCAGCCTCCCGATCGCGCTGCTCCGCCGGTTCGTCGCGAGCTGGCTGCCGTACCACTTCGACTTCGTCCGCAACGGGCAGGTCGCGTTCTCGGTGAACCGCAAGTTCTCGCTGCGCGACAAGTACCTCATCACCATCAACGACCCGGAGCTGGACCGCCGCGCTGTCATCGCGATGGCCGTCGCGCTCGACGCCCTGCAGGCCCGCTGACCGCGCGCCCCTCGCCCGCCCCCGCCTGACCCCCCGCCGCCCGCTGACCCCCCCGCAGCGTTGATCATGGAGTTCGCAGCCTCGCCACGCCGTCGAGACCCGGTGAGCAGGGGGCTGTAACACCGCGGCCCTCCCCGGCGATAACCCTTCACCAACTGGTGGCAGCCGGGGAGGAACGGGTGGGCGTTGAGGTCCGAGTCGAGGGGCTGACGAAGTCCTTCGGGCGTACGCCGGTGTGGTCGGACGTCACGTTGACGCTGCCCGCCGGCGAGATCTCCGTCCTGCTGGGACCGTCCGGCACCGGCAAGTCGGTCTTCCTCAAGACCTTGGTGGGCCTGCTGCGCCCGGATCGCGGCTCGATCTGGATCGGCGACCAGGACCTGCCGCAGCTGCCTGAGCGCGACCTCTACGAGGTACGCAAGCTGTTCGGCGTGCTGTTCCAGGACGGCGCGCTGTTCGGGTCGATGAACATCTACGACAACGTCGCGTTCCCGCTGCGCGAGCACACGAAGCTCAGCGAGGGCCGCATCCGGGACATCGTCACCGAGAAACTCGACCTCATGGGCCTGACCGGGGCCGAGAAGAAGCTGCCCGGCGAGATCTCGGGCGGGATGCGCAAACGGGCCGGTCTCGCCCGCGCGCTGGTCCTCGACCCCCAGATCGTGCTGTTCGACGAACCCGACTCGGGCCTCGACCCGGTGCGGACGGCGTACCTGAATCAATTGATCATCGATCTGAATCAGCAGATCGACGCGACGTTCCTGATCGTCACCCACGACATCAACACCGCGCGGACCGTGCCGGACAACATCGGCCTGATCTACCACGGGCATCTGGCGATGTTCGGCCCGCGCGAGATGTTGTTGTCGAGCCACGAGCCCGTGGTCCGCCAGTTCCTCAACGCCCAGCGCGTCGGTCCGATCGGCATGGCCGAGGAGAAGGACGCCGACGAGCTGGCCGCTGAGGCCGCCGCCGGGGCGCAGCTGCCTCCGCTGCCGCCCATCCCGTTGCAGCTGCGCCCCTCCGACGGCGGACCCCGGCGAGCCGAACGCCCACCCGGCGAATGGTGCCACGCACACAGCGTGGTGCCGCCACTTGGCTCCTTTGTGGAGGTTCGATGAGAACCATCGGGGAGTTCCTGATCTTCTGCGGGCGCGCGCTGCGCGGCTGCTTCCGCCGCCCGCTCCAGATCCGCGAGTTCGTCCAGCAGGCGTGGTTCCTCAGCTCCGTGTCGATCGCCCCCGCGGCGCTCGTGGCCATTCCGTTCGGTGCGGTGATCGCGCTCCAGTTGGGCTCACTGGTACGCCAACTGGGCGCGCAGTCGTTCACGGGAGCGGCGTCGGTGCTGGCCGTCGTCCGGGAGGCCGGGCCGATCGTGACCGCGCTGGTGATCGCCGGGGCGGGCGGCTCGGCGATCTGCGCCGATCTGGGCGCGCGGAAGATCCGCGAGGAGCTGGACGCCATGCGGGTCCTCGGGATCGACCCCGTGCAGCGGCTGGTCGTCCCGCGGGTGCTGGCCGGCGCGCTCGTCGCCGTCCTGCTCAACGGGGTGGTCAGCGTGGTCGGGGTGGCCGGCGGCTACTTCTTCAACGTCGTCCTGCAAGGCGGTACGCCGGGGGCGTACCTCGCGAGCTTCCAAGCCCTGGGCCAGCTGCCCGACCTCGTCTCCGGCGAGCTCAAGGCGCTCGTCTTCGGGGCGGTGTCGGCGCTGGTCGCGAGCTACCTGGGGATGGAGGCCAAGGGCGGCCCGAAGGGGGTCGGCGACGCGGTGAACAAATCCGTCGTGATCAGCTTCATGCTCCTGTTCGCCCTGAACTTCGTCATGACGGCGATCTACTTCCAGGTCGTCCCGCAGAAGGGGGCGTGATCCGGTGTTCGGCTGGCTGGACATGCTGGGCGGTCAACTCGCCTTCTACCTGCGGGCGGCCGCGTGGACTCCGCGTACGCTGCGGCGCTATCGGCGCGAGGTGCTGCGGCTGCTCGCCGAGGTCAGCTTCGGTACCGGCGGGCTCGCCGTCGTCGGCGGCACCGTCGGCGTCATCGCGTTCCTGACCTTCTTCACCGGCACCGAGGTCGGCCTGCAGGGATATCAGGCGCTCGACCAGATCGGCAGCAGCGCGTTCACCGGGTTCATCTCGGCGTACTTCAACACGCGGGAGATCTCTCCGCTGGTCGCGGCGCTCGCCCTCTCGGCGACCGTGGGCTGTGGCTTCACCGCCCAGCTCGGCGCGATGCGGATCTCCGAGGAGGTCGACGCGCTCGAGGTCATGGCGGTGCCGTCGGTGCCGTTCCTCGTCACGACGCGGATGATCGCGGGCTTCATCGCCGTCATCCCCTTGTACGTGCTGGGCCTGCTGGCCAGCTACTTCGCGACGCGGACCATCGCGACTGGCTACTTCGGACAGTCGCCGGGCACCTACGACTACTACTTCGGGCTGTTCCTGCCGCCTGAGGACGTGCTCTGGTCGTTCGGCAAGGTGCTCGTCTTCAGCGTGATCGTGGTGCTGATCCACTGCTACTACGGATACACCGCGAGTGGCGGGCCGGCCGGCGTCGGCGTCGCCGTGGGGCGCGCTGTGCGTACGGCGATCGTGGCCGTCAACGTCGTGGACTTCTTCTTCTCGCTCGCGGTGTGGGGCGCGACGACGACCGTCCGGATCGCGGGGTGACCGTCATGCGGCTGCGCCTGCTCGGCCTCGGCTTCGTCGTCCTGCTCGTCGGCTCGCTCACGCTGTCGGTGCTGGCCTATCGCAAGGCGTTCACCCCGGTGGACTGGGTGACCCTGCGTACCGACCACACCGGGATGCAGCTCGCGACCGGAGCCGAGGTCAAGCTGCTCGGCGTCCAGGTCGGCGAGGTACGCGAGATCACCGCCAACGGCTCGTCGGCGGAACTGCGACTGGCGATCGATCCCGATCAGATCGCCAGGATTCCGGCCGACGTCTCCGCACGGCTGCTCCCGAAGACCCTCTTCGGTGAGCGCTATGTGGAGTTGGTCCCCGCCGGCACCGGCCGTTCGGTCGGCCAGTCGGAGGGGGCCGGAGGTCGGCCCGCGCCGACCTCCGGCATGACGGTCCCGGCCCGCGAAGGGGGTCCCGCTCTCCGGGCCGGGGCCGTCATCGCCCAAGACCGCACGTCCAGCGCGGTCGAACTGGAGCAGGTGCTCGACCGGGCACTGCCGGTGTTGCAGGCGATCAAGCCGGACAAGCTGGCGGCGACGCTCGGCGCGCTGGCGTACGCGCTGGACGGGCGCGGGCAGCGGCTCGGGCAGGACCTGGCGAACGCCGACGAGGTGCTGGCCGGCTTGAACAAGCAGATGCCGACCATCGCCACCGACGTACGCCGGCTCGCCCAAGCGGTCGACGGGTACAACGCCGCCCTGCCCGATCTGCTGACCATCCTGCGGAACGTCACGGTCACGGCGACCACTGTGGCCGACCAGAAGGAGCAGCTCGCCGAGTTCCTGGCGGACGCCACCGACCTCGCCGACAACACCCGGATCTTCCTCGACCGCTACGACGACCGGATCATCCAGCTGGGCCGGGTCAGCCGCCCGGTGCTGGAGCTGCTGGCGGCGTACGCCCCGGAGTATCCGTGCTTCTTCCAGGGGCTGACGGCGTTGCAGCCGCAGTTGGAGGAGGTCTTCGCGGGCAGCCGGATGCACATCACGCTGGAGGTCACCCGGGACAACGGCAAGTACGTGAAGGGTCGGGACGAGCCGGTCTACGGCGCGCGCAACGGGCCGCAGTGCCATGGTCTGCCCAACCCGAAGGTGCCCGCCCCGAGTACGCCCATCGCCGACGGCTACGACTACGGCGCGGGAGCACCGGCGCGGCAGCCGCTGCTGCGGCCGATCGTCGCCGCCCTCACCGGTACGCAGCCCGACCAGGTCAGCGACCTCTCACTGCTGCTGTGGGGACCGCTCCTCAATGGACAGACGGTGAATCTCGGGGTGAGCCAGTGACCCGGCCGCTGCTCAAGCTGCTCGCCTTCGCCGCCGTGACGCTGCTGCTCACCGGTCTGCTGGCGCGGTCGCTGGGCGCGTTCGCGTTCGGCGGCGGGCCGGAGTACCGGGCGAGCTTCACCGACGTGACCGGTCTGCTCGTCGGCGACGACGTACGCGTGGCGGGCGTCAAGGTCGGCCGGGTCACCGGCATCCGGCTCCGGCAGTCCGCCGACGGCGCGCCGACGGCCGAGGTGAGCTTCACCGCCGAGGACGTTCCGCTGGCGACGACGGCCCTGGCCAAGGTCCGCTACCGGAACTTGATCGGCCAGCGGTATCTGGCGCTGAGCGAGGGACCCGGCGGCGGCGAGCGGCTCAAGCCGGACGGCCTGATCCCGGTGGCGCAGACGACTCCGGCGCTGGACCTGACCGTCGTGTTCAACGGGTTCCGTCCCCTCTTCACGGGGCTGAGCCCGGCCGACGTGAACAAGTTCGCCTTCGAGATCATCCAGGTGCTGCAGGGCGAGGGCGGTACGCTGTCCGACCTCTTACGGCGTACCGCCTCGGTGACCAACACCCTCGCGGACCGCGACGCGGCGATCGGCCGGGTGATCACGAACCTGAACGCCGTTCTCGGCACGCTGGACCAGCGGGACGCGAAGCTGTCGGAGACGATCAAGCAGCTCCAGCTGCTGGTGTCGGGGCTGGCCGCGGACCGGAAGGCGATCGGCGGCGCGTTGACCAACATCAGCGGCCTGGCCGACGCGACCAGCTCGTTGTTGCGCGACGCGCGACCGAGCCTGGCCGCGGACATCTCCGCGTTGAACACGCTGGCCGGAACGTTGGTCGAGAACTCGTCGGTGATCGAGTCGACGTTGACCCGGGCACCGGCCCGATTGGACGCGTTGACCCGGACCGCCTCGTACGGGTCCTGGTTCAACTTCTATCTCTGCGACTTCGACGGCCGGGTGACGCTGGGCAGCACGACGCTGAATCCGGCGACGTTCAGCGGCACCGCGGCCAAATGCGGGAGCACACCATGAAGGCGCGCAACCCGGCAGTGGTCGGCGGCGTGGGCGTCGTCGTCCTGTTCGCACTGATCCTGGCGGCGTTCCAGCTCGAGGATCTGCCGCTCATCGGCGGTGGCACCAGTTACAGCGCGGCTTTCCGAGACGCCAGCGGTCTCGCACCCGGCAACGAGGTACGCGTCGCCGGCGTCAAAGTCGGCAAGGTAACGGGGATTCAGCTCGCCCAGGATGGGAATGGTGCCTTCGTCCGGGTGGGGTTCCGGGTGCGTGGCGTCGTTCTTGGGGAGAAGACCGGCGCCACCATCCGGATCAAAACGGTGCTGGGCCAGAAGTTCCTCGCCCTCGACCCGCAGGGCGGCGGTGAGCTGAAGGGCGAGATCCCGTTGGATCGGACGGCCTCGCCGTTCGACGTGATGCAGGCGGTCACCGGGCTGGCCGGAACGCTCACCGAGATCGACACCCAGCAGCTGGCGCAGGCGTTCACCGTGCTCTCGGAGACCTTCGCGGATACGCCGGCCAGCGTGAAGGCGTCGCTGACCGGGCTGTCGCGGCTCTCGCAGACCGTCGCGTCCCGCGACGACCAGCTTCGCGAACTGCTCGCCCGGGCGCGGGGCGTGACCGCCGTCCTGGCCGAGCGGGACGGGGAGTTCCAGCGCCTGATCGCGGACGCCGATCTGCTGCTCGCCGAGGTGCACACCCGCCGCGACGCGATCCACACGCTGCTGGTCGCCACGTCCGAGCTGGCGGATCAGATCTCCGGGTTCATCACCGACACCAAGAAGACGCTGCAACCGGCGTTGCAGAAGCTGCGGACCTTCGTCGGGGTGCTGCAACGCAACCGCACCAAGCTGGAGAACACGCTGACCAGCCTGGCTCCGTTCGTGAACGCGTTCGCCAACGTCGTCGGCAACGGCCGATGGTTCGACTCCTATGTGGCCGGTCTGGTCCAGGGTTATCTGCCCGCCGGGGAGCCTCTTGGGCGAGCCGCCAGAAGTTCAGTCAGAGGGACGAAGTGAAGGCGCGGACGGTGATCGCCGCAGCGCTCGTGCCGGTCGCGGTCGTGGCCCTCGCGGTCATGCTGCGGGACAAGCCGATGAACCGGGTGGTCGCGCACTTCGCCGCGGCGGTGGGCGTACACGAGGGTTCGGATGTGCGTGTCCTCGGCGTCAAGGTCGGTGAGGTCACCTCGGTACGCCCGGAAGGCCGGACCGTCCGCGTCGAACTCGCCTACGACCCCCAGGTGAAGGTGCCGGCCGACGCTCAGGCGCTCGTCGTGCCGCCGAGCGTCGTCGCCGACCGCTACGTCCAGCTGGCTCCGGCGTACGCGGGTGGCCCGGCCCTGGCCGACGGCGCGGAACTGCCGGTCGAGCGGACGGTCGTGCCGATCGAACTCGACGAGATCTACCGGTCGCTGGACGATCTGAACCGCGCGCTCGGCCCGGAAGGCGCGAACAAAGACGGGGCGTTGTCGCGGCTCGTCGACGTCGGTGCGGCCAACCTCGCCGGCAACGGGCAGAACCTGCACGAGACACTGTCCGGCCTGAGCCAGGCGCTCGACACCTTGTCGACCGGTCGGCAAGACCTCTTCGGCACCGTGGTCAACCTGCAGAAGTTCACCGACACCCTGGCGAAGAGCGACGCGAGCGTACGCGAGTTCACCGCCCGGATGGCGCAGGTCGGCGAGGAACTGGCGGCCGAGAAGGACGAACTGGCGGCGGCCATCCGCGACCTCGCCTCCGCGCTCGCGCAGATCACCACGTTCGTGCGGGCCAACCGGGCGGAGTTGAAGGCGAACGTCGCCGCGCTCGCCGATCTGACCGGCGTACTCGTGCGGCAGCAACAGGCGTTGCGGGAGGTGCTCGATGTCGCGCCGCTGGCCCTGTCCAATCTCAACCTTGCCTACAACCCTCGGTCCGGTACCACCGACACCCGGGACAACGCGATGGGGCCATATGACCCCGCGAGTTTCGTGTGCTCTCTCCTGGTCGACAGCCTTCCCGCCGCGCAGGTGCCGGTGGACTGCCTGACGCTGGCCAAGGCGCTGGCCGAGCGCAGGCTTCCGCTGACCGACCAGCTCCGGTCGCTGCTGGGCGGTGCGAAATGAGGCGGGCGATGGTCGCGATCGCGCTGGCGCTGTGCGTCTCCGGTTGCCAATTGCCCGGTGGCGAACCGTCGTCGGGCGGGTTCGCCGTCAGCGCGGAGTTCACCGACGTCCTCGATCTCGTGCCGCAGGCGGCGGTCAAGGTCAACGACGTCACGGTCGGCAGCGTCACCGGCGTCGAGCTGCACGGCTGGACCGCCGTGGTCCGGATGCGAGTGGCCGACACGGTCCAGCTGCCGGACAACACGGTCGCCGCGATCCGCCAATCCAGCCTGCTCGGCGAGAAGTTCGTCGCGCTGGCGGCGCCGACCGACAGTCCACAAGGGAAGCTGGGTGACGGCGACGTGATCCCGCTGGAGCGCACCAAGCGGGGTGCCGAGGTCGAGGAGGTGCTGGCGGCGCTCGGCCTGCTGCTCAACGGCGGCGGCCTGGCCCAGCTCAAGACGATCAACGCCGAGGTCGGCAAGGCGCTGGGCGGCCACGAGGCCGACGCCAAGAGCACGCTGCACGAGCTGGACAAGTTCGTCGCGGCGCTCGACGCGCAGAAGGACGACATCGTCCGCGCGCTGGACGCGCTCGACCGGCTCACGAAGCAGCTCGCGGAGCAGACCGACACCATCGGCCGCGCCGTCGACGCGCTCGAACCCGGCCTCACCGTGCTGGCAGGGCAGCGCGCGCAGCTCACGGCCGCGCTGGTCGCCCTGCGCGACCTCGGGTCCGTGGGCAAGCGGGTGATCGACCAGAGCAAGGCCGACACCCTCGCCTCGCTCAAGGCCCTGCAACCCACGCTCACTCAACTGGTACGCGCGGGCGACGCGTTGCCGAAGGGGCTGGACCTGATGCTGTCCTACCCGTTCCCGCCGAACGTGCAGAAGGCGATCTCGGGCGACTACGTCCGACTGCACCTCACCCTGGACCTGGACGCGGCGTCGATCCTGGCCAACCTGGTCGCCAAGGGCACGACGCCCGGTACGCCGACCGTCCCGGGACTACCGCCGATCCTGCCCTCGCTGCCGCCGATCCTGCCGTCCCTGCCGCCCATCCTGCCGACCGCGTTGCCCTCGATCCTGCCGTCGGGCCTGCTGCCGAGCGGCTTGCTCCCGAGCGGGCTGCTCCCCGGACTGCCGCTCTCGGCACCCGCCGTGACCTGGGAGTACGACCCCGAGACGGGGGAGATCGCCGGAGTCACCGGCGGACTCCAGGAGATTCTTTCCGGGAGGTCGACATGAGGATCACGAGGCTGGCCCGGTTCCAGCTCCTCGCCTTCGTCCTCGTCAGCGTGCTGGGCATCGGGTACGTCGCCGTCCGGTTCGTCGGGCTCGGCGAACGGTTCACCGGGGCGTACACGGTGTTCGCGGACTTCACGACCAGCGGCGGCATCTTCGCCAACGCCTCGGTCACCTATCGGGGCGTGCCCGTCGGGCGGGTGCAGGGCGTCGACCTGCACGACGGCGTGGTCCGCGTACGCATGCGGATGACCGGCGACAGCCGAGTGCCCAGGGATCTCCACGCCGTCGTGGCGCACCGCTCGGCCGTCGGCGAGCAGTACGTCGACCTGCGGCCGGACACCGACAGCGGGCCCTACCTCGGCGACGGCGACGTCATCCCGATCGCCCGGACGGGCGTACCGCTGCCGGTCGAGACGCTGCTGACGAACCTGGACGCGGTCGTCACCTCGGTCGACCCGGCCAAGCTCTCGATCCTCGTCGACGAACTGGGCACGGCGTTCGAGGGGAACGAGGCCGCGCTGCGTACGCTGCTCGACGCGAACAGTGCTCTGCTGGCCGACGCCGTCCGCTATCTGCCGCAGACCACCCAGCTCATCGACGACTCCGCCACCGTGCTGAAGACGCAGGCGGAGGCGGCCGCCGAGATCAAGCGGTTCGCCGGCGCCCTCGCCCAGCTCAGTCAGACCGTCCGGAACAGCGACGCGGATCTGCGTACGCTGCTGGCCACCGGCCCGCCGGCCGCGACCGAACTGCAAGGGCTGTTGCGCGACCTCGATCCCTCGATCGGGCCGCTGCTGGGCAACCTGATCACCGTCAACGGGATCGCCGTACGCCGGTTGAGCGGCATCGAACAGCTGCTGGTCGTCTACCCGATGGTGGTCACGGGCGGCTTCACGGTGGCGCCCGGCGACAAGACGGCTCACCTCGGACTGGTGCTCAACGTCAGCGATCCGCCGTCGTGCAACTACGTGAAATCGGGGCAGCGCCGGTGCACCCGGACCGAGGTCGCGGGCGGATCCGGCGTACGCGGCTCCACGAACGCGCCGCGGACCAGCGGCGATCCCTCGCCCGCGCCGCTCGGGTCGGGCGGCTGGACGGCGGGGTCCCCGGCTGCGGGAGTTTCCGCGGTCGCGCCCGTTGCCGGTTACGACCCGGTCACCGGGCTCGTTATCGGCCCAGACGGTCTGCCGTTGCTCTTCGGGGGCACCGGCGGCCAGGCGGCCACCGCCGGCGAGCAGTCCTGGAAGCTGCTCCTCCTGTCCGGGCTCGCGCCGTGACCACCGACGACCCCGACGACCTCGACGTCCCACGGAAGGAACGCGACGTGGAAACCACCGAACTGACGGCGGAACGTCCGCCCCGGCCGCGGCCGCGGGCCGCTGCCCCGGTCGACCCCGCGGTCGACCCCGCGGTCGACCCCACAGACGACCCCGCAGTCGACTCCGCGGTCGACCTCGCGATCGAGGATGGTCCCGAGCGCTCGACCGAGAAGAAGACGCCCGCTCGGCGACCGAAGAAGAGCGCTGCTTCCGGCGTATCACCTAAATGGCCGTTGGCCCGAGTGCTGATCATGGTGCTGGCGGTGGCGCTCGCCGCGACCGCCTATGCCGGGCACGGCTGGTGGAAGCAGCGGCAGCTCGAGACCGCGCACACCGAGGCGGTGACCGCGGCGCGGCAGCTCGCGGTGAATTTCGTGTCGATCAGCGCGGGCACGGTCGACGCGGACCTGGCCCGGATCGCGGCCGGGGCCACCGGCGAGTTCGGCGACGAGTTCGGCTGGGGCATGCCCGGCGTACGCGAGGCCGTCCTGACGAACAAGGTCCAGTCGGTCGGCACGGTGCTGCGCGCGGGGCTGGTCAGCGGTGACGACGACTCGGCGATCGTGCTGGTGGCCATCGACGCGACGGTGTCCAACGTGAAGGCGCCGGACGGCCGGGTGTCGCACTACCGGATGCAGCTCGACCTGGCCAAGGACGACGCGAGCGGCAGATGGCTCGTCAGCAAGCTCCAGTTCGTCGGATGAGGGGACGCATCGTGCGCAAGCAGGTCATCGTGCTGGCGACGGCCATCCTGGTGGTGGCCGGTCTCGCCGGGTACGCCTGGTGGGACAGTTGGCAGAACCGGCAGCGGGCGGACGCGACCCGGGAGGCGCTCGCGGTCGCCCCGGCCGCCGCCGCGGCGATCTTCTCCTACGACTACCGCACATTCGACGCCGCGGTCGCCAACGGCAAGAACTTCGCCACCGGCACCTTCGCCAGCGAGTACGCCAAGACGACCACCGCCCTGAAGGACTCGGTCGTCAAGGAGCAAGCGGTGGTGACGGCGCAGGTCAGTGCGTCAGGGGTGATCGACGTCGCGCCGGACCGGGTGCAGGTGCTGCTGTTCGTCAACCAGTACCGGCGCAACGTCAACATCTCGGGGGAGAAGGTCGACCAGAACCGGGTGGTGCTCACCCTGATGAAAGTGGACGACTCATGGAAGGTCTCGGCCGCCTCCGCCCTGTAGTCGATCAGGACTTCCTTGATCAGCGGAAGTTTCGCGGTGTCATAGCCCCACGAAGCTTCCGCTGATCAAGGCGACCGGCAGATGCGTCTATTGCTGGACGAGGTCCTTGGCGGGCGGCGCGGCGACCGCCACCGGCTTGCCGAAGTCGCTCAGCGTCATCACGACCTTCATGTGGGTGACCGCGTTGTTCACTTCGGCCGGGTACTCGGTGGTCAGCCCGACGAGGTAGCCGTCGGCGATCTTCGAGGTGAACGGGATGCGGGCGTTCGCACCGGCGGCCTTGACCACCTTGGCGAGCGCGTCCCGGATCTGCGTCGAGCCGGCCTTGTCCATGGCCTTCTGCGGATCGATCCACCCCTGGAAGACGCCGTTGGGTCCGGCGTTCAGCTCCACGACGCCGGCGAGCATCGCCAGGTTCTGCTCGCTCATCGCGAACATGTCGCCGAAGCCTTCGACCTGCGTGCCGTCGACCTTCATCCACTTCTTGCCGAGCTGCGGCAGGCCGGTCAGATAGAAGTCGCTGCCGAGGACGCGAGCCTCGATCGTCGAGGTCCCGTTCACCACGGTCATCTTCATCTTCTTGGTGGCCGGGTCGGACTGGATGTCCAGCTGGACGCCTTGGGCTCCGGCGTACGTGATGTCGGCGTGCAGCTTGGAGCTGCTCGAACCGGACTTCACTCCGGCGGCCACCAGCGCGGCGGCGGCTTCGGTGTCGAGGCTGGGAGTCACGCCGACCGCCGCCGAGGCGGACGAGGACGGCTGGGCGGCGTTGCCCGTGCAGCCGGTCAGAAGGGTGGCGGCGAGCAAGGGCGCGGCCAAGGACAGGGCGAAAGCTGGGCGAGGCTTCACGCCCAACACGGTAGAGCAAAGCACCGATTTCAGCACCTGGTCAGAAGGCCGTCGTGGGGATCTCCATGAGGGCGTTGCCGGTCTGCTCCAGTACGCGCCGCCGTGCGGTGAACTCGGGAAACACCGTCGCGGCGAAGAACCCGGCGGCGGCGATCTTGCCGGTGTAGAAGTCGGCGTCGGCCCCCGCCGCGTCCGGCAGCGCCGTCGCGGCGACCGCCGCCTGCTTGGCCAGCAGCCAGCCCACGATCAGGTCGCCGACCGTCATCAGCAGCCGGGTGGTGTTCTGCCCGATCTTGTAGACCTCGGTCACGTCGTCCTTGGCCGCCGCCTGCCAGCCCAGCATCGTGTCGACCATCGCGCGTACCTGCTCGATCGCGTCGCGGAGCGCCTCGGCGGCGGCCTTGAGCGCTTCGGTGGACTCGATGGCCGCCAGGTCGTCGGTCATCTCCGCGAGCAGGAGGTCGAGGGCGACCCGGCGGTCCCGGACGATCTTGCGGAAGAAGAAGTCCTGCCCCTGGATGCCGGTGGTGCCCTCGTACAACGTGTCGATCTTGGTGTCGCGCAGGTACTGCTCGAACGGGTAGTCCTGGAGGAAGCCGGAGCCGCCGAGGGTCTGCAGCGACAACGCGAGCATCTCGTAACTGCGCTCGGAGCCGACCCCCTTGACGATCGGGAGCAGCAGGTCGTTGACGTTCGTGGCCTGGGGATGGTCGCGGTCGAGCCAATCCGCCGCGTACAGGTAGGTCGCCCGGAGTCCTTCGGCGTACGCCTTCTGCAGCATCAGCATGCGGCGCACGTCCGGGTGATGGTCGATGGTGACCCGGGGCGCGGTCTTGTCGAGCATCCGCGTCAGGTCGGCGCCCTGCACCCGCTCCTTCGCGTACGCCAACGCGTTGAGGTAGCCGGTGGAGAGCGTCGCGATCGCCTTGACCCCGACCTGCATCCGGGCCGACTCGATCACCTTGAACATCTGCGCGATCCCGTCGTGCACCTCGCCGACCAGCCAGCCGACGGCCGGCTGCTGCTCACCGAATCGCAGTTCACAGGTGGTGGAGACCTTGATCCCCATCTTCTTCTCGACGTTCGTGGCGTAGACGCCGTTGCGCTCGCCCAGCTCGCCGGTGGCCGCGTCGAAGTGGAACTTCGGGACGACGAACATCGACAGCCCCTTGGTCCCCGGGCCGCCCGCGCCCTCCGTGCCGACCGGCCGGGCCAGCACGAAGTGCACGATGTTGTCGCTCAGGTCGTGCTCGCCCGAGGTGATGAAGCGTTTGACGCCCTCGATGTGCCATGAGCCGTCCGGTTGCGGGACCGCCCGCGTACGCCCGGCGCCGACGTCCGATCCGGCGTCCGGCTCGGTGAGGACCATCGTCGCGGCCCACCGGCGCTCGATCATGATCTCGGCGATCCGCTGCTGCTCCGGGGTGCCGATGCGGTGGAGCAGGCCGGCGAACGGCGGGCCGCCGCCGAACATGAACACCGGCGCCTGTGCGCCCTGGATCAGCTCGACGAGCGCCCACCACAGGGACCGGGGCGCGGCGACGCCGCCCGCCTCGACCGGGATGTCCAGCCGCCACCACTCGGCGTCCATGTAGGACTGGAACGACTGCTTGAACGCCGCCGGCATGGTCACCGAGCAGGTCGCCGGGTCGTAGACCGGGGGATCGCGGTCGACCTCGGCGTACGAGGCGGCGATCGGGCCGGTGGCCAGTCGCTCCACCTCCGCCAGCATCTGCTCGACCGTGTCGCGGTCCAGGTCGGCGAAGCGCCCCCGGCCCAATCGCTGGTCGAGCACCTCGAACAGCATGAATCGCAGGTCGCGGAGGTTGCTGCGGTAGTGGCTCATGCCCGACATCACACCGGTTCGAGGTTCGCGCTGTCAATACCGACCGGTCGGTATGCAAGGGCGGCTCCGGCCGCTATGGTGACCCCATGCAGATCGGGCTCGATGGGCGTACCGCCCTGGTCACCGGGGCTTCCCGAGGAATCGGTCTAGCCACCGCGGCGGCGCTGGCGGCCGAAGGATGCAATGTCGTGCTGGTGTCTCGCCGGCAGGAATCCCTGGACGCGGTGGCGGCCGAACTGTCGGCGGCGTACCCGTCCGTCGGCTTCCTGCCGTTCGCCGCGCACGTCGGCGACCCGGACCAGGCGCAGGCCGCGGTGGCGGCGGCGGTGGACCGGTTCGGTCAGGTCGACGTGCTCCTCAACAACGCCGGGACGAACCCGTACTACGGGCCGATGGTCGACATCGACGTGGCCCGCGCGGAGAAGACCGTGCAGGTCAACCAGCTCTCCATCGTGCTGTGGACGCAAGCCGTCTGGCACGGGTCGATGGCCCGGCACGGCGGTTCGATCGTGAACATCGCCTCGGTCGGCGGTCTGGTGACCGAACTGGGCATCGGGTACTACAACGCGACGAAGGCCGCGGTCATCCACCTCACCCGCCAGTTCTCCGCCGAACTCGCCCCGCGCGTCCGCGTCAACGCGATCGCGCCGGGCATCGTGCGTACGCAGCTGGCCCGGGCGTTGTGGGAAGACCACGAGGAGACGCTCAACAAGCACATCCCGCTCGGCCGGATCGGCGAACCCGAGGACATCGCGAAGACCGCGGTCTTCCTCGCCGGGGACGCGTCCTCGTGGCTGACCGGACAGACGATCGTGGTCGACGGCGGCGCCCTCGTGCGCCCCACCCTCACTGCCTGACCCACGTTCTCGCTTTCCCCGCTGGATCAGCTTTCCCCGCTGGATCAGGGTTCTGGGTCGAATCTTGGCCCAAGATTCGACCGGGAACCCTGATCCAGCGCCCTGCAAACGGCACATCGGGAGGAACGCATGGCTACTCTGGACGATCTGCGGAAGGCGGCCGGCTCCGTCCTGGGCCACAGCGACTGGCTGACCGTCGATCAGGAGCGCATCGACCGGTTCGCCGAGGCGACCGGGGACAGCCAGTGGATCCACGTGGACCCGGAGCGGGCGGCGGCCGGTCCGTTCGGCACCACCATCGCGCACGGCTATCTCACCTTGTCGCTGCTGCCCGTGCTGGTCGGGCCGCTGGTCCGGGTCGACGGCGTACGCATGGCGGTCAACTACGGCTTGAACAAGGTGCGGTTCCCCGCTCCGCTGCCGGTGAACTCACGGGTACGGGCGGAGGTCAAGCTCGTCGAGGTGACCGACGTGGCCGGTGGGGCGCAGCTCGTCAGCGTCGTCACCGTCGAACGGGAGGGCGGCGACAAGCCGGTCTGCGTCGCCGAGACCGTGACGCGGGTGTACCTGTGAGGGCCTGGCAGGTAACGCGGCTCGGTGAGCCGGCCGACGCCCTCGATCTCGTCGACGTGCCGGAGCCGCAGCCCGGTCCCGGCCAGCTGGCCGTCCGCGTACGCGCGAGCGCCCTGAACTTCCCGGACGTGCTGCTGTGTCGGGGCCACTACCAGGTACGCCCGCCGCTGCCGTTCACCCCGGGCGTCGAACTGTGCGGCGAGGTGATCGCCGTCGGCGAGGGCGTCGATCGGCAGGTCGGCGAGCGGATCATCGGTACGCCGGCGCTGCCCACTGGTGGGCTGGCCGAGGTGGCGATCCTCGACGCCGTCGACGCCTTCCCCGCCCCGGAGTCGCTGACCGACGCCGAGGCCGCCGCGCTGCACATCGCGTACCAGACGGGGTTCGTGGCGCTGCACCGGCGTGCTCAGCTCCAAACGGGAGAGACGCTGCTCGTGCACGCCGCCGCCGGTGGGGTCGGCAGCGCCGCGGTGCAACTGGGCAAGGCGGCCGGGGCGCGGGTCATCGCCGTCGTCGGCGGACCCGCGAAGGCCGAGGTCGCCACGAAACTCGGGGCCGACCTCGTGATCGACCGCCGTGAGCAGGACTTCGTCGCGGTGGTGAAGGAGGCGACCGGCGGCCGGGGCGCGGATGTCGTCTACGACCCGGTCGGCGGCGACGCGTACGCCGGCTCGGCGCGCTGTGTCGCGTTCGAGGGCCGGATTCTGGTGATCGGCTTCGCGGGCGGCACTGTTCCCGCCCCGCCGCTGAACCACGCCCTGATCAAGAACTACTCGATCGTCGGCGTCCACTGGGGGCTGTATCGGCAGCTCGACCCGGCCGTGGTCAGCCAGGCGCACCGGGCGTTGCTGGACCTGGCGGCGACGGGAGCGATCCGGCCGCTCGTCAGCGAGGTCCTGCCGCTGGCGGCCGCCGTCGACGGCTTGACCCGGTTGGGCGCGGGCGACACCGTGGGCCGGGTGGTGATCACCCCATGACCGAGCCCACAGGTCTGGACCTCGATCGGCTCCAGGCGTGCCTCGACCGCGTACGCCCCGGCCTCGTCCACGGCCCGTTGAGCGGTGAGCTGATCCAGGGCGGCAAGTCCAACCTGACCTATCGGGTCGGCGACGGCGTCACCACCTGGGTCGTCCGCCGGCCGCCGCTGGGCCACGTGCTGCGGACCGCCCACGACATGAGCCGGGAGTACCGGGTGATCAGCGCGCTCGGTGCGACTCGCGTACCGGTGCCGGCGGCGATCGCCTTCTGTGAGGCGGAGACCGCGGACGAGGCTCCGTTCTACGTCATGCAGGACGTCCCCGGGACGATCTACCGGACCGCCGCGCAGGCCGCCGCCCTCGGCCGGGACCGGGCGCATGCGCTCGCCTTCTCGCTGGTGGACGTGCTCGCCGACCTGCACACCGTCGACCCCGCCGCGGTCGGACTCGGCGACTTCGGCCGGCCCGACGGCTACCTCCAGCGCCAGGTACGCCGCTGGAAGCAGCAGCTGGACGCCTCGCGCAGCCGGGAGCTGCCCGGCGTCGACGAGCTCTTCGAACTGCTGACCGCCGGGATTCCGGCCGAGAGCGGGGCGGGGATCGTCCACGGCGACTTCCGGCTCGACAACGTCATCGTGAACGGCCAGGACCAGATCGTGGCCGTGCTGGACTGGGAGATGGCAACCCTCGGCGATCCGCTCGCCGACCTTGGGCTGTCCCTTGTGTACTGGGATCTCTGGCTGCGGCCGACCGGCCTCTTCGGCGAGGCGGCTCCGGCGGGCGCCCTGCCGACCAGTGCGGACCTCACTCGGCGGTACGCCGAGCGCCGCCCCTTCGCCGAGGGTCTCGGCTGGTACCTCGCGTTCGCGTACTTCAAGATCGCCGTGATCCTGGAGGGCATCCACTACCGGCACCTCGCCGGGCAGACCGTCGGCACCGGGTTCGACCAGGTGGGCGCGATGGTTCCGCAGCTGGTGGACGCCGGGCTCCGGCAGCTGAGAGAGGCCTGACATGGAGTTCGGTTACGACGAGACGACCGAGCGGCTGCGCGCCGAACTGCTCGACTTCATGGCGGCGTACGTCTATCCGGCCGAGGCCGCTGTGTCCGAAGAGGACGGCTGGTCGGCACCGCCGGTGATGGCGGCGCTGAAGGCCGAGGCCCGGCGGCGCGGTCTGTGGAACCTAATGCCTCTGGCATGGAATCACAGGCTGCCGGACGACAAGTTCGGCGCGGGGCTGACGAACCTGCAATACGCGCCGCTCGCCGAGATCATGGGGCGCAGCCCGCACCTGGCCCCGGAGGCGTGCAACTGCAACGCCCCCGACACCGGCAACATGGAAGTCCTCAGCATGTTCGGCACGCCGGTCCAGCAGGAACGCTGGCTGCGGCCGCTGCTCGACGGCGAGATCCGCTCGGCGTTCTGCATGACCGAGCCCGAGGTCGCGTCCTCCGACGCGACCAACATCGCCACGCGGATCGAGCGCGACGGCGACGAGTACGTCATCACCGGGCACAAATGGTGGTCGTCCGGCGCGATGAACCCGAACTGCGAGATCTTCATCGTGATGGGCAAGACCGACCCGTCCGCCGAACGGCATCGCCAGCAGAGCATGATCCTCGTCCCCCGGGCCACGCCCGGGGTCGAGATCAAGCGGGGCATGCGAGTCTTCGGCTACGACGACGGCTGGCACGGTGGTCACGCCGAGATCCGGTTCCAAGGGGTACGCGTACCAGCGGAGAACTTGATCGCCGGTGAGGGCGACGGATTCGCCATCGCGCAGGCGCGCCTGGGCCCGGGGCGGATTCATCACTGCATGCGCCTGATCGGCATGGCCGAACGGGCCCTGGAGGAGATGTGCCGCCGCGCCGTCGACCGGGTCGCCTTCGGCAAGCCGCTGGCGGCCCAAGGCGTGGTCGGCGAGTGGATCGCCGAGGCTCGCGTACGCATCGAGCAGGCCCGGCTGCTGGTCCTCAAGACCGCGTGGCTGATGGACACCGTCGGCAACAAGGGCGCACACACCGAGATCCAGGCGATCAAGATCGCGGTGCCGCAGATGACGGAATGGGTGCTGGACAAGGCGATCCAGGTGCACGGCGGCGGAGGCGTCAGCCAGGACTTCCCGCTGGCCCAGATGTGGGCGGCCGCGCGTACGCTGCGCCTGGCCGACGGCCCGGACGAGGTGCACAAGGCTTCGCTGGCCAAGCGGGAACTCCGCAAGCACGGAGCACCGCGATGAACAGCCACACGGTCGACCTCGCGGGCGCGGTGCACTACGTCGACTTCGGCGGTCCCGCCGACGGGCCGGCCGTCGTCTACGTGCACGGCCTCGGCGGCTCGCACCTCAACTGGACCCGGCTCGCGCCGCTGCTCGGCGACCAGGTACGCGGGTACGCCCTCGACCTGGCCGGCTTCGGGCTGACCGAACCGCATGGACGGCGTACGAGTGTGGGGGCCAACGCGGAGCTGCTGGTGCGCTTCCTCGACGAGGTCGTCCGGGAGCCGGTGGTGCTCGTCGGCAACTCGATGGGCGGCATGGTGAGCATCCTCGCCGCGGCCCGAGACCCGGCCAAGGTACGCGCACTCGCGCTGGTCGACCCGACGCTGCCGCTGGCCGAAGGCGCGCGCGTCGATCCTGTGGTACGCAAGCAGTTCGCCGTCCACGCTATCCCGGGTCTCGGCGAATGGTCCTTACGCCGTCGGCTGGCCCGGGTGCCGGTCAAGGATCGGGTCGGCCACGTGCTGGCGCTGTGCTTCTCCGACCTGTCCCGGATTCCGCCGGAGATCGTCACGGCCGGAATCGCGTTGGAGGAGCGCCGTGCGACGCAGCCACGCCGGGCGGAGTCCTATTTGGAGGCTGCTCGGTCGATCCTGCGGGGTGTCGGCCGGTCCGAGCATCGCCGCCGGATGGCCGGGCTGACCCAGCCGGTGCTGCTCATCCACGGCGTACACGACCGGCTGGTGCCCATCGAGTCGGCGCGGGCGACCTCGGCCGCCCATCCACAATGGCACTACGTCGAGCTGAACGCCGGGCACACCCCGCAGATCGAGGTGCCCGAGCAGGTCGCCGACGAGATCCGGCCCTGGCTCACCCGGCTCTGAGTCTTACGCGTGGATGACCTGCGTACGCTTCGGTGAGGCGAGCCGGGTCGTGGCGATCGCCGGCTCTCCGGCGAAGAACGTGCGGGCCCGTTCCAGACCCGGGGCGTCGTCAAGCGCGTCGCCGGGGCGGTTGCCGTAGCCGAGCAGGACGCCGCCGAAGCGCGCCCCGAAGTACTCGGCCGACAGCCGCAGGGTCCCGATCAGCGGTTCGGCCCGGCTGAAGTCCTCGTGGCTGACCGCCGTCACACCCCAGAACGTCTTGCTCCGCATGCGGTCCTTGAAGCCGACGCCCGGTACGCGCATCCAGCCCGACCAGTGATCCATGTACCGCTTGGCCGGCGTGGAGATGCTGTACCAGTAGAGCGGCGAGGCGATCACGACGTCGGTCGCGGCGAGCGTCGCGTCCATCAGCGTCCGGGCGTGACCCTCCGGCTCGGGGTAGACCCCGGCGCCCTCATGGCGTACGTCGGTGAAGTCGGGCAGCGGATGGTCGATCAGCCGCAGCCATTGCTGCTCGACGCCGACCGGCAGGTACGCCGCCGCGTGCCGCGCCATGACCTCGGTGTTTCCGTTCTCCCGGGTGCTGGCGAGGAGGAAGAGGAAGCGGCGCGCACTCATCGGCAGGACTCCCGTCTTAGATGCATACGCAAGAAAATATAGCGCGCCGGACGCTCCGGGACGCCCCTACGGGATTCGAATCACAAGATCCGTCCGACGGCGGAGGGCTGAGGAGATCGGCGTACCTACCGTTGAGGCATGACAACGACGACCTCACCTCGCCGCCTCTACCGACCGCGCGACAACCGCTGGATCGCCGGAGTCTGCTCCGGGCTGGGCCGCCGGTTCGGCATCTCGCCGAACGTGATGCGCCTCATCTTCGTCCTGTCGTGCCTGCTGCCGGGCCCGCAGGTGCTGATCTACCTGGCGCTGTGGATCATCATGCCGAACGAGCGCTGACGCTCTTTCCCCGCAGATCACGGATATGCAGCTGAACCTGACTCAGAATGGCAGGCATAACCGTGATCTGCAGCTGAGGGGGACAGGGGCGGTGGAGATCGAGACGCCGCGCGGGCCGGCCCGCGCCGAGACGGTCAAGCCGAAAGGCAAGATCAGCAGCTGGCTCCTGCTGGGGCACGGTGCGGGCGGCGACGTCGGCTCGGCCGATCTCGCCGCCGTGACCGAGGCGGCGGTCGCCGCCGGGGTCGCGGTCGCCCTCGTCACCCAGCCCTATCGGGTCGCCGGACGCAAGGCGCCCGCCCCGGCGCCGCAGCTCGACGAGGCTTGGCTGGCCGTGGTGGCGCACCTACGGCGTACGGCTCGGATCAAGGTTCCGCTGCTCGTCGGCGGCCGGTCCAGCGGAGCCCGGGTCGCCTGCCGGACCGCTTTGGACAGCGGCGCGGCCGGCGTGGTCGCCCTCGCCTTCCCGCTGCATCCGCCCGGCAAGCCGGAGAAGACCCGCGACGACGAACTCGCCACCGGGGTGCCGACACTGGTGGTCAACGGCGATCGGGACCCGTTCGGTGTACCGGACGCCCGGGCCGAGGTCGACCTCGTGGTGCTCCCCGGCGAACGGCACGATCTGCGGAAGGACCCTTCGGCCGTGGCGGCGGCGGTCGTCGGCTGGCTACGCTCACACGACTGGGCTCGCTGACGGGGAGGACGACAGTGGAGACGATGCAGGTCGCCGTCGCGGCCGCCGGACTGTGGACGGCACCAGACGCCGTCCGCGAACTCGACGCGCCCGCGCTGGCCGCGCCGGCCGACGTCGCCGCCTGGGTGGCGGCGCAAGGTCCCGACGAGCGCCGCGAACTCTGGGGCCGCCTCGACACCCAGGCCCTGCTCGGCGACACCGTCCTCGTGGACGACGTCAAGGAGGGGTGGGCGCAGGTCGTCGTCCCGTCGCAGTCGTGCCGGAAGGATCCGCGCGGCTACCCGGGCTGGCTGCCGCTGAGTCAGCTCGCCACACCAGCAGAGGAGACCGGCGAACAGGCCGTCGTCGTCGTTCCCACGACGTGCGTACGCGCGGAGCCCGGCGGCGAGCCGCTGATCGACGGCGTCTCGTTCGCGACGATCCTGCCCGTCCAGGGCGGCGACGAGGACTGGGCCCGGGTGAATCTGCCCGGCGGCGGTGCGGGTTACCTGCCCCGGGCGCACCTTTGCGCGTACCCGTCGGAAAGCGACCTGCCCAGCGCGGAGCAGTTGTTGAGCACAGGGCGGCAGTTCCTCGGGCTGATGTATCTCGCGGGCGGGGTGACCGCCCACGGTCTGGACTGTTCCGGGTTGACCTATGGGCTGTACCGGCGGTTCGGGCAGCTGATCCCGCGCGACGCGACCGACCAGTACGCGGTCGGCGAGCCGGTCGAGCTGGCCGACCTCGCCGCCGGCGACCTGATGTTCTTCCGCAAGCCGGACACCGGTTTCGTCTACCACGTGGGTATCTGTGCCGGCGTCGTGGACGGCTGGCCGTCGATGCTGCACTGCTCGCAGACCGACTGGGACACATTGGACGGACCGATCTCGGAGGTCCGGCACGGTCACCTGTTCGCCGCGCGGCGGCTGCTGGGCTGAGCCGTGCCGGTCACCGTCGACCAGATCCGCGCGGTCGCCCGCGAGCTGCCGCGGACCAGCGAGCACCTGATCCGCGACCAGGTGAAGTTCCGGGTCGGCCAGATCGTGTACGCCGCGATCACGCCGGACGAGACCCTGCTCGGCTTCGGCTTCCCGAAGGAGGAGCGGGAAGCCCTGGTGGCCGCAGAACCGGACAAGTTTCTCCTGCCGATTCCCTCGGACATGCGGTTCAACTGGGTACGCGCCCGGCTGGCCGCGCTCGACGAGGACGAGATGACCGAGCTGATCATCGAGGCGTGGCGGATGTGCGTGCCGAAGAAGATCTCGGCCCTGGTCCCGCTAACTCGTTAGCTTCGCCAACTCCGTTCCGGCCAGCAGGAAGGCGCCGACGCCGAAGTCGGCTGTGCTGGTCGAGGTGACCGGTTGACTCGAGTCCGGGTTCGCGCCGGTGCCCTGGACGTAGCCGAGCAGGCCGTCGGAGCGTACGGCGACCGCGGTCATCCCGTTCCACGCGTTCGTGGCGGCGGGCAGATAAATCGTCGGATCGAGCAACCCGGCCCGGATCCCGTACGCCAGCCCGAAGGTGAAGAAGGCGGTTCCGGAAGTCTCCGGCCCCGGCCGGTGCAGCGGGTCGGCGAGATTGACGTTCCAGAAGCCATCCGATCTTTGAACCGGGAGCAGCCCGGCGGCGTGCTGCTGGAACAGGGCGGCGTAGTCGGCCCGGCGCGGATCCGACACCGGCAGGAGCGCGTGCGTCTTGGCCAGCCCGGCGAGCACCCAACCGTTGCCGCGCGACCAGAAGACCTTCTTCCCGTTGGGGGACAGGCACTGGCCGCCCGTCGGATAGACGTAGTTCGCGTCGCGGTACCAGAGGTGGTCACCGGCGTCCCACAGCAGGTTCTTGGTGTAGCTGAACAACGTCCACAGCTTGTCTCCGTATGCCGGGTCGCCGGTGTGTGTGCGTACGCGGGCGAACACTGGCATCGCCATGTGCAGCGCGTCGCACCACCACCAGTCGCTGTTCGACTGATTCGACCCGAACACCATCAGCCGGATCGACTCGTTGATCGCCGTCAAGTGGCTCGCGTCGTGGTCGATGTCGAACAGGTCGTAGTACGCCTGGCCGGCGCACTGGTTGTCGGCATTGCGCGTGGTGGTCCCGCCGTTGAGGGCGTACGCGTTCTGCTGAGACCACTTCTGGGCGTAGCGCAGATTCTCACCGGTCGCCCGGTACGCAGCCTGGTGCCCACTGAAGTAGGTGGCTCTCGCCCACTTGTTGTCACCCGGGTTTCGATGAGTGCCGATCCAATAGGTCTGGACGAGGCGTACCTGGTCGAGGATCGCCTGCCTCGACGGCAGGCCCTGCGCCTGAACTGCGCTTTCTTGGCTCTCCCCCGTCCCCTGGCCGGTCGGCTGGAGCCGGCTGGTCGATGCCAGCGGGGCGAAGGCGGTCGCTTTCAGGAGGGTGCGGCGTTCCACGGCGGGGGTCCTTTCGTCGGGCTGCCCGGCGCGGTGGGCCATTGATCGGATGTTTATATCCGCCAATATCTCCGGCCGGACGGAAGTTCGTCAAGCGGTTCTCGGCGGTCTTTTCGTCGGTGACCCCGCCTAGACTGGTCACATGCCGCGGGCCAACGACACCGTCGCCGCGCTGCTGGAGGAGCTGGCCGATCTGCTGGCCGTCACCGGTGGCGCCGACTCCTTCAAGATCCGGGCTTATGACAAGGCCGCTCGGGCCGTCGCCGCGTACCACGAGGACATCTCCACATTGGATGCAGCCGGGATCGGGCAGATTCCCAACGTCGGCAAGTCCATGACGGCGAAGGTCGTGGAATACCTGGAGACCGGGGCCATCGGTGCGCTCGAGGAACTGCGTACGCGGATTCCGCCGGGCGCGCTGCAGCTGATGGAGATCCCAGGACTCGGGCCGAAGAAGGCCGTGACGCTGACGAAGGAACTGGACGTCGCCACGGTCGAGGAACTGGCGGCGGCGATCGAGGCGGGCAAGCTCGACGGGCTGCCCGGCTTCGGAGCGAAGACCGCCGACAACATCCTGCACGGCATCGAACTGTTGCGCCGCAACGAAGGCCGGGTCCTCATCGACACCGCCACCGCGGTCGCCGAGGAGATCGTCAGCGCGCTGTCCCAGGTGCCCGGCTGTGTCTCGATCAGCATCGCCGGCTCGCTGCGGCGGTTCCGGGACAGCATCGGCGACGTCGACATCCTGGCCGCCGCCGAGGACTCGGCACCGTTGATGGAGGCGTTCAAGGCGCTGCCTGCCGCCAGCGAAGTCATCGGCAGCGGCCCGACCAAGACGTCCATCCGGACCCGGCGAGGGCTCCAAGTCGACCTGCGTGTCGTCCCGCCCGCCGCCTGGGGTGCGGCGCTGCAATACTTCACCGGCTCCAAGGCGCACAACATCCGCGTACGCGAAATCGCCGTCCACGCCAAACTCAAGCTCTCCGAATACGGCCTCTTCGACGCCGAGACCGGCGACCTCCTCGTCTCCCAGACCGAGGAGGAGGTCTACGAGCGGCTCGGCCTGCCATGGATCCCGCCCACCCTGCGCGAAGACCGGGGCGAGATCGAAGCGGCGCTCCGCCGGGAGCTGCCGGCCCTGATCACCGAGGCTGACCTGCGCGGCGACCTGCATACGCACACCGACCTGACCGACGGCGTGTCACCGCTGGACAAGATGGTGGCCGCCGCGATCGACCGCGGCCTGGAGTACTACGCCGTCACCGACCATGCCCCGAACCTCGTCATGCAGCGGATGACCACCGAGAAGATGCTCGCCCAGCGCGCTGAACTGCGATCGCTGGACGCCGGCTCGATGACACTGCTGCACGGCACCGAACTGAACATCGACCCCCTCGGCCAAGTGGACTGGGACGGCGACTTCCTCGCGGGGTTCGACATCACCGTGGCGTCCGTGCACTCGCACTTCACCCTGTCCAGCCCGGAGCAGACCCAGCGACTGATCCGGGCCTGCGAAAACGCGTACGTGAACATCATCGGGCACCCCCGGGCGCGGATGATCGGCAAACGCCCGCCCATCGACGCCGACTGGGACGCCGTCTTCGAAGCGGCCGCCGCCACGGGCACGGCGTTGGAAGTCAACAGCTTCCCCGACCGGATGGACCTCTCCGACGACCTCATCCTGCGCGCCAAACGGCGTGGCGTGAAGTTCGCCATCGACACCGACGCGCACTCCACCCGGCACATGCGCAACATCCGATTCGGCATCGGGACCGCCCAACGGGGCTGGCTCACCGTGGACGACGTCATCAACGCTTGGCCGCTCTCGCGGCTTCGGGCCTTTGTCGCGGCCAAACGCTCCTGACCTCGCTCGCCCCTCGCCGGGCCGTCGCGCTCCGCGCTCGGCCCGCTCGGCCCGCTCGCCCCTGCGGGGCTTTCCGCGCGATCATGAACTTATGGTCGTGATCAACCGGCGTGTCGTGTACCGGCGCCCCTGATCAACTCCCCAAGTGCATGATCAACTCCGCGCGCTGGGCCCGCCGGCGCACGCCGGGTCCACGGGGTCCGCGCCGGGTCCACCGGGTCCACGGGGTCCGCGCCGGGTCCACGGGGTCCGCGCCGGGTCCACGGGGTCCGCGCCGGTCCATCGGGTCCGCGCCGGGTCCACCGGGTCCGCAGGCCGGGCGGCGGGTCCAAGCGGCGGGGGTCCGGACGGCGGGTTCGCGCGCCGGGTCGACCGAGTCTGCGGGCGGGGTCGACCGAGTCTGCGGGCCGGGTCGACCGAGTCTGCGGGCCGGGTCGACCGAGTCTGCGGGCCGGGTCGACCGAGTCCGCGGGCCGGGCCGCCGGGTCCAAGCGGCGGGTCCAAGCGGCGGGGTCCGGCCGCCGGGGCCGGGCCGCCGCGTCCGCCGGGGTTCGCCGGGTGAAGTGGTGGCAGGGGCGAATCAGTGTGTCTTCGCGGTGCGGCGTCCGTGGCCGTTTTCCCGGTGATGGGCGAGTTCGTCGTGCTGGTGCTCGTCGCCATCCGGGTCGGCGTGCACAAAAGCCCTGGTCAATCGCGGTACGGCATGGATCAGCCGATGCTCGGCGTCCACCGCGATGGCGTGCGCCCGCGCGATCGTGAGCGAGGGGTCGACGCTGATCTCGCATTCGGCGCGCAGCTGGTGGCCGATCCACCGCAGGTGGACGTCGCCGACGCCGGTCACCCCGGGCGTCTCGACGAGCACGGCGGAGACCTTGTCGACGAGGTCGGGGTCCACGGCGTCCATCAGCCGCCGGTACACCTCGCGCGCCGCGTCCTTCAGCACGAACAGAATCGCTACCGTGATCAGCAAACCCACGACCGGGTCCGCCCATGACCAGCCGATCGCCACGCCGCCGGCTCCGAGCAACACCGCCAAAGACGTGAAGCCATCGGTACGCGCATGAAGCCCGTCGGCGACGAGAGCAGCCGAGCCGATCCGGCGTCCGACACTTATCCGGTATCGGGCCACGAGTTCGTTGCCGGCGAATCCGATGAGCGCCGCGACGGCGACCACCCAAAGATGGCTGACCTCGGCCGGGTTGAGCAGTCGGCGTACGGCTTCATAACCGGCGACGACCGCGGACGCCGCGATGAACACGACGATCACGATTCCGGCGAGGTCTTCGGCGCGCCCGTAGCCGTAGGTGTAGCGGCGAGTAGGACGTCGCCGGCCCAGGACGAACGCGATCCCGAGCGGTACGGCGGTCAGCGCGTCGGCCACGTTGTGCAGCGTGTCGCCGAGGAGCGCGACCGAGCCGGACAGGACGACCACGATCGCCTGAAGAATCGCCGTCACCCCCAGTACGCCCAACGAAATCCACGAAGCGCGAAGGCCCTCGCGAGAGGTCTCCATCGCCGAGTCGACCTTGGCGGCCGTGTCGTGCGAGTGCGGCGTCAAGAAGTGGGTGAGCCGGTGCCACAGCCCGCCGCCCCCGTGTTCGTGTTCGCCGTGCCCGTGTCCGTGCTCGCCGTGCCCGTGCCCGTGCCCGTGCTCGTCGTGCCCGTGTTCGTGCTCGTCGTGCCCGTGCCCGTGCTCGTCGTGCCCGTGTTCGTGCTCGTCGTGCCCGTGTTCGTGCTCGTCGTGCCCGTGCCCGTGCTCGTCGTGCCCGTGCCCGTGCTCGCCGTACTCGTGGTCGTCGTGCCCGTGGTCGTGCCCGTGCCCCTGCCCATGGCCGTGTTCGCCGTGCTCATGGTCGCCGTCGTGCGCGTGGTCATGCTCCCGCAACGGGGAGTTGTGGTCGTGCTCCCCCGGGTGGTCGTGGTCGCCATCGTGCGCGCGGTCATGCTCCCGCAACGGGGAGTTGTGGTCGTGCTCGTGCGACCCGCTCATGGGCGTGAGCGTAGCGACGTTCGTCCGGCGCGGGAACGGAGCACGCCGATTGATCATGCCGCTCGGGAGTTGATCAGGGCGCTGGGGGCACGACACGCCGGTCGATCACGACCGTTAGTTCATGATCGCGCGGAAAGCGGCGGGGGGCGCGCGGAAAGCGGCGGGGGGCGCGCGGAAAGCGGCGGGGGGCGCGCGGAAAGCGGCGGGGGGCGCGCGGAAAGCGGCAAGGGGCGCGCGGAAAGCGGCGGGGGGGGGGGGGGGGGGGGGGCGCGCGGAAAGCGGCGGGGGAGTGGAAGGAGGAAAGAGGGGGTGGGGAGGGGTGTGAGCTGGGAGGATGAGGGCGTGGCGCAAGAAGTGGCGCAGGAGGTTCGGCCCGACCTCGCCCGGGTCTTCGACTCGATCGGCGCGCATTACGGCGAGGCGTTCTCTGACCGGCCCGGCCAGTACGCGACGGGTGATTGGCTGCTGGAACGGTTGCGGGAGACGCGGCATCGGCCGCCGATCGTGCTCGACGTCGGCTGCGGGACGGGCGTACCCACGGCTCGGCAGCTTGTCGACGGCGGCTGTGAGGTGGTCGGCGTCGACGCGTCGCCGGTGATGCTGGACATCGCCCGGCACGAGGTTCCCGACGCGATCTTCGTCGAGCGGGATCTGCACGATCTCAGCGGTCTGCATCCGGTCGAGGACCGGTTCGACGCCGCGGTGGCGTTCTTCTCCCTGCTCGTGCTGCCGCGTACGGAGATCGAGGATGTTCTCGAGGACGTCCGGCGGGAACTCAAGCACGGCGCGTTCTTCGCTTTGGGCATGGTCGAGGGCGACACCGACTACCTGCTCCGGGATTTCCTCGGGGAGAAGGTGCCGCTGACCGCGTACCCGCGGGAGGAGTTGCGCGATCTGCTCACCCGGCACGGTTTCGCCGTGCTGGAGCTGATCGCGGAGGACTGGGCGCCGCCGGAGGGCAGTCCGGCCCCGCACCAGACCCACCTTTACGCGCGGTGCCAGCTGATCGGCCACAATCTGCCCGACTGGGGCTGAAGCGCCGCGGCGGTCAAGGCCACGAAGATCGTCAACACCACGGGTACGCTCAACGCCCAGCGCAGGCTGGTGAGTTGGGCGAACGCCCCGATGACGACCGGGCCGACCAGGAATCCGGCGTACCCCATGGCGGCGACGCGGGCGATGGCCTGCCCGGCTCGGGCCGGGTTCCGGTTACCGGCGGCGGCGAAGACCTGCGGGGCGATGCAGGCCAGCCCGGCGCCGAGGCAGCCGAAGCCGACCACGGCCGCGATGGGGTGGCTGATCGCGAGGGCGGCGGCGAGGCCGACGGCGGCGAGCGCTGCGCTTGCGCGTACCAGGTGAGTTTGACCGAGCCGCGCGGCCAGGCGGTCGCCGACGAGACGGCCGCCGGTCATGGCTATCGCGAACGCCGCGTAGGCCGCCGCCGCGAATCCGGCGGTGCTGCGCAGGCCGTCGCGGAGGTAGACGGAGCTCCAGTCGGCCGCGGCGCCTTCGCCGACGAGGCAGCAGAAGGCGAGGACACCGAGCAGGAACACTCCCGTTGTCCGTTGTGGAGTGTCGGGCGTGGACGGAACTGGCGCGGCGCGTAGGACGAACCGGGAGCAGGCCGCGGCGAGGACCGTGAGCAGCGCGGCAAGGCTGAGGAAGGTGACCTGCGGGCTGAGGTCGGCCCAAGCGAAGAGCCCGCCGTACGCGGCGCCGAGAAAGCCGCCGACGCTGTAGACGGCGTGGAACGACGTGATGATGGGCTTGCCCCAGGCCCGCTGGATCTCGACGGCGTTGGCGTTCATCGAGATGTTGAGCAGGCCGTGCACGGTGCCGAAGACGAGCAGGCAGACGATCAGCGCGGCCAGGTTGGGGGCGAAGGCCGGGGTGATCAGGGCGGCTCCCTCGGCGAACGCGACCGGGATCAGTACGCGCGAGCTGCCGAGCCGATCGACCAGCCGACCGGCGACCTGCATGCCGATGATCGCGCCCAGGGCGAAGGCGAGCAGGCCGAGGCTGAGCGTGCCGTCGGTGAGCCCGAGGTGGCTCTTGATCGCCGGGATGCGGGCGGTCCAGGCGCCGAGCGCCGTGCCGAAGAGCAGGAAGAGGGCTGAGGTAGCGATCCTCGATCGTCGGAGGTCGTCTGTGGGAGCGCTTCCAGACATGCGGCCATTATGCGAGCCTCAGCGGCTGATTTCGACCCCGTGTACGCCGGCCAGCCCGCGCAGCCGTTCGCCGATGACGCTGAGGCTGGTGCCGTTCTGCGGTTGCGACGTCAGCACCAGGGCCTGGCCGGTGAGGGAGTACGAGACCTTGA
Organism: Hamadaea flava; assembly: GCF_024172085.1. Classification (NCBI taxonomy): domain Bacteria; kingdom Bacillati; phylum Actinomycetota; class Actinomycetes; order Micromonosporales; family Micromonosporaceae; genus Hamadaea; species Hamadaea flava. Next base: position 4,031,632 of record NZ_JAMZDZ010000001.1, on the reverse strand, counting down.
GTATCCGGGAGCGGGGCAGCGCCTCCATGACCTCCTGCTCGACGCGGTCGAGCCGAGCGTCCGGTTCCAGGGTCAGGGTGATCTCCAGCAGCCGCCGGCGGGGCAGCGCCTCCCGTTCGACGTACTTCACCAGGGAGAGGACGAGGAGGGCCAGTACGGTCGTGGCGACGGCTGGGAACCACCAGCGCAGCCCGACCGCGGTGCCGATCGCGGCGGTCACCCAGAGGGAGGCGGCCGTGGTGAGACCCCGGATGTTGGCACCCTCGCGGAGGATCGCGCCGCCGCCGAGGAAGCCGATGCCGGTCACGACCTGGGCGGCGATGCGAGTCGGGTCATCGCCCGGCAGGTAGGCCCCGGACAGGGTGAACAGGCCCGCGCCCAGGCTGACCAGCATGTGCGTACGCAGGCCGGCCGGTTGCGCGTTGAGCTCCCGCTCCAGCCCGATCGACGCGCCGAGTACGGCAGCGAGGGCGATCTGGGTCAATACCACCCACTGGTCCATGACCCATCATCTACCCACAGGCCCGGGTTGACACGTCGGACACCAATAGGTGATTCGCTCGCCCTGGTCCTGCTTGCGAATCAAGGTGCCGCAGCGTCGGCAGGGCATCGACCGGCGGCCGTAGACGTACGTCGTCTCGCCTCGGCGTAGTGAACCGGTGGTGCTCTGCGTCCAGCGGCCCTTGTTGGCGGTGAGCAGCCGGTGGGCGAGATCGGCGAGCTTCGGCAGGCCGGCCACCTCACCGACCGGAGTCCAGGGCCAGATCCCTTGCAGGAAAAGGATTTCCGCCTTGTAGAGGTTGCCGATACCGGCCAGGTTCCGTTGGTCGAGCAGCGCTTCGGCGATCTCCCGGGTCGGATCGGCTGCGAGACGGCGTACGGCTTCGGCGGGATCCCAGTCGTCGCCGAGCAGGTCGGGGCCAAGATGCTCCAGCAGTGCCTGCTCGCCGGTGGTGCGTACGAGTTTCAGCTCGTGCAGGTGATAGCCGACCGCCGCCGCGCCGTCCGTCTTCAGGACGACCCTGATCAGGTGGGCGGGCTTGCCACTCCACCGCTCACCGGCGGCGAAGACGCGCCAGGAGCCGTCCATCCGCAGATGGGAGTGGAGGGTCACCCCGCCGCTGAGCCGCAGGAGCAGATGTTTGCCTCGACTGGCCGAGGACTGGACGGTGCGCCCGGTCAGGTCGGCCGTCGCCAACTGCGGTACGCGAAAGTCCGAGCCGGTCAAGGTCTGCCCGACGAGCCGGTCCAGCGACCGGGCCGTGTTCCAGACGGTGTCGCCCTCGGGCATCTCAGGCGTACTGCTTCGCCAGCTCGTCGAGGGCGCGGTCGACCATCTCCGGCAGCCCTCGTCGCCGTCCGCCTTCGTCGAGCCAGACCGTGATGGCCGCCCGGAGCGCGGCGAGGAACGCGGCCGCCAGTACGCGCGCCGCCAGCGAATCGAGCCCGCCCGGCCGGGTCGTCAGCTCCTCGGCGAGGCCCTGTTCGAGCCGGCCGTGGTTGGCCACCTGCTGGGCCAGGATCGCCGGATGCCGCCGGATCAGCCGGAGCTGGGCGACCCACTGCGGGTCGAGGTTCTCCAGCCCGGTGTATAGCTGGACGGCGCTCCCTCGCAACGCCTGCCAGGCGGTCCGGTCGGCGGGCTGCGCGCGCAACTGTTCGACGAGCTGCTCACCCCGATTGCGATCGCCGTAGAGAAGGGCGTCCTCCTTGCTCCCGAAGTAGTTCGAGAACGTGCGGCGGGAGACCAGTGCGGCGTCGGCGATGGCATCGACGGTGACCTCGGCGTACCCCTTCTCGACGGCGAGGCGCAGCGCCGCCTGGTGCAGCGCCTGGCGGGTGGCGGCCTTCTTCCGCTCCCTCAGCCCCTCGGGGGCGGACGCGATCGTCTCCGTGGTCACACCCGGATTCTACCGCTGTGCATAATTGCACTTTGAGAAACTTTGCCCACCCGGCAAGTTTGTGGGATTCTGGTGGTTGATCTCTTGGAGGCACCATCATGAGCACCGCTCCCCCCGCTTCGGCGGAAGCCGCAGCCCGCTCGGACGCCGCCGCACCGATGAATCACCGCGAGGTGATGGAATCGCTGAGCGGTCTGCTGCTGGTCCTGTTCGTCGCCATGATCAGCAGCACGGTCGTCTCGACCGCGCTGCCCAAGATCCTCGGTGCGCTGAACGGTACGCAGACGCAGTACACCTGGGTGGTCACGGCGACCCTGCTGACCGCCACCGCCAGCACCCCGATCTGGGGGCGGCTCGCCGACCTGTTCAACAAGAAGCTCCTGGTCCAAATCGCGATCGTGATCTTCGTCGCCGGGTCGATCCTCGCCGGGCTCGCGCAGAACGCCGGTCAGCTGATCGGCGCCCGCGCCTTCCAGGGCATCGGCGTCGGCGGACTCCAGGCACTGGTGCAGGTCGTGATCGCGGCGATGATCCCGCCGCGCGAGCGTGGCCGGTACAACGGCTACCTCGGTGGGGTGATGGCCTTCGCCACCGTCGGCGGCCCGCTGCTCGGCGGCGTCATCGTCGACTCCTGGCTGGGCTGGCGCTGGTGCTTCTTCGTCGGCGTACCGATCGCGGCGCTGGCCTTCCTGGTCCTGCAGAAGACGCTGCACCTGCCGACCGTCCGCCAGGCGAACGTGAAGATCGACTACTGGGGCGCGGGCCTCATCGCGGCCGGCGTCTCGATCCTGCTGATCTGGGTCTCCTTCGTCGGCAACTCGTTCGACTGGATCTCCGGGAAGTCCGCCGCCTTCGTCGGCGCGGGCGTGGTGATCCTGGCGATCGCGGTCTGGGTCGAATCCCGGGCGGCGCAGCCCGTCGTCCCATTGAAGATCATCCGGCGGCGTACGCCGGCCCTGTCGATCATCGCGAGCCTCGCGGTCGGCATGGCGATGTTCGGCGGCGCGGTCTTCCTCGGCCAGTACTTCCAGATCGGCCGCGGCTACACGCCCACCGAGGCGGGCCTGCTCACCATCCCGATGATGGCCGGCGTCCTGGTCTCCTCGACGATCACCGGACGGCTCATCTCGCGCAGCGGCACCGTCAAGCGCTTCATCGTGGCCGGCACGGTCGTGCTGATCGGCGGCTTCCTGGTGCTGTCGACGATCGACCACGAGACCCCGCTGGGCCTCGTCGGCCTCGGCATGGCCCTGGTCGGCATCGGCGTCGGCATGACGATGCAGAACCTCGTCCTGGCGGTGCAGAACGACGTCCCGCTCCAGGAGATGGGCGCGGCGAGCGCCTCGGTCACCTTCTTCCGGTCGCTGGGCGGCACGGTCGGGGTCTCGGTCCTCGGCGCGGTGCTGGCCAATCGGGTCACCGCCAACATCACGGAGAGCCTGGCCCAGGCCGGCATCCAGGCGAGCGGCACCGGCAAGACCAGCGCCCTCAACATCAACGCGCTGCCCGAGGCCTTCCAGCACATCGTGCGGGCGGCGTACGGGGACGCGACCGGGCACATCTTCCTGATCTCGGCGGCCATCGCGGTCGTCGGCCTCATCGCGGCCATCGCCTTCAAGCCGATCACCCTGCGTACGACGATCGACCTGGGCGCCAAGCCGTCGGCGGCCGCCGGGGATGCCGCCTCGGCTGAGGGTTCGGCGTCGGCCACGGGCTCGGCTGCCGGTGCTAAGGCGGCGACGAGGTCATGACCGCCGAACCCCTCTCCGTAGTGCGATACGGGCCTGCTTGCGCGGTCTCGCCGTGGGAGCGGGGAACGGACGGCCCCCGGCTGATCATGGTCGGCATCGACGGCTCGGAGACGTCCATGCGGGCGACGGCGTACGCCTGCGGCATGGCACGACGGCAGAACAGCCAGCTCGCCGTGGTGTACGTCGCCGAGCCGCACGCCTGGACGTCGATGATCACGGGGGCCGCGGCGGCACAGCAGCGGACCTTCGACGAACTGGAGACGGAACTGCGTCACGAGGTACGCCAACTCGCCGAGGAGATGCGCGTACCGGTGACCTTCCTGACCCGGCGGGGCGACCCGTTCGGCGAGCTGCGGGCCGCGGCCGACGACCTGAAGGCCGACGCGGTCATCGTGGGCGCGTCGGCCCAGCCTGGGCACCGGTTGGTCGGATCGGTCGCGGCCCGCTTGGTCCGCACGGGGAAGTGGCCGGTGGCCGTCGTCCCCTGAAGGGGTTCCGCTGTCTCTCGGCGCCTTCTTTCGGCGCCGTCTTTGGGCGCTGGATCAGGAATCTCGGTCGAATCTTGAGGCAAGATCCGACCTGGAACCCTGATCCAGCGCGTAACGAGCGACCCAGCGCGAACGAGTTCAGCTGGCGTCCGCCTGCGTCCGCAACCGGGCCAGGGTTTTGGCCGCCCGGTCGGCCGAGCGGCCCGCGCTGGCTCGTTCGTAGATCGCGACGGCGGCCGCGAACTGCCGGGCTGCCTCCGTGTAGTCGTCCATGCGCTCGGCGAGCCGGCCCCTGGCCTCGTGGACATGCGCCTGGTACTCGGCTCTGCCGATCGTCTGGGCAAGGATCTGAGCCTCCTCCAAGGCGTCGCGTGCCTGCTCGATCGGCAGGACGGAGGACTGCAGACTGAGGAAGCTGAACATGCCCACTCGATCGCCGAGCGATCGGGATACCCGAAGTCCCGCGGCCACCAGTGGCTCCATCTCGGCGAGCCGGTTCAGGATGTGCAGACCGAGGCACAGGCTGTAGACCACCTGCGTGTATTCGCGATTGGTGGGATCGGGTAGCAGGGCGAGGGCACGTTCGAAGTGATGCACCGCGGTCGGCAGATCGTCCAAATGCTCACGGTGGATGAGGCCGATTCCCTGGTGTGCCGCGGCCCGGATGGACGGGCTCGGCTCCTGTTCCGGTGGCGCGTCGAGGATCTCGGTGAGCAGCGCGGTCGCCTGTTCTATTCGTTTCGCCCGCCGGTGGAAGTAAGCCAGGTGGTAGCGCATCAGGTGAGCGCCCTGCGCCTGGCCGATCCGCAGGAACGTGGCCAGACCGTGCTCGGCCACCGCGATGGCGGCGACGTCCTGGCCTTCGGCCATCAGCAGGTTGGTCTCGGACTCGTCGGCGTACGCGCTCGCGACGAGATCGTCGGCGAAACCGGGAACCGCCCTGATCCGCTGGAGGCACACTCGCCACTGGTCGAGCTGATACCGCGCCCGCAGGAAGGGGCTGAGCGCCACGAGCAGGCTCACCGCGAGCCGGAGATCGCCGGTGGCGGCCCGGCCGGCCAGCGCGTCGAGCAGGTTGTCGCGTTCGGTGTCGAACCAGCCGTTGACGTCCACGACCTCGGGGAGTCCCGGCTCGTCCGGGTCGGGCAGGGACAGCGGATCCAGGGACAGGCTGCGCCCACCGGCGTACTGGCCGGAGGTCCGGCGGGCCACATGTGCCCACTGCGCGACCGCGTATCGGGCGGCCGCGTGGTCCTCGTCGTCGGTCAAGTTCATCGCGTAGAGGCGGACGAGGTCGTGGATGCGGTAATGAGCGTGTGCGGCCGACCCGCCGGCCCTGCTCACGAGGTGTGCCGCGGAGAGTTCGGCGAGGGCGTCGACGGACTTCTCCGGCTCCACTCGGAGGACGGCGCTGAGCCAGGCCGGGAAGGTACGCGTACCGACTGCGGCCAACCGCCGCAGCATGGCTCGGGCCGCGTGCCCCAGGTTGGCGTACGCGGAGTCCAGGGTGTTCCGCAGTGCCAGCTCGCCGCTGTGCAGACCGGTGATCCGGCTGTCGGCGGGTTCCAGCGTGTGCGCGATGCCGTCCAGGGTGTCGCCGGAGTGTGTACGGGCGGCGGCGATGCTGAGGGCGAGCGGCAGGCCGCTGCAGATCTGCACGATGCGGGCCGCCGCCAGCGGATCCCCCTCGAGCTCGTCCTCGGGTACCAGGCGCCGGAGCAGTGAGAGCGACGACGCCGCGTCCAGTGGATCGAGCCGGTACCGGGTGACTGGGAGCTCGATGAGCGGATTGCGGCTCGTGATCAGGACGTCGTTGCCATCGCCTGACGGCAGGAAAGGCAGCACCTGTTCGGCGCTGCGAGCGTCGTCCAGAACCATCAGGATGCGCCGGCCGGTGAGATAGGACCGCAGCAGCGCGGAGCGTTCAGCCAGGTTCTCGGGGATGTCGCCGGCCGTCACCCCCAGCGATCGAAGAAAGCCGCTGAGCAGCTGACCCGGGTGTGCTGGGTCGATGGACTCGCCGCGCAGGTCGGCGTAGAGCTGTCCGTCCGGATAGCGCTGCTTCACCTGATGGGCGACGTGCACGGTCAAGGTCGTCTTGCCGATCCCGGGCATCCCGTGCAAGACCAGGATGCGGGCGGACGGAATCTCGCCGGGCCGGGGCGGACCGCAGAGATGACCGGCGACAGCCGCGACGGCGTCGTCGCGGCCTCCGAAATAGGGCGTGGTCACGGGCAGTTGGGCTGGTCTCGGCTGCGGAACGCGATTCGCGCCGTCGGCCTCACCCGGCCGCAGGATCTCTCGATACGCCGCCTGTGTCTCTTGTGCGGGGTCCACGCCCAGCTCTTCGCTCAGGCGCTTGCGGAGATCGGCATAGAGGTGCATCGCTCGATCCTGCTGGCCGGTCCGGGCGTACGCCCGCATCAGCGCGGCCTGCAGACCTTCGTGCAGCGGTTCGGCGGTGGCGGTCGCTTCCAACGGCGCGAGCGTACGCGCGTCCTGCCCGGCGGCGGCGGCCTGCTCGGCCAGCTCCAACACCGCCGACAGACAGGTACGCCGGAGGGCGAGCGCAGCCGGCCGGTCGGCGTACGCCCGGTCTACGGGGCCTCGCCAGCACAGCAGCGCCGCCTCATAGGCGTGCATCGCTCGATTCGGGTCGCCGTCCTGGGCGGTCGCCCGCGCCGCCGCTACGGACTGGGTGAACCTGGTGACGTCGACGGCGTCCACCGGCAGTTGCAGCCGGTACGCTCCCGTTCCGGACGGCAGGTATCGGCTCGCCGCGCGTCGCCCTCGCCGCGGTTCGAGCAGGTCGCGAAGCTGGCCGATCAGCACGTGCAGCCGATTTCGCCAGCCCTCAGGTGGCCGTGAGTCCCAGAGCGCCTCTGCGATCTCATCTATCCGGACGAATCGGTCGGACTCGAGCGCCAGGAGGGTGATCAGCCGCCGCTGCGCGGCCGCCATGATCGCAACCGGTCTGCCTTGGCGGGTGAGAACCAGTGGGCCGAGGACGCTGACCGTGATCGCCTGCGTGGGTGCCGGGGCCGGGTCCAGACCGAGCGCTGCGGACAGTCGCTCCATCGACGAGGAGTGTGGTTTGTCGACCCGCCCCTGCTCGATGTCGCGCAGGGCGCGGACGCTGATGCCGGCCCGTGCCGCGAGCTCTGCCTGGGTGAGCTTGGCGGCGACGCGAGCCGCGCGAATCCTCCCGACGGAGGGGTTTGCCATATGCGTTCCTGTCGTCCGACCGCTGATCTGCGGCTGGCGACATTCTGCCGCCGGAAACTGCCGGTGGCCAAGAGTATTCGGCCTCGACGACCGGCGATCAGGTGATCAGCCCCGCCGGCTGACCGGAAGTTTTCCGAGTCCGCCGAAGAAAGTGCCCAGACAGCGGGCCTGCTTAGGCTCGGTCGCAGGCGATGACGCGTCGGTCCACACGCAGGCGACTGCGAACGGGGGTGGGCCGCTGCGCCACCTCCCCCGGGGCGGCGGCCCACCCATCCCTGCGTGCTGCGCAGGCTGGATAGCGAGATCAGGGATGTGCAGCCTTCCCCAGGTGAGGAGGTCCGCACATCCCTGATCTGCGTCGTGAGAAGGGTCAGGGGGCGGCGAGCGCCTCCGTCGGGGAGAGCCGGGCGGCCCGGATGGCCGGGTAGAGCCCGGCGATCCCGCCGATCACGACGGTGGCGGCCACGCCGCCGACGGTCGCCCAGGCGGGCACGGTGGTCGGCCAACTCTGGTAGTACGCGTACCCGGTGGTCACGCCGATGCCCAGGAGCAGGCCGCCGACGCCGCCGAGGGCGGACAGCAGGAGTGATTCCGCGAGGAACTGCACCCGGATCTGCCCGCGGGTGGCGCCGAGCGAGCGCCGGAGACCGATCTCGGCCCGGCGTTCGAGGACCGAGATCACCATCGTGTTGGCCACGCCGACCCCGCCGACCAGCAGGGCTACCGCGCCCAGGCCGAGCAGTAGGCCGGTGAAGGCCGCGCCGGCCGCCCGTTGCGCGGTCAGCGCCTCGGACGGGCGGGACACGTTGACCTCGCTCGGGTTCTCCGGGTTGGCCGTCGCGCCGAGCACGGCGCGGACCGCCTCGACCTGGCTCTCGTCCGACCGCGTGTAGACCGTCGTCGCGTGGCCGTCGAAGTCGAACTTGTCCGCCGCCACCGGCCAGCCCATGATCACGCCGGGGTCCAGTTCGTCCGCGAGGGCCACCGGTTCGAGGATGCCGACCACGATGAACCTGTCGCCGCCGACGATGATCTCGACATCGGGTCCGGCGTGGCTGATGCCCAGCCGCCGCGCGGCCGCGTCGCCGAGCACGACCGCCGGGTACCGGGCCGTCGCCTCGTTCAGCCACACTCCACTTCGGAGCTTCGCGCCGACCGTCTCCAGCAGGTCCAGCCGGGCCGCGAAGGTGGCGAGCCCGTTGGTCTGCGCCTTCGGGATCTTGTCGGACCGGTAGACGCTCGCGCCGCTGACCGTGCCGACCGCCGACACGGCCTGCACCGGGCCGATCCGCTCGATCATCGACTCGGCCTCCTCGGGCAGGCTGGCGTCCTTGCCGAACATCGTCTGCCCCGGGGAGACCGTCAGCAGGTTCGTCCCCAGCGCGGCCAGCTTGCGGTCCAGGTCCGCCTGCGAGGACGACGAGATGCCGACCACCGCGATCATCGCGGCGATGCCGATCGCGATGCCCAGCGCCGACAGCAGCGCGCGGGTCGGCCGCGTGCGCAGGCCCGCGGCCCCGACCCGCACGATGTCGCGCGGTCCCATCCGGGCCGGGGTCAACCGCGGCCGGTGGTCCAGACTCGCGGTCACGGTCGCGCTCCTTCCAGTGGTACGCCCAGCGCAGCGGCCTCGTCCGGCAGGTCGTCGCCGACGATCTCGCCGTCGCGCATGTGCACCTGGCGCGGCAGCGTGGCAGCGATCTCCCGGTCGTGCGTGATGATCACGACGGTGGTGCCCGCCGAGTGCAGCTCCCGGAGCAGCTTCATCACGCCTGCCCCCGACGAGGAGTCGAGGTTGCCGGTCGGCTCGTCGGCCAGCAGCACGGGCGGCTCGCCGACGACGGCGCGGGCGATGGCGACCCGCTGCCGTTCGCCGCCGGACAACTCGTGGGGCTCGTGGTCGATCCGGTGTCCGAGCCCGACACGCTCCAGGGCCACGTTCGCGCGCCGACGGCGTTCGCCGAGGCCGATGCCGCTGTAGAGGAGCCCGTCGGCGACGTTGTCCAGCGCACTGACCCCGGGCGCGAGGTGGAACTGCTGGAACACGAAGCCGATCCGGGTCGCCCGTAACGCCGACAGCTGCCGGTCGGAGAGCCGGGAGACGTCGTACCCGTCGATCGTCACCCGGCCGGAGCTGGGCCGATCGAGCGTGCCCAGTACGTGCAGCATGGTCGACTTGCCCGACCCGGACGGTCCGACGATCGCCATCAGCTCCTGCTCGCCGATCGTCAAGCTCACGTCGCGCAGCGCGTGCACGCCACCCGGGTAGACCTTCGAGACGCCGGTCAGCTCGATCATTTCGGCATCCCGACGGTGACGCCCTCGGCGATGCCGTCGCCGGTGATCTCGACCCGGCCGCCCCCGAACAGGCCGGTCTCGACCTTCACGTAGTGCGTGCTGGAGCCGTCGACGATCTCGACGCCGTAGCCGCCCTCGGCCAGTGCGACCAGCGCGGCGACCGGGACGGTGAGCACGTCCTTGTGCTCGGCCGCCGTGAAGACCACCTCGACGGAGGCGACGTCGAGGCCGGCCGCCGCCTTGGCGTCCTTCAGGGTCAGCTGCGCCTCGATCTTCGTCTCCGCGTCGCCGTTGGGGTCGTCGCTGGCCTCGATCACGGTGTAGACCCGCTGAACGGTCCCGTCGACCTTCTTGCCGTCGGGCAGCTGGATCGAGACGGCCGTGCCCTTCTTGGCCAGCCGCTGGTCGCCGATGCCCAACTGGATGCTGACCACGCGGCTGGTCCCGGTGTAGGACAAGACCTCTTGTCCCGGGCCGATCTCGCCGCCCAGCGATGCCTTGACGCTGTCGACCCGGATCGCACCTGGAGCGAACAGCACCCGGCCCAGCTCGACCCGGCCGGTCTCGTCGAGACCGAGATCTTCCTGCCAGTCCTCGACCGCGTCAGCAGTGTCCGAGGTGTACTTGCTGTCGACGGTGAAACCGGAATAGCCCAGCGCCTTCAGGTTCTGCTCCAGCTGCTTGACGTCGGCGCCCTCGTCGCCCACCTTCAACTCCCGGTACGCCGGAACAGTGCCGTACATGAGCACGATCGGGGTGTTGTTCACCTTGTAGACGGCGTTCCCGCGTTGGAAGATCGAGCTGGCGTACGGGAGTGACGTCACGGTTCCCTGGATCCGTGCGGCGAGGGCCGTCGAGTCGCCGTACCCGAGATCGCCGGACACGGATTGGGTGTCGTTGAGGGTCTGCTTGGTGACCTTCGCGGTCGTCGGCGGCAGCTGCGACTGGTTGTCCTCGGCCTTCTCCGGCGCGAACCCGAAACCGAGGGTGGCCGCGGTCGCCGCGCCGACCGCGAGGACGGCGACACCAGCTCCGATCAGCTTTCCGCCGCGTCCCTTCTTCCGGCGCTTGGGGCGTACGCCCGTCGCCGTGTCCTCCGTGGAGACCGTCATGAGCTCTGGGTCTCCTTGATCGACGGGCCCATGATCTTGTCGCAGGCCTGCTGCGCCTTCGGGAAGTCAGGGTCATCCGCGATGCTGCCGTCGATGCGGATGCCGCCCTGGTTGGGATCGGGGTCCTGGAACTTCTCGACGCCGTTCTCCCGCATGCACTTGGCGTACTCGAGGGCCTTCTTCTGCATCTCCGCGTCGGCCTTGCCGCCGCCGGGGCCGCCGTCGGGCGCGTAGTCCTTGCACGCCTTCTGGGCTGCGTCGACGTCGGTTCCCGGCTGGGCGTTGATCCGCATCTGGATCTTGCCGTCCTTGATCTCCGGGTCCGGCATGTCCACGCCGTGTTCACGCATGCACTGGGCGAACTTGAGCGCCCGCTCCTGCTCCTCGGCGGCGGAACGGGTCTTGGACGCGCTCGGGCTGGCGCTGGCGGTGCCGCCGACCGAGGCGACCCCGTTGTCCGTGTTACCGGACTTGCCACAGCCGGACAGCGCGAACAGCAACGCGATCGGCACACTGGCCGTCGCGACGAGGAGCCTTCTGCTCATGATTTCGTCTCCTTGCCGGGCGGCCCGCGGAGTGCGGCCGCTTAGGGCGCCGAGTCAACGCGTCGAGCTGTTTCGGGGGCGCTTCCGAAAGCGCTAACGCCGGAGAAACATCACGGCGCGTCACCATGGAGCGGTGACCGCGCAGGTCACGGGGACTTTGAAGGGGTTTGCGGGCTGATGCGCATTCTCGTGGTGGAGGACGAACGCCTCCTGGCCGAGGCGATCGCGGAGTGGCTGCGTGACGATGCTCACGCGGTCGACGTGGCGCTCGACGGCGAGGCCGCGCTGGACCGGCTGGGCGTCAACGACTACGACGTGGTCGTGCTCGATCGTGACCTGCCGAAGGTGCACGGCGACGAGGTATGCCGGGAGGTGGTCGCCTCGGAGTCGGCGGCCCGGGTGCTGATGCTGACCGCCGCGGCGGAGATCGGCGACCGGGTGAACGGGTTGTCCCTCGGCGCCGACGACTATCTGCCGAAGCCGTTCGCCTTCGCCGAGCTGGCCGCCCGCGTCCAGGCGCTGGGCCGCCGGGCCCGCCCGGCCGTCCCCCCGGTGCTGCGCCGGGCCGGCATCGTCCTGGACCCCGCCCGCCGGCAGGTCTTCCGAGGCGACAGGTACGTCCTGCTCTCCAAGAAGGAGTTCGGGCTGCTGACCGAGCTGCTGCGGGCGGACGGCGCGGTGGTCAGCGCCGAGCACCTGCTGGAGAAGGTCTGGGACGAGAACGCCGACCCGTTCACCTCGGCCGTCCGGCTCACCGTGTTGAAGTTGCGTCGCAAGCTCGGCGAGCCCGCCGTCATCGAGACGCTTCCTGGAGAGGGGTATCGGATCCCATGAGCCGTCGCCGATTCCGGCCCACCCTGCGCATGCGGCTGACCCTGGTCTACGGCGGCCTGTTCCTGATGGCCGGCATGGTCCTGCTCGGCGTGACCTTCCTGCTGGTCCAGCAACAGCTGCCGGGGGCCGGGAACATGGTGCAGATCAAGATGTCTGGCCAGATCAAGGGCAGTCCGAAGAGCACGCCCGGCCCGGACGCCCTGCCGGACGGCCTGGCCGACGAGCCGTTCCTGGTCTCGGGCAGCGGGCAGCAGATTAACGCGAGCGACGTGCCGAAGTATCTGGAGCAACAGCAGCGGAAGCTGCGTACGGATGCGCTCACCTCATTGCTCACCCAGGGCGGCATCGCGCTCGGCATCGTCGGCGTCGCCTCGATCGCCCTGGGCTGGCTGATCGCCGGGCGGGTGCTCGCACCGCTGCATCGGGTCACCGAGACGGCCCGTCGGATCGCCAACGCGCGGGGCGCGGATTTGAGCCTGCACGAGCGCATCGCGTTGGAGGGCGGCGACGACGACGTCAAAGAACTGGCCGACACCTTCGACACCATGGTCGAGCGGCTCGACCGGTCGTTCGAGGGCCAGCGGCGGTTCGTCGCCAACGCCTCCCACGAGCTGCGTACGCCGTTGACGCTGAACCGGGCGCTCGTCGAGGTCGCGATGAACCGCAAGACGGCGTCGGCGGACGTGAAGCAGTTGGGGGAGACCCTGCTGGAGATCAACAGCCGGCACGAACGGCTGATCAACGGACTGCTGCTGCTGGCCCGCTCCGAGAACGAGGTGCTGGAGCGCGCCGAGATCGACCTCGCCGACGTCGTCAGCCACGTCGTCGCGCAGGCCGCCGACGAAGCGCGGGCGGCCGAGGTCACGCTCACGGAGAATCCCGCCGAGGCGGTCACCATCGGCGATCCGATCCTGCTGGAACGGCTGGCGCAGAACCTTGTCGAGAACGCGATCCGGCACAACCACGCGGGTGGCTTCGCGCGCGTCACGAGCCGCGTACGCCCGGACGGCGGGGTCGAGCTGGAAGTCGCCAACAGCGGGCTGACCATCCCGCCCTACGACATCCCGGGGCTCTTCGAGCCGTTCCGGCGGCTCGACGACGAGCGACTGGTCACCTCGAAGGGCGCCGGGCTCGGTCTCTCCATCGTGCGGTCGGTGGCCCGGGCGCACGGCGGCGAGGTCGTCGCCCGGCCCCGGTCCGGCGGCGGGCTGGTCGTCACAGTGACCCTGCCCGCCGCGTACGCCTGACTCAGCGCGCCACGGTGGTCGGCGTGTCCACCAGATGCGCGGACAGGAACCAGACCTGGAGTTCGCCGGTCCGGACGACGTCGGAGACGAGCAGGTCGTTGCTGCCGTCGTCGCCTTCCTCCTCGACCCGGGACGCGGCGTCGTGCGCGTCCTCCAGGATGGTCTCGTGCGCCTGGAGCAGCCGGGAGAGCATCGCCGGGACCTCCTCGACGCCGTCCGGCGGCCGGGGGATCCGAGTCAGCTCGGCCGCGTGCCGCGGATCGCCGACGGCCACCCCACCTAGCGTCTGCACCCGCTCGGCCACGAGGTCGACCAGGGCCAGCTGCTCGCCCGCATGCTTGTCCAGCAACAGATGCAGCTGGTAGAAGGTCGGCCCGCGCATGAGCCAGTGGTACTTCTTGTACAGCGCGTACAGGACTTGGGTGTCCGCCAGAATCCTGTTCAGCCGCTCGCACGAGTACATCCGGGCGTCGTAGGACAGGCCGATCGGCAGCTCCACGACGCTCCCGAACTTCTGGATCTCCGAACTGACCTGGCCCAGCCGCGGCTGACTGCTCCTGCCGGCCTTCTTCGCCGTCGCCTTGGTCGCGGCCTTCGCGGCCTTCTTGGTGGTCGCCATGGGCGCATCCCCCTTCCCTCCGGCAGGGGCGATACCCGCCTCCAGGGCGTTTATGCGGCTCCCGGCCGGTTCGCGGGATCGTTCGCCAGCCACTGCTCGAAGGTCGTGGGCGCGATCCGCGCGTTCGGCCCGGGAAGCAGCACCTCGCCGGCCATCTCGACGGTGAACCGGCCCTGCCAGCTCGGCGCCAGCTCGACGGTCTGCCCGCGTACGCCGAGGGTCCGCCGGGCCATGTCGACGAGATCCTCCGGCTTCGGCCCGGCCACCTCGACGATGCCGCCGACCGGGGTGTCCAGCGCGACCGCCACCAGGGCATCGGCCACGTCCGCGACCGCGATCGGCTGCACGAGCAACGGCGCGATCGGAGCGACGCCGTCGCTTGCCGACCAGCTGACCACCATCGCGGCGAAATCGTGGAACTGCGTCGCGCGTACCACCGTGGTCGGAACGGGACCGGCGAGCGCGACCTCCTCCTGGCGCCGTTTGCCCGCGTAGTGCGGGTTTCCCGCGACGCGGTCGATGCCCACGATGGACAGCACCACGTGATGGCCGACGCCGGCCCGCGTGGCCGCGGCGAGCAGCGTGCCGGTGGCCGTGCCGAAGAACTGGCGGGCCGCCTCGGCATCCTCCGCCGGGGCGTTCGAGACGTCGATGATCGCGCTGACCCCTCTGAGCGCGGCATCGAGGCCGTCACCCGTGATGATGTCGACGCCCTGCGAGCGCGCGATCACGACTGGCTGATGACCTTGGGCTTCCACGGCCCGGACTACCTCGCGGCCGGTGAGCCCGGTGCCGCCGACGACTGCGATCTTCATCCGCCCAGCCTAGGTCCTAGTGACGGGCCAGCCACGCGTAAGTCGCGGGGAGCGGCAACGGCTTGGCGAACAGGTAACCCTGACCGTAGGGGCAGCCCAGCACGGTCAGCAGCGTCGACTCGGCCGACGTCTCGATGCCCTCGGCGATCACCTCCAGGCCCAGCGTGTGCGCCAGCCGCACGATGCCGTCGACCAGGGCCCGCTGTTTGGCCGACGCGGCGATCGTGGAGGTGAACTGGCGGTCGATCTTCAGCACGTCCAGCGGGACCGCGCGCAGGTAGCTCAGGGAGGAGTAACCGGTGCCGAAGTCGTCGATCGCGATGCGTACGCCCGCCTGCCGGAGCCGGGCCAGGTCACGCCAGAGCCGGTCGTCGTCGCGTACCAGCAGGCTCTCGGTGATCTCGAGCATCAGCAGACCGGGGGCGACGCCGTGGTCGGTGAGTTCGGCCAGGACCTTGTCGGCGAACGTGGAGTTGCGGAATTGCCAGGCCGAGACGTTGACGCTGACGTAGGGCCGGTTCGCGCGGCCGTTGCCCTGCCATGACTGGGCGGCCTCGATCGCGTGCCGGAGCACCCATTCGCCGATCGGCTCGATGAGCCCCGACTCCTCGGCCAGGTCGATGAAGGCCTGCGGCCCCAGGCGGCCCCGCGTCGGGTGGTTCCAGCGGACGAGCGCCTCGAAGCCGACGGTGTGGCCGCTGCTCAGCGCGACGATCGGCTGGTACTCGACGTCGAGCTGGTCGCCGGCGAGCGCGGCGTCCAACTCGGTCCGCAGGGTGAGCCGCTCGGTGATCGCGGTATGCAGATCGGGCTGGTAACGCCGCCACTGTCCCTTCCCCTCGCCCTTGGCGACGTAGAGGGCCAGGTCGGCGTGGCGCAACAGTTCGGCGCTGTCGACGGCTTCGGAGTTGGTCGCCACACCCACGCTGACCGAGCCGTTGACCAGCTGACCCTGCACCAGCAGCGGCTCCCGGAAGGCGGTCACGATCCGGGCGGCCACATCTTCGACCGCGGCGAGGTCGGCCGCGTCCTCGATGATGACGGCGAACTCGTCCCCGCCCAGCCGGGCCGCCATGTCCCGGTGCCGCAGCAGCTCGCTGAGCCGGTGGCTGACCCCGATGAGCAGCTCGTCGCCGAGGTTGTGGCCCAGCGTGTCGTTGACGATCTTGAAGTCGTCGAGGTCGAGGATCAGCACGCCGACGACGGTCAGGTTCTGGTCGGCGTGCGCGAGCGCCTGTTGCAGGCGTTCGGCGAACAGCGCCCGGTTGGGCAGGCCGGTCAGCGCGTCGTGGTACGCCCGATGGGTCAGCTCCCGCTCCAGCCGGCGGCGATCGGTCACGTCCCGCAGCGTCACGACGATGCCCTGGACGGCCGGGTCGGCGCGCAGATCCCGCCAGGCCACCTCGGCCTGCAACGCGGGGCCGTTCGGGCCGCGTACGGTCCAGTCGGAGCCCCGGACGGCCCGGTCGCCGGTGCGGCACACCGCTTGCAGCTCGGCGGCGGCCTGGACCTTGCTGCTGGGGTCGACCAGGTCCAGCAGCGGCATCTTGAGGACGCTGGAGGTGCCGAACATCGCCGTCGCCGCCGGGCTGGCGTACCGGACGTGGTCGTCGGCGTCCAGGATCAGGATGACGTCCGCGGTGTTGTGGACGAGCGCGCGGAAGTACTCCTCGTTGTTGCGCCGCACTAGTTCCTGCCCGAGCTGGATGCGGTCCATGGCCAGCGCGGCCTGGGCGGTGAGCGCCTGCACGGAGGCCCGGATCGCGCGCAGGACCCGGTCGGGCGCCCCGATCAGCAGTACGCCCACCTGCGAATCGCCGGCCGGCCGGTCGGGCAGCACGAGCGGGGCCGCCATGGTCGTCGGATGGGGCAACACCCGCTGCGCGAGCCACTCGGGCAGCGAGGTGGTGGCCAGGATCTGCTCGCTCCGCAGCGCTTGCAGCGAGACTGAGGCCTGGGATGACTCGAGCAGGATCGCGCGATGCGCAAGATCGGCCGGGATCAGTTCGGCGACGCCGTCCTTGAGCGCCGCGCCCACGGCCTTCGGGTCCGCCGCCGAGACCAGGGAGGTCGTGACCTGGCGCAGCCCCCGTTCCCGGCTGATCTGGGACTGGAGTTTCCGGCCCACTCCGGCCAGCCGGGTCAGCACGAGGACGCCCATGGCGGCGCAGGCGATGGCGATGATGACGCCATGCCGGGCGGGCGGATTGGTCACCGCCTCGAAGAACAGCACCGCCGGCGGGATCAGGGCGGACACCGCGAGAAGCGCGATGCTGAGCGGCGTGGTGTCCCGTACGCGCAGTCTCGGCGGCTCGGTGAGCGTACGCATGGACGGGACGAGCGCGGCCAGGCCGAAGCAGCCGTAGAAGACGAACCAGCCCAGCCCGACCAGGTCGCCGAGGGCGAAACCGGCATGCGTCGCCCGATAGAACGCGTCCGAGACGAGCAGGCCGGCGGCGCCCACGACCAGCAACACGATCGAGGTCGTGACGTTGAGCGCCCGGATGAGCCGGGTGACGCCGGCCAGGATGACGACGTCGGCGATGGGATAGATCATCGAGGTGAGATGGGCGAGGTCGTCCGACGTGGCCACCCGGGCGCTCGGCTGGACCAGGACGATCCAGGTCAGCAGTCCCACACCGCACATCACGATCAACGCGTCGAGGAGCGCGCCCCGGGCGGCGGGCCGCCCGAATTGGAGCAGACCCGCCATCAACAGGACGAACATGACGGTGTACAGCAGATCGTCGGCGAGGTAATCGTCGACCAGCGGGGTGACGCCCTCGACGAGGTAGTACACCGCGTCGGCGGCGGCGTACGCGAAGACCGCGCCGGCCAGGAAGTACCAGGGACGCGGCCGGCTCGGCCGGTTCAGGCGTATGCCGACGACCACCGCCGCACCGCTGCTGAGCCCGATCGCGAGCCAGACGAGGGCGGCAGCGTTCGTCGGCGGCATCACGAAGTAGGCCGTCGCCAGCACTAGAAGCCACGCCGCGTACGCGGGGATGATCAACCGTCGCACACGATCCCTCATAAATCGGTAGGTATCGTGCCATTATCCCCGCCAGCCGCCGACGCTCACACGAAAACCGGCTGATCTTGATCGATTCGGTCGATTGAACCGGCGGGTTGGTGACTTGACAACGCGTACGCAGACAATCACTGCACGTCAGGCGATTGGCGCGCATTCTTAGTCGCTGAAGTTGTCCACAGGCGACGGATTACGCATTGCGTGCCGCCTATGTGCTGACTACTTTCGGGACCGAACCTCGGGGTGCCCAGCAGTGGTTCCGGGGTCGCCCGGCACATGGGGAGGTAGGCATGTCCGACTTGTCGAGCATCGTCGGTGACCTCGACCGTCTGATGGAAATGGCCCAACGCGAGGCCGAGAAGGCCCGCGATCAGTCCCGCGATCCCAGCCTCGAAGCGTCGGGGAGTGCCCTCGACGGAAAGGTGAGCCTCAAGCTCGCCGCCGACGGCCGGATGAGCGAACTCGTCCTCGACGACCACGTCATGGCACTGACGCCACGAGAGCTCGCCGTCGAGATCATGTCCGCCTTCAACCAGGCCTGGGCGGCGTCCCGGTCGTCCGACCCGGCGGCCGCCGCCGCGGCCGCGGTCGACCCGGCCGCGCTGGCCGAGACGATGAAGCAGATCCGGGAGGAGGGCGTGCGGACGATGTCCCGGATCACCGACACGCTCGCCGACCAGATGGCGAAGATCGATCGGCGGCTGTCATGAGCGTCCCGATCGAGGTCGTCTCCACCGGCCTCCGCCTGGCCTCGACGCAGCTCAACGACGTCACTGAGCGGGCCGACCAGATGATCCAGCAGTTCATCGGCGAGATCGAGTCGCTCGGCGAGTGCTGGGGCGACGACGACCTGGGCAGTGCGATGGGCGCCATCTACAAGGCGGCCCTGGCCCTGGTGGTCAACGCGATCACGTCCAATCTGGACACGTTGGACGACTATGCCGAACGGCTCGGGGTCGCCGCCGACAACTACGACGACGCCGACATGTCCGCAGTGGAGCGGATGACCAAGCTGGCGTCCGGCGGCCCGAGCCTGTCCCTCTAGGAGGTCTGTAATGGGTATGACAGTTCCCGGCGAGGTGCAGACCATCCTGTCGATCATCGGGTTCACCTGGCCGAAGGGCGACGAGACCGCGCTGCTGGACCTCGGCCAGTCCTGGTCGAAGCTGTCCGGTCTGCTCGACGGCCACGTCGGCGACGCACAGAACACCGCGATGCAGGTGTGGAACCAGAACAAGGGCGAGATGATCAGCGCCTTCCAGTCCCGGTTCTCCGGCGACGGCAGCCCGGTGCAGCGGCTGAACCAGGGCGGCACCGGCGCCGACATCGTCGGGGTCGGCATGATGGTCTGCGCCGGCATCGTCCTGGCGCTGAAGATCAACGTCATCGTCCAGGCGACGCTGACCCTCATCGCGATCGCCTCCGCCATCGCGGCGGCCTTCGTGACGTTCGGCGCGTCGACGGCGATCATCGCCCTGCTGCGGGAGGCGCTCAAGCGACTGCTCAACTGGTTGCTCGACCAAGCAGTATCGAAGGTGCTCGGTGGCTAGGGCGGGCAAGCGCGCCGTCGGCAAGCTGGCCGGTGAGGCGGCCGAGGGCCTGATGAAGCCCCTGGCCAAGGTCGTGAAGAAGGGTGACGTCCTGCCAGGCGTCACCAAGGCGGCGAAGAAGGCCGCGAAGAAGACCAAGGACACCTACCGGCGGCCGAAGGGTTTCCGCAAGGGGGTCCGCGACAAGGTCTGGAAGTCCGCGAAAGGTCCCGACGGCAAGGTTCGCGACCCGCTCACCGGTAAGGTGATGGACAAGAAGAAGTCGTGGGACATGGGCCACAAGCCGGGCTACGAGTTCCGTAAGCATCGAGACAGTGCCCGGCAGCGTAAGATCACGCGGAAGAAGTTCCTGGACGAGCACAACGACCCGTCCCACTACCGGCCGGAGCTCCCCTCGTCCAACCAGAGCCACGCCGGCGAAGACCACACCGACGACTACTTGGGGCCGTGACATGGCAGTGAGCGCGGACAACAAAGCGATCGCCAAGACGACGGCGGGGATCTTCGGTGGCAGTCCCCGGGTCATCGAATACCTCAACGCCGACGAGACCAGCCGGATCGGCGTACTGCACTCGGCGGATCGCCCGGAGAAGGGCCTGACGGCGTACGCGACGGTCGGGCTGTCGGACATGTCGCTCGACCGAGACCTGGACCCGCCGCTCGGCGTCGAGTTCCTCGGGGTGGCCGAGTCTGACTACCCGTTCGCCGAGATCGTCTCCACCGCCGCGTTCTTCGTGCTGAACGACGGGTGGGAGCCCGAGCCCGGGGCCTGCTTCCGAGACATCGTCAAGATGCAGATCCCCGACACCGAGCTGCCGCACATCTACTTCGCCGATCCCTCGGTCTACTGGGACCAGGAGTTCGCCTCCCGGGTCATCGGCGAGAAGACCGTCGCCTGGCTGCTCGCCATCCCGGTGAGCGAAGCCGAGGCGGAGTACGCGCTGGAGAACGGGGCAGACGCCCTGGAGGCGCTGTTCGAGGAGAACGAGGTCGACATCACCGATCTCGAACGCGACTCGGTCCTCTGATCGCCATCGCGCATCGGCCGCCTCCCGTGCCTGGGCGGCGGCCGATGCGTTTCAAGCGGTCAGGCCGTCGGTGGGGCCTCGTCCGTGAACCGGTCGTCCAGCCGGAGCGTGCTGCCCTGCCGGTCGACCGTGGCGAGCAGGTCGCCCGACTGTGGATCGATGATCAGCTTGGAGTCGAAGGTCGAGCCGTCCGCGTTGCGGAACGTGTGCTGCACGCCCACCCCGGGCCGGCCCTTCGCATCCTGCTCACCCTGGGTGATCGTCAGGTCGGGCAGCTCGGCCAGCATCCGGTAGACCGCCGCGCGTACCTGGGGGGTGGCCGGTAGCTGGGTCAGGATCTCCCCGCCCAGGGAGAACAGCAGCTCCGTGTCCATGCTCTGGGCGTCCAGCGCCGTCAGGTACGCCTTGAGTCGCGCCGGATCGGCGGGCAGCGCCTGGACGTCTGCGTACGTGAGGTCCTTGCTGAGCAGGGCGAACCCGAACGGCGGCACGATCTCGACCTTGCGGGCCCGCGGGGCGGCGTCGACCTTGCGGCCGGGCTTCCCGTCCGGCGCGAGCGCCTGCCAGGACGTCGGCGAACCCGCCTTCGCCCAGGCTGTCTTGTCGGCCTCCGTCGCCGGCGCCGCGCCGAGCCAGGTGATCACGGAGACGTCGTCGACCCCGGTACGCAAAGCGTGCCAGGTCTCGTTCTCGACCCGGGCGAGGACGGTGTAACCACCTACGTCGTACCGGATCTGCATTTCCAGCTTGGTCACCCAGTAGCTTCCGGTCGGCTGCGTACCGGTGGCGGCCTGCGCGGCGGCGGCGAGCAGGATGCCCCGTGCGTTCGGGGACTCGGCCTGCGTCTGCGGTGGTTGCGGGGTGACTCCCTGGCCCGTTGTGGACACGGCGACGGCGATGACGATCGCGGCGACGGCGATCGTCGGAACCAGTCCTGCGAGCACGAGCCGCTGCCGCGGCGTACGCCGGAAATGCGCGGGCGCGTCAGGGAAGTGCGGAGCCGGGCGGTCAGGTGCGCCGTCGAGCACCGCTGGGCGCGCGTCAGCGATCTGCTGCAACGCGCGACGGTGGCGATTCATCTGCGGATCTCCTCTGCGGGAAGGGGAAGGGCGGATTCGACGGCGGACTGCTCGGCGAGCGCCTTCTCGAACCGTCTACGCGCGCGGTGCAGCCGGACGAAGAAGGTGGCGGTGCTGACGCCCAGCACCTTCGCGGCGTCCCGGGCGGCCAGACCGTGCCAGGCCACCAGGGTCAGCAGTTCCCGATCGGCGGGGGTCAGGGCGTCCAGCGCCGCCAAGGTCGCCGACCGCTCGGCGACCAGGTCGGCGACATCTCCCTCGACCGCCGCCTTGGCCTGCGACATCAGGCTCAGTTGGCGTACCTGGTCCCGGTGCTTTTCGTAGACCACGTTGCGGGCCACGCCCAACAGCCAGGGCAGGGGATCGAGGGGTACGGCGTCCAACCGCCGCCAGGCCACGAGGAAGGTGTCGTTGACGATGTCGTCCGCGACGCCACGCCCGGCCCGGCTCACGGCGTACGCGTAGACCTGCCGGTGATGCCGGTGGAAGAGCGCGGCGAAGTGTTCGCGCGCCGAGGGATGTGTCACTGGCCCGAACTCCTTGGGGAAGGGTTGCCGTCGGCCAGCAATGCCCTGGCGGAGTCCGTTCTTACAGGACTTCCACGGAAACCTCGGCGACCTCGCCCGGGTGCAGTTCCTCGGCCCGGCGTACCGCCTTCTTGACCGGCAGCACGTAGCAGCCGCTCTTGCTGTCCGGGAAGATCGACGTCGCCCAGGTGCTCGACCCGATGGTCACCCGTACGCGTACCGCGCCGAAACCCCGCCGAGGCCCCTCGGTGAGTTCCCGGATCTCCTGAGAGGCGTCGGCGGGCAGGCTCACGAACGTCCAGCTGTCCAGCTTCCGCGCGTCCCACAGCCACAACTCGGCGTCGAACTGAACGATCACCCGTCCACGGTAGCGTGCGGCGCTGGATCCCTGATCCAGCGCCCAAAAGCCACAGCGAAGCGGGAACACAGGAGGTCAGCGGCGGGGGAGGAGTTGGACCAGGCCGGCCAGGGCCAACTCCAGGACGCACAGGGCGATCAGCCCGGCCTGGAATCCGCCGGTGTAGTCGGCGGCCTGGTAGAACACGATTCCGATCAGCGCCACCCCGACGGCGTTGCCGGTCTGGTTGACGGTGGACAGGACGCCGGACGCCGACCCGGCGTGCTCCGGTGCGACCTTCGCCAGGACGGTCGTGGTCAGCGGGGCCAACGCCAGGCCCATCCCGATGCCGTCGATCGCGAGGCCGGGCAGCAGCCAGCCGATCCCGTGCCCGGCGGCGACCGCCATCGAGGCCAGCCCGGCCACCATGATCAGTGCGCCGACGGTCAGCACGTGCCGGCCCAGGCGGGCCGCGAACCGGTGGGCGTTGGTCGAGGTGAGCAGGTAGCCCGCGCCGATCGCCATGAACACCGTGCCGGACTCCAATGCGGACAGTCCGCGGCCGAACTGGAGGTACAGAGCCAGGATCAGGAAGAACGAGGCCTGGCCCATCCAGAACAGCTGCACGGCGAGCAGTCCTTTGCCGAAGGCCGGCTGGCGGAACAGCCGCGGGTTCACCAGCGGGTGCGCCTGGCGACTCTGGTGTACGCCGAACGCCCCGAACAGGACGGCCGAACCGGCCAGGCTGAGCCAGGTCCACAGCGGCCAGTCCTGCTCCGGCCCCTGGATGAGCGGTAGGACCAGGGTGACCAGGGCGGCCGTGACGAGCAGGACCCCGACGAGGTCGAGCCGGCCGCCGACGGCCCGCGACTCAGGCAGCGTACGCAGTTTGACCAGGGCGGCGACGCCGATCGGCAGGTTGATCAGGAAGCACATCCGCCAGTCCAGCCCGAACAGGCCGGCCTTGATCAGCAGTCCGCCGATGACCTGGCCGAACACCGCGCCCAGCCCCAGCGTGAGGCCGTACCGGGCGAACGCCTTCGGCTGCGCCCACAACGGCACCGCCGTACGCAGAATGGCCAGCGTCTGCGGCATCATCAGCGCCGCCCCCAGCCCTTGCAGCACCCGGGCGCCGACGAGGAACCCGGAGCTGAGGGCCAGTCCGCAGAGCATCGAGGCCACAGTGAACAGGGCGAGTCCGAGGCCGAAGATCCGGCGGCGGCCGTAGAGGTCGCCCAGCCGGCCGCCGGTGATGAGCCCGGCCGCCAGGGCCAGCCCGTACCCGGCGACCACCCATTGCAGCGCAGCGGGTCCGGCCCGGAGGTCGAGTTGTACGGCGGGTAGGGCGACGTTGACGATGAAGAAGTCCAACGCCGTCATGAAGGTCGCGGTGAGGAGGACGGGCATCACCCCGCGCGGGGTGCTACCCCCGCGCGAAGTGACCTCCGGCGACGTCAGGGTCGCGGTCATGCCGCACCTCCCGGAACCTTGTCGAGGAAGCCGTAGACCTTCGCGATCCGGCCGTCGATCAGCTCGACGACGTCGAACCCGACGACGATCGGCTCGCCGCCGCTGTTGTGAGCCGACCCGCCGTCCTCACGCTCGGCTCGGGCGTTCGGGCCGACATCGCGCGGCCCGAGGTGCCAGGTGAACCGGGCGATGTCGTGGTGGGCGTCGACCGCGCCGCCGAGCCGGAACTCCAGCCCGGCGAACTGGCCCTGCACCGCGGCCAGCAGCCCGTCGAGCTGCTCGTGCCCGGTGACGTCGGCCAGCGGGTCGGTGTAGCGGACGTCGGCGGTGAAGACCTCCGCGATCAGCTCCTGGCGAGCGACGGCGTCGGTGGCGTTCCACGCGGCGAGGTACTTCTGGATGATCTCCATGGGAGGGGTTCCTTTCGCATATCTGCTGGTGAGAAGAAACCTACGGAGATCGGGTCGCCCCGGAATCGGTATCGCTTAGGTAATCCGGCGCTGGGCGTACCAGTGTGTAGATTCGAACCCGTGTTGCACGGCCGGAATCGCGAGCAAGACCAGGTGGAGCGATTGATCGCGGCGGCCCGTGACGGCGCGGGCGGCGCCCTCGTGCTGCGCGGTGGGCCGGGTATCGGCAAGACCGCGCTGCTGGAGTGGGCCGCGGAGCTGCCGGTCGGGCGGGTTCTGCGCGGCAGCGGCGTCGAGTTCGAGGCCGAGCTGCCGTTCGCCGGTCTGAGCCAGCTGTTGCGTCCGGTGCTGGACCGGCTGGATCGCCTGCCTGGCGCGCAACGGGCCGCGCTCGCCGCTGCGTTCGGCCTGGCGCAGGGGGAGAGCGCGGACCGTCTGCTGGTGGGATTCGGTGTGTTGTCGCTGCTCGCGGAGGCGGCCGACGACGGGCCACTCCTCTGCCTCATCGACGATGCCCACTGGCTGGACGCGGTCTCGGCCGACGCGCTGCTCTTCGCGGCCCGCCGGTTGAGCGGCGAGGGTGTGGCCTTGCTGTTCGCCACCCGGGACGGTGGTTTCGCCGCGCCCGGTCTGCCCGAGCTTCGGCTCTCCGGTCTCGGTCCGGTCGACGCCGCGCGACTGCTCGACCCCGAGCTGGACCCCGTGGTCCGGTACCGCGTGCTCGCCGAGGCCGAGGGCAATCCGCTCGCGCTTTTGGAGCTGCCGAAGGTGGGAGATCAGGCGGCGGGTCGCCCGCTGCCTGAACGCCTCCAGGCCGCCTTCTCCGGCCAGGTCGCGGGACTCCCCGCGACCACCCGCGCGGTGCTGCTGGTCGCGGCGGCCGAGGACACCGGAGATCTCGCGGTGGTCCTGCCGGCGAGTCGCGGCACGGCCGACGACCTCCGCCCGGCCGAGGCCGCGGGTCTCCTGGAGGTCGTGGGCACGCGGCTCCAGTTCAAGCACCCACTGGTACGCACAGCGGTGTATCACGGGGCGGCGTACTCCGATCGGCTGGCCGCCCATCGAGCGCTCGCCGCAGTTCTGACCACATCGGACTCGGCTGACCGGCGTGCCTGGCATCTCGCCGCCGCCGCGACCGGCCCGGACGACGAGGTCGCGGCGGCGCTCGAAGACACCGCCCGGCAGGCGCGGGACCGCAACGGTTACGGGGCCGCCGCAGCGGCGTACGAGCGGGCGGCGCAGTTGAGTCAGACCCCGGCCGACCAGGCGCGACGGCTGCTGCTGGCGGCCGAGAACGGCATGCAGGCGGGCACCCCGGCCAACGCGGTCACCCTGGCCGAACGGGCCGCCGCGCTGGTGCCGGAGCCGGACTTCCTCGCCCAGGTCGGCTGGGTCGAAGGACGCGCCTGGTTCTGGCAGGGCAACTACCAGACGGCGTACGACCTGCTCACGGCGGCGGCCGGGTTCTCCGACGACCCCGGTCCGATCCTCCTGCAGGCCGTCCACCCCGCCTGGTACCTCGGTGAACCTGTCCTCTCGGAGTGCCTCGACCAACTGGCGAAGCTTGACGATCCGCTCGCGCGGTTCCAGGTCGCCTCGGTACGCGGCCGGCCCGCCTTCGTCGGCGGCATGCCCGACGCGGCGCCCCGGGACCTCGTGCAGATCTGCGGGCTCGGCTTCGTCTCCGGCCAGGACGCCGAGGCGTACGAGCTGACTTCGGCGTTGGTCGGGCGCTGCCGGGCCGAGGGCCTGGTCGGGCTGCTGCCGACCCTGCTGTTCTTCCAGGCCGAAGCCGAGTTCTTCCACGGCCGCCACCGCGACGCCGACATCAGTGCGGCCGAAGGACTCGACGTCGCGCGCGACGGCGGTCAGCCGCTCTGGATCAGTCAGCTCTCCGCCCTGCGGGCCGTCCTCGCCGCCGTCGCGGGTGCGTCCGAGGACTGCCGTTCCCTGGCGGCGGAAGCGTTGGCGGCCGCCGCGCCGAGCTGCGAACCGGCCGGGCACACCTGGGCACAGTGGGCGTTGGCGCTGCTCGACCTGGGCGAGGGCCGGCCCGAGGCCGCCGTTCCCCGACTGCTGTCCCTTCAGGACGACCCGTACGCCCATCAGGTGGCGGCGTACCGGTGCGTTCCGGATCTGGTCGAGGCGGCGGTCCGCGCTGGTTCCCCGGCCGTTTCACTGGATCGGTTCACGGAGTTCGTCGAGCGGGTGCAGCAGCCGTGGGCCACGGCCCTCTTGCTGCGCTGCCAGGCCCTGCTCGGCGGCGACGAGCAGCTGTTCCAGCACTCGCTGGCCCTCCCGGCCCGGCCGTTCGAGCAGGCCCGCACCGAGCTGCTCTACGGCGAGTGGCTCCGCCGGGCCCGCCGCAAGGCCGAAGCGCGTACCGTCCTGCAACGGGCGCTCGAAGTCTTCGACCGCCTCGACGCCCACCCCTGGGCCGCCCGTACGCGTACCGAACTCGCGGCGACCGGGCTGCCGACGTCGGAGCCCGTGGCCTCGGCGGTCGCGTCCTTGACCCCGCAGGAACTCCAGATCGCCCGGCTGGCGGCGCAAGGTCTGTCCAACAAGGACATCGCGGCCCAGCTCTTCCTGAGCCCGAAGACGGTCGCCTACCACCTGTACAAGGCGTACCCGAAGCTAGGCGTCACCGCCCGCTCCGACCTCCCCCCGACTTTCCGCGCGATCATGAACTAGCGGTCGTGATCGACCGGCGTGTCGCGTCCCCCCGTTCATGATCGATCCCCGGGCTAGGCGCTCGGTTCGGCGTTGTAGCCGAGCGCCTCCCAGAGCGCGTCCGCGTTCAGGATCTCCAGCTCGGGATCGAGTTCGCCGAGGCGACGCAGCGACTCGTCGGGTGCGCCGTTGGCCTCGGCCCCCGCGCGGATCATCCGGGCGGTCATCGGCAGGGTGTCGAGGTCGACGTACCGGGACATTTCCTCCCGGGCGGCCCGGCGGGCGACCAGTTCCTCCGCGTCGGCGTCCGAGAGCTGATAGCTGTTGTCGAGCGCTCCACTTGTCATGATTAGTCCCGTACCCGCCGAGCAGGGGAACGAACCCTAGGCGGCGGCGCTGCGGAGCTGGCGGTCCAGGACGTAGCGCCGCTGGAGGAGGATGCTGCCGACCATGAGGACGGCGGGCACCAGCCCGAAGCCCAGCCGGATCATGTCGTGGGCGAACGCGGACTGCACGACTTCCTCATCCGCCGTGGAGCCGACGAAGCCGCCGATCGCGAGGCAGGCCGAGTAGACGTAGGGCCCCAGCGCCCCGCCGGTCGCCTCGGCGGCGGTCCAGACGCCGAGGTAGGAGCCCGCCTTGTCCGGGTCGGCCGCGCGGACGACGTCGGGGACCATCGAGAACGGCAGCAGTTGCATCGCGGCGAAGGCGATGCCGAGCACGGCCACGGCGGCGATCAGCACGGCGAGCCCCGCGGTACGCCCGAACGCCAGCACGACGCAGCCGCCGACGAAGGTCCCCTGCGCGATGAGGAGCCCGGACTGCTTGCCGATGCGGCGTACCAGGCGGACCCAGAACGGGGTGGCGATCAGGGCCGGGGCGACGAACGCCGCGACCAGCACGGTCGTCAGCTTCGGGCGGCCCAGCTCGTAGGCGGCGTAATAAGGGACGGCTGCGAGCACGAGGTGGCTGGTGGTCGACATCAAGAGGTAGCTCGCGACCAGCCAGCGGTACTGCTTGTCCCGCAACGCATCCAGCAGCGCCCGAAGACCGGGTGCATGACCGGCGCCGGTCACCGGTGACGGGGCCTGCTCGGTCAGCTGCCGCACTCCGCGTACGCCGATGAACATCGTCGCCAGCATGCCGACGCCGAGCGTGGCGCCCATGGCGGCGTACCCGAAGGTGTTCTGGATGATCGGCGCGAGTACGCCGCTGAGCAGGATGCCGAGGGTGAGCACGACCATGCGGAAGCCCATCAGGCGGGTCCGCTCGTCGTAGCCGATCGTGAGGTCGGCGGGGGTCGACAGGTAGGGCACCTGGTAGAGCGCGAACGCGAAGTTGCCGAGGACGAACGCGGCCGTCACCCAGAGCGCGGCCGACCCGCCCGTGAGGCCGCCGGGAACCGCGAAGAGCAGGGCGAACGCGACCGGCAGCGCGCATCCGAACAGCATGAGCCGGCGGCGATGCCCGTGGCGACGCCGGTCGGCGTCGGACAGCCGGCCGACCCAGGGGTGCAGGAGCACGTCGAGGATCTTCGGCAGCAGCAGGGCGAGACCCGCCACCGTCGGGCTGACCGCGAGCACGTCGGTCAGGAAGAAGAGCAGGAGCAGGCCGGGCACGGTGACCCAGATGCCCATGCCGAGGGAGCCGGTGGCGAAGCCGGCCAGGCTCGGGCGGGACAACTGGTGGACGGCGGGCTGGGTCATGGCGGGCTCGGGCATAGTGGGCTCCAGTATCCAACGATTGACGGATTGTAGGGCACAATGGCGGGCATGACCATGGAGCGCAGACGCGGGCCGGGCCGCCCCCGACGGGCCGAGCAGCGGGACACCCACGCGGCGATCATGGCGGCCGCGACCGGCCTGTTCGCCCGGCGCGCGTACGACTCGGTGAGTCTGCGGGAGGTGGCCGCGGCGGCCGGCGTCGACGTGGCGACCGTGCACCACCACGCCGGCACGAAGGCGGATCTCTACCAGGCCTGTTTCGCCCGCGTCTTCGCCGCCGAGTCCGACGCGCTGGCCGGTGCGGTCGCGTCCGCGCACGAAGGGCTGCGGTCCGGCCCGGAAGAGGCGTTCGCCCGCCTGCACGCACTGCTCGACGTGTTCGTCGACTTCCTGGAGCGGGTGCCGGAGACCACCGCCCTCTGGCTGCGCCGCTGGTCGGAACCGGAGCTGCACGCCGAGCTGGACGACGCGTACTCCTTGCCGCTGTATCGGGCGGTCGAGGAGGTCCTGATCGCGGCCACCGACCTCGGGCTGCTCGCCGAGCCGTCGCCGCGCATCGCCGTCCGCAGCCTCGTCTGGTCGGTGCACGCGCACGTGGTGAGCCCGTCCGCGCGTGGCGACGAGCGCATCGAGTTCCGGGCCTTCGTGCACCGCTGGCTGGATCGGATGTACCGGGCGGGTTGACGCTCGGCCACCAGCCCGGGCATTATCCAACCATCGTTGGATAAAGGAGGTCGGCCATGCAGGTCGCGGTGATCGGGGCCGGCCCATCCGGGTTGGCGACGCTCAAGGCACTCACCGATCAAGGCGTACCGGCGCGGTGTTTCGACCCCGGTGACCGGGTCGGCGGACTCTGGGTGCTCGGCGGGCCGCACTCGTCGGCGTACCGGACGCTGCATCTCAACACCAG
Organism: Hamadaea flava; assembly: GCF_024172085.1. Classification (NCBI taxonomy): domain Bacteria; kingdom Bacillati; phylum Actinomycetota; class Actinomycetes; order Micromonosporales; family Micromonosporaceae; genus Hamadaea; species Hamadaea flava. Next base: position 4,002,058 of record NZ_JAMZDZ010000001.1, on the reverse strand, counting down.
CCGCACGCGTACGGAGTTCGCCGACTATCCGATGCCCGCCGACTGGCCGGACTACCCCGACCACACCCGCATCGCGGGCTACCTCGGCGACTACGCCGAGACCTTCGGGCTCGCCGACCGCGTCAGCCTGCGGCACACGGTCGAGCGCGTGGTCCGCGCGGGGACCGGCTGGGACGTCACGGTCCGTGGGCCACTCGGCACGACGACCCAGCGGTACGCAGCCGTCGTGGTCGCCAACGGTCACAACAGCACCCCGCACGTGCCCGCCTATCCGGGTACGCCGACGCTGGAGCAACTGCACAGCCACGACTACCGCGACCCCGCCCAGCTCGCCGGAAGGCGGGTGCTGGTCGTCGGCGGCGGGAACTCGGCGATGGACATCGTGGTCGACGCCTCCCACGTCGCCACGTCGACCCTGCTGTCGCTGCGGCGGGGCGTCTGGATCGTGCCCAAGCACCTGCTCGGACGGCCGTCCGACACGCTCAACGGCGCGCTGGCCAAACGGCTGCCGTGGCGTACGCGGCAACGCATCAGCGAGACGATGCTGAAGCTGACCGTCGGCAAGCCGAGCAAGTACGGGCTGCCCGATCCGACTCACGGCTTCCTCCAGGATCACCCGACGTTGTCCGACGGGCTGCTGTCCCGGATCACGCACGGGGAGATCGGCGTACGCCCCGGCATCGAGCGCGTCGACGGCACGACCGTGACCATGACCGACGGGCGGCAGGACGACGTCGACCTGATCGTCTGGTGCACCGGATACCGCGTCGACCTGCCGTTCCTCGACCCGGCGCTGCTGGGCGACGGCGCCGACCGGCTGCCGCTCTACCGTCGTGTGTTCCACCTCGACGCACCGGGCCTGACGTTCGTCGGCCTGATGCAGTCGACCGGGGCGGCGCTGCCCATCGTGGAGGCGCAGGCTCGCCTGGTCGCCGCCCACCTCGCGGGCCGGTACGCGCTGCCGGCCGCGGACGAGCAGCGCGCCGATTGCGCTGCGCAACTTGCCGCCGCCCGCGACCGCTGGGGCGAGCGGCGTCCGGCCATGCGCATCGACTTCGACGCGTACCTGGCGTTGGCGGCCAAGGAACTGGCCGAAGGCACCCGCCGCGCCGCCGCCGGACGCGGTGTCACCTGGAAGGAATCCGCATGACCACGCTCTCCGGACGCCGTGTGCTCATCACCGGCGCGGCCGGCACCTTCGGCCGACTGCTCTGCGCGCGGTTCACCGCGGCCGGCGCTCGGGTCGTCGGCCTCGATCTGGCCTCGGGCACGGCTGACGGCGTACAAATTCATGGATGTGATCTGACCGGCGGCGATGCCGCGGCCGCGGCCGTCGACCGAGCCGTCGCGGACCTCGGCGGCCTGGATCTGTTGATCAACAACGCTGGGGTCGGCGGCCCGGCGCCGGCCGAATACGCGCCCAGCACGGCGGCGCGGCAGCAGCTCGAAGTGAACCTGATCGCGGCCTGGAACACCACGGCCGCCGCGATCCCGGCGCTGGAGGCGAGCCGAGGCCGGGTGATCTTCGTGTCCAGCCGGATGGCAGTCCTGCCGCTGCCGCTGGCCGCCGCCTACGGCGTCAGCAAGCGCGCCCTCGTCGCCTACGCCGACGCGCTCCGCCTAGAGGTGGGTACGCACATCGGCGTGACGGTGGTCTATCCGAGCATGGTCGCCTCGCCGATCCACGACGCGTCGGCCCAAGCCGGGCTGTCGCTCGACGGAGTGTCCCGCTACGAGCCGGCGTCCGGCGTGATCGACGCGATCGTCCGCAGCGCGACCTCGGCGAAGCCATTGCGTAACGTGGCCACGACCCGGCGCGGACGCTTCGAGATGGCGGTGGCGCGGCACTTCCCGGCGGTGGCGGCGGCGATGGTCCGCAAGACCATCCGCGAGCGCATCGCCGCCGGGGATCTCGACGCCGCGCCGCTGGCCGCGGGCATGGTGCGCCGCCACACCGCCTGACGCGCCCCGCCTTAGGGCGCTGGATCACGGTTCTGGGTCGAATCTTGGCGCAAGATTCGACCCAGAACGGTGATCCGGTGCGGTGCCGTAGAGCTGCCACCCGGGCGTCGGAGCGGGCGTCAGGAGCGGGCGCGGGCGAGCGTGACCGCGCCGGCGATCACTCCGATGTGGCTGAACGCCTGTGGGAAGTTGCCGATGAAGCCGTTCGTCGCGGGGTCGATCTGTTCCGGCAGCAGGCCCAGCGGACTGGCCCGATCGCAGAGCGACGCGAACAGTTCCTCGGCCTCGTCCAGCCGGCCCTGCCCGGCGAGGTTCTCCACCAGCCAGAAGCTGCACAGCAGGAACGCGCCCTCGTCGCCGGTGATCCCGTCCGGCGAATGTTCGTGCAGGTAGCGGTAGAGCAGACCGTTCCCGGCCGACAGGCGCTGCGCCACCGCGTCGGCCGTCGCGACCATCTTGGGATGGTCGACCGGGACGACCCGCCGCAACGGCAAAGCCAGCAGGCTCGCGTCGAGGCTGTCGCTGCCGTCGAGGTGCTCGCTCAAAGTCTTGGCCTCGTCGTTCCAAGCCCGGTCGAGAATCGTCGCCCGCAGATCGTCGGCCGCCGCCCGCCAGCGCGCCACCGGCCCCGGCAACGCGTGCCGCTCGGCCAGGACCGCCGCGCGGTCCAGCGCCACCTGGCACAACGCGGCCGAATAGGTGAACACCCGGCCCTCGCTGCGTACCTCCCAGATGCCCTGGTCCGGCTGCCGCCAGGCGGTCTCCGCGATGTCCGCGAGACCGGCCAGACTCGACCACAGCGCGGGTTCGAGGCGCCCACCGCCTCTGACCCACTGGTACGCGCAATCGAGCACTTCGCCGTAGACGTCGTGTTGCCGCTGATCGGCGGCGCCGTTGCCCCACCGCACCGGAGGGGATCGACGGTAGCCCTCGAAGTCGGCGTCCTCCACCTCGTCAGGCACCAGTCCGCCGTCGATCGCGTACATGATGCGCGGGCGGCGACCGCGTTCGAACGCGTCCAGCACCCAGCCGAGGAACGCGTCCGCCTCACTCGCGAAACCGATACGCCGCAACGCGAACACGCTGAACGCGGCATCCCGGATCCAGACGTACCGGTAGTCCCAGTTCCGCGGTCCGCCGATCGGGGCCGGCAACGACGACGTGGGTGCGGCGATGAGCGACCCGTGCGTCCAGTGATCGCACATCTTCAACGTGATCGCCGCCCGCCGCACCATTCGCTCCTGCGGTCCGGCGTACTGGAAGTCGGCCATCCACTGCCGCCACGACTGGGTCGTGGCACGCAACATCGCCGCCGCGTCGAAGCGGTGATGCCGACGGGAACGCCCCCAGCTCAGCACGACGTCGAGGTGCTCGCCCTGGCGCAGGTCGAACTGGCTGCGCAGTCCGGCGAGCGGCCGATCGGCGCGAAGGTGCAGCCGCAGATCCGGACGGCCGGCGATCTGCACCTCCAGCCCGTCCACCGCCGGACGGGCCTCCACCTCGCCGCGGGGAAGCAGATCCAGCTCGACCGTCACCTGGCCCTCGACGACGAGGGCGGAGCGAACCAGTTCGGCCCGATCGCTCGACACGTCGTCGCTCAAGTCGGCGCCCGCCCGCAACACCAGCGCATCGCTGATGCGCAGCAGGCCGCTGTCGGTACGCAGCTCGGTGATCAGGACGCCCGAGTCGGGTTCGTACCGCTGCCGGGCGTCCACCAGGCCCTGTGCCGTCAAGGTGAACGAGCCGCCGCGTACGCGGTCCAGCAGTGAGCCGAACAGCGGCGGCGAATCGAACCCCGGTACGCACATCCAGTGGATCGTGCCGTCCAGCCCCACCAGCGCGGCGGTCGAGCCGTCACCGATGAGGCCGAGGTCTTCCAGTCGCGGGTATCCGTCGAGCCGGACCGGCCGGCGGAACGGCGGATCGAGATCGAGCATGCTGCCACCTACCGTCCTCGCCGGGCAGGTCAGCTCCACGGTAGCCCTGGCACGGAGGCTGTCCGGCCGGATTGCCGGATATCCACTCACCGGATATCCACGAAAGTGGGCCCCCGGCGGAGTACGCCGAGGGCCCACTGCACAAAAGAGGATCAGGAGCAGGTACGGGAGTTGTAGCCCGCCCAGTAGGGGCCGCCGTTCGGCGGGTAGAACCGGTAGTTCCCGTCCGGCGAGCGCTGCAGGACGAAGTCGTGCGAGCTGTAGGAGCTGCGAGAACCCGCCACACCATCGAAGATGATGTACAGCCAGCCGTTCTGGTTGTCGCGTTGCGAGATCCGGTCGCCGGCCTTCGCCCAGCTGGCCTTCCCGGCAGAGCCGTCCACCACCAGGCCCCGGTCGCGCTGGAAGTTGCGCGTCGCGGCATCCGTCTGATCGCCGAAGGCGCCGTCGATGCCGGAGGCCGGAAGGTATCCGCTGGCGTAGAGAATGGTCTGCCACAGGCACGTGGCATTGGTGAGCCGATTCGTCGAGACGTTGACGACGCCTTCATCGTTGAAGTCGTCGCTCACGACGCCTGCGCCGTAGACATAGGCCCGGCCGCTGTAGGAACCGTTGGCCGAGGCCGGCGAGGCCATGGCCACGGTGACGCCGAGGGCCAGCAGCACGCCGAGGGCGGGAGCGGCGGCACGGCGGAACAGACGGCGGAGAGGTTGCACTGAAGACATGAGTCTCCTCGGATCGAGAACATTTGCCGACGAAGGTCGCGTAACCCCTCGCCGCTCCGCACGCTAGCAAAGTCGATCAAGGGCGGCACCTGTTCAACTGCTGCTCAGTTGCTTGCAGCCGCTGATCGACCGCTGCCGAACGCGGTGGATCAGGACGATTCGGGCCGCGGAACGCGTACGCCGGCCTCCCGGAGTCGGGCCTCGAACAGCGAGGTCAGGTGCATTGCCGCCGGGGTCTGCTTGGCGCCGGAGCGGGCGATCAAGGTGTAGCGGGCCGCCAAATCCGTACGGGCCTGCAAACTCGTCACCGTCTCCAGCAGTGCCGGGTTGGCGAGATAATGCTCGGCTGCGACGGCAGCCACCTCGGCGATCCGCGGGTCGTCAGGCTCCCAGGTCGCGGCTTCCGCGGCCAGCTTGGTCAACGCGACGAGCTGGGGATCTTCGAGGGCGTTCGCGAAATGGGCGAGATAATCGTCGAAGCCCTCCGGGACCAGCGCCCGGGCCAGCACCCAGCCTTCCCTGGTCGCCGCCACCTCGTCCGCCGCGAATCCGAGATCCGGCATCCGATCCAGCAACGCCACCGCCCGGTCCGGCAACAACGCCCGGTCGCCGTCGGCGAGGCGGCGCAGCATGTCCCGCCGCGCGACCAGTTCGTCGATCCGGTCGGTGAGCTGCCGGTCGACCTCGGAGACCGCAGCCGCGAACAGGACCGCGTCAGCGTCGAGCAGCGACCCGACCTCGGCCAGCGGGACCCCGGCAGCGGCCAGCGTCCGGACCTGCACCAGCCGCAGCAGCTCCGCCGACCCGTACCGCCGATAGCCGGAGCTGTCACGATCCGGTTCCTGGACCAGACCGAGACGGTGGTAGTGCCGCACCGTCTTCACCGTGACGCCGACGAAGGCCGCCGCCCGCCCGATCGTGACGCCGCTTCTCATCAGCCGAACACCTCACCGAGCAGCCTATGCTGCGCGATCTGGAAGGCCGGCGCGATGGACAGGTTCGGGTCGTCGACGCAATTCAGCGCGGCAGTCAGCGTCGTGCGACCGTCCGGTGTGCTGTACATCAGCGCCGCGTGGCCCACGGCGGCGCCGTTATGAGAGATCACCGTGCGGCCGCCGGCCGTGGCCAGCACGAACACACCCAACCCGTAGTCCATGTTCGGGATGCCCGTCGGGTGGGGCGTACACATCTCGGCCAGCAACGGGGCTGGCAGAAGCTCGCCGCCCAGCAGCGCGGAGATGAACGTGCCCAGATCCCGAACGGTGGAGATCATGTCGCCGCCGCTGGAGATCCACGACGGATTCTGCCGGGTGATGTCGATCGTCCGTTGCGCGTTACCGTCGGCGTACCGGAAGTAGGCGTGGGCGTACGGCTCCGGGATCTCCGGCGACGCGTCCGGGAGCACCGTGTCCGACAGCCCGAGCGGCCCCAGGATCGACCGCTGTGTCTCCTCGGCGACCGTACGCCCGGTGACCTGCTCGATCAGCAACCTGGCGAGCACGTAGTTGGTGTTGGAGTAGCTCCATCTCGTCCCCGGCTCGAACCGCGCCGGCTTGGATAACGCCAACCGCACCAAGTCCTGCGGCCGATGAACGCTGAACCGGTGATCCGGCCACCGATCGCCCGTAGGCCCGTACGGAATGAGGATTCCCGGCACGATGGTCCCGTCGCCGTCGACCTCGCCGCTGAAATTGAACACACCGCTGGTGTGCTGCAACAGCATCCGCACCGTGATCCGCTCGTCCAGCTCGAACTCGGGCAGATGATCCGCCGCCGGGTCGTCCAACCCGATCCGGCCCTCAGCCACCAGCCGCAGCACCACGGCCGCGATGAAGGTCTTGGTATTGCTGCCGATCCGCACATACCCGTTCACCGGCGGTTTCGTGGTCCCGCCCAGCTCGGCCGCCCCGGCGGCGCCGAGCCACTCACCCCGCTCATCGCGTACGCGGAGCGACACTCCGACGAAGCCGGACTCGACGATCTCCTCGATCGCCTGCTGCAGTTCCGGTCGCTCCTGACGGGCTCCGGTGGTCGACTGGGACAGGTCGACGGACATGGTGATCGCTCCTCACATCGGGTTTTGCCTGGTCGGCGTATGCCGTTGCGCTGAGCCTGCACCGTGACCCGAGGTCAACCTCAACCATGACCTAGCTCACCCCTCGGACGACCTGGATGCGTCGCTCACCCCTCGGGCGACCTGGATCCGTCGCTCACCCCTCGGGCGACCTGGATGCGTCGCTCACCCCTCGGGCGACCTGGATGCGTCGCGCGAGTGGCGACGTCGCAGATGGGCGACAATCAACACCTGACCGGACGATCGGGGGCGAACCCGCCGACGGAAGGAGCCATCATGCTGAGACTGGTCACGGAAGGTGTACTGGTCCACGAGAGCGAATTCGTCCAGACCAACTCCATCGTCGTCCTGGGCCGAGACGGCGTGCTGCTGATCGATCCGGGCGTGCAGGACCACGAAATGGCCTGCCTCGCCGACGACCTGTCCGACCTGGGGCAGACCGTCGCCGCCGGCTTCTCGACGCATCCGGATTGGGATCACCTGCTCTGGCTCGCCCCGTTCGGCACGGTGCCTCGATATGGGACGGCGCGCTGCGCGGACTCCGTCCGAAAACAGCTGGCCGACCCAGGCGCGAAGGCCGAGATCACCGCCCACCTGGAACCGACGGGCATCGCCGAGCGTGTCCCGTTGGACCTGCTGGGCCTGATCACAGCCCTGCCGGCCGAGACGACGCAGCTTCCCTGGGACGGCCCGAAAATCCGGATCATCGAACATCAGGCGCACGCGCCCGGCCACGCGGCCCTATTCATCGAAGAACGCGGCGTCCTCGTCGCCGGCGACATGCTCTCCGACGTCCTGATTCCGATGCTCGACGTGCACGGCGCAGCGGACCCGATCGAGGACTACCTCGCCGCACTGCGGCTGCTCGAAAGCGTGGCGGGCGACGTCGACTTCGTCATCCCGGGCCACGGATCAGTCGGCGGAGCCGAACAGCTACGCGAACGGATCGAGCAGGACCGGGCGTACGTGATCGCACTGCGGGAGGGCCGAGTTCCGAGCGACCTGCGGATCGGGCACTCGGCCAAGCCAGGCTGGGAGTGGGTAGCCGACGTGCACGAGGGGCAGATCCAGAGCCTCGCCGCCAAAAAGTAAGGGCCACAGTCCGCGTGGACTGTGACCCTCTGCAATTTCGCGTGGTGCCCCCGGAGAGTCCCGTCGAACATGGGAACGTCTGGACACATCGGGGACATCGCGATCATCAGCGGAACGTGATGGCTGACATTGTCCTGAGGGGATAAAATCACCGCCTTCGTTGGGCTGTCGGTGTCGAGCGACGCTGACAGACCAACGCTGTTTGCTAGGCCAATGCCCCGGCCTGGACAACCGTCGGGTCGGACCTCTGAAGGACTTCAGCCACCGAAAAGGGCGAGCTGTCGATCGTCGGCTGCGCCGTCAACGCGGGTTGAGGTGTGTTCCACCGCCCTGGGCCGCTGACCTTCGGCGAGCGCCTCAACCGCTTGGCTGGCGAGCCGGTCCACGACCTCCTGGCACGCGTCATCTAGGGTAACGCCTTCTGCCGCGAGGTGCGCCAGCAGAGTTCCTCTTACAACAGAGCGGACATCACCTTTGCCTACATCAACGCCAGCATCGCGAAGCGCGCCCAACTGCGCACAGGCATACTCGAACGCTTGATCCAGCGATGAATGCGGGCTGGTCGCTCCGTCAGCGGCGCGGCGGCAAACAACGATGCTGTCGAGATTCGATGGTTCGGACGCACCAGCCTTCACCACGCTAGTCGTCATCTCTCCCTTGACTGGTTGTATGGCGGTGACGACGAAGCCCGCCCGGTGGAGTGCCTCGATGAGTCGAGCCCATCCGCTGATCCGGGCTTGGTGGTACGTGAAGGCCAACAGCCCACCATGCTTGAGCAGGCGCTCGCATTCAACCCAGACGGCCTCGATCGCCTTGCCGAACTCCGCCGGATCCGCATTCTGGACTTCGCCGGCTCTACGAGTTGTGTCGTCCGAGGGGTAGTCCGCGTGTGGGCGCATTTCGCGCAGCCAGGAATGGAAGAAGTCAGCTAGCTCCGCATAGTGGACATTGTCCATGAACGGAGGGTCGGTAATCACAAGGTCGACACAAGCATCAGCCAAACCAGTATCGGCAGCGCTGCGCGTAACCACGTACGCGCCACCGGTACCGAGATTCATCCAATCCTCACGCAGCGGCGCGGTAATGGAAGTCGATAGCTCCGCTGTACGCGCGACGTTGCCATGTCGAACCGTCAGATCAATCGGCGCTTCCTTGTAGTTGTGCGCCCGCTCTATACGGCTTTTCAGAAGCGTCGAGAAGGCGCCTGAGGACTGGGGGGTGCCCCACGGGTGTGCTTCGAGGGGCGTTCGCTCCGGCTTGAGGACGTGATTGGAGAACATGTGCCGCACCGCGCCGGTTCCTTCGCCTTTGAACGAGGCGAAGAGATTATTGAATTCTAAGGCTCCGGAAAACAGTGCGCATAGGGCCTCTCGTTCAGCGCTCAGGCCGTCCAGGTCACGAATGGCAGTCGCGATGATGGACAAGGAATAGAGTTGCCGTGCGTTGAAGAACTGTCGCCATTCCCGGAAGTTCCACTTCAGCGCTTGATTCGTGTTGTTACCCGAGGTCAGGCTACCCCTGGGAAGTACCGCCGAGTCCGGAAGCTGCTCCAGAAGGTTCTCGCACTCCATGTAAAGCGCTCGATCCCATTGCGTAATCGGTTCGTACGACTTTTCTCCTCTAGCGTTCGCCACCATCTTTGAATACATCTCGTACTCAGGCGGACGGTCGCCAAGGGCACTGACAATTTTGAACGAGTGCCCGTTCCTGCACGTTGCCTTCGACCTCTCTACCGGTCCGGCTTGAGAGAACTCGTGACCTGCGGCACAAATAGCCGCCTTGAAGTCGAAGCGGCCTTCCTGAATATCTAGACACTCGGGACACACGAGCTGAGCTCTAGGCTTGCGCTTTGGATAAGCATCCTTGGAGTAGACTGTCGAGTCGAACAGGTTGACCTTCACAGCGCATTGCGGACACACAGCAGTCGCTACCCAAAAGTAGTAAAGCACCGTTCGGCCGTCTTCCGTCCGGTGCACCCGGTCGACCTCGGCGTGGGATGCGCGTTCTACGCGTGCATAGGCGTCGTAAAGAGCGGCAAGATCCCACGGTTGGAGCGCTTGCCGCTGCACAAGCGTCGCGACAGGATTGATATCCATGCAGATCGCCGTCGCGCCCAACTTGATAGCCTCGACGCCAGTGACGCCTGAACCGGCAAACGGATCGAGGACTACTGTGCCCGTCAGTCGGGTGGCACACGAGTAGGCCGCGGCAGCGTCGCCGCCTTGCTCCGTAGTCGCGGCAACAATGATTCCTCTGAAAACTGACCCGAGTCGCTTAGCCCACCACTTATGTGTGCTCGTCGCGGGCCGGTGCACTTCCTTGCGCCATGACTCGTGGGTGCCGACTGTACTCAGCATAGCGCTGGGGAAACATGTTTCAAGCGCTGACCGTACGGGGACGTTCGCGCGGCGGCTATTCATAGGAGAGTGCCTCTACCCTCGCCGAAGTGAGCGTCACCTGGTTCTGCTCACCTTGGCCCTTGGGTCGGTAAGCGTGGAATCGGTGCTCGACGCCAGCACTGGGGTTAGGTGCCATGTGCCGAAGCATCTCATTGGTCCGGAGATCGAACTCGTACGAAACGACTATTTTCTCGACTTCGACTCGCGCAAGTTCTCCGACCCGAATGAGCTGTTTACTCTCTGGAACAAAATTGGCAGGAACGATCAGAGTGGCCAAGCCTACTGTGCCGGCCGCTAGCGCAAAGGGTGTGGGAACTACATACATCTTCCGGTCCCGTACCAGGATGTCACCGTATGATCCGAAGCCTCGAAAAGACTTGTTCAGATGGACGTAGCTGGAATCCGCGTTGAGAAAGTCGCCATGGCAGATGACGAGATCTGTGACTGGGTACTCGTCCATTCCGTTCGTGTCATTCGGGTACCGGCCAAAAATATAGAAGACATCGCGTCCCCGGTGTTTTCCGGATGGCACCTGTGAGTTGGAGTCGTAGTTGGCTTCACGGCCAGGCCACCCCAGGCCCTTGACCTCGTAGCCTTCAGCGTGATGCACGAGCCGAAAGTCTGGGTATAAGTTACGGCCCGGCTGGTCATATTGAAGGTCGCAAGCATCAAGCCGGGCCTGAACCCAGTTCTGAAAATGAAACTCTTTGTCGCTCGCGCTCACCTTGCGGATCAAGGCACCGGTTGCACGAGCACTCGCGCACTCAAGGAAGACCTGCTCGACAGTACTCAAGACCTGCTCGACAGTACTCAACTAAGTGCCCTCTACTCGGCTCCGTGACATACTTCAAACCCTACCTACCCTGCGGTGCGGACGCGCGCCGGCGCCCGGCTGCCGAAGCCGCGCTTCGGGCCTCGCAACCCACTCATCGCGGATGACAGCGTATCGGCAGCACGGTCGTCGCTGCGCGTAACGCCACAGGCTGCGGCAAAGCACCGGCCGTGTGATCGGACTTGGACCGGAGAAGCGGCTCCTGCTACACCGGGCCATAGACGACAAGCCGATGGCCCGTCCTACGTGCGTCAGCTCGGAGTCTGTGTGACCATTCCTCGGTGTCCGTCGAGCTCCCCACACGAACGCTCTGCGCAGTGCTGCTGAATCCAGCGCTTAAAGCAACAGCTCAGACGACCTCGTTTCGCAACCTAAGCGCGGCACTACCCGTGACGTCATGCGGTGGCTTGACTATCACGAACCTGCTGGACGTGCCCACCAAGGACAAACCGCAGCTACTCGAAACCAGCATCACCGCGCACGATCTCGAGCGCTCCCGGCACCTGCTCGCTGCGGCGCTGGGGGATGCCCAGGAAGTGCTATTCGGCTGGGGCTGTAGTGCCTCGCCCGGCCCGACTGGAAGGCTGCTACGACAGCAAGCCGATTGGCTCATGGCGCAACTAGCAGGACGTTTCACTCGATTCTGGCAGGTGGCTGGCGGACCTCGTCATCCATCGCGCTGGAGGCAATTTGTCGGTCCGGAGAAGGGTCGTGTAGAAGGTTCATCGTATGAGGATCGTCTGGCGAAGGTCCTGGCCGAGCACCCAGTCGGTGACGCAGACGCGGGGCTCACGCTTGTCGGTTGAGAGGCTGTACACATCAGTGCACCAACGATGGCGGCTCGTTGGGCCTGAGATAGCGCTTCCTCCTCCTCGCCGGGACCGCAACAATTTCGGCCTAAGGCTCGGATCATGAGCGAATCGCTCAATTGCGTCGATTTAGACTATTCTGTCGCTGGCTCTGTCGCTGGCGCTGTCATGCCGCCCAGAACAACCATCTCCGCCGCTTCAGGCTCGTGCTGGCTAGGAACCAGCGAGGCAATTGCGCGATCTTGCTGGCCTATCGGCGCCAGATCCGCCACGCGTCGTAGAGCGTTGGCGATTGACTTCCATCGATCATTCAGGACATAGATTCTGACTCCTTTCGTGACACCATGTCCCAAGTCGACGCCAAATGGTCCCCCGCCGGGCTTTGCTGCGTCAGCAGGCTCATTGTGCACTTGGATACTCACAATCGAGCATGTAGATGCTTTTGCCGTTTGGGGTATAACGACATAGACAACATCGCCTCGAATTAGGCTAGAAGCAACATCAACCAATCGGGCTATTGAGCTAATCCCTGTGTTAGGGTTTCTCCAAGTGCGATCAACGGTTGCAATCGGAGTGCCGTTGCGGCGTATCAGGTCCGATAAGAGGCAATCTGCAACATGCCGGGCGAGCCAGAGGTCGTAGCCAGCGACCGCATCGACAATGCCTGCAAGGTCCTCGGCTCCAAGGATCTCTTCGACCAGTCCTCCATGCGCTACCTGGTTGCGCCGATCGGCCAGGTCGTCCACCACGCTCGCGGCCGACGCGTATACGCCATTGAGCACGCCTCCAACGAGGACTGATAGATCTTCCCTAGAAGAGGTGGTGCGCACATCCAAACCGAAGCGTGAAAAGACCTCCTCGACAACCCCGCTTCGATAGTTCGCCGGGTGACGTACAAGCACGTCTAAATTCAGTTGCAGTCCTCCGTCCAAGCAGGCGGTAAGACGACTCAAAATCCTTTGGGGGTCCACCACTTCTTGAGAATGGCCACGCTCAGTAACATCCTGTAACCGACGCACGGCTAGTTTCATGTGCTCGTCTTTGGTCCGCCTGGGGAGATCGTCATAAGTCGCGTAGGTTTCCGTGAGAAAGTCTCCCACGGCCTTCGCAAGGTCCCGAACGAACCTCTCGTGCGTTGCGTAGGCTTGTACAATCACGGCAGAGTACACCTGCCGCCGCCAGCCGTTGCCGGCTGCTATTTTGAATATCGACCGAGCCTCATCGGTTGTCGCGGCCACACTTGTCTTCCTGCGAAGATCTAACAGCAGCGCTGACATTTCGATCAGCTGCCGTGTCTCGCGGAATCCCTCGTCGGCCTGCAAGACTGGGGTCGCGAGGTCCACCTAGACCTCGCAAAAGGACTGCAGGAAGGCGAGCGCGGCCATGTCTCTTGCCTCAATGTCGCTCGTGTTGACTCGCCGTCCGTCGAATTTAGCGTAATTACTCACGTAAAAGTTCGCCAATTCCCCGTCAATTTCTTTTGCGCGACGCAAAAGGATATCTTTCTTTTTGAGCAATCTACTAAACGCCCACATGAATGAGTCATACGATACAAGCGTGGGACGCGCTACCCAACTCCATGCACCCTTTCGTTCCCTGTAGAGCCAGAATGCTGAGACCCCGAGGACCTGGAAGGCCAGGTCGCTGGTGGCGACAAATACTTCTTCGAGGGCGGCGAGAGTCGGCTGCTTGAACTCATTGCCGATTCGCAGGTACGTGCTCAGGTACTCTTCGAGCCGCGTTCCGCTACGCCAAAGCTCACGACGCTGGCGATGAGCAAAGAATCGAAGTATAAGTTCAGCATCCTCCATCCTTTTGAAGAGAGGATTCTCGGCAAGCTCCGGAGGCGGTTGCCAGTTGGGGTCACCTAAACGCTCATCCTCCGTTGGCGTCGGAATGCCCCACATCTGGCAAAGTGACGGCAACCGAGCCAGGCGGATGCATAGTTTATTGAGTTCACCAGGAGATAAGGCATTTCTCTTCTCCTGCGAGGACAGGTCCTCTCCGCCTGTGTTGATACGCTCGAACACCAGCTGCTTTAGTCGCGCCGCCTGTTCAGGAGATTTTGCGGTTTCGTGAAGAAGGACTATGGAAGACAGATATCGCCGGTCAATACCCCGCCTCACCTGCTCAGGCAGAGTGTTGTAGCGCCTGCCATTCAATTCGGCCCAATGCTCAAGACCCTCAAGCTCGAAGCGACCTTCGTAGAAGTCGGAAATTGCGGTGAGGCGCTGCCGACCATCCATGACCTCGTAACGCGAATATTCAGTCTCGTACAGGAAGACCGGCGGAACAGGGACATTCATTATGAAGGACTCGATTAGCCGCGATTGCCTTTCTCTGCTCCAGCGTGGACGCCGTTGGAAGTCGGGCTGTAGATCGTAGTCGGCCGATTTTACTAGATCGGACACTTGCTTCAGCGGGTAGCGAGCTTGTTCAACGACTATCCGGACATCGCCGCGGATGTACTTCTCGTTCAGATGCTCGTCAGAGACGTCGCCCAGTGTGCTTGCTCTTCTGAGCTGGTGCGACGGTATGTGCTCGCCTTCCACCAGGGTGGAAAGATCGTATGTCGACATGTTGAACCCTCCGCATAGTCGCGGTCGACCTCGTAGGCGGGCGCCCGATGCCTGAGCCTACGGCGACTGTGTCGGGTTTGGAAGGCGCTGAATATGCGTCGTCTCTACCGGGACCGGTTGTCACGCGACGGTTGTCGCACGGAACCCCTTAGAAAGCAAATGTCAGGAGAGCAGCCGGGCTCGGCGCTTCATCTTGATGCCTGTCACTCGGGTCGGAGCCGTCGCGCAGCCTCGGTGTTTCAGGCCCTTAGGCCGGAGACACCGTTCACAGGGTCCCGGTCACTGGGGCCTTGGTCAACCAAACACTATCGGTGCGCCCCCGTGTTGGATCGTCGGTCCCGCCTGCCAAACTAGCGGGGTGAAGGCGACGGCACTTGAGGTAGGGTTCCCGGCCGGGTTTGTCTCTGCCGCCGCAGAACGAGAGTCGTGGCGCAAGGAGGTGCATCGGCCGGCGAGCCACACGCACAATAGGTGGGCATAGCGTCTGGGTAGTGTCTTTCGAGGCATCCTCGCTTCCGCCCTCGCTGACTCGCGCGACGATGCGGTGGCTGCCTACGGGTCGCTCAATCATCGGCCGGATGTGGTCGTATTGGACCCATTTGCAGGATCCGGGGCCACCTTGGTCGAGGCTGCGAAAATGGGTTGCCGAGTTATCGGCTACGATATCAATCCGGTGGCAACTCTCGTTCAGCGTCAGGCATTGGCAGAGTGGGATCACGAAGCACTCGCCGAAGCTTTTAAAGACGTCGAAAGTCGCGTCAAGGCAGAGATTGACTCGCTTCATATGACGAAGGACGGGGAGCACGTCCTTTACTACCTCTGGGTATCGACCGTGGCTTGCCCGTTGTGTCCAGGAGGCGCGCCACCAATCGAGCTCTTTTCTCGTTACATATTCGCTCAGCATGCATATCCGAAGCGTTATCCGGCGGCGCAGGCAACGTGCCCTCAGTGTCACGCGGTAGTCGCCGTCGACCTTTCCGCGGACACACGCTTCACCTGCCACGATTGTCGATGGTCGGGGTCATTCGATGGGCCAGTCGCAGGAGCAACCATGACCTGCTCCGCAGGGCATCGGACCAAAATCATCGATGCGCTCGGCGGGCAGCCGCCAAGGCAACGCATGTACGCAAAGCTTGTCCTCACTCTCGACGGCGGACGCCGTTACGATCCCATTGGCGAATTCGACGAGCAGTTGTATAGCCGAGCCGAGCAGCTTCTGACCGAGAATGCGGACAAGATCGTCATGCCCTGTGGCCGCCTTGACTCCGGATACAACACGCGCCAGGCATTGTCATGGGGCTATCGGGAGTGGCGACAGTTTTTTAACGCGCGGCAGCTGTATAGCCTCGGCCTGCTTGGTGCTGCAGTTCGGGACCTGCCCATCAGCCCAGAGCGTGAAGCGCTTGCCGCTCTATTCTCCGGTGTTCTGGAGTTCAACAACCTCTTCTGATCATACAAGGGCGAGGGAACTGGAGCGGTGCGGCACGTGTTCTCTCACCATATATTGAAGCCTGAAAGGACGCCTTTGGAGGCGCATCCCTGGGGAACCATCGCCTCCTCTGGCTCGTTTTCGACACTTTTCAAGAGCCGCCTGCTGCGAGTGCTTGAGTACAAGGAATCACCACACGACCTGGTCGGCGCCGAGCGTGTGTTCGGCATTTCCATGACGCTGAATGCACCTGTCGTGCAGCAGTGGTCAGAGTTCACCCGGCAGCCGAACTCGTCCTTGGTCGTGGGCAAGTCATCGGCGCACCTCGATCTGCCCGACGCCGCTATCGACCTGGTGGTGAATGACCCTCCGTACCTTGACAACGTGCACTACTCGGAACTTGCTGACTCCTTCCATGCGTGGCTGCGCGGCGTGCGGCCCTTCGAGGGCTACCCAACTGAGCTGAGCACTACCCGAGCAGAGGGCGAGGTGCAGTCGGCCGATTCGGACGAATTCGCCAAGGCGATCGAGGATGTATGGCAAGAGTGTGCTCGTGTCCTGAAGGAAGACGGAATCCTCGCCTTCACCTTCCATCAGGCCCGTGCGGCCGGATGGTCCGCGTTAGTAACCGCACTGCGTAATGCCGGATTCGTGATCACCGCCGTTCAACCAGTTAAGGGCGAATTGAGCGTGGCAACCCCCAAATCCGGCGCTAGCGATCCATCCAACCTCGATGCCGTGATCGTCTGCCGCAAGACCTCGGGTGGCGTGCGTCCAAGCGTCGATCGGGTCGTCACGGAGTTACGCGAGTGCCGGGACGCCGGTGTAGCGGTTGGCTGGAGCGACATTCAATCGGTTGTGCGCGGGGCAGTTGTCGCCTCCTACACTGATCCGACCTGCGACCGTTCTCTTGACGACCTCCTTGCCGAGGCTGGGGTGGCGGCAGACCGTGTGTGCGCTGAGTTCGCCGTATCTTCTCAAAAGCTCAAAGCTTGACCTGGAACCGCCCCCGAGGCGTTGTCTCTGTCTTCCGGTTTGCCGGGGTGGGGAAGGGCTCGCTGACCTTGGGCCCCGTGATATCCGGGACGCCGCGGCGTAGCCTGTAGCACCAGAACGTGTGCACAGTGCCATCCTTCGCCGTCCGTTCGACCTCTCGAACGCGCACGAGGTTCTGCTCCTCTGCAAGGTCAGAACGGTCATGCAGCAGCGTGGCCTCCCCCGTCAGCCACGGCCAGCCGAGGGGGTTTGCGAAGACGAACATTGGGCGTTGCCTGTCCAGCCCGTCCCCAAAGGTTCCCAAGCCAATGCTCTTCTGGCGGACGCCTGTCGCATCGTCGTACAGCTGAATGTCCTGGTTCAGCGCGGATCCAGTTACGAGCGCCAAGGTCTGTACGACCTGGTCCTCGCCATGAGGCAAAAGCACAACGAACAGGTAGAAGGCCGGTACGCGCAGCAGGTTTCCGGCCGCAGATTCGACTTTCACCGTGGCGGCGGGCGGAGTCGAGTTGTAGTCGATTCCAGTACTCCGCGCTGCTCGTCCCGAGGCGTCGGAGTTGACCTTCTTCACCTCGACCGCCACGATGCGGCGAGCGTCAAGGTCGGTGCCACCCGCAATGAGGAGGCGAGTCTCTTCCGGACGAGCCACAACTAGGTCGGGACTTACCAGGGGCTTGCCTGACGTAATCACCAAGATCCCTTGGGGGAGTCTGCGGCTCAGCACGTCGCTCACCAGTTCATCGAAGGGGTCCGACTGGGTGTTTTGCTTGTCCCGAAGGTAAAATGGCCGTGGCGCTTGGGTGGCGTACAGGAATTCTTCAGCCAGTGCGGTGAAGATCGCAGCAGCGAGATCATGAGGCTGTGACGAGCGCCCAACAGGGATAGTCACTGTGGCCCTTTCGTGGCGTGGGGTCGAGTGCAAGAGATCCTGCCCTATGCCCGTTGTCGTCTCTGGACTGAGTCGTGCTCGGCAGCCCAGTGCCCGCAGGCTGCTATCTCGTCGCTCGTTGGGCATCGCGCCTGATACTCGTACTGCACCAGGTGTTCCGTGGGCGGTGATCCCCACCAGCTCTGACCCGCCACCAAACGCCAGTCCGGGTTCGGCGGCACACGCCGCGATACACGTCCACGCTGACCCTGACCCCATCCGTCAACGACGCAATTGACACCTGTCATCCCGCTGTCGGCGCCGGTTGAAAAAATGGATCTGGTCCAAATTCATTGATCAAAGCTGGCCCCTGGCTCTCCGTCGGTCCAATATGTACAGGGCTGCCGGTGCGCTGATGATCGTCGTCGACGTATTGCTCCTCACCTGGCCGGGCTGGCTGTGGACGTCGTCAGCCAGACTGGCTGCGAGGTGCGGATCCGTGCCCGAGCGTGGACGCCGACTGCTGCCTGCCCGGGATGTGGATATTCGTCGAGGCGGGGGCATGGCCGGTATCGGCGTGACGTTGCCGAACTGACCACGGGCGGACGGCAGGTCGTGGTGCAACTGACGGTCCGGTTGTTCGTCTGCCAGCAGGCCGATTGTCCCGTGCGCCGGTTCGCCGAGCAGATCAGCGGCCTCACCGACCGATGCGCGCGACGCTGTCCACCGCTGCGTGATGTGCTGGAACAGATCGGTCTGGCTCTGGCAGGGCGGGCAGCCGCCCGCCTGTGTCGGCAGCTGAACCTGCACGTCAGCCGTAGCAGCATGCTGCGCCTGGTCCGCGCCCTGCCCGACCCGGCAGCGGTTGCCGTCACGACGCTGGGCGTCGACGACTTCGCGCTACGCCGCGGCCGTGTCTACGGCACGATCCTGATCGACATGGCCACCCACCGGCCGATCGACCTACTACCCGACCGGCAAGCGGCCACCCTCGCAGCATGGCTGGCCGAGCATCCCGAGGTCCAGGTCGTCTGCCGCGACCGGGCCGGCGTTTACGCCGAAGCAGTGCACGCCGCCGCTCCGACCGCGATCGAAGTCGCTGACCGCTGGCATCTGTGGCGCAACCTCGGCGACCACCTGGAGAAGACCGTCGCCCGCCACCATGCCTGCCTGGCCGAAGATCCGACGCAGCCCGACCGGGACGAATCGCGACAACCGGCGGTTGAAGCAGCGCGCAGTGGGGGAGAGTCGCACCGTGCCCTGTCCTCCGGAACTGACCGCACTACTCCTCGAGCACGTTGAGCGATTCGGTGTCGGGTCAGACGGTCTGCTCTTCCGGGGGGAACGCAACGGCGAGGAACTTCCACGCAATACGATCAACAAGGCGTGGCGTCGCGCTCGCGCCGAGGTGTTCACGCCGGAGGTCCAGGCGTCGCCCCTCGCAGGGACTCCCTATGACCTGCGTCATGCCGCCGTTTCGACGTGGCTCAACGGTGGCGTTCCACCGGCCGACGTCGCCGCGTGGGCCGGGCGCTCCATCGAGGTCCTCTATAAGATCTACGCCAAGTGCTTGGACGGCGGAAAACACCTGCTGAGGCAGCGAATCCAGCACGCGCTGGGGCACGGTCCAGCAGCCTAAAAACTTGGGCACGCATTCGGCAAGAACAGTCGCAGCCGCCCGGAAATCACCGGACACAGTCGGACAGATGTACGAAGGCCCCGCCGGGGAAATCCCTGGTCGGGGCCTTGTTTTAGCTGCTCATGCGTGGTGCCCCCGGCGGGTCCCGTCGAACATGGGAACGGCCTGACGCGACCAGCGACGTCGCGATCATCAGCGGCACATGGCGGCTACCTACCGGCTGATCGAATACGGAGCGCGGCGTCGGCTCTCGGCCGACGCCGCGCCGATCAAGCGACTGAGGGTGCCTTAACCTCGCCGGTACGGCCTCGGGGCGGTCTGGTTGATCCTGGCGTGGTGGTACTCGGCGGGTAGCGGCTGATCTAACCATCGAGTGTCGCTTAGCGCGGCACATAGTCGATTTAGTCGAGAGCCTGCCCCCCGGGTCGAGCTAGTCCGTCGGTCTCGCACTATGCGTACGTCGCGGCCTGGGCAGGCGGGCCAACGCGGGCCAGAAACGATTTCGGATCAACGGGACGCGTCCGGTAGATTTCGGCAGGACAGTTCGCGTGGTCGACCACCCCTCACCGAGCCCTTGGGCTCGTTGACCCGGGCCCTGTCTGTTTAGTGCGGAATAAGCGCTCAGCAAGGGGATGGGTGATGACGGGGCCTCTCGGGGACTTCAAGGCTGGCCTCAGGTGCCATGACATTCATAACGGTCTTCGCAACGTCGATCCGAACAGTGCCACGCTGACGCCTCTGGCGGACACTCGAACCGTGGGTATGGCCGCCAGCCTCGCGTCACTGGTCAGGGGACAGGACGTTGTATCAGATGCCGAGGCGCTCAAGACCATCGTGGCGGAGCAGCTCGACATCAGTCCGTACGCCTTCGGTGCAGTCGTCGACACGCTAGAGCGTGCGGGGCTCGTTGATGACGTCCAGCGACGTGGCCAGAAGATCCTCGGTTTCACTGAGAACGTGCCGTACCACGAGGACCTCTACGAACGTCTGGGTGGCGCCTGGCGAAGTGATCAGCCTAGCCAGCTTGAGCAGGAGATGCTGGCAGTTGTGGACAGGCTTGCACATTCGCCGGTCCCGAGCGAGGAGCTGGAGAACGAACTCGGTCTTGATCATCGCGATGTTCCTCGCCTTATCGAGATCGGCAAGGCCGCATCGCTGATCAACGGCGTTGCGTTGATCGATGGTGAAGTCCTCTATTCGCCGTTCTTCGGCTTCGAGAACCCGGCGCTGCTCGGGTCCCTCCTGGAGCAACACGGGAGCGGTCGCATCGCCGAGGAGCTCGCTGCTGTGAGGTCACACCAGGGCTTGCCCGTGGACGACAAGGGCTTCCCAGCTTTGGCAGACGCCATCAGCCGCGGTTTCATCTTGGCGCCGTCGGTAACCCGGCCGGAGGGATTCGACCAGCCCTTCGCCACGCTTCCATACCTGCCGGACCCGAGCCTTCTCACTGCCCGTAAGGCCGTGTTGGAGAAAGCGTTGGCCGTAATCGCCTGCGTTCGGTGCGGTGAGCATTTCGGAGGCGCGACTAGTGCCCGTGATCCCGCCCGTGTGCTCACTGCGCTGCTGGACCCGGACCGGGGACACAGGCTTCGACCGCACGGCTCGCACCAGCGGCAGTACCAGCTGTTGTTCCGCATGCAGATCGTCGACTTCGTGCCGTCTGGAAACTGGGTGATGCCCCAGCTGATCGTCACGGACGACAACGTGGAGGCGGTCCGCCTTGCCCGTGATCTCATGACTTACGGCGAGCCGATCGAGGACCGTGCCGGCGACGACGCGGCACGAGGTCTGCTCTCACTTAACTCGCCCTATCAAGCACCACTGCAGACAGTAAGCCGTCGCCGGGAGAAAAAGACGCTGACCGACAAGGAGTACAGCGCGTTGATCGCTACGGCCATGGGAAGGGCAGCACTATGACGGAGCACGACCTCGGACTCAAGATCGCTTCTCGACGCCTTCTGTGGCGCATGGGCTTTTCTACCCGCGTCGATGTGCCGCTGCGCGCCTACATTCCCTCTGCCGCCGGCCGCGCGACCCCGCGCTTCGAGTCCTTTACCGACCTTGACGTTCTGGGAGTCGTTGTCAGTCCTGGCTTCGCACTGCGCACCGTGATTTCGGACTGCAAGACCTCTCAGCGGGGTTCGACCGAGCGGATGTTTTGGGTGCGGGGCGTGTCGGACTTCTTCGCCGCCGACGATGCATGGATGGTTCGGGCTGGCGGCGTGACTGCCGCTTCGCGCCAGCTCGCAGCGCGGCTTGGGATCTCTGTCCTGGAGCCAGGCGATTTGGCTCGGCTTGAGGAGTTTCATCCGTCGGTCCTGGAACTGGCTACTGGTCCAGTTTCGATTCTTTTCGACCAAAAACTGGTCGAGGCGTCCCTTAAAGCATTCACCAATCTAGACAAGAAGCTTGACAAGCTCACCGAATACCGGCAATTCGACTACTGGGTGTACGAGGAACATCGCAACCTGCTCCAGGTGGTTGCGCACTTGGAGCAGGTTGCGAAGGTCCTCGACCCGAAGCATCCGGTACATCGAGCGTTGTTTCTGGATTGCTCTTGGCTGTACACACTGTCCCTCGCTCATGCAGCCCGAAACGTGCGGGCCGTGCATGTGACTGACATTGACACCGCTCTCCAGCAGTATCTCTTCGGGGGCCAGATGGCCTTGCAAGAGAAACGGCGGCTGGCAGAGATGCTGCAGCGCCTTGCGCCCAAACAGACGGTTATCGGCGGAACCGATGGGGTGCTACCTCCGTGGTACCCACAGTTGCTCGAACTTCTCACGCGGCACTTGCGTCGCCCGAACTCCATCAGCGACGAGCTGAGGTATGCCGAGTGGGCAGCCGAGGCTCAGCTCGCCAAGGAGCCCTCAACCGCCGCGCAGGCATTCGGTGACGCGTTCGATCCTCTGGCAGCCAAGCTGCTTGCCGACGTCTGTGGATTCCTTGTGACGGTCGCTGGCCTGGACGCAGAGTTCCGGAACTTTGTCCGTCAGGTCTTCGCACAGCCGTCGGCCGTCGGCTCAACCGAGCCCACCGAATCGGGTCGGTGAATCGGCAGACAGCCCCATGCGGTGGTGGCGGTCATGGCCGCGATGGCGATCATGGCTGTTAGCAGCGGCTATGTGACTAGTAGCCGCCACGGTCTTGATCGTGCCGAAGTACGCCCGTACTGTTTGGGTGCCGTAATCTGTGTCGTTCCCGACCTCGGTAAGGAGCGGCAGATACGGTAGCCCAGTCGATCTCAACATGGAGGGAACATAGGGTGGCCGCGCACGTCGTCCGAGGCGAGCGCAGTCAAGCTGTCCCTAAAAGGGTTCGGCCGTGGCCAGCCGATGAGGTCCTGAACAAGCCAGCCGCCGTAACGGATGAGAAGTTGTTCAGGCAGGCTGTGTTGAGCCCGCTCCGGTATCCCGGTGCAAAACGGCAGCTCGTACCCATTATCGAGTCGTTGGTGCGCGCGAATGTTCCGCCGCCTCGGCTCTTGCTTGAGCCCTTCTGCGGCGGCGCATCGACAGCTTTGCGGTTGCTCGGAACTGGGGCCGTTCAACACGCCGTCCTAGCGGACGCAGACGAGCTCGTCTCTTCGTTTTGGTACACAGCTGCCTTCCACACCAGTTGGCTCATCAACAGGATGATGGAGGAGGAGGTGACGGTCGACCGCTGGGACTGGTGGCGAATGTCGAACCCCCGCGGCGTCAAAGAGCGCGGCCTCAAATGCTTGTTTATGAATAGGACGACCTTCTCGGGCATCCTCCATGGATGGGCTGGTCCGATCGGAGGTCGCGCTCAGTCCTCCCCATACAAGATCGACTGCCGTTTTAACAAGGATGCAATCGCGACGCGGCTCCGAGCCATCGGCGAGCTAGCCGATACTGGCCGGTTACTTGACGTCTGGCACGGGGACTGGACCACAAGTCTCGCACGCCTCAAAAGCGCATTTGGCAAGTTAGTAGACAAGGATGAGATCCTCGTCTACCTTGATCCGCCGTATGTCGAGAAGGCGCCCTCTCTATATGTGTGGTCCTTCGAGGATGATCATCACAAGCAACTTGCCGAGACGTTGGCCACGGAGCTTCCGTTCCGCTGGATCTTGTCCTACGACGACACCGCGACGACGCGTTCACTCTATCCGGCGAACCCTACGCGAACCCTCATCTATGTGAAGAACCGCTACACCGCTGCTGGCCAGCCTGCCGAAAACCAACGCAAACAGGCGCGCGTAGTGCGGGACGAGCTGCTCGTTACCAACTTCCTCGACGTTCCGGACTCCTCGTCCTACCGTGTAGTCGCGGGATCGTCCGTTCGTTAGCGACGCGCCAGGCAACCTGGACGTCTTCCTGACGGCGTGCAAAGTGTCCTACGCGTGCTGCATCATGGTTGCGCTTCATCGAAGCTCCTAAGCCCCGCCCCTCGGAGGTATCGGTTCCGCCATGTCGTCGCTCAGTCTGGGAGAACACGCAGCAGCCGAAGAGTCGCCGCTGTTCCGCCTTGTGCGGCAGTCAGTAAAGATCGGCGGCGTCTTCAACCTGGGTTATCACGAAGCCAGTGTGCTGACCAACGACTCGTGGATGATGCGTGCTCACGGCGTGCCGCAGCACTGCCTGCTCCTGGCGTACCCGAGGGGATTTGACGACCCGAAGGCGTCCGCTGAGATCGCGCCGGCCGACCGCAGCGTCATCCTTCTTCGCGTGATCTGCGAAACATCGCTGCCCAATCAGGCAGACTTGATCCACCTTCGTGCGGCTGACACTGACCGTGCTATCACTAACCACTACCGGCAGAACCAGGACCCAGCACCGCCTACCGACAACCTGACCCAGGCCATGATGCAGCAGGCTGCCTTCCGCTGCCGCGTGCTTGGTACGTTCGTCGAGAACGAGTCAGGTGACCTGGTATTCGGCAAGGATGTGGACGCGGTTTACGCTGCCGCCGGTTACCTTGTGTCCAAGCCCCACGGAGAAAGCCTTCAGATCATTATCGATCATGTCGAGCTTCCTATGGGTGAGCGCCCTGGAGATCAACAAGGGGATGATGCTCCGAACGCTGACATGCCGGACACCGACGCAACTATGGTCATCGGCACGTTGCGGTACTCATCAGCTCGCAGGCGCGAGCGGGTTGCCAAGACCGACGGTCAAGGCACCGAAGTAGACGTGAAGGTTCGCCCTAAGGACTTCGTCGCCCATAAGACCGCAGTCTTCGGCATGACCCGCGCTGGCAAGTCGAACACCATGAAAGTTCTGGCGTCCGCAGTCCATCTATATGCGCACAGAACGGGCACACGGGTCGGACAGCTGATCTTCGACCCTGCCGGTGAATACGCTTACGCCAATCGCCAGGACGGAACAGCGCTCTCGCAGCTCGGCGACAACGTGAGGATCTACCGGCTTGGCGCAACACATCAGGAACGTGCCGCCAACATTCGCCCTTTGTCCCTGAACTTTTTTGACGACAAGCAGATCAACGGGTGTTGGAGCCTGGTCAACTCGTTCCTTGCCGGCGAGAACAAGGTCTATATCAACAACTTCCTGGCCTGCGACCCAACTCGAAGCCCTGACGATGTCGATGACACGGGCGACAAAAAGCGCCTGCTGGCAGTACGGGCGATGTACTTCGCCATCCTTCACAAGGCTGGTCTGCGCCCACCGTCCAAATGGCGCTTCCAGTTACCGGTGAACCAGGGGACGCGTGACCTCCTGAAGGATGTACGGGGTCTCGACGTTAGCGCTCAAGGGCAGTACCTGTATCTCACCGGTGCGCAACTGGAAGAGGCTTGTGTGCGCATCGCCACGGAAGCTTCTCGCGCTGCGAAGTCGGCTGGCCGGGCCCGCGGCGGGCGGAAAGCCAAGACGGATGAAGAGGCAGAGGAAACCAGCGTAGAGGCCGTCAGTCTATGGGTCGCGGACCGAGCCTCCGGCGGCCACGGAGACCCGGCCATCGATGGCATGGTGAACATGCTCTCGCCCACCGGTTCGGCAAGCGGGTGGAAGATCCTCCGATTTCTGAACGAATACCACTCAGGCGATGCGACCACGGACTTTGCTCCGTCGATCTACGCCGACCTCGCTCGGGGGCGACTGGTCATCGTCGACCTCTCGCGCGGGTCAGAGCAGGTATTGCAGGTCTGCGCTGAGCGTGTCATCACAGTGATCCTGGGTAACGCCTCGAAGAGATTTCGCGAAGGAATGTCGCCGCGACCCATGCAGATCTTCCTGGAGGAAGCGCATCGTCTGCTTGACCGGGACAAGTTCGCGAAGACAACCACGGCTAACGATCCGTACGTTCGGCTGGCGCGAGAGGCGGCCAAGTACAAGATCGGGCTAATCTACGCCACTCAGGAAGTATCGACGGTCGACCAGTCGATCCTCTCGAACACTGCCAATTGGGTGTGCGCATATATGAACAATTCTGCTGAGGTCGCCAAGCTAGCAAAATTCTATGACTTCGCAGACTTCACTGATCAAATCCTAACGGCTGACGACCGAGGATTCGTGCGCCTCCGCACAGACTCGTCGCCCTATACCCTCCCCATACAGGTTGCCAAATTCGACCTGTCGATGGTCAATCGCATCCGGCAGGAGTGCGGACTTCCGCCCACCGTGCGGAGTAATGACTTCGCCCCGGATGTGGCAAAGGTCGACTCCTTTGAAGATTGCCCAGATCCCGACGAGATCTACTCGAACAAGTTCCCGCCCCAGACCGAACCGATGTTCGAGCTCGAAGGCTGAACATGTCGTACACTTCTCGTTCGGCACTTGGCGCGATTCGTTATGAAATGGCATCCCGTCTAGGTCACCTTCCAACGTCCGCCAATCCGATCATCGCAGAACGGCTGGCGCGTTATCACAAGCCCGAGGACGCCTTCGACGAGTCTATGATCCTTGAGCGGATTGTTGATGCAGACACACTCGGGCAGGTGCATAGTCCTGAGATCAAGTACGTGGTTTGCGTAGACGGTTCCGGACACGAGGACCAGGAAGCTTATGACAGGTATCCTTCGACCCGCGTGCTTTATATGCAGATAGCCGGCGTGTTCATCGACCTCCGACAGATGCTCGAGCGGACTGGTCCGTTCGTCGACCCAGCCCGGCTAGCAGATGCCACGGAGTCCTCCGTCGTATCCGGATTCCTACCGGGCTCCTTCTTGGAGCACGAAAGTTTTGAAGATCCCGACGAAGCCTTTCGTGCGGAATTCTTCGATCTATTCGCGGACACCGTCATCCAGCAGCGAACGCTCCTCCAACTTCTGCTGGAAACGCAGCGCTATGCTCGACCACACGAGGCGTCCGCCGCCGCGCGCGGCAATTTGCTTCTGACGAAGTGCCCCAACAAGAAGTGTTCACTGAACGAGCCGCCTCGCGGCTATAAGGGTGCCCCGATTCCGGCGCTGTCTATGAGTAAGTGTGCCGAGTGCGGTGCCAATGTATGGCCGACAGACGCCTTGCGCATTTGGGAACAATTCAATTCAGACGACAGCAATAAGCAAGTGTTAAGCCGGACCAGTCAGGTCATCGAACATCTCGTTTTGATTGGCGTTGCGTTGGGCATTGAGGCCATGTCGCCCCGCATGCTCCAACAGACCGCGTTTATCTGTGACGGCGACCTCGCTCTCTTCGGTGAACCAGCACGTTTTCAGCACGGGCTCCGAGGCTGTTGGCAGGAGATCATGCGACGTGCAAGGCTTCGTGGTCATCAGCCGCCCGTCGTGATCGGAGTCGCAAAGAGCGGGTACCCGGTCGAGCACTTCCACGGCATACGACGATTTGTGAAGCGACGCCATCTGATGCGCCTCGATGACGTGTATATGACCAAGAGACTCAGGGTGCGCAGCCTGGCTGAAACCTACTTTGGTCGGAAGTTGTTCTACCACTCGGCGGACGGGCAACTATTGGTCAGCACGGTCGTTCCAGAAACCGAGTTGGCATATGGTTACGGCGAGGCCGATTACAGTGACTTCGTTCGGTTTCCAGCATTGAGTAGAGCGCTAGATGTCCTCGATGGCATCGGCACAAGGCTTTATGATGACGCCCTCATACCTGTGGCGCTGGCACACCATTGGGCGGCGTATCCATTGGCCAACGCAGAGAAGGTGCTGCGAATGCTCACGGAACGCAGTGTTAGCTCTGGCGAGTCGCCCTAGCGCGAATGAGGAGACGCCAGGCAATCGCGTTCGTCGTCTGGCGATTTGACTGTCTCAGAGTGGGTGTAACGTGTCCTCGGGTCGTAAGCAGATTACCGATCAACGCATCGTCGAGCGGGCTGCGGTTAATCGCGTGCGTGAGCTTTTTGAATCACGTGGCCAAGTGTTCCTCGAAGTGAGCCAGAGCAACGACTATGGCAAAGATGCGTACGTCGACATCTCCGATGAGCGGGAAGTAACGGGCCAGGTGATAGCTTTACAGATTAAGGGAGGAAATTCCTACTCGTCATCTAAGGGATGGTTCGTACCATACAGCCCTGCGGACTATGCCTTCTGGACGGAATCGACGCTGCCCGTATTCGGCATAGTCCACGATCCTACTGCTGATGTGCTGTACTGGATTAACCTCACAGAGGAGCTTAGAACTCTTCCCGATAACCAATCTGGGCGGATATACGCGAGCCTCGTCCTGAATGGCGAAAGCTGGCAGTCGTTTCTGTTGGCAGCACGTCGGGCGTCAACGCCATTAGGCTCCGTGTTGGGCTTGTATTCAGATGCACCCGACAAACAAGGCGCGGCGGTATGGGATTGCTTCGCAGTCGGCCAAGTCGACTACAGAGCGCTCGTGATGCTTAGGTACGCCTTAGGTCAGTTGCATCCTGAGGTCCTTCCGGACGCCGCTTACGCGCTTGCCCATTGCGTACAATTCCATCCTGACATATGGCCGAGTCCGACGCGTACTGTCGCGGGTAAAACAAAGGCCGCCGTTGTGAGCCGATTCCGATGGACCGTTACAGACGCAATCCTGCTCTTGAAGTTGGTCGACCGCGAAAACATGTTTCGACGCGGAAGCGTCGGTGAGGACGTCTATTTACTTCTCTCTTCGGGGTGGGGTCCAGATGTGGTCCGCCTGTTCGATGAAGTCTTGCAGGAGGCAATTAGGACTCACGATGAGTTCCTAGCCGTAAAGGCCGTGGCTGTATTGCAATATCAGTTTGGCGATGATGCCTCCGAAGCAGTAACGCAGCTTGCCGATGAGTACCCCCAACTTCAAGCCATGCCCGAGGTGCGGCAGCTGATGTCGGCTGTAACGACGCAGGGCTGGCTTGACATCGCGTAGTGGGCGCGTCAGTGACATATGCGCTGCCCGAATCCGGCCCTGGTGCGGCGGGCATGGGAGCAGGACTGGCTAGGCAGGTCCATGGGCGTGCCCCCGACCTGAGCGTTTGATTGTGGCTTCGGCAACGTCGAGTGCGTTGTAAAGGCATGCGAGCAGCGTCCCGGGTACACCTCCTTGGCCGAGGCCGCATCGGGAGGCGAGGCTGGCGAGATCATCGGCCTGCTGTCTGCTGGCGGCACTGAGGCATCCCGGGTGGCCCAGTAGTTCGCGGGCGGCGTAGCCGTCGTTGACGCCCTGCCTGATCAGGCCAGCGGCAATGGGTTCGCGTGCGGGATGGTTGGCGTCGAGGGCGTCGACGATGGTGAGGCCCAGCCTGGTTTGGAAGACGGCGAGCCCTGGCTGTGCAGGTCCAAGCGCGTGGTAGGCGGTTAGCGCCGCGATAGCCGCCTCGTCTGGACCGTCATTCGGTATATGCATCCACATGGCCGCGGTGACAGCATTTTCCCATGCCTCGCCGGGGCGGGTTGCGCTCAGCACGGCGTGCGCCTCCCGGTGACGGCCCGCTGTGGCGTGGGCGATGACGGCGACCTGTCGGCCGTCGAGCATGCGCACGCCGACGCCGTTATGTTGGGCGAGGCGTTGGCTTGCATCGTCCCAGCGGCCGGCGGTGGCGAGGGCGTGGGCGCCAGTGCCGAGTAGGACGCTCCATAGCCAGGTACATGCGTTGGCGTGGCTGGCGGGTGCTTCGGTGAGGTTTGCGGCCGGGATCAGGATGCCGTCGATCACGGTGTCGGTGCGGGTGGCGATTGCCTGGTAGAGGGTCTCCAACAGAGTCCACGCGGTGGGGCCGTCGCCTGCGCGGATGCGCAGACGTGCGAGGTTGACGATGGGTTCGAGGGCATGTCGGGGCTCGGTGCGGTTGGCCAGCGCGACGGCAGCGAGCCGGTGGCACCAGGTGCGGGCGAGATCGGGTAGGCCGCAGTCGGACGCGAGCAGGGCGGCGAGGTTGAAGACTGCGGTCGCGGAGGCCACGTCGTGTTGCTCTCGGGCGAGACCGGCACGGTGTTCGAGGTCGGCGACGCGCTGGACCAGGGGCGTGCAGGCGGGGCGAGGGCGGGCGATTAGAGGAAAGCGACGGGCGACGTCTGGATTCATGCTTCACCGCCTGTGGTGAGAGGGTCGACGTTGGGGCCGGGGCCGAAGATGAGGATCTTCGCGGCTGCAGCGATGGCTGCTTGGTGCAGGCCGGGGATGCTGCGCCGGTTCCAGGCGAAGATCACGTGATGGGTGAGGATGTCTCGTAGTCCGCGGTGCTGGAGCCGTCCGGCCTGGTTGAGTCGCCGCAGGCTGTCACCAGCGGCGATGTACGCCTCGACCAGGGCCGAACAGGTCGCCATCGTGGCTCCTGGGACGGTGAGGCTGACGATGTCGACCGTGAGGAGCCGCTGCGTGGCGTGCTGCAGAGACGCGACGTGGCCGGGGTCCGGCGGGTCCCTGTGCTCGGCGACACGTGCCCACACATCGCCTTGCTCATACCAGTCCAGCCCTGCCGCCCGCATCATCGCCGCGACCAGCATGATCGACTGCTCGCGCTGGTGCGCCATGCTGCCTGCGAGGAGGTGGCGGCTGTCGTGGTGCCAGAGTTGGTGGGCGATGTCCATGGCGTCGGGGCCGCCGAAGGCGTAGACCTCGGGCTCGTAGATGCCGGCGACGGCGCCGAGAACGATGCCGAGCCGAATGAGCCGTTGCAGCTCGCTGCTGACATGGTCCTCGGCAGGACCGTTGCTGGTGCTGGGCAGGTATCGCAGCCGCCATTCGCCTTTGCGTACGTAGAACCAGGCGGTGATGAGGCTGCGGGCTTCGGCGTCGGCCAGGATCGGCGCGAGGTGGTCGACGGCGGTCTGCTCGGCGGTGTCGGGGTCGGCGAAGGTGATGGTGGTCTGCCGCCATCCGGGTGTGGTCATGGCGTTTCGCCGGTCAGGACAGGGCGAGGAAGGCGTCCCAGCCGGTGGCCGGGTTGCCGGTGGTGGCGGTGTGCAGGGCGAGCGCGGCTCCGGCGGTGCCGTTCATCAGTTCCGGATCGGCTGAGACTTCGCTGGTGAGTTGGGTGGCAAGCTCGGCGGCCAGGCTGGGAAGATGGGCGGCGAGCTGGGCCGATCGGCCCGGGTCGGTACTGTCGGCCGCCATGCGGCAGCCGGATTGCAGCAGCCCGGCTTTGCCATGGCATAGACCGATCTCCGAGAGCCGCTGGCGCTGGGCCTCATCGGCGAGCACCGTGAGCATCGCCTCCTCGGCGCGCTGCTGGCGGGTGGTGTCGCGTTGGGCCTGCCCGGCGAGTTGCTGGGCGCGGGCGGTGCCGGGGGTTCCGTAGCACCAGGACGGCCGGTGGCGTTTGAGGGCGGTGCCGGGTGCTACGTAGCCGGGCCACCAGGTTCCGGCGGGGTCGTCTTGGCGGTAGTGGTCGGTCCAGTCGCATAGGTGGTTGAGCGCGTCGCGGGCGGCGGGCGTGTCATGGCCGTGCAGGATAGCGTAGGCGAGCAGGGCGATGACGGCGCTGATGCCGTGGGCGGTTCCGATGTTGCCGTGGCCGTGGGGGAACTCGTCGTGGGGTACGCCGCCGAGGCCGGAGGGCAGCCACCACGGCGGCCGGTCGGTGTTGTCGCCGAGGGGTTCGGTGAGGCGGGTAAGGTAGGCCACCAGATCGCCGCTGATCGGGTGGTCGGGGTGGGCGTGCAGGTGGTACAGGCCCAGGCCGGTCAGACCGTGCACGAGGTCGAACTCGAACATGGGAAGCGGCTCGCGGCGGTCGATGCGGGCGTGCGCGGCGGCCAACCGTTGCCGGGTGAGGACGCTGGTGGCCTCGTCGAGGCTGTTGGCGGCGCGGCGGTAGCCACCGAGCGGGCTCGCAATGTGGAACATGAACGCCAGTGCGGGGGCTCCGTGGAACGGGTCGGAGTTGCGGCCGATGCTGACCGGCTCGCTGGCCGCGGCGCGTATCCAGGTGTGGGCGGTGGCTTCGTCGCCGAGGCCGGACACGGCGCGCTCGATGTGTAGCAGCGCGATACCGACCGCGCCACCGGCCAACGACTGCGGCCGGGTCCGTCCATCTGGCGACGGGCCGACGATCGAAGGGTCGGCGAGGCGGGTGCAGACGGCGGCGAGCGGGTCCGCGCGGTGGGTAGTGGTGGCGGGGGCGGTCACGGGGTGCTCCTTGTCGTCCAGCTGAGGGCGGCGGCGCGGGCGAGGTGCAGGCAGGCGCGTTCGCTTTCCAGGTCGAGTCCTATGACGCGAACGTGATGCAGGTGCAGCAGGTCGGGCAGCAGGTCGGCCCGGCTGGTGATGCTGACGCCGGGGAGGTCACTACGCCAGGCGGTAATGACCCGGCGGCGTGCTGCCCACCTTTCGGCGATGGCGACACCGCCTGGCTGGGCACGCAACGCGAAGTGGTTGTAGGGGTTGGCCAGGCGCACTGCGTCGTCGTACACGGTTCGTGCGGGCGCGGGCCGGTGGGTGCGGGCGTGGGAGATCAGCCAGCGCATGGCCTCGGCCGGGTCCCCGATGACGGCGTGGACGAGATCGACCATGCTGGCGGCGGTCAACGCCTGCCGATGGATGGCAGGATGGCTCAGGGATGTCGCCAGCTCGGCGAGCGCGGCCTCCGAGTCGACGCCGAACACTGCCGTAGTCACCACGTACGCGCCTGGGCCGCCGAAACGGCCCGGTTCGGGAAAGTCGGTGTCCCACTGGACTCGGCGGGTCAGGTCGTCGGCGTGCAGCTGTCGCGTCCAGCTGTAGACGGCCTCGCGGGGCACGCCGGGTAGGCGCAGCCGCAGGTGCGGTTCGGGGTCGGCGTAGCGCAGGTACCACCAGGGTCCTGCCTCGGGGTAGCGGGACAACAGCCGGGGCAGATGGCTGCTGAGGATGGTGTCCTGTTCGTCGGGCCGGGCGTAGATCTTGAGGTAGTGGTGGTCACCGCCGGGCAGGATGCCGTGGTTGCGACCGTCGACCGTCGTCTGGCTGATGCGGGGGGCTGGTGGCCTTGTGGCGGTGGCGAACAGGGGGATGACGATCTCGTGGGCGTGGCCGCCGATCCACTCGTTGCCGTCGGCGGTGGCGCGGAGCAGTGCGGTGGGTTCGCGGGTCAGGTGGTCGCGTAACAGAGCCCGGTGGGCGGGTTCGCCCAGGTCGAGTCTGATCGTTTGGTCGCCGACGCCGAGCGCGACCAGGCGGGGGCAGCCGGTGGCCTCCTGCCAGTCCCCAAGTGCCGTATCCCAGTCGGGCCAGGGTGCGTGGCGGTTGGGCAGCTCCTCTGCCGCCAGGTGCCAGCGGGCGGGACTCAGCAGTGTGCGGCCATAGCGCAGGGCGGGCAGGAACGGCAGGCCCTTGGCTGCTGGTCCCCACTCCAGCGGAGTGCAGGCGGTGGCCAGCGCCACGGGTGCTTCGGCGAGGAACCGCGCTAGCGGGTGGGCGTGGCGGACCGGTTCGACGGCGTTGACCGCGACCGGCTGCAGCGCGCGCTGACGGG
Organism: Hamadaea flava; assembly: GCF_024172085.1. Lineage (NCBI taxonomy): Bacteria > Bacillati > Actinomycetota > Actinomycetes > Micromonosporales > Micromonosporaceae > Hamadaea > Hamadaea flava. The sequence continues at coordinate 3,968,929 of NZ_JAMZDZ010000001.1, read as the reverse complement.
AGATGGAGATCAGATAGAGGCGGTGGACGTCGGCGGTGACGGCGATGTCGTCCAAGGCGATCGTGGCCTGCGACGGGCGGTGGTGCTCGCCGACCGGGATCAGGTGGGGCAGCAGTTGTCCGGCGCGATTGACGTCCAGGCTGATCGTGTATCGAGTCACGGCCGTCAGCTGCGCCAGCAGGGCTCCCTCGCTGGCGGTCGGGCTGGCGACTGCCTCGGCAGCCATACGCTGTTGGGCTGCTTCACCGAACAGGTCGAGGAACCGCCCCGCGGTGGAGAAGGCTTGCCCGGAGGCGCGCACGATCGACAGCTGGAAGTCTCCTCTGTCGATGGCTTGCAGTGACTCGGCGTGGACGCGGACGGTGAGTTCAGCGGTCGGGTACACCTCGGTCGGGGCTGCGCCGGCCACCCGCTCCAGCGAAGCATCGTCGAGGACCACCTCGTGTTCGCCCCGCAGAGCGGCCCGCTGCGCCAAGGCGAGCAGGCGCCGGTCCCGGTCGTGCAGCTCGGTCGCGTCCTCGGCGGGCTCGCCGGTGAAGCCGTCCGGGTAGCCGAGGCCCACCTGCCCATCGACCGCGTCCAGGATCGGGACGAGGGCGCGCAGGCCGTACCGGTTCAGGAACCGGGCGTGCCAGTCGCGCCACCGGCGCGCGGACGGGCGGGCCAGGTGGGTCAGCGCGGCTGCGGCACGACCTGCCTCGGCCGTCACCGCCCTGGGTAGGACGAGGTCGCAGTCCAGCCGTAGGTCGATGCCGACAGCTGGTCCGAGGCGGATCGCGGCGGCGGCCCGGCTGAGGTCCCGGCGGCGCTCGTCGGCGCTCGTCTGGTCGGGGGCGTTGTCGTGCCGTGCCCGTAGATGGCGCAGGGTACGCAGTTGGCTCAGAACGATGTCCGAGCCGGTGGCGAGGGCTTCCAGCTCGTTGACGGCGTGCGTGAGCGGATCGGTCTGGATCGATGGTGGGCGCAGGCTGGTGAGCAGTAGCCGCTGGGCCACCATCTGGCCGATCAGCCGATCGGCCCCTTCGGAGGGGGCTCCGTGTTCGGCCGCGAGCTTGCCGCTGAGGTCGGCCCAGCTGATCGGCTCAGCCGCCAGGCTCAGCGCGGCGCGGATCGAGTCGTTGGCTTTGATGCGCAGATGGGCCGGCGCGCCACGAGGGTCGCTGGTGGCGGCACGGTACTCCAGCACGACCTTGCCCGACCGCTCTACGAGCAGGTTGTTCGCCCGGACGATCAGGTGCGGGCGTAGCAGCGGGTCTGACTCCAGGCCGTCCAGGACACCGGCCAGCCACGCCGCCTGCAGGCGGGCGAAGGGCCGGTGGTCGGCACCCCAACGGAGGGTGGCTGTGCCGTTCGCAGTGGCGGGAGCGACACCGGCGAACAGCCCGAAGGGAGTGGCGCGGCTGGTCGCGCGCAGCAGATAGCGCATGACCCCGAGCACCACCCGCCGGACAGCGGCTGGTGGCAGGTCGCCTTTGACGGCCGCGGTGGTGCGCTCGGCGAGGTCGGGCGAGGCGTGCGCCAGCGCGGCGGCGAACCATGGAATCGACAGGGCTTCCTCGAGCCACGGCCGCCAGGTGCCGGGTCCGTTGCTGGTGGTCAGGTCGGGCCAGCTTGCGAGGTAGCCCGGGTGGAGCACTGACGCGCGCAGCATCAGAGCGTTGTTCACGCTGCGGTACACACCGACCTCCCCAGGTCTGTGATCGTCTTGTTGGTGGATGGGGATGCCCGGCGCTGGAGCGTGTTCCAGGGCCGGGCATCCCGTGACCGAGTGCGATGGCGGCTCGTCGGCTAGATCACCGAGGCCGGGCTAGAGTCCGTGGCCGCCGACGGTCGATGCAGCGGTCAGCAGCTGGTGCAGGCCGACTCGCAGGTGCTGCCGCAGTTGTCCTCGGTCATCTTGATGATGTGCTCGACGGTGCCCCCGGCCTCGATGAACGAGATGTCGAGGTCGAAGTCGTCGAGCGCGCGGCCGTCGACGTCGGTCGGGGCCGGGGCGAGCTGGGTGGTCATGACAACCTCCTTGGTGAGGGTGGATATGGTTCCCCGGTGCTCACCTGGGCGTGGGTCGCCCAGGTGAGCACCGAAGCCTGTTAGGACCAGTCGACGGCCAGGACGCCGTGTCGCTTGGTCGTGTGCCACCCGATGACTCCGCTGGTGTCGGCGGGGTTCGGGTGGTAGGTGATGCGGGCCGCGCCGCGCCGGTAGTAGCGGCCCGCCCAGGCGCGGACCATGTTGAGCAGCTCGGCGCCGACCTGCTCGGCCTGCGGTCCGTGGGCGATGACGCCGGTCTCGAAGCCGCTGACGGCCTCCGGGTTCTCCCGCTTGATCCGGTAGGCGAACGTGTCGCCGCGCACCAGCGCCGGGGTGCCCGTGCGGACCGTGCGGTTGAGCACGCCTTGCTCGATGGCGGCCTGCGCCGCGTGCAGCATCGGCATCTGCGGCCCGGCGGTCAGCAGGTACAGCTCCAGCTCGTCGGGCATGTCGAACGGCGTACCCGACCAGCCCTCCACGGGCTTGGTGTTGAGGGCCTTGCGCAGCGCCGGCACGTCGAAGGTCAGCTCGCTGTTCTGGTCCAGGCGCAGACCGACGTCGGGGGTGACCGCGATGAGCTGCTCGTTGGCGGCGCCGTCGCCCTGCATCGGCACGAACGAGCCGAGCCGGTAGTTGCTGGCGGTCAGCATCGGGCTGTCCAGGGTGCGGTCGAAGGCGATAAGCCGGGTGATCCCGGCGAAGCGCAACGGGACCACGATGCGCCCGTCCGGGGTGAGCTGGTCCAGCCAGGCGGGCGGGATGTCCCATGCCCCGACCGTGACGATGATCCGGTCGTAGGGCGCGTGGTGGGCCACGCCGTGTTCGGCGTCGGCGTGCACGACGTGGACCTGGTCGTAGCCCGCCCGCTGCAGGCCCGCGCGGGCGCGGCCGATGACGTCGGCGTCGATGTCCACCGTCGTGACCGAGCCGGTCGGCCCGACCATCTCCGCGATGAGGGCGGCGTTGTAGCCGCCCGAGCCGATCTCCAGCACGCTCATGCCGGGATGTACGTCGGCCTGTTCGAGCTGGATGGCCTGGATGTGCGAGGCCGAGACGACGCTGGTCTGCCGCCCCTGGGCGTCGATCTTCGGAACGAGCGTGGTGTTGGTCTGGTAGACCTTCTCCAGCGGTTCTCCGGGCGCGAAGTCGTGTCGGGGCACGGTGTTCATCGCCGCGGCGACGCCTTCGGTGGTGATGAGACCTTCGTCGCGCAGTTGCGTCACCATGGCCTGGCGCAAGGCGGCTGCGTCATCGACCTGCAATGTCATCGGATTCCTTCTGCTCGTGGGCGGCCGGAGCCGTGTCCTGTCGCCCGGTGGTTGTGGCGGTCGGGTTGTCGGGCCTGGCCCAGCGGACTGGCTTGGGGAGAGTCAGCTGCTCGTGGGCCAGGTGATCGTGAGGACGCCGTGGGTCTTGCTCATGACCGCAGCGTCGGCGGGGATGGGTGAGGCGTCGCGGCCGTTGGGCCGGTAGGCGAACGTGGGCGTGGTGTGTCGTCCGGATCTGTGCCACGCCTGAACCTGCTCGTTCAGCGCGTCGGCGGCCAGCTGCCCGTCGCGGCCGTAGGCGCGGGCACCGAACTCCGCCCCGCCCGGCGCATCGCGAAGGATCAGGTAGGCCAGCCCGGCTCCGCGTACCGTCGCGAACGGCAGCCACCGCTTCGACGCGGCCACGTCGGTGCCGTCGTCGGCGGACAGGCGGCAGAACCCGCCGAGGAACCACGCGAACCACAAGTGCAGGTCGGCGAAGGAGACTCCGTTGGCGATCGCGACCTGCGACCATGACTCGGTCGCGCCGGCCGCCAGCACTCCGGACAGCTGCCCGAGGTCGCTGGGCGCGCCGGAGTCGAATGAGAGCCTGACCGTGCCGCCCGTCGGGTCGGGCAGCTCGACCAGGTCGTCCGCACGAGCGCCGTCGCCTTGCATCGCGACGAAGCCCGCGACCTCGGTCGCTGTGCTGGCCAGGTGATCGCCGTCGCGGCGGAAGGCGATCACGCGGGTCACGTTGTTCATGACCAGCGGGACGACGAGCATGCCCTCGGGCCGCAGCTGCGTCAGCCAGACCGGGGCGATGTCCCACGCGCCTACCGTCACGATGATCGCGTCGAACGGCCCCTCGTCCGGTACGCCGTGCTGAGCGTCGGCCACGAGCACGTGAACACGGCTGCTGTAGCCCGTGGCGTCCAGGGCGACAGCGGCCCGGTCGATGACCTCCGGGTCGATGTCGATGCTGACGACGCGCCCTTCGGGGCCGACGACCTCGGCGATGTAGGCGGCGTTCAGCCCACCCGAGCCGATCTCCAGCACCGTCATGCCGGGGCGCAGCTGCGCCATCTCCAGCATCACGGCCTGGATGTACGCCGCGGACACCGAGGACAGCGCTCGGCCCTGCCCGTCCCGCTTGATCACCACGGAGTTGTCGTAGCCGTACGCCATCGCGAACTCGGTGTCACCGGGCATGAACCGTTCGCGGGGAACGCGCCGGAAGGCCCGCTCGACCGCCCCGGACAGGATCTTTCCCCGGTCGCGTAGTTCGGCGACCAGCGCATGACGCGCCCCGGCGGCACGGTCGGTGTCGATCATCTCGACCACTCGGCACTCCTTCGCTCACATCGGTTGGACACCGCCTGCACCGAGCCGGTCATCGCGGCGTCGTTGCAGGCTGACTAGCGGGGGCGGTTCGGGGCGGATCAGTCGAACAAGCCCGGCTGATCGACTGGCTCGGCCGGAAGCGGCACGCCGGCCATCAGCCGAAGGCTCTCGAAAGTCGGCGGTCTCTTCGGCCACAGCCGGTAGATCAGCTTCGGCAGCAGGTAGGCGGCGGCGACGCTGTCCCAGTACGCGCGATGCGGTTGGCTGCTTCCGGCGGCGGCGTGCATCGCCTCCCGCAGGCGCAAGCTGTCCACCAGGGTCGACAGCTTGCGGTCGGGGAACGCCATGGTCCGCGCAAGCTGCAGCGTGTCGAGCAGGCCAGCCGGGCGGAGCCCGGGAAGGTGCCCGCTCAGCAGTCGCCAGTCCACCTGCACGTTGTGCCCCAGCACCCATTTCCCGTCGATCAATTCAGCAAGGGTGGGCGCGATGCTGTCGAACGCCGGGGCGGTCGCGAGGACTCCGTCCGTCAGGCCGGGTGCCAGCCATGATCGCGGCGGTATCGGCCGTCCGGGGTTGACCAGCGAGGTGAACGCGCGATCGAGGTCGGGCTGGCCGTTGAGCAGCGGGACTGCGGCGACTTCCAAGATCGCCTCGGCGGCATGGTCCTGTGCGCCGCTGCCCTCCAGGTCGAGGGCGACGATGTCGGCGGCGTGCCACAGCGGGGAACCCACCGGGGCCAGTCTTCCGTACTTCGCGTGTGCCGCCGGTGTCCCGCGCCGCTTGCCGATGCTGTCGGCGTGCCCGATCCGCATCGTCATGCTCCCGTCTGCGACCGGGCGCGGCGGAGAGCGACGATCAGAGCGCGCTCGCCGGGGCCGGTCAGGCTGACGGTCATGGCCCGCTGGTACGGGACCAGGGCGACCACGTTCAGGCTCAACAGGAAGTTGACTGTGTCCCGCACGGCTGTCTCCTTGACGGTGGCGTGCGCGGCAAGTGCCTCGGTCAATGTGCGGACGGTCCAGTGCCTGCCGGGCTGGCTCACCAGCGTCTGGTAGATCCGGCGTCGGGCCGCTGTAGGCAGCTGAAGGACGGCGGCCATCACGGTGCTCCGACCTGTGTGGCGGGGTCGGTGCCGAGCACCGCCATGGCTTGTTTCGCCTCGGGGCAGGGCGCCCACCGGAACCGGGTGCGCTCCGCGCAGCCGGTGCACAGTCCGAGCTCGTCCGGGTAGTGCAGACGAAGGATCACTAGGGCTTGGCCGGCGGTCGGAAGGTCCCCGGAGGCAGCTGGCGATGTCCTCGAGTCGCCTTCTCGTGCCGGCCGGTCGCGCCGCTGGAGATGGCTGATGTGCACCGTCTCGACCATGACGTCAGCCGAACCGGGCGCGGGGTAGATCACCAGGGCGGAACTGCCGGTGGTGTCGGCGATGCCAGCGCCGAGCCAGGTGCCGCCGATGTACGCCCAGACCGGTGCGCCGGGGGCGTACTGGTCGATGCTGTCGATGGTGGCAGGATCGCGGTCGTGCGGCGGTTGGGCGGGCGGGCCGTAGTGCGCTGGCGTACTCGCTCGCCGGTGAATGATCTTGTGGATCAGGTCGAGAAGGGGCCGTGCGAAGGTGGTCGCGGGCCGGGCCGGTGCCGCCGGGGGCGACGTCATGGGCGTGACGTGAGTGGTCATCGTCTTCCTCCAGGGACGTTCAGAGATTGGCGGTACCGGCCCGGCTGAGGTGTTGAGCTAGGCCGCCGTGCTATTGGTCGGGGTCGTACTGTCGCGGCGGTCGAGGGTCAGGTAGAGGGTGTAGTCGTCCAGTACGTAGCCGGGGACGCCTCGCTCCGAGGCCAGCAGGACGCCGGTCTTGCGGTCGAACAGCAGGCAGAACCGGACGCCGCCTTCGGTGACGGCCACGCCGATGGCCTTGCGTCCGGCGCGGTCGTTGACTTCACCGAGCAACGTGATACCGGGCTGGACAGCCACCAGCCGCAGCAGCGCCGTACGCGCGGGCAGGTCGAGGTACGTCTCGCGGTACAGGCCGGTGACCGCGTCGAAGAACACGATGGGCCGGATCGTGAGGCCGCACGCGGGCGGGCACGGGTCGGTCAGCGGCTGGCCACCGTTGTCGTTGTCGATGATCTTCGCCAGCTCGGTCGGGTTGCCCGGCGGGCGCCCGTGCCGCTCGATGAACGACTCCATCTCGGCGGGGTCGCCGGTGTCGCGCTTCGGCTTCACCCCGTCGAAGGTGCCGGGCACCCCGATGCGCGCCATGTCGAACGATGCTGCTGGCTGGCCCGGTAGGCGCTGCTGCGAGCGGATCAGGCCGCCGTCATCGGTGCGCCAGTCTTCGCGGCGGAATCCGATGATCTCGGCGTCGGCCCGCGACCACTCCTCAACCTGGAGGTAGTAGTACCGCCCGTGCGTGGCGTCGCTGGGTGCGGCGACCAGGAGATCAGCCACGGCGATCAGCGGCCCGGAGGCGTCGGCTGGTGGCGTCGGTGAGGCGGCTTCCGGCATCACGGTGAGCGCGACGCTGGCTGGCGTTGGCGTCAGTGAGGCGAGTCCGCTCGGCGTGAGCGCCACGGCCCCGGCCGATGCCGCCACCAGGACGGCGACGGCCACAGCGGCAGGGACGAGCCACCGGCGTCGGGTGGGGCGTTCAGGTGCGTCGGTCATGACTGGACGTCGTCCTCTCGCGGCGATGGCTCGGTGACCTGCGGTTCGCGCCACATCGGCCATAGGGGCGGGCCGTCATCGGGCAGGTAGAAGGGGTTCCTCGCCGTGTAGGCGTGGCGCAGGTACAGGTCGCGGTTGCGGGGCATGCTGGCTTCCAGGTACGCCGGGATGCCTTCGGCGTCGAGGTGGGCGTGGTGGTGGGCCAGCAGCGCCGACCCGATGCCGCGTGACTGCTCGCTGGGCAGGACGCCCAGGAACAGCAGGTGGTGGTGGAACACCTCGTGCGGGTGCTGCTTGTCGAAGGTCTCGTCCAGCACGCGGAACTGCTCGACCCACCATCCGGTGGCCTCGGCGAGCTGCTCGTCATAGTTGTCCGGGCCAGCGGTTGCGTGGTCGCGAGGAAGCCAGATGGCCACGCCGCTGAGGTCCGTGGTTACGTCCACGAGGCCGTGCGTCAGGCCGTGCTGAACGAAGATGTCGAAGTAGCGCAGGTAGACGCGGCGGCGTACGTCGATATCCGGGATGAGCCAGTCGCCGACCGGGGAGATCAGGAACGCGTCGGCGAGCAGCCCGGTCAGACGTTGCGCGTCGGCAGGCTCGGCGCGGCGGATGGTGAGGTTGCGCGTACCGGTCATGACCGCCTCGCCTCGGCCAGAGGCGCGGCCGGCGCGAACGGGTTTGCCGAGCTGGCTTTCACTCCCATGCCGATCGCCTCGTACACGGCCGGGCTCCACGCCTTGAGCAGCCCGGCCCAGACCAGGCCCGCGAGGGCGGCGACCGCGAACGAGGCCGGGAACAGCCAGCGCAGCGGCGAGTCGGGCGTGACGCCGAGGAGCACGTCGAACTGGTCGATGGTGAGGTAGAGGACCCAGCCCAGGGCGATGGTCGCCAGGACGGGGGCGACGATCCTGCGCCATGCGTTCTCGCCGAGCCGGTCGCGGCCGAAGAACCCGATCACGGCGGCCGAGGTCAGGGTCATCAGGATCAGGACGCCGAGCCCGCCCGACACCGTGACCCAGAAGAACAGGTGCACGATCGGGTCCGCGCCCGCGATGGCGTAGCCGATCAGCACCGCCAGCGCCAGGAGACTCTGGGTGGCCGAGCCCCACCACGGTGCGCCGGTTCTGCGGCTGGTCCGGCCCAGGAAGCTCGGCAGGACCTTCTCGCGGCCCAGGCTGTACAGGTACCGGCCGACCGTGTGGTGGAAGCTCAGCAGCGCGGCGAACAGGGAGGTCACGAACAGCATGTGGCCCAGGTCGACGAAGAACTGCCCGAGGTGCGGCTGCACCAGCTTGAAGATCAGCTCCGTGCTGTACTGCTGGGCGTCCGGCACGATCTTGTCCGGTCCGGAGGCGACCGTCAGCGCCCACGCCGAACCTGCGTAGAGCAGGCCGGTGATGGCGACCGCGATGTAGGTCGCGCGGGCCACCGTGCGCCGGGGGTCGCGGGTCTCTTCGGAGAAGACCGTGGTGGCCTCGAAACCGACGAAGCCGGTCACCGCGGTCACCAAGGCCGCGCCGATGCCCGGGGCGATGAGGTAGCTGGGCGACAGGGTGGAGAAGCTGACGTTGCCCCCGGCCGGATGCCAGACCATGACGATCGCGAACAGGCCCGCGACGACGACCTCGGCTGCGAGCATGACGGCCAGGACGTGTCCGTTGAGGTCGATGCGCAGGACTCCCAGGACGGCCACGACCGCCCAGCCGATGAGCGCGCACAGCCACCAGGCGATCGAGATGCCGAACCGGTCGTGCAGCCACCCGGACAGCACCGCACCGAAGCCGCCGTACAAGCCGATCTGCATCGCGTTGTACGCCAGCACGGCGACGAACGCCGCGCCGACGCCTGCCGGTTTGCCCAGGCCCCGGCTGACGTAGCTGTAGAAACTTCCGGCGTTGACGACGTGGCGCGACATCGCGACGTAGCCGACCGCGAACAGGGCCAGGATGACCGCGACGGCCAGGTACGCCACCGGGATGCCCTTGCTGCCCGTGATCGCGAATCCGCTGGTCGCACCTCCGGCGGTCACCGTCAGCGGCGCGGCGGCGGCCATCACGAACACCACGACAGCGGGGGTGCCCAGTCGGCTGCGGGCCAGGGCGTTGGCCACGTTGCTCGCCGTGGCCGGGGTTCTAGCGAAGGGCATGGGGAACTCCTGAATCGTGGGGGTGGGTTACTTGTGGCGGTGCGCGAGCACCGCCTCCCCGATGACCTCGTGCGTGTACCGCAGCAGGCAGGTCATCGGTGGCCAGAGGTTCGCAACCTGGCTATGCAGGAACTCGAACGTCTTCAAGGGGGCGTCCATCAGCAGCCAGCGCTCCAGGCCCGTCGCGACGGTCAGCCCGGCGAGCGCGAGTTCGTGGTAGGCCAGCGGTTCGTGGCGTCGCAGCAGCTGCGACAGCACCGCCCACGGGCGCGCGGCCTCGTTGCGGTCCACCGGTATGTAGAGCAGCCCGGTCTGGCGGCCCAGCTTGCGGACCGGAGTCATCTCGACGTGGCCACCCCGCAGGAGCCTTTCGGCGATCTGGGTGACGGCGTCCTTGCTGAAGAAGGTCAACCACGTGCTGACGCTGTGCCGGCGCCCTTCCTCTTTGACGAGGTGGTCGAGGACGACATGCATCAGCGAGTCCTCGGGCGGCTGCCGATTCTTGATCAGCACGCCGGTGTCGTCGACCTCGATGTGGCGCGTGCTGATCAGCTCGGCGAGCAGCGCGGCAGCGCAGCCGACATTGAGGGCTTTGGCATGTAGGCGGGGCCTGCCGGTCCCGTCGTCGTGGGCAAGCCGGAAGAAGTCATCGCCGAGCATCATCGGACCGGCCTCCCTCGGTGGCGATCATGGACATCTGACCCAGCCCGCCGCCCCGCTATGCATAGCTACGACGGCGGGCGGGCGCTAGGAGCGGCGGCGAGAAGCCGGTATGGTCAAGCCGCACGCATCACGTGCGCGCCCTACCGCCGGTCCTTCTGCGCCTCCGCAGGGCCGTGACCCGACCGGGCTGGACGCTCGGCGGTGACCCAGGGATCGATACATCGCTTGTGGTAGGTCCACCTTCACGGACAGTCCACATAGACGGGAATCCCGAACTACCACCCGGTCTGATACTCGTTCTGATACCCGGATGGCCTCTGACCAGGTCCTCGATACGGACCGTCACGACGCATCGGGCTTGATCACCAAAATCCGGGGTTACGCTGACCGCGCCGCCGGACAGCGATAGCCGAGCGGCGATGGCTTGTACCCGGAGGTGCGTCGTGATCAGCCCGCTCGTGCGCCGCCGAAGGCTCGCCGCCGAGCTGATCCGGCTACGCGACGAACGCGGATACTCATCCGCTCGCGTCGCCACCGAGATAGGCGTCTCGCGTCAGCGCATCTCGGAGCTCGAAAACGGCCGCGTCGTTCCCAACCTCGAACTGGTCGCGAAGGTCCTTCGACTGTTCATGGTGGGCGAGCACCGGGCAGAGCAGCTCATGACGATCGCCCGCGACGCTCAGGAACGCGGATGGTGGGCCACCTTCGCGGCCGAAATGGGAACCCGCCAAGCGCTCTACGCCGACCTCGAAGCTGGCGCGAGCGAGATCCACGAGTACCAGATGGTGTACCTACCGGGCCTGCTCCAAATACAGCCGTACACCGAGGCGCGCATTCTGACGGACCGCCCGGACGGGGCGACCTACAGCCTCGCCCGAGCACTCGAAGCCCGCGCCGGCCGCCAACTCGTGCTGGAGCGACCCGATGGCCCCACCTACGAGGTCATCATTGACGAACTTGCGGTACGCCGGTACGCAGCCCCCGCACCGGTGATCGCCCAACAGCTCGACCACCTGGTGATGGTCGGACACGAGCGCCCGACCATCACCATCAGGGTCCTGCCGCTCGCTGTCGAGATCCGTCAACACGCCGTACCGCGATCGGCGTTCTTCACCTACCGGTACCCGGACCCGCAAGACCCTGTGGTAGCCGCCGTGGACACGGTGACCGATGACCTCGTACTGACCGACGAGACGGACGTCAACCGCTACCTCGACCTGTACGCCCGGTTGCAGGAGGCAGCCATGTCGCCCGGCGACAGCCTCGACTACCTCGCCGCAACGGCCGAGGAGATCAGGAGAACGATTCACAATGGATGAACGGCAGTTCGGTCCCTGGCGCAAGTCCACCCGCAGCGGTGGCGCCGACAACTGCGTCGAAGTCGCTACCAGCACTGATCGGCAGATCGGTGTCCGCGACTCGAAGAACCCCGACGGCGGCATCCTGGTCTTCACTCCAGGTGAATGGTCGGCGTTCGTGGAAGGGGTACGGGACGGCGAATTCGACCTGTAAGCCACCGTTGGCCGCCAGGCCCGCACATGGGTCTGGCGGCCCGTCGTCAACTCGACATCCGCCAACGCTGACGCATCCATCGACGGCACGCAGGTACGGGCGTTGATCCCGTGCTTGAACCGGCTGAGGTGCGCTGGGACCATATAGGCACATCAGTTCAGGGGCCATGTCGGACGCCGGGCGCAAGGACAATAATCGATCTTGGGGGCCAGTAGTGGGAAGGGAGATCGTTCCCAACACCCGCCTAACGGCGGCACGCAAGTCGCTGCTGTCCCCATCTGGCTCAGGACGTCCGATGTCGCGCCAGGAGTTGGCCGACGCCTGCAACGCCGAGCTTGCGAAGACGCGCGTCAAGGTCGGAAGCGGACCGCGATGGGCGGGCTTGACTGAGAAGACCATCGGCGCAATGGAACGAGGCGAAATCCGCTGGCCGAACAAGGACTACCGCCAGGTGTTGTGCGCGGTCCTCAAGGCAGACGAACGCACCCTGGGTTTATATATCGACCGACCAGTCGACGCGGGCGCGGACACGTTCTTCTCCGCCTCAAGCCCCGATCTGGAGCACGACGTGCGGCGTAGAGAATTCCTGCCCATTGCCGCCGCCACAGTCGGCGCATCACTGCTGACCGAACTTGCTGGCGTGCTGCTCGGCAACCTCGTAGAGCCTCAGTCTGCCCACCCGCCGTCTGCGGAGCGTCTCCTGCGCCAGGCGAGCAAGGCGAAGCGGTTGTACCAAGCATGTGACTACACCCAACTCGCAGCCTTTCTGGCGCCCCTACTCTCCGACTTGGCAACAGCCCAGCAGGAGGTAGACAAGAGTCAGCTGGCGAAGATTCATGAGATTGGCGCGGCCACCTATCACGTAGTGGCGAGCCTTCTACTGAAACACGGCGAGCACCCGCTCGCGCTCCTGGCGGCCGAACGCAGCGCCCAAAGCGCACGTGCCAGCAGCAACCCCATTACCATCGCTGCAAGCGCGCGGATAATGGCCCACTCGCTGGCCAGCAACGGCCACACTAGCCACGCCGTCAGCGTCGCCCAGCAAGCTGCCCAGCAGCTCGACAGCGATGACGGCCTAACCTCACCGGACGCTACGTCTGTCTACGGAGCCCTCGTTCTGCGGGCCGCGGTCGCCGCAGCGCGACTCAACGATCGTGAAACCGCCTCAACCCTTCTCGACGAAGGCCAGCGAGCCGCCCGGCGTCTCGGCGACGACGGCAATCACCAATGGACCGGCTTCGGTCCTCAGAACGTCCTCCTGCACCGGGTAAACATCGCTCTCACGCTCGGCGACGCCGGCACGGCGATCGCCATCGCTCGCAAGGTGAGTCTCGACCGCGTTCCGCTCACCGAACGAAAAGTCTCACTTCACCTGGACGTCGCCCAGGCATACACGCAATGGGGACGGCATCCGCAGGCCCTCTCCGCGTTGCGGGCCGCGTACAGCTTGGCCCCCCAAGAGGTCCGCACCCGCCCCGCAGCTCGGCGAGTCGTGAGCGATCTGGCGACACTCTCGCGTGGTTCGGACCGATCCGATGCGATGCGGTTCGCCACGGCAGCGGGGCTCGCGCTATGACCAGCCACCATCTGCTCTTGGTCCCTTGCGGCGCTGCACCTGCTGCCGACATCGGCGTGCTCATCAGCATCGCACAGGGGGCGGGCTGGTCTGCCTCAGTAACGGCGACGCCCAGCGCCGTTCCGTTCCTAGACGTCAGCAAGGTCGAGGAACTGACCGGCGCCGCGCCGAGGAGTGGCTTCGAACAGGCCGCCGATCCCGGCAAGACGCGGACGGTGCGTAAGGCAGACGCGATCATCATTGCTCCGGCTACGTACAACACGGTGAACAAGCTGGCTGCCGGAGTCGCTGACAACTATGCCTTGACGGTCGTCGCCGAACTTGTGGGCTTGGGCCTGCCGACCGTCCTCGTCCCATTCGTCAACACGGCTCTGGCGCGACGCGCGCCGTACCGAAATGCGCTACGAGCGCTCGAGGCTGAGGGCGTTTACGTTCTCGGCGCAAACGATCAATGGGAGCCACACGAACCAGGGACAGGCAGCAAGCGCCAGCAGCAGTTCCCGTGGCAACTGGCATTCGACGTCGCAGCAACACACGCCAACGGCACTGAGGTACGGAACCCATGACCGACTCCACGGCGACGCCGAACGACCAGCTGAGATCCGCCCGCAAGGCAACGCTCTCACCTTCGGGGTCACGACGCCCGATGTCGCGCCAGGAACTGGCTGACGCCTGCAACGCCGAACTCGAAAGACGATACGAAGCACAGGGACGACGGCCCCGTTGGGCCGGCATGACCGAGAAGACCATCGGTACGCTCGAACGGGGCGAGATTCGATGGCCTAACGAGGACTACCGTCGCGCGCTGTGCGCGGTCCTCAAGTCGGATGAACCGTCGCTCGGTCTATACATCGACCGGTCAGCCTCCGCCCCCAAGGCGGATCAACAAACGCTTGGCGAGGAGCCGGATTCCTCGCAACGCCAAGGCGTTGGGCCTCTCGCCGGACGCCCCGATGAATACGATCGGGGCTTCCCGTTCGGACAGGATGAGCTTGAGTGGTCCATCGACCAATCCGCCGATCAGGCGTTGATCTTCGCGTCAGCGGCTGCGGCGGGCTTGGATGCGCAGTCCACGGATGACCTGTTCAGCAGAGCGTCGGACATTGCACAGGAGTACGCGAGCCAGGACCGATGGCGGACGTTTAACCGCGCCAGAAACCTCCGGGATGTCGCGTTCGAGCAGGCCACCCGCACGAAGCGTCCAGACAACCTGGCCGACCTATACCTGCTTTCGGCTCTGAACGGCCTGTTGATGGCCTCCGCAGCGTTTGACCTCGGTCGTCCAAGCGGTGCGCTGCGCCTTGCCCAGGGCGCCCGGACACTCGCTGGCCTTTCAGGGCATACCGAAGCCGAGGCTTGGTCTTTCGGCCTCGTTGCCACGTTGTTCAATTGGCAGAATCGCCCGAAGCAGGCCCTTGTTGAGATCGAAAGGGCGCGTCGGCTGACCTCCAGCAAGAAGGAACTATTTCGCATTTTGCACATCAAAGCGCGTTCGTGTGCTCTTCTGGGCGACCGCGGTGGGACCGAGGCCGCGCTGGACGAGGCGCAACGCTGTCTAGCGGGCGCAGACTTCGGCAGCTTGCTGCACGACCAGATCGCAGGCGAGTTCGGCTTTGACTCCGCGAGAGCTTCGGCATGTGCTGGCGCCGCCTGGCTGCACCTCGAAGACGGTGCCGCGGCGCGCCCTCATCTCGAAGCCGCGATTGCCGGGTATGAGGCCCTCCCGCAGGTGTTGCGGCCATGGGCACCGCTCACGGGTGCCCAGGTCGATCTAGCGACCGCCTGTGTAATGTCGCGCGACCTGGAGGCTGCGGAAGCGGCCTTTGAGCCAGTGTTCGGGTTGGAGAACGGGCGGCGCATCTCGACGATCACCGGACGTGTTGATTCGACTGTCAGGCAACTGCGCACGGGTTACACGACCGATCGCCATGCCCGTCAACTCGGATCGCGGATCGAGAGTTGGTCGATGGAGTTTGATCAACGCTCGATTGGCGCTCAGTGGTAATCGACTGAGGCGAGGATCTCGGCTTCATGCTGCCGTGTGAGGCCGATCTCCGCTGATCGCTCGTTCAGCAACGTGGGCGCGGTCTGCATCCACGCCCACGTTGCCGCGACGGTTTCGGCGAGAGGTCGACTTCGCAGGCCGACTGCAAAGGCTGCGCTGGCATCCACGCACCAAACTCCGGGATGAGTCCGCCATAGAGGTAATTCAGACCATTGACGGACGCCTCGACGGAGAAGAACGTCGTCGGGGAACCAGACGAACTCCGCATCCGAGGCGGTGGCGCGCTTACAAGCGTCCAGGAGGTCCGCGAAGGTGTCCCGATTCGTCGGTCCGGCTACGTTGAACATGCCCATGCGGTCGTCGGCGAGCGTGTTCAGAACGAACTCGGCGGTGTCGCGTACGTCAACGGGTTGGATCGTGCGGTCGGGCGCTCCCGGTGCGACGACTCGGCCGCCCGCCGCCACGCGGCGCAACCACCAGGGGAGCCGTCCCACGTATTCGTGCGGCCCCAGTACCACCCCAGGACGAATGATCAGGGTTCGGTCACGGCCGAACGAGGCAAGGACGGCACGCTCGCAGCCTGCCTTGAGGCGGCCGTAGCGGGTTGGACCATCCTCGACATCGGGTGGACCGAAGTCCTCATCCGCGTCCGGTGGGCAGTCGAGCACTGGCGAAGCTTCGCTCAAGGGTTCCGCCGGCCAACCCTCGTACACGCTTACGGTGGAGATCAAGGCGTAGCGTCGGCTCACCGTAGCCAGGGATCGCGAGAGGGCAAGAACCTGCTTCGGTACGTAGGCCGCCATGTCAATGACCGCATCCCAGGGTCCGGCTTCGACGGCACGGTGCAGGTCGGAGGGCTCCAGGCGATTCCCGCGCAGCACTCTCACGCCGGGGACATCCTCGCCGGACTGGCCACGATTGAACGTTGTAACCGACCAGCCACGCCCGAGCGCCGCTTCAACCACGGCGCGGCCCAGGAAGAGGGTGCCGCCCAGAACTAGCAACCGCATGATCGGTATCTTCGCCGCCGCAGGCGGGCGGCACCAGTGCTCACAGCAACTTCGTCGATTCGTCCGCCACGGGGACTCAGAGGTCTGGTCAAACACGAAAATGCGATCACATGCGTGTGGTGGCGGCTTTCTGCCGCCACCACACGCATGGACATCCTTAGTTGCCTGGTGCCTTATCGCCGTGGCGCTGATCCAGGATGCGCACTGTGGTACTCAGCTTGATCGGCGCGTCCTCCGGGCCGCGTAGAAACGGATGGATGTAGACGGGGCGGCGTAGGGTTCGGCCTGGCCCGTGTGCCTGGTTGCGCCAGTGGCCGGTGACCCAGAACCGGCTGGTGTAGGTCCGGCTGCCGCCGGTCCCGGGGACCTTCGCCGAGTCGTCTGGTTGGGTGTGGGCGCGGATGCGCACGATCCGTACTTCGGGCAGGGCCCGCTGGGCGCGGGCGTACTTCTTGCGTATCGTCTTGTCGATCTCCGCTGGTACGTCCTCTGCGGCCTTCTGGGCGATGAGTAGCCAGGTGACCAGCAGGATCGCAGACCGATCGTCGGGCGAGCCGTCGATGAGCTGATCGTGACGCAGTCGGAAGGTGCGCGTGGGTGCGAGCCAGCCCACCTGTTCGCGCAGGTGTTGTAATGGTTGGTCCTCGAGGCCGCTGCCGATAGCGCGGTAGATGACAGCCTCAATCGCGTTGTCGTGTGTTGACCAGGAGGCGGCCGTGATCATGTGGGCTGTCGCCGGACGGGTCCAGACGAGTAGTCCATCGTCGCAGGGTGCGAGGTCTTTGCTGGCGGTGACCGCCGGCATCTGCGAGGCGGCGTGTTCGGCCAGCTCGGTGAAGTTGTCATCGATCCAGTACAGCCGGGCACGGTCGAGACTGTCTGCAAGCTGCCTTCGCACGTTGCTGATGCGAAGAGTTGTCGGCAGCTCATCGGGGCCGCGGTAGAACGACGCCAGCCGGTCGCGGACTTTCGGCAGGTCACGGGGGCTGACGTCGAGCTCTGGCCAGGCGGTGGTGGTGAGCAGGACGCGGCCGGGTAGCCGCTGGCGCAGGAACGCCTGGTGGAGCTTAGCGGTCTCGGCATGGGCGAGGGGAATGTCGTGCACGCGCATGCGTCGTACCGCGCGGTCGGCCACCTTCATCGCCCGACCGGCGTCGAGGTCTGCCATGCACGGTACGCAGGCAGCCCAAGTCTCGCCCATGTCCTGTACCAGGCCGGTTTGGCTGCTGGTCGCCAGCACTCTGACGTTGCCACCGAGTAGTGTCCACATCGGGTACTGGTCGCCGCAGAAGTCACAGGTCCGGTTGACCGTGTCGAGCTGGCTGGTTGGGACGGGTACCGGAGGGTGTCCGTCGTTGTCGCGGTACAGGGGGTGGATGTACTGGTCATCGAGAACGTTGAGCGGGGTCAGGCAGGTGGCGCATGCCATTTCCTCACGAGGGCCGGTCACGCGGTCACCCCCCGCTGCTGGTGGAGGTCGCGCAGTCGCAGCCCGCGACGGGCCTCGCTAGGCGGCATGGTCATGCCCGGGGTGTAGAGCACGTGCTGGTTCCGGCCGCCGCGCTTGGCGTGGTACATGGCGGTGTCGGCGCGGTGCAGCGCGACCTCCTCGAACGGGTCCGTGCTGTCGACCACGGCGATGCCGATGCTGGCGGTGAGGGCGACGACGACGGGGCCGGTGTCGGCCTGGACTTCGATCGGCGCGGCTATGGCCGACAGCAGGTCGTCGGCGAGCTGGGAGATGCCGTGCTGGCGGACGGGGAACAGGGCGGCGTACTCGTCGCCCGCGTGCCGGGCGATGTCGCCGCCGTAGAAGGCGGCGATGGGCGTGAGCCGGTCGGCGACCTCGATCAGCACCTCGTCGCCGGTGCTGTGCCCGTGATCGTCGTTGATCTCCTTGAACCTGTCCAGGTCGATCAGGACGGCCACGACCGGCTGCCCGGGGTGGGCGGCGGCGAAGGCGGCGTGGGCGGTACGCAGGCCGTTCCGGTTGTAGAGGCCGGTCAGCGGGTCGTGGGCCAGCTGCCAGGCGGCGTCAGCCAACTCGGCGCGCATCCGGCCGACGATGCGCCAGGCACCGAGTGACGCGAGCGCGGAGCCGATGATGGCTCCGGCGAGGAAGGTGACCGCCGTGTAGATGCTGGCGATCACCAAGAGCGTGGTGAACACTGGACTCCTCCAATGAGAGTTGGAGCCCGGGACGCGAACGTTGTCTAGGCGGTGCGTCCCGGGTCCTGGATGTGAAGACGGCCCGCCTTCTGGCGGGCCGTCTTTCGTGCATCTGCCGCCCTCGGTCGGGCAGCGTTTCCGGTGGTGCGGTGCGGGAAGGTCAGCTCGGCGTGGCCGGCGCGATGGAGCCGTCGAAGCTCCAAGTGGCGCCGACGCGAGCGGGGTAGCGTCCCGTGCTGGACCCGCCGCCGGGGTGCGGCGAGCGGTAGGGGTCGTCGGTGCGAGGCCACCGGCCGCGTACCTCGGAGGGCTCGGGCGGGGTGCCGGGCGGCCGGTACTCGTACCGCTCGCTGATCACCTGCACGTAGTCCACGTCGGATGCGTACGCGACGTAGACACCGCCCCGGATGGTGCCGCCGAGCCGGTCGCAGCACGCGACCCGGACCGGGTACCAGCCATTGACGAACAGGCTGACCTGATGCCCGCAGGACAGCGGCAGCAGGAACACCACGAGGCGGTGCAGCTGCCAGCTGTCCGGCGGCGGCTCGGCCGGGCCAGACCCCTTGCCGGGTTGTGCGCACGGGCGGCAGATCGGCCCGTGGTCGGGGTCGTATCCGGCGTCGCACTGCTCGCAGACGATCTTCAGGCACGATCGGCATTCGCCGGAGGCGGTGGTCTGCAGGTCGGTGCCGCAGTAGCCACACGGTCCGTGCATGCACGCGTCGTCGTGGCGGCCGGGCCGGTGGCCCAGGCAGCGATGCCTACTGGTCATCGTCGCCGCCCCGGGCATGGCGGTAGACGGCCTCGGCGCTCAGCGGCAGGCCGATGAGATTTGCCGGGGCCGTGATCTCCCGCCAGCCGATGAACTCGCACGCCAGCCACGTGACGATACCTTCGGTCGTGATCGAGACGACGTCACCGGTCGACAGCGAGCGGCGGCGCATCAGCCGGTACGCGCTGCCGATGAGGAAGTCGGCCTCGCCCTCCGGCGTGCCGCGGTGGGCCTCCAGCACGTCGAGGTCGACGTTGAACACTCGCCAGGCCCAGTCGGCGATCTGGAGCGGGTCGATGCCGGTCGGCCACTGCCGCCAGTGTGAGATCACCTGGCGGAGCTGGTGCCCGTCCTCGTACTCGAAGAACCGCGACTCGGTGTTGTGGTAGATCGCGACGACGTGCAGGCTCATGACCGGCCCTCCGGCGTCGCGGAGACGATCGGCCGGACCCGCAGCAACTGCGCGGGGGTCATGCGAGCGGCCAGCCGCTGGGTCGTCGGGTGCGTGTAGACGCTGTACCCGCTCGTCCAGGCCAGACTCCACGGCGATGCCGGCCGACCGAGCCGTACCTGGGTGGTGGGGTCGCCGTCGAAGGCGATGCCGAGCGCGGACAGCTGCGCCTCGATCGAGGTGGTCTGGTGGTGGCTCATCCGTCCGGCCAGCATCGGGCACGCCAGGGCGGTGTACGCGGCGCACTCGGGGTGCATGCCGGGCTCGTCGGCCGACATCGCGTCCAGGTCCATGTCGCGCATCGCGAACACGATCCGGCGCTCCAGCGGGTCGCCGCAGGTCTGGCACAGCCGGTTGATGAGCGCGTCGGCCTGGCGGTCGCTGTCGACCGCGCCGAAGCGCCACCGCCCATCGGGCAGGCGCAGGGTGGTGTAGGGGACGACGAGTCCGCCCATGGTGGGGCGGGTCAGGAGCCGGGGCGGGATGCCGGGGCTGTGGTCGTTGGGGTGCAACGGATTCTCCCTGTTGGGTTGGTGGAATCCGGGCACGGCCGTGCGGCCGTGCCCGGGGTGCGCGGGTTCGCGCGGTCGGCCGGGCGACGGCCGGGTGGTGCGGGGTGGGTCAGGTCAGGTGCCTGCTGGCGGGCCAGCAGGCGGCGGGGGTGTTAGCGCCGCCGGGTGACGATCCAGGTCCACTGGTATGCGCCGATGGCGTAGAGCCCTTCGGCGTCGGGGTAGCAGCGGTCGATTTCCAGTACGCGCTCGTCGGAGAGCGTGTGCTGCTGCCAGGAGATGACCGCGACCTCGCCGTCGAACGCCACGATGGGGAACTCGCCAGGCATGGTGGCCGGGTGGCTGTTCAGGTCGTCGAGGTCGGCGATGATCTCGGCGACGGTCTGCCGGGTGAATCGGGGCAGGACACCGTCAGCGCCTTCGTAGCCTTCGGCGATCACCGCCCGGTAGGACAGGCCCTCCAGGGCCGAGGCTTCGACCTCGGCCGGGATCCAGCTGGCGTCGGCTGGGACGATCTCGTCGCGGTGGTCGGCGGTCCCTACGGGAAACGGCCAGCCGATCGGATCGATCCACAGCCAGTGATGGCCGCTGGCGACGCCGAGGCGGATGGTGTCGATCACCGAACGGGCCGCGCCCTCGTGGCGGCCTTCGAGCAGGACGAGGTCGCCGTCGATGTGGGCGTGGTAGTAGGTGTTGCTGCGCTGGTTGGCGGTGTGGGTCCAGGCGAGCGCCTGCGCGGTGTGGGGCCGCCCCGTCTCATCGCACCAGACCGGCGAGCCGTTGGAGCGCAAGGTCTCCACTCCTGTGTCGTTCTGGTCCCAGATCAGCCCCGGTGCGGCGGTGGTGCTGCCGATCAGGGGCAGCGGGGCGTCAGTGGTCGGGGTGTGCATGGCGTGTTCGGCCAGGGGGCTGATCTCGGTCAGCCGCCACCAGATTTTGGACATGGGGATGCCTTTCGATGGGTGGGTTAGGGAAGGTGCACGACGTGGGTCGTGCCGTCAGGTGCCAGGACATGCACGGTGCTGTCCTCGCGGGCGTAGGCCAGCAGCGTCGCGGCCAGGCGTAGCGCGCCGTTGATGGCGTCGGTCTTGTTGTCGCCGGATGCGGCCATGAGCGCGTCGAGGCTGCGGCTGGTGCGGCCGGTGGCGTTGAAGGTGTGGCGGGTCAACCCGCCCAGGTCGGACATCGGAACCTCCGGGTATGGCGAAGGCGCGCGTCCGTCGCCGGTACGCGCGCCTCGGGCAGGTGGGGTTATCGCGTCGAGTTGTGCAGGGTGAGGTGGGCCTCCTTGAGGTGTCCAGCGCAGACCTCGGCGCTGGCGCCGGCAGCGCTGAGGCTGTCGATCAGGTCCTTGGTCGCCGGGGCGGGCACGGTGTTGGAGCCTCGGAAGGCCCGATCGTGGGTCTGCTCGGCGAGGCGCTGCACGATCTGGGTCAGGTGGGACTGCACCAGGCTGAGCCCGGCGGTCAGCCGGGTCAGGTCGGCCGCGTCGTGCTGGTTGACGGCCCAGGTCAGGTTGTCGCCGAGGTGCTCGGCGGCCAGCAGCATCACGTGCACGGTGGCCACGGTCTTGGCCGGGTTGAAGTAGGACTCGTCGCTGAACAGATCGGCGACCTGGCCGAGGACGGTCTGACCGTCAGAGTTCAGACGGGGTGCGTCGGCCAGCTGGGCGAACCAGTCGTGGGCTGTCAGGTACCAGGCGGGCTGGAGCATGTCGTCCTCCACGGGGCACGAAGAAAGGCGGCCACCGATCGGTGACCGCCCGCAGGGATGGGGATACCGCGCCCCGGTCGCGTACGCGAGGGACGTGGGCTTTGTGGGTGCCTGATCTGGGTCAGGCGGCGGCGGCCGACCGGGATGCGGTGGGCACGGTGCCGTCGCGGGCGACGTCAGATCAAGGGGCACATAGGAATAAGGAGAACCTCCAGGCTAAGCCACCCGGACGGCGGTCGGGGCGACCTGTCAGGCTCGCTGACCTGTCAAGACCTGTCACGACCTGACAGCCCGCGAACCTGACAGCTCGTCCGCTGTCAGGTCACTGCTGGCGCGGCTCGTCGGCAGGCCGCGCGACCTGCGGTTCCCGCTCGCTGGGGGTGGGCCAGAACAGGACACGGGGCAGCGGCCCGGACCGGTCTGCGGCCCGCGATATCAGCAGCGGCACGAGCATCAGCAGCACGGTCGCGAGCCGCGCCAGCGGCCTTGGACCGTCCCAGGGCACGGTCAGGAGCACGGCGATCGCGCCGAGCACGACCGTGTCGATGACGACCTGAGCCGACTTCGCCACCTGCCACAGGCGCGGCGAGTTGGACCAGTACGCGTGTGAGCGCAGTGCCTGCCCGGCCGACTCGGCGGCCATGAACGGCAGCCAGCCGACGAACAGCAGCAGCGCGACGCCGAGCAGTCGCGGCCATCCGGCGGCCCAGGCCGCCAGGAGCACGCCCACGGTGGCCAGCCCGACCAGCGGGCCGATCCACCGGTTGCCGGTGTCGATGAGGTGGTAGAGCAGGCGCGACCATCCGGCCAGGCAGAACCCGGCGACGACGGCCAGGACCACGATGACGGCGAGGTTCCCGCCGGTCACCGCGAGCCCGTTGACGACGATGACGGCGGTCAGCAGCGACAGCGCGCTCGCGCTGGCATAGGTGTGGCGCTCTGCGCGGGTCAGGAAGTTCAGCATGTTTGCCTCCAAGGGGTTGAGATGAACCGGGCGGGCCGCGGTGCGCGGCGCCCGGGGACTTCGCGATAGAAGGGGCTAGTAGGCGTAGGCCGACACCGCAGCGGGACTGCGGCCCGGGACTGGATCGGCGGGTACCGCCGAGCGGGACTTGGCGCGGCCGGGGTGCGGGACGTGTCCCGGTGCCGGCCGCGTGGAGCGGGACCTCGAGCGGGACTGGTCCCGCTGTCGCCGGACGCAGGTCCCGCTCGGTCTGGATGGTGGTCCCGCTGCGCGCCCGCCGAGCGGGACCACCGGGTGCCGGGTTGCCTGCCCGAGCGGGACACAGCTGCCAGTCGGCGGGACCACGGGCGGCGACCCTGTCCGCGAGCGGGACGGCTGACGCCGGAGGCGGCGGGACGGGGCTGAGCTGCCCGTATCCCGCCGCCTCGTCATCGGCCACGCGGGATGTAGGCTGCCGCCATAGGCGGCTTCACCCCGTCTGACCTGCTCTTATCCGCCCGTCACGGGCGGCGGAGCACCCACACGTCCTCGTGTGCTACGAGGTGCACGGGGACGCCTTCGGCGCGGGCGCGACGTACCGCCATCAGGCCAAACATGCTGGCCCGGTGCACGATCTGCCCGTCACGGACGGCGGCGAGCATCGCCGCGCACCGCTCTACCGGGACCAGCCCGACCGACTGGGCGACGGCGAGCAGCTCGCCGGGCAGGTCGACGAAGTCGTCCCGCTGGCGGCGTACCGGTCGGCAGGTGATGACCACGGTCCCGCCGGGACGCAGCAGTTGGTAGCTGGCGGCCAGGATTTCGGCGAATCCGTCGAGGAGGCGGGACCATCCCGCATAGGCGAGGTTGCCCGACTCGCGGTCCCCATAGAGGTGGTCCCGCTTGCGTACCCCGGTACTGGTCGCCCGCACCAGACCGTGTGTCCCCCTGCCGTAGGGCGGGGAGGTGAGCACGAGTCCCGCTTTGCCGACCGCGGACGCCGGGACCAGATCGAGCAACTTGGTGGCGTCGCCGGTGATGACTCGTCCGCTGCCGGCCGCGCCCTGCGACGCAGCCAACGCCACGTTCGCCTCGGCCAGGGCGGTGAAGCGGGGCTCGATGTCGATCCCGATCCCGTCGCGCCCCAGGTGCATGGCCTCCACGAGGGTGGTGCCCGACCCGCACATCGGGTCGAACACCAGGTCTCCCGGCGCGGTGTAGGTGCGGATCGCGTGCGCAGCCAGGTTGGGCAGCATCTTGCCCGGGTGGCTGCTGCTCTCCGGCACGTAGCGGCCTCGCCGCTGGTCGCGGGAGGGCTGCTGGCAGGTCAGCCACACCGACGTGACCGGGAAGTCCTCGGTCATCGTGCACCGCCGGTTGCCGGAGTGCTGTTGCGCAGGATCAGCACGTCGGTGTGGATGTCGAGCAGCGTCTCCTGCCGCCGCCGGGGCGGCTGGTCGGCCGCCACGATGTGCTGCAGGTAGGAAAGGCCCGCCTGCTTGGCGGCGATGATGACGTCGACCGGTGCGGTCACGTCGTGGGTGAGAAGGACGGCCACGCAGCCGCCCGGCAGCAGCTTGTCGCGGCTGCGGGTGAAGAACTCCTGCGCCGTCAGGCCGTCGACCGGCCAGCCGGTGACGATGAGCCGCGCAGCCTCCTTGCCCCAGCCGGTCTGCCGAGCCGACTGCAGGTGGCTGCGGCGACTGGCCGCGATGACCGCGCGGGCCAGCTGCGGCCCGTCAGCCAGATCGATGATCAGCTCGCCGGGGTGGGTGAGGTTGTGCACGAGCCGCACGCCCATGGCGTTGGACATGGTGTCGCCCTTGCGCGGGGCAGGCACCGGCCAGACGGTGATCGGCACGGGCACCTGGCCCGGCACGACGTCCCCGACCGGGACCGGTGCACTGTGGTGGTTGGTGTTGTCGGTCATGGGCACGGTGGCCCCCGGACCGGCGGGCGTACTGACAGTGCCTAGAACGGGGCTGTTGGGCCGATCGAACCCGCCCCCGACCTGACAGGACCAGTCAGCGCGCCGGGCGGGCGGGCCGTCTGACAGGCGAGAACCTGACACGACCTGTCCAAACCTGTCCCGATCTAACAGAGGCTTCTGCTGTCAGGTCGCCGCACTCCAATCGAGGTCATGAGCCGCCGCAGCCGGCGGAACGGCTCGACCACGAGGGGACACGACATGCCAACCACCACCTCTTTCCGTACCGGCGGCGCGCTGGGCCAGGCCGAGAAGGCGTTCGAGCTGCTGACCTGCGAGCCCGCCCCGCTGAGCTTCGACGCCCGCCCCGTGCCGGGCCTGCCGGACAAGACCATGCCGCTGGACCAGCTGCGCAAGCTGGTGCTGTTCGAGCGCTACGACTCCGCCACCGTCGACGCCCTGTGGCGGCAGCTGGCCCTGCACGCCCGCGAATGGGGTCCGGCCTGGGTCGTCGGCGCGATCGGAGTGGCCCTTCCCGCTCTGACGCACCTCGCGGCGAAGATCAGCCGCGGGCACGCCCGCCACGCCGAAGACGTCGACTCCGAGGTGCTGGCCGGGTTCCTGGCCGCGCTGCGGACCGCTGACCTGGACATGCCCCGGCTGTGGCTGCGGCTGTGCTGGGCGGCGTGGCGAGCCGGGGTCGCGGTCATCAAGCCGCACGATACCGAGGAGCTGCCCCTGGATCTGTCCAGCGGCTCGCGTACGCCGAAGATGCCTTACGGCCACCCGGACCTGCTGCTCGGCCGGGCCGCCGCCGCCGGCCTGATCACTTCGGAGGCCGCTGAACTCATCAGCGCGACGCGGTTCGGCGACACCCTCATCGAGCAGCTGGCCGCCGAGCAGGGCGTGACCGCCTCCGCGTTGCGGATGCGGCGCCGCCGCGCTGAACGCGTCGTCGGCGCGGCGGTCAAGCGCGGCGACCTTTCCGGCCCGGTGCGTACGCAGGCGAACGCACCCGCGCTGGCCGCCTGACGGCACTCACACCACCACCCATCACCAAGGCCGCCCCGGGCACTGCCCGGGGCGGCCTTTCGCGTATCCAGGCCCGCATCGGTTGCGCGGCAGCGCTGTCAGGTCGGGTGAGCGGCGAGCGCGGTCAGGTCCGGACAGGTCGTGACAGGTCCGAGGCCGGTTCGATCGGTCTGACAGCCCGGATCTGGGCGGTGCATGTCATCCACGGCATGCCCGCCCGGTGGGGACAACCCACGGGCGAGGCCCTACAGGTCCGGCATGGCTGGCGCGGCGTACTGACACCGCAATCCCTTCCCTTGCAAGGGAGGAGCGCCCCCACCGGACCTTCGTTGAGCTTCGCCTCGTCCCCGCCGCGGCGGCCCCACGTTCCTGTGGAGCGCCGCAATGCAGACAACTCTGCACCTTTTCAACAACCTTAACGACCTCGTCCTGGCCGCGCCCGACCCCGGCGGCGGCGGACCCAAGACCCTGCCTGACGTCATCAACGGCATCCAGGGCTGGATCATGGGCATCATCGCGGCCATCGCGACCATGTTCCTGGTCGTCGGCGGCCTGCGCTACATGGCCGCCGGAGGCGACCCGTCGCAGGTCGAGCAGGCCAAGGGCAACTTCAAGTCCGCCCTGATCGGGTACGCGCTCGCGGTCCTCGCCCCCGTGGTCCTGAAGATCCTGGCCGGCATCGTGGGCGGACCGAGCTGATGGTCTCCTGGCTGATGAACGGCCTGGTGGAGTGGCTCGCCGACAGGTTGAAAGACCTGCTCGGCGGGCTTCTCGCCTACCTCACCTCCGGCATGTTCCTGTCGCCGGACGTCACCGTACTACCGCAGGTGCAGTCGCTCGCGGGCAAGAGCGCCCTGGTCGTGAACGCCTGCTTCGTGCTGGCGATCATCGCCGTGGGCATCGCCACGATGGTCGGCGGCTCGGTCGAGATGCGTTACGGCATCAAGGAACTGGTGCCCCGCCTCATCGTCGGGTGGGTCGCGAGCAACTTCGCCGTCGGGCTGACAGCGGCGCTGATCGAGATCGCCAACGCCCTGACGGTGTCGATGGTCGGCACGGCCGCCCCGACGACCGAGGCGGTCAACATGACCCGCCTGCATGTGACCGCTGCGCTGACCGACCCCGGCACTGCCCTCATGGCCCTGATCATCGGCCTGCTCATCGTCGGGCTGATGTTCACGCTGTTCGGCAGCTGGGTCGTGCGCGTCGGTGTGCTGGTGATCCTGGCCGGGATCGCCCCGGTCGCGATGGCCTGCTACGCCACCCCATGGACCCAGGAGGCGGCACAGCTGTGGTGGCGAACCCTGCTGGGCTGCCTGGCCACACCCACCCTGCAGGCCATCGCCTTCAGCACCGGCGTTCAGCTGATGATTCACCCGAACAGCTCCCTGCCGGTACTGATCGGCCTGCCTGGCTCCGACATCCTGAATCTGCTGCTGGTCGCGGTCCTGCTCTGGGTCACCATCAAGATTCCCGGGATGATGCGCCGGTACGTGACCCGCAAGGGCGGCCCGAGCATGGGCGGCGTGCTGGTGCGGGCAGTGCTGATCCAGAGCATCACCAACAGGTTGCCGGGCCGCCGGGCCGCACGCGTCGTGCGAGGTGGGCGATGACCCACGACGACGACACCACCCCGCGCGCCGTGGTCCCGGCCAACGTGAACGAGCCCGACAGGATCGCGTTCGGGCTCACGTTCCGGCAGCTGGCCATCGTCGGCGGCAGTGGCCTGCTCGGGTTCGGTGCATACCGCAGCTTCGGTCCGATGCTGCCCACCCCGGTCTGGATCACGGCCGGGATCATCGTGTTCTCCATCGCGATCGTCGTCGCCCTCGGGCGGCGGGACGGCCTGCCACTGGACGTCTGGCTGCGACACGGGTTCATGCTGTCGCGAAGCCCGCGCCAGCTCGCCCCGGGCAACGCTCGGGCGACTTCGGTCGCCGCGGTGGCCGGCAAGACGAGCGTCCCGGCGCCGCTGCGCTCGCCGGTCACGGCGGTCAGCGCGAGCGGTGTCGTCACCTCGGAGGGCAAGTCGCGGGTGCTGATCGCCTGCGGCACGACCAACATCCACCTGCGTACCGGCGGCGAGCAGGGCGCGCTGCTGGACGGTTTCGGCCGGTTCCTCAACAGCCTGACCGGCCCGGCACAGATCGTCGTAGCCGCTCAGCGCCACGACCTGACCGCGCACGCGCAGGCCACCGTCGACCACGCGCCGCGCCTGCCGCATCCGGCTCTGGCGGCGGCGGCCGACGACTACGCCGAGTTCCTCCTCGACCTCGATGAGGAGCGCGATCCATTGCGGCGCCAGGTGTTGGCGGTCATCACCGGCGAGCAGGTCGCCGACACCGCCGTACGCGCCCTGACCGGGCTCGGCGTCGAAGCCGCAGCCCTGGACGGCCCAGCTGTCTCGGCGGCGCTGGCCAACGCCGCAGATCCTTTCAACCCACCGGTGCCCGGCCCGCGAGCCGTACCCGGCGCCCCCATCACCTTACGGAGCAACGAATGAGCCTGTTGAAGAACAAGAAGAAGCTCGTCGCGTCCGGGGAGGGCATGCCCTCCCCGGACGCTTTGTCGGTCACCCCCTGGCACGTGCAGGTCGGTGACGGCTACGCCGCGACCTTCGCCGTCACCGGGTACCCGGCCGAGGTCGGCCCGGCGTGGCTGGACCCACTGCTGTCCTACCCCGGCCGCGTGGACGTGGCCGTGCACATCGAGCCCGTCGCCGCGCAGCTGGCCGCGCCCATGTTGAAGCGGCAGCGGGCACGGCTGGAGTCGTCACGGCGGCTGGACGCCGACCAGGGCAAGCTCGGGGACCCGATGACCGAGGCGGCGGCGGCCGACGCCGCCGACCTCGCCGAACGCGTCGCCCGGGGCGCGGCGAAGCTGTTCGACGTCGGTATCTACATCACCATCCACGCCCGCGACCTCGACGAGCTGCGAGCGGTCACCGCGGGCGTCAAGTCGGCCGCCGCGTCGGTCCTTCTGGACCTGCAGCCGACCACGTTCCGCCACCAGCAGGGCTGGGTCTCCACGCTGCCGATCGGCGTGGACCCGCTGCGGATGCGCCGCATCCTCGACACCAACGCCCTGGCCGCCGCGTTCCCTCTCGCCTCGGCGGACCTGGCCGCACCGGCACCCGGGGAGATCGCCCCGCCGGACGGGATCCTCTACGGCGTCAACACCACGTCCAACGGCGTTCTGATCTGGGACCGGTGGCGGCAGGACAACCACAACTCCGTGGTCCTGGCTCAATCGGGCGCGGGCAAGTCGTACTTCGTCAAGCTCGAAGTGCTGCGGAACCTGTACCAGGGCACGAGGGTTTCGATCATCGACCCGGAGGACGAGTACGCGCCCCTCGCGGACCACGTCGGCGGCACGGTCGTGCAGCTCGGCCTGCCCGGCGTACGCATCAACCCCCTCGACCTGCCCGCCGACAACCGCGCCGACACGCTGACCCGGCGCGGCCTGTACCTGCACACGCTGATCGCGGTCATGCTCGGCGCACCACCGCCACCGACCGAACGCGCTGCCCTCGACCGGGCGATCACGGCAACGTACGCGGCGGCCGGGATCAACGGCGACCCGGCCACCTGGTCGCGTCCGGCTCCGCTGCTGCGGGACCTGGCCGACGTGCTGGCCGCCGATGAGGACCCGGCCGCCGAGCAGCTGGCCGCGCGGCTCGCCCCGTGGACCACGGGCAACTTCTCCAGCCTGTTCGACGGGCCGACGACCACCGCTCCGGAGGGCCACCTGGTCGTCTGGTCGCTGCGGCACCTGCCCGACGAGCTACGCACCGTCGGCACACTGCTGGCCCTGGACTCCATCTGGTCGGGAATCGACACTCCGACGACCGGCATACGCCGGCGGCGGCACCTCGTCGTAGTGGACGAAGCCTGGCTCTTGATGAGGGATGGCGAGGGCGCCAGGTTCTTGTTCCGCATGGCCAAAGCAGCGCGCAAGCGGTCGGCCGGATTGTGCGTCGTCACCCAGGACGCGGCCGACGTGCTGTCCACCGACCTCGGCATGGCCGTGGTCTCCAACGCCGCGACCCAGATCCTGATGCACCAGTCCACCCAGGCCATCGACAAGGTGAAGGAAGCCTTCTCGCTGACCGCCGGGGAGGCCCGGCTCCTGCTCGCGGCACCCAGGGGCGAAGGGCTCCTGATCGCTGGCCGTTCGCGAATTCCATTTAGGAGTGTCGGGTCGGCTGCCGAACACAAGATCGCCGTGACGGGGATCGGTGAGGCGTCATGAATCCCGACATTCTTACCCGGCTGGGCGAGGTCTGGTCGTGGATCGCCGTCCGGCCGTGGCTGGCGATCTTCGTGCCGGTGGCCGTCATCGGTGGCGTCGCCGCGCGAGACAAGGTGCTCGCCTGGCGGCACACCCGATACGTGACCGGGGCGCGGTGGCTGACCGTGGCCGCGCCACCGGAGGTCACACCGGAGTCGGCGGCGGCGTTCTGGACCACCGTCATGGGCGTGCTGACGCCCTCGGTGTGGCGGCGGCGGATCTACGGCATGCCGCATATCGGCTGGGAGTACACCTGGACCGGGCGCACGCTGACGATCCGGGTGTGGGTGCCCGGCACGGTGCCGCCCGGTGCGGTCGAGGCCGCGATCCGGGCGGCCTGGCCCGCCGCGACTCTCACCGTCGCCGACGCCGCCGCGCCCATCCCCTCGACGGTGGTGGAGCAGGTCGGCGGGGCGCACTGGCCGCAGTCGGCCGACGCGCTGCCGTTGCGTACCGAGCACGACGCCGATCCGCTGCGGGCGCTGCTGTCGGCCGGGGCCGAGGTCCGCGACCGCGAACACGCGTGCGTGCAGATCCTCGCTCGACCGGCACCACCCCGCCGCGTGCGCGCCGCCAGACGCACGGCGGCGGCAACCGGAACACACCCCCACGGGCGGCCCGATGTGGCCGCCCGCGCCGTTTCCGGGGTCGCGAAGCTACTCACCGAACCGCTGATCTGGGTCCTGGACGCGATCACGCCCGGACCGTCCCGCCGAACCCCGGCGCGCACTGCGGTGCGGGGCGGTGACCGTGATCCGGTCGCCACCGCCGACGCCCGCACGATCGTCGACAAGGCGATCCGGGTGCCGCACTTCGAGATCGCGGTGCGGTTCGCCGTGGCCGCCGACGCGGGCAAGACCGCGCCGGACAAGCAGAAGGCACGACAGATCCGCGAGCGCCTCGTCGGGCTCGGGCACACGATCGCCTCGGCCGCCGCGGCGTACACCGGCCCGAACCGGCTGCGCAGGATGAAGATGCCGCAGCCGGTGGCCACGATCGCCGGGCGGAGGCTACGGCGCGGGTTCCTGGCCACCGTGCCGGAGCTCGCGGCCATGGCCGCCCTGCCGCAGGATTTGGCGGTGCCGGGCCTGGACCGGGCTCGGGCCAAGGCGATGCCGGCGCCGGTGCAGATCCCCTCCGGCGGCCGAGGCGTCAAGGTCCTGGGCAGGTCGCAGATCGGCGGCAACTCGGTCGGGTTGAACGTGGTCGACGCCCGCCAGCACGTGCACGTCATCGGCAAGACCGGCGTCGGCAAGAGCACGCTGCTGCTGAACATGATCGTCGGGGACATCAAGGCCGGGCGCGGGACGGTGGTCATCGACCCGCGCGGTGACCTGGTCACAGACATCCTGGACCGGCTCCCGGCGTCGCTGGCGAAGAAGATCGTGCTCATCGATCCGGACCAGCCCAACCCGGGCCACTTCAACCCGCTGGAGGACACCAACGATCCGCATCTGGCGGTCGACAACCTGGTCGGGATCTTCGCGAAGATATTCGCCAAGCAGTGGGGTCCGCGTATGGACGACACCCTGCGGGTGGCGTGCCTGACCCTGATGCGGCACGCGGGCTCGACGCTGAGCCTGGTGCCGCCGCTGCTGTCGGACCGGACCTTCCGGGGCCGCTACACGGTGGGCCTGGACGACCCGGACGGCCTGGCCGGGTTCTGGACCTGGTACGACTCGATCAACGAGAACTTTAGGGGCCAGGTCATCGCCCCCGTTCTCGCGAGGTTGCGGCAGTTCCTGTTGCGCGACTTCGTCAAGAGCGTGATCGGGAACGCGACCAGCTCGTTCAAGATGGGCGACATCCTCAACGGCGGGGCTCTGTTGTGCCGGCTACCGAAAGGCCAGTTGGGTGAGGAGACCAGCCGCATCCTGGGCTCGCTGATCGTCGCCCGGGTGTGGCAGGCCGCCATCGCCCGCGCCGCGATCCCCGAAGACCAGCGCAAAGACGCCTGTCTCTACGTTGACGAGGCCCACAACTTCCTCACGCTGCCTGGCAGCGTCGATGACATGTTGGCCGAGGCGCGGGGCTACCGGCTGGGCATGGTCCTCGCTCACCAGGATCTGGCCCAGCTGCCCAAGGAGACGGCCGCCGCGATGTCGGCCAACGCCCGCTCCAAGATCGTGTTCAACATCGACCCGGGCGACGCCCGGGAGATGGCCCGGCACACCAAGCCGGAACTCGACGATCACGACCTCGGGCACCTGGACGTGTTCACCGCCGCCGCCCGGCTGCTGGTCGGCAACCGGGAGATGGCGGCGTTCACGTTCACCACCAACCCGCCCGCGCCGATCGTCGGCGAAGCCACCGCCTTGCGGCAGGAGATCGCCGCCGCGCACGCCGTCAACGGCGACGAGCCGCCGATGCAGCGGGTGGCCCGCGAGGCGATGCGCAAACGCATGAGCGGCACCGACTGACCCGATCTAGCTCGGGCCGTTGGGGCTGCCCAGGGCGGCTGCGTGGGGGGCTCCGTTGGGGATGTCTCCGATCGGAGCCCCCAACGGACCCCTCCGCAGGTGCCCTGTCAGGTGCCTGGCCAGGGCAAACGCCGGATCTGACAGGGCCGCAAGAAAGATCAACTCGTCCAGACTCCCTATAGGGACTCCTCTTCTCCACACAGGGGTGACATCCATGCCGCATACGCGGTCAAATCACGGCCTCCTCGCGATCTACTCGCACATCACCTCCCGCGACCGTCAGCTGATGACCCTGCTCGACCACCACCAGGTCCTCACCACCGACCACATCACCCGCCTGTTCTTCCTCGCCCCGCGTACCGCCCGGCACCGGCTGGCCGAACTGCTGGCCCTGGAACTGGTGGACCGATTCCGGTTCGCCCGTACCGGCGGAGGCACCGACCCGTACCACTGGGTGCTAGGCCATGCCGGGCAACGATTCCAGGCCGCATCACGCGGCGAGCCCGAACCCAGCGCACGAGCGGCCAGCCAGCGCATCTCACGCCTGTCGGCCAACCCGCGCCTGCACCACCTGCTCATCGTCAACGAGTTCTTCGTCCGCCTGAGCGAGTACGCCCGCCGGCACGACGGAGCAGACCTCGTGCGGTGGTGGTCAGAGCAGCAGGCTCAGCAGTTCAAGAGCACCAAGGCAATGATCAACCCGGATGGCCACGGGCTGTGGAGCCGAGACGGCCAGATGGCCGGGTTCTGGCTGGAGGCCGACACCGGCACCGAACCGCTGACCCGCGTCGTGGCCAAGCTCGACGGCTACCGCCGATTCAGCACCGACAGCGGACCTCGCTACCCGGTGCTGTTCTGGCTGGCCAGCCCCACCCGCGAGGAACACCTGCACCGGCTGCTCAGCCAGAAGCCCCCCGGCGTCGCCACGCTCACCGCGACCCAGGACACCAACCCCGCCGAGGCGGTATGGCTGCCCGCCGACGCCACCACGCGGGTCGCGCTGGAGCAGCTGCCCAGCTTCCACGGCCACAACACGCCCTCCAACCCCAACTTCGTCGAGGGTGTGCTCCATCTGGGCCAATGAAAGACCTGACAGAACCTGACCAGCTGACAGGCAAACCTGTCAGCGCAGTTCAGAGGCATGGTCGAGTTTCCTGACAGGGGTTGTGCTGACAGATCGGGCCGCTACGGTGCAGCTTCTTCTCTTCTCTTTTGCTCGCACCGCCGCCCGTCTGTCCTTCCTGGACCTGCCCGCGCCCGCGCGGATCACATAGCCCACCTTCTGGTCGGCTCCGGTCCCCGCCCGCGCCGTTCGCGGCAGCAGTCCACGGCCGGACGCCGCGATCCGGTGGCACCACCAGCACCCAACCCCAACCACTCCTTCGCGAAGGGAGCACCCCGCCATGCCCACCAACACCCCGCTCACCAACCAGGTCGTCACCGTGGTCTTCAACCCCGGCGAGGACGCCGACTGGTTCTCCGCCAGCGAGAAGGTCAACGACCTGCTCAACGCCAACGGAACCCCGGCCCGGCGGTTCCACGTCCGCCACCGCAAGTTCATCGGGTGGATCACCCGGTTCCTCGACTACTACCTGGTCGACACCGCGCGCCGGTTCGGCGCGATCACCAAGGCCGCCGGAGGCCGCAAGGGTCGCCTCGACCTCAACGGGGGCGCCGCTAAGGCCGCCACCGAGGCCCGGCTTCGCTGGCACGCCTGGAACCAGTACATGAACAGCAACACCGCAACCCGCCGTGAGGCCCGCACCTGGGAGGACTTCCAGGCGCTGCACAAGGCGGACCCTGGCAAGCTCAGCCTCGCCGAGGCCCGCCGCCGCTTCGAGCAGCAGCCGCGCATCGTCGCGATGCTGGCCTACTCGGGCGCGCACGAGTTCGACCCGTACGAGCTGGCCGCCTACCAGGCCGGAGAGCACGCCTACGCCGGTCTGCACTGGCGCATCGCCATCGTCGGCGACCTGCTGATCACCGCCGAGGGCACGATCCTCAAGCCCGCGACCGACAGCATCGCCGACCGGATGCGGTTCTTCAACGAGGCCATCAAGTACCTGCGGTCGCTGAAGTCCAGCGCCCGCCTGTGCGCGGTCACCATCGCCTAACAACCCACCAACTCCAGGACCGGTCGCAGCCCAGCTGCGACCGGCCTTCGCCATGCCCACCCACAGTCCACAAGGAGACGACCATGTTCCTCACCGACCCCGCTCTGCGGCTGATCGCCGCCTCCACCAACGACGTGCTGCCCGAGCAGCTGTGGCGCTACGACACCGCCGCCGAGAACGCCTTTGGCGACCTTGCCCGGATCCTGCACAAGACCGCCATCGCCTACAACACCAGCAGCGCCGACCTCGACCGCCCGGCCCCGCGGCCGTCCTTCGGCCTTCGACCCGCCGGCACCGGCGAGGCGATGCAGGACATGCTCGCCACGATCGACCGGCACGCCGCCATGGAGCGGCACACCGTCATCACCGGCAGCCTGCTCGACCTGTACCGGGCCTGGCGGCGCTACCGCACGCTCAACGACGGCGACCAGCGCCACCTGCTGTTGTGCTCGGGCGACCCGGGCCACGGCGTGGCCACCATGCAGCGGTTCACCCACCACCAGTGGCGGGTGATCGCCGACGCCGAGGCCGCGCAGGCGTTTGGCGTGCCGTACCCGAACCGGATGGTCGGCGTTCTCGTCGAGACCGAGGACGGGATCTGGCAGCCGATCGCGTGCACCGACGCGGCCCAGATCGCCTCCGGCACGGCCCACCTGCTGCCGGTCCGCGACGACCTCGCCACCGCCTGCCGGTCGCTGCTGCGCTGGTGGGCGCTACGGCACTCGGCCGCCTGGCGCAGCCGCACCCCCGACCAGCTCACCCCGACCGAGCTAGACCAGCTCGCCGAATAGGAGGCCCGTCATGCTCAACATCGACTCGGTGGGCCGCTGGATCACCCGGCGCACCGGCCGCACCCTCGACCAGCACGCCGCCGACCCGATCCCGGCCGCCGCCGACCTGCCCAAGGCCGCCGACACGATGCGCAACGCCCGGCTGGAGCTGCTGCTCACCGTCGATCGGCTGCGCACCGCGCTGATCAACGAGGACGACCTGTCCACGTCGATCGCCGCGCTGACCGGGCCGCTGGACGCCATCGTGCAGCTGGGCCGCGACTACCGGTACGCCCGCAACTGGGCCGAGGCCCTGATCGCAGACGCCGAGCGCACCGCGTACGCGGCCGAGAACGCCGGACTGGCGCTGCGGCGGCGCTACGTCAACCCGGGCGACACGATCCTCGTTGTCCTGCCGCACACCGACGCATGCCTCAAGCGGCAGCTCGCCGGGCGGCGCACCCGCGTGCGGGTCGGCCGTGCCGACGCCGAGCTGGACCTGATGGTCGGCCCCGGCCAGCTGCGCCTCCACCACGCCGACGCCGGGATCTACCACGACCCCGTCAACGGCTTCTACGTCTTGGAGCCCGCAGCCACCGAGGCCGCCTCCGGCGACTGATCCCCGGCGGCCACCGGCCGCCCTCTCTAGGCCACCGGGCCGCCCTCCAGCACACCCGATCACGGCAGCGCATAGCTCTACGCGCCTGCCGCGATGCGTGCTGCCCGCGCGGCCCGGCGCACCACCCAGCCCGGCACACCAGGTGCCCGGCTGGCCAACCCACAAGTCCCAGAAAGGGGCATCGCAATGCAGTACGACCTGTCCACCCTGACCCCCGCTCAGCGGGAGGTCTTCGAGGCCGTGCACTTCCTCGGCCAGGGCAACGCCATCGAGCTGATGGAGCAGTCGGGCAAGGCCCGCTCCACCGTCGACAAGGCGATCAAGACCCTCGCCGACCTGGGGCTGATCGTCGCGGTCGACACCGACGCCGACCCGGCCGAGGGCGTGCCCACCCGCTGGACCATGGCCGAGGCCGTCGCCGACAGCGTCACCGCCGAGGACAACCTCGACGACACCGACACCGCCGGCCCCACCAAGCCGGACCTCGTCAAAGACGAGACGGGCCAGCTCCGGGCCGACGAGCCGCAGCCCGGCACCCCGGACGACACCGACCCCGCCGACCTGGGCGACCAGGACGGTACCGCCAACGCCGACGACCTCAACGACCAGACCGAGTTGGGCACCGACGACCAGGACGAGGACGACGACTCCGACACGGAGTCCGAGGAGGACACCGACGACACGGACGACGAGGACTCGGACGACGAGGACGAGGACGAGGACGACGAGGACGAGGACGACGAGGAGGACGAGCAGCCCGCTCGGCCCGCCGTCGCGGTGGTGGCGCAGAGCCGCCCCGGCGACCGCAAGATCATGACGATCAAGGCGGTCCTCGCCGAGTACGGCGACGACGGCGCGACCCTGGACGAGATCGTCAGCGAGAGCGGCATCGGGCACCCGACCGCCTCCCGGCTGCTGGCCGCGATGGAGCAGGCCGACGCCGCGCGCCGTCTGCCCGGTACTCCGGGCCGGTGGATCGCCGGACCCACGAAGGCCAGCGAGGTCGACCCGAACCCGGAGCCGCCCCGCTGCCCGGTCTGCTTTCAGGTGGTCAAGGGCGTCACCGAGTCGCCGGAGGCGGTCGCCCTGGTGCAGTCGCTGATCCGCCCCGACGGCACGATCCACATCGTCGCCGAGGACGGCACCGCGCACGTCGTGAAGCTGCCCAAGCGGCTGCCGCCCCGCACGGCGAGCACCGCGACGACCGGGGCTGTCCGCCGCACCGACCTGACGGTCAACGGCGACGGCAACCAGCCGTTCGCCAAGGGCGAGCTGGAGAAGCTGACCCTGGCGGTGCTGGCGGCCAACCCCGGCCGCTCGATGACGCCGCAGGAGATCGCGACCACGATCAGCGCCCAGCTCGGCGGGCGCAACGTCAGCTCCGGGGCGGTGCGCAACAACTGCACGAAGGCCGCCGCCGCGGGCCGCATCGAGATGGTCTCGGACACTCCGCTCGCCTTCGCCTACGCGGCCCCGGCCGGCGACGACGAGGCGGCTGAGGCCGCGACCACGAACGCCACTGCTCAGGCCGACGCCATGGCCGGGAACGGCTCGGGCAACGAGCAGTCCTGATGACAGCGCCGGGGTCGGGCAGTGCCCGACCCCGGCCGCGCACCAATTCACCCATCGCTGGGGCCGAGCCGTACGGGCTCGGCCTCTTCCATTCCTGAGAGGAGAATCCCGTGGCACACGAACTGGAGACGTTCGCCAACGGGCAGACCGCCTTCGCCACCGCCCGATTGTCGGCCTGGCACCAGCTGGGCACCGTTACCCAGGCCACGATGAGCGCCACCGAGATCATGGGCGCCGCCCTGCTCGGCAACTGGGGCGTTCGCACCATCCCCGTCAGGGGCATCGACGTCGTGGACGGGATCGAGGTCCCGATCCTGGCCGACGACCGGCGTATGACCGTGCGCCGCAACCCGGTCACCGGCCAGACCGAGTATCTGGGGATCGTCGGCAACGACTACGAGGTCATCCAGAACGAGCAGTGCGCCGACATGCTCGACCAGCTCGTGGACCAGGCCGGGGGCGCCCACTTCGAGACGGCGGGCAGCCTGCGGCGAGGCAAGAGCGTGTTCGTCACGATGAAGCTGCCGACCGCGATGGAGATCGCCGGGGTCGACCGGATGGACCTGTATCTGATCGGCACGACCTCACACGACGGCACCGCCGCGCTGAGGGTGGACGCCAGCCCCATCCGTGTCGTGTGCGCCAACACCCAGCGGGCGGCGTTCGCCCACGCCGTGGGGCACTACACGTTCCGCCACACCAGCAACGTCGGTCAGCAGATCGCCCAGGCCCGCGAAGCGCTGGGCCTGATGTGGAAGTACATGGGCGCCTTCGAGAAGGCCGCCGAGCGGATGCTGAACACCGCGATGACCACCCGCGAGTTCGAGAAGATCGTCGCGCAGGTCTGGCCGATCGCCGACAACGCTCCCGACAAGACCGTGGCCAACGCGAAGGAGCGGCTGGGCACGCTCAAGTACCTGATCACCGAGGCCGACACGCAGAAGGCGATCACGGGCAGCCGGTGGGCTGGATACCAGGCCATCACCGAGTACCTGGACCACTACCAGGCGGCCAAGGACCCCACGACGCGCGCCAATCGTGTGATCACCGGCAAGACCGGCGAGCTCAAGCTCGTCGCCTTCGACCTGCTGAAGGTCTGACCAACTCCCGCCCCGTGCCGGGGCGGCGGTCACCTGCCGTCCCGGCCCGTCACGAACGGACCACCCATGACCGAGACCCTTACGCCACCGCAGTGGCCCACGGTCCCGCACATCCGCCATCCCCGCGACGAGCGCCAAGCCGTCTGCGGCGTACCCGCCACCGACGTGACCCGGTGGGAGACCGAGGACCCGCCGCGGCCAGGCCACGCCTGCGAGGACTGCCTGACGCTCCTGGAGGACGCGGCCCGCCCCGACGACTACACCCACCCGATCCGCGACGCGACCCTCATCGACTCGCTGCGCACGGTCGTTGCCGAGCATCAGCACGCCAAGATCAACGGTGTGCTGGTGGACCTGTGGTCGGCCAGCGTCACCATCCTGATCTGGGACCAGCTCAACCAGGACAAGCGGGAACAGCTCCTCTCCCTGCCCGCCTACCAGCTGATCCTGCGGTGCGTCGCGATCTACAGCCGCCTCACCGACGAGGGGCACCGCCGATGACCACGCCGCACCGCCAGCAGTGGTTCCACTACCACGTCTGGGTCTTCGCGGTGCACACCGCGATGGACCTGATCGACGCCTGGCCTCGGCCCACCCGGCCCCTCGATGTGCCGACGTGGGCGCAGGCGTTCGGCCTGACCCGCATCGACAACCCCAGCCCGCACACGATCAGCCTGCAAGGCCCGGACCCGGAGCACTTCGACCGGGCCTACGCCATGAGCACCGACCTGACCAAGCCGGTCATCGTCACCCACCTGCTCATCGACGGCGCGGAACCCTCGCCGCTGCTGATCGACGGCACCCACCGGCTGTACCGGGCCTGGCGCGAAGGCGTCCCGCAGCTGCCCGCGTACCTGCTCACCGTCGCCGAGAGCCGCCTGGTGCAAGAAGACCGGCGGCTTGGCCCCGGTCGCACCTGGCGCGTCGGCCCGCGCTGACCCTCCACCCCTCGTACGCCTCGGCGAGCCGCCCCAGCCGGCGGCCACCGAGGCGTACCCAACTCACGCTTGGGAGAACGCGTATGTCCCACACCGCCCCGTGGCGCAAGCTGTGCAACTGCCGTTGCCCGCTGCACCACGGCTTCCCGCGCACCGACTACTTCCAGCCCGGCTGCGCCTGCACCATCACCTGCGACACCCAGCCCATGACCCTGCTGGCCGAGCAGTGGGGCTGCGCCCTGTTCCTCGACAGCAACGGCGATCTGTGGCACGTCAACGCCCTGGCCAACGGCCAATGGGATTGGGAGCACGGCGGCGAGATCGACGGCCGCGCCGACACCTACGACGACAGCGTGCACATCGAGCGCCTGCTCCGAGAAGCCGCCCGCGTTCTGCGACGCCAGATCCGCTGAACCCCTACCCCGAACGAGTTCAAGGTGGGCCGCCCGCGTGGGCGGCCCACGGCCCTTTTTGCGTTTCACCACCTTCTTGAGGAGACAGCTGTGTACCGCACCTACCGCAACCCCTTCGACCGGCCCTGCGACTGCCGATGCCCGATCCACCAGGGCAGTCGCCGAACGGCCTACGACGAGCCCGACTGCCACTGCTTGATCACCTGCGCCAGCCAGCCCGCAACGCTGGTCGTGCCCGAGGTCGGCGGGATTCTGTTCCTCGACTACGGGCTGACCTTGTGGTTCGTGCCCGGCCTGGAACCCGGGCACTGGGACTGGCGATGCGCCGTCCCAGTCGGCTCCACGCACCCCCTCGGCAAGGCCGCAGACCATCTCTCCGACCTTCTCTACGAGGCCCATGAGGCTCTGCTGCCGCTGATCTACCGCATGTAACCCGAGCCATTTCTCGTTCCCGCCGGCCGCGCACCCGCGCGGAGCCCGGCCTTTTTTGTTTTCACCGAAAGGCAAAGCATCATGACCAAAGCCATCATCGGCATCGTCACCGTCGTCATCATCGGCTGCTTCGGCCTGCCGATGCTCCTGCTGTCGGCCGTCATGGGCGGCCCCGGCGGCTGCGGCACCACCACCGGCCTCTCGGTACTGGCCTCCGGGCAGCCGCCCGGCGTCGGCAGCTGGGACGCCGAACAGCTGGAGATCGCCGCGACCATCATCGACGTCGGCGTCTCCAAAGGCGTACCCCAGTGGGGCTGGACCGTCGCGCTGGCCACCGCCATGCAGGAGTCCAACCTGCGCAACCTGCCGTTCCTCGGTGACCGCAACGACCACGACTCGATCGGAGTGTTCCAGCAGCGGCCCAGTCAGGGCTGGGGCACCGTCGAGCAGCTGGCCAAACCCGCCTACCAGGCCGGAAAGTTCTTCGACAAGCTGCTGACCATCCCGGGCTGGCAGACCATGCCACTCACGCAGGCCGCCCAAGCCGTGCAGGTCTCGGCGTTCCCGGACGCATACGCCAAGTGGACCGACGACGCCATCCAGCTCGTCCAGCAGCTGACCAGCACCCTGGCCGATTGCGCCACCGACGCCCTCGCCGCCCTGCCGGACGGGTTCACCCTGCCGATCGACACTCCGCCACAGGTGATGACCGCGATCTTCTGGGCGGTCGGCCAGCTGGGCACCCCGTACCACTTCGGCGGCAGCTGCTCCGACCCGCACTCCGGCGACCCCGACAAGCAATGTGACTGCTCCTCGCTGATGCAGGCCGCCTACCGCGCCGCCGGAGTCTCCATCCCCCGCGTCACCACCGACCAGGT
Source organism: Hamadaea flava (assembly GCF_024172085.1). Lineage (NCBI taxonomy): Bacteria > Bacillati > Actinomycetota > Actinomycetes > Micromonosporales > Micromonosporaceae > Hamadaea > Hamadaea flava. The sequence continues at coordinate 3,927,663 of NZ_JAMZDZ010000001.1, read as the reverse complement.
CAACGCCGGAACGAAGATCAGCGACCCGGCGCAGTTGCTGCCCGGCGACCTCATCCTCATCCCAGGCAGCGAAGGCACCATGTCCAACCCGCGGCACGTCGGCATGTACCTCGGCCAAGGCTTGATCATCCAAGCCCCGAAAACAGGCGACGTCGTGAAGATCTCCCGGCTGTCATCATGGATTGATCAGGTGGCAGCGATCAGAAGGATCGTCACCTGGTGAGGCCGTGTAGGTCTCAATGATCTGGCGTCGTCTCACGGACTTGCCGGACTACTCTGGCGGGTCCGCCGTCTTCCTGAGATGTTCGCCGTCCTGCGTTGGCACAGGTCGGTCCGGTACTCACCGATAAGGCCAGCCGGGCGGCGGCGGGTTGTGGGGGTCTGTGCCCGAGTACATGTGTTGCCTGCCGTAGGCAAAGCACTCCAGGCAGACGCTTCTGCCAGAGGCGGCGCGGTACCCGCTTTTCGTGCGTACGACTGTCTCGCCCAGAGACGACATGGCGGCGCATTCCCGGGTCTTATGGGTGATGCCGTTATAGGTGTAGGTCGCGGTTCCGGTCGGCCGAGGTGCGTCGGCGTCGCCGCACACGAGGCACAACGTCATGGCCCCGATTCTACGCAGGCCCGCTGACGCGGTTCCGGTCCTGCTTCACGCGCGTCGCCCGGCCCCGCGTACCCCTCGCCGAGGGCTGTCGGGCAGCCTAGGCGGTGGGCCTTGTGCTGAGTGCGAACGCGGCGAGTGCCCATTGTCGCCACTGCTCGTCGCTCATGTCCCGGCCGTGACCGAGCAGGCAGCCCAGCGAGCGGCGTACGGCGGCGCTGTCCGCGCCCCGGCCGGTCGGTAGCTGGTCGGTGATGAGCTGCCGCAGGCCGGGGATCATGCCTGCCCGTCGCCACTGCTCGGGGTATTCGTTGGCGAACTCGTCGACCGCGTTGGCTGCCATGGAGTCCTCCGGGCGGTGAGGGCTGCGCTACCCGCAGCTACCTCCCTGGTGTGGGCTTGGCACGGTCGGCGGCAGCCGCCGTCAGACCGGCCCGAGTCCACCGTCCACCCTGTGGAGAGGTCCACGCCGTTCGCCTCGGTGGCCCGATCAGTGGATGTGCGCACGAGTCCGACCCCGCGGCGGCTCGTACGGCGCCCACTGCCGGCTATAACGAGGCTTCGAGTCAGGCCCTCCCTCCCCGGCTACACCCCGGATAGGGCGTGTTTGCACTGGTCAGCACGGCTGTCGCGGGGTGGATGGGTGCTCGGCTTGACGGTCCGGGCGTATTGAGCGGGAATCGGCGCTGTCTACCTGATCGCACCATCCGACCCCGGGGGGCCGCCATGACCCATGACCGCGATTCGCAGCCTGTAGCCGACGCCCTAGCGGCCGTACGCGACGCCGTAGACCAGTGCCATGCGGTGCTGGCCGACACCGATCGGCACCGGGTGGCGGACCTACTGGCTACCGCGTCAGCGGCGAGTGATCTCACGGCGACGATCTTGCGCATGGTCGCCCCACTGGCCGACGAGACGGAACCCGGAACCGAAAACGCCTTGGAACGGGCGGCGGACCTCGCGGCCGACAGCCGGGGCTACATCGTCACGGGACTGCACCTCATGGCCGGAGCGAAGGCCATCGCCGACGCGGTGATCTCGCTGCGGCAGGTCACCGCCCGGTCCGCGCAGCGCAGAGTCGTGACCCAGCCCGCCGAGCGCGGATGGTGGATGGGCTGGGCGGCGCTACGTGCTCGGGCTGTTCGCTGGTGGCAGGAGGTCTGGATGCCACCCGACCCTGACCCTCGCCAGGCCACGCAGTACAGCTGGCGGAGCGTATATATTCGGAATCTGCGGTATTCCCTCGGCCTGCGCGCACAGGTCGCCCTCGCCTGGCTCACTCACGCCGCCTACGGCACCGGCGCGAACAGGCTGGCGCAGAGGCTCAGCGCGGCGTTCACTAGATGGGATATCTGCCGCTGGTATTCCAGGTCCCGTCCCGACCTCCGGCGTAAGGCTCACCTGCTTGATGCCCGGTCGCGAGATCGTGAGGAGTGCCCTGCTACGGCGGCCCGGGATCAGCGCCGCTATGACCTCCTGAAGACTGGACACAACGCGCCCTTTCGCCATCCACATGAGCGGACCGTGCTGGCGTCTGCGAGACCCGCGCTGCCGACGATAAAACCCGTGAGCACCGGGCGTCTCCGGATGCTGGGAATTGCGGTTGCGGTGGCCGGCGGGTAAGGCTTGCCGTCGCCAGAGCGCAGGCCGTGGCGTCCGCCGACGAGCAGCGGTCGGTCCTCGTCCGAGGACGACTTCACCCGGTTGCATATCGTGTCGAACTTGTGTCGGTCTCGGGCGAGGAAGGCGAAGCTTTGTTCAAGAGCCAACACGCTGCCGTCCTGAACGCCTCTGTCGGGCAGCGGCCAACGTGTATGCATCCGAGAATGCGGCCGGGTCAGTATGGTTGAGCAGCCTGGAGGCGCTGACATCGCCGCGAGCGGGACGATCATCACCACGGAGCCAAGGTCGCTGCCGGTGCGAGAGCGGACAGGGTGGTCATGTCCGGGCCCACCCAGTTGCCGGGCTCCTGGCTGTCGGCGGAGCTGGCACTCCGATCGGGTGCTTCCACGGAAGCACGCCGCCGCCGCGGCCGTAACTGTCGCGGCACGCCTGCCGGACGGGCGCGCCCGGCGGTGGCGCGATAGCCTTTGCCCTGGCTACCTGCATTGGAGGCACCCGAGCGGTCGGCTCGGCGCGCCGGTGGCGCATTCGGTGGCCGAGCCGGTCTAGGTTTCGGTCCATCGGGGCGGGCGGGCGGCGGTTCCGCCGATCAGTGCAGCGCCTCGAGGTCGTCGCCCGGGTGGTGGTAAACCGTTGCCGATGTTGGACGCGATGGCTTCGCGTACCCAGTCCGGGTCGCGGTGTCGTCGGCCGCCGACATCCACTGGGCGATGACGTCGACGCCCTCGGTGGGGCAACCCTGCGCCTGGCCGGGCAAGGCGACCGCGATCCACACGTCTTCGCCGAGCAGCTGCACGGTTTCCGGATGGCGCGCGGATTTTCGGCTCGGCGCCGATGCTGGAACTGTCGCCCAGGTCGTCGGCGTCGATGCCGTAGGCCGTTCCAGGTCGTGCATCCCGGCCAGGCCCGCCGTCAGGACCATCGCATGGTCGGGGTGCTGCTGGGCGGGGGTGAGCCGGCCCTCGACGAGGCTGCCGAACTCGGCCCACGCCGCTTGCGTGGCGTCGACACCATGTCGCGCAGCGTCGACCAGTCCATCCCGGCAGCCAGGCCGTCGACGACCACTGTCCAGCACCGGTGGCGGCCGCCCTTGCGCACAGTGTCGGCCTGCACGCGGCGTCGCGCGGTTGCCCTGCCGGGCTGCCGCCGCGGTGCCGACCAGCGCCGCGGTGAACGTGGCGGGGTGTGCGTGTCCCGGATCGGACGCGGGTTCCTCTGGGAGCCGTTGCGATAGGTCGTTATTTATGTGCCGGGGATGACAGCGTGTGCGAGTTGGATGCGCGAGTGGAGGCCGAGTTTCCGGTAGACGCGGGTGAGGTTCGCTTCGACTGTTTTGACGCTGATGGTGAGGGCTGTGGCGATGTCGCGGTTGCTCGCTCCGCTGGCGGCGAGCTCCGCGCAGCGCTGTTCGGCGGTGGTGAGGCGCGGGAGCGTGTCGCGGTGCGTGCGGGCGGGGTCCAGCCGGTGGAGGGTTCGGATGGCGGCTTCGTTCCAGGGGTGTGCCTGGTGGGTGTTGAAAAGCTCGGCGGCGCTCTGCGCGGCGGTGCGGGCGCTGGCGCGGCGGCGCCCGCGTCGTTCGGTGTGGCTGAGTGCCAGCAGGGTCCGGCCGCGTTCGATGGGCAGGTGGTGGAGGTGGTCGGCTGCGTCGGTGAGGCGCTGGGCGGCTGCGTTATAGTCGCCCAGGGTGGCGTCCAGGAGTGCCTGGGAGCGTTCGAGCGCGGGCAGGACGGAGCTTCTCCCCAGGTCGGTAGCGGTGCGCCGGGTTTCGGTCAGCAGGTCTCGGGCTTGGTCGAGGTGGCCGAGGCAGATGAGGGCTTCGGCGAGGTCGGCGTGCCAGGGCAGGACGGATGGGTCGCGGACCTGCTGCCGGGTCTCAAGTGTCCGGACCTCCTCCAGCGCTTGCAGGGCTTCTTTCGGATGGCCGGTGACCAGCAGAAGGTGTCCGAGGGCGAAGAGGTTCCGGGAGAGGAAGACCTTGTTGTCCTCCCGGCGGGCGGTGTCGGCCCCGCGGCGTGCGTGCGCGAGGGCGGAGTCGGTGTGCGAGGCGATGCCTTCGACGAGTGCGGAGGTGTAGCACGCCGGTCCGGGGTCCAGGCCAGCCCCGCCTGTCAGCGACTGGGCTCGGTCGGCGTAGTTCAGGGCACGTGCGCATCGTCCGGCGCGGATCTCGACTTCGGCGAGGCTGCGCAGGATGTCGACGGTGCCCTCGGCGTCTCCCGACCGCTCCGCTTCGACAAGCAGTGGCAGCAGGGCGTTGCGGGCTTCGTCCAGGTGGTCGTCGAAGAGGGCGTGGCGGGCACTGAGCTGTTCGGGTGTGGCGTTGACGGGGATGTGTGTGCTGCGTGGCAGGGACAGGGCGTGGCGGAGCGTTGTCTCGGCTTCGGGGTGGCCGAGGATGCGTTGGACGCGGGCCTGCATGGTGAGGGCCATGGCGGTGGTGGCGGTGTCGCCGGCGGTCCGGGCCAGGCTGGCGGCCTGGGCGGCCAGGGCGCATGCCCGGCCGGGGTTGCCTTCGTTGACGTTGGCCCAGATCGCCTGGCGGATGAGGATCTGCGCGGTCAGGTCCGGCTGGTCGGCCGCCTCGTGGAGTGCGTCGGCGAACAGTTCGTCGGCGCTGTGCAGGTGCTGTCCGCCTGAGTCGATCAGGGTGATGAGGGCGTTGACGCGTTGGGCGGGGCTGCTGTCGTGGTGCAGGACGAGGCGGACCGCGATCTGGCCGCGGAGCAGGTCGCCGCAGTGCGCGGCGTCGCGGACGGCGGTCAGCGCCCGTTCGGTGAGCAGATCGGTGTCGGCGTGCGGGGTGCGTTCGGCGGCGAGCAGCGACAGTTCGGCCGCTAGTGCGTGTTGTCCGCGCAGCCTGGCGCGGGCGGCGGCGCGGGCGGCGTGGTAGGCCGACTGCGGGTCGGTGATGTCGGCTGCCAGCGTGGTGTGACGGTCCCGGCGGACGCTGTCGTGGCTGGCTTCGGCCAGGCGGGTGTGCAGGAGCCTGCGTGCGGCCGCTGGCGGCCGGGCCGCGAGTTCTGCGCCGATCGCGGCGGCGGTGAACCGGATCTTCCCGTCGGGCTGCCCGATGTCGATCAGTCCGGCTGCCTCGGCCTCGGCCAGGAGGCTCTCGGCGGCCGGACCGGCGAGGCGGCTCAGCAGTACGAGGTCGGGCTGATCGTCGAGCGCGGCGAATGTCAACAGGTGCTGGACGTCGGCCGACACGGTTCCCAGCCATTCGCCCACCAGTCTTCGGGCCGCCGAGGGGAGCAACGGGTCGCCTTCGGGACCCCGAGTGGCCGACATGTTCGCGGTACGGTCGTGGGCCCCGGCCAGGGCCAGGGCCAGGGCCGGGTTTCCGCCGCTGCGGGTGTGGGCCTCGGTGACCTGGTTGGCGGACAGCCGGTACGGCGACAGCAGGGCCGCGATCTGCTCGGCCGTCATCGCGGGGATGCGCACGGTGCATGGGTCCTCCCCGCACCAGTGGCCTGCGGCCCCGGGATGCCACGTGCGTTCGGCCGCGATGACGGGAAGGTTCGGGGCCATGCGCAGGGCCCAGCGCAAGATGGCCGCGCTGGCCGGGTCCAGCCACTGGGCGTTGTCCACCAGCAGCGTCAGGGGCGGTGTGTCGCGCAGCAGTGCGGCGGTCAGCCGGCGCAGCCGCAGGGCGGTCTTCGTGTGATCGACCGAGCCGGGCTCTGCGGCGTCGTCGAGCCCTGCCGCCAGCTTCTGGGCGCCAGGCTGGGGCTGCAGGGCGAGCGCGAGTTCGAGCAGTGCGGCGTGGGGGATCCGGCTGTCTTGCGGGCCTGGGGCCAGACGCACGACGGGCAGCTTCAGTTGCTGCCCGAGGACACCGGCTGCGGTGGTCTTGCCGATCCCGGGTGGCCCGAACAGCACGACCCGTCGGGTGCGGTACACCTCGGCCGGTATCACTGGCAGCAGGTTGCCAGGCGGCTCCTGGAACGCACTCGTCACCGTCGGGAAGTCTGCCATCGGATCATGATGCACCCAAGGTGCATTGTGCGCCAGGACAAGGGGTTGCCCTGATTTCGGCCAGCCTCCGCCTTTCCTAAGGTCGTCGCCAAAGCCGAGCTGTCACCGGCTGCCGGACACCCCGCTAACCCGGGTCCTGCGGCCACCCCCTTAACCCCAGCCCGGCGGAAGGATTGCGATGTATCGAAATAATGCTGCGGCGGCCGCTGCCGTGGTTCTGTTTGCAATGGGCGCCGTGACCGGGGTGGCCGCCCCGTCGACCGCGGCCACCCCGCCGCCTGCGCCCGCGGTGGCGCAGAGCCCGTTGTCGCTGGCGATCTCCGCGGCCGACCGGGCCGCCGACGGCGGTCACGACGCGCTGGCCAAAGGCCCCTTCGAGCAGTACGACCGGCGCATGGTGATCCCGTGGGTCGACGGGCTGTTCTCCATCGCCTACACACGCACCTACCGGGGCCTGCCGGTGGTCGGCGGCGACGCCGCCGTGCTCGCCGACGGCAAGGGTGCGATCCGGGCGATCTCCGCCGCCACCAAGACGAAGATCAACGTGTCGGTGGTGCCGACCGTCGCCGTCGACCGTGCCGAGCAGACCGCCAAGAGCCTGCTCGCGAAGGTCGACCGGGTCGAGTCGCGCACCCTGGTGGTGCACGTCAAGGACAGCACCGCCCGCCTCGCATGGGAGGTCGTCGTCGCCGGACGCACCGCCTCGGCGCCCAGCCACCTGCACGTCTTCGTGGACGCGCGCACCGGCCAGGTGCTGGCCAAGCAGGAGGACGCCGCGGCGGGCTCCGGCACCGGCAAGTGGAACGGGCCCAGTCCGCTGCCGATCACCACGTCGCAGTCGGGCAGCACCTACTACCTGCGCGACACCACCCGCTCCGGCCTGAACTGCCAGGACTACAGCACCAACACCGTCTTCTCCGGCCCGGACGACAGCTGGGGCAACGGAGTGGGCACCAACACCGAAACCGGCTGCGTCGACGCACTGTACGGGGCGCAGAAGGAATGGGACATGCTGTCGAGCTGGCTGGGCCGCAACGGCCACAACGGAAACGGCGGCAGCTGGCCGATCAAGGTGGGCCTGAACGAGCAGAACGCCTACTGGGACGGCTCCACGATCACGATCGGTAAGAGCACCGCCGGCAACTGGATCTCGTCGATGGACGTGGTCGGCCACGAGTTCGGCCACGGCCTCGACCAGAACACCCCCGGCGGCACCAGCTCCGAGTCCGGACTCGGCGAGGGCACCGGCGACATCTTCGGCGCGCTGACCGAGGCCTACGCCAACCAGTCCAGCGCCTACGACGACCCGGACTACCTCGTCGGCGAGGAGATCGACCTCGTCGGCAACGGCCCGATCCGCAACATGTACAACCCGTCGCTGGTCAACGGCGACCCCAACTGCTACTCCTCGTCGATCCCGAACACCGAGGTGCACGCGGCCGCGGGCCCGCTCAACCACTGGTTCTACCTGCTCGCCGAGGGCAGCGCGCCCGGCGGCGGCAAGCCGGACAGCCCCATCTGCTCGGGCGGCCCGTCGTCGGTCACCGGCGTCGGCATCCAGTCCGCCGGGAAGATCTTCTACGGCGGCATGCTGCTCAAGACCTCCGGCATGACCTACAAGAAGTACCGCACCGCGACCCTGACCGCCGCGAAGAACCTGGACTCCTCGTGCGTCCTGTTCAACCGGACCAAGGACGCGTGGAACGCGGTCACGGTCCCGGCCCAGACCGGCGACCCGACCTGCACCGCGACCAGCACCGACTTCTCGATGTCGATCAGCCCCACCTCGGGCGGCGTCAACGCGGGCTCCTCGGTGACCGCGACGGTCAACACCGCCACCGTCTCCGGCAGCGCGCAGACCGTGTCGCTGACCTCCTCCGGCGCCCCGTCCGGGGTCACCGTATCGTTCAGCCCGTCGTCGGTCACCTCGGGCGGCAGCTCCACGATGACGGTGGCGACCACGTCCGGCGCGGCCGCGGGCACGTACACCATCACCGTGACCGGCACCGGGTCGGTCACCCACACGGCCCAGTACACGCTGACGGTCAACGGCGGCACCCCCGGCGGCACCGCCCCGGACATCAGCGTGTCCAACGTGCAGGCGCACCTGACCCAGCTCAACACCATCGCCACCAACAACGGCGGCAACCGCCGCTCGACCGGCCAGGGCTACCTGCAGTCGGTGGCCTACGTCAAGGGCAAGCTGCAGACCGCCGGCTTCACCGTCACCGAGCAGCCCTGCACCTCCGGCTGTACCAGCGGTGCCGGCCCGAACCTGATCGCCGAGTGGCCCGGCGGCAACGCCGCCAATGTCTACATGTTCGGCGCGCACCTGGACAGCGTCTCGGCCGGTCCCGGCATCAACGACAACGGCTCCGGCTCGGCGGCGCTGCTCGAGGTCGCTCTCGCGCTGGCCGCGCAGAACCCGACCATGCTGAACAAGGTCCGCTTCGGCTGGTGGACCGACGAGGAGCAGGGCCTGCTCGGCTCGAAGTTCTACGTCAACTCCCTCACCAGCGCCCAGCGGACGGCGATCAAGGCGTACTACAACTTCGACATGATCGGGTCGAAGAACGGCGGCTACTTCATCAACAACATCAGCTCGACCGCGTCGCAGCCGATGAAGGCGTACTGGGACTCCCTGAGCCTGCAGCCGGAGGAGAACGTCGAGGGCCAGGGCCGCTCCGACGACGCGTCGTTCCAGAACGCGGGCATCCCGACCTCCGGCTACGCCATGGGCGCCAGCGCCACCAAGACCTCGGCCCAGGCGTCCAAGTGGGGCGGCACCGCCGGTCAGCCGTACGACTCCTGCTACCACTCCTCCTGCGACACCACCAGCAACATCAACGCCACCGCCCTGGACCGGGCCGCCGACGGCATCGCCTACACCCTGTGGAACCAGACGGTCGGCACCTCGACACCGACCAACGACTTCTCGATCTCGGCCAGCCCCGCATCGGGCACCGTGAACGCGGGGTCCAGCACCACGACCACCGTCGCCACCGCCACCACCTCGGGCAGCGCCCAGACGGTGAACCTGACCGCCACCGGCGCCCCCACGGGCGTGACGGTCTCGTTCAGCCCGTCGTCGGTGACCTCCGGCAGCTCCTCGACCGCCACCATCTCGGTCGGCTCGTCGGTGACCGCCGGCACCTACACGATCACGATCACGGGTACCGGTGCGGTGTCGCACAGCACCACGTACACGCTGACCGTGCCCGGCGGGCCGGGCGGCTGCACCGCCGCCCAGCTGATCCTCAACGGCGGGTTCGAGAGCGGCACCTCGCCGTGGACCGGCTCCACCGGCGCGATCGGCACCTCTATCGGGCAGGTGCCGCGCAGCGGCACCCGGTACGCGTGGCTCGGCGGATACGGCTACACCGCGACCGAGGCCATCAGCCAGACCGTCACCATCCCGTCGGGCTGCACCAGTGCGGTACTGACCTACTGGCTGCACATCGACACCGACGAGTACGGGGCGGTCGCCTACGACACGTTCACCATCAAAGCCCGCGCCACCACCCTGGTGACGCTGTCCAACGTGAACGCGGCGGCGGGCTACACCCAGCGCACCATCAACCTCGGCGCGTACGCCGGCCAGACGGTCACGCTGACCTTCACCGGCACCGAGGACGCCTACCTGCAGACCAGCTTCGTGCTGGACGACGTGACCCTGCAGGTCGGCTAAGTTCAACGGCAGGGTGGGGCGCTCGCCCCGCCCTGCCGCCTGTCCCGTTCCTCTGGTCACTGGTCCTCGGCCTGCAGCAGACGCCCGTGCGGCCCGGTGCGGGTCGTCAGCGGTCAACACACCACGGCTCGAGCCGGTTGTGTGGGAGGTGGTCATCGCTGTGACCGGCTCGCGGCCGACGCAGCGCGTTCGCCGACGAAGGGGAGCCAGTCCCGCCTGGCGTAGCGGGTCCATCTGATCGCAGCCGTGATGCTGATCCCGAGGATCTTGCTCAATACCGGCGCGGGCAGGTCCTCAGCCAAGCTGATCAGTGCGGAGTTGCGCGCACGGCGAATTCGGATTCCGTGCTGGCGGAGTCTTTGGCACAGGGCGGCTGCCGAGATGGGCCGACCCGCCAGGCGACCGGGAAACAGCCACGGGGTGCCGGGCACAGCGCGCCCGACCAGCGACGAGGTGCGCGCTGCGGACGCGGCTTGCGTGATCAGGGCGGCGACGGCGGGCGGCAGCTGCGTACGATGTTCCTTGACCTGCAGGAAGTGCTTGCCGCCGCTGGTGGTGACATTGTCGGTGGTCAGGGTCGCGATGAACGTGACCGGCAAGCCGTAGATCAGCAGCAGCGACGCGGCCGTCCGGACGTCGACGGAGATCGCCGTGTCGTGCAGGAGGCGGTCGAGCAGCGCCCACCTCTGGTCTTCGGTCATGGACAGGTCGGGCCCAGACGGGGTGATCGCGGCGACGGACAGCTTCTGGGCCAGTCCTCTCCGGCTGGCCCATGTGAGGAAGTCGCCGAGAAGCCGCCGATTGAGGCCGCCGTCCTCTATCCATGTGTCGACGTGTGCCTGGCGAGCCCGCTCGAGGGTGAGGTCGGTCGTGTCGAGCCAACGCAGGAACGTCAGAGCTGTGGAGACTTTGAGGCGGGCGTTGCGGGCGCTGGCGGCGGTGAACCGGGTCCTGTCCGCGCGCAGCCTGGCACGCCTCAGTACCGACCAGTTGCCGTAGGCGCGCAACACCTGCCGGTGATGCGCGGGTGCGGTGGCCAGCGTCCGGCTCAGCCAGGGAGCCAGCCGCTCGAGTTGCTCGTCGCGGCGGGGCAGGACACCGGCGTGGACGAGCATCTCACGTAGTGCGGCAGCGGCTTGCTGCCGCGTTGCGGCATCGAGGGCCTCATGCGTGATAGCGCAACCGGATCGCACGAGGTCACGTAGCAGTGCCGCACTGCCGTCACCACGCTCGACCCATGCCAGCACCGAACGCGGCCGATGCGCTGCGGCAAGCGCCGCCAGCAGCGGCGTGAGCTCCGCCGGAACAGATCCGTCGGGCCTGCGGAACTGGTCTTCCAGCTTTGATCGCGCGACGCACCGGACGCATTCGCCGTGCCGGTATCGTTCCTCGGCTTGCCCGCAGGTACGGCATGTGTAGTCGATCGTGGTACCGGCGCACGGCCCGCACACGTCGCGGCCTCGGAAGTCGGCCGCGACGAGCACGCGTACTTTGCCGCAGGAAGGGCAAGGCGACGGGTTGGCGCGGGCGTGGCGGTAACAGTGGCGGCAGACCCCACCTATGGGCCAACGGGCGGCGGGCTGGCAGCTTGTGCCGCACCGGGCACATGGCGTGGCTCGTCTCGGCCGGCACGACACGCATAGCGGCCGCGCCGTGGCCACGAAGGCACAGGGTCGAAGCCGCTTGCAACCAGCACACTCCACCACGGGTTGCCGGTTGCAGCGCCGGCACAGGTCCGGGCCGCCGTCGCGACCGCGCACGGAAATCCGCCCCGTCCGGCCGCAGCGGCCGCAACGGCGCGGCTGCCGCCCGCCGCGCTCGTAGCAGGGCGGGCACAACGGCCCGTCCGGCCCGCGACGTGCGACCTTATCGACCCGCCCACACTCAGCACAGATGTGGACCGGCTTGCCATGGCACGTGCTGCACAGCGGCGACCCATCCGGAAGTCGACCGTTGACCCGCCGGGCTCGACCGCATCGCGAACACGGCTCGTGCCGACGCGGATCCCGGTCACGGCATGGATGGCACAGCGGACCTTCCGGCTCGATCACGGCTACGGGTCGGGTCTGCCCGCACCGCGCGCACGGGCGGGCCCGTGCCTTGGCCGCGCAGCTCTGGCACACGCGACCACGACCGCCGCGCCCAGGCAGATGCGTCCGCCGCAGGCCGCACTCGGCGCACACCGGCACCCGTACTGGATGGCCCTCGCCCTCCAGCAGCACCAGAAGCCGAAACGCGCCCGGTGGCGTGTCCGACGATGCCGACACCAGGACGTCGAGCCCGCGCTGCAGAAACGCGTCGAGCTCTCGTAGACCGCGGCGCTTGTCCGCGTTGGCCGCCGCGACCAGCCGGACGGCGTCAACCTGGGCCAGGCCGGGCAGGCAGGCACTGAGCCGGTCGAGCACCCGCTGGCGCATCGCGCCAACGAGTGCCTCCTTGGTCATTCGGCTGCCGGTCGACGAATGGCGGTCCGCCGCACTGGCGGCGGACCGGACCGGTCGACCTCGTCCACCGCCTTACGCACCGCAGCCTGCACCGGCTGCACTTCGATCAGGTCGTTGGGCGTGCAGCCGAGGATGTCGCACAACGCCGCCAGGGTGTCCATGCTGAGCCGCTGCGGAGGCTGGGTCACCAGCCGGAACACCTGCTCACGGGACAAGTCAACGCCGCGCTCGGCCAGCAGCGGCACCAGCTCCGTCGTGGCGTACATGCCCTTCTCCGCCATCCGCAGCCGCAGATGCCATGCGATGGCAAGTCCGCTGGTCACAACGCCTCCCACAGATTCGGTCCGCGTGTCTGCAGAGCACGGGTCAACAGCCGGTTGCGGTACTCGTCGGACACCCCGGTGTACAACGCGGTGGTGGAGGCGTAGGCGTGGCCGGCCTGCTCCTGCACGAACCGCTCGGGATACCCGAACTCGATCAAGTGCGTGACGTAGGAGTGCCGCAGGCAGTGCAGGTCCAGTGCCGGGTCCAGGCCGGCCGCCTCCCGGGCGGCGACGAACGCGTCGTTGAGGCTGCGCCACGACACCCGCTCATGGCGCTCGTTGACCCACAACGCGGCGTGGCCGGCAGGCTGGAACCTGGGCCGCACCTCGTCCAGCCACTGCTGCAGCACCGCGACGATCCAGTCCATCTCCGGCACCAGCAACACCGTGCGGCGCTTGGGCGGACTGCCCCGCGACGACTTGCCCCAGCGCACCAGCGCAGCGCCGAACTGGCCGAAGTCCGGCACCCGCGGATTGCGACGAAGATCGGCCAGATCCAGACCCCACGCCTCGCGGCGCCGAAGACCGAACGCATACACCGTCTTGAGCATCGCCGAGTCCCGCTGCGCAGCCAGGCCACCTTTGCGGCCCCGGGACCTGATCACCTCGACCCGCCCATCTGCGGCATCGAACAACGCCTGGACCTCGTCATAGGTCAGCGGGCGCCGACCCGGCCGGCCCTCGTACTCTGAGACGTGCGCGATGGTGTTCCACTCGCCCAGAACCTGCCGCGGAGCACGCCCGAACCGCTCCTCGCACAGCTGCTGCCACTCGTAGCGCGGATCGGTGACGTATTCCAAGAACAACTGGATGCCGTTGAGGTACGCCCTGGCCGTCGAGTACACGATTGGCTTCGGGCCACCCCGCAGGTGATCGACGAACGCCTCGACCTCTGCTGCGCTCCACTCCCACGGGTACTGATTGGCAAAACGCGACAGCCGCCTCACCAGGTCCACGCGTCGCCGGATGGTCTCCGCCTTCAAAAACCGCACCCGCTGCTGCCGTGACCAGCCCTCCAGCATGGCCCCCAGCACCGCCGGCGTCGGATCGAGAAAGACAACTCCCGATGACGGCAACAGATTGGGGGCGACGGTCGAGGCGGCCAGCTCCTTCATGGTTGCATTAAACACAACATTGCGTCGTTAGTGACGGTATGACCCATTCGAGCCAGGCTAGCGGCGCGCCATGGTCACTCGAGCGGCTGATCCCAGTCGTCACCCGCCATGCGAAGCAGTTGCATCGGAAGCAACTCCGCTCGTATTTCTGGTAGCCGCGGATGGTGGCCGGTCCTCCTCGCGGGTGATACCGGCCGCCGGGCTACCCGTTATCGTTGTCGTCACGCCTCGCGCCGGTCTTCCCCCGTGGACCGACGCGGGGCATTTCTGTGCCACCGCCGCTGGATAGTCACTCGCACGGGAGTACCTATGCGTAGACGACGGCGGCCCGCCGGGAACGCCTACCGGTGGTCACCGGCCTGGGCGAGGGGTCTGCGCGCCTGCTCAGGTAACTCCTTGATCCACCTGCGCCGCATACGCCGTCCGAGCCCGGTGGCGGGCGGCACACTGGCAGCTCGCGAGAGTTTAGCTCCAGTAGGCACGCGGCCTTGGCTGACTTCGGCGTCCCAGAACCGGCGCATGGCTGCGACCGCCGAGGTGTTCGCGTCGTCAGCCAGGATGGTCTCGTCGTCGTCCTCGTCTTCGTCGTCGTCGGTTGTGTCGTCGTCGGCCTGCGCTTCTGGGTCATCGTCGCGGCCCTGCAGCGTGGCGTCGGCGGGAACGCGGTCGCGTTCGGCGGCGAGCTGGGCGGCTTCGGGGTCGTCGGCGGCGAGCTCGAAGCCGATGGCGTCACTGGTCGGCAGGTCGTGGCCGTTGACCCTCGCCGGGAGCATGGTTGCGGGGATCGCGAGCACCGCCGCAGGCGCGGGGGCGTTGTCGCGCGACAGGTCGACGTCGTCGGCGACAGCTGGGGCCGGGCTGGTGTGCCACGCGTTGAGGTGTGCGACGGCTTGCGGGCTGGTGGCGTCCACGATGCCGTAGATGGTGGCCATATACATCTGGATCGCTTCGCGTTCGGTGGCGGCGTCGGGGATGGCGGCCAGGCCGGTGTGCTCGGCGGCCTGCATGGCGCGGCGGACCACTTTGGTGTGGGCGCGGCGTAGCCGCCACGCGCTGGTGTTCTTCTTGTTCTGCAACAGGTACAGGTTGAGGCGGGCTCGTCCGAGGCGGGCGCGCCGGCGGATGCGGTCGACCTCGGTCACGTCGCGGCCCTGAGCCTCGGCCAGGTGGAGCCAGACGAAGACCCGTTCCACGGTGAGGGTCCAGTGGATGCGCCGGTTGGTGGTGCCGGTGCGGGCGTTGCGTTCGGCCGCGAGGGCGCGTTCCCACATCCACGCAGCTACGAGGGGTGCGGCCAGGCGTAGGCAGACCTCGCGGACGCTGTCGGCGTCGGTGGCGGACAGGGAGGCGGTGAGGGCGGCGAAGACCCAGACCGCGATGCCGTCTACGCCGGTGCTGGCGTTGGCTGGGTCGCGCAGCAGCCGGGCGCGGGCCAGCAGGGCTGATGCGAACAGGGCGACTTCGATGAACCAGAAGAATGCGTACCGCAGCGGGCTGTCGCCGAGGATGTCGGTGAAGAACTTCCACATGCCCGAGGCGCTGACGGCGGTGGCCAGGCCCGCCGCTACGACGGTGAGCAGGTTGGCGACGAGCAGGGTGGCGCGGTGGGCGCTCATCTTGCGCATGCGGTTGGCGGTCAGCAGCATCAGGCCGACAAGGGTGAGCAGTGCCAGGCCGGTCACTACGGTCTCGTTGGCCTGGTAGTACGTGGTGAGGTCGTCGAAGCTCACGACCGATTTCCCTTCCCCGTGGTTCATTGCGGTGTGCGGCTACGACCAGACGGCGACGGTGTATGCGGCCGTGATCAGGAATGGGCCGAGCGGTAGCGAGGTCCCGGGCGTCAGGCGGCCCAGGCGGCGCAGAGTGATCGCGGTGATCGCGGCCGTCCCCAGGCCCAGCAGTACGCCCGCGTACACAGCGGTCCAGTTCTGCCAACCGAGCGCGGCGGCTACCGGCACGGCCAGGCTGACGTCACCCCAGCCGAGCTGCCCGCGCGAGGCGGCGGCCAGCACGCCGAAGAAGGCGGCCAAAACGAGCCCAGCCGCGACAGCCCGCCACCACGCCGCTGCCGGGCCGCCGAGGGCGAGCAGGCCGAGGAACCCGGCCGTGGCGGCGGCGGTGATCCGGTGCGGCAGCCGCATCACCGCCGCGTCCACGAAGGCGAGCACGATCATCGCGGCGGTCCACCACGCGTACGCCGCCAGCGCGAAGCCGCCGAGCCCGGAGACCGCCAGCCCGGCCGCGCCGAGAAGCGCGGCGGCTTCTACCGCGTAGGGCGGTGCACCGACCCGCACGCCGCATCCGGCACAGCAGCCGGACGGCCCGATGGCGTTGGGCCACAGCGGTTTCCCGCACGGGCACGCGGCACGCCACGGCTGGTCGTCGGCCACGGCGTGCACGGCGATGGCGTAGCGCAGCAGCGGGACGACGGCCAGCGCGGGCAGCGCCGTGCGTACGCCGATGCGGCGGGGCGCGATCGTGGTGGTCATCGCTGTTCCAGGCTGGTGCGCAGCTTGGCCGCCAGGGTTCGGGTGTCGTCCTGCGGCTCGGCGTCCAGGTCGGCCAATGCCTTGGTCAGGGCGCGCAGCAGGGTCCGGATGCCGTCGGCGTCGCCGAGTCCGTGGCGGGCGTGCATCGCCCGCACGTACAGGGCCTCGTTGTAGCGGTCCAACCCGATCGCCTTGTCGAGCAGGTCGGATGCCTCCTGCGAGTGGTGGTCGGCGAGCAGGTCGTCGGCCAGCAGCAGGTGGGCTTCGGTGCCCCAGCGGCGCACTGTCTCGCGGTGCGGGGCCAGCCACTCGTAGTCCTCACCCTCCGCGAGGGGCGCCGTGTAGAGGTCGCAGGCCGCGGTAAGCAGTTCGCGGCGAGCCGGGCCGGAGGCGATGGCGGCTTTGCGCATCAGGTCGCGCAGCGTCCACACGTCCACATCCACGGTCGCCGGGTCGAGCTTGTACCCGCCGCCGCCTTTGACGACGTACGCGTTGGGCGCGTCGGGGACCGCGGCCCGGCCGAGCACATGCCGCAGGTTGCTCGCGTTGGTGTGGACGCGCTGGGCGGCCTGGCTGATGCGGGCGTCGAGTTCGATGTTGTCGCCGATGGTCCGGGTCTCCACGCCGTCTGGGTGCACCGCGAGGAACACCGCCAGCTCCTTGGCTTTGGCGCGCAGTGCCCGGCCGTCGTGGACGATGCCGTCGATACGCGGCGGGCCGATGACCCGCAGCTTCGCCTTCACCGGCCCGGCCGTCGCGACCGGCGCGGCCGGGGCGTCGGCGGGCATGCGCGTCTGCTGTTCGGCGGGCCGCTGCGGCTGGTCCTCGGCCGCCACGGCACGGCTGGAGTGCAGGGGCACGACGGTGACGGGCACGGCCGGGGACACGATCGCCGGGGGTTCGCCGGTCTGGGCCTCGCGCAGGGTGGTCAGGATCTGGATCGCGGCGGCCGGGTCGAGCACCGGAAGGCGGGCCGGGATCGGGTCGGCGGACTGCCCGGCCACGAGCTTGGTGTGCCCATCGGCAGCCGTCTCGATGGTCGGGCCGTGCGCCCACTCGCCCAGCAGCAACCCAGTCACCTGCAGGCCGCCGCCGAGACCGAGGGCGACCTTCGCCCGCATCCGCGCGCCGGCAGGCGGTGTCTCGGTGATGAGCATGACCGGCGGCAGCGCCTCCTCGTCGGGGACCTGCTGACGCAGCTCGTCCAGGTCGGTCAGGGCGTGCTCGTCCAGGATGCGGCTGCGGTGCAGCAGCCATCCTTCGACGACGGTGAGGGCGTCGTCGACGCTGTCGGCCACGTGCAGGCGCGGCCAGGTGCCGAGCGTGACGACGTCGGGGCCGAGCAGGGTGGCCAACGTGGCGGCGTCGATGATGACCTCGCCGCGTGTGTCGGGGTGGTGCGGGCCGCCCGAGGCGAGCACCGCGACGAGCATGGCCCGCGCGGCAGCGTGCGCGCCCTCGCCGGTAAGGCCCGTCCCGCCCGGTGGCAGCGGCGCGAGGTCGGGCACGAGCGCAGGCTGGTCGGCCTCAGTGACTTCGGGCCGGGCCAGTTCCGGGTTGCGGGCTATCGCGCGGCGCACCCGCACAACCGGCTCGGGCAGCATAGTCGGCGGGTCGTCGTCGGGCTGACCGGTGAAGCGGCGTCGGCGCTGCATCCACACCAGCACCACGGCGGCGCTGATCGCCAGGGCGAGCCCCCAGGGCAGCCAACTTGACGGCGACACCTGAATTCCGTGCTCGTCGGCCGAGTCCGGGCTTTCGGTGTCGCTGGCGGCCGGCGACACCGGAGCCGACGAACTCGAAGACACGGACGGCGTCGGCGACCCGGACGCCGATGTGCTCGGCGAAGGCGACGCGGGCACTGTGGAAGGCACCCCGCTGGGCACGACGACCGGGCTGTCCACGCCGGGGCTGGCCGTGATGCCCGGACTCGCCGTGACGCTTGGGCTCGGGGTGACGGCTGGGCTGCTCGGCGACGTCGACGGGGTCGGCGTGGTGACGACCGGCGGTGGGTTCTGGGTGACAGGTGGCTTGACCGGCCTGGCTCCGTGCGGTGGGCGGGCGTCGGCGGGCAGCCGCAGGTCCCAGCCGGGGTAGATCAGGTTGCAGTCCCGCAGCGTCCCGCCCACCTTCGGGAAGTGGCGGTGCCAGTTCATGTCGCAGATCTCCGGCCACCGGTTCGCGTCACCGAGCCACGCTTTGGCGATCTTGGAGAGGTAGTCGCCTCGTTTGACGGTGTAGACGTAGCGCTCGTTGCCGACGTGCACGATCGTCGGGCCTTCGGCGGCCTGGCTGAGCATGGGGGCGGCCTGGGCGGTGGCGGCGATCGGAGGCGCGGGGACGGCGCGGGCGGGCTGCGGGGTGGCGGTGGCGGCGGTCGCGGCCAGGACGCTGCCGAGCAGCATGGAGCTGATCAGCAGCGACGCGGCGGTGCGCATGGGGTTGCGGTGGCGGCGCGGGTGCAGGTCTTTGACTCCGCGACCGATGTCGCGCAGCTCGGCGAGCACCGCTTGGGCGAACAGCGCCCAGACGAGCCAGATCGCGATGGCGAGCAGGTTCAGGACCATGCGGTCGGTGACCCCGCCGGTGAGGAATCCGGTCAGCGCTTCGCGGTCGGGGACGGAGTGCGGCAGCGGCCAGCCGATGGCCATGGTCAGGAAGGCCGGGATTCCGCCCAGCACAGCGAGTAGGGCGCTGCCTGCGCTGGCGCGCACCAGCCAGCGGCCCAGCCAGGACAGCATCACGAACCTCCTAGGTGGGGATGACCGCTTCGGCGGTCGCGGTGGCGTGGACGGGGATGCTGTCGATCCCCGCGAGGTTGAGCAGCTGCGTGGGCTGCGCAGTGGTGATCTCGACGGTGACGGTCGTCGCGGTGACGGTGACCGTGCCGCGCAGCCCGGCACGGGCGATCCAGCCGGTGGCGGCGTCGCGGGCCTTGACCGGGTCCAGCCGCGCTACGCCGGTGCGGCGCAGGGTTGCCACGTCGAGTTCGCGGGCTCCGGCGCGGGCGGCGGCTTGGGCCGTCGACCGGGCGCTGACCTTGGTGGACACGGCGAGCCCGGCGTCCAGGACGAGCCCGGCCAGCAGCAGCGCGGCGGCGACCCAGACGATCGTGAACGCGGTGACCGTGCCCTGATCGCGGTGCAGAAGGCGGCGGAAAGTGTTGCGGCGGTTGGCCTTCATGTCCCAGCTCGATACGTGTCGATTGGCTCGGTGGCCGAGGCGTGTGCGGTCTTTGTGGTGCCGACGCCAGGCAGTCCGAGGTCGTCCAGGCGCATCACGCAGGCCACGTTCACGGTGACCGCGCCGCCCCGGCGGAACTGGCCGGTGTTGGTGGTGGCGGTGCAGCGGAACTGACTGCCCGAGGCCATCGCGTTGGCGGCGTTGGTGGCGGCGGTGCGGGCGGCGGCGGGGGTCGGTGCGTCGGCGGCGGCTCGAGCCGCTGCTGCGGCCACGGCCCGCGCGTCGATGGAGACGGAGGCGACTCGGGCGGCCACGACGATGAACATGGCCAGCACGATCAGGAACGGCACGACGAGGACCGCCATCTCGGTGGTGACCGAGCCGCGGTCGCTGGCCGCGCGGAGGCGGCGCAGGCCGCCTGCGCGGGGCAGGCGGCCGTCACGGTTGATGCTCGACATGGACACCTCCTCGCGGCCCGCGCCAATGCGGGCCGATGTGTGCGCTGTAGGGGAATGGCTATGTGCCGGGCACTCGCTCGACGGGCGCGGTGACGGTGACCCGGACGGGGAACGTCAGGCCGGGGATGACCGACGACGCACCGCCGGTGACGGTGATCGTGGCCGCCGTGGCGCTGCGGCTGGCGGTCACGGCGGTCCCGGTCAGCGACCCGCCGGACAGGTCGCGTAGCAGCGCCTCGGTGTCGGCTTTCCCGGCAGCGGCGCTGCTGCGGTAGGCCCGCGCGGACTGCACGCCCTCGTTGGCGGCAGCCTGGGCCATGTGGCGGGCGTGCGCCCACAGCGCGAACTGGACCCCTGCCATGATCAGCAGGAGGAGGAGCGGGGTGGCCAGCACCAGCTCGACGCTGGCCGCCCCTCTGTCCCTGCGGCGACGCCGCCGGTGGCGGGTCACGGGTTGATGCCCCGCACCTTCGCCATCACCTTCGGCCCCAGGATCGCCAGCGCCGCCAGGGCGAGCGCGACCAGGAACGCGGTCACGGCGATGGCCTCGGTGGAGTAGCCGCCGTCCGGGGTACGCCGCCGCGCCCGGTCGCGCAGCTCCATGCCGACGACCGTGGCGTACGCATACAGCTGGTGGATCATTTCTTTCCTCCCGTGAGGTAGTGCCGGACCGGCCTTTCCGTTCCGGCGCAAGGGTCTAGAACGCGCCGAGGATCGACGCGAAGGCAGGGAAAATGAGGAAGATCATGAAGCCGCCCAAGAGCAGGACCAGGGGCAGCACCATGCGCTCGGTGGCGGATGCGGCGGCGGCCTCGGCCTCGGCGAGTTGGTGGGTCATCAGCGCCGCCGACCGGGCCGACAAGGTGGCCTTGATCCGCGCGCCCTCGCTGCCTGCCATCGACAATGCCGCCGACAGCTCGGCCAGCGCGGTCATGCCCGCGGTCTCACCGAGTTCACCGAGGGTCTGCCACGGCGGCCGGCGCCGCAGGTGCGCCGCCTCCACCGCCTGGCGCAGAGCAGCCTGAGCCCAGCCTTCGGCGTCGTCGGTCGCGTCACGCAGCGCCTGCTCGACCCCGGCGCCGCCCGCGAGGGAGATGACGACCAGGTCCAACATGGCCGACACGGCGTTGCGTAGCTCGGCGCGGCGTTTGACGGCCTCCGACGCGAGGGCGAGATCGGGTACGAACGCGCCGAGCCCGGCCAGTATCAGCGACGCCCAAACCGGCAGCTGCCAGCCGATCGGCGTGCCGCCCAGGGTCACCACGGCCGCGAACGCGGGCGGGATGAGGAACCCGAACAGGGCCATGGACGCCTGCTCGGCTAGGTGCCGCGATGGGTCACGGCCGCAGATGCCGAGGTCGGCGCGCACACTGGCCCGGGGCAGGCCGAGGCGGGCCAGCAGCGGGACGAAGGGCTTGCCCACTCCGGCCAGCCGTCCGCCCGCCTGCACGGCGATGGCCGGGCGCGTAGGCGCGGCCATGACTGACGTGGGCGGGTGCAGCGCGGCGAACGCCTGTGCCAGGGTGAGGCGGGGCGGGAAGGCGTATGCGGCCAGCAGCGCCAGCCCGAGGCCGGTCCCGAGCCCGAGGATGATCGCGGTGGTCATCGGGGACCTCCCTCTGTGACGCCGACCTTGGCCAACCGCGCGATGCCGAGGAACCCGGCGGCGAACACGACGCCGACGACGATGAGGACCAGCTGCCCGGTGACACTGTCGTAGGGCTTGAGGAAGGCCGGGTTGAGCACGATCAGGCCGACCGCCATCGTGATGGTGAAACCTGTGATCACCCTGGCGTTCGTGCGGATCTTCGCGTGCCCCGGTGCGATCTTCAACCGCAGCGTGGCTCGGGCGCGTGCCCGGCTGGCCAGCTCCGACAGCAGCTCGGCGAGCTGCCGGGACTGGCGGGTCGACGCCTGGATCAGCGCCCGCACCACCAGACGGCCGGTCGGGTCGTCCAGACGCGTACGCAGTTCGCCCAGCGCGACCGGAAGGCGCTGGCCGAGCCGCACCGCGGCGGCCAGCTCGCTGATCTCGTCGCGGATGGCGGCCGGCGCGTACGGAGCCGTCACGAGGATGGCCTGCTCCAGACCGGCGGCGGCGGACAGGTTGTCGCGCAGCATCTCCGCCCACATCGCAATCGCCTCCGTCCGTGCCAGGGCGCGGGCGGCGTGCTTGTCCGTACCGAGGGCGATCGGCAGCGCGTACGCGCCGATCCCGGCCAGGATCGCTCCGACCGGCCAGCCCGTGAGCAGCCCGGCAAGGACGGCGACGACCAACGCGATAGCCAGGCGGATGACCTGCTCGCGGGTCATCCGCACGCCGGGCGTACGCGGCCGGTCGGTGGCGGCGGGGCGGCGTAGTCCGGCGAGCATGGCGATCAGGCCGAGGCCGAAGCCCGCGCCGAGCAGGGCGGACAGTGCGGTCACGGCTACCACCCGACCCGGTCGATGACGGCCGGGTCGAGCCCGGCGGCTTCGAGGCGGTCGAGGGTGTCGGCCCGCAGCGGGGTGTTGGGTACCGCCCGCTGCCCGGGGCCGGGCTTCCACACCTCGTTGCTGATGACGTCGCGGCCGTCGAACCCGACGACCTCGCGCATGCTGGACACGACGCGGGTCTTGTCCGGTGACCAGGACAGCTGGACCACCAGGTTCAGGCTCTCGGCGATCAGCATTGCTGATGCCTCGAAGCTGAGCCGTTCGGGCGCCTGGACCGCGTACATCATGAGGCGGGAGAACGCCTGCGCCGATGAGCTCGCGTGCACGGTGGCGAAGCTGCCGTCGTTGCCCTGGCTCATGGCCTTGAGCAGATCGATCACCTCATCGCCCCGCGCCTCACCGACGATGACGCGATCGGGGTCCATCCTCAGAGCCGTACGCACCAACGCCGACATCGACACCGCCCCGACGCCCTCCAGGTTCGGGCGGCGGGCCTGCAGCGCGGTGACGTTGGGGTGCGCGACCGCGTCGTGCAGCTCCAGCTCGTAGCTGTCCTCGATGGTGATCAGCCGCTCGTGCGGGCCGATCGCCCGCGCGGCGGCCCTGGCCAGGGTCGTCTTGCCGGTGTTGGTGCCGCCGGAGAAGATGATGTTGAGCTTCGCGCGCATGGCAGCCTGGATCACCCGGCACAACGCCTCGTCGAGGGTGCCCTTGGCCACCAGGTCTTCGAGATCGGCGTTGATCATCGTCGGGCGGCGGATCGACAGCGACGGGCGGCGAGCCACCGACATCACCGCACAGAGCCGGGACCCGTCGCGAAGCCGCAGGTCCAGGACCGGGTTGGTGCGGTCGAAGGTGCGCTCCTCGCCGTGGCCGGAGAAGTCGTCGCCGAACGCGGCCTCAGTGGCCAGCGCCCGGATCATCTCGATCAGCGCCTCATCGGATTCAGCGATCGGCGGCCCGATCTCCGACTTGCCCCCGGCGTAGCGGATGAACACCTCATCGCAGCCGTTGGCGTGCACGTTTTCGATGTCGGGGTTGTCGAGCAGGTGCTGCAGTCCGCCCGCGCCGACCAGATGGTCGATCACGGCGCGAGCGACGCGGGCCTCGACGTTGGCCGCCAGCGGCGCCCGCCCGGCCCCCAAAGCCTGCCGGGCGTGGGCGTCGAGGGCTTCGGCGGTGTACTGCTCGGCCAGGCGGCGGCGCTCGGCGGCGGCCAGCGGCCCGCCCCCGGCGTGTCCGGCCAGGGCCTGGGTGACCTGGGCGCGCAGGTCGGCGACGAGCACGGCTTCCGTGTCAGCGGGGTTCGACGGCGTGGTCATCGGTGGTCACCTCCTGCGGGGATCGCTGGCGCGGCAAGGGATACGGCTAGGGCGCGGGCAGTGGCGGGCAGGCCGACGCGAGTCCACGCCCGGCGGGGTTTGCGGGTCCCGGCGATGACCTCGGCGCTGTGGCGGTCCCACGGCATCTCGGCCAGCAGCGGCAGCGGCAGCACCCGGGCCAGGTCTTCGCGCGGGTGCGCGAGCGGCCCGACGGTGACCAGGCCAGCTCGCTGGACCGGGATGTCGGCGAGGGAGACCCGCAGAAGGGACAGCACGTCGCCGCCGGCCACGACGAGGACCATGTCGGCCAGCTCCAGCAGCGGCAGCGCCGGGGAACCGGGCTCCAGACGGCCGACATCGAGGACGATGGGGCGCTCCTTGGCCCACCGGGCGGGCTCGGTATCGGCCAGCAACCCGATCGCGGCGCTGGCCTGAGGGCGACCAGCAGCAGCGAGAACCACATCGACGCCGAACGGCAGCCGCGTGGCGTGCTCAGTGAGGTCGGCCTGCCCGGTGCGGCACGCATTGGCCAGCGACGCCAGCCCGGGAGCGTCCGGCAAACGGTGCCAGCCGCCGAGGTCACCACCCGCTGGGTCGGCCTCAATGAGGCAGGCGGGCTCGGGCCAGACGGCCGCGAGCGCGGCGGCGACGGTGGTGGCTCCGCCGGACTTGAGCGAGGTGACAGCGATCAACACGTCAGCTGCCCACCACGACCAGGGAAACCGCCGAGCCTGACCCGGCGACCTTGGTCGCATCGTCACGGCCCAGCAGCAGCGATACCACGGTGGTGTCCGCGCCATCCGCGCTCGGCACGACCTCGACCACTGTGGCCGGGACTGACACCGGCGCGGACGGCAGGGCCGGGTCGGCGGGGCCGGTGTCCTTGGCGACCATGACCACAAGGACGCGGCTTCCCGGCGCGATGCCCGCCGGGACCTGGCCGGGCTTGAGCGCCGTGGCCACCACCGCCTGACCGGCCTCGGGCCAGCTGGCCGGGCCGAGCTGCGACTCAGTCAGCAGAACACCTTCAGCCAGCGGGACGGCGGCCGTGCGGCCGATGATCTGCTGCGCCTGCCCCGCCGGGACGAGCTTGATGGTCGGGTCGGGAACCACCCCGACAGTACGAAGATCAGCAGCGCTGATAGGTTGCCCAGCGGCCACCGGCCGCGCGACCGCGAGCACCTGGACCCGGGCATCACCGCCCAGCTGGATCACGGCGAAGACGCCTGCGGACAACAGAACAAGCAGCAAACCGCCGACCAGTAGCGACCAGCGCCGCTTCGGCTGCGCCGTGCTGATGCTCGGCCGTGCCGGTGCCTTGGCGCGTTCGGCGACCGCGGTCATGGTGACTCACCCCCGTTGCGAAGTACGAACCTTTGTCGTACCTGAGCGCGAAGGATCGCCGCCACGGACATGCGTGTACGTAGACCGCGTACGTACACGGTGTACGTTCGACTCGTATGCGACAGCGCACTAGCGCGGCGCTAGTGCGCAGGTCGTGACATGTCAGGACTCGGTATCGCTCAAAGAGCCCATCGTTACCAGGCCAAAGAGAGCGAATGCGTTATCCCCCAAGGCATACGGGTCAATATCATTTGCCGCCCTTGATCTCCCGTGGCACCTTGGATAGCTCGTGCAACTTGCATGCATGGGGGACAAAGATTGACATCGATGCACTAGTCCGGATTGCCGACCTGTTCCGCCACCGCTTGGACCCAGCGGTCGTCGCGGTGTTGGCCGAACGGCCCTACAGGTACCGGGCGCTCCACACACGGCTTGAAACGCACCTCGGTGAGCACGTGGACGACAACGCAGTGTCGCGCAGCCTCCACCGCCTCACGAAGATCGGCGCGATCCGCGCCGACAGCAAGCACTTCGGCAGCCGCGTCATCAAGACCTACTCCCTGGCAGACAAGGGCGAGAGCTACCTCACAACCTACGAGGCCCTCGCCTGCGTCCTGGCGCACCTGGACATGGCCCGCGACGAGTGCGACGGCACCTGTCCTGTCCATGATGGACCGTGTGCAAAGTACGCGGCATGACGCGCTACTGACAGCATGTACGTACACAACTGTCGGTAGCGCGCCCCGCCGACCCTGCGGTACGACTGATTTACGGGGCCTCTCGCGTTGGAGGGCAAGTGAAACGCACCGTTACCCACACAGGACTTACGGCGGCAGTGGCATTCGGAATGCTGCTTGCCGGATGCACACATGAAGACAAGACACCGACCACCACTCCGACCTCGGCCCCGCCGGCGTCAGCGTCAGCGAGCCCTTGGGCGCCGACGTCCGCGGCGGCCGAGACGCCGGATCAGGCCAAGCAACACGCGATCGACGCCTATCTGGCCTTCCAGAACGCGTTCGAGAAGGCCAGCGCCGCCGGTGACCCCAACTACCCAGACCTCGCAAAGTACGGCACCGGCGCCGCCTTGACCCTCTACACCAACGGCCTCAAGTCGGCCAAGAGTCAGGGCCTCCTCGGGCGAGGGCAGACCGTCTTCCACCCAAAGATCGCGTCATTGTCACCTCCGGCCGCGCCGACCAAGGCGTCTGTGCAGGACTGCATGGACACCAGCAGGACATCGCGCTACAAGGCCGACGGCAGCCCCTACAAGGACACGCCCGGCGGTCTGCGCCTGACACTCGCCGACGTCGAGCGCATCAACGGGAACTGGATGGTGACATCCGTAGCCATCAGGGAGGTGGGGTCATGCACTCTCTAGCGCCGCGCCTACTCGCGATCGTCACCACAGCGTTGACGATGGCAATCGCAGTCGCGGCACCAGCACGAGCAGACCAATGGGGCGATCTTGACTGCCAGGCGACCCCCAATGACGCACGATGCACGGTCACGGTCACCTACACCGGCGGCGGGAACGGCGGCGGGGGAGGCGGCGGGAATGTCGTGTGCAAGGTCGGCGACAACGTCGTCGACTGCCACAACGCCTACGGCTGGCTCGGCAAGGACGGCTGCTACTACGGCAAGGATGACGGCAACTTCCTACCAGCCAACCAGTGGATCAAGACCTGCCTCGATCCTGCCACCGGCGACCCTATCCCTGGACTAACCATCGTCACGCTGTTCCAGCCGCCAGCCGCGCTTGGCGTGATCACGCAGCGAGCCGTGGACAACCTGACCATGCCTCGGCCGGTCATCGCGGCCAACCCCTCATTGACCACAACACAGTTCGTCCACGTGCCCGTGTGGTGGTGGGTGCAGCCCGGCTGGTGGCAGACCCAGACTGCACGCGCCTCGGCCGGTGGTCTCACCATTGAGGCCAAGGCTGTACCACGAAAGATCACCTGGTACGCGGGCGATGGCACCAGCACGGTGTGCACGGGACCGGGTACGCCGTGGACCGTCTCGGCCAACCCGCTGGCAGCGTCGCCGACGTGCGGGCATACATACAGCAAGACATCCGCGAGCAGCCCCGGCGGCAAGTTCACTCTCCGGGCCGTGGCCACCTGGGACGTGTCGTGGAGCGGCGGCGGCCTGTCGGGGACTGAACCCGCCATCACCACCACCACGACGGTCAGCATCACCGTCACCGAACAACGAGCCGTGGTAGTCCTCTAACCGGAACCACGTTCGACCGCAGACAGGCCCCTGAGCCGAGATCCCCCGTTCTCGGTTCAGGGGCCTTTATTTATCCGCCAATAACCAATTTACAGAAAGCCCGCAGAGCACGCGCTCTGCGGGCTTTCTCATTGCTCGGACTTGGAGCAGTTTTGTCGAGCTTCACGAGAAGCGCTTACCTCGTCATTGAAAGGGGGTTCCCCATGGCTGATTCGCGATTCAGCGCACCGCTGTGCGCTGCGAAAACAGGGGGAATAGCGTGGTTGACGCCACTGCCCACGAATCCAATGGAATGTACGATGAACAGGCAGCGGAACGATCGCCAATCAATGCAATTGACGACCGGGACGGCAGCAATTCAGCCAACGGCGGCATCTCGTTCCGCCTCGAAATAGTCGCTATTTCGGGACGTGAAGGAGAGAAGCTACAGGCGATACAAGCTCGCGCCATTCGCGACGCCCTGCTGTGGGCCATCGAGCAGCAGGCCCGCGACGACAACCCTGGGGAGGGAAAATGACAGCAGTCGCAGATGAAGCCGATGACATGGACGTCGGCATCCTTGACTGGCTCATGCAGATGGCCGACCAACACCGGCCGAACGACGACGTCCCCACGATCGTGCCAGTCGCCTTCCTTGCCCGTACTTCGACCGAGGACAGGCAAGATCCCACGCTCGCGATCCCGCGTCAGCTGGACAGCGTGAACGTCAAGCTGCCGCCCGGCTTCGTGATCGTGGCTCACTTCTACGACATCGAATCTGGCCGGACGCTCCTGGACCTGCGCGGTCAGAGCGACGCCTACCAAGCCTTCGACATCCCGGTGCCGCGCGACGGCAGCATCGCTGACCTTCTCGCGGAGGCCCAGCGGCCTGACCGGCGGTTCGTCGCGGTCGTCTGCGAGTCCATTGAGCGGATCGCTCGCACGACCTACTACGGCACGAAGATCGAGCACGAACTCGAACAGGCCGGCGTCGCCCTCCTTGCTGCGGACGAAGGCATCGACCGCGATGCGGTTCGCCCGAGCGGAACTGGTGGCCCGAAGAACGCCACCTCTGTTCTGACCCGGCGGGTCAAGCAGGCCATTGCCGAGTGGTACGTCCTGCAAATGTTGGAACTCTCGTGGAAAGGGTTCATGCAGCACACGGCACAGGGCTGGAACATCGGCAAGCCGCCGTACGGATATATCGGGGAACGTCATCCGCACCCGGTCAAGGCTAAACGCGAGGAGGGCATCACGAAGCACCGGCTGGTGAGAGACCCCGCTTGCGGGCCTGTGGTGACGCAGATCTTCGCGTGGCGAGCGCTGGAGCGGCTGTCGTACCAGCACATCGCCGACCGGCTGAACACCGACCTCGACAGGTACCCGCCACCCGTACCGGTCAAGCGGGAGTCCTACAACACCGCCATCGGTGCATGGACCTCGACCGCCGTACGAGACATCCTCAACAACCCCAAGTACACCGGGTACATGGTCTGGAACCGGCGTAAGCGCTCGCGGCCGGACCGAGGCGTGAAGGGCCGTGTCAACCCGCCCAGCGAATGGGTATGGTCGCCGAGCGTCACCCATGAGCCCCTGACGACCCGCGCCTACTTCGATGCGGGCAGTCCAGTCGGGCGGTACCGGCAAGGGTCGCGGTCGAAGGCCAGCAACAACGCCCACCCCAAGACCAAGCGCAGCTATCGGTACAGGTCCTACATCAAGTGCGACATCTGTTCGCGACGCATGTTCGGAAAGACGCGTCAGAGGAAGACTCGCGCCGACGACACGTACTACGCCTGCGTCACCAAGCGCGAGCATCACAAGAACGAAATGTGGTACGAGATCCATCCACCTGCTCTCACGGTGAACGAAGACGTCGTTGACACCTTCGTCGCACGGTTCTTCAACGAGCGGGTGTTCGGTGCCCACCGGCTGGACTACCTGGAGGGACCAGCAGACGAGCCCATCCGGTCCGGGACGGAGGCCATGGCCGCCACATACGCCCGACAGATCAGCGACCTCGACGCAGCCAACAAAAATCTGATCTTGTCACTCCAGCAGATGACGAGTTCAGGCGACCCCGAGATCGACGCGCAATGGCGCACCGGCATTCAGCAGCAGTTCGCCGACAACGCCAAACGGAAGCAGGTACTGGCCGCGGAACTCCAGGAGCTGGCCAAGGCCGCACAGCCCAAGGGGGCAGGAACACGCGAACTTGTGGACCAACTACCACACGTTGACCTGAACGTGCTCGACCTGCCCGATGAGAAGCAAAGGCAGCTGTTCGACGCCTTCCAGCTGGAGATCCGGTACGACCGCCACCTCCAGCGAATCACCCTGCGCGTCGCCGTACGCGCCGAGATGGTCGACGTCATCAGCCGGGCTGCTGCCGAAGCCACGGCCAAGGCCCCTACCGTTCCGAGGCAGCGGCAGCCGGAACGCGCAGCGGCAGGGGCGGACGCGTTGGCGTCCGCCCCTGCCGGTCAAATCCGTTCCCATGTTCTACGTGCCCCCGGCAGGATTCGAACCTGCGCCCCCGCCTCCGGAGGGCGGTGCTCTATCCCCTGAGCTACGGGGGCTCAGTGACCGACAAAGAGTACCAGGCGTCCTCGGCGACACCGAAATCGGGACCTGGGTCGGTCATCTGGCCCATGCGTGTCGCGAACGGCTATCGATGCCGCGACTTTTCGTCCGATCCGGGAGGGCCGGTGGCTGGGTGACCATGTGTCGTTCACTCTGCCCCTCGTTCTCACGGAGGAATATATGCGCCAGCGCCTTGCGCGGGTCGCTCTCGCGGCGGTGACGGCCGCTATCGCCGGTCTGGCGTTCGCCTCGCCTGCTCACGCGGCCACTGCGACCGTCCCGATCAACCCTGGCAACGTCGGAGCCAATGGGGTCACCGCAGCGGATTTCCAGTCGCATGACTGCGATGACATCTTCGACTTCTTCTTCGACGTGACCGGCCCCGAGGACCCCCGGTTCAACAAGGTGACCAAGGGCATCATCGACGTGCCCGGTTCCCCGATCGACGGCTGGCATTTCGTGCTGCCGGATTCGGCTGGGGACGCCTTCGTCTCGCTGAGCCTGACCTTCGCGACGCCGGACGGCCCGGTCACCGCGGCGATCCCGGGCGGTGGCGAGGATGACGACCCGTACTGGGGTGTGCTGGGCGCGGCCGGCGGCAAGAGCAACAAGCACGCGTACCTGCTGACGTTCTCCGGGTGGACCCTCAAGGGCGGCACGGCGGTGATCCAGCGGGCCGACGGCAAGACCTACGCCCAGGACATGTTCAACCTGAGCCACGTCTGCGCCGGTACGCCGACGACGGGTACGCCGACGCCGGGGAGCTCCGAGTCGCCGAAGCCGGGCGAGTCCGGTACGCCGACCCCGGGAACGTCGGAGTCGACCCAGCCCGGAGGAGGCGAACAGACCCCGTCGCCGTCCACCTCGTCGACCGGTGGGCTGCCGGTGACCGGTGTCGCGTGGGGTGCGACGGTGCTGACGGCGGTCGGCCTGATCGCGGCCGGCATCGCCCTGGTGGCCGTACGCCGTCGCCGGGAGTTGACCGACGAGGCGAGCTGAGAGCGGCAGCTCCATGATCAGGGTCACTTTCGCGTCGCATAGCTACATGGAATTGACCCTGATCACGAAGGCGCCGAGTAAGTCCAGAGAACGAAAGAGGGGTGTCCCGGTGGGACACCCCTCTTTCGCGTTGTGAACCGACTAGGAGCCGATCTTCTTCTGCAGGTTCTGGATGACCGTCAGCTCGTTCTGCTGACCCGCCTTCATGTTCTCGGCGAGCGCGACGACCTCAGGGTTCTTCGACTGCGCGAGCAGGCCGTCGACCATGTGGATGCCGCCGAGGTGGTGGGTCAGGATCAGCTTCAGGAACAGGACGTCGACCTGCTTGCCCTTGGCGTCCCGGAGCTGCTGGATCTCGTCCTGCGACGCCATGCCCGGCATCAGGCCGTTCTTCAGCGAGGCCACGCCGTCCGGCATCCAGGCCATCGCGGGCTGGTCCGAGGTCGGGTTGAGCCCCCAGAAGGTGAGCCAGGTCTGCATCTGGCCGATCTGGTTCTCCTGGGTCAGCGCGATGTCGTAGCCGAGCTGGCGTACCTCGGGGTCGGTCGCCCGGGCGGCCGCGATCATGCTCATCTCGACCGCCTGGGCGTGGTGCGTCGACATGTCCCGGGCGAAGCCCGCCTCAGATGAGTCGTCCGCCGGGGTCTGCTTCGTCGCCGCGGTCGCCGACGGGGTCGTCGGCGTGACGACGCGGCCCACGGCGTACCCGCCCATGAGCGCGACGACGATGGCGAAGGCGATGCCCCCGGCGATCAACCACCTGCGAGCCGGCATCAGGAACCCAGGTCGTAGGGGGTCGTGCCGGTCCGGGTCACGCCACCGGAGCAGGACGCGCCCGACTCCATGGAGGCGTTCTTGCGCAGCGCGCGGACGAACGCGTCGATGCGCGAGTCGTCGGCGTTGTCGACCTTCAGCTGGTAGCCCCAGGCCTGGAGGGTGATCGGCGAGCCGAGGTTGTCGACCGGGCTCATGAGCATGTACTCCTTGCCGGTCACCCGCTCGGCGAGCTTCGCGACCTGCGCGGCGTCGAGCTTGCTGTCGTAGGTGATCCAGATGGCGCCGTGCTCGAGGCTGTGCGTGGCGTGCTCGGTCGCGATCGGGGCCTTGTAGACGTCACCCATGCAGTTCTGCCAGACCGGGTTGTGGTCACCGCCGACCGACGGGGTCACGGCGTAGGTCAGCTTGCCCTGCTTGTGGTTGTTCGTCAGCCAGGCCGGCTTCTGATCGCGGTAGTTCACGATGCCCTGGATGGCGGCGGCCCGCTGCGTCCACGGCGTCGAGGCCTCCTTCTTCTCCAGTTCGGCCTCGGACTTCTGCTTGGCCTCGGCGGCGGAGGTGGCCCGCATGTCCTTGATGATGAAGTACGCCCCGAAGCCGACGATCGCGACGGCCACCAGGATCACCGCGGTGAGCAGCCCGATCGGCCCCCACGAACGCTGCTGGGTGACCTTGACCGGGGTCACGGGACGGCGGCCCTTGCCGCCGGCGCCCGCCGGCCGCTGTCCGGGCTTCGCCGCGCCGCCGGGCTTGGAGCTGGTCGTCGTCTTCGTTCCGGTCGTCGACTTCGAGCCGGACGGCTTGTCGTCGTCGGCCGGGGGCTTGCCACCGGTCGCGGTCGACTTGCCGCTCTTGACGACGTTCACTTGCCGGTTCTCACCGGGGGTGCTGACGCTCATCACATGCCTCTAAGGGGTGGGATCGTGGCTGGCCAGGATCGGATCACAACAAGCTGACGGGGTGTGACCGCCCGTCAAGGCCCAGAGTCTAGCGCGGATACCATGGATCAGTGACTCCTGAGAAGCTCGCCGACGCAGTCTTGACCGCCGCTCACGCCGTCTTCACCGAGCGTGGCCTGGATCACTCGGTGCTGCCGAGCACGACTGCCGTCGAGCGACCGCGCAATCCGGAGCACGGAGACTACGCCTCCAACCTGGCGATGCAGGTCGCCAAGCGGGCCGGGGCCAACCCGCGGGAGCTCGCCGGGGGCATCGCCGCCGAGCTGGCGAAGACGAACGGAATCAAGACCGTCGAAATCGCCGGGCCGGGGTTTCTCAACATCCGGCTCGACGCCGGCGCGGCCGGCGCGCTCGCGCGGACGGTCGTGGAGGCGGGTGCGGCGTACGGCGACGGCACGGCGCTGGGCGGTGAGGCGCTGATCCTCGAATTCGTCTCGGCCAATCCGACCGGCCCGATCCACCTCGGCGCGGTGCGCTGGGCGGCGGTCGGCGACGCGCTGGCCCGGATGCTGAAGGCCGCCGGAGCGCGGGTCGCGACCGAGTACTACTTCAACGACGCCGGCTCGCAGATCGACCGGTTCGCCAAGTCGCTGCTGGCCAGCGCCCGTGGTGAGCAGGCGCCCGAGGACGGCTACGTCGGGGCGTACATCACCGAGATCGCGCAGACCGTGGTCGCCAAGCGCCCGGACGTCCTCGACGCCGAGGACCCGCAGGAGATCTTCCGGGTCGAGGGCGTACAGCTGATGTTCGAGCAGATCAAGGAGTCTCTCGCCCAGTTCGGCACGCACTTCGACGTCTACTTCAACGAGAAGGACCTGCACGACCGCGGCGAGCTCGACCACGCGCTGGAGCGGCTGCGGGCGCAGGGTCACACCTTCGAGGCCGACGGCGCGATGTGGCTGCGTACCACCGACTTCGGCGACGACAAGGACCGCGTCCTGCGCAAGTCCAACGGCGAATGGACCTACTTCGCCGCCGACTGCGCGTACTACCTCGACAAGCGCGAGCGGGGCGCGGAGCGTGTGGTGATCATGCTCGGTGCCGACCACCACGGCTACATCGGGCGGATGCGGGCCATGTCCGCGTGCTTCGGCGACGACCCCGACCGCAATCTGGAGATCCTCATCGGCCAGATGGTCAATCTGGTACGCGACGGGCAGCCGGTCCGGATGAGCAAGCGCGCCGGCACGGTGGTGACGCTGGAGGACCTCGTGGACGCCATCGGCGTCGACGCGAGCCGGTACGCCCTGGCGCGCTACTCGTCGGACTCGCCGATCGACATCGACATCGAGCTCTGGACCCGGGCGACGCGGGACAACCCCGTGTACTACGTCCAGTACGTCGCCGCCCGGACCGCGAGCGTGGGCCGGAACGCGGCCGAGCTCGGCCTGACCCGGGACACCGCGCCGTTCGACCCGGCGCTGCTGACCCATGAGAAGGAGCTGGAGCTGCTCAAGACGCTCGGCGACTTCCCGGCCGTCGTGCAGTCCGCCGCCGAACTGCGCGAACCCCACCGAGTGGCCCGCTACCTCGAGGAACTCGCCGGGGCGTACCACCGCTTCTACGACAACTGCCGGGTGTTGCCCCAGGCCGACGAGTCGATCAACGCCCTGCACGTCGCGCGGCTCTGGCTGAACGACGCGACGCGGCAGGTCATCGTCAACGGCCTGACCCTGCTCGGCGTCTCCGCCCCGGAACGGATGTAAGAGGAAATGCGCGCACACGAAGCCGGAGCCCTGCACGGGGACTTCGGTCAGCACCCCACGTGGCTGCGGCCCCCGGCCGATGTCAACAAGCTCATGACCGAGCTGTGGCCGCAGACGGCCACGAAGGACGACGGCGGCGTACTGCGGGTCGGCGGCAAGCCGGTGACCGAGCTGGCCGCCGAGCACGGCACCCCGGCGTACCTGCTGGACGAGGAGGACTTCCGGGCCCGCTGCCGGACCTTTCGCACCGCGTTCGCCGGGGCCGACGTCTACTACGCCGGTAAGGCGTTCCTCTCCAAGGCGATCGTGCGGATGGTCCACGAAGAGGGCCTGCACCTCGACGTCTGCTCCGGCGGCGAGCTGGCCACCGCCTTGGCGGCCGGGATGGATCCGGCCAAGATCGGGTTCCACGGGAACAACAAGTCGGTCGGCGAACTGGGCCGGGCGCTGGACGCCGGCGTCGGCCGGATCATCGTCGACTCGTTCGACGAGATCGAGCGGCTCTCGGCGCTGGCCGTCGAGCGCGGAGTGCGTCCGCAGGTCATGATCCGTGTGACGGTCGGTGTCGAGGCGCACACCCATGAGTTCATCGCCACCGCGCACGAGGACCAGAAGTTCGGCTTCTCGCTGTCGGGCGGCGAGGCGTTCCGCGCCGCCGGGACGATCCTTGGCGCGGGCGTACTGGAGCTGCGCGGGCTGCACTCGCACATCGGCTCGCAGATCTTCGACGCGTCCGGCTTCGAGGTCAGCGCGCGGCGCATCCTCTCGCTGCACAAGCGGATCGTCGACGAACTCGGGGTCACCCTGCCCGAACTCGACCTCGGCGGCGGCTTCGGCATCGCGTACACGAGCCAGGACGATCCGCAGCCCGCCGGCGACCTGGCCGACCGGATGAACAAGATCGTCGACGACGAGTGCGCCGCCCTCGGCCTGGACCGGCCGCACCTGAGCGTGGAGCCGGGCCGGGCGATCGTCGGGCCGGCCGTGTTCACGCTGTACGAGGTGGGCACGGTCAAGCCGATGGAGGGTCTGCGGACCTACGTCAGTGTGGACGGCGGGATGAGCGACAACATCCGGACCGCCCTCTACGACGCCTCCTACTCGGCCACCCTGGCGTCGCGTACGTCACACGCCGGGCCGATGCTTGCCCGCGTGGTGGGAAAACATTGTGAGTCCGGGGACGTGGTGGTGAAGGATGAATTCCTGCCCGCTGACATCCGGCCCGGAGATCTTCTCGCCGTGCCGGGCACCGGCGCCTATTGCCGGAGCATGGCGAGCAACTACAACCACGTGCCGCGACCGCCGGTGGTGGCCGTCCGGGACGGGCAGTCGCGGGTGATCGTGCGCCGGGAGACCGAGGACGACCTGCTCGCGCTGGACGTCGGCTGACACCGTTGGCAGCGATCGCTCGATCCGGCGACCGAAAGGAGCCGGGAGGACGGCCGCTGTCAACCCAAGTTTTATCGACAAGGGGTCTGTCGTGAAGGAGCCTGTCAAGGTAGCCCTCCTGGGGTGCGGCAACGTCGGCGCGGAAGTGGTGCGCCTGCTCCACGAGCAGGCCGACGACCTCACCGCGCGGATCGGCGCGCCGATCGAAATCGTGGGCGTGGCGGTCCGCCGTCTCGGCCGGGATCGCGGCGGGCTCCCCGTCGACTCCTCGATCTTCACGACAGACGCCCTCGGCCTGGTCAAGCGCGATGATGTCGACGTCGTCGTCGAGGTGGTGGGCGGCATCGAGCCGGCCCGGACCTGGCTCGTCGAGGCGCTGAGCGCCGGCAAGAGCGTGGTCACCGCCAACAAGGCGCTGCTCGCGGAGGACGGCGGCACGCTGCACGACGCCGCCGCCCGCGGCAGCGCCGACCTCTACTACGAGGCCGCGGTCGCCGGGGCCATCCCGCTGCTCCGCCCGCTGCGCGAGTCGCTGCACGGCGACCGCATCACGCGGGTCACGGGCATCGTCAACGGCACCACCAACTTCATCCTGTCCAGCATGGACGCCACGGGGGCCGGCTTCGGCGAGGCGCTGGAGGAGGCCACCACCCTCGGGTACGCCGAAGCGGATCCGACGGCCGACGTGGAGGGCTTCGACGCGGCCGCCAAGGCGGCGATCCTCGCCTCGCTGGCCTTCCACACCCGGGTCGGCGCCGCGGACGTCTATCGCGAGGGCATCACCGAGGTGAGCGCGGCCGACGTGGCGAGCGCCAAGGCGATGGGCTGCACCATCAAGCTGCTGTGCATCGCGACCCGGACCGGCGACGGCGGGGTGAGCGTACGGGTGCATCCGGCGATGATCCCGAGGACGCATCCGCTGGCCGGGGTCGGCGACGCGTTCAACGCCGTCTTCGTCGAGGCGGAGGCGGCCGGTCAGCTCATGTTCTACGGCCGGGGCGCCGGTGGCGCGCCGACCGCCAGCGCGGTCCTCGGCGACCTCGTGGCCGTCGCGCGCAACCGGCTCGCGAAGACCCGGGCGGCCAGCGAATCGGCGTACGCCGACCTGCCGGTGCGCTCGATGGGCGAGGTGCGTACCCGCTACCACATCTCCCTCGACGTGGCCGACCGCGCAGGCGTGCTCGCCGCCGTCGCCGGGGTGTTCGCCAAGCACGACGTCTCCATCGCCACGGTCAACCAGAGCGGCCGGGGCAACGACGCGATCCTCGTCATCGTCACCCACTCCGCGCCGGACGCGGCGCTGGCCGCGACGGTCGAGGAACTGCGGTCGCTGGACATCGTCCGGTCGATCGCGAGCGTCCTGAGAGTCGAGGGCGAATAGACGCTCGGTAACGACTCATCCCCCGCTCGGCCGGTTATCCACAGGCTTGGTGAATGAGGTTTGCGGATCTTCATCGGGCCTGCCTAGGGTTCTCGACGTTGGTTCGACCGAGGGGAGGGGTTGGGGCGATGTTCCAGAACATCGACGCAGCCGAGGAGTGGCTCGAGAGCTGGTCCGCGGGAGTGAGCGAACAGGCGGCGAGAGCGGCGCAGCTTTCGTCGCGGGTCGCTTCGCTGACCGGCAAGGCGGAGAGCAACGACGGCTCGATCCGCGTGACCGTAGGCGCATCGGGCCAGGTGGAGAAGCTCGAACTCGACGATCGGGTCCAGCGGTTGCGCGGCGCCGACCTGGCCGCCGAGATCCTGGGCGTGATGCGCAAGGCGCAGGCGAAGCTGTCGCAGCAGGTCGCCGAGGAGGTCCAGGCCACCGTGGGCGCGGACACCGAGACCGGCCGCGCGGTCATCCACTCGTTCGACACAAGGTTCCCGCAGCCGGCCGAGGACGGCCAGGACGGCGGTGGCCGCCATGGCCGGTGACGGACAGGTCGTGCAGTTCCCGATCGCCGTCGTCCAACAGCACGCCGGCACGGTGCAGAACATCGCCTCGGCCATGGAGACGGCGAAGGGCGCCATTCAAGAGGTCACCATGAGCACCGAGGCTTATGGGCAGCTCTGCCAGTTCCTGCCGGCCATCCTGAGCCCGATCTTCATGATCGCCAACTCGGCGCTGGCCGAGTCGGTCTCCTCGCTGGAGGAGACGGCGGAGAAGCTGCGTACCGCTGCGACCAGCACGCAGACCACCGATCTGGCCCGGGAGCAGGCGACGACCGCGATCACCGCGCGTCATCCCGGAATCGAGCTGGCCCTGTGACGGGAAATCCGCTCGTAGCTCAGACTCAATCGTCTACCACCTGGTACACCGGCCTCGGCTTGATCGAGGACGCCGCACAGATCTCCAACGGCATCAAGAACGACAGCTGGGTCGACGGCACGCTCGGCACCGTCGGCGGCGCGCTCGACGTCCTCGGCATGGTCATCGACCCGCTGGGGTCGCTGGTCGCGTGGGGCGTGTCCTGGTTGATGGAGCACGTCAAGCCGCTCAAGGAGGCGCTCGACTGGCTCGCCGGCAACCCCGACGAGATCTCCGCCCACGCCCAGACCTGGGAGAACGTCGCCAAGTACACCCTCGACGCGCAGAAGTACTACGCCGACGCGCTGCGGATCGAGACGGCCGAGTGGCTGGGGGACTCCGGGGACGCGTACCGGGGTCACGCGAGCGGCCACCTGAACGTCATGGAGGGCATCAGCAAGGCCGCCCACGGCATTCACTACGCGGTGATGGGCGCGGGCCTGATCGTCGGCCTGGTCCGGGGCATCGTCCGGGACCTGATCGCGCAGTTCATCGGGACGCTCGCCGCCCGGCTGCCGCAGTGGCTGGCTGAGGCGGGCCTGACGCTGGGTCTGGCCACACCGGTCGTCATCGGCCAGGTGGTCAGCCTGGTGACGACCTGGGTGAACAAGATTCAGAAGTTTGTCCGGGCCCTGCTGTCGAGCCTCAAGAAGCTCACCCCGATGGTCAAGAAGCTCGGCGAGATCCTGGAACAGCTCAAGGAGTTGTTGAAGAAGCTCGGCCGCAGCAACCCGCTGACCCGCAACGCCGACGGCCCGCCGCCGCTGAAGCCCGGCGAGATACCAGGGCCGCGAACCGGCCCGGCGAACGGTCCGCTCTACCCGCGCAACCTGCTCGGCAAGTACGCGAACGAGACCGACGCCGCCGAGGCCTCGCGGCTCTTCGGGATTCCGAGCAACGGCGTGCGGTACTTCGACGAGGCGGGGCGTGAGCAGTTCCGGCTCGTCGTCGACAGCGAAGGCAAACTGCGCCGGGCCAGCGACGGCAGCCTGTTCGACTCGACCTCCGGCGGATCGGCCCACAACGGTGCGGGCCGGGCGGTCTTCGTCATGGACGAGAACGGCAACCTCTTCGCGAGTAACTACCACGGAGTCGGTGACTTCCACCACTCCAGCTTCCTGGGCGGCCAGCCCGTGGCGAGCGCCGGTGAGCTGACCGTGAAGAATGGTGTGGTCACCGGCATGAACAACAGCAGCGGGCACTACCAGCCGACCGTCGCCCACCATGCCCAGGCCCGCGACGAGTTGCTCGCCCAGGGCCTCAAACCTGAAAACCTGAAGGAAGACCTGTGGCGGTGAGCTCGATGACCGATGAGGTCTGGCGTGGAACGCTGAACCAGATCCTCTACCTGACGAACTACTACCCGGACCTGTCCGACGAGGACGCGGCCGAGATCGTCGGGCGGATGATCGAATACGACTTCTTCCGCAGCGGCCCGGCCGTCTACCGCGAGGCGATCGGCCAGGCCCTCGGATCGTCTGTGCTGCTGGGCGAGGACGCCGTCGACACCCGGCACGACGAGTCGCGCGTACGGGAGTTCCTCGGCAAGATCGCGGGCCAGCTCGACGCCCGGGAGCCGTGGCCCGCGCCGCGCTTCCGGATGCTCGACGTCAAGCAGTGGGAGACCTTCGGCCAGGCGCGAGCGATCGCCAGGATCGACTGGTCGACGGTCCGGCTGGGCGACTTCCTCCGGGCGCTGTTCGACACCGTGAAGACGGGCGACGTGGCTCTGCCGGTGCTGGTCTTCCAGATCGGTACCGGTCAGACGCTGGCCTTCCTCGGGTCGGCCGACCCGAAGGTCCACTCCGTTACCCTCTACCAGCGTGATCCCGGCGATCCGGCCCGGACCGTCGCGGACTTCTGCGAGCAGACCGGGTTCGATCCGGCCGAGATCACTTCGCTCGGGGCGTGACCAGCACCTTCCGGGAAGGGCGCGGGCTCTTCCCGGAGGGTGGAACCGACTGGTGATCCGAGCGTTGAGCAGGCAGGCTAGCCTGTGACTCTGTGTGAGGAGACCAGCATGTGGCGTGGATTGATCGATCGCTATCGGGACCGGCTGCCTGTCTCGGCGGCCACGCCCGTGATCACTCTGCATGAGGGGAACACGCCGCTGGTCCCCGCGCCGGTGTTGTCCGGCCGCACCGGATGCGACGTCTACCTGAAGGTCGAGGGCGCGAACCCGACCGGCTCGTTCAAGGACCGCGGCATGACCGTCGCCGTCTCCAAGGCCGTCGAGCAGGGCGCGAAGGCCATCATCTGCGCCTCCACCGGCAACACCAGCGCCAGCGCGGCGGCGTACGCGGCTCGGGCGGGCATCACGTGTGCCGTCCTGGTGCCGCAGGGCAAGATCGCCCTGGGCAAGCTCGCCCAGGCGCTCGTGCACGGCGCCAAGCTGCTGCAGGTGACCGGAAACTTCGACGACTGCCTGGCGCTGGCCAGCAAGCTCGCCGTCGACTACCCGGTCGCGCTGGTGAACTCGGTGAACATCGACCGCCTGCACGGCCAGAAGACGGCCGCCTTCGAGATCGTCGAGGCGCTCGGCGATGCCCCCGACATCCACTGCCTGCCGGTCGGCAACGCCGGCAACATCAGCGCGTACTGGATGGGGTATTCGGAGGACTTCGCGGCCGGCAACACGACCCGCCGTCCGAAGATGTTCGGCTTCCAGGCCGCCGGCGCGGCCCCGCTCGTCACCGGCAACGTCGTCGAGCACCCGTCGACGATCGCGACGGCGATCCGGATCGGCAATCCCGCCTCGTGGACCAAGGCCGTCGAGGCGCGAGACGAGTCCGGTGGACTGATCTCGAGCGTCACCGACCGGGAGATCCTTTCGGCGTACCGCCTGCTGGCGCGTGAGGTGGGCGTGTTCGTCGAGCTGGGCAGCGCCGCGAGCGTCGCGGGCCTGATGCAGTCGGCGGACAAGGGGCTGCTGCCCGCGGGCTCGACCATCGTGTGCACCGTGACCGGCCACGGTCTGAAGGACCCGGAGTGGGCGATCTCCACCGCGCCCGCGCCGACCACGATCGCGCTGGACGGGCTCACGGCGGCCAAGGCCCTGGATCTTGCCTGAGGCACCTGTCCTTGTAAGGTGCTGGAGTGCGTGCGCTCCTAACGCAAAACCGTGACTTCCGCCGGCTTTTCCTCGCTCAGCTGATCACCAACGGCGCCGACTGGTTCCTCATGGTCCCGGTCCTGGCGCTTCTCACCGACCTCACCGGCGGCGGCTTCTGGGGCGGGGTCGTGCTCGCCGTGGACACCGGCGTCGTCGCGTTGCTGCTGCCGTACGCGGGGACCGTGGCGGACCGGGTGGACCGCAAGCGCATGATGATCGTCGCCAACCTGGCGGCCTGTGTCGCTGTGTGCGGCATGTTCTTCGTACGCGGCCACTGGGCGGGGCCGCTCGCGGCGGTGGCGATCGCCGTCCTCGCGAGCGCGAAGGCGTTCTTCGGCCCGGCCGCGAACTCGGCGCTGCCCAATCTGGTCCAGCCGAACGAGCTGTCCGCCGCCATGGCCGTCGCCGGGTCGACCTGGGGCACGATGACGGTCGTCGGGTCCTCTCTGGGCGGTGTGCTCGCGAGCCTCGTCTCGCCGTACGTGTGCTTCGGCGCAGTCGCGATCCTGTTGGCGACCTCGGCCGCACTGAGCTGGGGGATCCATCAGCCGACCCAGGTCGCCGTGGCGACCGCCGACCGGTCCGACGCCTGGCCGGCGATCCGGGAGGCGATGGCCTACCTGCGCCGCCGACCGCGCCTCGTCTCGCTCGTGACCGTGAAGGCAGCGGTCGGCGTCGGCAACGGGCTCCTGGTGGCCTTCCCGCTGCTCGCCCTGCACTACGGCGTCGGGGCGATGGGCGTCGGCCTGATGTACGCCGTCCGCGGCCTCGGCTCGCTTCTCGGCCCGTTCGTCCTGCGGCGGGTGCTGAACCGGACCGAGTGGCTCCTACCAGGACTTTCCATCTCGATGGCCTGCTACGGAGTGGCGTACCTGGGGGTGGCGGCGGTCGACTGGTTCCCGCTCGCGCTGCTCGGCATCTTCGTGGCGCACGCCGCCGGTGGGGGCAACTGGGTCATGAGCGCGTACGCCATCCAGCGGTCGGTGCCGGACGAGCTGCGCGGCCGGATCGGCGCGACCGACACGATGATCGCCATGATCGCGGTGACGGCGTCGCAGTTCGTCGCCGGGCTGCTCGTCGACTCGGTGGACACCAGGATGCTCGTCGCCGGATGCGCGCTCACGACTCTCGCGTACGCCGCCGGCTGGCGGTTCGCCACTCGACGGATCGCCCGCGGCGACCTCGCCACCGCCTAGCTCGTTCGCGACCGCCTAGCTCCATGGCGTGCGGATCACGGTTACGCATCGCAAAACCGCTCAAGATCGCATGCGTAACCGTGATCCGCAGGAAAGCCCGGGGCTGGGTCAGCCTTGGATCGGTGAGCCGGGAGCGGCGGGCGGGGCGTACTGGCTGTAGGGCGCGCCCGGAGCGATGGGCGGAGTCCCGGCCGGAGTCGCCGGAGTCGCGGCGCGCCCCGCGAACACCGAGAGGAGCAGAAGGATGAAACCCAGCAGGTGCACCGCGCCGAGGCAGAGGCCGGCGATGCTGTACCAGACGCTGATCGTGCTGTAGGAGACCTCGAGGTCGCGCATGATCACGGGCATGTTGAACGAGACGATGTACCAGCCGACGTTGAGCAGCGCGCCGAACGTCAACACGCCGGTGCCCGCCGCGGCCAGGCCGGTCGCCTTGCCCAGCTTCCGCCGATTGGCCATCACCGCTATGAACCCGGCGAGGAAGGTGACGAGCGTCAGCAGGACCGGGATCATCGAGATCAGGAACGAGGTGTTCAGCGGAAAGTAATCCGACACGTTTCCTCCCGAGGGGTGGGTTCGCGAGGATCGTACCGGCGTTCCGCACCTACGATGACCGCTGTGTCGATCTCCCCGCAGCCTGGCCCGGTCACCGTCCGGGTCCCCGCCACCAGCGCCAACCTCGGCCCCGGCTTCGACGCCCTGGGCGTCGCCCTGACCCTCTACGACGAGGTCACGGCGACCGTCGTGGACGGGCCGACCCGGGTCGAGATCACCGGCGAGGGCGCGGGGGAGTTGCCCGCCGACGAGTCGCATCTGGTCGTGCGCTCGATGCGTACGGCGTTCGAGGCGCTCGGGGCGACTGCGCCGGAGGTCGAGTTGCGCTGCGTGAACCGGATTCCGCAGGCACGGGGGCTCGGATCGTCCAGTGCGGCCATTGTGGCTGGAGTGACGCTTGCGCAGGCGCTCGCCGGAAAGACCGACCAAGAACTGGCGTTGGAGATCGCGGGAGCCATCGAGGGACACCCCGACAACGTCGCGCCGTGCGTACTGGGTGGGTTCACGATCGCCTGGCTCGACGACGAGCACCGCGCCCGGGCCGCAAGGATGACGCCCGTCCAGAGTGTCCAGCCGGTCGTCTTCGTGCCGGACGTCCAAGGGCTGACGGCGGTCGCCCGAGCGGCGCTGCCCGCCACCGTGCCGCACGCCGACGCCGCCTTCAACGCGGGGCGCTCCGCCCTTCTCGTGCACGCGCTGACCGCCGACCCGGCCCTGCTGTACGCGGCCACCGAGGACCGGCTGCACCAGGCGTACCGGGCGGGTGGGATGCCCGGAACCGCGGATGTGGTCCGGCGGCTTCGTGAGGCTGGAGTGGCGGCTGTGGTCTCCGGCGCGGGACCCACCGTCCTGGCGCTTTCCGAGGTACCGTCCGGTTTCGACCTGGGAATCGGTTGGATCCGCCACAACCTGGGGTTCGATTCGCGGGGAGCCCATCTCATGAGCTAAGCTGGACACGCCGAGCGGGACCCTATTGCCGCAGGTCTCACGAGTTAGCTAGGCTTTGACCTAGCACAGCCGCGAGACAGCGTTCTTCGGCGGTTCGGCTTTCCCCAACGGTTAATGGCGGGTCTCCGCCCACCCCCGTCCGCAAGCCGCGCTGCGCAAAGATTTGCTCGGTTGCGCGACAAACCCCTGCCTCAGGTTCTGATGGGGCGGGTGTATCGCCAGGCCGCCCGGCCACTCTTCGCGCCGAGCGCTGAAGCCTTCAGCGCCAGACGCAAATCCGGGCAGCTCGGCCCATCGAGGGAAGGAATCCATTGAGCGACACTACCGACACCACGTCGGATGTCTCCACCGTCGCTGACGACGCCTCCGCCGGCACCGCCCGGCGCCGCCGGTCGGGCAGCGGCCTGACAGCGATGCTGCTCCCGGAACTGCAGAGCATGGCCGCCTCGCTGGGCATCTCGGGCACCGCCCGGATGCGCAAGGGCGAACTCATCTCCGCGATTCAGGAGCGTCAAGCCGGGACGCCCCGGCCCCGCGCCGAGGTGGCCGCCACCGCCGGCAACACCCGCGATGAGGTGCGAGCTGAGGTACGCGACGCGGCCGCCGCGCCGAGCACCGAAGCACCCGCGGAGCGTCCGGCCGAGCGGGAGCGTTCCCGCCGGGCCAGCCGTCCCGCCGGCC
Source organism: Hamadaea flava (assembly GCF_024172085.1). Classification (NCBI taxonomy): domain Bacteria; kingdom Bacillati; phylum Actinomycetota; class Actinomycetes; order Micromonosporales; family Micromonosporaceae; genus Hamadaea; species Hamadaea flava. Next base: position 3,883,253 of record NZ_JAMZDZ010000001.1, on the reverse strand, counting down.
CGCCGGCTGAGCGGTCGCGGGAGACCGCGCAGCCGACCGAGTCCGCTGCCGCCCCGGCCTCCCAGGAGGAGAGCCGGTCCGAGGGCACCGAGCGTCCCCAGCGTGAGCGCCGGGACCGCCGCGAGCGCAACAGCGAGCGGGGCGGGAACGAGCGTGCCGAGCGCAGCGAGCGGGGCAACCGCAATCAGCCCTCCGACGAGGGCGACAGCGGTGACGACAAGCCGCGTGGCGACCGTGGCAACGACCGCGACCGCAACTACGACGACGACGAGGACGGTGGCCGTCGCGGACGGCGCAGCCGCTTCCGCGACCGCCGTCGGGGCCGCAACGAGCGTGACGGGGAGTCCTCCTCCGCTCGGGAGCCGCAGGTCGCCGAGGACGACGTCCTCATCCCGGTGGCCGGCATCGTCGACGTGCTCGAGAACTACGCATTCGTCCGTACCAGCGGATACCTGTCCGGACCGAACGACGTCTACGTCGCGATGTCGCAGGTCAAGAAGTACGGCCTGCGCCGCGGTGACGCGATCACCGGAGCGGTGCGCTCCGCCCGTGAGGGCGAAGGCCGTCGGGACAAGTACAACCCGCTGGTCCGGCTCGACACGATCAACGGCATGGAGGCCGAGGAGGCCAAGCGCCGCCCCGAGTTCTACAAGCTGACCCCGCTCTACCCGCAGGACCGCCTGCGGCTGGAGACGGAGCCGAACGTGCTCACCACCCGGGTCATCGACCTGGTGATGCCGATCGGCAAGGGCCAGCGTGCGCTGATCGTGTCCCCGCCGAAGGCGGGCAAGACCATGGTGCTGCAGGCGATCGCCAACGCGATCACCCACAACAACCCGGAGACCCACCTGATGGTCGTGCTCGTCGACGAGCGGCCGGAAGAGGTCACCGACATGCAGCGCTCGGTCAAGGGTGAGGTCATCGCCTCCACCTTCGACCGTCCGCCGACGGACCACACCACCGTCGCCGAGCTGGCCATCGAGCGCGCGAAGCGCCTGGTGGAACTCGGTCACGACGTGGTCGTCCTGCTGGACTCGATCACCCGCCTCGGCCGGGCGTACAACCTGGCCGCGCCGGCGTCGGGCCGCATCCTGTCCGGCGGTATCGACTCGACCGCGCTCTACCCGCCCAAGCGCTTCCTCGGCGCCGCCCGCAACATCGAGAACGGCGGCTCGCTCACCATCATCGCCACGGCGCTGGTGGAGACGGGCTCCATGATGGACACGGTCATCTTCGAGGAGTTCAAGGGCACCGGCAACGCGGAGCTGAAGCTCGACCGGAAGATCGCCGACAAGCGCATCTTCCCGGCGATCGACATCGACCCGTCCGGTACGCGGAAGGAAGAGATCCTTATGGCGCCGGAGGAGCTGGCGATCGTCCACAAGCTCCGCAAGGTTCTGCACTCGCTGGACTCGCAGGCCGCGCTGGATCTGCTGCTCGACAAGCTCAAGCAGACGCGGACGAACATCGAGTTCCTCATGCAGATCGCCAAGACGACTCCTGGCGAGTAAGAGCACTTCATAGAGAAGGGGGCTGGGTGCGAACCCAGCCCCCTTCTTCGTGCGCGGGCCGACTCGGTGATCATGCCCGCGCGGGAATGATCAGGGCGCTGCGGACACGACACGCCGGTCGATCACGACCGCTAGTTCATGATCGTGGGGAAAATCCGGGGGGGGGGGGGGTCAGAAGTTGCCTTCGGCGACCTGGAAGACGGTCAGGCCCACCTCTCGCCACATGCGTACGACCTGGTTGCGGTCGTCGAAGACGGCGATGACCCGGAACTCGGTGCGGATGTGCCGCTCGAACAGTTCCCGCTTCACCACCGAGTCCTTGCGGGCGTCGCCGAAGGCGCGCATGTAGAGACCGGCGTGTGGGACGCCGACGTGCTCGGCCAGCCAGGTCTCGGTCAGCGCCCGCCCGTCGTCGGTGCGGCCGGAGCAGTAGACGATGGTGTGCCCGGCGGCGTGCATCGCGCGTACCGCCGCGATGACGGGCTCGTTGGGCCGGTCCAGGTGGACCCGGGTGACGTCGTAGGGCGACCGGTCGCCCATGAGGGCCACCGTGCCGTCCAGGTCGACCAGGATCGCGCTCGGCCGGTCCGCGGGCGGCTCGTAGACCGCCGTGGGCGGGGCGACCGGCAGGTCCAGCGGCGCGCGCTTGCCCGCCAGGTAGCGGGCGTGCATCGAGCGGATGACCTCCGCACCGACCGGGTCCGGTCGCGCGGCGTCCCGTTCGATGCAGACTTCCAGCGGTACGCCGGTGAAGTCCTCGATGACGACGGCGGCTCCGCAGGCCATCCCGAGTTCGGCGAGTTCCCGGACGTATCGCGCACGCAGGTTGGTGTTGTCGCTGATCACGTCGACGCCGGCGCGCAGCAGAGCTTCGATCGAGGACCGGTGGGCGATCGACACCTGGTTCTCCGCCCACGATTCGCCGAGCCGGCCGCCGTGCAGCATCAGGCGCAGATCGTCGCGATTGACCCGGACCGCCTTCGGCTGCTGAGTCTTGGCCCAGGTGGTCTTGCCCGAGCCGGGCAGGCCACGGGTGATGGTCAGGGTGGGGGTACGCATCAGTCTCCGTTCAAGTGGTGCGCGCGTACGCGTAGCAGCCAGTGTTCGACCGCGGCCTCGTCCGGCTGCTCCGGCAGTACGGTACGCGCGGCGGCGAACCGCTCCCGGGCGTCTTCGAGCACCGGCCCGGCGAGGCCGGGGTCGGCGTCCACATGGGTGCCGAAGTCGAGGTATCGCTCGGGGTCGGCGAGCCGGATCGGCAGCACCCCGGTCTCGTAGAGGGCCAGCCCCTGGTCGATCAGGCGCAGCATGTGCCGGGCGTGCTTGGCGGCCCGCCGGTCGATCCAGTTCCCGCTGCGGCGTTTGCTGCCGAGCCGGGACAACTGCTGGGCGGCGTACCCGAGGAAGGCGTCGCGCACTCGGGGCGCCGAGAGGAACGCCGACCGGAGGCCGATCAGTTCGTCGCCCAGCGGCGTACGCACCTCGTAGAGCTCATCAGGCAGCCACAGCAGTTCGATGGCGGTGGGATTGCCGGACAGCGCGAGGCGGCAGTACTTCCCGGCTTCGTGCAGCGTCCGGTCCGGCTCGTTTTCCACGATGGACTCGCGGGGCGGGCGCAGTCCGTGGAAGGACTCGGTCGGGGCGGCGAAGACGCCCAGCCGGTCCACATCAGAGTGCGGACCGGCCAGGCCGTACGCCGTCGACCCGACGACGCCCTCCAGCAGTACGGTGCTGCCGGCTGGAAGCGGCCCGGTGCCGCCCGTCGGTTCGGTCGGAGGGGTCGGAGCAGGGTCATTCGTCATCGAAGGTCCGTCCATGGGGCGTCTCGCCGGCCTCGGGCTTGGCCGCCTGCCAGAGCGCGGGGCGAAGATCCCGCTCGTCGAGCCGGGCGAACAGCAGACCCCGCAGCTCGTGCCGGCTTGCGATGAGCGCGAAGTCCTTGCGGCTGTAACCGTCGGGCAGGCCGGCCACGATCTCCCGGAAGACCCGCTCGACCTCCTCGACCCCGGCGTCGACCTCGGTACGCAGCCGGTCGGCCACCTCCCGGGCCCAGACGTGGAACTCGTCGGGCAGCGGCTCGCAGATCGCGGCCACGGTCGACCCGGCTACCAGCGCCTCCCAGATCGTCCGGGAGGTGAGACCGGTCACGATCCGGTGCAGCCGCAGGTAGTCCTCGTACTTGATCTTCACGCGCTCACCGGTGGCGAAGGCGTGGACGACCAGGCCCTCCCGATTCGGCCGGGCCGGGGCGGCCAGCGCCGCGCCGAAGGTGGCGTACGCGAACGTCTCGACGCGCGGGCCGGGCCAGGCGACCTGCGCCGGACCGAGCGACCGGCCGGAGATCGTGTCGACCGCGCCGAGCAGGACGAGATCCTCCATGCCCCCATAGTCGACCACGATCCGGTTCTCCGGGTAGATGATCTCGAAGAGAACCGTCTGACCGGCCGGCGGCGACCAGTCCGGGTACCGCTTACGCAGCAGCGCGGTCGCCCGGACCGCCTGGTCGGAGGTGAACGACCCGCGCGTCGCGATGGCGTGGCCGCCCGTGACGGGGTAGACGATCCCCAGCGAGCCGTCGGCCTTGTCGGTCACCTCCACCGCCTCGTCCAGCGCGAACGTAGGCGCGCCGGTCTGGCCGTGGTTGAAGAACTTCCGGTAGGGCCGCGCGAGGATCTCACCGGTTTGGGCATGCGCGATCAACCCTCGGCAGATAAGCGTGGTTTCGCGCCAAGCGCCGTCGTATGCGCATTTCTCGGTGTAGTTGTAGATCACCAAGGGCAGCTCAGGATGAGTCTGCGTACGCAGATGACCGGCGTCGAGCGCAGCCTGGAGCGCGCCCGCCGGGAAGAGGTCGGTGAGCGTGACCACAATCGGTCCCTTTCGAGGGGTGGCGGAATAGCGAAGGGGGGTGTCACGTTACGGATCTCGTCACCTGCTGCGCACCTCAATTGGGACGCGTGGCAGGATGGACCGTCGGCCGTAGGCCGAGTAGTTAGCAGAGTGGCCCGGCAACTGCCCGGGGCGCTGGTTCACGCCCGAGCATGTCGCCACAGGCGACATGTGTTGACGGCGACCCAGCGCACAGCCATGAGAGGACCTGAGGCGACATGAAGTCTGGTATCCACCCGGAGTACAACGTGACCACCGTCACGTGCTCCTGCGGCAACTCCTTCACGACCCGCAGCACCGCGAAGAACGGTCAGATCCACGCGGAGTCGTGCAACGAGTGCCACCCGTTCTACACCGGCAAGCAGCGTGTCCTGGACACCGCCGGCCGCGTGGCCAAGTTCCAGGCGAAGTACGCCAAGGTCGGCAAGGCCGCCAAGTAGCTGCCGCAGAGGGCGGCGCGCCGCGTTCATGAAGGACGCGGCGCGCCGCCCTCTTCGCGTGTACACCGGGGTTTCGACAGGAGGGGATGGCGCGGATGAGCACCGATCGGCTGACCGAACTGCTGGCCGAGTACGACCAGCTGGAGAAGACGCTCGCGGACCCGGCCATCCACGCCGACCAGGCCGCCGCCCGCAAGGTCGGCCGCCGGTTCGCCGAACTCACCCCGATCCACAAGACCGCGGGTGAGCTGGCGCAGGCTCGCGCCGACCTCGCCGCGGCCAGGGAACTGGCCGCGCTCGACGCCGACTTCGCCGCGGAGGCGGAGGCGCTCGAGGCCCGCCTGCCCGAGCTGGAGGAACGCCTCGCGGAACTGCTCATGCCCCGCGACCCCAACGATGCCAAGGACGTGATCCTGGAGATCAAGGCGGGCGAAGGCGGCGAGGAATCCGCGCTTTTCGCGGGTGACCTGCTCCGGATGTTCCTGCGATACGCCGAAAGGCGCGGTTGGGTCACGGAAGTCCTCGACGCGCAGGACTCCGACCTCGGCGGATACAAGGACGTGGCGGTCGCGATCAAGACCAAGGGCGTACCGGACGGCGGTCACGGCGTGTGGTCGCGGCTGAAGTGGGAGGGCGGCGTACATCGGGTCCAGCGGGTGCCGGTGACCGAGTCGCAGGGCCGCATCCACACCTCGGCGGCGGGCGTACTGGTGACGCCGGAGGCCGAGGAGACCGAGGTCGTCATCGATCCCAGCGACCTGCGGATCGACGTCTACCGGTCGCAGGGCGCGGGCGGGCAGTCGGTCAACACCACCGACTCCGCCGTACGCATCACGCACCTGCCCACCGGGATCGTGGTGACCTGCCAGAACGAGCGGTCGCAGCTGCAGAACAAGGACCGGGCGATGCGCATGCTGCGGGCCAAGCTCGCGCAGGCCGCCGAGGAGGAGGCGGCCGCCGCCGCGTCCGACGCCCGCAAGGCGCAGGTGCGGACGGTCGACCGTTCGGAGCGCATCCGGACCTACAACTTCCCCCAGAACCGGATCACCGACCACCGGATCGGCTATACGGCGTACAACCTCGATCTGGCTCTGGCCGGAGACCTGGACGGCGTGCTCGACGCGCTGACCGCCGCCGACCGGGCCGCCCGCCTCGCGGGTGAGACCGAGCTGTCCCGGCAGTAAACTGACAGACGTGCAGGCCGGTGAATCTGCGCAGGTCAGGTCCCTTCTTCGGGAGGCGGCCAGCCGGTTGGGCGCAGCCGGGGTGGGCAGCCCGCGAACCGACTCGGAGCTGCTGCTGGCTCATGTCCTGGAGTGCGAGCGCGGCCGGCTCTACCTGCTCGACGTGATCGACACCGTCCAGGCCGAGCGCTATCGGGCCGTCGTCGAGCGCCGGGCGGCCCGGGAACCGCTCCAGCACATCACCGGCAGCGCTTGGTTCCTCGACCTCGATCTTCAGGTGGGACCCGGCGTGTTCGTCCCCCGTCCGGAGACCGAGACGCTCGCCCAGTGGGGGATCGACCACATCGCCGGGCTGGAACGGCCGACCGTCGTCGACCTGTGCAGCGGCAGCGGCGCCTTGGCACTGGCGGTCGCCAGAGCGCGCCCGGACGCCGAGGCGTACGCCGTCGAGGTGTCGCCGGAAGCGCTGGAATGGCTGGGCCGCAACGCTTTCGGGACGCGGGTGCGAGTGGTGCCGGGTGACGTCCGCGATCCCGACCTGCTCGCCGAGGTACGCGGCCAAGCCGATCTGGTCCTCTGCAACCCGCCTTATGTGCCCGCTGCCCAACGCGTACCCGTGGAAGTGCGCGCGGATCCGCCGCTGGCCGTGTTCGCCGGGGTGGACGGCCTGGATCTGATCCCGGTGGTGGCCGAGCTGGCCGCGGATCTGCTCCGCGACGGCGGCCGGGCGGGAATCGAGCACGACGAGTCGCACCCGGAGGAGGTCGCGCGGATCCTCGGGCGGCACTTCCGCGACGTCCGCGGCCTGCCCGACCTGGCGGGCCGCCCACGCTTCACGACCGGCGTGAAATGACCCGCGCGTTCCGGGGGGCGGGAGGGTGCGGCGGACCGCCGGGCCGAAGTGGCAGGATTGCACCTCGTGAGGCTCTATGACTGCCGTAACGTCGCCGAGCGCGACCTGGGGATCGAGGCCGCCGTCTCGGCCGTGAAGAGCGGCGACCTCGTCGTCCTGCCCACCGACACGGTCTACGGTGTCGGCGCGGACGCGTTCAAGTCGTGGTCGGTGACGGCGCTGCTGAACGCCAAGGGGCGCGGCCGGCACATGCCGCCGCCGGTCCTCGTCGGCTCCCGTAACACCCTGGACGGGCTGGTCGCCCGGATGCCGTCCCGGGCCCGCGACCTGGTCGAGGCCTTCTGGCCCGGCGCGCTCACGATCGTCGTCGAGCAGGCGGCCAGCCTGCAATGGGATCTCGGCGAGACGAACGGGACGGTGGCGGTCCGGATGCCGCTGCACCCGGTGGCGCTGGAAATCCTGCGGGAGACCGGGCCGATGGCGGTGTCCTCGGCCAACCTGACCGGCGAGCCGACCGCGAACACCGCGGACGAGGCGCGTGAGCAGCTCGGCTACAAGGTGAGCGTCTACCTGGAGGCCGGGCCCTGCCCGGCTCCGGTGCCGTCGACGATCGTCGACCTCACCCAGGAGCGCCCGGTCGTGCTGCGCCAGGGCGCGATCGAGTTCGACCAGCTGCGTTCGGTCGTGCCCGACATCCAGCCGGCGGCGGCGTGATGTCCACCCATCACCTGCCCCCGTTCGTCGTGCTGCACGTCTGCATGGGCAACATCTGCCGGTCGCCGATGGCGGAACGGCTGCTCGCCCACGAGGTACGCGAGGCGGGCGGCTCGGACGACGTCGTGCACTCGCACAGCGCGGGCACCGGCGGCTGGCACGAGGGCGAGGAGATGAACCCGCCCGCGGCCCGTCAGGTGAAGGCGCGCGGGGCGGACCCGGCCGACTTCGCGGCCCGGAAACTGCGGGCGGACCACATCGACGCGGCGGATCTCATCCTGACCGCGACGGCCGACCAGGCGGAGTACGTGACCGCGTTGCGGCCGGACGCGGAGAGCCGCACCTTCGTGCTGGGCGAGTTCGGCCGGCTGATCGGGCGCGTGGATCTCGGCGAGCTGCCGCCGGTCGGCGAGACTCCCGAGGACATCCAGGTACGCGGCGAGGCGCTCGTCGCGGCGGTCAACCGCGTACGCGGGACGGCGGCGCCGCTGCACGACGACGATCTCGACGATCCCTGGGGCCGGGGCGACCAGACGTTCTCCCGGGTCGCCGACGAGATCGAAGCCACCGTACGCCCGCTCGCAGCCGCCCTGCTCAACCGGTAGCCTTCTCCCGTGACCAGCTCTGCGACGGGATACCTGCGCCCGGCCCTCCTCGTGACCGGGGCGGCCGGAGTCCTCGGCGCCGTCGTGGGGCTGGTGGTGCACGGGGGATCCGGCCTGCTGGGCTTCTTGGCGGGAACGGCGCTGGTCGTGCTCAGCTACCTGATCTCCACCGGTGTCGTCGCGTGGGTCGACAAGGTCAAGCGCAGCATGTTGCTGGTCGCGGCACTGGGCACCTATGCGATCAAGTTCACAGTGCTCTTCGCGTTCGTCGGCTGGGTCGCCTCGCGCGACTGGTCGGGGACCCTGTGGCTGGCCGCGGGGGTGCTGGTCGCCGTGCTCGCCTGGACCGGCACCCAGATCTGGTGGACCTCGCGGGCCAAGTTCACCCTCGAGGTCTGACCGTCTTCAGCCGGCTCGTCAGCGGTCGCCGAACAGCGACTTGCACGGGTTCGACATCGAGCCGCTGATCAGGTTGTCGCTCTCGGTGTTCCCGCGCGACGTCCGGCTCCAGTCGACGACGGTACGGAATGTGCCGTCCTTGCAGCCGATGCTGACCGTGCGGTTCTGGTACTTCAGCTCGGCCGCGATCGTCTGCTTCCCCTTCACAGTGAAGGATTTGCTGGTCACGACCTTCCACTTGGTGCCGGACTTCTGCTCCATCCGGATCTTCACCGTGAGCTTCTCGGCACCCGGCTTGCCGCACCGGAAGCGTACGCGTCCTTCGATGCGCTGGGTGGTGTCGGCCTTCTCCGGACCGTCCACGACGACGGTGCAGTCCACCGGCTTCGGTCCCTCGCCGGCATGGGTGGGCTCGCACCCCGTGAGCAGCGCGGCAAGCACCAGCAAGACAACAGGTACAGTGGTCCTCGGCATCTCGGGGCACCAACCTTGGGAGGGGTAGGGGTTGCTGTCTATGAGACAGCGTCCGAGGGTTGCCGCGCAACGATGAATCTGACAGAACGTGCCGCCCCGCTCACACTGCGAACCGTGCGCAGGGGGGTCGCTACGACACACCGCCGTAACGACTGATAAGGTTCGCGCGTCATGGCCGGTGACCAGTCCCCTCAGAAGCGCCCCACTCCTCAAGCGGGTGCTAATGCAGGCTGGACTGCCGTCGGTTACCTGATCGCCGGGATCGGCGTTTGGGGCGGCATCGGGTGGCTTGTCGACAAATGGCTGGACGTGCCCATGCACTTCGGCACCCTGATCGGCATGTTGGTCGGCATGGCCGGGGCGGTCTACCTGATCGTCAAGAACATGGGCACGTGATCGAAAGGATGGACGGGTGAGCCTTCAGCTTGCGCCACTGGCAGACAGCAGCGTGCCGTGGCCTCCGAGCGTCGAAGAATTCTTCCCGCCGGGACTGGTCGGAAACTGGGTCACCAAGTTCTCGATCATGGTCTGGATCGCAGTCGCGATCATCATCGTCTTCTTCCTGGTCACGCAGCGGAACCCGAAGATCGTTCCGACCAAGGCGCAGTGGCTCGGCGAGTCGATCTACAGCTTTGTGCGTAACGGGATCAGCAAAGAGGTCATCGGGCACGAGGGGCCGCGTTTCGCGCCGTACCTGACGACCCTCTTCGTCTTCATCTGCTTCATCAACATCTTCGCCGTCATCCCCGGCTTCCAGATTTCGCCGAGCTCGCACATCGCCTTCCCGGCGGTCCTCGCGCTGATCAGCTTCGGCCTCTACTGGTACCAGGGCATCAAGAAGCACGGCTTCGGGCACTACGTCAAGACCAGCATCCTGCTCCCGGCGCCGTGGTGGGTGCAGCCGATCCTGCTGCCGATCGAACTCGCGCAGATCCTGCTCATCCGCCCGGTCACGCTGGCCGTCCGACTCTTCGCCAACCTCTTCGCCGGCCACCTGATCCTGCTGGTCTTCACGCTCGGCGGGTTCGTGCTGATGGGCACCGGCAACATCGGTCTGGCCGCCGTCGGCGTGATCTCGTGGGGCATGTCGATCGTCATGACGCTCTTCGAGGCAGGTGTGGCGCTGCTGCAGGCGTACGTCTTCGTCCTGCTGACCGCCAGCTACGTGCAGACCTCGCTCGCGGACGAGCACTGATCTTCTAGATCCACCTTAAGTTCGCACCACAAGCGCCGCGTGAGAGTCACGCGCATATCAGGAGGAAAGAACAATGGCTCTTGCCGAGATCACCGGCGACATCAGCTCGATCGGCTACGGCCTCGCCGCGATCGGCCCCGGCATCGGTGTGGGTATCGTCTTCGCCGCCTACATCCAGGCGACGGCGCGCCAGCCGGAGTCGGCCGGTCTGACCCGTCCGTACCTCTTCATGGGCTTCGCGCTCTCCGAGGCGCTGGCGCTGTTCGGCCTGGTCCTCGCCTTCGTCTTCTCCAACCCGGCCGCCTGACCCCGGACCCGGCCTGAGACCGGAGGTACATCATGTTTCTTGCTGAGGGTGACCACACGCCGAGCCCCGTTCTGCCGATCTGGCAGGAACTGGTCGTCGGCACCATCGCCTTCGGCGTGCTCTGCTTCGTGCTGATGAAGTATGTCTTCCCGCAGATGGAGAAGACCTTCAAGGCACGAGTCGACGCGATCGAGGGCGGCATCGAGCGGGCCGAGCGGGCCCAGGCCGAGGCCAACGCGCTGCTGGAGCAGTACAAGACCCAGCTCGCCGAGGCGCGGACCGAGGCTGCTCGCATCCGCGACGAGGCGCGCGCGGACGCCGAGGGCATCCGTGCCGACATCCAGGCACAGGCCCAGCAGGAGCGCGACCGGATCATCGCGACCGGCCGGGAAGCCCTGGCCGCGGAGCGGCAGTCCATCATCAACGAGCTGCGGGGCGAGATCGGCACCCTGGCGGTCGACCTGGCCGGCAAGATCGTCGGTGAGTCGCTGGAGGACGAGGCCCGCCGTAAGGGCACCGTCGACCGGTTCCTCTCGGATCTGGCGGGGGCGCGCTGATGCAGGGAGCCAGCCGGGAGTCCTACGCGGCCACCCGGGCCGAGCTGGAGCAGCTGACCGACGCGGCGGCGTTGGCGACGGCGGCGGAGGAGATCCTCGCCGTGGCCGGGCTACTGCGGGCCGAGCCGCGCTTGCGGCGGGCCGTCTCCGACCCGGCGCGTACGGGTGAGCAGCGGTCGCAGCTGCTCGTCGGGCTGGTCGGCGGGCAGATCGGGGCGACCGCGCAGAACCTGCTCGGTTCGCTGGTGGCGGGCCGTTGGTCCAGCCCGGTCGACCTGCTCGACGGGGCTGAGCGACTGGGCGTCGAGACGCTCGTCGTCGGCGCCGACCGGGCCGGGGAACTCGCCGAGGTCGAGGACGAACTGTTCCGGTTCGGCCAGATCGCCGGCGGCGACTCCGCGCTGGCGGCTGCGATCGGTGACTCGACCGCTCCGGTGCAGCGCCGGTTCGAGCTGGTCGACCAGTTGCTGACCGGCAAAGCCAAGCCGGCGACCGTGCTGCTGGCGAAGGAGGCGGTCAAGGGCTTCGGTGGACGGTCGTTCGCCGGTGCGCTGACCCGTCTCGTCGAGCTGGCGGCGGAGCAGCGGGACCGTAGCGTCGCGTACGTCACCGTCGCGCAGCCGATGAGCGACGCCGACGAGGCGAAACTCGGCGAGGCGCTGGCCCGGCGGTACGGTCGGGAGGTGGCCCTCAAGGTCACCGTCGACCCGAAGGTCCTGGGCGGGGCGCGCGTCCTGGTCGGTTCCGACCTCTACGACGGCACCGTGTCGCGTCGGCTGAGTGACGTGCGCAACGCGCTGGCGGCCAAGTAGCGCCGGACCGGGCACGCTGGAGGCGCGAGCCTGAGCTGCTGCGATCGGCACAGACACACAGACGGATTTTTCGAGCACCACGACACCGATAGGAAGCTGAGGATGGCCGAGCTGACCATCTCGTCCGAGGAGATCCGGGGAGCGCTGGAGCGCTTCGTCTCCTCGTACACACCGGAGATCTCCCGTGAGGAGGTCGGTATCGTCACCGAGGCCGGTGACGGTATCGCCAAGGTTGAGGGCCTGCCCTCGACCATGGCCAACGAGCTGCTGGAGTTCGCCGACGGCACCCTGGGTGTCGCGCAGAACCTCGACGTCCGGGAGATCGGTGTCGTCGTCCTCGGCCCGTTCGAGGGCATCGAGGAAGGCCAGACCGTCAAGCGGACCGGCCGGGTGCTCTCCGTCCCGGTCGGCGACAAGTTCCTCGGCCGGGTCGTCAACCCGCTGGGCGAGCCGATCGACGGCCTCGGCGAGATCGAGAACGAGGGCAGCCGCGAACTCGAGGTACAGGCCCCCAACGTCATGGTCCGCAAGAGCGTGCACGAGTCGCTCGCGACCGGCATCAAGGCCATCGACTCGATGACCCCCATCGGCCGTGGTCAGCGTCAGCTGATCATCGGTGACCGCAAGACCGGCAAGACCACCATCGCCCTGGACACGATCATCAACCAGCGGGCGAACTGGGAGTCGGGCGACCCGAAGAAGCAGGTCCGCTGCATCTACGTCGCGATCGGCCAGAAGGCCTCCACCATCGCGTCGGTCAAGGGCACCCTCGAGCAGCACGGCGCGATGGAGTACACCACCATCGTCGCGTCGCCCGCGTCCGACCCGGCCGGCTTCAAGTACCTGGCCCCCTACGCCGGTTCGGCCATCGGCCAGCACTGGATGTACGCCGGCAAGCACGTCCTGATCATCTTCGACGACCTGAGCAAGCAGGCCGAGGCGTACCGCGCCGTGTCGCTGCTGCTGCGTCGCCCGCCGGGCCGTGAGGCGTACCCGGGTGACGTCTTCTACCTGCACTCCCGGTTGCTGGAGCGCTGCGCGAAGCTGTCCGACGAGCTGGGCGGCGGCTCGATGACCGGTCTGCCGATCATCGAGACGAAGGCCGGTGACATCTCGGCGTTCATCCCGACCAACGTCATCTCCATCACCGACGGCCAGATCTTCCTCGAGGAGGGCCTGTTCAACTCGGGTGTCCGGCCGGCGATCAACGTCGGTACCTCGGTCTCCCGAGTCGGTGGCGCCGCGCAGGAGAAGCCGATGCGCAAGGTCGCCGGCCGCCTGCGGCTGGACCTGGCCCAGTTCCGTGAGCTGGAGGCGTTCGCCGCCTTCGCCTCCGACCTGGACAAGGCCTCCCGCGCGCAGCTGGACAAGGGTTCGCGACTGGTCGAGCTGCTCAAGCAGCCCGCCTTCTCGCCGTACCCGGCGGCCGAGCAGACCGTGTCGATCTGGACCGGCACCGAGGGCAAGATCGACGACGTCCCGGTCGGCGAGGTCCGCCGCTTCGAGTCCGAGTTCCTGCAGTACCTGCGGCACTCGCACGCCTCGACGCTGGACACCATCGCCGCCGGCACCTGGGACGACGACGTGGTCGCCGCCCTGGACGACGCGGTCGTCAAGTTCAAGGGCATGTTCCTCGCCACCGATGACAAGGTCGTGGTGCACGACGCCCCGGCCGAGGCTCTCGAGGGTGAGGGCGCGGAGACCGTGACGCGGGTCGTGCCCACCCCGAAGAAGAAGTAATCCCATGGCTGGACAGGTACGGACTCTTCGTCGGCGGATCCGCACGACCCGCTCGATGAAGAAGATCACCAAGGCGATGGAGCTGGTCGCGACCAGCCGCATCGCCAAGGCGCAGGAGCGGGTCGCCGCTTCGTTGCCGTACGCCCGGGCGATCACCCATGTCCTGACCGCGCTCGCGAGCAACGCCAACATCGATCACCCGCTGCTCACCCCGCGTCCGGTCGTGCGCCGGGCGGGGGTGCTGCTGGTGACCAGTGACCGGGGTCTGTGCGGTGGCTACAACGCCAACGCGATCAAGACCGCCGAGCAGCTCATCGCGAAGCTCAAGGAAGAGGGCAAGGAAGTCCTCCTCTACGTGGTGGGCCGCAAGGCGATCTCGTACTACCGGTTCCGGGGACGGGAGATCGAGGCGAGCTGGTCGGGCTTCTCCGAGCAGCCGCGCTTCGAGAACGCCCGGGAGGTCGGCGAGACGCTGATCAGGGCGTTCGTGGCGGGCGCGGACGACACCGACGACGACCACGGCGCCGACGGCGTACGCGGAGTCGACGAGTTGCACGTGGTCTACACGCAGTTCAAGTCGCTGATGTCGCAGACGCCGACCGCGACCGAGCTGGCTCCGATGCAGGTCGAGGAGCGCACCGCCGAAGAGGCGGGCGTGCTGCTGCCGGCGTACGAGTTCGAGCCGGACGCGGACGCGTTGCTCGACGCGCTGCTGCCGAAGTACATCAACACGCGGATCTACGCGGCGTTGCTGGACTCGGCGGCCAGTGAGTCGGCCTCGCGGCGGCGGGCGATGAAGAGTGCGACCGACAACGCGGAAGAAATGATCAAGGTGCTGACGCGCGAGATGAACTCGGCGCGGCAGGCCGCGATTACCCAGGAAATCAGTGAGATCGTCGGCGGCGCGAACGCGCTCGCGGCGGCGGGGAGTGAATGATGACTACTGACCTCAAGACGGGCGTCGGTCGGGTCGTCCGGGTCATCGGCCCGGTCGTCGACGTAGAGTTCCCGCGCGACGCGATGCCCGAGATCTACAACGCGCTCAAGGTCGAGGTGACCCTGGCTGAGGGCGCCAAGACGCTGACGCTGGAGGTCGCGCAGCACCTCGGCGACAACGTCGTGCGGGCCATCTCGATGCAGCCCACCGACGGCCTGATCCGCGGCCAGGAGGTCGCCGACACCGGTACGGCGATCTCCGTCCCGGTCGGCGACATCACCAAGGGTCACGTCTACAACGTGATCGGCGACGTCCTGAACCTCAAGGACGGCGAGAAGTACGAGGTCGGCGAGCGCTGGGAGATCCACCGCAAGCCCCCGGCCTTCGCCGAGCTGGAGCCGAAGACCGAGATGCTGGAGACCGGCATCAAGGTCATCGACCTGCTCGCCCCGTACGTCAAGGGCGGCAAGATCGGTCTGTTCGGCGGTGCCGGCGTCGGCAAGACGGTGCTCATCCAGGAGATGATCATCCGGGTTGCGCGTAACTTCGGTGGCACCTCGGTCTTCGCGGGTGTCGGCGAGCGTACGCGTGAGGGCAACGACCTCATCCACGAGATGACCGACGCGGGCGTGCTCAAGGACACCGCGCTGGTCTACGGCCAGATGGACGAGCCCCCGGGCACGCGTCTGCGGGTGGCCCTCTCGGCGCTGACCATGGCGGAGTACTTCCGTGACGTCGCGAACCAGGAGGTGCTGCTCTTCATCGACAACATCTTCCGGTTCACCCAGGCCGGTTCGGAGGTGTCCACCCTGCTGGGCCGGATGCCGAGCGCCGTGGGTTACCAGCCCAACCTGGCCGACGAGATGGGTGAGCTGCAGGAGCGGATCACCTCGGTCCGGGGTCGCGCGATCACCTCGCTGCAGGCGATCTACGTCCCCGCCGACGACTACACCGACCCGGCCCCGGCGACCACGTTCGCGCACCTCGACGCCACGACCAACCTCGAGCGGAAGGTGTCCGACAAGGGCATCTACCCCGCCGTGGACCCGCTGGCCTCGTCCTCGCGAATCCTGGCACCGGAGTATGTCGGCGCCGAGCACTACGCGGTCGCCTCCGAGGTGAAGCGAATTCTGCAGAAGTACAACGACCTGCAGGACATCATCGCCATCCTCGGTATGGACGAGCTCTCCGAAGAGGACAAGGTCACGGTCGGCCGCGCGCGGCGGATCGAGCGGTTCCTCTCGCAGAACACCCACGCGGCCAAGCAGTTCACCGGTGTGGACGGCTCGGACGTGCCGGTCAAGGAGACCGTCGAGGCGTTCAAGAAGATCGCTCAGGGCGACTACGACCACGTCCCGGAGCAGGCCTTCTTCATGTGCGGTGGCCTCGACGACCTCGAGCGCAACTACCGCGAGCTCACGAAGTAGTTCTTCAGGGCGCGGGCGACGGCGACGTCGCCCGCGCCTCTAGTCAGTCAGGAAAGGTGGGGACGTGGCGAAGGAACTCCGCGTCGAGCTGGTCGCCGTCGAGGAGCGCATCTTCACCGGCACCGCCGAGCTGGTGACCGCTCGCACGACCGAGGGCGAGCTGGGTGTGCTGCCCGGTCACGCCCCGATGCTCGGCCAGCTCGCCGAGCCCGGTCAGGTACGCCTCAAGCTGGCGGGCGGCGACACGCAGGTCTGGAACGTCACGGGCGGGTTCATCTCCGTGACCGGCGAAGGCGTCACAGTCCTCGCCGAGGAATGCTCTCCGGCCTCGGCCGCAGACCGGCACTGAGAACCGAGCGCAGCGGCCGATGGGGATCCTCAAGGCGATCGCAGTCGGCCTGATAGTTGTTTTCGCACTGCTGGCGACGCTGTTCCTGCGTCGTGAGTGGTTCGCCCGGCGTGGCGGCACCGTCGAGATCTACATGCGGTTGGGCATGATGGTCGAGGGGCGGGGCTGGGCGCCGGGCTTCGCTCGTTATGCGGGCGACGAACTTCGCTGGTACCGCATGTTCAGCTTCTCGCCGCGGCCGCGCCGGATACTGCACCGGCGGGATCTGTCGATGGTGGGACGGCGTACGCCGAGCACGGCCGAGCAGGTCCTTGTGCCGGCCGAGTGGGTCGTCGTGCGACTGCTGCGGCCGACGCGTACGGTGCAGCCGGATCCACCCCCGGACGACAAGCTCGTCGAGATCGCCATGTCGCCGACCGTGGTGACCGGGTTCCTCTCCTGGTACGAGTCGGCCCCGCCCGGCCCGTCGCACCTCACCTGAGCAGCCGTAGCTCCTCAGCGAGAGCCAGCTCCTCAGCGAGAGGCGGCCTTGCGATAGCGCGAGATCGCCAGCGGCACGAAGATGATCAAGATGAGCGCGATCCAGCCGATCGCGAGGGGGATCGCGTGTTCGGCCGGGAACCCGCTTCCGTTGTACGCGGGATCGCTCGACAGGTTGCCCCACAGCTTGCGTAGGGACAGCACCATCGACGAGATCGGGTTCCATTCCGCGATCGGCTGCAGCCAGCCCGGCAGGGTCGCTGTGGAGACGAAGGCGTTGGACAGGAACGTCAGCGGGAACATCCAGATGAACCCGGCGCTCTGGGCCACCTCGACCGACTTCACCGACAGGCCGATGACGGCGCTGATCCAGCTCATGGCGTACCCGAAGGCGAACAGCAGCAGGTAGCCGTAGATCCCGTCGAGCAGGCCGGTGTGGATGCGCCAGCCGACGAGCAGGCCGGTGACCGACATGACCACCACGACGAAGATGTTGTTGATCAGGTCGGAGGTCGTCCGGCCGACCAGCACCGCCGCCCTCGACATGGGCAGCGAGCGGAATCGGTCGACGATGCCCTTCTGCAGGTCGTCGGCGAGGCCGATGGCGGTGATGCCGGCCCCGAACGCCACGGTCTGCACGAAGATGCCGGGCATGAGGTACTCCCGGTAGGAGACCCCGGGGATGATGATCGACCCGCCGAACACGTACGCGAACAGCAGCACGAACATGATCGGCTGGATGGTCGAGAAGATCAGCAGGTCGGGGATGCGCTTGATCTTGATCAGGTTCCGCTTGGCGACGACCCAGCCGTCGGCCAGCGCTCCGCCCACGGCGCTCATCGCTGCTCCGCCTCCTCCGCCTCGGCTTCGGCTGTGGTGCCGGTCAGCTTCAGGAAGACGTCGTCGAGGCTGGCCCGGGTGATGCCGATGTCGACCGGCTCGATGCCGGCCGCGTCGAGGCGGCGTACGGCCTCGATCAGGGTCCACGCGCCCTTGGTGATCGGCGCCGTGACCTGGTGGTCGACGACGGTCGCCGGGCCGGAGCAGACCTGGCTGAGGATGTCCTTGGCGATCTGGGTCTCGGCCCGGTTCCCGACGGTCACCTGGAGGCGTTCCCCGCCGACCTCCTTCTTCAGGTCGTCCGGTGTGCCGTGGGCGATGGCCTGCCCCCGGTCGATCACCACGATGTCGTCGGCGAGCTGGTCGGCCTCTTCGAGGTACTGCGTGGTCAGCAGCAGGGTCGAGCCCGCCCGTACGCGTTCGCTGATGACGTCCCACATGCCCATCCGCCCTCGGGGATCGAGGCCGGTCGTCGGCTCGTCGAGGACGATGATCGGCGGCGAGATCACCAGCGCCCCGGCCAGGTCCAGGCGGCGGCGCATCCCACCGGAGTAGGTCTTGACCGGCCGGTTGGCGGCGTCGGTCAGGTTGAACCGCTCCAGCAGCGCCTCGGCCCGGGACCGGGCGGTCCGTTTGCCCAGGTGGTAGAGCCGGCCGATCATCTCCAGGTTCTCGCGGCCGGTCAGGTACTCGTCGACCGCGGCGTACTGGCCGCTGACCCCGATGATCTTGCGGACCTCGTGCGGGCGCTCGAACACGTCGATGCCGTTCACGAGGCAGCGACCCTGGTCGGGCCGCAGCAACGTGGTGATGATCCGCACCGACGTGGTCTTTCCGGCGCCGTTCGGCCCGAGCAGTCCGAGGACGGTTCCCTCGGGTACACGCAAGTCCAGCCCGTTGAGGGCCGTCACGCTGCCATACTGCTTGACGAGGCCTTCGGCGAGGATCGCATCCGCCATTTCCTCAACCTAGCGACGATCATGGTCCGTCGGGCCGGATCGCCGAGTTGATCAAGCTGCCCTGCGGAGGGCGGCCGATCAGCGGGACCCGCCCGGGACCCACTTCACATCGCCAGTGCCGTCCGAGTTCGCCACCCGGGACAGGATGAACAACAGATCGGAGAGCCGGTTGAGATACTGGGCCGGGAGCGTGGAGGTCCGCTCCGAATCCGCTTCCAGCAGGGCGAACGTCGACCGCTCCGCACGGCGAGCGACCGTGCGCGCGACGTGCAAGAACGACGCGCCCGGGGTACCACCCGGCAGGACGAACGAATCCAGTTTCGCCAGCCGCGCGTTGAACTCGTCGCACCAGCCTTCCAGGCGGGTGACGTAGTCGGCGGTGACGCGAAGCGGTGGGTATTTCGGATCGGGGGTGATCGGGTTGCACAGGTCTGCGCCCACATCGAACAGATCGTTCTGGACTAAGGTGAGCACGGCGCGAACGTCGTCAGGCAGTTCGCCCAGAGCAAGCGCCACGCCCAGTGCGGCGTTGCACTCATCCACATCGGCGTACGCGCCGATCCGTGGGTCGGTCTTCGCCACCCGCTCGCCATTGCCGAGCGCGGTGGTTCCGGCGTCGCCGGTCTTGGTGTAGATGCGGGTGAGGTGAACGGCCATGCACAGCAGCGTACTCACGCGGCCTGCCGACGACGGCTGGGGTAACGGCGGCACTCTGCCTACGATGGCGGATGTGGACGTGATCAGAGTGGCCGGCCCGGCCCGCCTGAACGGCACGGTCGGCGTCGTAGGCGCGAAGAACTCGGCCCTCAAACTCATGGCCGCCGCACTCCTCGCGGAGGGCGGCAGCGCCGTCACCAACGTTCCCCGGATCACCGACATCGCCCTGATGGGCGAGGTGCTCCGGCGGCTCGGGGCCGACGTGCGGTTCGACACCGCCCTGGACGGCAGCGGCACGGTCGAGATCGGCGTACCCGCCACGTTGCACCACGAGGCCGACTACGACCTCGTCCGGCGGCTCCGGGCGTCGATCTGCGTCCTCGGGCCCCTGCTGGCCCGCACCGGCAAGGCGCGGGTGGCGCATCCGGGCGGCGACGCGATCGGCTCGCGCGGGCTGGACATGCACGTCGGCGGGCTGGCCCGGATGGGCGCCGAGATCGGCAGCGAGCACGGCTTCGTGCTGGCCGAGGCACCCTTCGGCCTGCGCGGTGCGGAGATCTGGCTCGACTTCCCGAGCGTCGGCGCGACCGAGAACCTCCTGATGGCGGCGGTGCTGGCCAAGGGCGTCACGGAGATCGACAACGCCGCCCGGGAGCCGGAGATCGTCGACATCTGCCGCATGCTCACCGAGATGGGCGCGCGCATCGACGGCGCGGGCACGTCCAAACTCACCATCGAGGGCGTCGACGCGCTTCAGCCGGTCCGGCACGCCACCGTCGGCGACCGCATCGTGGCCGGCACCTGGGCGTTCGGCGCGGCGATGACTCAGGGGGACGTCACCGTCACCGGCATCGACCCGCACTTCCTGGACATCGCGCTCGACAAGATCGCCCAGGCCGGCGGGCTCATCGAGACGCGGCCCGACGCGCTGCGCGTACAGATGGATCAGCGACCGCGTGCGGTCGATGTGGTCACACTGCCGTACCCCGGCTTCGCGACCGACCTGCTCCCGATGGCCATCGGGCTCGCCGTCGTCTCCGACGGCGTCTCGATGATCACGGAGAACATCTTCGACGGGCGCTTCATGTTCGTCCAGGAGATGGTCCGGCTCGGCGCGGAGATCAAGACCGACGGCCACCACGCCGTGGTCCGCGGGCGGCCGCTGCTCTCCTCGGCCGAGGTCCGCGCGACCGACATCCGCGCGGGTGCGGGCCTGGCCATCGCGGGCCTCTGCACCGACGGGCCCACGACGGTACGCCACGCGCATCACATCGACCGGGGCTACCCGGATTTCGTCGCCGACCTGCGTGCGCTCGGAGTGACGGCGGAGCGGCTGGAGGCGCTGCCCGACCCGGAGTACACCTTCGAATAGCGACATCCCTGCGATCACCTGCGAATACTGAGCGGCGCCGGCAACGGCGCCGCTCTTTCTATAACGGCTCTGTTGCGGGCTCTTGTCGCCGCAGTGAACAAGTGATCTGATCACTTAGTCACTTGACCCCCTCAACGTGGAGGTGCGGCACATGGACCACCCCGTCGCCCGGCGTACTCTGCTCGCCGGGCTGGCCGCCGCCCCGGTCGCCGCGTTGGCGATCCCCGGGCAGGCAAACGCGACCGGCGCCACCAGCACAGCCGAGCGGCTCACCGAGGCGTTCACGGCATACGGGAACAGCGGGCGCGGCTGGACCGGAGCGGACTCGACCTATTCGGTCCGGCTCCCCGGCGACCGTCAGCTCTGGCTCTTCTCCGACACGTTCCTCGGCACCGTCGACCCCGACGGATCCCGGCCGGCGGACAGCCCGATCGTCAACAACACCTTCGTCGTGCAGCGTGGCCGCACGATGACCACGATCCACGGGGGAACGGCGGCCGAACCGGCCGCGATCCTGTCGCCGGACCAGGCCGACTCCTGGTACTGGCTCGGCGGGGCGTACCTGGGCGCGGGCGCGCTCAACGTGATGTTCCTGCGGTTCGAGCGGTTCGGACCGGGGATGTGGGACTGGGCCTGGAAGGAGAACGTCCTCGCCCGGTTCGACGTCGCGACGCTGACCGTCAAGAGTCTCCATCCGATGCCGTCCGGTGCGAACGTGCAGTGGGCGAGCTGGTTGCAGCGCATCGGCGGACACACCTATGTGCACGGCGTCGAAGACCTCGGCCTGACGAAGCACATGCACGTCGCCCGGGTCGCCGGCGACGACCTGCGGCGGCCGTGGCAGTACTTCACCGGCGACGGGTGGTCGACCTCCGAACAGGACTCGGCGCGCGTCATGGCCGGCGTCGGAAACGAGTACAGCGTGACCCCCTGGCGGGACCGGTGGCTGCTGGTCACGCAGGACACGAACACCTTGTTCAGCAACGAGATCGTGGGCTACACCGCCCCGACGCCGACCGGTCCCTTCGGCGACCGCCGGCTGCTCCACACGATGCCGGAGAGCGGTCTGTTCGGCAGTTACGGCGATCCGGACGTGATCACCTACAACGCGCACGAGCATCCCGAACTCCGGCGTGACGACAAAGTGGTCATCACCTATAACGTCAACAGCCTGACCTTCACCGATGTGCTGGAAGACGTGACCAAGTACCGACCACGGTTCGTCGAAGTCCAGCTCGCGCCCTAGGGCGGACCGAGCTACGAAGGAGACCGAGATGGGGGAGCTGGTACGCCAGAGCCTGTCCGACTCGCTGACCGAACGGATCATGGAGCTGATCCGCGACCAGGGACTCCAGCCGGGCAACCGGCTGCCCTCGACGCGGGCGCTCGCCGAACGGTTCGCGGTGGCGATGCCGACGGTGCGGGAGTCCCTGCGCCGCCTGCAGACCACCGGGGCGATCGAGATCAGGCACGGCTCCGGCGTCTACGTCAGCGAGGCGGTCGACCGCCTCGTCCTGCCGAACCCGAACGTCCCGGAGCCTCGTGGCGAGCAGTTGATCCAACTGCTCGACGCGCGGGCGTTGATGGAGCCCTATCTCGCCGGACTCGCGGCCGCCCGCCGCGACCCCCAACGCCTGGCCGATCTGCGTGAGCTGCTCGCCACGGCGCAACGTCACCTGGCCGGCGCGCCCGGCGACGACGCAGCGTTGCACGAGGCCAACATGGCCTTCCACCGGGCGGTGGCCGCCGCCAGCGGTCACGGTGTGCTGCGCGAGGTCGTCGACTCCCTCCTGTTCGTCCATGCCGGCGAACAACGCGAGATCCTCCAGCTCTTCGACGACCGGGTACGCGACTACGACGAGCACTGCGCCGTCCTGGCGGCCATCGAGGCCGGCGACACGCAGCTCGCCGGTGATCTCATGCGCCGTCATCTCGACGACGTGAAGACGGTGGTAGCGCTGGCTCGAGGAGACGACGAAGTCGTCCCCACAGAGCGCGCCGACGTTACAGCCAAGCATGCCCGGCGGGAGAGCGAACCGTCCCCTTAGAAAGGCGATAACCGTGCGGCGTACGCGACTGCTCACGGCGGTCGTCGTCACCGCGGCCCTGGCCTTGTCGGCCTGCGGTTCCGGCGGCGACACCAAGACCGAAGGCAAGACCCAGCTGAAGCTCTACAACGACAAGGGCGCCTGGTCGCCCTACTTCAAGGAGATCGGCACCCTGTCCCAGCAGCAGATCGGGCTGGGGATGGAGCCGGTCGGATACACCGACGCGAACACCTACGACGCGTTCATCAAGGCGTCCTTCCGCACCAACGTCAAGCCGGACCTGTTCACCTGGCACACCGGCGCGCAGCTTGCGGAGATCGTCAAGGCGGGCCAGGTCGCCGACACCTCGTCGCTCTGGAGCGATGCCGTCGGCAAGGGCTACCTGCCCGAGTCGCTGAAGCAGTACTACACCTTCGACGGCAAGCAGTACTGCGTACCGTTGAACGTCGCGTACTGGGTGATGTTCTACAACAAGAAGGTCTTCGACGACGCCGGTCTGCAGCCGCCCAAGACCTGGGCCGACATGATGGACGCGGCGGTCAAGCTCAAGGCCAAGGGGGTCACCCCGTTCTACGGGACCTCGCAGCTGTTCAGCTTCGTCTGGTTCCAGCAGCTGCTGATCGGGCAGGACCCGCAGCTCTACAACGACCTCGGCACCGGCAAGGCGAAGTTCACCGACCCGGGCGTCGTCAAGGTCATGGAGCAGTGGAAGTCGCTGATCGACTCCGGGTACATGTCGGACCCGGGCGACAAGACGGAGCCGCAGGAGCTGCTGAAGTCGGGCAAGGTCGCGATGGCACCGTTCGGGACCTGGTTCAACACGAGCATGACCCAGGTCGGGCTCAAGCCCGGAACCGATTACGGCATGTTCACCATCCCGAACCTGAACCCGGCCAACACGAAGAACACGCTGCTGTTCGAGAGCGGCCCGCTCTGCGTGCTGGACAAGGCTCCGGACAAGGCGGCGAGCCTGAAGTTCGCGCAGTGGTGGCTGGAGCCGGCGGCTCAGGAGAAGTGGGCGACCTCGCGCGGCGACGTGTCGGCCAACCCCAAGGTCACCATCCCGGATCCCGCGCTGAACGCGATCAACCAATCGGCGGGCGGTTCGGACGTCGCCCTGGCCAGCCGGTTCTTCGAACTGGTGCCGGCTCCGGTGCTGACCGCCGCGCTGGACGCCTTCGGGGCGTTCACGGTCAAGCCCGCGGACTACCAGAAGCAGCTGGCCACGCTCCAGAAGGCGGCCGACGACTACTGGGCGAAGGCCGGTAAGTGAGATGACGATCCGTAGCCGCCGGGGCGGCCAGGTAGCCGATGCCCCGGTCCACGCCGACGTTCGGGTGACCTCCGTCGGATCGAGCGGCCGCCGGTCCAGCAGGACCGGCCGCCTCGGCGGCTACGGCTTCGTGTCGCCGGCCGTGCTCATCGTCGCCGGTCTGCTCTACCTGCCCTTCCTTTACACGGTCTATCTGGGCTTCACCGACTACGACGGGTTGACCCCGGCGTCGTTCGTGGGCCTGGACAACTTCCGCCGGTTCCTCGACGATCCGGCGCTGACCACCTCGGTCCGCAACACCCTGATGTGGGCGGTCGGGGCGACCGTCCTGCCGGTCGCGCTCGGTCTGCTCATCGCGGTCCTGTCCTACGGGATCAAGGGCGGCACCTGGTTCCGGCTGCCCTTCCTCCTCCCGTACGCCTTGTCGGGCGCGGGATTGGCGGTGATCTGGGGCTTCATCCTCCAGACCGGCGGCGCGGCCAACGACTTCCTCGGCGCGCTCGGGCTGCCGGGGGCGGACACCCGGTTCCTGGTCGAGGAACCGGCCAACACCATCGCCATGATCGTCGCGCTGACCTGGCAACAGGCCGGGGTGAACGCGCTGCTGTTCCTGGTCGGTCTGCAGTCGATCCCGAAGGAGCCGCAGGAGGCGGCCCGGCTGGACGGGGCGTCCGGCTGGCGGCTGTTCCGCAGCATCACCTGGCCGCTGCTCGCGCCCCTGACCACGGTCGTGGTCGGGCTGTCGCTGGTGGCGAGTCTGAAGACGTTCGACATCGTCTGGGTCACCACGCAGGGCGGTCCGGGCCGCAACTCCGAGACCTTGGCCGTGACCATGTATCGCGACGCCTTCGTCTCGGCCGAGTACGGCTACGGCGCGGCGGTCGCCTTCGCGCTCAGCCTCGTCACCGGCCTGGTGTCGTTCGTCTACCTCCGCCGCCAGATGTCCACGTCGAAGGAGGGTCTCGCATGAGCGTGAGCGGCTTTCTGCGGAGAGCAGTGCTCGTGGTGCTCGGCCTGATCTGGCTGCTGCCGACGTACCTGCTGCTCGTCAACGCCACTCGACCGGCCACGGAGTACGACGCGGACAAGATCTGGACGCCGTCCGGGTTCGGCTTCGTCGAGAACGTCAAGATCGCCTGGGAGGCGGCGCAGCTCGGCGAGAGCATCGGGAGCACCGCTCTCTACGCGATCGTCTCGCCCGCCGCCGGGGTGCTGATCGGAGCCCTCGCCGGGTACGCCATCGTCGTCCTGCGGCTGCGAGCCGGGTTCTGGTGGTTCATGCTCATCTTCGGCGGGACGATCTTCCCGACCCAGATGCTGGTCATCCCGCTGTTCCTCGGCTACAGCACCAATCTGCTCTACGACACCCGATCCGGGCTGATCCTCATCTACACGGCGGTGTGCGTACCGCTGGCGGCGTTCGTGCTGCGCAACTTCTTCACGGGGATCGCGTACACGATCTATGAGGCGGCGCGGACGGACGGGGCGTCCAGCTGGCGCATCTTCTGGCGGATCTACCTGCCGATGGCGCTGCCCGCGCTCGGGGCGGTCTTCATCCTCGAGTTCACCTTCATCTGGAACGACCTGCTCTTCGGCCTCACCCTGTCGCAGAGCGAATCGGTCCGGCCGATCATGACCGCGGTCAGCTCGCTGTCGAGCGCGTACGGCGGCAAGTCCATCCCGGTGGTGCTCGCCGCCGGCCTGTTCATCTCGCTCCCCACGATCCTGCTGTTCCTGCTGACCCAGCGGCTGTTCGCCCGCGGCTTGGCGCTCGGCCAGTACTGACGCCTCCCCGTTGATCATGGAGTTTCCGGTCCCGACACACCGTCGAGACCACGGTCAATTCCATGATCAACGAGGGAGGCGGGACAAGAGAGAAAGGCAAGCATGACCACGCGACTGTTGCGCGCGAGCCTCGGTTCGCCGACCTACGACGACATGCGGGCCACCCTCCGCGCCACCCACACCCGGCCCGTCCTCTCCGGACGGGGCGTCGATGGGCGGGGCGTCGAGGTGTACGCCCAGCCGCTGCCGCTGTTCAAGAAGACTCCCGACGGCCTGGTCCAAGCCGTCCGAGTGGCGGCGCGGGGCGCGTCGGTGACCGCGACGATGGCGGCGCGGACCGAGCGCATCGCCGACGGAGCCAGCCACGACTTCTGGGTGCCCGAGGTGGACCGGCCCACGGCGTACCAGCTCCAGGAAAAGGACCTGGGCGAGACGAGCGTGACCGTGACCGCGCAGCGCAAGTGGACGGTCTACGTCGTGCATCACTCGCACCTGGACATCGGGTACACCGATCGGCAGGGCGTGGTGCTGCGCAACCACCTGGAGTATCTCGACGAGGCGGTCGAGCTGGCCGGTCAGACCGACGACTGGCCGGACGACGCGCGGTTCCGATGGACCGTGGAGTCCGCGCTCCCGGTACGCCGCTGGCTCCAAGCGCGCGCCAAGTCGGCAGTGGACAGATTCGTCGATCTCGCGCGGACGGGTCGTGTCGAGGTGACCGCGATGCCGTTCCAGCTGCACACCGAGGCCTGCTCGACCGAGGAACTGCACCGGTTGCTGCGTTTCACCGACGCGTTGCGGGAGGAGCACGGCATCCCGATCACCTCCGCCATGCACACGGACGTGCCGGGCGCGGTCGTCGGGTTCGTGGACGCGCTGGCCGCCTCGGGGGTCCGCTACCTGAGCGCCGCGCACAACTGGGCCGGGCGGTCGGTGCCCTTCCTGCGCGGCGGGCAGGAGCTGGGCCGCCCGTTCTGGTGGCGGTCGCCCGCCGGGAACCGGGTACTCGTGTGGTTCACCGACACCCCGCACGGGATGGCGTACATGGAGGGCAACGTCGTCGGGCTGGCCGAGAGCTTCCCCGCCGCCGTCGACCTGCTGCCCGGCTACCTGGACGCGTTGGCCGGGCGGCCGTTCCCGTACGGTCCCGAGGCGTTCGGCTGGTCGGGGCTGCCGGAGGCGCAGATCACGCGTCAGCCGTACCCGCATGACCTGCTGCATCTGCGGGTGCAGGGCGGCAACGCCGACAACGCCGGGCCGTCGATCCTGCCGCCGTCGATCATCCGCGAGTGGAACGCCGTCTACGAGTACCCCCGGCTGCGGATGGCCACGAACACGGAGTTCTTCGCCGCCGCCGAGGAGTCGTTCGGCGATCGCGTACCGGAGCACACCGGGGACTGGACCGACTGGTGGGCCGACGGGCTCGGCTCGGGCGCCCGCCCGCTCGGGTACGCCCGCCGCGCCCAGCACGCCGTCCGCCACGCGGAAACCCTGCACACACTGGCAGGCTGGGCTGACCCGGCCGACACCGGTGCCGGCGCAGACGCCGGCCCGGCGGTGGACGCGGTCTACGACAAGCTCGGCCTGTTCGACGAGCACACCTGGGGTGCGGCCAATCCGTGGCACGACCACGAGGACGGGTTCGACTCCGGTGGACTCCAGTGGGCGCGCAAGTGCGAGCTGGCGTACTCGGGGGCGGACGACGCGGAGGATCTGCGGCACGCCGGTCTTCGTCGCCTCGGAGCGCGCTACGGAACCGCGGCGGGCGCCGAGGCCGGGTTCCTCATCCACAATCCCGGACCGGCGGCGCGGACCGATGTCGCGACGGCGTTCCTCCCGGCCAGCACCGTCCCACTCGACGTTGCGGTGTCCGTTGTGGATGGACGGACCGGCGAGGCCGTCCCGCATCACGAAGAGGTGGTACGCCCCGAGGAATGGCCGACCCGGCCCTACGGCCGCCGCCTGATCTTCCCCGCGTCCGACGTCCCGGCGTTCGGGGCGGTCCGGTTCGATGTCGTCCCGGGTTCCGGCCCGGTCGCCGTCGCCGAGATCGGTTCGATCGTCGAGAACGAGTACTTCCGGGTGGAGTACGACCTCAAGGCGGGCGTCATCGCCAGCGTGTTCGACAAGCGAGCAGGTCGCGAGCTGGTCAACAAGGACGCGTACGCCGGGCTCAACCAATACGTCTACGACAAGTACTCGACCGCGCCGCACATCAACCACCTCAGCGGGCACATCGAGGCGCACGAGCACGACGCGCTGCTGGCCGGGCGTACGCTGGGCCGCCGGCCGTCGATCAGCCGCGCCGAACGCACCGCGGCGGGGGAGACGCTGGAGATCCTGCTCGACGGCGACGGGATCGACTGGCTGCGTACCACGATCACGCTCCCGGCGGGCGTGCCGCGCGTCGACATCACCAACACGCTCTACAAACGGGGCGCTCCGGCTAAGGAGAGCGTCTTCTTCGCGTACCCGTTCGCGACAGGCGCGCCGAAGGCGTGGGAACTGACCGGCGGCCTCGGCGGCCCGGCCGCGCCGACCGTCCCCGGCGCGGCCGACCACATGCAGCCGATCCGGCACTGGGTCGAGTTCGACGACGGCGAGCTGAGCGTCGGGTGGGCCACGCTGGAGGCGCCGCTCGTCATGTTCGGCGAGCTGTACCTGCCTTACGCACCCTTCCCGCCGACCGTCCGGCCCGATCCGGCGGAGCCCGGCACCGTCTACTCCTGGGCGCTCAACAACATCTGGGACACCAACTTCCCGGCGCAGCAGCAGGGCGAGACGACCTTCCGCTACGCGATCACCTCGGGCCCGAGCGACTCGAACGCCGGGGTCCGCGCGGCCGCCGGTCTCGTCGACCCGTTCCTGGCCGTGCCGCTCACGGGCCACGCCCGCACCGCCGCCGTGATGTCCTTCGTGGAGATCGAGCATCCCGATCTCCACGTGTCGTCGCTCGGCCGCTCGCTGCGCGGCCACACGCTCGTGGTCTACCTGCGGTCCGTCTCGGCTGATTCCGTCGCCACACTGGTACGCCTACCGCAAGCCGTCGAACGGGCTTACCTCGGCACGTCGCTCGAACGCGATCAGGTCGAAGCGCCGGTGGTGGACGGGGCGATCCGGGTGACCGTCCCGGCGGGCGCGTTCGTCGCCCTCTCCGTCGACCTGGCCACCTCCGTCGGACCGGCCACTACGGAGGATGCGCTGTGAGGATCGCCGACATCCGGGCCACCACCGTGACGGTGCCGCTCCAGGCGCCGTTGCGGCATTCCAACGGCGCCCACTGGGGCCGGTTCGTCCGCACCATCGTCGAGGTCGAGACCGACACCGGGCTCATCGGCCTCGGCGAGCTGGGCGGCGGCGGGGAGAGCGCCGAAGCCGCCATCCGTGGGCTGAACGCGTACCTGAAGGGGCATGATCCGTTCCAGTTGGAGGCGCTGCGATTCGCCATCACCAACCCGACGGCCAGCCTCTACAACAACCGCACCCAACTGCACGCCGCCATCGAGTTCGCCTGCCTGGACGTGATCGGGCAGCACTTGGGCGTACCGGTCTACGACCTGCTCGGCGGGAAGCTGCGCGACCAGGTGCCGTTCGCCTCCTATCTCTTCTTCCGGTACGCCAACGACGACGGCGAGGGCGAGGTGCGTACGCCGGAGCAGTTGGCCGCCGAGGCGGCCGAGCTGAAGCGGCAGTACGGGTTCAGCGTGCACAAACTCAAGGGCGGGGTGTTCCACCCCGACTACGAGCTGGAGTGCTATCGGGCGCTGGCCGACGCCGTTCCCGGCGACCGGCTCCGATACGACCCGAACGCCGCGCTCTCCGTCGGCCAGGCCCGGCGCTTCGGCCAGGCGATCGCCGACCTGCCCAACGACTACCTCGAGGACCCGACCTGGGGCCTCAACGGGATGCGGCAGTTGCGCGACCTCGGCATCCCGCTGGCGACGAACACGGTCGTGGTCAACCTCGAACAGCTGGCCACCAACGTCCGGGACCCCGCAGTCGACGTGATCCTGCTGGACACGACGTTCTGGGGCGGCATCCGGCCCTGCGTCAAGGCGGCCGGGGTGTGCGAGACCTTCCAGCTCGGGGTGGCCGTGCACTCGTCGGGCGAACTGGGCATCCAGCTCGCGACCATGCTGCATCTCGGCGCGGTGCTGCCGAATCTGGCGTACGCCGCCGACGCGCACTATCACCACCTGCGCGACGACGTCATCACCGGCGGTCTGATGTCCTACCAGGACGGAACCATCGCGGTGCCGAACGGCCCCGGGCTGGGCGTGACCCTGGACCGCGCCAAGGTCGCCGAGTACGCCGAGCTGTACAAAGAGCTGGGCGGGTATCCGTACGACCGCGATCCGGGGCGGCCCGACTGGTACCCGCTGATCCCCAACGACCGCTGGGCCGACCCGTCGTGAGAACGCTGGTGCAGTCGTGAGAACCGTCGTGCTGGAGAACGAGCACCTGCGGGCGACGTTCCTGCCCGACAAGGGGACGGACCTCGTCGAGCTGCTCGACAAGGCGCGCGGGATCGACCTCGCCTGGCGGTCGCCGATGGGACGCCGCTCGGCCGTGCCGGGCGGCGCGCCCGACCCGGTCGCCGCCTTCCTCGACACGTATCCGGGGGGTTGGCAGGAGGTGCTCCCGAACGGGGGCGCCCCCTGCCACTACCGGGGCGCGGCACTGTCCCAGCACGGTGAGGTCAGTGGCGTGCCATGGGCGTATCAGTTGGTTGACGAGGGGGTGATCTTCACCGTCGAGACCGCGCGTTTCCCGCTCCGGCTGACCAAGACGATCCGCTTGCGGGGCGCGGGGCTGGAGTTCGCCGAGGAGCTGGAGAACCTCGCGCCGGTCGAGATGGAGACGATGTGGGGGCAGCACATCACGTTCGGCGAGCCGTTCCTCGCGCCGGGGCACCGCATCCGCCTGCCCGAGGGCGTGACGGTGATTCCGCACGAGACCGCGATCCATCCGGCGGGGCGGATGGTTCGTCCGGACCGCGGCGCGTGGCCGGTCGTAGCGGCGTTTCCCGAAGGGACGACGGATCTGTCCATCGTCCCCGAGCGCGGCGGGCCGAGCGACATCGTCTACCTGCACGGCGCTTCCTGGTACGAGATCACCGCGCCGGACGGCCACGGCCTGCGCGTCGACTGGGACGCGGCGGTGCTGCCGTACCTGTGGCTGTGGCAAGAACTGGGCGCGACGACCGACTATCCCTGGTGGGGCCGCGCCTACGTGCTGGGGCTCGAACCGTTCTCCAGCTATCCGACCGACGGGCTGGCCGAGGCGGTACGCAACGGCACAGCGCTGCGGTTGGCCCCCTTCGACAAGCGGGACCTGAGATGGTCCGCCCAGCTGCTGGCCGCGTCGGGAGGCGCTGATGTCTGAACTCGCGGGAAAGACCGCAGTCGTGACCGGGGGATCCATGGGGATCGGCGAGGCCGTCGTCTCGCACCTGTCCGCTGAAGGTGCGTCCGTCGTCTACTGCGGCGTCGGCGCCACTGTGGACACAGGCTCCGTGGTGGGCCGTGACCTGGACGTGCGGTCGCCGGCCGACATGCAGGCGTTGGTCGAGCTGGCGGTGTCCCGGTTCGGCGGCGTCGACATCCTCGTCACGAGCGCGGGCATCCAGCGGTACGGAACCGTCGAGGAGACCACGGCCGAGCTGTGGGACGAGGTGCTCGCGGTCAACCTGACCGGAGTGTTCAACGCCTGCCAAGCCGCTCTGCCCGAACTGCGCAAGCGGGCCGGCGCGATCGTCGCCGTCTCATCCGTACAGGCCTTCGCCTCACAGCAACGCGTCGCGGCGTACGCGACCTCGAAAGCAGGCGTCAACGCACTGATCAAATCGATCGCGCTGGACTACGCGCCCTACGGCGTACGCGCGAACGTCGTCTGCCCCGGCTCGGTCGACACCCCGATGCTGCGCTGGGCAGCCGACCTGTACAAAGGCACGTCCACCGTCGAAGAGACGATCGACGGCTGGGGCGCCCGGCACCCGCTGGGCCGTGTCGCCCAACCCGCCGAAGTCGCCGAAGTGGTGGCGTTCCTGGCTGGGCCGCGATCGTCGTTCGTCACCGGCTCCGAATACCGGGTGGACGGCGGCCTCCTCACCGTCAACCCCGCCTCCTTATCCGCGTGACCATCCGCGCGTCCGTCCGCGCGTCTGTCCGCGCGTCTGTCCGCGTGACCATCCGCGTGATCATGAACTAACGGGCGTGATCAACCGGCGTGTCGTGTCCGCGCCGCCCTGATCACGCCCGTAAGCCAATGATCGACTAGTGGGTGTAGAAGCCCTTAGTAGGTGTAGAAGCCCTTGCCGGTCTTGCGGCCGAGGTCCCCGGCGGCCACCATGCGCTGCAACAGCTCGGGCGGGAAGAACTTCGGGTCGGCCGTCTCGGTGTAGATGTTGCGGGCGGCGTGGGCGAGGATGTCGACGCCGGTCAGGTCGGTGGTCGCCAGCGGGCCCATCGCGTGGCCGAAGCCCAGCTTGCAGGCGATGTCGAGGTCCTCGGGGGAGACGACGCCGTTCTCGACGAGCTTGACCGCCTCGACTACGAGCGCCGCGATGAGGCGGGTGGTGACGAATCCGGCGACGTCCCGGTTGACCACGATGCAGGTCTTGCCGACCTCTTCGGCGAAGCTCCGGGCAGCTGCCAGCGTCTCGTCGGTGGTCTTCAGGCCGCGTACGAGTTCGCAGAGTTTCATCATCGGGACCGGGGAGAAGAAGTGCGTCCCGACGACGGACTCGGGACGCGAGGTCACCGCGGCGATCTGCGTGATCGGGATGGCGCTCGTGTTGGTCGCCAGCACGGTGGTGTCCTTGCAGATCCCGTCGAGCGCCCGGAACACCTCCTGCTTGACCTCGATCGACTCGAAGACGGCCTCCACGACGATGTCGGCGTCGGCCGCCGCCTCCAGCTCGGTCACCGGGGTGATCCGGGCCAGCGCCGCCTCCGCGTCGGCGGTGGAGATCGTGCCCTTGGCGGCGAACTTCTCCAGGGACTTCTTGATGGTGTCCAGGCCACGTGTGGTGGCGGCGGTGTCCAGGTCTCGCAGGGTCACGTCCCAGCCGGCCTGGGCTGCCACCTGCGCGATACCGGAGCCCATCAGCCCGGCGCCGATGACCGTCAGCTTCTTCGTCATGACCCTCACCTTAACGAGCCTTCAGCAGCGCTTCCGCCCGGTGCCGGGCGGCGGGTGACGGTGGTGCCCGCGTACCTCGGAATGCGGGGTGGCTGGGCGGCGTGTGCCCTGGGCGAACCGGACAAAACCCGCTAATGAGAGCCGTTCTCGCGATCTGATGCGGAGAGCTATCAGACAGTGGCAGACTGTGGCCATGCTCGCGCTGGACGGCCCTTATGTGATCGGTCCGGTGGTCGCCCTGATGGTCACCGGGTTACTGGCCCTGTTGCTGCACCGGGCCTTACGGCGGCAGGAGGCCGCGGCGGCGCGCCCAGCGACGCCGTCCCGCCCCGGCGACTACGGACTCCTCGTCCCGGTCGCGAGTTGCCGAGACCAGGTCGACGCCGACCTCGTCCGGGAACACCTCGCCACGGCGGGGATCCGGTCGACGCTGACCACCGGGGTCGACGGGCGGATACGCGTACTGGTGTTCGCGGACGCGTTGGACCGAGCCAGGCGCCTCGTTGGCTGAACTCACCCCCGGGCGCCCGGCACGGCACTCAGCCGTCGCGCTTGGTGGTCCACCGGAAGAACAGCAGGCTGGCCACCAGCCCGACGATGCACCATGCGCCCAGGATCAAGGCGACCTTGCCGAGTTCGAACGAGCCGGCCGGCTCCGACGCCGCGAACGAGTCGGGCAGGAACGCCGCGCGCATCCCCTGGCAGATCCACTTCAGCGGGAAGAACGCCGCGATCTGCTGCATCCAGTGGGGCAGCTGGGTGAAGGGGAAGAACACCCCGGAGATGAACTGCAGGATCAGCGCGATCGGCGTGACCACGGCCGGCCCGCTCCGCCCCGTACGCGCTGCCGCCGAGAAGGCGATGCCGAGCAGCGTGCAGGCGGTGAGCCCGAGCAGCCACACCCAGAGCAGGGTGAACCACTTCTCCGGGCTGGACGGCAGATCGAGGCCGTAGAACATGCCGATCACGAGCAGGATCACGGTGGCGAAGAAGCCGATGACGCCCACCTGGATGATCTTCCCGGCGAAGAACACCCACTTCGGCATGGGCGTACTGCGGTAGCGCTTGAGCACCCCGCGATCGCGCTCGATCGGGATGGTGATGGCCAGGTTCTGGAAGCCGGACGACATCAACCCCGAGGCGATCATGCCGGCCGCGAAGTACTGCTTGAACGAGATGCCGTCGATGTCGCCGGAGAAGATCGCGCCGAAGATCAGCAGGATGATCGCGGGGAACACGAGGGTGAAGACCAGCGATTCCCGCGTACGCGCGAACTGCTTGACCTCGATCCGCCCCTGAGCCAAGGCCAACCCGGTCATGACTGCTCTCCGATCATCTTGAGGTAGATGTCCTCGAGGGTCGGCCGGTGCACCACCAGCTCCGGCACCTCACCGCCGAACTCCGCGGACAGCCGCTGGACGACCGCGGTCGGCGCGTCCGTCTCCTCCGAGCGCAGCGAGCCGTCGGAGGCACGCCAGCTGACCGTCGTCCGGCCCGTGTTCCGGCCACCGAGCGAGGCCGGAGTGGCGACTTCGAGCATGCGACCGCCGGCGATCACCCCGACCCGGTCGGCGAGTTCCTCGGCCTCTTCCAGGTAGTGCGTGGTGAGCAGGATGGTCGTCCCGCCGGCCCGGAGACCCCGGATCAGCTCCCAGAACTCCCGGCGGGCGACCGGGTCGAAGCCGGTCGTCGGCTCGTCGAGGAAGAGCAGCTCCGGCTTGTTGACGATGCCGAGGGCGACGTCGAGGCGACGCATCTGCCCGCCCGACAGCGTGTGCGTGCGCGCGTCGGCCTTCTCGGCCAGCCCGACCTGCTCGATCACCTCGTCCGGGTCGGTCGGGTCCGGGTAGAACCGGGCGAAGTGCCGGACGACCTCGCTGACCTTGAGCTCGTCGAACTCGCCGGTGCCTTGCAGCACCACGCCCACCCGCGTACGCCAGGACAGCGGAGCGTGGCCCGGATCGACGCCGAGCACGTCGACCGAGCCGGCGTCCCGCTTGCGGAAGCCTTCGAGGATCTCCACCGTGGTCGTCTTGCCCGCGCCGTTCGGGCCGAGGAGCGCGAAGATCTCGCCGCGGGCGACCGACAGGTCCAGCCCATCGACGGCCGCCTTGTCCTGGTAGGACTTGCGGAGCCCCGAGACGGAGATCGCCAGATCGGAAGTCACGGGGTCACTCTAGAACTCGGCGCGAAGTGGGCCACGGCACAGGCCACCGGTGAAGTTTCTCACCGGCGCAAGTTACTTAACGGTCACTTAGACTCCGAGAATGGAGAGCGTGGAGGGCAAGCTGCCCGAGCGGGATCGGCCCTGGGTGATGCGCACGTACGCCGGCCACTCCAGCGCGGCGGCGACGAACGCGCTGTTCCGGCGGAACCTGGCCAAGGGGCAGACCGGGCTGAGCGTCGCGTTCGACCTGCCCACCCAGACCGGGTACGACCCGGATCACGAGCTGGCCGCCGGGGAGGTGGGCCGGGTCGGCGTACCGATCTCCCACCTCGGCGACGCCCGCGCGCTGTTCGACGGGATCGACCTGGCGCGCGCGAACACCTCGATGACCATCAACGCGACGGCGATGTGGCTGCTCGCCCTGTACGTCGCGGTGGCACAGGAGCAGGGGGCGCCGGTCGAGAAACTGGCCGGCACCACGCAGAACGATCTCATCAAGGAGTACCTCTCCCGAGGCACCTACATCTTCCCGCCCGGCCCGTCGCTGCGGCTGACCACCGACATGATCGCGTGGACGGTGCAGAACACCCCGCAGTGGAATCCGGTCAACATCTGCAGCTACCACCTCCAAGAGGCGGGCGCGACGCCCGTCCAGGAGGTCGGCTTCGCGATGGCCACGGCGGTCGCCGTGCTCGACGCCGTCCGCGACAGCGGCCAGGTCTCGCCCGAGCGGATGGGCGACGTCGTCCAGCGCATCTCGTTCTTCGTCAACGCCGGCGTCCGGTTCGTCGAGGAGATGGCGAAGATGCGGGCGTTCGGCCGCCTCTGGGACGAGATCACCCGGGAGCGCTACGGCGTCACCGATGCGCGCCAACGACGGTTCCGGTACGGCGTACAAGTGAATTCACTGGGCTTGACCGAGGCGCAGCCCGAGAACAACGTGCAGCGCATCGTGCTGGAGATGCTGGGCGTGACCCTCTCGCGCGACGCCCGCGCGCGAGCCGTGCAGCTGCCCGCGTGGAACGAGGCGCTCGGCCTGCCCCGCCCGTGGGACCAGCAGTGGAGCCTGCGCATGCAGCAGGTCCTGGCGTTCGAGTCCGACCTGCTGGAGTACCCCGACCTGTTCGAGGGGTCGCACGTGGTCGAGGCGCTGGTGGACGGCATCGTCACCGGCGCGCGGGCCGAACTGGAGCAGATCCTCGACCTCGGCGGAGTCGTCGCGGCGGTCGAATCCGGCTACCTCAAGAGCGCCCTCGTCGCCTCGCTCGCCGCCAAACGTGCCCGGATGGAGTCCGGTGAGGACGTCGTGATCGGCGTCAACCGCTTCGCCGAGACCGAGCCGTCGCCGCTCACGGCCGCCGGCGCGCAGGCCGTCGAGCAGATCGACGCCGGCGTCGAGGAACGCGCCACCTCGGCCATCGCGGAATGGCGCGCCATGCGCTCGCCCACCGCGGTCCGCGAAGCCCTGGACCAGCTCCGCGCGGACGCGGCGACCTCCGCGAACCTCATGCCCGCGACGCTTCAGTGTGTACGCACAGGGGTGACCACGGGAGAGTGGGCCGCAGCGCTGCGCGACGTGTTCGGCGAGTACCGGGCACCGACCGGGCTGGCCGGAGTCTCCCCGTCGAGTTCGGCGACCTCGGTCCGGGCGCAAGTCCAGGAACTGACCGCCGAACTCGGCCACCCGCCCCGGTTCCTCGTCGGCAAACCGGGCCTCGACGGCCACTCCAACGGTGCCGAGCAGATCGCCGTACGCGCCCGCGACGCCGGATTCGAAGTGGTCTACCAAGGCATCCGGCTCACGCCGGCGCAGATCGTGGCAGCCGCCGTCGCCGAAGACGTCGACCTCGTCGGGCTGTCCGTGCTGTCGGGGTCACACCTCTCCGTCGTACCGCTTGTCCTGCAAGGGCTGCGGGAGGCGGGGTCGTCGGTGCCCGTCGTCGTCGGCGGCATCATTCCGCCGGGGGACGCTTCGGTGCTGCTCGCCGCTGGCGCGGCTCGCGTGTTCACGCCGAAGGACTTCGCGCTCTCCGACATCATGGCGGATCTCGTCACCGTGATTCGCTCCGCTTCCGCTTAACCGCTTCCGCTTAACCGCTTCCGTGATCAACGGAGTAATTGTGGTGTCATGGCACCGCGATTCTTCCGCTGATCATGGAAATCGACTGAAGTCGACTCGCGGAGCCGGCCACCCCTCCGCTTCGGTGCGCTTTTCGGCAGCGCCCACCCACAACGCCGCAGCCAACGCAGCGCGTCAGCGGAAGACGGCGACGAGGCAGGTGGCGAGCATGCCGCCGAGCACGGTGAGCCCGATCGCGCCGGTGTCGAGGCGCGTGGCCGCCCAGTAGTCCACCCATCGGGCGGCGAACGGGATACCGGCGAACGGGGCGAGCATGAACAGCGGCCAGCTGAGCCAGGGCGTACCGGAGACTCCGCCCGCCAGGAGGCCGACGGCGACCGCGCCGATGCCGCCGATGAGGGCGAGCGAGAGCAGCAGCGGCAACGGAAGTGCTTCGGCTCCACGGCGAGCGCGGGCGACGCGGGCGGCGGCGGAGGCGATGAGGGCGACCGGGTCGCCGGTGCCCGCTCCGGCGGCGGGGGCCGGCAGCGGGCCTGCCCGTCGCGCGCGCCAACGATGGCCCACCAGTAGTTCGGTCCAGATCCGGTCGGCTTGGCCGTCGAGGTCGGCGACGGTGGCCTCCCGGGTCGCCACGACTTCGGCGCAGGCCAGGTGGATCCGGCCGGCGGCGGCCAGGTCCTGGTCGACGACGGCTACACCGTCCAGGTAGGACTGTGTGGCGGCCGTGACGGCGACGTCGCGGCGGCGGGTCGCGGCGACCAGTTCGGCCACCAGGGCACGATATTCCGTGGCGCTCACAGGTCGACCTCGTAAGGGATGAGGATTTCCGGCGCGCGATGGGTCGCCCGGTCGAAGAACAGCCCCCGGTGCGGCCGGGGATACCAGGCGGGGCCGCCGGGCTGCGCCGACAGCGGGGCCAGCTCCTGACCGTGCACGTCCAACGCGATCCACGCGCCGATGGAGTCGAGCCGGGCGGCGATGCCGCCGAGGTCGTCGCGGAGCCGGGGCACCGACCGCCACCAGCCGAGCAGGTGCGTACGCCGCTCGGGGCCCCGGTTCAGCACGGTGCGCAGCAGGTCGTGACCGGTCGGCTCGCCGACCCCTCGTTTCGCCGCGAGCTGCGGAGCGGCCGCGTCGAGGGCGAAGACGAAGACGTAGCGGGGCCGGTCGGTGTCCAGCTGGGCCAGCTGGGTCAGCATCGGCAGCAGACTGTCCTCGTCGTGCCAGACGCATCCGGGCAGTTCGACCGCGAGCGCCTTCGCGGCCGGCTGGGCGTCCGGGTCGAGGCAGGCGACGACGAAGTCCGCCGTTCCCGGCTCGTGCTGGCGGGCCAGCGTCAGCCCGGCCGAGGTGAGGATCGCGCAGGCTTCCGGCGTACGCGTGCCGAGGACGGCCAGATTGCGCCCAGGGCTGCGGGTCAGGCGCAACGTCGCCGGTCGTCGGGCGACGTCGATGGTCTCGCCGAGCAGGGCGACCGCGCCGTCCTTGGCGAAGTCGGGCGGCGTACCGGGCAGCACCGGGAAGGCGGGCACGGCTTCGCCGTCGAACAGCCGGGGCGGGTCGAGCAGCGCGTCGGTCAGCGTCCAGAACTGCGTCTGGATCTCCTGCCAGCGCGTACGGTCTCCGGCGTCGGGCAGTTTGACGATCTGGTTCGCCCCGACCGC
Organism: Hamadaea flava; assembly: GCF_024172085.1. Lineage (NCBI taxonomy): Bacteria > Bacillati > Actinomycetota > Actinomycetes > Micromonosporales > Micromonosporaceae > Hamadaea > Hamadaea flava. Next base: position 3,844,392 of record NZ_JAMZDZ010000001.1, on the reverse strand, counting down.
GCCGGAGTCGGCGTTCACGACGGCGTGATGACGCGGGATGAGTTCGGCGGCGAGGTTGGTCTCGGCCAGGATTCGGCGGGCCTTCGGCAACGCGATCCGCAGCGTGAACTGGGCGACCAGCGCCGACCGGCCCCACAGCGCCTCGATGCCGGTCACGTCCTGGCTGGCCAGGACGAGGTGGATGCCCTGGGACCGGCCTCGGCGGGCGAGGTCTTCCAGCAGGGCGACCGCCTCGGTGGTGACCGCGTCCCGTTCGCCCAGCAGGACCTGGAACTCGTCGATGACGGCCACGATCCGGGGCCAGTGTCCCTCGGGGTCCTCGGCGCGCAGCTCGGCCAGCTTGGTGGCCTCGTGCTTCTTGGCCGCCGACGCCCGCCGCTTCAGCTCGGCGGCCAGATGACGCAGCAGGGCCAGGCCGAACTCACGGTCCGAGTTGATGTTCACGCCGACGAGGCGTACCTGGGGAAGCCAGCTCGGATCGCGCGGCGAGGGAGCGAACCGCGCGAACGAGACGCCTTCCTTGAAGTCGAGCAGATGGAGTTCGAGTTCCTCGGGGGAGTATCGGCTGGTGAGCCCGGCGAGCCAGCAGTAGAGCAGGTTGGTCTTGCCGGAGCCGGACGGGCCGCCGATCAGGGCGTGCGGGGGATCGTCGCCGAGGGTCAGCTCGACCAGGTCGCCTTCGGTGCCCTCGCCGATGGGCGCGCACAGGCGCCGAGCCGACGACTCGGTCCAGAACTCGGCCGGGAGCAGGGCGTCCACCGTGGCCGGCGGCGGCCCGGCGGCCAGCTCCTTGGCGAAGCCGGTGACCAGTTCGGCCGGTGGCGGCGGATCGAGCAGGACGGTCAGATCGCCGGTCAGGCTGGTCCGCGCGGCCCACCCGTCGACGACCGAGACGGTCTGGACGTCGTCCCGAGTGGGCAGCGGAAGCCCGCGGCTGATCACGTGGACGCCGGCGGCGACGCCCGCCCGGACGACGCGATCCAGCTGCGCCTGCTGGGCGCTCGACAGGTCGGTGGAGTCGGCGAGCAGCACCAGCACCCGCCAGGGTTCCGGCCGCCGCCCCAGTACGCGAGCCGCCGCCGCCACGTTGGCGTGTTCCCCGGCGAGGACCGTCTCGTTGATGCGCTGGATCTGGGCGGCCAGTTCGTCGAGGGTGGCCGACAGCCCGCCGGGACCGACGTAGGTGGTGATCTCGGCGGCGGCCAGGGGTGCGAAGCCGGCCAGCGCGCCGCCCAGGTGACCCGGGTCGTAGATCCAGAGGCGTACGCCGCCGGCCGGGACGGAGCCGAGCATGCGAAGCAGCAGCCCGGCGATGACGCCGTCCAGGGTGGACGGATCGGGTCCGTCCAGGGCCAGGTGTGCCGCGTCCAGGACGGGCAGGAGCGCAGGCAACGGCGGATCGTGGTCGATCACGCCGGCGCGCAGCAGCCCAGGCCCCGGTACGCCGGGCGTGGCCGTCCAGGCAGGCCAGGTCTGTCCGGCCGCACCCGGTGCCGCAGTGCCCGCGAGTGCCGACAGTGCTTCGGTGACGGTGGCCGCCTCCCGGCGCAGTTTCTCCTGCGCCGCCTGGATCAGGGCGTCCCGTTCGCCTTCCAGTGCTCGATGGCGCTCCGGGCTCCGCCCGGCTACCGCATCCCGTTGCGCCTGCGCCTCGGCGTGCGCGACGGTCGCCGCCATGAGCGCCGCGCGGGCGGCAGCCCGCGCGGCGGCGAGCTCCCGGCGTACTGCGGAGACCAGTGGTCCCCGCGGGAAATCAGGAGGCACCGCCCACCGGCGTCTCGTCGGCGAGCGCGTCGACCGCGCTGCGGCGACGCGTCGGGTCGCCCACGCGCAGGGCCCGGCGCATCGTCGAGTCGGCAGCGGCGTTACGGCGACGCTGCTCCTCCTCGACGACGGCGTGCAGTTCGCTCGCGCCCCGGCCGGTGGCGGCCAGCAATCCGGCGGTGATCAGCACCACGGCGGCCGCGGCGTCGACCGGATGCGTGGGTGAGCCTTCGGTCCGCCGCTGCGGGGTCGCGTGACAGATCCGGGCGACGATCTCCTCGCCCGCCTCCGCGGGCAGCTCCGGCAGCAGTCCGGTGTGGACCAGGGCCGCTCGGCGTACCCTCGCCAGATCTTCGAGCCGCGGCGGGTGCCCGACCAGCTCCGCCGCGAGGTGCCGCAGCAGGGGCGGGGCGACCGCGGCGAGGCCGAGACCCACGGCCGGGCCGGCCGAGCCCAGCTCGCGGTGCAGCTTGGCCGGGCGTTCGTCGAGCGTCGCGGAGACGCAGCGGCGCAAGAGGTCTACGCTCGTCGCCGCCGGATCGTCAGCGGAACGAAGTGAGGTGCCTCGATCCGGCACCGCCGGCACGGTCCGGTCCTCCGTGCTGCCCGAGGTGATCAGGTCGTCGAGCGTGTCCCGGGCGGCCAGCGTGCGGACGCGCTCGGCCCACCAGTCGCTCAGCGGCACGTCGGCCGAGCGGCCCTGGGTCGGCACCAAGGGTGCGCCGGCGCCCCATGGCTGCGCGGTCCCCACCGAGTCCGCGGCCAGACCCAGCGCCAACGCGTACGCGTCGAGCGCGTCGTGCGCCGAACGCATCAGGCCGGCGGCGGATTCGAGGCGGTCGGCCGCCCCGCCCAACTGCGGTACGCGCTGCGGGTCGCCGGTGGCGTGCATGACCCAGGCGAGCAGCCCGCCGGCCATCCGCAGTCGTTCGGCCGCCGCGCGTACCTCGGCGATGGGCAGGTCTTCTCGGACGATCCGGAGCTGGTCGCCGAGATCCTGAACGAGACTCATCACAACCCCGCTACGTATGTCTGGGCCTGGTCGACCGCGGTCAAGGTGGCGGTAAGGCATTCCTCGAGCTCGTTCGTCGCCTGGGCCAGGGCGGCCTGAGCGGCGGTGACGTTGTCGTGGCCGGAGCCCTCGACCGCCACCGCCAGGCTCAGCTGTGCCTCGCCCAGCCGATCGTTGGCCGCGCGAACGGCATCTTGGCTCTCCTGCACGTGCAGCATGGCGGCGTCAATGGCCGCCTTGACCTCCGCGACGCTCGCCACGGCACCTCCCGGGGGTGGATACGTGCAGTTTTACACCAATTTGTCCGTTAGTATTCCGCGCGACTCCAGCGTTGCGTAACGGCGACACGCCGATTCACGAAGCTCAACGAACCGTGGCGAGGGTTGGTACCGGGTCGTCTTCCGTCACACCACCCAGCCTTGGCGTCCGTAGCACCCACCGCACGGCGGCCGGCGCGTAGTGGCCCGCGACCAGCATCAGCGCCGCGACGACGAGCCAGCCCCAGCCGCCGGTGTTCACCGCCAGCACGGTGAGCCCGGCGGGGGCGAGCGACTGCTGCGCCTGGCCGCCGAGCCGGAACAATCCGGTGTACTCGCCGCGCCGGTTCTCCGGCGGCACGCTCGCCGTGATGCCCCAGGCGCCGGCCGACTGCGTCAATTCGCCCACCGTGAGCATCACCGTCCCCAGCGCGAGCACGGCGATGGTCAGCGGGCCGGCGGTCAGGGCGGCCGTGCCGAGCAGCAGCGCCGCGGCGGCCACGCTGAATCCGCTGCGGCGCAGGGCCTTCGCCGCACCGGCTGGGGTCTCGCTGCCTCGGCTGGCGCGTACCTGGAAGGCCACGGCGAGCACGGTGTTCACCATGAACAGCGCGGGCACCACCACCGCCGGCGCGTCCGTACGGCTCAGCGTCCACAGCGGAAGCACGACGCCGAACAGCGTCTGGTGCGCCTGGAGCACCCCGTTCACACCGCTCAGCGCGAGGAACGGCCGATCCTTCAGCACCGCGAAGGCCGACGTCCGCGGCGCGCTCCCGATCGCGGTCACCCGCGGCAGGCGGGCGATCAGCAGCGCGGTCACCATCAGGACCGCGCCGTTGACCAGGACGAGGGTGAGGTACGCCGACCGGGTGCCGACGGCGAGGGCGAGCCCGGACAGGGCGGCCCCCGCGGTGAACCCGACGTTGAGCGCGCTGCGCTGGTACGCCAGGGCGCGTACCCGCTCCTCTGGCGGCAACGCCTGCAGGGTGTAGACGTGCTTGGCCGTCCCGGTCAGCAGATCGGTCACGGCGAGCAGGCAGGCGACCCCGAGGAACGCCGCGAACGACCCCGCCAGCGGGTATGCCAGGAAGAGCAGCGCTTCGGCGACGCCCGCCACGATCCAGGTACGCCGGGCGCCGTACCGGTCGACGAGCGCGCCCAGCGGCACCGAGCCGAGGACGGTCAGCGCGCCCGCGACGGACAGCCCGATGCCGACCTGGGTGGCGGAGAGCCCGAGGAACCGGGTGAAGAAGACGGCGCTGCCGGCCTGGAAGACGCCGGAGCCGGTGGCGTACACGATCGAGCGGATGGTGAGGGCGCGGGTGACGCCGGGCGGGGGGACGATCTGCATGCTCACCAGCCAACACTGGCGACTACTCTGGGCATATCCTTTTCGTCCGAGCTAAAAGGTGGTCGCTGTGAGTGAGGTGCGGTTCGAGGTCGGCGACCTGACCGACGTCCGCTTCTGCACCTCGCCGCTGTGGGAGACGGTCTTCTCCGTCCGGGCGTACGCCGACCCCGGCCGGTTTCCGGCGCTGAGCCCCTGGTTCCGGGCGGTACGCGAAGCGCTGGCGGCGGACGCCGCCGGGGCGGAGCACTGGGCGTACCTGGCCGAGTTCGTCCGGCCCGGTTCGTGGATGCCCGACTTCCTCACGCCACCGCCGCCCGGCCGTCATGGCGACATCCGCGAGGAGCTGGCCGGCGTCCTCGCCACGTCGCCGGCGACCGTGCGAGCCGACATCCTGTCCTGCGCCAAGTGGACGCCGATCAGCGGGACCGCCCGAGCCGCCGCGGACCGCCCCGAGGACGTGCTGCCCAAGCTGGGCACCGCGATCGAGGCGTGGCACCGGATCGCCATCGCCCCCCACTGGCCCCGGATGCAGGCGCTGCTCGACGGCGACATCGCGTACCGCACGCGGCAGTTGTCCCGGGGCGGGCTGCGGCTGCTCTTCGAGACGCTCGCGCCGAACACCCGCTGGGAAGGCGATCGGCTCATCTGCGAAGACCCGTGGGACCTGCGGCTGACCGTCGCCGGGCGGGGCCTGCCGCTGATGCCCAGCGTGTTCGCCGACCGACGGCTGCTCTGCACCGTCCGGGACGAGTCCCAGCCGGCCGGCGTCTACCCGGTACGCGCGGTCGGGACGCTGTGGTCGGCCGCGTCCGGCGTCGGCGGGGCCGCCCTCGGCCGGGTGCTCGGCCCGGCCCGTGCCGAAGTGTTCACGCTGCTGATCGGGCCGGCCACGACGACGGATCTGGCTCGGCGTACCGGGCTGTCGGTGGGTGCGGTCTCCCAGCACCTGACGGCGCTCCGCGAAGCCGGTCTGGCCCGCCGCGCCCGCCACGGCCGCGAGGTCTACTACGAGGCCAGCTCGGTCGGCAACGAGCTGCTGCGCGTCAACGGACTCGCCTGAACCGTCAGCGTGTACGCCGCCGCCCGGCGACGACGAGCACGGCGCCCGAGACCAGGATGATCGCCCCGGCGACGAGCAGCCGGGCGGTGTGCTGACCGGTGTTCGCCAGCTCCGGCACGTCGAGCACGAAGGTTCCGGCCGGCACCTTGACCGGGCCCTTGCTGGTGTCCACGACGATCGTGTAGTACGGGTCCTTGACCGTCTTGCCGCAGGTCGGTTTCGGCATGTGCAGCTGGTAGGTGCCGTCGGCGACGGCGTCGAAGGTGGCTGTCCCGTCCGGGCCCGTCGTGGTCGTGATCGGCTTACCGTCGCCGCCGACGATCGGCGTGCCATCGGCCGTATGCAGGTTGACGGCGGCCGGACACGTCTCGGTCACGCCGGCGACGGGGACGACGACCGGCACGGCCTTGGCGGCGAGCCAGAGCTGGTAGACGGGCGCCCCGATCAGCCGGGAGAAGCGGAGGGTCAGCGTCTTGATCGCGGTCGTCGGCTGGAACCAGGCCGCCGCCCCGAAGGTGTCCAGGGTGTTGCCGACGAGCGTGCTGGTGTCGGCCGACCACGTCGGCAGGTCGGTGAACGGTCCCGGCCCGGTGCACCCGGCCGGCTTCGGCGCGTACGCGCAATAGTTGAACGCGCCCTGGAACCCGAGATCGGCGGGGGAGACCGGGTCGCCGTCGCCGTCGGTGGCCGAGATCGTCAGGGTGTCGGCGTCGAGGTCGCCGATCACGAACGCCCAGTTCTTCGCTGGAGTCGCCGAGTCGAAGGTGACCGTCGTCGTCGAGGTGTCGAAGCCCGTCGCGGTGCTGACGTTCAGATACGTGCGTCCCTGCGAGCTGCCGTACGCCTGCCCCGGCGGCGTCTGCGGGCCGAGGAAGGTGTTCGCGCCGGACGGAACGGCCACCGTGGAGGCGTTCGAGGCGACCTGGGCGACCGGGAAGCCGGCGGCCGGCGTACCGGTGGCCTGCCAGGCTCCGCTGCTGCCGGACCGCGACCACTCGGCGTAGCTGCCGTTGGCGGCGGCGTACGCCGCTTCCGGCAGAGCCAGCACAGCCACGGCAATCGTCACGATCGCGGCAAAACGGGTACGCACATCGAGATCAACGCCCGCCGTGAACAGCGGTTACTGCGTGTACTGCGTGGCCCCCGCCGCCGCTCGAGCCCGGGCCCGCCGCCGTCGCCGGGTGACCACCCACCACATGAGCCAGATGAACAGGCCGATGAACAACAGCACCAGGACCGGGATGATGATCGCGACCACGGAGAGAGTGACGCTGGTGGCGTCCTCGGCGGTCGACACGACCGGCGTCCCGAAGCCGAGGGTCAGCGTGTTGACCACCGGGCGGGCTGCTGCCTTGGTCAGGTGCACCGTCCCGGCCAGGATGATCCCGATCAGCATCGGAACCCATTGCTTGGACTCGAAGAAGCTCCCCGGGTCGGTGACGGTCACCGTCTCCGACGTCGAGCCGGCGGTGAACGCCAGGCCGCCGGCGGTGGGGCGGACGACCGTCTGGATGACGTCGTTGGCGTGATCGACCAGCGGCACCTTGTCGGCCACCAGCTCGACCGCGAGCAGGACCGCCAGGATGATCAGGACCCAGCCGTTGCTCAGCCACTTCCAGCTGTCGGGCAGGGTGATCAGGTTGGTGTACCGGTCGAGCAGGCCGATCGCCAGGAGCGGGATGTAGGCGTTGAGCCCGGCCGCCCCGGCCAGGCCCGTCCCGGTGAGGGCTTCAAGCACGACTTCAGGATGCCAGGCCGAATCCAGTCCCGCAGGACAGACGATAGGCTCGCATCGTGCGATTGGTGATTGCTCGGTGTTCAGTGGACTATGTCGGACGACTCGCGGCGCATCTGCCGAGTGCCACCCGGTTGATCATGGTGAAGGCGGACGGGTCGGTCTCCATCCACGCCGACGATCGCGCGTACAAGCCGCTGAACTGGATGAGCCCGCCCTGCAAGCTCGCCGAGAACGACGGCGTCTGGCGCGTGGTCAACAAGGCGGGCGAGGAGCTGCGGATCACCCTGGAGGAGGTCTTCAGCGACAGCTCGCACGAGCTGGGCATCGACCCGGGTCTCCAGAAGGACGGCGTAGAGGCGCATCTCCAGCAGCTGCTCGCCGCTCAGCCCGAGACCTTCGGGATCGGCTACTCGCTCGTCCGCCGGGAGCACATGACCGCGATCGGCCCGGTCGACCTGCTCTGCCGGGACGGCGGCGGGGCGCACGTCGCAGTCGAGATCAAGCGGCGTGGCGAGATCGACGGGGTGGAGCAGCTCACCCGCTACCTCGAGCTGATGAACCGCGACCCGCTGTTGGCCCCGGTCGCCGGGATCTTCGCGGCGCAGGAGATCAAGCCCCAGGCCCGGGTGCTCGCCGAGGACCGGGGCATCCGTTGCGTCGTCGTGGACTACGACCGGCTACGGGGCTTCGTCAAGGACGAGCTGACCCTCTTCTGAGGCTCCCTGGACGGGTCTACACCGATTTGCCGTAGTCGATAGAGTCTCGGCATGGACAACGCCGGTTGGCCGGATCCGGCCGTTGCGCGTACCACTGGGGAGTTCGTGGCCGCGATGCGCGGTCTGAAGCGGGCGTCGGGACTGGGCTACCGCGCACTGGAGAAGGCCGCGGGTGGCGCGTTGCCCCGCAGTACGCTCACCGCGATCCTCGCGCGGGAGACGTTGCCGCGGTCGGAGGTGGTCGAGGCGCTGGCGCGGGCGTGCGGGCTGCCGGAGGACGAGGTCGACCGGTGGCGGGCAGCGTGGCGGCGGATCGCCACCGAGGCCGAACTGCCGGTGTCTGCCGCAACCGAACGCTCAGCGCTCGCGCGCCAAGCGACCAGGCCCCCAGTTGCTGAGCCCTCGGTAGTCGAGCCTTCAGCGGTTAAGCCGTCAGCCGACCGGCGATTGCCGGCTGAACCGTCAGGCGCCGAACCGCTTGCTGCCGAGTCACCCGATACGCACCGGCCTGCCGCTGACCGGCCTGGGCCTGGCTCGGCCGCCGCTGCGCCGGGGCGGGCGGAACCGAGGGGCGGGCTGGCAGCGTTGGTGCCGCCCGCGATCCTGTCCGGGAGCTGGCCGCTGCGGGCGCTGGCGGTCGTGCTGGTCGTGATCGTCGGGCTGGTCGTCGCGGGCGCGATCACCACGACGATTCGAGACCTGGCGGCGTCGTCGGCGACCTCACCGGAACCGACGGGCGTGCCGACCGGGCCGCCGACCGACCTGCCGAGTGGCGAAGGCACTGGGCTGACGACGCTGACGACACGTGGGGGCGGCGGCTGGACGGTGCTCCGAACCGGCGACGCGACGCTGCCCGACGAGCAGAGCATGGACTTCGAGACGATGACCGTCGGACCGGAGGTACCGGGCTGGGACGCGCGACTGAGTGAGCGGGGCCTGAAGATCAGCGCGCCGAAGGGGGTGTCCATCCTCGGCGGCACCGGTCCCGAGACTGCCGAACGCTGTACGCAGTCCCCGCCGGACCAATGGGACAGCCAGGCCGGGCCGGTGAACGCGCTGATGCCGGGCGCGTCGATCTGCGTGGCCACCGATGCGGGCCGGACCGTGCTGCTCACGGTGCTCCGGGCCCCCGACAGCGTCACGCCCGACCTGGTCTTCCACTACACCGTCTGGCAGCGCTCCTGAGCAGAACCGTCTGGCGGCGCCCGTGAGCGGAACCGTCTGGCAGCGCTCCTGAGCGGAACCGTCTGGCAGCGCCCGTGAGCGGAGCCTTCTGCCAGCGCTCCTGAGTGGACGGCCGGGCGGCTGAGCGGTCAGCGGGAGCGGCCGTGCATCAGCCGCACGATCCGCTCGGCCAGCGCCACGCTCTTCTCCGTGTGCCGGTAGGTGAGCAGCGGTATGACGCTGGGCAGCCGGCGCTTGGCGATGGAGGAGGCGCGGGCGAACTCGCGCAGGCCGTCCTGGCCGTGGATGCGGCCGAACCCGGACTGTCCCACGCCGCCGAACGGCAGGGCGGGCAGCACCGCGAAGGCGAAGGTGGAGTTGACCGCGACCATGCCGGCCCGCAGCTGACGGGCCAGGGCCACGCCGTGCCGCTTGGCGAAGACCGCGCCGCCGAGCCCGTATGGGACGGCGTTGGCCTTGGCGACCGCCTCGTCCATGGACTTGACCTTCGCGACCGTCATCGTCGGGCCGAACGTCTCCTCGCACACCGCCGGGTTCGACTCGGGCACGTCGACGAGGATCGTCGGGCGGGCCACCGGACCGCGTACCGAGTCGGGGCCGCCGAGCAGCGCCCGGCCGCCGTCGGCCAGCGCGGCGTCGATGTGGCGGCGAATCGTCTCGCGCTGCCCCGGCATGGTGATCGGGCCGATGTCCTGCGTCGGATCCTCGCCGTAACTCAGCTTCTCCGCGTCGGCCACGAGCATCTGGAGGAACTGGTCGTAGACCTTCTCGTGCACGTAGACGCGTTCGATGCCGACACAGGACTGCCCGGCGTTGGTCATCGCGCCCCACAGCGCGGCGTCGGCGGCGGCTCGCACGTCGGCGTCGGCGTCCACCAGGAGGGCGTCCTTGCCGCCGCACTCCACCAGGACGGGAGTCAGCGACTCGGCACAGGCCGCCATGACCTTCTTGCCGGTCCCGGTCGAGCCGGTGAAGGCCAGCTTGTCGACGCCGGACCGGCACAGAGTCGCGCCGACGTCGCCGAGTCCGTGCACGATCTGCAGGACCGGGTGCTCGGGAACGACCTCCTGGAAGAGGTCGACGTACCACTGGCCGACGGCCGGGGTGTACTCGCTGGGCTTGAACACCACGGCGTTGCCCGCTGCGAGGGCGTACGCGATCGAGCCCATCGGGGTGAACAGCGGGTAGTTCCACGGGCCGATGACGCCGACCACGCCGTACGGCCGGTACTCCAGGCGACCGGCGTACTCCGGCTGCAACAGCGAACCGCCGACGCGGCGCGGGCCGAGCACCTTGCGGGCGTGCTTGGCCGCCCACGCGATGTGCTCGACCGTCACGAAGATCTCCATCGTGGCGTCGATGCGTGGTTTGCCGCCTTCGGCCACCATCAGGGCGGCCAAGTCCCCGATGCGCTGGGTCATCAGGCTCCGGAAGCGCAGCAGACGGCGTTTGCGTTCGGCGTACCCGAGCTGCTCCCACCAGAGGCCGGCCGCGCGGGCACGCTCGACCGCCGCCGCCACGTCCGCCGGTGCGGCGACCGGGAACCGGGCGACCTCCTCGCCGGTCGCTGGGCTCGTCGAGACGAGGTGCCCGTCGACGATCCCGCTGGCGCCGGGGACGATGCCGCTCGCGCCGGGGACCTGCGTGAGCGCGGAGCCTTCACTGGTAGCCGTCACGGCGCGAATTCTAGTCCTACTCGTCGGTAACGCGAAAGATACTCACTCGTAGTGAGCTAGGCGTGTTGATCATGGGCTTTACCGCCTCGCCACGCCGTCGAGACCACGGTTACTCCATGATCAACGGGAGTGGGTGGGAGGGAGGTGGGCGGCGAGGATCTCGGCGGCGACGACGGCGGCCGGGCGCAGCTCGCCACGCTGATGGCGATCGACGAAGCGCTGTCGTTCGGCGAACTCGGCGGACCGGATCTCGGCCTGCATGCCGGTGTCGATCACGCCCGGGTTCACGCTCACCGCGCTGACCAGGTCGTCCCGGCCCTCCGCCGTCACATGGGCGAAGAACTCCTCGCCGCCCCGCTTAGTCGCCGAGTACGCGGACCAGCCGCTGATGACGTGGTGCGCCGCACCGCTGGAGACGAACAGGATCCGCAGCGGTACGCCGTGCGGCCGGGCCGCGACGGCCGCGTTGGTGAGCAGCATCGGCGCGGTCAGGTTGACGGCGACCGACCGGATCAGCGCGTCCGGGTCGAGCGCGCCGACCTCGCCGATGGGCTCGATGACGGCCGCGTTGTGCAGGAGCACGGCCTCGGTCGCGCCCACGAAGAACTTCGCGAGTTCGGCCGCGTCGGGCAGGCTCGCCGGGTCGGCCAGGTCGCAGGTCCGGGTGGTGATCTGCGGGTGTTCGAGATGCTCGGCGGGAAACGATCGGGCGAGGGCCAGCAGCCGGACGCCCGGCTCGGCCGCGAGCTGATCGACGAATGCCTGTCCGAGGCCCCGATTGGTACCGGTGATCACCACATGGCGCATGGCGTCAGCGTAAACCGGTGTGGTTCCGGCACATGGCCAGGACGCGGCAGGTGTGGCAGCATCCCGCGCATGGTGGCGTACCGGCGGGCGACGGTGGCGGTCGAGGGCGGCGAACTGGCCCTGGGGAGCTGGGGCGAGGAAGGTCCACTCGTCGTGGCGGCGCATGGGATCACCTCGTCCCACGTCGCGTGGACGCTGATCGGCGAGCGGCTCGGGGCGGATCACCGGTTCGTCGCGGTCGATCTGCGCGGTCGCGGGGACAGTCGGGACCTGCCCGGCCCGTACGGGATGGACCGGCACGCCGACGACATCGCCGCGGTGATTCGGGCGTACGGGGGTTCGGCCGTGGTGGCCGGGCACTCGATGGGCGCGTTCGTCGCGGCGGCGACCGCTCGCCGTCATCCCGACCTCGTCAGCCGGCTCGTCCTCGTCGACGGGGGCGCGCCGTTGCCGCTTCCGCCCGGCGTACCAGCTGATGCGGGTGAAGCGGATCTGAAGGCGGCGATCGAGCAGACCGTGGGCGCGTCCTTCGCCCGCCTCACCCAGACCTTCCCGGACCGCGCGGCCGTCGTGGACCTCTGGCGCGCGCATCCCGCGCTGACCGACTGGAATCCGGTCATGACCGCCTATGCGGACTACGACGCGGTCGAGACCGCCGAGGGGCTGGTCGCCAAGTGCCGGCTCGCGGCCGCGGTCCGCGACGCCCAGGACATCTACGCCACCAGCTCCGCGCGATCGGCCGCGTTGCCGGTCCCCGCGGTCTTCCTCCGCGCGGAACGCGGCATGCTCGGCGGGCCGGTCCCGCTCTATCCCGAGGGATACGCCGAAAGGTGGCTACCGGGCATCACCGCCTCGACGGTCGAGGCTTCGAACCACTACACGATCACGCTCAGCCCGACGCCGGCGGATGTCGTGGCCGAGGCGATTCGCTCTGATCGGTGAGGTATCGGGGAGTTCCAGGGTGACCGACTGGACAGAACCGCTGTCAGCTAGCGGACTGTGCGGCCGCATCGGACGGGTGGATCCATAGCGTGTCCCTCCACAGGGGAGGGGTGTGTCTTGACGATGGGTCGGGTTTCGCGTGTCCGGCGGCTCGTTCGTGCCGTCGTGGCAACCGCGCTGGTGGCGGCGGCGTTCGCGCCGTTGCGTGGGCCGTCCGCCGCGGAGGCGGCGACGTTGCCCGCCGGCTTCCAGGAGCAGATCGTGTTCAGCGGGCTGAATCAGCCCACGAACATCGAGTTCGCCCCGGACGGCCGCATCTTCGTGATGGAGAAGGCGGGCGTCATCAAGGTCTTCGACGACCTCTCCGACACGACCCCGACCGTCTTCGCCGACCTGTCCGGCGTGGTTCACAGTCAGTGGGACCGGGGAAGTCTCGGCCTGGCCCTGCCGCCGGACTTTCCGGCCAACCCCTACGTCTACGTGCTCTACACCTACGGCAAGGCGGTCGGCAGCAGCACGACCTGGGACGACCTGTGCACCGGCGCGACCAACGGCGCGAACGGCGGCTACTGCGTGGTCTCCGCCCGGCTCTCCCGGCTGCAGGCCAGCGGCGACGTGATGACCGGCTCGGAGCAGGTGCTCATCAACGACTGGTGCCAGCAGTTCCCCAGCCACTCCATCGGCGACCTGCGCTTCGGTCCGGACGGCAAGCTGTACGTCTCGGCCGGTGACGGCGCGAGCTTCAGCGCCGCCGACTACGGTCAGCTGCCCACGGCCAACCCGAACCCGTGTGGCGACCCGGCCCTGGAGGGCGGGGCCATGCGCGTACAGGACGTCCAGACGCCCGGCGACCCGACCGGGCTGGACGGCACGATCCTCCGGCTCGACCCGGCCACCGGCGCCGCCGCCGCGGGCAACCCGAACATCGGCTCGGCCGACCTCAACCTGCGGCGCATCATCGCGAGCGGGCTGCGCAACCCGTACCGCTTCACCTTCCGGCCGGGCACGAACGAGATCTGGGTCGGCGACGTGGGCTGGCTGACCTGGGAGGAGATCGATCGGATCGTCAATCCCACGGCGGCCTCGAACAACTTCGGCTGGCCCTGTTACGAGGGCGCGACGACCTCTACCTACGTGAGCGCGAATCTGCCCGTCTGCAACGCGATGACCAACCAGATCGGGCCGTACTACACGTACAACCATGCCGCCGACGTCGTTCCGGGTGAGGGCTGCAAGGCCGGTGGCGACGCGATCTCCGGTCTAGCCTTCTACCCGGCCAGCGGTGGCAGTTACCCGGCGGCGTACGGCGGGGCGTTGTTCTTCGCCGACAACTCGCGTGGCTGCATCTGGGCCATGAAGCCGACCACGACCGGCGGACTGCCGGCGACCGGCAACATCGAGTTGTTCGCCAAGGGCGCGTCGAGCGTGGTCGACCTGGCCGTCGGTCCGGGCGGCGACCTGTACTACGCCGACCTCACCGGCACGGTCCGCCGAATCCGGTACTACGCGGGCAACCAGCCGCCGGCGGCCGTCGTCGAGGCCACGCCGACCAGCGGCAAGTCGCCGCTGACGGTGGCCTTCAACGGGGCGAACTCGACCGACAACGACCCGGCCGACCAGGGTCGGCTGACCTACGCGTGGGACTTCACCAACGACGGCAGCACCGACTCGACCGCCGCCGCGCCGTCGTTCACCTACACCGCCAACGGCACCTACACGGCGAAGCTGACGGTGACCGACACCCTCGGGGCGACAGACGCCACGACGGTGACCGTCCAAGTCGGCAACGACGCCCCGACGGCGGTCATCGACACTCCCGCCGCCGGAACGACGTGGGTCGCCGGACAGCAGATCACCTTCTCCGGACACGGCACCGATCCGCAGGACGGCACGCTCACCGGCAGTTCGCTGACCTGGGCGCTGCGCATGGAGCACTGCGCGACGATCGACAGCTGCCACACCCATCCGTTGCAGACGGGGACGGGAGCCGGCGGCTCGTTCATCGCCCCCGACCACGAATATCCGTCCTATCTGGAACTCGAACTCACCGCCACGGACAGTCAGGGCCTCAAGAACACCGTGGTACGGCGGCTCGACCCGCAGACGGTCGACCTGACGTTCACCAGTTCCCCGCCCGGACTGAACCTCAGCGTCGGCGCGGCTACGCAGATCACGCCGTTCACGCGTACGGTGATCAAGGGGTCGACGGTGACGGTCAGCGCGCCGACGCCGCAGTCCAACGCCGGCTACACCTACTCCTTCGGCAGTTGGTCCGACGGCAAGAGTCAGACGCATGTGATCACGGCCCCCAGCACGCCGACCACGTACACGGCGACCTACACGGGCGTGCCGGTCGCCTGCTCCGACAGTTTCGGCTACTTCTGCACCGAGGGCACAGCCGCCTGGAGCGGCGCCTCCGGGCGACTCCCGCTGTCCGGTGACGACGCGTACCAGTCGGTGACGTTGCCATTCGCGATGCCGTTCTACGGGGCGACCTACACGACGGCGTGGATCGACACCAACGGCGTGCTGAGCTTCGGAACGCAGCCGCAAGGCGCGTCCTGGAACCATGGAGCCATCCCGTCGGCGGCGGCCTGGAACACTCCCAACGCCGCGGTCTATCCGCTCTGGGACGACCTCATCGTCGACTCGTCGTCCGGCGTCTACACCTCGACCAGCGGAAGCGCACCGCACCGGCAGTACACGGTGGAATGGCGCGACGTCCGGTTCTACTCCGACGCCGCCAACCGGGTGAGCTTCAAGGTGGTGCTGCAGGAGAGCGGGACGATCACCTTCGCGTACACCGACATCGGCTCGGCGGCGGTCGAGAAGGGTTCGACCGCGACGATCGGCATCGAGAACGCCGCCGGGACGGCGGCGCTGCAGTACTCGCTGAACAATCCGAAGCTGGTCAACGGGCGTACGCTCACCTTCACGCCGCCCGGCGCGCCGCCGCAGACGTCGACGGGCACCATCACCGGCATCGTCCGCCACAACGGCAACCCGGTCGCCGGCGCCCTGGTGACGCTGACCAACACGGCGTACAGCGCGACGACCGACGCGACCGGCCAGTACACCATCGTGGCCGCGCCCGGCTCCTACCCGCTCCGCGCGGTCGCCGCCGACGTCCGCTGCACCGGGCTGACCGGCAGCGCGACGGCGGCGATCTTCACCGGGAAGACCACCACCACCGACATCACCCTGGCGACTTCGGCCGGGGCCGGCTACTCGTGCGCCGAGGGGCCGTTCACCTTCGTGCCCGGGACGACCGCGCTCGCGCTGACCGGTGACGACGCGTACCAGTCGGTGACGTTGCCGTTCACGATGCCGTTCTACGGATCGTCGTACACGACGGCGTGGATCGACACCAACGGCGTGCTGAGCTTCGGCGCGCAGCCGCAGGGCGCGTCCTGGAACCACGGGACCATCCCGTCGGCCGCCGCCGCGAATACGCCCAACAACGCCGTCTATCCGTTCTGGGACGACCTGATGGCTGACGCCGAGTCGTCGATCCTGGTCAAGAGCAGCTCGACCCAGTACGTCGTGGAGTGGCGGAACATGCGGCTGTTCTCGAACGCCGCGGCCCGAGTCACCTTCGAGGTCATCCTGAACTCGAACGGGACCCTGACCGTCGCGTACGCCGACCTCGACCCGGCCAGCCCGGCGGAACGCGGCCAGACGGCCACGGTCGGCGTGGAGAACAGCAGCGGAACGAGCGCCCTGGAGTACTGCCACAACGAGGCGGTGCTCACCTCCGGACGAGGCATCACGTTCGCCCCGATCTCCTGAGGATCGATGTTTCTCCCTGACCGCACTCCTGGCGGCTCGCCCAAGAGCCTCCCCGGCGAGACGCCGCTTCCAGGCGTCCGGCGAGCCGTGGCAGACTCAGGGCACTGAACGCTCGTTGAGGAGGTCACGGTGGGGATCAACACGGTCGGCGTGGTCGGGCTGGGCACGATGGGCGCCGGCATCGTCGAGGTCTTCGCCCGCAACGGGCTGGACGTCGTCGCGGTGGAGATCTCCGACGCCGCCCTCGACCGGGGCCGGGCCAACCTGACCGGCTCGACCGATCGCGCGGTGGCCAAGGGCAAGCTCGCCCTGGAGGACCGCGACGCCCTGCTGGCCCGGGTCGACTTCCAGGTCGGACTGGGCGCGCTCGCCGACGTCGACTTCGTCATCGAGGCCGTCCCCGAGCACCTCGACCTGAAGCAGAAGATCTTCGCCGAGCTGGACCGGGTCTGCAAGGCCGAGGCCATCCTCGCGACCAACACCAGCTCGTTGAGCGTCACCGAGATCTCGGTCGCCACCCATCGGCCCAACCGGGTCATCGGCGTGCACTTCTTCAACCCCGCGCCGGTGATGAAGCTGGTCGAGGTGATCAAGACCGTGGTCACCGCGGACGAGGTCGTCACCGACGTGGAGGCGTTGTGCGCCCGGCTGGGCAAGGTCGACGTGACGATCGCCGACCGCGCCGGGTTCATCGCCAACGCCCTGCTGTTCGGCTACCTCAATCACGCCGTCGCCATGGTGGAGGCCCGGTACGCGACCCGGGAGGACATCGACGCGGCCATGCGGCTCGGCTGCGGGCTTCCGATGGGGCCGCTCGCGCTGATGGACCTGATCGGCCTCGACACGGCGTACGAGATCCTCGACACGATGTATCGGCGCGGCGGCCGGGACCGCCGGCACGCGCCCGCGCCCCTGCTCAAGCAGATGGTGACCGCGGGCCTGCTGGGCCGCAAGTCCGGGCGGGGCTTCTACACCTACGAGAAGGCCGGTTCCCCGGTCGTGGTGCCGGACGAGCTGACGCCGGCCGAGGGCACGACCGTCGAAGGCGCGCGGGCCGTGGGGTCCGTCGGCGTCGTCGGCTCCGGGACCATGGCGACCGGCATCATCGAGGTCTTCGCGAAGGCCGGTTTCGAGGTCACCAGCGTGACCCGGGGCGGGGAGAAGTCGGCGAAGCTGTGCGAGGCGCTCAAGGTCAGCCTCAACAAGTCGGTGGTCCGCGGCCGGCTCACCGAGGAGGAGCGCGACACCATCCTCAATCGGGTCACCTGGTCCACGAACCTGGAGCATCTGTCCGACGTGGACATGGTGGTCGAGGCGGTCGTCGAGGAACTGACCGTCAAGAAGGCGCTGTTCGCCAGCCTCGACGAGATCTGCAAGCCGGGCGTCGTCCTGGCCACGACGACCTCCAGCCTGCCGGTCGTCGAGTGCGCGATGGCCACCCAGCGGCCGGCCGACGTGGTGGGCCTGCACTTCTTCAACCCGGCGCCGGCGATGAAGCTCGTCGAGGTGGTTCGCACCATCCGGACCTCGTCGGCGACCGAGGCGACCGCCCTCGCGGTCTGCGACAAGCTCGGCAAGCACGCCGTACGCTGTGAGGACCGGTCCGGCTTCATCGTCAACGCGCTGCTGTTCCCGTACTTGAACGACGCGGTCAAGATGCTCGAGGCGTCGTACGCCACCGCCGACGACATCGACTACGCGATGAAGCTGGGCTGCGGCTACCCGATGGGCCCGTTCGAGCTGCTCGACGTGGTCGGGCTGGACGTCGCCCTGGCCATCCAGCGGGAGCTGTACCTGGAGCTGCGGGAGCCCGGCTTCTCCCCGGCGCCGCTTATGGAGCACCTGGTCACCGCGGGCTACCTCGGGCGCAAGGCCGGCCGGGGATTCCGGGACCACACGAACCGCTGAGATCTGGTCGTCTCCGCCGGTTCGGCAGGCAACCGAAGGGCTCTCCCGCGCGTCAGCGTAGGCATGGGGAAGCCCGCCGTTCGGAGAGCGGTTCTGGTCTACGCCGGACTGCTCGGCGTACTCGCTTCCGCGGCGTGCGGGGGTGCGCCGCGGGAGCAGACCACGATGGCCGTCACGGCCGCGCCTCGGCTCGGCGACATCCGGCCCCCAGCCTCGGCGATCCCGTTGCCGTCCGATCGGGCGGCCGGCGACGGGATCGCCGTCTATCGCCCCGGGCGCACCAAAGGCCCGGTCTATCTGCTCACTTCGACTGGTACGCAGTACGCACTGCCCGTCTTGGGCGACACCGCGCCACCGAGCCCGGTCCCCAGTCCGGGCGCGTCCGCCGCCGAGCCGCTGCCGCCGGACGCGTACGAGGTCGATCCCATGTTCGGGGTGAGCCTGTCGCCGGACGGGCGCTACCTCGCCCGCCCGGTCTATCCGCGACTGACCGAGATCCGAGATCTCCGGGGCACCGCCGTGCTCCGGCTGGCCACCGGTGAGCTGCCACAAGCCTGGTCGGCCGACGGCAGCCGGCTCATCGTGCGCGTGGCCGACGGCGGGTTCAAGGAGCACTACGTCGCGGTGGAGATCCGCACCGGTGGGCGTACCACTCTGACCGCTTGCGCGGGGCTGGAGCTGGGCGCGGTGCTGGCCGACGGCCTGGTGTTATGTGTGCCGCCCCGCGGGAACATGGAGGACCGGTTCGTGCCGCGCGTGGCGGGAGTGGCCGATTTCCGGGTCGAGACCCTCGACGGCCAGGTTCGCCGCGAGTTCCACGTCGACCTGCGTGACCGGCTCAAGGAGCGCGGCCAGCCGATGTGGTTCCAGGACGTGAGCGCCGACGGTCGCCAGGTGTTGATCTCGATGCTGGAGCAGACCTTCGCGGCGTCGGCCGAGGACGGCTCGGTGCTGGCCGAGGTCGTTCCGCCGAGCGAACCGGGCTGGCTGGTCGCGGGCTTCCGCGGCGACCAGGTGTACCTCCAGCGCCTCGTGGAGGCCGGCTCGCCGAGCCCGATCTCCGAGCCCGTCGTGTACGCCGTCTGGAACCCGCGGGGCTACCCTGAGCCGCAGCTCACGTTTCCGGCGGGCGCCCAGGTCCGGCTGACCGGACGCGCGTTCTTCTGATCTACCCTTGACGCATGAGCCCGCGCCGCAACCTGCCTCGCAAGAGCGCCAAGGCGGGCCATCGAGACGTCAACGAGTCGGCCGCGCGCGGCGGCGTCGAACTGGAGTACGGCGCGAACGGCACCGACGGCGACTGGAACGTGCGCCACGTCACGGCGGGCGCCGCGACGAAGGCCTACCGGTGCCCCGGCTGCGACCACGAAATCCAGCCGGGTGTGGCGCACGTCGTAGCCTGGCCCGCCGACGGGCGGGGAGACTCGTCTGATCGGCGGCACTGGCACACCGCGTGCTGGCGTGCCCGCCACCGTCGCTCGCCGACTCGAAAGCACATGTGATGAGCCTTATTCGCGCCAACTCCATCCTCCCGGCCCGCCGCGAGGCGATCGAGCTGCACACCGCCGACGGCCTGCGGCTGATCGGCGAACTATCGCTGCCGCTGGAGCGTGATCCGGTCGGCACGATCGTCTGCTTCCACCCGCTGCCCACCCACGGCGGGATGATGGACAGCCACATCTACCGCAAGGCGGCCTGGCGGCTGCCGGAACTGGCCGGGATGGCGGTGCTCCGGTTCAACACCCGGGGCACGGAGAGCGTCCACGGCAAGAGCGAGGGCGCGTTCGACGGCGGCGTGGGGGAGCGGTTCGACGTCGCGGCCGCCATCGAGTACGCCGAATTCGCCGACCTGCCGAACATCTGGGTGGTCGGGTGGTCCTTCGGCACCGATCTCGTGCTCAAATACGGTGCCGAGCCGGGGATCACCGGGGCGATCCTGCTCTCGCCACCGCTGCGCTTCTCCACCGACGAAGACCTGGCGCGCTGGGCGGAGTTCGGCCGGCCGATGACCGTCCTGGTGCCGGAGTTCGACGACTACCTGCGCCCGGCCGAGGCACGGGACCGCTTCGCTGTGGTGCCCCAAGCCTCCGTGACCGGCGTCAACGGGGCCAAGCACCTCTGGGTCGGGTACGCCGAACGGATCCTCGACGAGATCGTCCAGCTCGTGTCGCCGGAGACGCCCGTGCCGCTGCCCGACCAGTTCGACGGGCCGATGACGTCCGGGGACGCTTCGGCGTACGCCGATCGGACGGTCGCCGCGTTCTCCGACGTCCCCCGCTCCTGACTTCTCGGTGCAGATCACGGTTATGCAGGCTTCCAACGCCGTAGGAAGCCTGCATAACCGTGATCTAGCGGAACGTTAGAACGTCAGGGTCGCCTTCGAGCACGAGTACGCCTCGGCGTACCGGGCCCGGCTCTCCATCCCGCGCAACCGCATGAGCCCGAAGAACACCTCGTCGTCCCACCAGTCGTGGGCCTTCTGCGACGGGAACGCGTCGTTCAGCACCTCGACCTTCCGGCGCGCCACCTCGTCGGCCAGCGGGACGTAGAGGTTGGGCCGGCCGAGGTCGCCGTCCCACTTGGGGATCTCGTAGTGCAGCACCAGCTGGTCGCGGAACGCCGACAGGGCGAGTTCCCCGATCAGCCGGTGATCCTGATGGGCGTCGCCGGGCGACGGGACGAGGACCAGGTCGGCGGTCACGGTCGCCGCCGCCGATTGCAGGATCTGCTTGGTCTGCGCCCAATGCCCGGGGAGCCGGCCGTCCGGTAGGTCGTGCAGGTCGAAGCTGAGTTCGGCGCCCGGCAGGCAGGCGGTCGCGGCGGCCCGCGCCTCCGCCTGCCGGTTCGCCGAGCCCGTGCAGAGCACATAGTGGACGCGTACGCCGGGGACGGCCGCCGCCAGGGTCAGCAGCAGCCCACCGGCGGCGATCTCGATGTCGTCCGGGTGCGCGCCGATCGCGACGACGGTGCGTACTTGGCTGGTCGCGAGGGAGAGCATCAGCCCACCAGCGCCGGGTTGGTCCACAGCATCCAGGGCGCCAGCCCGCGGTTGACCAGTTCCTCCATCTCGGCCCGGTCCTTGAACGTGTCCACCGCGCGCCAGAAACCCTTGTACCGCTGGGCCATCAGGCGGCCCTTCGGGTGCAGGCGGTCCAGCGCGTGCGGGACGATGTCCTCGCCTTCCCGCAGCTCGTCGAAGATGTCCGGCCGCATGACGAAGTAGCCGCCGTTCTCCCACTGGGTCAGCTCGTTGAAGCCCCGGATGCCCGTGACCTGGCCGTCGTCGTCGATGTCCAAGTAGTGGTGCGTCGAGAAGGGCGGCACCGCGAGCATGCTGACCGTTCGGTCGGATTCGGCGAACTTGTCGATCAGGTCCGGCAGCGGCGCGTCGGTCAGGGTGTCGGCGTAGTTGCAGAGGAACATCGGCTCGTTCTCGACATGTGCGCGTACGCGCATCAGCCGCTCGCCGATCGTCGACTGGTGACCGGTGTTGATGAAGGTGATGTTCCAGTCGGTGATGTCCGAAGAGAACAGCCGCACGTCGCCGGCCCCGCCGGACAGCGTGAAGTCGTTGGACAGCGTCTCGTCGTAGTGCAGGAAGTAGTCCTTGACGACGTTCGCGCCGTAGCCCAGGCACAGCACGAAGTCGGTATGCCCGAAGTGGGCGTAGTAACGCATCACGTGCCAGAGCAGCGGGCGCTCGCCGAGCAGCGCCATCGGCTTAGGCACCGCGCTGCCGCCTTCGCGCATGCGCATGCCGAGCCCGCCGCAGAAGAGGACGACCTTCACGGCCCTACACCACCTCGAGGTCGGGGATGGGGAAGACCAGGCGGCCGCCCCAGTCACGGACGTAGGAAAGCTGGGCGGTGATCTCGGCCCGCAGGTTCCAGGGCAGGACCACGACGAAGTCCGGCCGGTCGCGCTCGATGCGCTCCGGCTCGAAGATGGGGATGTGCGTACCGGGCAGGAACCAGCCCTGCTTGTGCGGCGACCGGTCCACGGTGTACTCGATCAGGTCGGACCGGATGCCGCAGTGGTTGAGCAGCGTGTTGCCCTTGCCGGGGGCGCCGTAGCCGACCACCCGCTTGCCCTCGGCCCGCGCCGCGAGCAGGAAGCCGAGCAGGTCGCGCTTGATCGTGAAGACGCTCCTCTCGAACCCCCGGTGGCCCTCGAGGGTGTGCAGCCCAGCGGCCTCCTCGACATCCAGCAGCGCCTTGACCCGCGCGGTCGGCTCACCGGCCGCGTCGGCATGCTTCGCGTGTACGCGCAGCGAACCGCCGTGCGTGCTCAGCTCCTCGACGTCGACCACGGTCAGCCCGGCGGTGGCCAGGGCGCGGCCGGCGGTCAGCAGCGACAGGTACTGGTAGTGCTCGTGGTAGATCGTGTCGTACTGCCGCTGTTCGATCAGTCGCAGCAGATGCGGGAATTCCAGGGTCACCAGGCCGTCCGGCTTCACGAGCGCGGCCAGCCCGGCCGAGAAGCCGACGATGTCGGGGACGTGGGCGTACACGTTGTTTCCGGCGACCAGATCGGCCCGGCCGATGCGTTCGGCGATCTCGGCGCCCGTCTCGGCCCCGAGGAACTGCACCTCGGTGCGTACGCCCTTGGTGCGGGCGACTTCGGCGATGTTGGCCGCGGGCTCGACGCCGAGCACCGGGATCCCCGCCGCGACGAAGTGCTGGAGCAGGTAGCCGTCGTTGCTGGCGACCTCGGTGACGAGGCTGTCCGCGCCCAGCTTCAGCCGGTCGATCATCTCGTCGGCGTACCGCTTCGCGTGCGCCACCCAAGAGGTGGAATACGAAGAGAAGTAAAGGTAGTCCGAGAAGATGTTCTCTCCGGCCACATGGGCGGGAAGCTGTACCAGAAGGCACTGCCCGCAGATCCGGACGTGCAGGGGATAGAACGTCTCCGCCGAGTCGAGCCGGTCCGCCGGGACATAGCTCTCGCACAGAGGGGACATCCCCAGGTCGACAAAGGTCTCAGTGACGTCGGCCCCACAAAGCCGACATTCCACCGCGTTCAGCGCGTTCAACGTCCCCCCAAGGGTGGTGGTGCCTGGGAATTCCCCGACTTTGTATCCAACGGTGCGGCGCATTGGGGGCGTGAGTCGGCAAGCTGACACGCGCCTAGACCCTGCTCAGAAGGGGTCCGTACGGTGCTTTCGTGGCCGTTGCCGACATCGCCGCCGGACCCGGAAGGGTGCGGGTCCAGCCCGGCCAGACGCGACTTCCGTCGCTGACCGGCCTCCGCTTCGTCGCCGCGGCATTGGTCTTCGGCTTTCACGCCTATGTGGTGCATCTGGTGGACACCGGATCGGCGGGCCGGCTTCTCGGCTGGGTCTTCGGGCCCGGCTCGGCGGGCGTCACCTTCTTCTTCATCCTGAGTGGATTCGTCCTGAGCTGGTCGGCGCGGGAATCCGATACCGCGCCCCGCTTCTGGCAGCGGCGCTTCGCCCGGATCTATCCGAGCCACGTGGTCATGCTGGCCGTCGCCGTGGCGCTGCTGATGATCAGCGGCAAAGCGGTGACCGTGCTGCAACTGGCCGCCAACGTCCTGCTGATCCAGCCCTGGTTCCAGAACCCCGACGTCTACTTCGGGCTGAACACCGTCAGCTGGTCGCTCGCCTGCGAGGCGTTCTTCTACCTGCTGTTCCCGGTGTTCTACCGGGGAATCCGGGCGATACCGGCGCGGTGGCTGCGCTGGGCGGCCGCCGGGTCGCTGGGCCTGGTCTGGCTGGTTCCCCTCATCACGTTGCTGCTGCCTGAATCCGACAGGTACTGGGTGATCTGGCTCTTCCCCGTCGCGCGGACGCCCGAGTTCGTCACGGGCATGCTCCTCGCCCGCGTCGTACGCGAAAAGCTCTGGCCCACAACCGCGGTCGGCCCGGTGATGGCGGTCGCCGGACTCGGGTATCTCGCGTCGAACCTGCTGCCGATGGAACTCCAGCATGTGGCGTGGCCGGCGATCTTCTTCGCGGCGGTGATCGCGACCGCGGGCGCGGCGGACGCCGAGGGCCGGACCGGCGTCTGGGGCTCCCGGTGGGCGGTCTGGCTGGGCGAGATCTCCTTCGCGTTCTACCTCGTGCACCTGATCGTGCTGCGGATCGTCCTGAAGGCCACCGGATTCGAGCGTCCACTCTGGCAGGAGGCGCTCGTCGTGCTGGTCTGCCTGGCGCTCGCCGTGGTGGCCAGCCGGCTGCTCCACCGGAGCGTCGAACTACCCGGAATGCGGTGGCTGGGTCCACGTTCGCGGCGTACTGCCGACCGGTCCGGTCAGCCCTCGATGTCCGGTCTACCGACCACCGCCGACCGACTGCCCAGATAGGGAGTCGGCAAGCTGACAAGCGCCTGGACCCTGGTCGGAGCGGTTATCAACAATGTCGGTCGGTCGAGACTCCGAGGGGACTTCAGGGACTCATGCGCGTACTTCTCACTGGGCACGAGGGCTATATCGGCACCGTTCTGGCGGTGCGGCTGCGCGAGGCGGGACACGACGTCGTCGGCCTCGACACCGGTTACTTCGCGGACTGCGTCCTCGGCCCGGCCCCGGCGGACATTCCGGCGCTGCGGCTCGACCTGCGCGACGTCACTCCGGAGCCGCTGGCCGGCTTCGACGCGGTGATGCACCTGGCGGCCTTGTGCAACGACCCCATCGGCAACCTCAACCCGCAGCTCACCTATGAGATCAATCACCGGGCCTCGGTGCGGCTGGCCGACGCGGCGCGGACCGCCGGAGTCACCCGCTTCCTGTTCTCGTCGTCGTGCTCCCTGTACGGCGCCGGTCTCGGTGGCGACGATCCGACCGACCGACCGTTCCTCGACGAGAACGCGGGCTTCGCCCCGGTCACGCCGTACGGCGAGTCGAAGATCCTCTCCGAGCAGGACATCACGGCGCTCGCCGACGACGACTTCTCGCCGACGTTCCTGCGCAACGCGACGGCGTACGGGTTCTCGCCCCGGCTGCGCGGCGACATCGTCGTCAACGATCTGACCGCCTCGGCTTTGCTGACCGGCGAGGTCCGGCTGCTCTCCGACGGCCGCGCCTGGCGTCCGCTCATCCACGTCGAGGACATCGCCGCGGCGTTCATCGCGTTGCTGGAGGCGCCGCGTGAGGTGGTGCACGGCAAGGCGTACAACATCGCGCAGACCAGCGAGAACTATCTGATCCGCGACGTCGCTGAACTCGTCGCCGAGGTGGTGCCGGGCAGCCGGGTCACCTTCGCCGACAACGCCGCGACGGATCTGCGCGACTACCGGGTCAGCGGCGATCTCGTCGCTGCCGAGGTGCCCGGCTTCAAGCCCCAGTGGACGGTACGCACCGGCGCAGAGCAGCTGCTGGAGGCGTACCAGCGGCACGGTCTGACCGAGGAGGCGTTCCGCGGCCGGTTCCAGCGCATCCGCCGCATCCAGCAGTTGACCGGCGACGGCCGGATCGACGGCGAACTGCGCTGGAGCGCCTGATGACCGACTGCGTCGCGTGCGGCGCGGGCACCCTGGTCGAGTTCGCCGACCTGGGCGGGATTCCCGTCCTGTGCGGCGTGCACTACGCGACCCGGGACGAGGCGGTCGCCTCCCCGCTCGGCCGGATGCTGCTGGGCTACTGCGAGAACTGCGCGTACGTGCGCAATCTCGGCTTCGACCCGCAGATCATGGTCTACGACACGACCATGGACACGAACCTGCACCACTCGGCCGCGTTCCGCGGCTTCTCGACCGACCTGGTCGAAGGGCTCGCCGAGCGGCACGAGCTGGCCGGCCGGCGCATCCTCGACATCGGCTGTGGGCAGGGGGAGTTCCTCCGCGAACTGTGCGAGCACACCGGCGCGACCGGGTTCGGCTTCGACCCGATGTACGCCGGGACGCCCGGACCGGACTCGTCGGGGGCGTTCTTCGTCTCCGGTCGGGCGCCGCTGGCCGAGCCCGCGCAGCTCCCGGACTTCGACTTCGTCACCTCGCGCCACTGGTTCGAGCACGAGGACGACCCGTACGCCTTCCTCACCGCCCTGCGGGAGCGGGCCGGCGACCGGGAGGTACGCGGCTACATCGAGGTCCCGGACGCGGGCTACGACCTGGCCACCGCGGGCTGGGAGGTGATCTACCCGCACGTGTCCTACTTCGACTCGGTCGCGCTCGCCGCGATCGTCGAGCGTGCGGGCTGGCACGTGATCGCCGAGGGCACCTGGTTCAGCGGCATGTTCCGCTACATCGAGTTCTCGACCCGTCCGTCCGGCCCCGCTCGAACCGGCAGAGAGGACGTGGGCCGGCCGCAGGACGCAGGCCGTCTGTTCTGGCCCGACCACACTGCGGCGCGCGACCGGCAGCTGAACGCGGTGCGCGGTTTCGCCGAGCGGCATCGCCGGGAGCTGGACCGCTGGCACACGACCCTGGCGGCGCTGCGGGACTCCGGGCAGCGCCCGGTGCTCTGGGGCGCCGGTTCGCGGGGGGTGCAGTTCCTGACCCAGGTCGATCCGAAGGTGGAGCTGTCGGCGGTCGTCGACGTCAACCCGCGCAAATGGGGGCGCTTCCTGCCGGTCACCGGGCATCGGGTCGACTCGCCGGAGACCTTGCGGGAGATCCAACCGGGTGCGGTCGTCATCACCAACCCGGCGTACACCGACGAGATCGCGCGATCGCTGACCGAGCTGGGCCTGGACGCCCAGATCCTCACCGCGTAGGCCGTCGCCGTCCTGCGCTGTCACGACCTTCCCAACCAAGGAGCGCCGCCATGCAGGCAAGCTCAACCATCTCCGGCAAGTCCGCGCAGTATCGGGTCGGCCAGTGGGTCGAGGTGCTCAGCGCCGACGAGATCATGGCTACCCTGGACGACAAGGGCGATGTGGACGCCCTGCCGTTCATGCCGGAGATGCTCCAGTACTGCGGCCGACGGCTCCGGGTGGGCAAGGTCGCGAACAAGGTCTGCGACACGATGACCCGCAGCGGGATGCGTCGCATGGACAACGCGGTCCACCTGCTCGGCGTACGGTGCGACGGGTCCGTGCACGGTGGCTGTCAGGCGTCCTGCCTCATCTATTGGAAGACCGATTGGATCAAACCGGTCGAGGACGGGTCAGCCGACTCGGCACTGCCGGTCGAGCCGATCGAGAGCGATCACAAGGTCTTCGTGCAACTGACTGAGCGCGCTCAGGCGATCGCCCCCGACGGCAGCGACATCTATCGTTGTCAAGCGACGGAGATCCTCCGGGCCGCGCCTGAGGTGCTGCCGCTGCTGGATCTCGGGCAGTACGTGGACGACGTGCGTACCGGAAATGTCGGAATTTTGGCAGTCAGCCGGGCGTTCCTGGTCGGTTTCTTCAACCGTTACCAGCAATACAGCGCCCGCGCCCTGCCGAAATGGCTGCGCATCCGGGGCGGGCTGACGTGGGGTTTCCTTCGCGGGTCCGCCGGGCCGACCCCGACCGGCCGGACCGACCTGCAGCCCGGTGAACTCGTCCGGGTCAAGTCGAAGGAGGAGATCATGAAGACGCTGAACGCCGATCTCCTCAACCGTGGCCTCGGCTTCGACGCGGAGATGGCCCGGTTCTGCGGCCAGACCGCCCGGGTGCTGCGCCGGATCGACACGATCGTCGACGAGAACACCGGCAAGATGCTGCGGATGAAGAGCCCTTGCATCGTCCTGGAGGGCGTGGTCTGCGAGGGCGCCTTCAGTGCCAACTGTCCCCGCGCCATCACCGCCTACTGGCGGGAGATCTGGCTTGAGCGAGTGGAGCCTGCGCGAGCATGACGACCACGGTGACCGAGGAAGAGCAGCCAGGCGGCTTGCGTCGCCTGGCTGGCAGAGGGCTGAGCTGGAGTCTTCTCGGCACCGTCGGCACCAAGATCGCGTCGTTCGGGGTGGGGCTGATCCTGGCCCGGCTGCTGACCCCGGCCGACTTCGGGGGGTTCGCGGTAGCGTCGGCGGTGGCGTTCTTCGCCACGCACATCAGCGACATGGGCATCATCGCCGGTGTCGTTCAGTGGCGGGGCCTCAAGGGTGATCCCACCCGGGACGAGCGCTCTCAACTGCTTCAGGTCGCGCCCACGGCGACCAGCCTGGCGCTGTTGTTCAGCGTCGCGATCTACGGCGCGGTATGGATCGGCGCGCCCGCCCTCGGCTCGCTGGCCGGGGGCGACGTCGACGCCGCCAACCTCATCCGGCTGCTCAGCCTGGCCGTGCTGATCGACGGCCTGACCGCCGTCCGGGCCGCCGCGCTGATGCGCCGATTCCAGCAGGACAAGCTGACCAAGGCCAACTTCGCCGGGTTCGTCGCCTCCGCGGTGCTGTCGATCGCGCTGGCGCTGGCCGGAGCGGGGGCGTACGCCTTCGCCGTCGGGCAGGTCGTCGGGGCGGCCGTCACGGGCCTGATGGTCATGGCGTACGCGAAGGTGACCTACAGCATCGGGTTCGACCGGAAGATCGTCGGCGCCCTGATGAAGTTCGGTCTGCCGCTGACCGCCAGCATGGGCGTGGAAGCCGTCGTCACCAACGCCGACTACATCATCGTCGGCCGGTACCTCGGCGGCGTCGCGCTCGGCTACTACCTGCTGGCCTTCAACATCTCCGGCTGGGCGCAGGGCATCGTCGGCTCGGCGATCCGCTACGTCTCCATCGCGGCGTTCTCCCGGCTCGCCGGGCGCGGCGACGACTCGTTCGCGCGCGGCGTACAGAAGTCGTTGAAGCTGCTCATCCTCGGGGTCATCCCGATCTGCGTGCTGATGGCGGTGCTCGCTCCGCAGCTCGTGCACGTCCTGTACGGGCCGAAGTGGCTGCCCGCCGTCATCGTGCTGCAATTCCTCACGGTCCTCACCGGCGTACGCCTGGTGACCTCGTTCGCGCTGGACTCGCTGGCCGGGGCGGGCATCAGCCGGTCGGCCCTGTGGGTCAACCTGGGCTGGACCGTCGCCCTCGTGCCGACGCTGATCATCGCGACGCAGATCGGCGGCACGCGGGGCACCGCGATCGCGCACGGCGTGGTCAGTCTCCTGGTCGCCCTGCCGTTGTGTGGGATCGCCCTGCGCAGGGCCGGCGTACACCTCTGGCCGGTGATCCGCTCGGCCGGTCGGCCGCTGCTGGCCGGGATCCTCGCCGGGTTCGCCGCGCACTTCGTCGTCACCCTGACCGGCCTGCATCCCGCCTTCGACCTGGTCGCCGCCGGGGCGGCCGGGGCCATCCTGTACGTCGCCGTCGCGATCGGCCCCAGCACGCTGCGGCGGTGGGTCGGTCGCCTGACTCAGAAGACGGCCGATGCGCTCACCTGACCCTGAACGGCGGCCCGCATGAGAGCCTTCCTCGCCGTGGCGCTGGCGCCGCACGCGAACGACCGATTCCGGCAGCCGTCCCCGGCGGCGTTGGCCTGCCTCACGGACACCTTCGACGTGGGCTTCGACGGAGTGGACGTCGCGATCGACCGGACCGAGGTGACCGCCACCGGCTGGACGGCGTTCGCCGGCACCGAGGAGTTCGACCGGTTCGGGGAATCCGGGTTCACCGTGCGGCTCAGCCGCTTACTGCGTACGCGTGAAGCCGACTTGTCCACATCGGATCTCGCGGCGATGATGCTCCGCCCGAGTTCCCTGGTGCAGTTGTTGCCGCCCTTCGCGGCCGCGCACCGGAGCGAGGACGGCGTGCTCCGGGTGGCCACGGACTGGCTGGGCTACCGGCAGCTCTACTGGTGGCAGGGCCACGGCGTGGTCGCGGTCTCGACGAGCGCGCGGGCGCTGGCCGTGCTGTCGGGAGCGGGCCTGGACCGGGCCGGGCTCGGCGCGCAGGCGATGATCGGCTGGCAGATCGGCGACCGGACCCCGTTCGCGGGCGTACGCGCGATGCCACCCGCGTCCATCGCGACCCTCCAAGACGGCGCGATCCGCATCGACTGGTACGCCGACCCGTTCGACCAGACGCGCCCGGTGCCCAGCCTGGACGCCGCGGTGGACGAGATGGCCGCGATCCTGAGCACCTCGTTGTCGGTCTACCTGGAGGCCCATCCCGAAGCGGTGCTGCAGCTGACCGGGGGACACGACTCGCGCATCCTGCTCGGCGCGGTCCCGGAGAAGCAGCGACGTGGCCTGCGGGCGCTCACCCTCGGCGAGGACACCAGCCCCGACGTGATGATCGCGGCCAAGTTGTCGGAGCGCTACGGGCTGCGGCATCAGGTGCTGCACCTGGACGACGTCGCCGACCCGACGCCCGAGGAGGCGCACCGGCTCGCGCTGCGCGCGGCCCGGGCGCTGGAATGCCAGGCCAGCCCGATGGCCCTCGGCCCGCTGCTCGGCGTCGAGGCCCGGCTGGCGCAGGGACATCGGCTGTCCGGCCTCGGCGGTGAGGTGGCTCGCGGCTTCTACTACGCCGGCCAGCCCGTCGGCGCGGAGACGTCGGCGAAGCTGGTCGACCGGCTCGCCCACTGGCGGATCTTCGCCAACGAGGCGGTCGAGGAGGCTGCGCTGGACCCGGACTTCCGGGCCGAGGCGCTGACCGAGACGCTCGGCACGCTGACCGAGATCTTCGAGCCCGGCGACTGGCTCCGCGCCACGGACGCGTTCTACCTGTATCACCGGATGCATCGGTGGTCCGGCGCGCACGGCACGGTCGCCGCGGTGCGGCGCGACGCGGTCAACCCGATGTTCGACCACCGGTTCATCGAGCTGGCGCTGGCCGTGGCCCCCGGCGACAAGCGGGAGTCGTTGCTGCTGGGCCGATTGATGAACCGGCTCGACCCGGAGCTGGCCCGGATTCCGCTCGACACCGGGCTCACCCCGGCCCGGCTGGGCGTACGCGATCTGTCGACGCGCGTCGCGATCGCCACGGTGACGGCCCGGCAGGTCGCCCGCAAGGTGCGCCAACGGCTGGCGCACGGGCGCCGGGCCCAGTTCGGCGCGGCTTCCTTCGCCGACCTGGTGCTGAGCCACTGGCGTACCGATCCGTCGGCCTGCGCGGCCCTCTACGACCAGCCGGTCCTGCGCCGGGACTGGCTCGACGGCCTGCTCGCGGGTACGCATTCCGCCGAGGCGACGACGGTGGCGTACCTGGTCAACCTGCTGGCCTTGCCGCAACCGGCCTCGGCGAAGTGACTCACTTCTGCTGGAAGACCCGGATGTAGTCGACTTCCAGGCGGCGGGTCAGCGTGGGGTCGGTCAGTCCGACGTTCCACCGCCGCTGCCAGTTGTTGTCGACCATCATGTGCAGGATCAGCTGCATCGGTTCCTTGGCGATCTGCGCCTTGTTCGTGAACTGCCCGCATTTCTTGCCGTCGATATACCAGGCGATGTGGTCGGGCTGCCAGTCGAGGCCCATCCGGACGAAGTTCTTCGAGTAGTCCTTCACCGCGCAGGCACCGTTGTCGTGCTTGCCGGTGTTCGGCGTGTACGACTGGTCGCGGCCCGCGTAGTGATAGGTCATGAACATGGTCGACGGGTCGTCGCCGAGCAGCTCCAGGATGTCGATCTCGGTCTGGTACTCGTAGTCCGGGTTCGTCGGCAGCATCCAGAACGCCGTGAAGAACCCCTGGGTCGCCGGGAACTTGATGCGCGCCTCGACGTAGCCGTAGGTGAAGGCGTACAGGTATCTGGAGCCACTGGTCGCCTTGGGTCGCGCGGTGGACAACAGCCCCGCCTTGTAGGTGCATTTGCCGTTCTGGCAGGCGGAGTCGGTACGCGCGGGGGACAGCGGCGCGGCCGTCAGCTTGGCGGTGCCGCCCGAGACCGTCACCTGAGAGGGCTGATAGTGCTCCCGGCCCTGGTTGAAGGTCGACGTGCAGTCGCCGCTGTTCCAGTCGAAGCACGGGGTGAGCTTGCTGTGGTCGTAGTCCGAGCCGGAGAACTCCTCGGCGAAGGTCAGCTTCCAGCTCTTGCCGGCGGCGGCCTTGACCGGCGGACCGGAGACGCCGGGCGGCTTGGTCGGCGTAGGCGACTTGGCGGATGAGGGGCTGACGGACGGGCCGGCGCTCGCGGATGCCGAGCCCGACCCGAGGACCGAGGAATCGGTGAACCCCGGCGTGGCGCCACCGCGGAAGTCGGTGGGGTCCGACCCGCCGAACTGCGGTCTGGCCAGCGCGTACGCGCCCGCACCGAGCAGCAGTACGCCCACGACCGCAGCGGCGACGGCCCACCGGACGGGGCGGGTGCCTCGACGCGGCTGGGGGGTCACCGGGAAGTGCGGTCTAGGGGTCACCATGACGCCGCCGAACGTACCAGCAATCAATCATGATCGCTGTTTCCTGTCAGATTTCGGCTGGATGGGTACCCCGGAGCATGCGATGTAGTTTCCTAAGTCGTTCGGACAACCAGTCCGGCGCCATCGAGTGAGCGAAGGGATACCGTGCCGCCGTGCGCCCGCCTCAACCGCCACCACGTCGCCGGATGCCCTGGTACGACCGGTATCGCCGCGCCCTGCTCGCCGGAGCCACGGTCCTGGTGATCGTCGGAGCCATCGGGGTGGCGTACGCCGTCCAACGCACCGACGGCGCCGACGGGGTGGACGCCGGAGCCTCCGCATCCGCCTCGGCTCACGTCACGGACAGCGCCTCCGCCGCCGGGTCACCGTCAGCGTCGCCCACGAAGTCGGCCTCCCCGACCGCGACACCGAAACCCAGCTCCTCGGCGAAGCTCCCGTCCGCCGCCGGCGGCCCTTGGCCCAACGCGTCGAACACCGGCGTACCGGCCGGCACCAAGCTGTCCGCGTACAGCGGGCCGTGCCAGATCAAGACGGCGGGGACGGTCATCGACGCGAAGACCGTCAACTGCACGCTGGAGGTGCGGGCGGCCAACGTCACGATCAAACGCAGCAAGATCAACGGTCGCGTGGTCCTCGACACCGACATCAGCGGGTCGAGCAAGTGGTCGTACACGCTCGTGGACTCCGAGGTCAACGCCGGGCTCGTTCAGCTACCAGCGGTCAGCTACGGCAACATGAAGGTGATCCGGACCGACGTGACCGGCGGCGCGACCAGCGTCCAGTGTGGGGAGCACGCGATCAGCTGCACCATCGAGGACTCCTACCTGCACGGGCAGCGCATCCCGGACGACGCCAACTGGCACCTGGGCGGGTTCCTCTCCAACGGCGGGAAGAACATCCGCATCCGCCACAACTACATCTTCTGCAGCCCGCCGGCCAACTCGGTCGGGGAGGGTTGCACGGGTGACCTGAACCTGCTCGGCGACTTCGCGACCATCTCGGACGTCGTGATCGACAGCAACTTCCTGGCCGCCGGCACCGGCATGTCCTACTGCCTCTACGGCGGGGACGCGTCGAGTAAACCTTTCCCGCACGCCAACCACGTCATCGTCGTCAACAACGTGTTCCAGCGTGGCTCCAACCGCAAGTGCGGGGCGTACGGACCGGTGACCGGATTCAACAAGAACGGAACCGGAAACCAGTGGTCGAACAACAAGTGGGATGACGGGTCGACCGTTCCGCCGGAGAACTAGTCGCAATTCCGTCAGTCGGGCCTGGCCCCGGGGACGGCCCGAGAGAATTGCCTCGCTATGACCATCGCAGAGACCGCCCCGGAAGCCAACGCCACCGAGTCGATCGGGCGGCAGGCGACGCGCGGGCTGAAGTGGAGCGTCGCGGGGACGCTGGTGAACAAGGCCGGCTCGTTCGCGCTCGGCCTCGTGCTCGCCCGTCTGCTCGCGCCGGCGGACTTCGGCGTCTTCGCCGTCGCGTTCGCCACGATGCAGCTCGTCATGGTCGTCAACGACGTCGGCCTGATCGCCGCCACGGTGCAATGGCGTGGCGCTCTGGAGGAGATCTCGGCCACCGCCACGGTGCTCGCGATGGCCTTCAGCATCCTCATCTACCTGGGCTTCTGGATCGCCGCGCCGATCATCGCGGAGGTCTCGGCGGTGCCGCAGGCAACCGGGGTGATCCGGCTGCTCACCGTGGTCATCCTGATCGACGGCGCCACGGCCGTCCGCAGCGCGGCGCTGATGCGTACCTTCCGGCAGGACAAGCTCATCCAGGCCAACCTCATCGGCATGGCGGTCAACGCCGCGGTCGCCGTTCCGCTCGCGCTCGGCGGCGCGGGGGCGTACAGCTTCGCCGGCGGGCTCGTCGTGGGCACGGCGGTCACCGGCCTCCTCGTCTTCTTCTGGGCGGCGGTCCCGCTGCGGGCCGGCTTCGACCGGGCGGTCGCCCGGCGGCTCATGGCCTTCGGTATCCCGCTCGCGGCCAGCCTCGGCGTCGAGGCCGTCCTGATCAACGCGGCGTACATCATCGTGGGGCACCTCGCGGGCGCCACCCAGCTCGGCTTCTACCTGCTGGCCTTCAACATCTCGACGTGGGCGCTGAGCATCCTGTCCACCGCGGTCCGGTACGTCTCGGTCGCCGGGTTCTCCCGTCTGTCTGAAGTGGACTCCGAGACCCTGTCCGCTGGGGTGCAAGCCTCGCTGCCCACGCTCGTCACCGTGCTGATGCCGATCGCGGTGCTCATGGCCGCGCTTGCGACCCCGCTCATCGCGGTCCTCTACGGGGCCAAATGGTCCGCGGCCGCGCCGGTGCTGCCCTACCTCATGCTTCTCACAGTGGTACGCGTACTGACCGGATTCGCGTTGGACATCCTGATCGGCGCCGGCGCCACCAAAGCAGCCCTGCGGCTGTACCTGATCTGGGCGATCGTGCTGATCCCGGTGCTCATCCTCGCGACCACCCAAGGCGGCATCACCGGGGCGGCCATCGCGCACGCCGCGGTGGGACTGCTCGTCGCGCTGCCGGTGACGGTCGTCGCGCTGCACCGGATCGGCGTACGCCTGAAGCCGGTCGGGCCGAAGCTGCTCCGCCCGGTGCTCGGCGGCCTCGTCGCCGCCGTGCTCGCCTGGCTGGCCGGGTACGCCATCGGCAGCCCGGCCGTCGCGGTGCTCCTCGTCGGCGGAGTCGCCGGCCTCGCCGCGTACGCCGTCCTCGGGGTCGCCCCGGAACACCGGCGTCGCCTGCTCGGATCAGTACGCCGAAAGGAAGCTCATGCCGTCGAGTGACGTGCTCATCTCGGTCTGCCTCCCGGTACGCAACGGCGCGGAGCGCATCACCTCGGTGGTGAAGTCGATCCAGGCTCAGGAACACGCCGAGCTGGAATTGATCATCTCCGACAACGCCTCGACCGACGACACCGAGGGCGTGTGCCGGGAGCTGGCCGCCGCCGACGACCGCATCCGGTACTTCCGGCAACCGGAGAACGTGGGGCTGCTCAACAACTTCGTCTTCGCCGGACGACAGGCCCGGGGGACCTTCTTCCGCTGGGTCGGCGACGACGACTGGCTGTCCCCGCACTGCCTGTCGCGGGCGCTGGCCGAGTTCGAGCGCGACGAGCGGCTGATCCTGGTGACGATGGGCGTCCAGTTCGAGCTGGAGAACGGTGTCACCGAGACCGCGCCCTACCATGGCACCGCGCTGGCTTCGGACGATCCGATCGAGCGGCTGAGCGAGATGCTGCGCCTGCTGAACACCAGCTACGCGTTGATCGACCCGCTGTACGGGCTGATGCGCCGCGAGACGATCATCCCGATTCCCCGGCGCAACATGCTCCGGGAGGATCAGATCTTCGCCGCGAAGATGGCGCTGGCCGGACCCTGGGGGCACGTCCCCGAGGCGCTCGGCCGGCGCGGCTGGCGCGACGAGAGCCGCAAGGTGCTGGGACGGCGGTTGGGCGTACCGGCGTGGACGGCGCATGCCGCGACCACGTTGCAGGGCGTCGAGCTGATGCGCTGGGTCAACGGCGTCGACTACTTGGAGCCCGAGCAGCGCCGGCAGGCCCGCGCATTGGTCTACCGCTGGTACGCCGGTCGGCAGCGCCGCGACTGGGGCAACCGCGGCAAGCGACTCGCCCGGATCGCGAAGCTGTCCAAGGCTTAGAGCTTGGCGAGGACGGCGGCCGCCGCGACGGGGTCGCCGCCGAGGTGGAACTGGTTCAGCCCCAGCACCTCACGCCATTTGTGCAACTGCTCCGCGCAGTACGCGGCCGGCCCGTGCAGGACCGCCGGGCTGGCCGCCAGCACCTGCCGGTCGACGCCCTGAGCCAGGCTGGAGGTCCAGCGCTGGGCGCCCGGAACGTCGGTGACGTCGAGGGACAGCACGCTGATCTGGAAGTCCAGCACCGACGGGTCGCGGCCGGCCGCCGTCGCGCCGGCCTTCGCCCACGCGATCTTCTCGGCGACCCGGTCCTCGGTCAGGTCGAGCACGGCCGAACCGGCGGCGGCGTCGGGTTTCAGGCTCGGGTTCACCCCGACGATGTCGGCCAGCTGCCCGGCCAACCCCAGCACCTTCCGGCTTCCGCCGCCGACGAGGATCGGCGGATGCGGCCGTTGCACCGGCTTCGGCAGCCCGTCCAGCTCGGTGATGCGGTAATGCCGCCCTGCGAAGGTCAGCGGATCGGACGCGAACAGCCCCTTCACCACCTGAACGGACTCGGCCAGCCGCGCTATGCGTACCCCTGGGGAATCGAGCTGGAGACCAGCGGCGTGGTAGTCGCCCGGCAGCCAGCCCGCGCCGAGTCCGATCTCCACCCGCCCGCCGGACAGGACGTCGAGCGTGGCCATGGCCTTGTGGAGCAGGACGGGATGCCGGTAGTCGTTGCCGAGCACGAGGCTGAGCACGCGCAGCGTGGTCGTGGCCTCGGCGGCCGCGGTCATCGCGACGATCGGCTCCATCATCCAGCCCTGGGTGAAATGGTCGGAGACGGCGACCGTGTGGAAGCCGAGATCCTCCAGACGGCGCAGCTCGGCACGCCACCGCGGTGGCGGCACGGTGAGGCGGGGCATCGGGGCGATGAAGCGGAAGGGGCGGGTCACCGCGTCACCTCCGGCCGGTAGACGCCGCCGAGGAACCAGCGGGTCGTCGAGGTCCTGATCTGCGGCTCCGGGTGGGTGAGCCGCCAGACGGCGCCGCAGAGGCCCAGCGAGAGGGCCATGACCACGGCGTAGGTGGTGAAGCTGAGCGAGTCGAACGTCCCGGCTACGAGCAGCGCCATGACCTGAGTGGACAGGACCACCGCGCAGAGGTGCTTCTCGTCGTCGTTGGCCGAGCGCTTGAGCGCCCGGTACGCCAGCACGATGCCGGTGATGTGCAGGGCCGCCAGGGCGATTACCCCGAGAGCGCCGTTGGTGAGCAGCGTGACCAGCCACTGGTTGTCGAGGATCTGGTACTGCGGCGGAATCCAGGTGCCGGTGCCGCGCCCGAGCCACGGATGTTGCGCGACATACGAGAAGACCATGGGGTAGCGCTCGTAGCGGGCCGAGACGGAGGTGTCGTCGGAGGCGTTGGAGAAGATGGAGAACAACGTCCGGTAGAGCCCCGGGCTCACCCCGGCGAGCACGCCCAACAGCAGGACGCTGAGCACCCCGATGTTGAAGCGCATCCGCCAGTTCCACACCGGGAACAGGCACACGAACATGACGCCGATCGCCAGAATCCCCGTACGCGAGATCGTGGCGCCGACGCCGGCCGCGATCAGCGCCGCCGACACCAGCGCCAGCTGCTTCTGCCAGCGCTTCTCGCCGAATCGCGCCACGTGCACGGCGTACGGGAGGGCGAGGGCGAGCACGGTGGCCAGCTCGATGTAGTGCGCGGTCGTGCCGGCGACCCGGTAGCTGCTGCCGCGCATCATGAAGCCGAGCGCGTCGTACTTGGACTGCAAGCCCGGGATCACCAGGTACTGCGTCAGGTCGACCGAGAACATGTACTGCATGAGGCCGATGACGGCCATCAGCGCGGCCACCACGACGAGGACGTTGACCACCGTGCGCAGCCGCTGCCAGTTCGGCAGGCCGTCGGCGGTCATGAGGATGATCCCGGCGAGCGCGCAGAAGAAGAGCAGCGACCGGTCCGCCCCGTTGGCCTCCATCGTGGTCAGTCCACGGATGAAGCCGACGGCGTACGACAGCAGGATGCTCATCATGAAGAACAGCAGGGCCCAGCGCAGCGGCTGCGGCCCGCGCATCGACAGGTGGGTGGTGAAGCGCGTGATGAACCACCAGCCGAACAACCCGAGCGCCAGGATGATGCCGGGCCGGGCGAGGTCGGTCATGCCCGGGACGATCAGGTTGAACGGGATGAGCCCGATCATGACGATCATCAGGCACAGCACGAGCGGCGCGTCCACCCGGCCGATCCGCCGGCGGGTGGCGTAGGTCCGGCCCGAGACCAGCGACGGCTCCAGATCCGCCCGGCGGCCGGCGACGTCGGCTACCTGCCGCTCGACGTCGGCCACCTGCCGTTCGGCCAGGCCGTCGGTCACTCTTTGCTCGGCCAGGCCGACGGGCGCGGAATCTCTACGCCGTTCATGGGCGTGAACGAGGGCAGCACCAGGGTCGCGTCCTCGACCTCGGGCTTGTCCTCGTCGTCGGGGTCGGCGATGTCGGTCGGCTCGATCACGTCGTCGACCGTCCGGTAGACGACCGTCTGGTCGCCGGCGGACCAGGCCGTGGCCTCGTCCGGGGGCGTGCCGCCGGACGGTCCCCCGGTCGCCGTGGTGATGGCGCGCGGGCGATACAGCGTGCCGACGCTGCTCAGGCGTACGCCGGAAGCCATGCCGACGGCGCGTTCCCGGGCCGCCGCCAGCTCCGCGGCCGACATCGCGCCGGCCCGGCGCTTGGCGCGGGAGCGCAGAAGCGCGTCGAAGCCGACGGTCGCCGCGACGGTGAGCATCAGGCCGGCGACGAACACCGCGACCAGCGCGCGCTTGACGTTGGAGTTCGACTTCTCGACGTTGGTGCCCCGGTCGAGCCGGCGCGGCGCGATCAGGTCGGCGTCGATCACGCGCTCGTTCTTCTGCAGCGTCGTGACGCTCTCGCTGTATCGGGCGACCAGTTCGTCGGCGGTGCCCGAGGCCTGCTCCTTGGACTTGCCGACCGCCTCGATCTTCACCAGCGGGCTGTCGCCGCCCATCTCGAAGGTGAACGAGTCGGTGTAGCCCGCGGCCTTCATCGCGTCCACGACCGACTGCTCCTGCACGGTGACGATCGCGGCGTTGCCGAGCGTCTGCAAACCCTGGCCGAGCCAGGGATTCACCTGTACGCGCGCCGGCTCGCCGACCTTGGCCGGCACCGGCGTCGCCGGCGGTACGAGTTGGACGAAGGCGGTGGCGACGTAGTCGGGCTTGATCGCGCTGAAGGTCAGCACCGTCAGACCGGTGGTGAGCAGCAGCATCGGGACGGCGACCACCCAGTTCCGGAAGAGCACCTTGGCGAGGTCCCAGAAGTCCACCGTCGTCCTTCCATAGGTCGGCATAGATATCTGCCGTGTCGTCGCGAGCGTCTGTCGATGTTGGTCGCGACCGAGGTGAGCACGTCTTCAGCAGCTCGATCGTAGATGAGCGGGCCCCATGATGGCATGGCCCGACCAGGGGGGAAGCAATCATGACCGTGTCGGCTTGCGGACATTCGGTCCGCCCGATTCGCCGATGGCCCGTTGAGTCGACGAAACCTCACGATCTAACGGTCCCGGTCGGCCGCGGCTCGACCTGACCGAAGAACGATAGGCGATTCATTGCGCAGCTCAGATGCCCTCGGTGCATCGATCATCATGATAAACGTGCACGGGATCGGGCCGACCGACCGCGATCTCGCGCCGGGTGAGGACCGAACCTGGGTGAGCGTCGGGCAGTTCGAGCAGATGCTCGATCTGGCGGCGCGGCGTGACCATGTCCGCATCACGTTCGACGACGGGAACGCGTCCGATCTGGAGATCGCCCTGCCCCGGCTGCTCGACCGCGGGCTGACCGCCGAGTTCTTCGTGCTCGCCGGGCTGCTGGGCGAACCCGGGCGGCTCGACGCCGACGGCGTACGCGAGCTGGTCAAGGCGGGGATGCCGGTCGGCTCACACGGCTGGGCGCACCGGGACTGGCGTCGCGTCGACGAGAGCGAGGCGCGCGAGGAGTTCCAGGAGGCGCATCGCGTACTGGGCGACCTCGTCGGCGGGCCGGTCGACAGCGTCGCGATCCCGTTCGGCTCCTACGACCGGCGGGTGCTCAAGCGCCTGCGCCATGTGGGCGTACGGCGGGTGTTGAGCAGCGACGGGGGACCGGCCAAGCCGTCGGCCTGGCTGCAACCGCGCAACAGTCTGCGTCACGACATGGACGCCGCCTGGCTGACCGCCGTCGTGGACGGCCGGCCCGGGCCGGCTCAGCGCGCCCGCCGCCTGGCGGCCCGAACCGCGAAACGACTCCGGGGGAAGCCGTGACCACGCCCGAACCGCGTATCGCGGTCGTCATCGTCACCTACAACAGCGCCGACGTCCTCGCGGGCTGCCTGCGGTCGCTCGAAGGACAGCGGGGCGTACGCCTGACCGCCGTCGTGGTCGCCGACAACGCCTCCCGCGACGACTCACTGACCGTTGCGAAGGGATTCGACCTGCCGGTCATCCCGCTGGCGGTGGGCCGCAACGCCGGCTTCGCCGCCGGGATCAACGCAGGCGTGGCCGCCGTGCCGGGCGAGTACGACGCCGTCATGGTGCTGAACCCGGACTGCCGGCTGCGTCCCGACACCCTCGCCCGGCTCGCCGCGACGCTCCAGCGCAGCACGTGCGGCATCGCCGTGCCGAAGCTGCTGAACGAGGACGGCTCGTTCCAGCCCTCCCTGCGGTACGCCCCCACGTTGCGGCGCGCGTTCGGCGAGGCGTTCCTCGGCCGGGTCGCCGGGCGGCTGCCGGGGTTCGGCGAGCTGATCACCGATCCCCGGGAGCGGGACCTGCCCGGCGCCTACTCGTGGGCCACCGGGGCGGCCATGCTGATCTCAGCGGCTGCCCTACGCGACGTGGGCCCCTGGGACGAGAGCTTCCTGCTCTACAGCGAGGAGACCGACTTCGCGCTGCGCGCGGGCGACCGCGGCTGGACCCTCTGGTACGAGCCGGCCGCCGAGATCACCCACATCGGCGGCGAACAGCAGATCAATCCGACCCTCAACGCGCTCAGCGTGGTCAACAAGGTGACCCTCTACCGCCGCCGCAACTCGGCGCTCGCCGGTGGGGCGTACTTCCTGATCGTGCTCGCGGGCGAAACCCTGCGCGCCGCCCTCGGCCGACAACGGGCGCGCGCCGCGGTGGTCGCGCTGCTGCGGCCGTCGCGGCGACTTCGAGCGCTCGCGACATGAGCTGACGGCCATTGTCGATCTGGGGGGATGGAATGCCGATCACGAATCACGACCTCACCGAGCTGACCAACCGGCAGCTCGACGCCTGGCATGCCCTACGGGCGGCCAACACCCGGTTGGACAGCCCGTACTTCCATCCGGGCTTCGCGGCGGCGGTGCACGCGGCGGGCGTACCGGTGCGGGTCGCCGTCGCGACGGACGCCGCAGGCGAGATCCAGGCCCTGCTGCCGACCCATCAGGACGGCGGCGAACTGCGGCCGGTCGGGTGGCCCGGGGCCGACTTCCAAGGCCCGATCCGCGCGCCCGGCTCCCGGTTCGCGCCCCTGGACCTGCTCTCCGGAGGGGTACGCGGATACGCGTTCGACCACCTGCTCGTCGACGACGAAGACGGGACGGGAGCGGAGTTCACGCCGTGGATCGAGTCCCGGCGGCCGTCGCCCTATCTCGACGTCA
Organism: Hamadaea flava; assembly: GCF_024172085.1. Lineage (NCBI taxonomy): Bacteria > Bacillati > Actinomycetota > Actinomycetes > Micromonosporales > Micromonosporaceae > Hamadaea > Hamadaea flava. Next base: position 3,802,665 of record NZ_JAMZDZ010000001.1, on the reverse strand, counting down.
CCGGCGGCCTCGACGGCTACCTGGGCCGGGCGTCCAGCAGCGGAAAAAGCAACATCGGGCAGGCGCGCCGGCACACAGCGAAGACGGAGAAGGCGTACGGGACGGTGCGGTTCGCCGTGGACGTCGTCGACGACGCCGCCCTCGACCAGCTCATCGAGCTGAAACGGGGGCAGTACGCCGCCACCGGCGCCGCCGACTATTTCGCCGATCCGCGTCGGGTGCACCTGCTGCGGTCGTTGCTGCGTACGCGGGATCCGGAGTTCGCGGGCATCCTGTCCACTCTGCACGCCGGGCCTCGCCTGGTCGCCGCGCACTTCGGACTGCGGTCGGGCGGCGTACTGCACTGGTGGTTCCCGGTCTACGACCCCGAGTTCGCCAAGCTCGCCCCGGGCTGGATGTTGCTCCGCGAACTGGTGGCGGCCGCGCCCGGCCTCGGCGTCACTCGCATCGACCTCGGCCGGGGCGAGGACGAGTACAAGCGCCGGGCCAAGACCGGCGAGATGTCGGTCGCCCAGGGTCTGGTCACTCGTAGTTCGGCTCGTCGGGCCCTGCGCCGCCTGCACGGAACCGTCGTCGGTGCCGCCAAGTCGTCCCCGCTCGGCCCCGGCCTGCGCCGCGCCGTCCGAGCGATGCGTGGTGGCGGTTCCCGATCCCTTGGCGAGGGTGGCTCCCCGGACACGCGCCGGGAGCGGGAACTGCCATGAACGACCGTCTCCAAGGAAGGCAAGTGATATGAGGATCAGCGTCATCGGCCTGGGCTACGTGGGCAGCGTCTCCGCCGCCTGCCTGGCCGCACGCGGCCACGAGGTGGTGGGCGTCGACGTCAGCCCGGTCAAGGTGGAACTCATCGGCCGCGGCCAGGCGCCCGTCGTCGAGGAGCGGATCGGCGAGCTGACCGCCGAGGTGGTCGCGTCCGGCGCGCTGCGGGCGACGGTCGACCTCGCGTCGGCGATCCGGGCGACCGATGTGTCGCTGGTCTGCGTCGGTACGCCGTCCGCGCCCAGCGGCAGCCTGTCGACGGAGTACCTCGAACGGGTGTCGGCGGAGATCGGCGAGGCGCTGGCCGGGTTGGACCGGTGGCACACTGTCGTGTTCCGCAGCACGATGCTGCCGGGCACCTGCGAATCACTGCTCGTTCCGTTGCTGGAGAAGGCTTCCGGCCGCTCCGCCGGGGTCGACTTCGGTGTCGCGTACAACCCGGAGTTCCTGCGTGAGGGCTCGAGCGTCAAGGACTTCCTGGACCCGCCGAAGACCGTGATCGGGGAGTACGACAAGGTCAGCGGGGACGTCGTGGCGGCGCTCTACGAGGGTCTGCCAGGCGAGGTGTTCCGGGTGCCGGTGCCGGTGGCCGAGATGGCCAAGTACGCCGACAATTCGTTCCACGGTCTGAAGATCGCCTTCGCCAACGAGATGGGCGCGATCTGCCGCGCGCTGGGCGTGGACTCGCACCGGATGATGGACGTCTTCCTGGCCGACCGCAAGCTCAACATCAGCCCGGCCTACCTGCGCCCGGGGTTCGCGTTCGGCGGTTCCTGCCTGCCGAAGGACCTCCGGGGCCTGGTGTACGCCGCCCGCCGCGCCGACATCGCGGTGCCGCTGCTCTCGCACGTGCTCCCCTCGAACGAGGAGCACCTCAAGCGCGCGCTCGACCTGGTCATCGGCACCGGGAAGCGCAAGGTCGGCCTGTTCGGGCTCTCCTTCAAGCCGGGCACCGACGACCTGCGTGAGAGCCCGCTCGTCGAGCTGGCCGAACGGCTCGTGGGCAAGGGCTACGAGCTGCGGATCTACGACGCGAACGTGGCGCTGTCCCGGCTGATGGGGGCCAACCGGGAGTACATCGACCGCCACCTGCCGCACCTCGGGGAGTTGCTGTGCGACTCCGCCGACGACGTCCTCGACTTCGCCGAGGTCTGTGTCGTCGGCTTCGCCGATCCGGCGCTGAGCCCGGTCCTCGACCGGGCCGGCGACCGCCCGATCATCGACCTCGTCCGCCTTCCCGACGCGGAGACGCGCCGGGCGCACCCGGGATATGTGGGCCTTGGCTGGTAAAGCGCTCATCCTCGTCGAGAACCTGTCCGTGCCGTTCGACCGGCGCGTCTGGCAGGAGTCCTGCGCGCTGCGCGACGCGGGCTGGACCGTGAACGTCATCTGCCCGATGGGCACCGGCCGGGACACCGAGCCCTACGTGGAGCTGGACGGCGTCCACATCTACCGGTACCCGTTGAAGGCGGCGACCGGCGGGCCGCAGGGCTACCTGCGCGAGTACGGCTCGGCGCTGTGGCACACCTACCGGCTGGCGCGCAAGGTCGGCCCGGTCGACGTGGTGCACGCCTGCAACCCGCCGGACCTGTTCTTCCTGTTCGCCAAGCGGTTCCGGCGGCGGGGCGCCCGGTTCGTCTTCGACCAGCACGACCTGGTGCCGGAGCTGTACGAGTCCCGGTTCGGCCGGGGCCGGGACTTCCTCTACCGGGTGGTCTGCTGGCTCGAACGCAAGACGTATCAGGCCGCCGACATCGTGATCGCCACGAACGAGAGCTACCGCGAGGCGGCGCTCACCCGCGGCGGCAAGCGCGAGGACCAGGTGTTCGTCGTCCGCAGCGCGCCCAAGGTCGAGCGTTTCCGGCAGGTGCCGGCCGAACCGGAGCTGCGCAAGGGCAAGCCGTATCTGCTCTGCTACCTCGGCGTGATGGGCCCGCAGGACGGCGTGGACTACGCGCTGCGCGCGCTGGCGAAGCTGCGGGACGAGCAGGGCCGCACCGACTGGCACGCCGCCTTCGTCGGCGCGGGCGACACCTTCGACGCGATGAAGGACCTGGCCGTCGAGCTGGGCCTGGCCGACCACGTGACGTTCACCGGCCGGATCAGCGACGAAGACCTGCTCCGCTATCTGTCCACCGCGGACGTGTGCCTGTCTCCTGACCCGCTCAACCCGCTGAACGACGTCTCCACGATGAACAAGATCATGGAGTACATGGCGATGTCCCGCCCGATCGTCTCGTTCGACCTGCGCGAGGCCCGGGTGTCGGCCGGCGACGCCGCTGTCTACGCCCCGGCCAACGACGAGTCGGAGTTCGCCAAGCTCACGGCGTACCTGCTGGACTCGCCGGAGGACCGGCAGCGGATGGGCGAGATCGGCCGGGCCCGGGTCGCCGGCCCGCTGTCGTGGGACCAGTCGAAGATCTCGCTGCTGGCCGCGTATGAGGCGGCGGTGGAGGGGCTAACCGTTCCCCGGCCCCGTTGGCACCCGACTGCTGACATCGAGACCCCACGACGTCCGGCCCCGCCGGCCGCGCAGGACCGTCCAGCCCCGGTCGAGGAGCAGGACGGCCAGGTAGCAGCCGGCATCCAGCGGGCTTACTTCGCGTCGCGCGACCAGCGAGAGCAGCGCACGCGGACCGAGCCGTCCCTCGGCGGAGACCCGGCCCAGCTCGGCGAGCTGCCGGTTGCCGGCCCGGACGCGGACCCGTCGGCGCAGGTACGCGGAGACGGTCCGGGCCGGGCGCACGAATGACCGGGCCTGCCGCACCACGACGCGTTCGCCGGGAGTGAAGCTGTTATGGACGTAGCCGTCGTCGGAGAGCACCTCCGGCATCGGGAAGACCCGGGCGTGACCCGCCTTGGTCAGCACATAGC